>NZ_WWCS01000025.1 GCF_009857535.1 Duganella margarita
CAGTATTTCTACTGAATATTTCTTTGTTGAGCATTTAATGCTTTTTGTTGCAGCATCAAACGCCCACATTTATCGACTGTAAATTTTTAAAGATCATTCTGTACTGCATGCTGACAAAGCGTTTTGTTTGTCAGCGAAGAGGCAAGATTATGAAGCGTTTCGAATATTTCGTCAAGCTCTACTTCTTCTCTTCTTTTCTCGCTACACGCTGCATTTACATGCGCCGTTTTGCGAGGAGGAGAACTATAGCAAGCCGGATTCACTTTGGCAAGTGCCTGCTCTGCATATACCGTCCAGTCGCCATTTTTTGCAGACTGTCGCAATCGCATGGCGCGTCTGGGCACGGCTGGTTACACTTGCATCATGTTAAGAGTGAAAGCCGTTCATGTTTCCTACGCCTAAAGTGCAAGACACCCTGAAGACCGCCGGCACCTGGCTGCACCGCGGCTTCGACGCCACCGCGACCTGGGTCACCCAGCTGTCGTGGTGGAAGTTCCTGGTGTTTGCCATCCTGATGCTGATTGCCGGCTCGATTCTGCAGGATGAACTGTTTTCGTCGAACCCGATTCAGGAGGAAGAACATGCCCGCAGCACCAAACGCAAAGGCAGCGATACCAATATCCTGATCGACGACAACGGCATTCACTTCAACCCCCGCGGCAAGATCCGCAACAAGAATACCGACGACAGCAGCGAACATACGCCGGCCGCCGCACCGGAAGCGGCAGAAACCCCGGAAACGCCAGCCGCGCCAGCCACGCCTGAGACGGCAGAGACGCCCGAAACACCAGCCGCGCCAGCTACCCCGGCCAAACCATCGAAAGGCGGCAAGAACGGCGCCGCCTCCGTCCCCGCCCTGCCGTCGCTGCCGGGCGAAGAAGTCCACATCGACCTGCCGCCGCAAATCGGCGAGGAATTGTCCAACGCGATTGAAGAAGCCGTGGACGACGCCGCCGAGCAAAAAGTGGCGCGCTACCACGGTCAGGCCTCCACCTGGTTCAAGAGCTTTATTACCTTGCTGGTGCTGGCCCTGTTCGGTACCAAGGCGCTGATGGGCAGCAAAAAGCGCGCCGAGCAGGAAAGCCAGTCGGCCAACGCCGCCGCCGAGCGCGAATCCATGCAGCGCCAGCTGAGCGAGGCGAAGATGCAAATGATGCAGGCCCAGGTCGAGCCGCACTTCCTGTTTAATACGCTAGCCTCGGTCGAGTACCTGATCGAGACCGATCCGCCGCGCGCCTCGGCCATGCAGCGTAGCCTGATCAAATACCTGCGCGCGGTGCTGCCGCAGATCCGCGACAGCGCGCTGATTACCAACCTGGGCCGCGAAGCCGACATGGTCGAGGCTTACCTCAATCTGCTGAAAATGCGCATGGAAGAGCGTTTGACGGTCGACTTCGACATCCCCGACGGCCTGCGCACCGCTGCCTTCCCGCCGATGATGTTGCAGTCGATGGTGGAAAACGCCATCAAGCACGGCCTCGAAGGCAAGCCGGAAGGCGGCACGCTGAAGGTCCGCGCCGATGTCGCCCACAACAAGCTGCGCGTGATCGTCGCCGACGACGGTCTCGGCTTCGGCGCCAAGCCCAGCGACGGCACCGGCCTCGGCCTGTCGAATATCCGCGAACGCCTGAAACTGCTGCACGGCGAGCAAGGCCAGCTGCTGATCGCCGCCAACAGCCCCAGCGGTGTGATCGTTACCATCGAAGTGCCTTATCAGTTGGCTAAAAAAACAGCATGATTGCTTATTAACGCAATTCGTTGAATAATAATTTAACTAACCACCCATACCCGCACCATGCCTACAGCAATTATTGCAGATGACGAACGTTTAATGCGCGACCAGTTGCGCATGCGCCTGGGCCAGGTCTGGCCGGAGCTCGATATTATCGGCGAAGCCAAGAACGGCGACGAGGCGATCGAACTGGTCGACCAGCTCAAGCCGGACTTCACCTTCCTCGACATCCGCATGCCGGGCAAGACCGGCATGGAAGCGGCGGCCGTGATCGGCAACAAGAGCAACATCGTCTTCGTCACCGCCTACGACGCCTACGCCGTGGAAGCCTTCGAGCGCGGCGCCATCGATTACGTGCTGAAACCGCCTGAGCCGGAACGCCTGCAGGTGACGGTCGACCGCCTCAAGGGCCGCCTGAGCAAACAGGCGGCGAGCGGCGCGGTGGCCGGCGCCGACATCAACGCCAGCGTCACCGCCATGCTGGCCCAGCTGACCGAGAAGATCGCCGCACCGAAACCGGCCCACCTGCAATGGATCCAGGCCAGCATCGGCCAGGACTTGCGCATGATCCCGGTCGAGGAAATCCTGTTCTTCCGCTCGGACGAAAAATACACCTGCGTGCAGACCGAGAAGTACGAAGCGCTGATCCGCAAACCGGTGCGCGACCTGGCCGACGAGCTCGACCCGGCGCTGTTCTGGCAGATCCACCGCGCCACGCTGGTCAACGTCAACGCCATCGAAGGCGTCACGCGCGACATCCGCGGCCGTCACCTGGTGATGATCAAGGGCCGGTCCGACAAGCTGGAAGTCAGCCGCAGCTTCCTGCATCTGTTCAAACAGATGTAAATCAAGTCCCCTCTTCGGTTTATGCTTTAGCGTGACTCCACGCGGTCCTGTGGCCGCAGGGAGTCATCCATGCACCGAGCCGCCAAGTCCCTGTTGATCCTGTCCGCGCTGGCCCTCGGCGCGCGCCTGAGCTGGCGCCTTGGCCAGACCGCCGAAACGCCGCTGCAGGCCGCGCGCGGCCAGGTGCAGCAGCAGCTGGAACAATCCTATTCGCAGCTGCGCGAACTGTCGGCCGCGCTCCAGACCATCCGTGAAGAAGAGCGCAAGCACATCGCGCGCGAACTGCATGACGATCTCGGCCAGTTGCTGGCGACGCTGCGCGGCGACCTGGCGCTGCTGCAAAAGCACAGCGGCCACAATCCGGCCGCCCGCAAACTCCAGGCCGGCATGGATGAGTTGCTGATGTCGGCGATCGCGTCGCTGCGCCGCATCGCCGGCAATTTGCGGCCACGCGCGCTCGATGAGGGTGGATTGTATTTTGCGCTGGAAAGCCTGCGCCAGGAATTCGTCGAGCGCAACAACATCGCCTGCATGCTGGACGCGTCGGAAGAGGATTTGATACTCGATGACGACTACAGCACAGCCATCTTCCGCATCGTGCAGGAAGCGCTGACCAATATCGCCCGCCATGCCGAGGCCAGCGAGGTGCTGCTGTCACTGTATCGCAACGATGGGACGCTGCATGTGATGATTCATGACGACGGCCGCGGCATCGCCGAACAGGACATGGACAAGGCCACGTCTTTCGGCCTGATCGGGATGCGCGAACGCGTCTGGGCACTGCATGGCGATATCGCCATCGCCAGCGACGGCGGCACCCGGATCATGATCCGCTTGCCGCTGCCGCCCGAACCGGCTTAGAAGGCGTGACGGATGCCCAGGTTGAAGGCTTTGTCGCCGCTACCCGCTTCGTTGTTGTTACCCACGGTGTAGCCGGCGCCGTTCTTGTTCTTGATCTTGGCGTAGGCGATGTAGGCACCGGTACGTTTCGACAGATTGTACAGGTAGCCCAGCGCCCATTGATCGGCGTCCTGGTTGAACGCGGTCTTGTCGTTCTTGCGGATGTACGATGCCATGATGCTGCCCGAACCCACTGGAACCTGCGCGCCGACCAGCACTTCGTTGCTGTCGGTGCTGTTCTTCGGCGCCACGGTGTAGTTGTACGGATTGGCGCTGTTAGGCAGCACCGCGCTGTTGACGCCTTTGTCGGCGCCGTAGGCGAAGAAGGCCTTCACCACCTGGAAGTCGTAGTTGGCGGCGAACATCGTGTTGCGGCCGGTGTCCTGCTGCTTGGCGGCGGTGGTCAGGGTGGCGGCGGTATCGTTGTTCTTGTTGTTGTACACCAGGCGCGCGTTCAGCGGACCCTGGGCGTAGTTCAGGCCCAGGCCGAACTGACGGCCGGCGGTGGCGCTGCCTTGTTGCTCGCCCAGCGAGTACAGGGCGTCGGCGCTGAAGCCGCCGGTGGTTGGGGTCGAGTACACCAGCGCGTTGCTGACGCGGGTGTTGGCGCCGGCCGATGGGAACAGGTTCTTGATGGTGCCGGCATAGCCCGCGCCGAACGGGTCGGCGACCTGGCTTTGCGCCAGGTACAGCGGGGTGTACTGGCGACCGATGGTCAGCTGGCCGGCTTCCTTGCTTTTCAGGCCAACGAAGGCTTGACGGTTGAAGATGGTGTTGGTGCTGTCCAGCGTGCCGTCATCGGCTTTGAAGCCGGTTTCCAGTTGGAAGATGGCCGACAGGCCGTTGCCTAGGTCCTCGGTACCGCGGAAGCCCAGACGGGACTGGCCGCCGATGCCGCTGGTAACTTTGGTCACGTTGCCAGCTGCGCCACCGCGCTCGCTCACGATACCGGCGTCCACCAGGCCGTAGATCGTCACGTTCGATTGAGCTTGGGCCTGCGCTGCGAAGCCGCCGATGATCATTGCTGCCAGAGTAAGTTTTTTCACTTGATGTTCTCTACTTAAGGTTGAAGAAAAAAGACTGCGCTGTTGAATCCACGGCGGCAATCATGCCTGTCTATTACTTCAACAATATGACAACGCTAATTTGTTGTAATTCAACATCAGTAGACGAAAAAAAAGCCGCGCAAGGCGGCTTCCGGATCATTTCAGGCGGCAACTGAGCAAATAGTAGTATTGCAGGCGCTCAATGCGAAATTGCTTCGCATGGTTGGTGAAGCGTTTGCGCAGCGTGCTGTCGGTCAGGTAGTTCTTCAGGATCTCGTAGCGCTGGCCGTCGTCGGCGGTCAGGATCTGGTAGGTGTTGCCTTCCGCATCGGTGCGGGCGATCACCATCGAATTGCCGTCGACATACGATTCGTCCAGCAGCACCAGCAGCACGTCCTTGCCCAGCTTGGCGCGCAGCATCTTCAGGAACTGCTCGTAGTTTTCGCGCGGCAAATGGGCCCACAGGCCGGCGGCGAACACGGCGGTGTACTGACCTTCCAGCCCATCCGGAAGATTAAAGGCGTCCATCTGGCCGAAAGTGACGACGTCCTCGTCCAGGCCGCGGGTTTCCGCCAGGTCCAGCATTTCCTGCGAAATATCGGTGGCGTAGACCGACTCGGCGGTTTCCGCGATCAGGTCGGTCCAGTACGCGGTGCCGCAGGCCAGTTCCAGCACCTTGTGGCCGGTAAACAGCTCGGCCACCATCTCTTGCAGATCATCCAGGTCATCAAAGCGCTCTTCCTGAGCGTAGACCTGATCGTAGTTGTCCGCGTTGACGGCGTAATATTGTGTCAACTGGTTGGTAATCATGTTGATGCTTTCTTTATAGTTCGTAGTTCTCTTTTTCACCGCTCATGGCCTGTTCGATCAACTTGCGGTTGAGCGTGGGGGCCAGCAGTTCAATAAAGGTGTAAATATAGCTGCGCAGGTAAGCGCCCTGCTTGACCGCCACCCGCGACACGTTCATGCCGAACAGGTGGCCGACCGGGATGGCGCGCAGGTTCTTGTCGCGCTCGGCGTCAAACGCCATGCCCGCTATGATACCAATCCCCATGCCCAACTCCACATAAGTCTTGATGACGTCGGCGTCGATGGCCTCCAGCAGCACGTCGAGCTTCAGGCCGCGCAGGGCAAACGCGTGGTCGATCTTGCTGCGGCCGGCAAAGGCGCCATCATACGTGATGATCGGGAAAGCCGCGATCTCTTCCAGCGTCGGCTGCCTGGTGCGCAGCAGCGGATGGTCGGGCGCCACCACCACCACGTGCTCCCATTGATAGCATGGCAAGGTCACCAGCCCGGTCACGCCGGCGATCGATTCGGTGGCGATGCAGAGGTCGGCCTGGTCGCGCTGCACCATCTCGGCGATCTGCTGTGGATTTCCTTGCAACAAAGACAAGCGCACCTTGGGGAACTTCACCATAAAAGCCTGCACCACCTTCGGCAGCGTATAGCGCGCCTGGGTGTGGGTGGTGGCGATGGTGAAGCTGCCGCTGTCCTGCGCCGCGTATTCCTTGCCGATGCGCTTGAGGCTGTCAATTTCCTGCATGATCAGTTCCACCGACTGCAACACCAGCCGGCCGGGCTCGGTGAGGCCGCGGATGCGCTTGCCATGCCGGGTAAAGATGTCGACCCCCAACTCCTCTTCCAGCTCGATGATCGCTTTCGACACCCCCGGCTGCGAGGTGAACAGCGCCTTGGCGGCATCGGTCAAATTGTAGTTCTGGCGTACCGCTTCGCGCACAAAGCGCAATTGATGAAGGTTCATTGCAGGTCCTGGCCCATCTTAAAATTATTAGCGTCCATGCTTATGCTCTATCCTTATATAAGCAAATAAAGACTAAGTCGTATGGAATAAAGACGAAGTTTATTACTATTAGCGTTAGTTTGGGGAATCAGCGACTATCCAGGAAGAATATTCATGTATCAATACGATCAATACGACCATCTCATCGTCCGCGAGCGCATCGCCCAGTACCGCGACCAGGTACGCCGTCGCCTGGCCGATGAGCTGACCGAGGCAGAATTCGTGCCCCTGCGCCTGCAAAACGGCCTGTACATGCAACGCCACGCCTACATGCTGCGGATCGCCGTGCCCTACGGCCTGCTGGCATCGAAGCAGATGCGCATGTTTGCCCACATCGCCCGCAAGTACGACCGCGGCTATGGTCACTTCACCACCCGCCAGAACATCCAGTTTAACTGGGTCGAGCTGGAACAGACCCCGGATATCCTGACCGACCTGGCCTCGGTGGAGATGCACGCCATCCAGACCTCGGGCAACTGCATCCGCAACACCACCTCCGATCCGTACGCCGGCGTAGCCGCTGACGAGATCATCGATCCGCGTCCGTACGCCGAAGTGCTGCGCCAGTGGTCGACCTTCCACCCGGAATTCATCGCCCTGCCGCGCAAATTCAAGGTCGCGATCAACGGCGCCGTCGAAGACCGCGCCGCGATCGCCATCCACGACATCGGCCTGACCGTGGTGCGCAACGAGGCCGGCGAGATCGGCTTCAAATTCATGGCCGGCGGCGGCATGGGCCGCACGCCGATCATCGGCAGCGTGATCCGCGACTTCCTGCCATGGCAGCACCTGCTGACCTACACCGAAGCGGTGATGCGCGTATATAACCAGTACGGCCGCCGCGACAACAAGTACAAAGCCCGCATCAAGATCCTGCTGAAAGCCATCGGCGTGGAAGAATTCTCGCGCCAGGTGGAAGCCGAATGGGCCGACCTCAAAGACGGTCCGGAAACGCTGACCGTGGAAGAGATGCAGCGCGTGATCGACTACTTCCAGCCGCCGGCCTACAAGCAGCTGAACGACAGCGACGTCGTCGCCGCGCAGGCCGGCAACAAGGCCTTCGCCAACTGGGTCAACCGCAACGTCAAGCCGCACAAGCAGCCGGGCTACGCCACCGTGGTGCTGTCGCTGAAGAAGACCGGCGTGCCGCCAGGCGACGCCACCGCCGAGCAGATGGACTTCATGGCCGACCTGGCGGACCGCTACAGCTTTGGCGAACTGCGCGTCACCCACGAACAGAACGTGGTGCTGGCCGACGTTGAGCAGTCGCAGTTGTTCGCGCTGTGGCAGGAAGCCAAGGCGCACGGCCTGGCGACGCCGAATATCGGCCTGCTGACTGACATGATCTGCTGCCCGGGCGGCGACTTCTGCTCGCTGGCCAACGCCAAGTCGCTGCCGATCGCCGCCGCCATTTCGGAGCGCTTCGAGAACCTCGACTTCCAGCACGACATCGGCGAGATCGAACTGAATATCTCCGGCTGCATCAACGCCTGCGGCCACCATCACGTCGGCAGCATCGGCGTGCTGGGGGTGGATAAGGACGGCAGCGAATGGTATCAGGTGTCGATCGGCGGCGCGCAGGGCAACAACGCCGCCATCGGCAAGATCATCGGCCCGTCGTTCTCCGCGCTGCAAATGCCGGAAGTGATCGATCGCCTGCTGAAAGTCTATCTGCGCGAGCGCTTTGAAGATGAATCGTTTGCCGACTGTGCGCAGCGCCTGGGCGTGGCGCCGTTCAAGGAATTTGTGTATGCCACCCCGATCGCTGAAAAAGGCGGCCGCCTGGTAGGAGAGGATGAATATGTCTAAGCATTTGATTATCAAGGGCCGTGAAGTGGTCGAAGACGACTGGCAGGTGCTGCGCCTGGCCGAACCGGTGGACGGCGCACCGGTGCACGATCCGGCCACGGTCAGCGTCCCTGCTGGCAAATTCATCGTGCCACTGAGCCTGTGGCTGGTGCAGCGCGAGGTGCTGGCGGCGCGCACCGCCGCCGGCGAGATCGCCGTCTGGATCGCCTCCGACGAACGTCCGGAAACGCTGAAAGGCCTGCTCGACCAGTTCCCGCTGATCGCTGTCGACTTCCCGAAATTCACCGATGGCCGCGGCTACTCGATCGCCTACAACCTGCGCACCCGCCTGGGCTGGACCGGCGAACTGCGCGCCGTCGGCGACGTGCTGCGCGATCAGTTGTTCTCGATGCAGCGGGTCGGCTTTGACGCCTACTCGGTGCGCTCGGACCGCGACGTCCACGATGCGCTGAAAGGCCTGTCCGACTTCTCCGAGACCTACCAGGCATCGGTGGACCAGAAGGTGCCGCTGTTCCGCCGCCACGCGCGTCCTGTGCCGGCAGAAATCAACAATGACGGCGCCGGCATTTGATTGGAATTGAAATGAGTGACCTGAGCAAGCTTATTACGGACACGCGCGCCACGCTGTCGCGCATCGCCAGCGATTTTTCCCCGGCCGTTTTCGCCTCGTCGCTGGCGGCTGAAGACATGGTGCTGACCGATTTGATCCTTAAGGGCGGCTACGACATCGGCATCTTCTCGCTGGAGACCGGCCGCCTGCACAAGGAAACGCTGGCCATGCTGGACAAGGTAAAAGAACACTACGGCTACGACATCACACTGTACAAGCCGCAGCCGGCAGCGGTGAACGCCTACGTGACGCTGAATGGCCTGAACGCCTTCTACGACAGCATCGAACTACGCAAGGAGTGCTGCCGCATTCGCAAGGTGGAGCCGCTGGGCCGCGCCCTGATGGGCAAGAAGGCCTGGGTCACCGGCCAGCGCCGCGCGCAAGCCGCCACCCGTGGTTCGCTGATGGTGGAAGAGGACGATCCGGGCCACTTCATGACCAAGTTTAATCCGCTGGCCGATTGGTCCGAGGAAGACGTTTGGCACTATATTCGCGAAAACGGCGTACCGTATAATGCACTGCACGATCAAGGCTTCCCGTCGATCGGCTGCGAGCCCTGCACGCGCGCCATTGAGCCAGGCGAAGATGTGCGCGCCGGCCGCTGGTGGTGGGAAAACCCCGAGTCGAAAGAATGCGGCCTGCACGTCGTCGACGGCAAACTGATACGCATTAAATCCGTGGCGTAGCGTCATTCCCGCGAACGCGGGAATCCATACGCCGCATCCGAAGTTACTCAGCATGGGTTCCTGCTTTCGCAGGAACGACGTGCAGAAAGCTAGTCCAATGAACGCTTTAGTTGAAAATAACGCGCACGTGAACGCGCGCCACCTCGATGCTCTGGAATCCGAAGCGATCCACATCATGCGCGAAGTCGCGGCCGAATGCAGCAACCCTGCCCTGCTGTTCTCGGGCGGCAAAGACTCGGTGGTACTGCTGCGCATCGCCGAGAAGGCCTTCCGTCCCGGCAAATTCCCGTTCCCGCTGGTGCACGTCGACACCGGCCACAACTTCCCGGAAGTGATCACCTTCCGCGACAAGCGTGTGGCCGAACTGGGCGAACGCCTGATCGTCGGTTCGGTCGAGGAATCGATCCGCAAGGGCACCGTGCGCCTGCGTAATCCGCAGACCGACTCGCGCAACGCCGCGCAGGCCGTGACGCTGCTGGAAACCATCGCCGAACATGGCTTCGACGCCTGCATCGGCGGCGCCCGCCGCGACGAAGAGAAGGCCCGCGCCAAGGAGCGCATCTTCTCCTTCCGCGATGAATTCGGCCAGTGGGACCCGAAATCGCAACGCCCGGAACTGTGGGACCTGTATAACACCCGCGTCCATCCAGGCGAAAACATGCGCGTGTTCCCGATCTCGAATTGGACCGAACTGGATGTGTGGCAGTACATCGCCCGCGAAAAGCTTGAACTGCCGCCGATCTACTTCGCCCACGAGCGTGAAGTCATTCCGCGCAACGGCCTGCTGGTGCCGCTGACCGACCTGACGCCGCCACGCGAAGGCGAGACCGTCGAAAAGCAAGTGGTGCGTTTCCGTACCGTCGGCGACATCTCCTGCACCTGCCCGGTGTCCTCGGACGCGGTGACGCTGGAGCAGATCATCGCTGAAACCGCGATCACGCAGGTGACCGAACGCGGCGCCACCCGCATGGACGACCAGACGTCCGAAGCTTCGATGGAAATCCGTAAAAAAGCAGGATACTTCTAATGACCACCAATACCAACGAACAAAGCCTGCTGCGTTTTATCACCGCCGGTTCCGTCGATGACGGCAAATCCACGCTGATCGGCCGCCTGCTGTTCGACAGCAAGGGCATCTTCGCCGACCAGCTGGACGCCATGTCGCGCTCCAAGCACAAACGCACCGTCGGCGACGCCGTGGACCTGTCGCTGCTGACCGACGGCCTGGAAGCCGAACGCGAACAAGGCATCACCATCGACGTAGCCTACCGCTACTTCGCCACGCCGAAACGCAAATTCATCATCGCCGACACGCCAGGCCACGAGCAGTACACCCGCAACATGGTCACCGGCGCTTCGACCGCCGATGCTGTGATCATCCTGGTGGACGTCTCCAAAGTGAAGCTGCGCGAAGACGGCGGCGTCGATCTGCTGATCCAGACCAAGCGCCACTCGACCATTGCGCACCTGCTGCAAATCGAGCACGTGATCGTCGCCGTCAACAAGATGGACCTGGTGAACTACGACCAGGATATCTACAACCGCATCGTCAAGGCCTACGGCGAGTTTGCCGCGTCGCTCGGCCTGAAGGACATCACGCCGATTCCGCTGTCCGCGCTGAGCGGCGAGAATGTGGTCGAGAAGACCGAGAAGCTGGCCTGGTATCAGGGGCCGACCCTGATCGAGCTGCTGGAATCGTTGTCGGTGTACGACGAATCGCACGAGGCGCCGTTCCGCTTCCCGGTGCAACTGGTGGCGCGCCACAACGGCCACGAAGCCAACGACTTCCGCGGCTACATGGGCCGCATCGAAGCCGGCAAGGTGTCGGTGGGCGACAAGCTGGTGGTGCAGCCGTCCGGCCAGAGTGCGACCGTCAAGGACATCGTCACGCTGGAGGGCTCGCATCAATCGGCGGTGGTGGGCCAGTCGGTCACGCTGCTGCTGGACGAGTACCTGGACATTTCGCGCGGCGACCTGCTGGCCAGCGCCGACCGCCCGGCCACGCAGTTGAAGCAGCTGAAGGCAGATGTATGCTGGATGTCCGACGAGCCGCTGGACATGCGCCGCAAATACTGGATCAAGCACGGCACCAAGCAGACCTCGGCCAAGGTCAAGGCGATTGAATCGCTGTTGGACATCAACACCCAGCAGCGCCACCCCGCCGATGGCCTGAAGCTGAACGATATCGCCACCATCGAACTGGCGGTGCAGCAGCCGTTGGCGGCCGACGCCTACAGCGACATCCGCGCCACCGGCGCCTTCATCCTGATCGATGAAGTGACGCACCAGACCGTCGCCGCCGGCATGATCCGCCTGTAACGTCGTTCCCGCGCAAGCGGGAACCCATGCTGAGCAGAGACTCCCGCCTGCGCGGGAGCGACGCGCCAAAGAAGCGAAGATGCCAACTCCCGGAAAAGTGTATTTGATCGGCGCCGGTCCAGGCGCCCAGGACCTGATCACCGTGCGCGGCGCGCGCCTGCTGGCGCAAGCCGACATCGTACTGCACGACGCGCTGGTGACCTCCGAGATGCTGGAACTGTGCCCGCAAGCGGAGAAGATCGCGGTCGGCAAACGCAGCGGCCAGCGCTCGATGGCGCAGCAAGTCATCAACCAGCAACTGGTGGATGCCGCCCGGCGCGCCGGGCTGGTGGTGCGTCTCAAAGGCGGCGACCCGATGCTGTTCGGCCGCGCCGACGAGGAGCTGCGCGCGCTGGAGGAAGCCGGCATTGAAGCCGACATCGTCCCCGGCATCACCACTGCGCTGGCCGCAGCCGCAGCCACCCGGCAGCCACTGACCAAACGCGGCGTGGCGCGTAGCGTGGCCTTTTTCACCTCCTCCACCGCGCCGGAACACGCGGACCACGACGCCATTCCGGAAACCGACACGCTGGTGCAATACATGGGCGGCCGCGAAGCCATCGCCACCGCCGAGCGCCTGCTGGCCCACGGCCACGCGCCGGACAAGCCGGTGGTGGTGATCGAAAACGTCAGCCGCGCCGACCAGCAGATCCATCGCATCGATATCGCCCAGCTAACGCAAGGTCTCGGCACGCCGCACGGCCCGGTGCTGGTGATGATTGGCGAAGCGATGCGCCCGCGCCCGAATCAGTCGCTCAATGCAGAGAGTAGCGCCCTAATAGCCGCCCAACTCCGCGCCTGACTTCCCGCGTTCGGTATTAAAATGTCCACTCACCCCACAAGAGGTAGTAATGGACATTGTTCAACGACTGGAACGCGCCTGGAACGCCCACGACACCGGCCAGTTTGACGCCGCCCTGCAGGACTACACCTGGCTGTTCGACGCCACCGCCAACGATGCGGAAACCGCTTCGCTGCGGCTGTCCTACGTGCTGGCCGCGTGGGCCAGGCTTGCGGAAGAATACCTGCCCGCGCGCCAGGCGCTGGTGGCGGAACGCGACCGTCTGACTGCGCAACTGCTAGCCGCCCCCACCGACGCCGCCCCGTTCAACGACATCAGCGTCATCAACGACAAGCTGGGCGACTTGCAAAACACTTATCACCTGTTCCAGCAGCTGCCGGCAGCGCTGGCGCAGCAAACCGCCCACATCGCGCTGCCGGCGCTGATGGTGTGCGGCGATTACGCGCTGGCGCGCCGCTACCTGCCGGACCCGGAGCAGCACCTGGCCGCAGCCGCCGCCCATCTGAATGAGCAAAAGAGCCACATCAACGTGCTGACGCACGAAGGCATGGCCGAACTGCTGGCCGATGTGTTCAACTACATCACCGAAGTAGCACTGGTACTGGACTTGCTGACCGGCTGCGGCGATACTGCTGCGGCGGAGCGCGCGCGCCAGCAGGCTGTCAACCTGGTGCAGGCGCCCGAAGCGCGCGCCTGCGTGCAAGCGGAGCTGGATGCTCCGGGCACCACGCTGGACGCCATGGTTGAACTACAAAATTCGGTGACTGCATAGTGAAAAAGATTTACGCTCAAGCCCTCCTTCTCGCCTCCCTGCTGCCTGCCGCCGTCCATGCGGCCGTCCCCACCTACGACTTCAAGGTGGTGCGCAGCTACCCGCACGATACCCAGGCCTTCACCGAAGGCCTGCTGTATCGCGATGGCTTCCTGTACGAGAGCACGGGCCTGAACGGCAAATCGTCGATCCGTAAAGTGGATCTGGCCAGCGGCAAGGTCTTGCAGAGCAAGGACATCCCGCCGCAGTATTTCGGCGAAGGCCTGACGGTATGGGGCGAGACGCTGGTCGGCCTGACCTGGCAGACACAGACCGGCTTCGTGTTCGACCTGAAGACGTTTGAACTGAAAAGCCAGTTCGCCTATCCCGGCGAAGGCTGGGGCCTGGCGCACAACGATAAGGAACTGGTGATGAGCGACGGCAGCGCCACGCTGCGCTTCCTCGATCCCAAGACCTTCCTTGAAGTGCGGCGCGTGAAGGTGACGGCGGACGGCATCGCCGTCAACCAGCTGAACGAACTGGAAGTGGTGGACGGCGAAATCTTCGCCAACATCTGGCACACCAACACCATTGCCCGCATCGACCAGAACACCGGCAAGATCACCGGCTGGATCGATTTCAGCAAACTGTATCCCGATGCCGGCAAAGGCCCGAATGCCGAAAACGTCATGAACGGCATCGCCTACGATGCCGACAAAAAGCGCCTGTTCGTGACCGGCAAACTGTGGCCGAAGATTTACGAAGTCAAAATCGTCCCACGCAAATAAGCGCGCAGCGTCAATTCGACTTGGAACGCGTCGCCCACGCGACGACTGCGATGCCGGCTGCCACAATCAACGCATCCTCAATCAAGCCGCTGCGGGTCTGACCGATATTGGCAATGGCGCGCTTGCGGGCGGCCAGCGTCAGGTAAGCCAGCGGCACCGCAGTTGCCACTGCCACCGCAGCGCCAGCAGCCTCCCTGCCCTTTGGCGCCAGCGCAGAACCGGCGATGCCGGCACTCGCCACGCGCGCCGTCAGGCCGAGCAACACCGTGCGATCAGGCGCGGTCTTCATCTTGTCGCCAAAGAGTTCGCCGGCACCCATCGCCAGCGCGCCGTATTTGAACAGCGGACGATCCAGCAGGAACAGTTCACCGCTGGTCTTGCGGTGCGCGAGACGCGCCGCGGCAAGGGTCGCCATCGGCGTCATGGAGCGCGCGCTGGCAACGGCGCCAATCAGCGCGGAAGAAAGAAGGCTGCGAATAGTCATCTGGCTAGCTCCTATGTCTGTGAAACCACAGTCTAGGAGCTATTTCGCATTCCCTCTGTTAGGTAAAGCATATAGCGTGGCGCTACCTGGCTTTCTGCTGCTTGAAATGGCTCTCCATTTTGGCGAACGAAGGCCGCTGCACGGCGGAGATGAGTTTGCGGCCAAACTCCACCGCCAGCGTCGGCACGTAGCCGTTGCGCTGCCCAACGCCCGCGTCATGCATCAGATCCGTTACCCTCGAATCAGCGCGCAGATCCAGTTCGATACAGGGCAAGCGATGCAGCGCCTGTCGCAGCCCCGGCGCCCACGGCGTCACCGCCGGCGGCGTCGAGACCCGCGCCTTGCCGCTCAATTCAGCCGCACGCCGGCCTTCGTCATCGAGAGCG
The DNA here is from genome assembly GCF_009857535.1 of Duganella margarita. Taxonomy (GTDB): domain Bacteria; phylum Pseudomonadota; class Gammaproteobacteria; order Burkholderiales; family Burkholderiaceae_D; genus Rugamonas; species Rugamonas margarita. The sequence continues at coordinate 15,003 of NZ_WWCS01000025.1, forward strand.
CGGCATTTTCAAACCGGGAGGGCACGCGGCAGGAGCGCCGCTATGAATGGATAGGAGAGGAATTGAGCTACCGCTTACCGGCGCGCCCGGACGGACAGATTCCGCTGTCAGTTTGGCTACGCGCGAATTAGCGCAACGCGCCGACGCAGTAATCCGACAGCGCATTGAGCACCGCCGCATTTTCGCCTGCCGCCTCCACCACCTTGAGGACGGCTTGCGGATAGGCGATGCGCAGTTCGTCGATCATCAGCGGCAGGTCGCGCAGCACATGGCCGCCCTGCCCCAGGAATACCGGCACCACGGTGATGTCGACAATGCCATCGGCAACCAGCGCCGCCACCACATCAGGCAGACGCGGCGACATCAGTTCCAGATAGGCCAGCTGCACGCGAACACCAGGCTCGCGCGCCTGGGTCAGGTCGCGCAGGCGCTCGAACGGTGCCGCCCACGATTCGGCGCGGGCGCCATGGGCAAATAAAATTAGTGCGCGTTGGGTCATCAATGTCTCTCCACCCACCACAAGGCGCCCAGCGCCAGCAGCAGGAATAATATACTCGGCGCAAGCGCCGTCACAATCGCCGGCCAGGTACTGAGCACACCCAGGTGCGAGAACAGCGCATTCACCAGCTGGAAGCTGACGCCGATCATGATGCCGACGAAGATTTTCAGGCTCACGCCACCGCTACGGGTGTGCAGGTAGCCGAACGGCAGGGCCAGCGCCATCAGCACGAAGATGGTCAGCGGGTCGAACAGCTTTTTCCAGAACGCGATCTTGAAGCGCTCGGTCTCCTGCTTGTTCTCCTGCAGGTGACGAGTGTACACGGCCAGTTCGGAGGCCGACATGCGGTCCGGATCGGAGCCGGCCACCGCCAGGATCTTCGGGGTAATTTCCGACAGCAGATCCTTGGTCGCGCTGTGACGGGTTTCGATCATGCCCGACTCCTGCGCGAAGTTGTTCTCCAGGTTGGCCTCCGCGCCCGGCTTGAGCAGCTGCGGATTGGTGAACAGGTTTTCCGTCACATCGCTCAGCAGCCACTTGTTATTGCCCTGGAAGGTGCCGGTCTTGGCCAGCGTGATGGAACGCAGGCGGAAGTTGGTGTCGAATTCGTACAGTTTGACGCCGATCAGCGTGCCGTCCGGTTTTACCTGGCGCACGTTGAAGAAGCGCGAGCCAATGACCGCGCCGGTCATGCCGTCGGCCTTGACGATATCCTTGGTCCACAGGCCGGAGCGGAATTCGGTCGAGATGGCGGCGCCGCGCGCGCTCAGGCGGATCTTCTCGGCGATCGGCGCAGTACGCGGCGTAATCAACTCGCCGAAGATGAAGGTGATAATCACCAGCACAAAACCAATTTTGACCAGCATCCACGCCACCATGCCGGTCGACATGCTGGACGCGCGCATGATGGTAAATTCCGACGTCGCCGCAAACTGCGCCATGGTGTAGATGGTGCCGATCAGCGCCGCCAGCGGCATCACTTCATACACATGGCTGGGCAGCTGGGCCAGCACATACAAAAAGGCGTACTGGATCGCATAGCCGTTCTTGCCCACCGAAGGCAATTCGCCGGTGAGGTCCATGAACGCTTGCAGCGCCAAAAACGCCACCAGCACAAAGGCCACCGCTTGCAGTATCGAGACCGCGAAATAGCGTTGCAGGATTTTCATGCGATCAGTCTTTCTTGTTACGCGAACGCTTGTACGCGGCCAACAGCGCCAGCGGATGATAGCGGTGGTTCAGATTCAGTCGCCAGGCGAACAGGCCACACACCACCAGCAGCGCCGCCACGTGCAGCGGCCACCACGACAGCCCGAAGCCGAACTGGCCCTGCTTGACGCTGGCCTCGACCAGTTTGACGAAGTTGCTATAGCTGAAAAACACCAGCATCGCGATAATCAGATTGGCCGAGCTACCCGCGCGCGGATTGACGAAGCCCAGCGGCACCGCCAGCAGAATCAGCACCAGGCACGTGAGCGGCTGGGCGATACGCCACAACAGCTCCGCGCGCGCCACGCTGCCGGTTTGCTTGAGCAAATCCATGGTCGGCAAGGCGACTGCTTCGTGATCGGACTCCAGTTCCTGCGTCTGCTGCGTAACGCGCATGCTGTAGCTGTCGAACTCCATGGTCTGGAAGTCAGCCTGGCCCGGCGTGCCCTGATAACGGCGGCCGTTCTTCAGCACCAGATAGCGCTCGCCTTTCGAACCGGTGTTGATCACGCCCTCGCGCGCGACGATGACGGCGTCACCGCGGGCGTCGGTCGTATTCACAAAGACGTTCTGCACCACGGCCGATTTGCCGGCCACGCCTTCGACGAAGAAGATGCGGTTGGCGGCGGCGGATTCCTTGAACTGGCCCGGCGAGACTTTTTGCAGATCCTCGCGCTTTTCAAAGCGCTCCACGTACTCCATGCTTTTCTGCTTGGCCCACGGCGTGGCGACGAAACTCAGGCCGGCGGTGATCAGCACCAGCGGCAGGCCGAAAGTGAGCACCGGCCGTATCCAGCGCAGCAGGCTCATACCGGAGGCAAACCACACCACCATTTCGGAATCGCGGTAGGTCCGCGTGACCACCATCAGCACCGAAATAAAGCTGGTGAGGATCACGAGAGTTGGCAGATAATTCAGCACGGCGAAAGCGATCAACGCGATGACGTCACCCGAAGCGGCTTTGCCGCCGGCGGCTTTGCCGAGCACCCCGATCAGGGTCCAGGTGACGCTGATACTGAACAGCACAGTGAAGGTAGCCCCGGCAGCACTGGCCATTTCTCGTCGTAGGGCGCGTTGAAAGATCATTGAAGATTATAATTCGGTAGTTTGGCCCATATATACGCTATACGGGACCACAAGTTTTAAGTACGTACACGACACGGAGAATCAAATGGACTTTAGCATAAAAGCATTCGACACAAAAAACACCATCGCTACGGCCAAAGCCGGCGTCATCGCCGTCGCGGTCTTCGAGAACAAAAAGCTGTCGCAAGCTGCCAAGGCGCTGGACGGCGCCGGTGAAATCACGGCCGCGCTCAAGTCCGGCGACATTACCGGCAAAGCCGGCACCACCCTGCTGCTGCGCGGCGTCAAAGGCGCCAGCGCCGAACGCGTGCTGCTGGTGGGCCTGGGCAGCGACGAAACCGTCAGCGAGAAAAGCTTTGCCGGCGGCGTGGTTGCGGCACTGAAGGTATTCTCCACCCTGGGCACGAGCGACGCTATTATCGCACTGCCAGCCACTGAAGTGAAAGAGCGTGACGTCAATTGGGCGATCCGCTGCGTGGTGCAGAGCGCCCACGAGTCGATCTTCCGCACCGATGGCCAGAAGAGCAAGAAGGATCCGGCACCGGCCGGCGTCAAGAAAATCGCCCTGGCCGTGCCGAGCACCGCCGCCACCAAGGTCGCGCTGGCGCAAGCCGTGGCCATCGCCAACGGCATGGACCTGACCAAGGAACTGGGCAACCTGTCGGCCAACGTCTGCACCCCGACCTACCTGGCCAACACCGCCAAGAAACTGGGCAAGGACTACAAGTTCGACGTCGAAGTGCTGGACCGCAAACAGCTGGAAGCGCTGAAGATGAACAGCTTCCTGTCGGTGACTAACGGCAGCGAGCAGCCGCCGAAGTTCATCATCATCAAGCACATGGGCGGCAAGCCGAAGGATGCCCCGGTGGTGCTGGTCGGTAAAGGCATCACCTTCGACACCGGCGGCATTTCGCTGAAGGCCGGTCCCGGCATGGACGAGATGAAGTACGACATGGGCGGCGCCGCTTCGGTACTGGGCACCTTCCGCGCCATCGGTGAAATGAACCTGAAGCTGAACGTGATCGGCGTGATCGCTTCGTGCGAGAACATGCCGTCGGGCCGCGCCACCAAGCCGGGCGACATCGTCACTTCGATGAACGGTCTGACCATCGAAATCCTGAACACCGACGCCGAAGGCCGGCTGGTGCTGTGCGATGCGCTGACCTACGCCGAGCGCTTCAACCCGGCCGCCGTGATCGACATCGCCACGCTGACTGGCGCCTGCATCGTCGCGCTGGGCCACCACAAGAGCGGCCTGTTCACCCGCGACGACGAGGTCCACAACGCGCTGGCCGATGAGCTCATGGCCGCCGGTAAAAACGCCGGCGACACCGCATGGCGCCTGCCGATCGGTGAAGAGTACAACGAGCAGCTGAAGTCCAACTTCGCCGATCTGGCCAACATCGGCACGCCGGGCGGCGCGTCGTGCACTGCGGCCGCGTTCCTGGAGAACTTCACCCGCAAGTACACCTGGGCGCATCTGGACATCGCCGGCACCGCATGGAAATCAGGCGGCGCGAAAGGCGCCACCGGCCGTCCAGTGCCGCTGCTGTCGAACTTCCTGATTAGCCGCGCATAGCCGGCGCGGCATGGACTCCCGCCTGCGCGGGAGTGACGTCCTCCCCGCGAAAGCGGGGATCCATGCACTAGAACAGGGTCACGCCGGCTGCCGGCGCTGGCCCGTCTTCCTTGTCCTGGGCCGGGCGCATGACCACCGTCAGTATCGACGGGTAGTCGTAGCCCGCGCCCGTATTGCGGTCCACATACAGGCCCACGCCCGCCGTCAACACCAGGTTGCCCCAGATATTGCCGTCGGCCCGGGAGTCCACTTTCTCGTAAGCCCAGCCCTTGCCCGTCTTCTCGCAGTCGATGCGCAGCGGTCCCGCGCTCTTGCGCAGCGTCACGCGCGCCGGCGTGGTGACAAACCATTTGCCCATGTCGTTGTACAGCACGCAGCCGACACCGGCGATCTCGCGGTGATCGAGCACGGTCTGCACCAGCACGTTTTGGTCGGTTGATTCGGTCAGGGAAGCACAGCCCGCCAACGAGGCGAACAACGCGACCGCTGCAGCGGGGCGGAGATACATGGTCTGTCTCAGGAATATCGATACAGACCAGTGTAGCAGCCCGCTGGCGGTTTCGGTCGCTTGATCAAACGGCGTAAAGCCTTGCACTTTACGCCTTCCAGCTCTGGCCCTTGCTTCAGGCGTTGTGGCGGTCCATAACCTTGGACGCCACCGGCGCGTCGGCCTGCTCCTGCTGCTTCTTCTTCAGGCCCTGCACCACTTTCAGGATGTCATCCATGCCGCGCTCGCCGCCCAGCGTCGAGAAGGCATCCAGCACCTCGTTCAGCACCTGATTGCGCACGGCCGCTTCGTCAGGGTTGATTTCCGGTGGACGTTGCAGGGCAACCGCGGCGCGCTTCTCAGCGGCGGCAGCTTCCTTCTGCGCAGCGGTCTTGCGGCCGCCTGGCGGTTTGCCATGTTCCAGCGCCGCTTGCCAGATTACCCAGCGGCGTTGTGTTTCGAAGACCAGGTACTCTTCTGGCTTGTCTTCACGACGGCGTACAATATGGCCATCGCGCTGTGCCCATGCCTCAAATGCAGTTCGCATTTTTTCATCCCTTTGTAAATGCGCCACGCGCCATTCACTATAAAAACCACAAGTAATTTCCGTATAGTATCATTTATTGCGTCACCTCAACACAAAAAGATACACAAATTACGCTGTTTTAGTTGCTAAACGGAAACACAAGTTTTCCACTCAATTTGTACTAGTATATTTCTATTTTGCTTATTTTGTCTTGGTTTCCAGTTCTATTTTGACAACGACGAGACAGTATTGGCAATTTTTTTTTGATTTCACATATTTTGCAACATTTTAGGCCCTGCCACATGATTAAAGGAAGGGTTTTTCATGTTTTTTCATACAAGTTTTCAAAGTGATAACCGATGTGTTAAATCTCGATGCTGTAAGATGCAAGCCACATGAACTGCAAGAAAGTACAACTACATGAAATTAGCTACTTGGAATGTTAACTCTTTGAACGTAAGACTGCCGCACGTTATGAAATGGCTAGAGGAAAACCCTACTGATGTGCTAGCCATCCAAGAAACAAAGTTGACAGACGACAAGTTTCCGCTGGCGGCGCTCGAAGCGGCCGGCTACCACGTGGCTTATACGGGCCAAAAGACCTATAACGGCGTGGCCATCATCTCCAGGTTGCCGATCCACGATATCGTCAAGAACAACCCCAAATTCGACGACCCCCAGCAGCGCATCATCGCCGGCACCATCGACGGCGTGCGCGTGGTATGCGCCTATGTGCCCAACGGCCAGGCGGTCGGCTCGGACAAGTTCGAATACAAGATGGCCTGGCTGAATGCCTTCCACGACTGGATCAAGGAAGAAGCGGCGCAGCATCCGCAACTGGCGGTGGTGGGCGACTACAACATCGCGCCGGAAGACCGCGACGTGCACGACCCGGCCGCGTGGGAAGGCATGGTGCATGTGTCGCCGCAAGAACGCGCGCAGCTCCAGCGCCTGCTGGACCTCGGCCTGACCGACGCCTTCCGCCTGTTCGAGCAAGCGGAAAAATCGTACAGCTGGTGGGACTATCGCGGCCTCGGCTTCCGCCTCAACAAAGGACTGCGCATCGACCACCTGCTGCTGTCGGACGCATTGAAGCAGCGCTGCACCGCCTGCGTGATCGACCGCGTGCCGCGCAAATGGGACCAGCCGTCGGACCACACGCCGGTGATCGCCACCTTCGCCTGATCCAGGCTAGCAGCGCGGCAGCAGCAGCTGGGCCGTGGCGTGCGGCACCGGCTGCGAGAACAGATAGCCCTGCGCGAACTGACAGCCGTGCCGCTGCAGCAGCGCATACTGCCCTTCGGTCTCCACGCCCTCCGCCACCACCGACAGCTGCAAGCTGTGCGACAGCGCGATGATCGCCGCCACGATGGCGCGGTCTTCCGCGCTCTGCTCCAGATCCTTGATGAAGGCACGGTCAATCTTGATCTTCTTGACCGGGAAGCGCTTCAGGTAAGCCAGCGACGAATAGCCGGTGCCGAAATCGTCGATCGACAGGCGGATGCCCATGGCGTTGATGTGGCCGAGGATTTCCAGCGTCTGCTCGCCATGCTGCATCAGCGCCGTTTCGGTGATTTCAAACTCGATCAGCGCCGGGTCGATGCCGGTGTCGTCGAGAATGGCGCGGATCGACTCCACCAGGCCGCGATGCATGAACTGGCGCGCCGACAGGTTGACCGCCAGCGGCACCGGCATCATGCCCTGGCTGTGCCACAGCATGCTTTGCTTGCAGGCCTGGCGGATCACCCATTCCCCGATCGGCACGATCATGCCGTTTTCCTCGATGATGGGAATGAACTGGTCCGGCATCACCAATTCACCACCCTTGCCATCCTTGCCGCCCCGTCGCCAGCGCAGCAGCACTTCCATCGCATGCAGGCGGCGCGTGCCGATGTCCATGATCGGCTGGAAGTACAGCTCGAATTCGTGGGCCGCCAGGGCGCCGCGCAGGCTGGTCTCCAGCTCGAAGTGACGCGCCGCCGTCAGGTTCATCGACTCCTTGAAGAACTGGTAGTTGTTACGGCCGCTGGCCTTGGCGTGGTACATGGCGCCGTCGGCGCTGCGCATCAGCGTCTCCACATCGCCGCCGTCGTCCGGATACACGCTGATGCCGATCGATGGCGTGATGTGCAGGTTGCGGCCCTCCAGCGGGAAGCTTTCGGCCAGCGCCTCGATAATCTTCTCGGCCACCTGCCCCGCTTCGTCGGAGGTGCGGATGCCCGGCACCAGCACCACGAATTCATCGCCGCCCAGGCGCGCCACGGTATCGCTGGCGCGTACCGCGCGGCACAAGCGGCTAGCCACTTCCTTCAGCAGCTGGTCGCCGGTCATGTGTCCCAGCGAATCGTTGATGGTCTTGAAGCGGTCAAGGTCGATGAACATCACCGCCAGCTTGCGGTCGAAGCGCTCCGCAGCCAGCATGGCGCGGTCCAGGCGGTCCGATAGCAAGGCGCGATTGGGCAGGCCGGTCAAGCTGTCGTGGTAGGCCATGTGATGCACGCGCGCCTCGGCCTGGCGGCGCTCGACAATCTCGCCCTGCAGCTGCGCATTGGCGCCGGCCAGTTCGGCGGTGCGTTCCTGCACCCGCAGTTCCAGCTCGTCGCGCGCGCGCGCCACCGCTTCCGCCGCCTCGCGCCGCGCGGTGATATCGTCCACCAGCCACACCGAGCGGCCGCTGTTCTCCGCCAGATCGAACGGGCGGCCGGACAGGCGCGCCCAGAAGGTACTGCCGTCCTTGCGTACCAGTTCATATTCCGAGACATTGACCTGGCCGGCACGGAAATCGCGCACCGTCGCCGCGCGCGCCTGCTCCCACGCGTCCTTGTCGGCGTAGAAGGCCTGCACGCTCAGATGATTCATCTCGCCCGGAGCGTAGCCGAACAATTCTTCCATCTTGCGGTTGCAGCGCAGGTTGAAGCCGCCCTCCACCACCGAGATGCCCAGCACCGCGCTGTCCAGGATGGCCTGGTTTTCCAGCAGCGCGTTGCGCAGCGCTTCCTCCGCGCGTTTTTGCTCGGTGCGGTCTTCGATCACCCAGATCGTGCCTTGCGACGGATCGTGCGGGTTGACCACGTAGCCGATCAGCTGCGCCCACAGGGTGCTGTCGTCGGAGCGGCGCATTTCAATTTCGGTCTGGAACGGCTTGCCGATGGAGAGGAAGGGATAGGCTTCGGCGCCCAGCTTGTCGTAGGCTTCCTGCGACGGGTACAGCGCGCGGCCAGGCAGGCCAAGGCCGGAATGCTCGTCGTAGCCAAACATCTCGGCGAAGCCGCGGTTGTAGCGGGTGACCACGCGGTTTTTGGTAAACAGGATGCTCATCGAGGCATTGGTCATGATGGCCTCGACCTCCATCTGCGTTTGCAGCGAGTTCGTTACGTCTTCCAGGATCCAGATGGTGCCGCTGCCGCGATGTTCAAAGTCGACCGCGTTGGCGCGCACGCGGCACCAGAACAAGCTGCCGTCCTTGCGCTTGAACTGCCAGGGCGATTTCTCGAACGGCAGGCCGCTGCTCAGCAACGGCGTCGCCTCGCGGCCGAAAGCATCGTACGCTTCGGGCGACGGGAACACCACCGACGAGTGCTGCCCTTCCAGCTCGCCCGGCGCGTAGCCGAACATTTCCGTCATACGGGCGTTACAACGCATCATGACCTGCGATTTGCTGAACAGGATACCTATCGAGGCGTTGTCGAAGATGGCCTTCTGCTCCAGCAGCATGCGGCGCAGCTGTTCTTCACGCAGGACGCGCTGGTCATCGCTAGCATCGGTGGCATCGGTGGTATCGGAAAGCATCGTCGCCAGATAGTAAACTACATTACTGGCGATCGCCATGAATGTACTTGTGCCGTGCCTCTAAAAACGACAACGCCCGGCGGCGCCGGGCGTTGTCTTTACTGCAAAGTGGTGTCTATATCAATGCGCGCTGGCGCCGGCCGCACCGATACCGGTTTCGGAGCGCATTTGCTGTGCCTCGTAGCCGGCACGGTCGATGCGCGCGCGGTCACTCTTGTCCAGCACCGAGAACAGCCAGATGCCCAGGAAGCCGGCCGGCATCGAGAAGATGGCCGGCGACGCGTACGGGAACAGCGCGTCGGCGTGGCCCAGCACATCGACCCACACGGATTTGGACAGCACGGTCATCACCAGCGCCAGCGTCAGGCCGATAAAGCCGCCGATGGTGGCGCCGCGCGTGGTGCAGTTCTTCCACAACACGGACATGAACAACACCGGGAAGTTGGCCGATGCCGCAATCGCAAACGCCAGCGATACCATGAAGGCGATGTTTTGCTTCTCGAACGCGATACCCAGCACCACGGCGATGATGCCCAGTGCGATGGTGGTGATCTTCGACACTTTCAGTTCGCTGGCGCCGCTGGCCTGGCCCTTTTTGATGACGGTGGCATACAGGTCATGCGACACAGCCGATGCGCCGGACAGCGTCAGGCCTGCCACCACAGCCAGGATGGTGGCGAAGGCCACGGCCGAGATGAAGCCCAGGAAGACGTTGCCGCCTACTGCTTTGGCCAGATGCACCGCAGCCATGTTGTTACCGCCCAGGAGCTTGCCCGCTGCGTCCTTGAATTCCGGATTGGTGCTGACCAGGACGATGGCGCCGAAACCGATGATGAAGGTCAGGATGTAGAAGTAAGCGATCCAGGTGGTGGCCCAGAACACCGACTTGCGTGCTTCCTTCGCGCTCGGCACGGTGAAGAAGCGCATCAGGATGTGCGGCAGGCCGGCGGTGCCGAACATCAGCGCCATGCCGAACGAGATCGCCGAGACCGGGTCCTTGATGAAGGTGCCGGGACCCATGATGGCGTCCTTCTTGGAGTGGACTTCCACCGCTTTGGCGAACAGCGCCTCTGGGCTAAAACTAAACTGCGCCAGCACGGCAAACGCCATGAAGCTGGCGCCGCCCAGCAGCATCACCGCTTTGATGATCTGCACCCAGGTGGTGGCGGTCATACCGCCGAACAGCACGTAAATCATCATCAACGTACCAACCAGCACCACGGCGATCCAGTATTCGAGACCGAACAGCAGTTTAATCAGCTGGCCGGCACCGACCATCTGCGCGATCAGGTAGAAGGCCACCACCACCAGCGTGCCGGAAGCGGAGAAGATGCGGATCGGCGCCTGCTTGAAGCGGTAGGCGGCGACGTCGGCAAAGGTGAAGCGGCCCAGGTTACGCAGGCGCTCCGCCATCAGGAAGGTGATGACCGGCCAGCCGACCAGGAAGCCGATGGCGTAGATCAGGCCATCGTAACCGTTCAGGAATACCGATGCGGAAATGCCGAGGAAGGACGCCGCCGACATGAAGTCGCCGGCAATCGCCAGACCGTTCTGGAAGCCGGTGATGCCGCCGCCGGCAGTGTAGAAGTCGGACGCCGAACGGGTTTTCTTCGCCGCCCATTTGGTGATGAACAGCGTGAACAGCACGAACGCGGCGAACATGATGATCGCGGTCCAGTTGGTCGGCTGGCGCTCGGCCTGGCCCAGGTCTCCACCGGCGGCCAAGGCGATGCCGCAGGTCGCCAGCAGGGCTGGCGCCATCAGACGTTTCAAGGTGCTCATGCTTTCACCTTTGCGTGGATGGCTTGGGTCAGCTGGTCGTATTTGTTGTTGGCGCGGCGGACGTAGACGCCGGTGATCAGTACCGTGAAGACGATGACGAACAGGCCAATCGGCATGCCCCAGGTCATGACGCCGTCGCCGGTTTTCGCAGCCAGGAATTCTTTGTCGAACGCGATCAGCAGGATGTAGCCGTAGTAGACCACCATCATGGCGGCGGTGAGCCACCAGCCGAAGCGGGAACGCGTCTTGACCAACTCGTGATAATTGGGGTCGCGTTTAAGCTGTTGAACCAAATCGTCTTGCATTGTGTGTCTCCGTTATTGGTGCTCTTCTATTCGAGCTTACACACAGAATAGAAGAGCAGCCTTACCGGGTGCTTACAACAACGCGCGTTGAATCTGCTGAAGTGACGATGGATCTTCGATCGAAGTCAGGTCGCCGGGATTGCGGCCTTCGCAAATGGCCTGTATGGAGCGGCGCAGCAATTTGCCCGAGCGCGTCTTGGGCAGTTGCGTAACGAAGTAAACATGCGCCGGCCGCGCCACCGCGCCAAGCTGGCGGTCCACCACCGACATCACATCCTGCTCCGTGGTTGCTGCACTTGCGTCCTTCAAAATCGCGAAGGCGACCGCCACCTGCCCTTTTATCTTATCGGCCACTCCAACCACCGCCACTTCTGAGACATTCGGATGGCTGCTGATCGATTCCTCGATCTCGCGCGTGCCGAGGCGATGGCCTGCAACGTTGATCACATCATCGGTGCGGCCCAGGATGAAGTAGTAGCCGTCCGCATCGCGCAGGCCCCAGTCGAAGGTGGAGTACATCATGCGGCCATCGACCTCGGACCAGTAGGTATCGACAAAGCGCTGGTCGTCGCCGTACACGGTCTGCATGCAGCCCGGCGGCAGCGGGCCTTCGATCATCACCACGCCTTTTTCGCCGGCGCTGCATTCGGTGCCGGTGGTCTCGTTGATCAGGCGGACCTGATAACCGTACATGGCGACACCGGGACTTCCCAGGCGCGTCGGCATATCCTCTATCCCCTTGGCGATCGACAGGATAGGCCAGCCGGTTTCGGTCTGCCAATAGTTATCGATGATCGGCACACCAAGTTCGGTGGCGATCCAGCTGGAGGTGGTTTCATCCAGCGGCTCCCCGGCCAGGTACAGCGCCTTCAACGACGACAGGTCGTACTTGCGCATGAACTCGGGCGGCTGCTTGCGCAGCACCCGCACCGCGGTTGGCGCCGAGAACATGCGCGTCACCTTGTACTTCTCGACGATGCTCCACCAGATACCGGGATCGGGACAAACCGGCAGCCCTTCGTACATGATGGTCGCCATGCCGGCGATCAGCGGCCCGTAGACGATGTACGAGTGGCCCACCACCCAGCCGATGTCCGAAGTGGCAAAGAAGGTCTCGCCGGCCTTGCCGCAGAAGTTGTACTTCATCGACGCCGCCAGCGCCACCGCGTAGCCGCCGACGTCGCGCTGCACGCCTTTCGGCTTGCCGGTGGTGCCGGAGGTATAGAGGATGTATGAGGGCTCGTTCGACTCCAGCCACGTCACCGGCACCTGCGCGGACAAATGCGAAGCGCACAGCGCGGCGTAATCGACATCGCGGCCTTCCACGCGATGCATCAGCGCCAGGCCGCGATCCACCAGCAGCACGCGCGCCGGCTTGGCGGCCGACAGCGCAATCGCCTCATCCAGCAGCAGCTTGTAGGGAATCGGCTTGCCGTTACGCGAGCCGGCATCGGCAGAGACGATCAGCACCGGCCTGGCGTCATCGATGCGGCTGGCCAGGCTGTTGGCGGCAAACCCGCCGAATACTACCGAGTGCACCGCGCCGATGCGGGCACAGGCCAGCATCGCAAACGCCGCCTCGGCGATCATCGGCATGTAGATCAGCACGCGGTCGCCCTTGCCCACGCCGAGCGATTGCATCATCGCCGCCCAGCGCTGGACTTCGACGTGCAGCTGGTTGAAGGAGTAGCTGCGCTCCGTATTGGTTTCGGTGGAGATGGCGATCAGCGCCGGCTGGTCGCCTTGCCCGCCCGGCACGCACCAGCGGTCCACCGCGTTGTAACACAGGTTGGTCTTGCCGCCGACGAACCAGCGGGCGAACGGTGGCTGCGAATAATCCAGCACTTGCGAAAACGGCGTATTCCAGTCGATGAGCGCAGCTTCGTCATGCCAGAACGCTTCAGGCGTGGCGATAGAGCGCTGATAAAAATCAGCGTACTTCATGTCTCCTCCAAGGTGTGACTGCTTAAGCGGGTACGCGTACCCAGCCTTCCATCAGTACGCGCGCGCTGCGGCTCATTACCGCTTTTTTCACGCTCCATTCTCCGTTCTGCTGCACGGCCTCCGCGCCGACCCGCAAGGTGCCGGACGGGTGGCCGAAGCGCACCGCCTGGCGTGCGCCGCCGCCCGCCGCCAGGTTGACCAGCGTGCCGGGAATCGCCGCCGCCGTGCCGATGGCCACGGCGGCGGTGCCCATCATGGCGTGATGCAGCTTACCCATCGAGAGCGCGCGCACCAGCAGGTCGATATCGTCCGCCGCCACGGCTTTGCCGCTGGACGAAACGTAAGCGGCAGGCGGCGCCACAAACGCCACCTTCGGCGTGTGCTGGCGCGCGGCTGCTTCGCCCAGGTCCTTGATGAGCCCCATGCGCAGCGCGCCGTATGCGCGGATGGTTTCAAACATCGCCAGCGCTTTTGTGTCGCCGTTGATGGCGTCCTGCAGTTCGGTGCCGGTATAGCCCACCGCATCGGCGTTGATGAAGATGGTCGGGATGCCGGCGTTGATCATGGTCGCCTTCAGCGTGCCGACGCCGGGGACTTCCAGATCGTCCACCAGTTGGCCGGTCGGGAACATCGAACCGCCCGCCCCCTCCTCTTCCGCCGCCGGGTCCATGAATTCCAGCTGCACTTCGGCGGCCGGAAAGGTCACGCCATCCAGCTCGAAGTCGCCGGTTTCCTGCACCTCGCCGTTGGTCATCGGGATGTGGGCGATGATGGTCTTGCCGATGTTGGCCTGCCATACGCGTACCACCGCAACGCCGTCGCGCGGCACGCGGGCAGGATCAACCAGCCCGCCGCTAATGGCGAAGGCGCCGACCGCCGCTGACAGGTTGCCGCAGTTGCCGCTCCAGTCCACAAAGGCCTTGTCGATCGAGACCTGCCCGAACAGATAATCGACATCATGCTCCGGTCGCGCGCTCTGCGACAAAATCACCGTCTTGCTGGTGCTGGAGGTGGCGCCGCCCATGCCGTCGATCTGCTTGCCGTACGGGTCAGGGCTGCCGATCACGCGCAGCAGTAGCTGGTCGCGCGCGGCACCCGGCTGCCGCGCCGCTTCCGGCAGATCCTGCAAGCGAAAGAACATGCCCTTGCTGGTACCGCCGCGCATATAAGTGGCGGCGATTTTGATCTGAGGTTTGTGAGTCATAACATTTTCCATCACCGTCATTCCCGCGCAGGCGGGAATCCATGCTGAGTATGGGACCCCGCTTTCGCGAGGACGACGAGGGTTAAGCTGCTTTGGCCGATTCCAAAAAGTCCTGTGCAAAGCGTTGCAGCACGCCGCCGGCCTCGTAGATCGATACCTCTTCCGCCGTATCGAGTCGACAGGTCACCGGCACGTCCACGCGTTCGCCGCTGCGGCGATGGATCACCAGCGTCAGTGTCGCGCGCGGCTTGCGTTCGCCGATCACGTCATAGGTCTCCGTGCCATCAAGGCCCAGCGTAATGCGGTTCACGCCTTGCTGGAACTCCAGCGGCAGCACGCCCATGCCGACCAGATTGGTGCGGTGAATGCGCTCGAAGCCTTCCGCCACAATCGCTTCCACGCCAGCCAGACGCACGCCCTTGGCAGCCCAGTCGCGCGACGAACCCTGGCCGTAGTCGGCGCCGGCGATGATGATCAGCGGCTGCTTGCGTTCCATGTAAGTCTCAATTGCTTCCCACATGCGCATTAACTGCCCTTCCGGCTCCACGCGCGCCAGCGAACCGGCTTTGACCTTGCCATCGGCGTCGCGCACCATCTCGTTCTTAAGCGTCGGATTGGCGAAGGTGGCGCGTTGCGCGGTCAGGTGATCGCCGCGGTGGGTGGCGTAGGAGTTGAAGTCTTCCTCCGGCAGGCCCATTTTGTGCAGGTATTCGCCAGCGGCCGAATCAATCATGATCGCGTTGGACGGCGACAGGTGATCGGTGGTGATGTTATCGCCCAGAACCGCCAGCGGACGCATGCCGCTCAGCGAGCGCTCGCCAGCCAGCGCGCCTTCCCAGTACGGCGGACGGCGGATGTAGGTGGTCTGCGGACGCCAGTCGTACAGCGGGCTGACCGAAATACCGTCGTCCGCCTGTTTGGCAAACATCGGGATGTAGACCTTGCGGAACTGCTCCGGCTTGACCGCGCTGGCGACGATGGCGTCGATCTCTTCATCCGACGGCCAGATGTCTTTCAGCGTGACCGGCTGGCCATTGGCGTCATGGCCCAGCACATCCTTTTCGATATCGAAGCGGATGGTGCCGGCGATGGCGTACGCCACCACCAGCGGCGGCGAGGCCAGGAAGGCCTGCTTGGCGTAGGGGTGAATGCGGCCGTCGAAGTTGCGGTTGCCCGACAGGACGGCGGTGGCGTACAGGTCGCGCTCCACCACTTCCTGCTGGATCACCGGATCGAGCGCGCCGGACATGCCATTGCACGAGGTGCAGGCATAGGCCACCACGCCAAAACCCAGCTGCTCCAGCTCCGGCAGCAGGCCGGCTTCTTCCAGGTACAGCGTAACGGTCTTGGAGCCTGGCGCCAGCGAGGATTTGACCCACGGCTTGCGCGTCAGGCCGCGCGCGTTGGCGTTGCGCGCCAGCAGACCGGCTGCGATCATATTGCGCGGGTTGTTGGTGTTGGTGCAGCTGGTGATGGCGGCGATGATGCAGGCGCCATCCGGCATCAGTCCCGGTTCATTTTCCACCACACCGCTGATGCCGCGCGCGGCCAGCTCGGACGTCGGCACACGGCTGTGCGGATTCGACGGGCCGGCGATATTGCGCACCACGCTCGACAAATCGAACTTCAGCACGCGTTCATATTCCGCGCCGACCAGCGCATCACCCCACAGGCCGGTCTCTTTGGCATAGGTCTCCACCAGCTTGACCGTTTCGTCATCGCGTCCGGTCAGTTTGAGATACTTGATGGTTTGCTCGTCGATGTAGAACATCGCGGCGGTCGAGCCGTATTCCGGCGCCATGTTGGAGATGGTGGCGCGGTCGCCCAGCGTGAGGTGCGCGGCGCCTTCGCCGTAGAACTCCAGATACGACGACACCACCTTCTGCTTGCGCAGGAATTCGGTCAGCGCCAGCACGATGTCGGTGGCGGTGATGCCTTCCTGCGGCTTGCCGCTCAGCTCAACGCCGATGATGTCCGGAAGGCGCATCCACGAGGCGCGGCCCAGCATCACGCTTTCCGCTTCCAGGCCGCCGACGCCGATGGCGATCACGCCCAGCGCATCGACCATCGGCGTATGCGAGTCCGTGCCCACCAGCGTATCCGGGAAGGCCACGCCGTCCACCGACTGGATCACCGGCGACATGCGCTCCAGGTTAATCTGGTGCAGGATGCCGTTCCCGGGCGGGATCACGTCGACGTTCTTGAACGCCTTCTTGGTCCAGTTGATGAAATCGAAGCGGTCTTCATTGCGGCGGTCTTCAATGGCGCGGTTCTTGTTGAACGCGTCCGGATCAAAGCCGCCGCATTCCACCGCCAGCGAGTGGTCGACCACCAGCTGGGTCGGCACCACCGGATTGACCAGCGCCGGGTCGCCGCCTTGCAGCGCGATCGCGTCGCGCAGGCCGGCCAGGTCGACCAGCGCGGTCTGGCCCAGGATGTCGTGGCAGACCACGCGCGCCGGGAACCATGGGAAGTCGAGGTCGCGCTTGCGTTCGATCAGCTGCGACAGCGAAGCATTGAGCGTGGCCGGATCACAGCGGCGCACCAGATTTTCAGCCAGTACGCGCGAGGTGTATGGCAGTTTGGCCCAGGCGCCTGGCTGGATCGCATCGACCGCGGCGCGCGCGTCGAAGTAGTCTAGCTGGGTGCCCGGCAAGGGCTTGCGGAATGCGGTATTCATGATTATTTGCGGTCCTTGATCGGGACGAATTTCAGGTCTTCAGGGCCAACGTAATTGGCGCTCGGGCGGATGATCTTGTTGTCGATGCGCTGCTCGATGATGTGCGCCGACCAGCCGGAAGTGCGCGAGATGACGAACAGCGGCGTGAACATCGCGGTCGGCACGCCCATCATGTGGTACGACACGGCCGAGAACCAGTCCAGGTTCGGGAACATCTTTTTGATTTCCCACATCACCGATTCCAGGCGCTCGGCGATGTCGAACATTTTGGTGGAGCCGGCTTCCTCGGACAGCTGGCGCGCCACGTCCTTGATCACCACATTGCGCGGATCGGAGACGGTGTACACCGGGTGGCCGAAGCCGATCACCACTTCTTTGTTGGCGACCCGGTTACGGATGTCGGCTTCCGCTTCATCCGGATTCTCGTAGCGCTTCTGGATTTCGAATGCGACTTCGTTGGCGCCGCCGTGCTTGGGACCGCGCAGCGCGCCGATCGCGCCGGTAATGGCCGAGTGGATGTCCGACCCGGTGCCGGCGATCACGCGGCTGGTGAAGGTAGAGGCGTTGAATTCATGTTCAGCGTACAGGATCAGCGAGGTATGCATCGCGCGCACCCACGATTCCGGCGGCTTGTGGCCGTGCAGCAGGTGCAGGAAATGGCCGCCGATCGAGTCGTCGTCGGTTTCCACTTCGATGCGCTTGCCGTTATGGCTGTAGTGGTACCAGTACAGCAGCATGGAGCCGAAGGACGCCATCAGGCGGTCGGCGATGTCGCGCGCGCCCGGCACGTTGTGGTCATCTTTTTCCGGCAGCGTGCAGCCCAGCACCGAGACGCCGGTGCGCATCACGTCCATCGGGTGCGCCGATGCCGGCAGGGCTTCCAGCGCCGACTTCACCGCTTGCGGCAGGCCACGCAGCGAGCGCAGTTTGGCCTTGTAGCCGCGCAGTTCCGACTCGGCCGGCAGCTTGCCGTGCACCAGCAGGTAGGCGATTTCTTCAAACTCGCAGGTGGTGGCGACGTCCAGGATGTCGTAGCCGCGGTAGTGCAGGTCATTGCCGGTTTTGCCGACGGAGCACAGCGCGGTATTACCGGCGGCGACGCCGGACAGGGCGACGGATTTTTTCGGTTTGAAGGTAGTGGCTTCGGTCATTGCGATATCTCCAGTATTGCGTCGCTCCCGCGCAGGCGGAAGCCCATACTCAGCATGGATTCCCGCCTGCGCGGGAATGACGGGGGTTATTTCTTCTGTGCGGCGAACAGCGCGTCCAGCTTCTGTTCGAATTCGTGATAGTTGATGCGGTCATACAGTTCGGCGCGGGTCTGCATGGTGTCCAGCACATTTTGCTGCGTGCCGTCGCGGCGGATCGCGCCGTAGACGTTTTCCGCCGCCTTGTTCATGGCGCGGAAGGCTGACAGCGGATACAGCACCAGGCCCACATCGGCGCTGCGCAGTTCATCGACAGTGAACAGCGGCGTCGAGCCGAATTCCGTGATGTTGGCCAGCACCGGCACTTTGACGGCGGCCGCGAACTGCTTGTACATATCGAGCGAAATCATCGCTTCGGGGAAGATCATGTCAGCGCCGGCTTCCACGCAGGCGACCGCGCGTTCGATGGCGGCGTCCAGTCCTTCCACCGCCAGCGCATCGGTGCGGGCCATGATGACGAATTGGTCGTCGGTGCGCGCATCGACGGCGGCCTTGATGCGGTCCACCATCTCCTGCTTGCTGACGATCTCCTTGCCAGGACGATGGCCGCAGCGCTTGGCGCCAACCTGGTCTTCGATGTGCATGGCGGCGGCGCCGAACTTGATCATCGACTTGACGGTGCGGGCGACATTAAAGGCGGAGGCGCCAAAGCCGGTGTCCACATCGACCAGCAGCGGCAGGTCGCACACGTCGGTGATACGGCGCACGTCGGTCAGCACGTCGTCCAGATTGGAGATGCCCAGGTCCGGCAGGCCGAGCGAACCCGCAGCCACGCCGCCACCGGACAGGTAAATCGCCTTGAAGCCGGCGCGCTTGGCCAGCAATGCATGGTTGGCGTTGATGGCGCCGACCACCTGCAATGGGGATTCTTCCTGGACGGCCTGGCGGAACGCGGCGCCTGCGGAGTAGTGACTCATGTTGTGACCTTTCGATATTGCGTTGAAGTTGCACTCCCTATTGCAAAGGACGTGCCAGAGCATCAACCTATATAAATCAATCACTTACACGCCACCATTTGTTTCAAAATGAAACACCGAAACAAGTTTGAACTATAATTGAAACATGCGACATTCCACTCCCATACCCTTTGACGCCAACGACAAGCCGGTTATCTGGACGGTTTCGGTTTCACGCCTTTCCGACCTGTTCCGCGACATCACGCTGGAATACGACAACCTGGCGACGATCGAGCCGATCAACCTGGGCTTTGAGGAGGCCGCCAAACATATCCGCGAGCGGCTGGCGACGGAGCGCTGCGATGCCATCATCTCCGCCGGCTCCAACGCAGCGTACCTGAAAGGCCGGATGTCGGTACCGGTGGTGGTCGCCAAATTCAGCGGCTTCGACGTGATGCAGGCGCTGGCGCGTGCGCGGCGCGTGTCGGACCGCATCGGCATCATCACCTACCAGGAGCGGCTGGCGGAGCTGGCCGAGTTTTCCGCCACCTTCGGTTTCGACGTGGCGCAGCGCACCTACGTGACCGAAGAAGACGCGCGCGCGCAGGTCAATGACCTGAAGGCCGCCGGCATCAAGGCGATTGTCGGCGCGGGACGCATCACCGACCTGGCTGAGGAAGCAGGACTGACCGGCGTGTTCGTCTACTCCGCCGCCTCAATCCGCCACGCCTTCGACGACGCGCTGGAGATGGCGCGCCTGACGCAGCTGGAGTCCAACCGCAACCGTGCGCGCAGCGCCGTGGTGACGGACACGCTGCGCGCCAGGCATGGCATCAACGATCTGCGCGGCGATTCGGCGGCGATGGAGGCGGTACGGCAGTCGGTGGTGCTGTATGCGAAGTCGCCGGCCACGGTGCTGATACAGGGCGAAACCGGCTGCGGCAAGGAGCTGGTGGCGCAAGCCATGCATCGCGAGGCGCCGCGCACGCTGGGACAGAACCGGCCGTTCGTGGCAGTGAACTGCGGCGCGATTGCGGAGTCGCTGCTGGAGTCCGAGCTGTTCGGCCACGAGGAAGGCGCGTTCACCGGCGCGCGGCGCGGCGGCCATGCGGGCTTGTTTGAAGCGGCCAATCGCGGCACGTTGTTCCTCGACGAGATTGGCGAGATGCCATTGACGCTGCAAACGCGTTTGCTGCGCGTGCTGGAAGAACGCGAGGTGGTACGGGTCGGCGGCACGCGGCCGATACCGGTCCAAGTGCGCATTATCAGCGCCACCCATTGCGACCTAGAGCAGCGCGTGCGCGAAGGTCGCTTCCGCGCCGATCTGTTTTACCGGCTGGCGGTGCTGCGATTGGCGCTGCCGCCGCTGCGCGCGCGGCCGGAGGATGTGATGCCGCTGGCCGAGTGGTCGCTGAAGAACGCGCTGGCGACGCTGGGTGCGCGGCCGCATCCCAACCTGCACGCGGAGATGACGGCTTGCGCACCGCTGCTGCAGCGCTACGACTGGCCCGGCAACGTGCGCGAGTTGCGCAACCTGACCGAGCGCCTGGCGCTGTTCCTCGCCGCCGAGCCGCTGCAGGCGTTGACGCCCTCCTTCATCTTCAGCGTCGCCCCCGAGCTGGCGGGCCGACATGCTGGTGCGCCGCCGGCGGCCCTGGTCGACAGCGCCTCGGCCGCCGCGCCGGCCGGCCGGCCCGCAGCTGACAGCGCCAGCGCAGTGCTGGCCCGTTTCGGCGGCCGGCGCGACGCGGCGGCGGAATATCTCGGCATCAGCCGCACCACCCTCTGGCGCAAGCTGAAGGCGGAAGGCGGCGCGTGATCCGTGCGCCGGACGGCGCGCCCGCTGGCTACAATTTCCCCATGAAGCCAACGGAATACAACACGCTCAAGGAACAGCTGCGCAACATCATCGAGGAGGCGCGCATGGTGCTGCCCGGCATACAGGCGCTGTTCGGCTTTCAGACCGTTGCCGTCTTCAACCAGCGTTTCGACCAGCTCCCGGCGGGCGTACAAATCCTCCACCTGCTGGCGCTGGGGTCGGTAGTGGCGGCGATCGCCCTGATAATGGCACCGGCCGCATGCCACCGGGTGGCGTCGCCGCACGAGGTGTCCGAGTCCATCGTGCGTTTGTGCTCGCGGCTCATCTTCGCCGCGCTGGCGCCGCTGATGCTCGGCCTGGCGCTGGATATGTTTGTGGTAATCTACATGGTCACCGGCTCCATGCCAGCCGCAGCCTTGGCCGCCGCAGCTTCCCTGGCCCTGCTCGGCGCACTGTGGTTTGCCCTGCCCCTGCGATTGCGGCTGCGCACCAGGCGTCGCCGCTATTAGCCCGCTACCGTTCATCCTGCTGGAAAAACCGTTCATCAAGTAATGGTCGCCGTCGCCGTGACCGGCCGATAGCATGGTTCCACTGACTTCCCTTATTCACCAACGGAGAACACCATGCTGCTCAAGACTATCGCCGCCGTCGCCACCACCATGATCCTTGGCCAGGCCGCCGCCGCCGACCATCCGGCGTTTAAAGTCGACGTCACCGGCACCGGCGCGCCGATCATCCTGATTCCTGGCCTGGCCTCACCCGGCAGCGTGTGGGACGGCACGGTGGCGCACTACTGCGGCAGCGGCAAGCATCAATGCCACGTGCTGACGCTGGCCGGTTTCGCCGGCCTGCCTGCCATCAAGGAACCGCTGCTGCCGGCCGTCGAGCAACAGCTGAGCGCCTACATCAAGGACAACAAGTTCAATCGCCCGGTCGTCATCGGCCATAGCCTGGGCGGTTATGTCGGCATGAAGCTGGCGGCGGATCATCCGGACCAGGTGGGCCGGCTGGTCATCGTCGATTCGCTGCCGGCGCTGGGCGCAACCCAAGTGCCGACCATCACTCGCGAACAACTGAAGCAGCAGGCGGACGGCCTGCGCGCCAACATGAAGTCGCAGGACGCCGAAACCTTCAAGGCCGGCCAACTGCGCTCACTGAGCAGCATGATCACCAAACAGGAGGACATCGACCGCGTGCTGGCCACCAGCAAGCAGTCGGACAAGGATACCGTCATCGACAGCATGGCGGAACTGATGGCGGCCGACCTGCGCGACGACGTCAGCCGCATCAAGGCGCCGACGCTGGTACTGGGCACCTGGGTCGCCTATAAGAATTACGCGCCGAAGGAAGCCATCACCGCGATCTACACCGCGCAATACGCCAAGCTGCCCGGCGTGCGGGTGGAGATGGCGGACAACGCCCGCCATTTCATCATGGTCGACGATCCGGCTTGGATGTATGATCGCATCGATAACTTCTTGAACTAAGCACCATGAACGACACACGTCCGCTGATCGCGCGCCTGAACTGGTATTGGCTCTTCCAGCTGGCCGGCTGGGGCTTCCTGCCGCTGATGTCTTTCACGCTCGGCGCGTGGCGGGTGCCGGGCCTGATGTGGGTCATGGCCTGGGGCGCTGTCAGCGGCGTGCTGATTACCGATTTGTGGCACCGGCTGCTAAAGCTGCGCATGCGCAACGGCCAGCACACCAGCTGGAAACGGGTGGGCGTCGCGGTGCTGGTGCTCGGCACCATCCATACGTGCGTGCAGTACGTCGGCTACCTGGTGTTCCAGTCCGACGTCGTGGCGCGCGGTTTTGCGTGGGTGCCGGGGGCGCTGCTGTCATGGTGGGCGATTTACCTCGTGTGGAACATCTTCTACATGGCGGTGATCTCGCTGCGCCGTGCCAACCGCGCGGAGTCGGAAGCGTTGCGGCTGGAAGTGGCGGCCAAGGACGCCGAGCTGCGCGCCTTGCAGGCGCAGGTCAATCCGCACTTCTTCTTCAACAGCATGAACAGCGTACGGGCGCTGATTTACGAAGAGCCGGATGCGGCGGCGCAGATGATCGACCAGCTGGCCAGCGTGATGCGCTACGCGCTGCAATCGGGCCATTACGAAACCGTGCCGCTGGCGGCGGAAATGGAGGCGGTGCAGGCTTACCTTGCCATTGAGAAGATCCGCTTTGAAGAACGCATGCGCGTCAGCGTGGACATCGGCATCGGACTCGATCAGGTGCGCATTCCGCCGATGGCGCTGCAAACGCTGGTGGAGAACGCGGTCAAGTACGGCGTGGAGGCCAGCCCCACCGGCAGCGAGATCCGCATCCGCGCGCAGCGCATGGACAACGGCGCGGTGCATATCGAAATCGCCAACCTCGGCGCGATTATACCGTTTGCAAATTCCACCAAGGTAGGCCTGGTCAATACGCGCAAGCGCCTGTTGCTGGCCCTGGGCGACAACGCACAACTGGATTTATCGGAAAACAGTGGCTGGGTGCGCGCCACCATGACTTTACCGGAGGCTGCCTGATGCGGGCATTGCTGATTGACGACGAGCGCCTGGCGCGCGCCGAACTGCGGCGCCTGCTGGCGGCGCATCCCGATGTGGAAATTGTGGGCGAAGCGGTCAACGCGGCCGATGGCTTGCAGCAGATCGCCGCGCTCAAACCGGACCTGATTTTCCTCGACGTGCAGATGCCCGGCGGCTCCGGCTTTGACATGCTGGCGGCGCTGGAAGAAACGCCCGAAGTGATCTTCACCACCGCGTTCGACCAGTATGCCCTGCAGGCGTTTGAGGTGAACGCGCTGGATTATCTGCAGAAGCCGATCCAGGCGGCGCGCATGGCGGCAGCCTTGCAGCGCTGCGCGCTGCGCCATCAACGCATCGCCGCCGCCGCGATGGCGCCGTCGACGGCCCGCAAGCTGTTCATCAAGGACGGCGAGCGATGCTGGTTCGTGCCGGTGCAGGACATCCGCCTGTTTGAATCGGACGGCAACTACACCCGCGTATATTTCGAGCACCAGCGGCCGCTGATGCTGCGCTCACTCAATCAGCTGGAAGAAAAGCTCGATCCCGAACGCTTCTTCCGCGCCAGCCGCCGCCACATCGTCAATCTCGACTTTATCGAACAGGTCGAGCCTAACGAAGCGGGCGGACTGGATCTGACGCTGCGTGACCAGTTGCAGGTGGAAGTCTCGCGCCGCCGCGCCGCGCAGTTCAAGGCGTTGACCAGCCTATAGTTCCGGAATCGCCCGCACCACCAGGTAGCGGTACGACATGGCGCCGAGGAAGGCGATACCGGCGCCGGTCAGCAGGGCCGGCACGAAGGACCAGGACTGCGCGATATAGCCGGTCAACACCGGCGCCAATGCACCGCCGAGAAAGCCGCCGAAATTCTGCAACGCCCCCAGTGACGCAATGCGGCTCGGCGGCGCTGCCACCGTCGCCAGCGACCAGGCGCAAGCCGATGAAGCGTTGGCCAGGAAAATGACGATGGAGATGCACGCCACCGCCACCACATTGCTCTCCACCAGCGCCGCCGGAATCGTGAACGCCACCATGCCCAGCGTGGAGAACACCACGGCGTTGCGGCGACCGAGCAGCGGCGATGCCGCGCGCTGGGCCACACGATCGGAAGCCCAGCCGGCGACCAGCGCGCCGGCAAAGCCGCACATGAACGGAATGGCGGCGGCAATGCCCACATGAGCAAACGCCATGTGCCGCTCGGTGCGCAGGTAGCCGGGCAGCCAGGTCAGGTAGACCCAATTCAGATAGACCGAACCAAAGAAGCCCAGCATCATGCCCCACGTGGTGCGATAGCGGAACAGCGCCAGCCAGGAAGTCGCACCGGTTTTCGGCGCCGCGACGCGCGCCGCCGCCACTTCAAGATAGGCGCATTCCTCCGCGCTCATTTGCTGGTGTACGGGATCGCGGTATAACGTCAGCCAGATCACTGCCGCCATGAGTCCCATCGCACCGGTCACGAAGAAAGCCCAGTGCCAGCTGGTCGCGGCGATCAGCGGCGGCAGGCACAAAGGCGCCAGGGCCACGCCCAGCGGCGATGCGGAATTGAAGATGCCCGTCGGCGTGCCGCGTGCGCGTACCGGAAACCAGTTGCTGACCACCCGCGCCGCCGACGGAAATTGCGGCGCCTCGCCGACGCCCAGCGCAATGCGTGCGATGACGAACCAGCCGAAGGTGGACGCCAGTCCGCCTGCCGCCTGCGCCACCGACCACACCACCAGCCCGATGCCGAGCAGCCAGCGCGGCCCGATCCGGTCCACCAGGGCGCCCACCGGCAGCTGGCACAGGGCGTAGCTCCACGAGAAGGCCGACAGCAGCAAACCCATTTGCCCCAGCGACAGGCCCAGGTCGGCGCGGATATATTCGTTGGCCACGGCCAGCGTGGCGCGGTCCAGGTAGTTGATGACGCCGCACACCACCAGCAATACAAGGGCCAGTTCTTGGCGGCGGCGGATCCGGGAAGAAGGTTTTAGGCTTGTCGTTATATTTATCATTTGGCGCCATTGTACGACACCGCCAAACGCACTAACTGCGCAACGCTTCGGCCGGCGACAGGCGCATGGCCAGCCAGGTGTGGCGGCTGATGGCGCCGACGGCGATGAACATGGTCAGCGCCAGCGCGACCAACAGCGTCCAGTAGCCGATCGGCGCGTGATCGACATAACCGGACAGGTAGCGCTGCACCGCCACTGCGGCGATCGGCAAGCCGATAACGCCGGCCGCCAGTATCAGCGTGCCGATTTCTCGCAGCATCAGCAGGCCGACATCGGCGCGCTGCGCGCCGTGCAGCTTGCGCAGGATGATTTCGCGGGCGCGCCGCTGCACGGTATTGGCGGACAAGGCGTAGGTGCCGAAGGCGGCGATGGCCAGCGCGATGCCGGTCGCCACCGCCAGCAGTCTGGCCATGCGCGCGTCCTCGGCATAGTGCTGCTTCAGCACCTCGCCGGCGCGGTAGATCTTGGGGATGGCGTCCGGGAAGTAGCTGGGCCACAGCGCTTGCGCGGCGCGTTCGACGTCGGCCGGTGCACCGGTGGCGCGCGCGCTCAGCACCATGCCCGCCGTCCCAAGCGCATAGGCGGTCGCGCGCGGCTGGTCGCGCAGCGAGTGGAAGCGCAACTCCGGCGCGATGCCGACTACGCGTGCTGAAATCACCGCATTGTCGAATCCCGTGAAGGAGACAATCTGCCCCACTGCCTGTTCGGCGCTGGCAAAACCCAGCGCGCGGGCGGCGACCGCATTCAGCACCATGCTGCCGGCATCGTTCTCCTTATCCACGCCGGCCTGGAACAGGCGCCCGGCAGCCGGTGCAATGCCATACAGTTCAAAGAAGTTGGCGCTGACGGCCTTCATCTCCATCGACGCGCTCTCGCCGCCCGGCCGTTTGAGCATGCGCGTCCACGACCAGTCCAGCCGTCCGACCGGGTCTTCGGAAATCGCCACGCCGGCGACACCGGGCTGCGATTGCAAGGCGGAGAAAAATTGCCTGGCCTTATCGGTAGCCCGCACGTGACCCGGCATGTCGACCACGACGATTGGCGCGGGATCGAAGCCCGGCGCGGCGCTGTTGGCGTAGTCGGTCTGCCACGCCACGGCGATGGTCACGCCGGCCAATCCCATCGCGGCGCCGATTTGCAGCACGGTGAGCGCGCGCCGCCATTGCAGGCTGCCGCGCGTTTCGGTTTCCGGCCGCCCGGCCAGCACCTGCGTCGGATGCACGCGCAGCGCGATCCACGCCGGATAGCCCGCCGTGACAGCGCCCAGCAGCGCGCCGATGCCGAAGGCCGCGACGATATTTGACGACGCGAACAAACCATCCAGCTGGCGATTGACCAACTGCGAAAAGACCGGCAGCGCCAGCCACGCCAGCAACAGGCCAAGCGCGGTGGCCACCAGCGCCACCAGCACCGACTCCAGCAGGAATTGCAGCATAATCTGCGGCACGCCGGCGCCCAGCACTTTGCGCATCGCCATTTCGCGCTGACGGCGCAGCACGCGCACGGTGGTCAGGTTGACGTAGTTGATGGCGGCCAGCAGGAGGATCAATGCCGCCAGCAGGGCCAGTCCAAACACCAGGCGCGGGCTGGCGCGGTCGCCCGGCAAGGCGATAAAACTGTTCTCCACCTTGTCATCGAAATAGGCGTCGCGCAGCGGCGAGATCGAAAGCTCGACCGCCTTGCGCTTACCCAGACGTTCGCGCACTTCGGGCGGGAACTGGTTAAGACTTGGCGCGCTGTCGACCGCCTGCTGCAGGCATTGCAGGATCGCCGGCAGCGAGGCGCCCGGCGTCAGGCGCAACAGCATCTTGGTCATCCAGCCATGTTCGCCGGTCAGCATCTCGTGGCGGATCTCGGGCTCCACCACGGCGCCGTTCACGCCAAACAGCAGTTCAAACGGTATCGTGGTATTGGCCGGCGGCGCCTGCACCACGGCGCCGACCTGCATCACATGCCCTTCCGATGTGATGCTGCGGCCGAGCGCTGTGCGGGTGCCGAACAGGCGCAACGCGGCGGCGTCGGTGATGATGAAGCGGTCCGGCCGCTCCAGCGCCGACGCCAGGTCGCCCTGCAACGCGCGCATGCCCAGCAGCGCGGGAAAACCCGGCATCACAATCAGGCTGCGCACCGTCATCAGATTGCGGCCGGCGCGTATCGTCAGCGGCGTGATCTCCGGCCTCGCCGGGATGTAGCTGGTGACGTCGGCCACGCCCGGCGTCTTCAGCGCCGCTTGGCGCAGGAACATCGGCGCAATGTCATACAGCGGCGACGCCGGTTCGACATTGAAGTGGTGCTTGACGACGTAGACCTGATCGACCGCCGGCACATGCGTGTCGTACTCCAGCGAGTAGCGCACAAAGCCCAGCAGCAGCAAGCTCGCCGCCAGGCCGATGCTCAGGCTCAGGATCACCGTGAAGGTATAAGCCGGTTGCTGGACCAGTGTGCGCCAGCCGATGCGAAAGTCCATGTGTGTCCCGTTTATTGTGAGTTTGCGCATTCAGATTGCAAACTCCATGCCACATGGATTCATGCGCTTGCGGCGGCCGCGGTGTGCGGAAATGAACGCTGTCGCCGGCACACCGGCCAAGCCACTGTTCACTTCTGGACAGTCCGCCCCGGTATCACCTGCGGGTTGTAGGGCTTGAGCGGCTGCTCTTTGAGCTTTTTATCCAGCAGTTGCAGCGCCACTTCCAGCTGGCGGTCCTGGCCCTGATAGGTGGCGTGCGGCGGATTGTCCACCACCACGTCCGGCGTCACGCCCACGCCTTCGATCAGCCACTGGCCGTCCTGCGAATTAAACTGCCCCATTTCAGCCACGCGCGCCATGCCGTTGTCGCTGAGGCGATTGTTATCGCTCAGCCACACGCCGGCGCCGGCGGTACGCTTGCCGACCAGCGGCCCCAGTCCCAGCGCCTTGATGCCGGCCGCGAAGGTCTCGCCGTCCGAGTAGGTGTATTCATCCACCAGCACCACCAGGTGGCCGCGGAAGGTGTTCTGCATATTCGGCGACGGCGCCACGCCCGGCGGCGCCCAGAAGGCCCACGCCTTGCGCAACAGCTTCTCGATGATCCAGCTGTCGATATTGCCGCCATTGTTGCGGCGGACGTCGATAATCAGACCTTCGCGATTCACATTGGCGTAGAAGTCGCGCGCAAAGGCGGCGATGTCATTGGCGCCCATGGCGCGCAGATGCAGGTAGCCGATGCGGCCCTTGGAAGCGGCCTCCACCTGGCGCGCGCGCGACTGTTCCCAGTCGCTGTAGCGCAGCGCGAACTGTTTGGTCATATTCACCGGCAGCACGATCACCTGGCGTGTATCGTTCTTGCGTTTCACCTGCAACAGTACCTGCTTGTCGGCCTGGTTGAGCAGCAGGTCGGCGATGTCACGCGCTTCCAGCACCGGCTTGCCGTTGACGGCGGTGATGATGTCGCCCTCCTTCACGTCAACGCCGGATTGCGCCAGCGGGCCGCGTTGCATCGGCAGTTCCGGCTCGCTGGCGTAGATATGATCGACGCGGTAGCCGTCCGCAGTGCGCGTCAGCAGCGCACCCAGGCCGGCCGGCGTGCCTTCCGGGGTCGAGCGGCGGATGTCGCCCGGCGCGATCTGCGAGTGCAGCGCGCCGACTTCGCTGATCATCATGCCCAGCACGTCGTTGAGTTCCGCGCGGTCGGTCACGCGGTCCACCAGCGGCGCATACTTGGCGCGCACTGCCGGCCAGTCGGCGCCGCGCATCTTGACGTCGTACAGGAAGTCGCGGTGCATGCGCCAGGCGTCGTTGAACATCTGCTTCCATTCCAGGCGCGGATTGGAGACGAAGGTCCAGTCATCCACCTTGACCTTGGCTTTGCTGACATCGGCCGGCGCCTTGGCGCCCGCTTCCACCACCAGCATGTCGCCAGGGCTGGTAGCGGCCAGCGTGCGGTAGTAGACGTGCTTCTTGTCGGTCGACAGATCGAACTCGCGCACGCCCGCCGCAAACACTTCCGGCTTCGGCTCGTTGCTGGCGATGGCCAGCGTTTTGAGCGCGGCCTTGTTGTCGGCGCCGTCGGCGTCGATGAAGTATAGCCGCTTGTCGTCGACTTGCAGGCCGCGATAATTCCCTGCTGCCAGCGGCACTTCGTACAGGCGCTCGGCCAGGCCGGCGTAGACGATGGCCGGCAGCGCTTTGCCGGACGGCTTGGCGACAGCGGTTTTGGAGACCACTTTTTCGGCGGCTTTTTCAGCAGCTTTCTCGGCCGCCTGCTCGGTCGCGCCTTCGGCCGGCTTGTCGGCCGGCTTGCTCAGTTCATCGTCCGGCTTGAATGGGAAGCGGTTGTCCGGTTGCAGCGCCAGCGCGTAGATGCCGGTGCGCTTGTCGAACACCGGGCCCATATTGCGGTCGCCCCAGGGCGAGCCGTTGGCCAGCGTGAAGTTACGCGCCGACAGGAAGTACAGCCACTTACCATCCGGCGAGAACACCGGCGAACGCGAGGTGTAGCGGTCGCTGGTGACGAAATTGAGCGTCTTCGCCTCCAGGTTGTACAGGCCGATCTGGTCGCGCTGCTCGGTGCTGCCGGCGCGTACCAGCGCCAGGTTCTTGCTGTCCGGCGACCACAGGATCTCTTCATAATCACCGGCGCCGGTCTTGCCGGCATCGTCGATGATGGTGTTGGTTTTGGTGGCCAGGTCCAGCACCCAGAAGCGGCCCTTCTTGTCGGTGTGGCCCAGCCAGCGGCCGTCCGGCGACGGGTACAGCTTCCAGCGGTGGTTGGTGCCGTCGCGGGTCAGTTGCTCGCCCTTGCCGGAACCGTCGGCGGCGAATTTCCAGATTTCGTTTTCGCCGGTGGTGTCGACGATGGCGTAGACGGCTTTGTCGTCGTGGCTGAAGACGGCGTCGCGGGCGCGCGCGCCTTCCGGGATCGCGATCTCCACGCGGCGCTGGGCGCCGGTACCGGCCACGCTGACGCGGCCGCGCGCGGTCAGCACGATGCGCTCGTACTTGCCGGCGATTTGCACGCTGGTCAGGGTTTCCAGCGGCGAGCGGATCTGGCGGGTGCGCTGCTGGTCGAAGTCCGATACCAGGTCGATCGCCAATTTTTCATCCTTGCTGGCGCTCAGATCCAGCACGTGCAGGTCGGCGCCCAGCTGGTAGACGATGCGGCCGTCGCCCATGGCGGCGTTGCGCACGTCCCAGTCGGTGTACTGGGTCAGCGCACGCGGATCGCTGCCGTCGGCGGCCATGCTCCACAGATTGTCCGAGCCGCCACGGTCGCTGATGAAGTAGACGCGGCCTTGCCACCACATCGGCCGCTTGTTGTTGCCGCTGTCCGAGGCCAGCAGCTGCACCGCCTCGCTGCTGCCGCTGACGTCGTAGCGCCACAGCTGGGCGTAGGCGCCGCCGCGATACAGCTTGACGTTGTCGTTGGTCAGCGCCAGGCCGTTGCGGGTGAAGTACAGCGTCTGGCCGTCGTCGGCCAGCACGGCGTCGTTGGCGTCGGCCAGCGGGAAGATGCGGCGTTCCAGGTTATTTGGTTTGACGGCGGCGATGACGAAGTTGCGGCTCGGCCCGGTGCCGCCCGCCATGCTGACCAGCACCTCGCCCTGCGCGGTCCAGCCCAGCACCGTGACGGCGCCATTTTCGAAGGTGAGGCGCTTGGGCAGGCCGCCCGCCAGCGGCATCACATAGGCTTCCTGCGCGCCCTCGTACGAGGCCGAGAAAGCCACCCACTGGCCGTCACGCGAGATGGCGGCGTTGGTCTCGGCCGACGGGTGCGTCGTCAGGCGCTGGGCCTGGCCGCCATGGGACGAAGTCTTCCACAGGTCTCCCTCGGCGGTGAAGATGACGGCGTCGCCACGGATGGCGGGATAGCGGTAGTAGGCGTCGGCGGCGGTGGCAACAGCGGCGGCGGACAGCAGGCCGGCGGACAACAACATCTGGGCAAGTGGACGGGACAGGTTCATGGCGCGGTGTCGGAGTGGTCGATACGGATCGGCCATTCTGGCACAGCTTGTTTCTCCAGGGAAGATTATCGGCAGCGTCTTTTATCGGAATAGCCGAACAGCACCACACCGAGGCTGCCGGTGGCCTCGTCCTCGCGCTCGTGGCCCACGCGCGTCTGCACCACTTCCACCGCCGTGAACTGGTGCGGCGCCAGCTTGAGCTCCTGCGCGCTGAGCACCAGCGCCTTGCGTTCGCCGCGCTCCAGTTCCAGCACCAGGCTGGCCGCTTGCCGGCTGCCTTCGTCCGTGGCGCGGCGCAGCGCCAGCTGCTGCGGCCTGGCTGGCACCGGCTCGGCGCGCATCACGCGGGCCAGCTGGCGCAGCGCGTCTTCCGCCAGCGGCCGCGCGTTCACCGCGTACGCGCCCGCCTCCAGCGCCGGATTGCCGGCCCAGAACACGAAGCGGTGATTGCCCGCCGTGCTGAGCATGGCCGATTGCAGGTTGTATTGCGCCCAGTGACGGTCGGTCATCGGCGACGGCGCCAGCGGACCGGGATCAAGCTCCGGCGGCGTGCAGCTGACGCGCGCCAGCAGGCAGAAATGCGGTGGGATGCTGGCCTGCTGCGGCGTCCAGATCATCTTAGGAAAAAGCGTGGGGCCGGTGACGTCGCGCCCCGCGACCGGCCACGTGGTGGTGAAGATCAGTTGCGGGTTGACGAAGCCGGTGGCCGGATCAGCCCAGTAAACCTGCAGCTTGACCAACGCATTCGGCACGCCGCGATTGTCGACCTGGATGGTGATTTCCAGCGGTTCGTCCGGCAAGTATGTGCCCGGCGGCGTGCTGTAGTTGACGCCCTGCACGTGGATGAATGGACACAGCCAGCTGGTCACCGGCGGTGTGATCTTGCTGAGCGGCCGCTGCGAACTGCGGCCTTCGTCGCCGTTGAAATACGGGATCACCAGCCACGGATGGGAAGTGTCGATGTCGTCATGGTCCATGGCGGCTCCTCAGGCGGCGGTTTGCGGATACGCCAGCACCACTTCCGGCACCGGGTCGTCATTGATGGAGCCGGCGGCGATGTCCCAGCACTGGTGGTGATTGTCGCGGTCGGCATCCATGTCGAGATTGGGACTGTCGGCGTCGCCGCGCGCCATCTGCGTCCACAGCGGCATGGCGAGGCGCACGGCGGCCGTAACGTAGCTGGCGGGCGTGGCCGGCGGCATAAACGGCGGCGCGCCGGCGGCGGCGTGCTCGATCGGCGTAGTGGGGGCGGTTTCGTAGCCGGCGTTGGGCTGGGCGCTGGCGCGGTGCGGGAACGGCGCCGCCGCCGGCGCGCTGGTGAACTGCGCGTGTACCGGTTGCAGCAGTTGCAGCTGGCTCGGGTAGATGATGCCGAACACGGCGAGGTAGTCGGCGGCATCGGAAAAGCTCTGCCACATGTAGAGCTGCAGCTGCTCCAGCACGTCGCAGATGTGGACCGCCTGGTCGGTGGCGGCAAACGCGGTCAGCGCCTGGCCGTTGGTGCCGGGCTGTGGATCGGGGAAGCTGGGGTCTTTTTTCGGCGCGCTGCCACCGCAGGCCTGCCCCAGCGTGATGATGCACAATAAGACAATGCCGATGACGATCAACAGTGCCAGCAAGCCCGCCCAGCAGGTTTTGCTCTTGGTATCTTCGCTGTCCGACTTGGAGGCGCCGCCGCCCGGTGGCGCACCGCCGCCGGTTGGTTTGACGCCGGTCTCCAGCGCGGGAAACGCCGCCGGACTGCTCGCCTTGCGGATTTCCAGCGGCGCGCTGAGCGGCGCCGGCAGCGGCGGCATCTCGAACACGGCCAGCAGCTCCAGATGCCGCAGCAGGCGCTGGTAGCCGGCCTGCAGGTCCGGCAGCGGCGCGGTGATGCGCGTGTCGTAGGTGGCGGACAAGGTGTCGGTCAGCAGCTGGGCGATGGCTGGCGGCAGTTGCGGCGGCAGCGACGGCGCGCCCCAGCGCAGCTGCTGCGCCAGCTTCTTCAGCGATGGCAGGCCGGGATGCGTGTCACGCAGCCAGGCGCCGCCCGCGTACTTGGCCAGGCGGTCACGGTACGGATGGGCGCGGCGCGGGCCGCCCACGGTGCGCGATTGCCAGGCGCTGCCGGCGACGTTGCCGCCATAGCCGGCCAGCGCGCCGAAGGCGAAGGCCAGTGCGCCGCTGTCCTTGCCGGCGGCGGCGGTCAGGTTGCGGACGAAGGCGTCGGTGCGGCGCGCGAGGAACAGGTCGCCCCAGTTCCAGTCCGGCGTTTTGCTGTCTGCCTGACGCGGGTGGCGCGCCAGGTAGCGCGGCGGCGACATCGTGGCCGGCAAGGCCATGGCGGCGGCGATCAGTTCGGTGGTGCGGTGTTCCAGGCCGTTGAGCAGCGCGTTGGCCTGGTTGAACTTGTCGACGGCGCCGGGCGCGGCGGGGTTGGTCAGCGCGGACTCGAGGCCGGCGCGAGCGCTGCTGACGTCGCTGTATATGGCAAGGCCGTCGCGCCACAGGTCGGCGGCGTCTTGCAGCATGGTGAGTTCGCTGTCGTCGCTGGACGCGTGGGCCAGCAGGTGGTCGGTCAGCGCGCCCAGCATGGCCAGGTCATTGTCTTGATGGAGGGCGTCGAGCGCGCGGGCCTGGGCTTTTTGCTCGGCGGCGGCGCTGTAGGTGGCAGCCTTGAGCTGCGCGCGCACCGCGTCCAGCACGGCCAGGTGGCCGAAATAATCGATCATGGCATCCTCCGCCGGCGTATTGATAGCGTTCCAACTCCGGCTATCTTGCGCCTGGCGGGTGCAGCGATTTTGATCTGGATCAGACGTATGCGGCACCTGCGCAACCCGCACTGCGCTGCGGCGCGGGGTCTGACCCCGTACGGGGTCAGACCCCTTCTGTCCGGGGCGAAAAAAAAGCCCGCTGGGGAGCGGGCTTTTGCTTACTCGACTTCGACGGTTTCCGGCGGCGGCGCGGGCGCGGCATCCGGCGGTTCCGGGAACTCCAGCTTGACGTTGTCCTTCTCGTCCAGATCCACGGTGACCTTGCCGCCGGTGACCAGGCGACCGAACAGCAGTTCGTCGGCCAGCGCCTTGCGGATCATGTCCTGGATCAGGCGCGACATCGGACGCGCCCCCATCAGCGGGTCGAACCCTTTCTTCGCCAGGAAACTGCGCAGCTTCTCGGTGAAGATCGCTTCGACTTTCTTCTCGTGCAGCTGCTCTTCCAGCTGCATCAGGAACTTGTCGACCACGCGCAGGATGATTTCCTCGTCCAACGCGCGGAAGCTGATGATCGCATCCAGACGGTTGCGGAACTCCGGCGTGAACATGCGCTTGATGTCGCCCATTTCGTCGCCAGCCTGCTTGGTGTTGGTGAAACCGATCGACGACTTCTGCAAGCTCTCGGCGCCCGCATTGGTGGTCATGATGATGATCACGTTGCGGAAGTCGGCCTTGCGTCCGTTGTTGTCGGTCAGCGTGCCATGGTCCATCACCTGCAGCAGGATGTTGAAGATGTCCGGATGGGCTTTTTCAATCTCATCGAGCAGCAGCACCGTGTGCGGTTTCTTGGTGATGGCTTCGGTCAGCAGGCCGCCCTGGTCGAAACCAACGTAGCCCGGTGGCGCACCGATCAGGCGCGACACGGCGTGACGCTCCATGTATTCCGACATGTCGAAACGCACCAGCTCGACGCCGAGGATGAAGGCCAGCTGTTTCGCCACCTCGGTCTTGCCGACGCCGGTTGGACCGGAGAACAGGAAGGAGCCGATCGGCTTGTCGGTCTTGCCCAGGCCGGCGCGCGCCATCTTGATCGCCGACGCCAGCGCTTCGATCGCCGGGTCCTGGCCGAACACCACGTTGCGCAGATCGCGGTCGATGGTTTGCAGCTTGCTGCGGTCGTCCTGATTGACGGTCTGCGGCGGGATACGGGCGATCTTGGAGATGATGTCCTCGATCTCGGTCTTGCCGATGGTTTTCTTCTGCTTCGATTTCGGCAGGATGCGTTGCGCCGCACCGGCTTCGTCGATGACGTCGATGGCCTTGTCCGGCAGGTGACGGTCGTTGATGAAGCGGGCCGCCAGTTCCGCCGCGGTCGACAGCGCCGACGACGAGTATTTCACGCCATGGTGCTCTTCGAAGCGCGACTTCAGGCCACGCAGGATCTGCACGGTCTGCTCGACGGTCGGTTCATTGACGTCCACCTTCTGGAAGCGGCGGCTCAGTGCATGATCCTTCTCGAACACGCCACGGAATTCCGTGTAGGTGGTCGCGCCGATGCACTTCAGCTGGCCGTTGGCCAAGGCCGGTTTCAGCAGGTTGGACGCGTCCAGCGTGCCGCCCGACGCCGAGCCGGCGCCGATGATGGTGTGGATCTCGTCGATGAACAGGATGCCGTTCGGATTGTCCTTCAACTGCTTGAGGACCGACTTCAGGCGCTGTTCAAAGTCACCGCGGTACTTGGTGCCGGCCAGCAGCGCGCCCATGTCCAGCGAATACACCACGGCATTCGTCAGGATTTCCGGCACGTCGCCCTGGGTGATGCGGTAAGCCAGGCCTTCGGCGATGGCAGTCTTGCCGACGCCGGCTTCGCCCACCAGCAACGGATTGTTCTTGCGGCGGCGGCACAGGATCTGGATCACGCGATCGACTTCGTCTTCGCGGCCGATCAGCGGATCGATCTTGCCGTCGGCAGCCGATTTGTTGAGGTTCTGGGTGAACTGGTCGAGCGGGCTTTCCTTGCTCTGGCCTTCGCCGGCCGGGGCGCCCTCTTCCACGCCTTCCGACGCCTTGGCGGTGTCGGACTGCTGATCCTTGCGCACGCCGTGCGAGATGAAATTGACCACGTCGAGGCGGGTCACGCCCTGCTGGTGCAGGTAGTACACCGCGTGCGAGTCTTTTTCACCGAAGATGGCGACCAGCACGTTGGCGCCGGTCACTTCCTTCTTGCCATTGGACGCCGACTGCACGTGCATGATGGCGCGCTGGATCACGCGCTGGAAACCGAGCGTCGGCTGGGTATCGACCTCGCCCGTGCCGGGCACGGTCGGGGTGTTGTCACCAATAAAATTGGTCAGCGTTTTGCGCAGATCTTCAATGTTGACGGCGCATGCGCGCAACACTTCGGCAGCCGAAGGGTTGTCCAGCAAGGCCAGCAGCAAGTGCTCCACCGTGATGAACTCGTGGCGCGCCTGTCGGGCTTCGACAAACGCCATATGCAAACTTACTTCCAATTCCTGCGCAATCATACTTCCTCCATCACGCACTGCAGGGGGTGGCCTGCCTTGCGCGCATGCGTTAAAACAAACTCCACTTTGGTACAGGCTATATCTTTAGAGAACACGCCGCACACTCCTTTGCCGTAGCGGTGAACACTGAGCATTATTTGCGTGGCTGTTTCACGGTCTTTATTGAAATACTCCTGAATGACCGCTACCACAAACTCCATCGGTGTGTAGTCGTCATTGAGCAGCGCCACCTGGTACAACGGTGGCGGCTTCAGCGTTTGCCGCTCCAAGAGGGTTTCGGTGTCATGCTTGGTTGCCATACGCTTATATTCTAATGCTTTCGGGGTTGATGCAATGTGCATTTCGCTGCACATATCCAATTGTTTTCCATCTTACGCGCTTTCTGAACTTGACGCAGATGGCGTCCTATTCCGGGAAATCAAGAGTTGCTTTTTCACCAATCGTGGGAAAAGTAGCAAAATGCATACAAATCTGCTTGACATTCAAAATTGGTCCGCTAACAATGCGTTATCGGCTTCGTGCAGAAATGTACACGTTGATAAGAAGTGGGCGTGAGGAGAGGGGCAGGAAGCTTCTTGCTTTTATGGCTCGTGTGATCTAGTTTTAATTTAGAAAGTTCTTTTTATGGCAACTGGTACTGTTAAGTGGTTCAATGATTCCAAAGGCTTTGGCTTCATCACTCCAGATGACGGCGGTGAAGATTTGTTCGCTCACTTCTCCGCAATCAACATGAACGGTTTTAAGACCTTGAAAGAAGGTCAAAAAGTTCAGTTCGAAGTCACGCAAGGCCCTAAAGGCAAGCAAGCTTCCAATATCCAGGCTGGCTAATTTCAGCCTCCTGCACTCCGCACTCCGGAGAACAGCCCTACGGCCCGGTCGATTCATTTCGTCCGGGCCGTTGTTCATTGTGCCGTGCCTACGGCCATCTGTATTTTTTGGGCCACATAAGCGCCCACCTCAATTTTCTGTTCAGTCTAATATTTTGTGCGGTGCAAGATGCGTTTGTCGTAAAATCATGCTTATAACTAATTCAACTTTCATGCGGGAATAACAAATGATTTTTGTGACAGGTGGCGCAGGGTTTATTGGTTCCAATTTTGTGCTCGACTGGCTAGCCCAGTCCGATGAGCCGGTTCTCAACTTCGACAAGTTGACCTATGCCGGCAATCTGAACAATCTGGCGTCGCTGAAACAGGATGCCCGCCACACCTTTGTGCGCGGCGACATTTGTGATCAGGCGCAGGTGCTGGCGTTGTTCCAGCAACACAAACCGCGCGCGGTGGTGCACTTCGCGGCCGAAAGCCACGTCGACCGCTCCATTGTCGGACCGGGTGAATTCATCAACACCAACATCAACGGCACTTTCAGCCTGCTGGAAGCCGCGCGCGCCTACTGGTCGGCGCTGCCGGACGACGAAAAAACCGCGTTCCGCTTCCTGCACGTCTCCACCGACGAGGTGTATGGCACGCTGGGCCCGGACGATGCGCCGTTCAGCGAAACCACCGCGTTTGCGCCGAACAGCCCATATTCGGCGTCGAAAGCCGCCTCGGACCACCTGGTGCGCTCGTACTTCCATACCTACGGCCTGCCGGTGCTGACCACCAACTGCTCCAACAACTACGGTCCGTACCACTTCCCGGAAAAGCTGATCCCGCTGATTATCGCCAACGCGCAAGCCGGCAAGCCGCTGCCGATCTACGGCGACGGCCAGCAAGTGCGTGACTGGCTGTACGTGACGGACCACGCCGCCGCCATTCGCCGCGTGCTGGAAGCTGGCCGCCTGGGCGAGACGTATAACGTCGGCGGCTGGAACGAAATGGCCAATCTGGATGTGGTCCATACCTTGTGCGACATGCTGGACAAGCTGAAGCCGAAAGCGGCAGGCAGCTACCGCGACCAGATCACTTTCGTCAAAGACCGTCCCGGCCATGACCGCCGCTACGCGATTGACGCGCGCAAGCTGGAACGCGAACTGGGCTGGAAACCGGCCGAGACCTTCCAGAGCGGCATCGCCAAGACGGTGCAGTGGTATCTGGATAATCAGGCGTGGGTGGCCGACGTGCAGTCGGGCAGCTACGCCAAGTGGGTGGAAACCAATTACTTTAACCGCGAGGGCCAGCAATGAGCACACCAGTATCTAATCGCAAGGGCATCATCCTGGCAGGCGGTTCCGGCACCCGGCTGTACCCGGTGACGATGAGCGTTTCCAAGCAGCTGCTGCCGATCTACGACAAGCCGATGATTTATCATCCGCTGACCACGCTGATGCTGACAGGCATCCGCGAAGTGCTGATCATTTCCACGCCGCAGGACACGCCGCGCTTCAAGGATTTGCTGGGCGACGGCAGCCAATGGGGCATCAACATCAGCTACGCCGTGCAGCCATCGCCGGACGGCCTGGCGCAGGCCTTCATCATCGGCAAGGAGTTCGTCGGCGATGCGCCATCGGCGCTGATCCTGGGCGATAATATCTACTACGGTAACGACCTCGATGCACTGCTGCGCCACGCCACCGAGCAGACCGACGGCGCTACGGTATTCGCCTACCATGTCCAAGACCCGGAGCGCTACGGCGTGGTCGAGTTCGATGACAACAGCACCGCCGTATCGATTGAAGAGAAGCCTAAGCAGCCGAAGTCCAACTACGCCGTCACCGGCCTGTACTTCTACGACAGCCAGGTGTGCGACATCGCCGCCAGCATCAAACCATCGGCGCGCGGCGAGCTGGAAATTACCGACGTCAACAAGGTGTATCTGGAAAAGCGCCAGTTGAATGTGGAAGTGATGGGCCGCGGCATGGCCTGGCTGGACACCGGCACCCATGATTCGCTGCTGGAAGCGGGCCAGTTCATCGCCACGATTGAAAAACGCCAGGGCCTGAAAGTGGCGTGCCCGGAAGAGATCGCTTACCGCAAGGGCTATATCAACGCCGACCAGCTGCGCATGCTGGCCGAGCCGCTGAAGAAGAATAATTATGGTCAGTATCTGCTGCAAATTTTGGAAGATAAGGTGATACAACGATGAATGTGATTAAGACGCCACTGGAAGGGCTGCTGGTGCTGGAGCCGAAGGTATTTGGCGATGACCGTGGTTTTTTCTTTGAGAGTTTCAACGCCAGGCGTTTCGGCGAACTGACCGGCTTCACCGGTGAATTCGTGCAGGACAACCATTCGCGCTCGTCCAAAGGCGTGCTGCGCGGCCTGCACTATCAGATCCAGCAAGCCCAGGGCAAGCTGGTGCGCGCCACCGCCGGTTCGGTGTTCGACGTCGCGGTCGATATCCGCAAGAGCTCGCCGACCTTCGGCCAGTGGTTCGGGATTGAACTGTCGGCCGAGAACAAGCGCCAGGTGTGGATTCCGCCCGGCTTCGCGCACGGCTTCGTGGTGACTTCCGATTCCGCCGAGTTCCTGTACAAGACCACCGACTACTGGGCGCCTGAACACGAACGCGCCATCCTGTGGAACGACCCGGCGATCGGCATCGACTGGCCGGCGCTGGAAGCGGCGCCGCTGCTGTCCGGCAAGGACCAGGCGGCCGCGCTGCTGGCCAACGCCGAGGTGTTCGCATGAAAGTGCTGCTGACCGGCAGCACCGGCCAGGTCGGTTACGAACTGGCGCGCAGCCTGCAAGGCGTGGGCGACGTGGTGGCGGTGGACCGCAACGTCATGGACCTGTCCAACCTGGACCAGGTGCGCGAAGTGATCCGCAGTGTCAAGCCGCAACTGATCGTCAATCCGGCCGCCTACACGGCGGTGGACAAGGCCGAGAGCGAATCGGAGCTGGCGTACCGCATCAACGCCGAAGCGCCAGGCGTGATGGCGGAAGAGGCCAAGAAGCTCGGCGCGGCGCTGGTGCACTATTCGACCGACTACGTGTTCGACGGCTCGCAGCCGTCCGCGCGGGTGGAGGACGATGCAGTGGGCCCGCTGAGCGTCTACGGCGCCAGCAAGCTGGCCGGCGAGCAGGCAATTGCTGCGGCCGGCATTCCGCACCTGATCTTCCGCACCAGCTGGGTGTACGGCATGCGCGGCAAGAACTTCCTGCTGACCATGCTGCGCCTGGCCAAGGAGCGCGACGAACTGCGCGTGGTGGCCGACCAGCACGGCGCGCCGACCTGGAGCCGCACCATCGCCGATACCACGGCGCTGGTGCTGTCGCAGGCGCACGCCGGCGGCAATGCGTGGTGGGACCAGAACAGCGGCATCTACCACCTGAGCGCGCAGGGCCAGACCACCTGGCACGCATTCACCCAGGCCATCATCGAAGAGGCGGGCCTGTCGTGCAATGTGCTGCCGATTACCACCGCCGACTACCCGACTCCGGCCAAGCGGCCGCAGTACTCGGTGATGTCGTCGGAACGCCTGATGACGCGCTTCTGCCATCTGCCGGACTGGAAGACGGCGTTGCAGCTCTGCATGCGCTAACCGCGCAAAAAGAAAAAGCGGCCGAGGCCGCTTTTTTTATTCCATCTGCTCGATCACCACATCGCCAAAGCCGGAACACGAGACCTGTACCGCGTTTTCCATCAAGCGCGCGAAGTCGTAGGTGACATGCTTGGAGATGATGGCCTTGCCCATGGCCTTGATGATGAGGTCGGCCGCTTCGGTCCAGCCCATGTGGCGCAGCATCATTTCCGCCGACAGGATCAGCGAGCCCGGATTCACATAGTCCTTGCCGGCGTATTTCGGCGAGGTGCCGTGGGTGGCTTCAAACATCGCCACCGAGTCCGACATATTGGCGCCCGGCGCAATGCCGATGCCACCCACCTGCGCCGCCAGCGCGTCCGACATGTAGTCGCCGTTCAGGTTGAGCGTGGCGATTACGCTGTACTCGGCCGGACGCAGCAGGATCTGCTGCAGGAAGGCGTCGGCGATCGAATCCTTGATCAGGATGTCGCGGCCGGTCTTGGGATTCTTGACCTTGCACCATGGGCCGCCGTCGATCAGCTCGGCGTCGAATTCCTTCTGCGCCAGCGCGTAGGCCCAGTCGCGGAAGCCGCCTTCGGTGTACTTCATGATGTTGCCCTTGTGGACGATCGTCACCGATGGCTTGTCGTGGTCGATGGCGTACTGGATCGCCTTGCGCATCAGGCGCTCGGTGCCCTCGACCGACACCGGCTTGATACCCAGGCCGGAAGTGGCCGGGAAGCGGATCTTGTTGACGCCCAGTTCCTTGACCAGGAAATCGATCAGGCGCTTGGCGCCTTCCGAACCCTGCTCGAATTCAATGCCGGCGTAGATGTCTTCCGAGTTCTCGCGGAAGATCACCATATTGGTCTTTTCCGGCTCTTTCAGCGGCGACGGCACGCCGGTAAAATAGCGCACCGGACGCAGGCAGACGTACAGGTCCAGTTTCTGACGCAGCGCCACGTTGAGCGAACGGATGCCGCCGCCCACCGGCGTGGTCAGCGGGCCCTTGATCGAGACCACATAATCCTTCACGGCCGCCAGGGTTTCTTCCGGCAGCGAGACGTCCGGGCCGTAGAGCTGGGTCGATTTTTCGCCGGCGAAAATCTCCATCCACTTGATCTGGCGCGCGCCGCCGTAGGACTTGGCAACCGCCGCGTTGACCACCTTCAGCATCACCGGCGTGACGTCGCGGCCGGTGCCGTCGCCAACGATATAGGGAATGATCGGGTTATCTGGTACATTCAGGGAAAAATCCGCGTTGACGGTAATTTTCTGGCCGTCCGCCGGTACTTGGATATGTTGGGACATGCGTGGTTCTCCGAGGGGAAATACTAGTCTTCTATAAGATATAAGACGCCTGTTTTGCATTATGCCCCAGTACGTAATGAGGCGCCAATGTTTTAAAGCCTACACCAATTTCAGTTTTCGATAATGCCCCTGATTCTATTTAACAAACCTTTTCAAGTGCTGTGCCAGTTTTCGGCGCAGGACGGCAAGGCCACGCTGGCCGACCATTTGACCATTCCCAACATCTACCCCGCCGGCCGGCTCGACTACGACAGCGAAGGCCTGATGCTGCTGACCGACGACGGCAAGCTGCAGCACGCGATCGCGCATCCGGACCACAAGGAGGGCAAGACGTACCTGGTGCAGGTGGACGGCGTGGCCGATGCGGCGGCGCTGGCGCGCTTGCAGGCGCCGCTCGACCTCGGTGATTTTGTGACGCAGCCGTGCAAGGCGGTGCGCATTGCCGAACCGGAGTGGCTGTGGCCGCGCAATCCGCCGATCCGCCAGCGCGCCGATCAGCCGACCAGCTGGCTGGCGATCACGCTACAGGAAGGCAAGAACCGCCAGGTGCGGCGCATGACGGCGGCGGTCGGATTGCCGACGCTGCGGCTGGTGCGCACGGCGATCGGCGGGATTTCGCTGGCCACGCATCCGCTGATGCCGGGCGAGTGGATGGCAGTGGCGCCACAAGCATTGAAATCCTGAATTTTTGCTGAACACACGCTGCAGTGCAAAAAACACAAGCCAATGATGTTAATATTTAAGCAGTGAAGTTGCCTTGTTGTTTACCAAACGGGAGCGTGCAATGGAGAATAGTGCAGCGCTGGGAAGCGGGCCGAACCACCTGCCTTGGCTGGACGGCCTGCGCGGCCTCGCTGCCCTGTGGGTATTGCTGTCCCATTTGCTGATCCTAACCGGCGGCCACTACATTCCACTACTGTCGTGGGGCGACCTGGCGGTCGACTTGTTCATGCTGCTGTCCGGCTTTCTGATGGCGCACAACTACATCGCGCGCCAGCATAAGGAGCCGTGGCAGTCCTCGCGCACGACGTACCAATTCTGGCTGCGACGTTTCTTCCGCATTGCACCACTCTATTACCCGGTACTGCTGGTGGCGCTGACGGTCGGCCCCGAGCTGGGCCATTTCCGCCACGAGATAGCACAAGTCTGGCCGAGCACTGGCACTGCCCCGTCACGCTACAGCGATCAAGGCATCGACAATGCACTGATGCATTTCAGTTTCCTGTTCAGCTTTGTGCCGCACTATGCGTTCCGCACCGCCTTGCCAGACTGGTCGATTGGCCTGGAGATGCAGTTTTATCTGTTTTTCCCGCTGATCATGGTGGCGTTCGCGCGGCTATCGCCGGTGATTGCGACCGGGCTGCTGGTGGGCCTGTGCCTGTTCATCCGGATGTTTTTCCGCGATTTTATCAACGCCTTCCCCATGCCGGCATTCTTATCGATCAAGCTGTATGTCTTCCTGATCGGCATCTGGGTTGCCCATGCGCGCGCCGAGCGCAGCATGCTGCCAGGATTGCTGGTCGGAATCATGCTGGCGATGTGTTGGCTACTGCTGGAACGTTCGCCAGTCGCCGTCGCCCGGATACTGCTGGTGGCGGGCATGTTTTATTTGATGAACAATGGTACGTTGCCAGCCAGCAAGGCGGTAGCCAGCATGACAATACGCCTGCGGCAGGCCTTGTCCTGCAGGCTGGCCATGTTCATGGGGGAAACTTCCTACAGCGTCTACTTGACGCACTTGCTGATTGCGATTCCGCTGGCGGGCTTGTGCGCGCGTCATGCCAGCTTTGTCGGCCTGCATTTTGCCGTCCGCCTCGGCATTGTGGCCATCGTCGTTATCCCCGCCAGCTATGCGCTGGGGTGGATGCTATACAACCTGGTCGAAAAACCAGGCATTCAGTTGGGCCGGCAAGTAATGGCACGACTGGGCTCCCGCCTGACCGCCTAGGCGTGGTTGATCCCGGCACCAACGACAAAACCCGCGCTGACAATGTCAGTGCGGGTTTTTGCT
The DNA here is from genome assembly GCF_009857535.1 of Duganella margarita. Taxonomy (GTDB): domain Bacteria; phylum Pseudomonadota; class Gammaproteobacteria; order Burkholderiales; family Burkholderiaceae_D; genus Rugamonas; species Rugamonas margarita. The sequence goes on from NZ_WWCS01000025.1 coordinate 59,416, forward strand.
TGCACTCCCTGCAAAGGGAAATTAAGCGGACAGTGCTTTCAGGGCAGCTGCCAGACGGCTCTTATGGCGAGCTGCCTTGTTTTTGTGAATGATCTTCTTGTCAGCGATGCTGTCGATGGTCGAAACCGACGATTGGAAGATGGTGGTTGCAGCTGCTTTGTCGCCAGCCTGGATCGCTTTACGCACTGCTTTGATCGCGGTGCGCAGGGTCGAACGTTGCGACGAGTTGTGAGCGTTTTGCTTAACTGCTTGACGAGCGCGTTTGCGCGCTTGTGCGGTATTTGCCATGAAATTTCCTAAACAGGTAAATGATGCGTTTGCAAACGTTAATGTTTGGCAAACAGGTGCGTCCAAGGTTGCCATCAGAGCGAACCGTGTGAGTCAAACTACTGCTTGCCAAACATTAATGTCTGCGCAACAGAATTTTGTACAGCCTGTGATTATAGCGATGTTTACCAGCAGGAGCAACTATAATCACGTCCCATGAACTTACTCCGCACCCTCTCCGCCATTTCCAGCATGACAATGCTGTCCCGGATTACCGGCCTCCTGCGTGAAACCCTGATCGCCCGCGCCTTTGGCGCCGGCGGCATGACCGATGCCTACATCGTCGCTTTCCGGATTCCCAACCTGCTGCGCCGCCTGTTTGCCGAGGGCGCGTTCTCGCAAGCCTTTGTGCCGATCCTGTCGGAATACAAGAACAAACAGGGACCGGAGGCCAGCAAGAAACTGGTCGACCATGTCGGCAACACGCTGGTCTGGGCGACGCTGCTGGTCACCATCCTCGGCATCATCGCCGCGCCGGTGTTCATCTACCTGATCGCCAGCGGCCTGGAAGAGTTCGACGCGGCGGTCTGGATGACGCGCGTGATGTTCCCTTACATTAGCTTCATGGCGTTTGTGGCGCTGGCCGGCGGCGTGCTCAACACCTGGCGCGAATTCAAGATTCCGGCCTTTACGCCGGTGCTGCTGAACCTGGCATCGATCCTGGCCTCGCTGTTCCTGCAACAGCACCTGGAACGCCCCATCTACGCCATGGCGATCGCGGTGTTTGTCGGCGGCGTGCTGCAGGTGGCGATCCAGATTCCTGCGCTGGTCAAAATCGGCATGCTGCCGGCGCTGTCGTGGAATCCGGTGGCCGGCCTGAGCGATCCGGGCGTGCGCCGCGTCCTGAAAAAAATGGGGCCGGCGGTATTTGCCGTCTCGGCCGCGCAAATCAGCCTGATGATCAACACCAGCATCGCCTCCCGCCTGGCGGAAGGCAGCATTTCCTGGCTGTCGTATGCCGACCGCCTGATGGAGTTTCCGACCGCCCTGCTGGGCGTGGCACTGGGCACAATTTTGCTGCCCAGCCTGTCCAAGGCGCAGGCCGATGGCGACCAGACCGAATACTCCGGCCTGCTGGACTGGGGCCTGCGCCTGACCTTCCTGCTGGCCTTGCCGGCGGCGGTGGGCATGGCGGTGCTGGCCGAGCCCATGATCGCCACGCTGTTCCACTACGGTAAATTCACCGATGAAGCCGCCGCCCAGTCGGCGCGCCCGCTGATCGCCTACTGCGCCGGCCTGCTGGGCATCATCCTGGTCAAAACGCTGGCGCCGGCCTTCTACGCCCAGCAGGACATCCGCACCCCGGTGCGCATCGCCATCGGCGTGTTGATCGCCACCCAGTTGATGAACTGGCTGTTTGTGCCGTATCTGCAGGTCGCCGGCCTGGCACTGTCGATCGGCCTGGGCGCCTGCCTCAACGCTGCCTTCCTGTACGCTGGCCTGCGCAAGCGCGGCATCTATCATCCAGCGCCGGGTTGGACCGTGTTTTGCGCCAAACTGCTGGTCGCCTGTGCGCTGATGGCTGGCGCCGCATGGTGGGGTGCGCAGCAGATTGACTGGCTGGGCTTGCAGCACCACGCGGTGTTGCGCGCTGGCGCCCTGCTGCTGCTGATCGGCGTGTGCGCGGTGGTGTATTTCGCCGCCCTGCTGGCCATGGGCTTCCGCCTGCGCGACTTCAAGCGTATCGCCCGCTAAGCACGGACCAGGCCGCGATCAGCGGCGATACGGCGCCGCCAGCGGCTCGCCAATGAACACGCCTTGCGCCGGCCACGCCACGCTCTTCCAGTAGGCCTCGATGGCGGTGTCGCCGCGCAAGTAGTGCTTGAGCAGCACGGTCGGCTGCGGGAATTTCTGCCAGTAGTTGCAGGGTTCGGACACCGCGCCATAGCTGGCGGTCGCACCGGCCTCCAGCCAGCGCAAGCTGCTCATCTGGAAATTGCCGAGCAGATCGCCGCCGGCCGAGGTCAAATGGTCGGCCAGCGCGCCCGGGAGGAATTTCAGGGTTTCGAGCTTGCTGACGCGCTGCAGGCCGGTCTGGTAAATCATGATGTCCTGCGCACCTTCAAGCACATCGGCATTCATGGTCTTGATGGTGAGTTCACGCGTTGTCACGCGGCCACTGGGCGGGAAATACTGCGCCCGCGTGCTGCGCGCCCGGTCCGACGTATTCAGGTAATACGCCGTGGCGGCGGGGAAAGAAAAATAATGCGCAGCCACGCCGCGGGCGATCAGGGCCTTGGCTTGTTCCAGCGACTCAGTCGGCAGGAGCATGCTGATCAACATACGCGGATCGCCGCCGGCGGGCGGATTGTCGTTATCAAAGAAGGGACTCTGCTTGCCAGGGTTGCACCCCATGCCGCATTGGTCGGCATCGTAGCCCAGCGTCAGCGCCGAGGTGATCGAGTGGCACTCTACTGCGTAGGGCGCAGTCCACACCATCAGTACCGCGCGGATCTCCGGCCCCAGTTGCCACAGGATCTGCTTGCGCAGCGGCGCAAACTCTTCCGCGCTCAGGCGGCGCGGATGGCGCGGGATGCGGACATGGACGACGTTTTTTTCCGGCACCTGGCGCGCTTCGCGATACCAGGCGCCGATGGCCACGCTGCTGGGCTCCTCATCATTGACCACCACGGCAAGCTGGCTGGCCGTGAGCGGAGCCGCCGCGACGGCAGCATGAGCCAGGCAGGCGACGCAAAACAGAACAATGGCAGAATAGCGCACGGCGAAGTCCCAAAGCAGGTCAAGAAATGGCGGAGGTCCCCCATTATAAGCGGCTTCACGTCACCATTGCGCTGCAGCAACACGAAAAAAGCCGTTCAGTTTGCACCGAACGGCTTTTTAACCAGCAAGCTGCGGAAGGCTAGGCCTTAAGCGGCTTTCTTGGCGGCTTTGCGACGACCGACGAAACCGACCAGGCCCAGGCCAGCCAGCAGCATGGCGGTGGTTTCGGCTTCCGGCACAGCGGAGGTTACGCTCAGACCGCCACCGTAGTAGCCGCCGTCGGTGCCCAGCACCTGACCGGTGACTTTCAGGTAGTAGCTACCGGCGCTCAGCAGCGCGCCTTCTGGCAGCGACCAGAAGTCATTCTTGCTGGTGCCATTCGATACCAGCTCGCTGGTGCCATGCACTGCCAGCACGCCTGCGGTGGTGTAGATGTCGAATGCCGAGATATACACGTCCTGGGTGGTGGTGTACGAAGCCGACACGGTACCCGAGGTCTCGGACGGGCCGCCGACCGAGAAGGTATAGGAATCGTTGAATACCTTGTTCAGGGTGGTCGCACCGCTGACGCCATTGATGTATTTAGCAAAGGTATTGCCAAAACTGGAATTGAAACCGCCGTTGCCGTCCGACTCGGTGGCCAGCGGGGCCGACGTCGCGGCCAGGTTGCCGCTCGATACTGGGATCGGTTTGCTGGCAGCCAGTGCCGATTGCGAGAAGCCGGCGCCAGCCAGCAGGGAAGCAACTAACAGTACTTTGGTGAATTTTTTCATGTTTTATCCGTAGGAGAGAGCAACGATTTCGGTGGGTAATAATCTACTAGAAATAATAGTATCATAAAACTCTCGTTGATTGTCATAAAAATATTTGACTTTGTTTTCCTGCAACAAAAAAGTTCGTATTGGCAACTTTTGCGCAAAAAACCATCAAGCGCGCTGGTACACGTCCTCAAACCGCACGATATCGTCCTCTCCGAGGTAACTGCCCGATTGCACCTCGATCAGGTGCAACGGCAATTTGCCCGGATTTTCCAGGCGGTGATTCATGCCGATCGGAATATAGGTCGACTGGTTTTCCGACAGTAGCGTGACCGTCTCGCCGCAGGTCACGCGGGCGGTGCCGCTGACCACCACCCAGTGCTCGGCGCGGTGATGGTGCATCTGCAACGACAGCTTGCCGCCCGGATTGACCGTGATGCGCTTGACCTGGAAGCGCTCGCCGTGGTCGATGCCCTCGTACGAGCCCCATGGACGATATACGCGCGTGTGGTACAGGTGCTCGGTACGATCGGAGGTCTTCAGGTGGTCGACGATCTGCTTGACGCGCTGCACCTGGTCCTTGTGGGCCACCAGCACCGCGTCGGCAGTCTCTACCACCACCAGATCCTGCACGCCGATCAGCGCCACGATGCGGCTATCGGCGCGCACCAGGCTGTTGCTGACGCCATCGAGGTAGACGTCGCCACGCTGGCTGTTGCCGGCCTCGTCGCGCGGCGACACTTCCCACAGCGCCGACCACGAGCCGACGTCGCTCCAGCCTATGTCGGCCGGAATCACCACTGCGTGGCGGGTGTGCTCCATCACCGCATAGTCGATCGAATCGGCCGGACAGGCGCTAAATGCGGCCTCGTCGAGGCGGCAGAAGTCCATGTCGCGGTAAGCCAGGCTGACTGCGCGCTCGGCAGCGGCGGCCATTTCCGGCTGGAAGCTTGCCAGTTCGCTCAGATAGCGGCCGGCCTGGAACAGGAACATGCCGCTGTTCCAGTAATAAGAACCATCCGCCAGGAACGACTCGGCGGTGGCGCGGTCCGGTTTTTCGACAAAGCGGTCGACCCGGTAGCCGGCGCCGTTGGCCTCGCCACGGCGGATATAGCCGTAGCCGGTTTCCGGACCGGTCGGCACCACGCCGAAGGTGGCCAGCGCGCCTTCGCGCACCAGCTCGACCGCGCTCCGCACCGCGCGCTGGAAGGCCGCGGCGTCAGTGATCACGTGATCGGCCGGCAGCACCAGCATCACCGCCTCGGGATCGATTGCCTGCAGATACAGGGCGGCGGCGGCCACGGCCGGCGCCGTGTTGCGCCCTACCGACTCCAGCAGGATGCCGAGCGGCGCGACCTTGCTTTCACGCATCTGTTCGGCCACCAGGAAGCGGTGTTCATTGCCGCAGACAATCAGCGGCGGCGCCATGTCCGGCCAGGCGGCCACGCGCGCCACCGTTTCTTGCAACATGGTCAGGTCCGACACCAGCGGCAGCAACTGCTTGGGCAATGCCGCGCGCGACAACGGCCACAGACGGGTACCGGCGCCGCCGGACAAGATCACGGGATAAATTTTCATACCACTTCCTCTTTTTTGCTTGCCTCACTGACGGTTTCAGTGCGGCGCTTGTTACGACGATCGCGCGCGTTGGTCCATTCGTCACGCGCATATTCGGAGATGTGCTTCATCTCGCCTGCGCGGTTGACACTGTACTCTTTGAACACAATCATTTCCTCAAAGTTTACATCGTGTAACACACGCGTATATTCAAACAACACGCTGCGGACAATCCGCGCCCCGGCGCAAACGTGGCTGCCATGGCCGATCCAGGTCGGGCCGATGATGGTTGAGCCAGCCTCGATCTTGCAGCCGGAACCGATGTACACCGGGCCTTCGATAGTGGTGCCCTCCCAGTCGATGCGGGTATTCAGGCCGACCCACAGACCGTCGCTGTGTTGCAGGCCCGGCATGTCCATGTGGGCCACCTCGCCCATCATCACGCTTTGCGAGACTTCCCAATAATCGGTGACGCTGCCGATGTCAATCCAGCTGAAGCTGCGCTTCTGCGCGTAGAACGGCAGGCCTTTCTCCGCCAGCAACGGGAACAGTTGCGAACCGATGTCGAACACGGTATCGGCCGGGATCAGATCGAGCACTTCTGGCTCAAAAATATAGATGCCGGTGCTGACGAAATTCGACAGCGCTTCTTCGCGGCTCGGTTTTTCCTGGAACTGCTTGATCCGTCCGTCCGGCTCGCTGACCACGACGCCGTAGCTGGAAACTTTTTCCCATGGCACCTCGCGGCACACCACGGTGGCCAACGCGCCCTTGCGGCGGTGCTCGAACAGCGCCGACTTGATGTCCAGATTGATGACAGCGTCGCCGCACAGCACGATCGTGGTGTCGTCAAAGAAACCGCCGAACTCCTGGATCTTTTTCATGCCGCCCGCCGAGCCCAGCGCCTGCGCCACCACCTCGCCATCATCGCGGGTATAGCCTTCAAACGAATAACCGATCTGCACCCCGTACTGGTCGCCCTCGCCGAAATAGTCCTCGATCTTTTCGTGCAGATAGCTGACGTTGACCATGATTTCATTGATGCCGTACTTGGCCAGGTGCTCAATAATATAAGCCATCACCGGCTTGCCCAGGATCGGTATCATCGGCTTCGGCAAATCATAGGTCAGCGGACGCACCCGGGTTCCCTTGCCTGCAGCTAAAATCATCGCCTTCATCGTCATTCCTTCTTTCTTAGTTAAACGCAATCAACGTGCTGCTGCGCAGCATCCACACCCTCAGGCATTGCAAAAGTAACATAATTCCCGTGCAACTATAGCAGTAAAGCCAACGAAAACAGATGACATTATATCAATTTAACAGCCACCTCATGACCAACCGCTACGATAAATGAAAAACGTGATCCCTGTGATAAGTTTCCGCTAGCGGCAACAGCCGTTGCTTTCACGTCACAAGCCGCGGGCCGGCACAGTTGCACCACACGCAGCGAAAGCGCATGCTATTGCAATGCAACAAACAGCGCCCACACCGTTGCCTGGCCCGGCCCGCCGCGCTCTGTTATCCTTATGCCAATGCGCCGACGGCGCCCACACTTCAAGAGAGAGTCCATGACATCAGCAAAGGCGGCGGCATGATCATTTCAGCCACCGAGATCGAGTCCCAGCAAGCGCTCAGCGCCGACATCTGCATCGTCGGCGCCGGCGCCGCCGGCATTACCCTGGCATGTGAACTGGACGGCAGCGGCCTGCGCGTGCTGTTGCTGGAATCAGGCGGCTACGCGCCCGATGCGGCGCTGGACGACGACTACGCCGGCCAGGCCAACGCCCCGCACCCCCCCACCACCCAGTTCCGCCGCGCCACGTTCGGCGGCACCACCGGCATCTGGGGCGGCCGCTGCGTGCCCTACGATCCGATCGATTTCGAAGCCCGCGACTACATCGCCAACAGCGGCTGGCCGCTGGCGTACGAGGCCGTGGCGCGCTACTACCCGCGGGCGATGGCATACTGCGACGCCGGCGTCGCCGACTTCAGCAGCACCACCGCACTGCCGGGCGCGCGGCCCACCATCGGCTCGCTGCAAGCCAACGATGTGCTGCTCAGCGACCGCATCGAACGCTACAGCCTGCCCACCGATTTCGGCAAGCGCTACCGCAAAAAACTGCAGGACTCGGCCAACGTCACGGTGGTGCTGAACGCGCGCTGCGTCGATCTGCTCAAGGAAGACGGCGATGATCGCCTGAGCGCGCTGACGCTGGCCGACAGCGGCGGCCGCCGCCTGCCGGTGACGGCGCGCCAGTTCGTGCTGGCCACCGGCGGCATCGAAGTGCCGCGCCTGCTGCTGCACGCGGCGCGCGGCGGCCGGCAACTGGGCAACGCCAACGACCTGGTCGGCCGCTACTATGCCTGCCACTTCGAAAACGTGCTGGGCAAGGTCACCGCCAGCGAACCGATTCCGTTCAAGTTCGAGAAGACCGTGGACGGCGTCTACAGCCGCCGCAAGCTGCAGTTCAGCGCCGAAGCGCAACGCCGCCACCGCCTGCTGAACAGCGCCTTCCGCTTCCACTTCCCCGAGTATTCCGACGCCAGCCACGGCAGCGCCGTGATGTCGACCATCTTCCTCGCCAAGTCGATCCTGATCCCGGAATACCGGGCGATTCTGCAGCACAACAGCCAGGGCGCGCCCAGCTCGCCGGCGCTGCTGCACTGGAAAAATGTCGCTACCGGCCTGCCGCAACTGGCGCAGTTCGGCGCTGAGTGGCTGTTCCAGCGCAAGCTGGCGCAGCGCAAGCTGCCCTACACGCTGGTGGCCAATGCCGACGGCAGCTACCCGCTCGAATTCAACTGCGAGCAAACGCCGCTGGCGTCCAGCCGCATCACGCTCGGCGATGACGCCGACCGCCACGGCATGCGCCGCGTCCGCGTCGACTGGCGCATCAGCGACGACGATATCGACGCCACCGAGCGCGGCTTTCTGCTGCTGCGCGACACGCTGCACAACAAGTCCGGCGCGCGCCTGCAACTCGATACCGACACCCTGCGGGAACGCATCGCCGCCTCGGTGCCGCTGGGCGGCCACCATATCGGCACCACGCGCATGGCGCACAGCCCGCGCGATGGCGTGGTCGATGTCAACTGCGCGGTGTTCGGCGTACCCAATCTGTATATCGCCAGTTCGGCGGTGCTGCCGACCAGCAGCCACGCCAATCCGACACTGACCATCGTCGCGCTGGCGCTGCGGCTGGCCGAGCACCTGAAGGCAGCGCGCGCCTGAGGCGCCGGCTGGCTAGCGCACCGCGCTGGCCAGCAAGGCTTCCAGCTTGTCGATTTCGGTGTCCAGGTGGTGCAGGCGGCGCACGTCGTCGACGCCGTGCCGGCCCATCTGCTGCAACGCCGCCGGGGTGGCGGTGCAGGCCTCGGCCAGCACGGCGACCAGTTCGTCCACCGCCGACGGCGTCGTCAGCCAGCCGTTGTGGCCGCTGACCACCAGTTCGGGAATGCCATTGACGCGCGACGAAATCACCGGCCGGCCCAGCGCCAGCGCCTCCATCACCACGATCGGCAACCCCTCGGCAAAGCTCGGCAGGATCAGCGCGCGGCTCTGTTCGATCTGCTGGCGCACTACCGTGCTGCCCTGCCAGCCCAGCAGCCGGACACTGTCCTGCAAGCCGTGGCGCGCAATCATCTGCTCCATCAACTGGCGCGACGGGCCGTCGCCAACGATGTTCAACTGGCAGCGGCCGCCGCCCGCCACATAGCGGGCCACCGCCTCGATCAGCACCAGCATGCCTTTTTCCGGGCACAGGCGGCCGATGCAGACCAGCTGCGGCGCCGCCGGAATCGGCAAGGGCTCGACCGCGCGGAACGGCGCGCCCACACTGCACCGCACCACATGCAGCTTGGCGATATCGGCCGGCGGCACAAACACCATGCACTGGCTCTTGCAGAAATGCGTGATGCAGACGGTGAACGCCGACTGGTGGATTTTCTCCGCCAGCGCCCATTTGCGCGGATCGTAGAAAATGCCGGGCCCGTGGACCGTCATACTGAACGGCACGCCGGACAGACAGGACGCCAGCATCGCCACGCTGGCCGAATTTTCCGCCACGTGGTTGTGCAGCACCTGTACCCCGCGCGCGCGCAGGCGCCCGGCCAGATAGGCTGCCTCGACCAGATACGCCAGTTGCAGCAGCGTACCGCGCAGGCCCAGCGCGCGGGTGCGCCATGCCAGCCGCGCGGTGGCCAGCATGCGGCCCGGACTGCGCAGTGTCTCGCGCAGCGCCGCCGTCAACAGCGTCAGCGGCGACTGGCGCAGGATGTAGTCAGTGCTGGCCTGCTCCTGCGACACTTCCTGGTCGACCTCCTGCTCGGCCTCGGCGCGGCGGATCGAGAAGGTGTCCACGGTGTGGCCGCGCTGGCGCAGCGCCAGCACTTCGTTGCGGATAAAGGTGTCGCTGGCGCGCGCGTAAACACTGGTGATATAGGCGATATGCATGAAGAAAACCGGGTTAGTGGAAACGGGTGGCGGCGGCCGGCGGCTGCCAGCCAAGCAGCTGCTGCAAGGCGGCGTGCCCGGCGCGCGCTGGATGGAAACGCGCCGCCAGCCGCGCCGGCGCCAGCAGTCCGGGCAGCCGGGCCGCGCCGACCAGCGGCGTCAGCAGCGCGGCGGCCAGTGCCGCCACCGGCTTGAACAAACCCAGCGGCAACGGCAGGCGCAGGCGCACGCCGCTGGCGGCCGCAAATTCCCAGGCGGTGACGCCGCTGGCGTCGTCAACATTAAAGGTGTGGCCGACCGCGCGCGGATCGAGCGCGGCGGCGAAGGCCGAGGCGCAGCTGTCCACCTGAGTCAGGCGCAGCGGCCGGCCCGGCGCCAGCACCAGCCGCATGCGGGCGTTGCCCGGGCCGAGGCAGGACAGGTCGCGGCGCTGCTCGGACCAGATCAGCGCCGGCCGCAACACGGTCAGGCCAATTTCGCGCTCGGCGCACAGCGCGCGCGCCAGGCGTTCCTGGCGCAGCTTGGCGCGCGCATAGGGATCGACATCGGGGGCGTCGTCGTCAGCCAGCAGCGGGCTATGTTCGTCGAGCACCTCGCCGACACGCTGCCAGTCGTACACCGCAAAGCTGCTGGCCAGCAGCAACCGGCTGGACGGCGCCATCACCGTCAGCAAAAGGCGCGTGCCCTCCACCGCCACCTGTTCCTGCTGCTGGGCGCTGGCGCCCATGGCGGCGGCCAGGTGAATCACGGCATCGGCGCCGGCGGTAGCGTCGGCCAGGCCGGCGCCGCTATCCACATCGCACAGCACCGGCTGCACGCCGGCCGGCCAGTGGTGCGGGTCCGGCAGGCGGCGCGCGCCGGCCCGCACCGTGTGGCCCTGGCGCGCCAGTTCCGCCACCACGGCGCGACCGAGGAAGCCGCCGGCGCCGGTCACCAGCACCGTCATTGCTTGCATCGCCATCGCCGCGCTCAGGCCAGGAAGCTGCTTTGCCAGCGCCAGGCGTCGGCGCACATCTGGTCGATGCCGCGCTCGGCCTTCCAGCCCAGCTCGGTGTCGGCCAGCGTGGTGGCGGCGTAGCAGACGGCGATGTCGCCGGGACGGCGCGGCAGGATGTCGTACGGAATCGGGCGGCCGCTGGCGCGCGCGAACGCGTCCACCATCTGCAGCACGCTGGTGGCGGCGCCGGTGCCGAGATTGCAGGTCAGCAGGCTGCCGTCGCGCTGCAGGCGCTCCAGCGCCTTGACGTGGCCCAGCGCCAGGTCGACCACATGGATGTAGTCGCGCATGCCGGTGCCGTCCACGGTCGGGTAATCGTTGCCGAACACTGCCAGGCGGGCGCGGCGGCCCTCCGCCACCTGGGCAATAAACGGCAGCAGATTGTTGGGAATGCCGCGCGGGTTCTCGCCGATCAAGCCGCTTTCATGCGCACCGACCGGGTTGAAGTAACGCAGCAAGGCCACCTGCCACGACGGATCGGCCTTGACCACGTCGCGCAGGATGTTCTCGATCATCAGCTTGGAGGCGCCGTAGGGATTGGTGGTGCGCAGTGGCGCGCTCTCGTCGATCGGCACCTGGTCGGGATCGCCGTACACGGTGGCCGAGGAACTGAAGATCAGTTGCTTGACGCCGGCCGCCGCCATCTCCTCGAACAGCACGATGCTGCCGTAGACGTTGACGTCGTAATAGCGCAGCGGTTCGGCCACCGATTCGCCCACCGCCTTGAGGCCGGCGAAATGGATCACGGCATCGATCGCGTGTGCGGCGAACAGCTGGCGCAGCACGGCGCGGTCGCGCAGGTCGGCCTCGACGAACACCACGGCGGCGCCGCTGATCTGCTCGATGCGGCCGATCACGCTGGCCTCGGCGTTCGACAGATCGTCCAGCACCACCACCTGGTGGCCGCTGCGCAGCAATTCCACACAGACATGCGAACCGATATAGCCGGCGCCGCCGGTAACGAGAATATTCATGATTGACCTCAGGATGTGGAAGTGGAAAGCGGCTGTAACAGATAGTTGACACAGGCCAGGTCGAGGTCGCGGCGGGCGGCGTCGGACAGCGACGCGATGCGGAAGCCGCGTTGCAGGCGCGACTGGTGACCAAACAGCAGCAGCAACAGGCCCAGCGTGGCGCTATCGAGACCGCTGACCTGGTCCAGCTCGAGCACAATGTCGGACGGCGTGGCCGTGCTCTCGGTCAGCGCGGCGCGCAGCGGCGCCAGTTGCGCCGCGTGCCACTCGCCGGCCAAGGTCAGCGTCGCCTGCGCGCCCTGCCGGCGCAGCGTCAGCTGCGG
>NZ_WWCS01000026.1 GCF_009857535.1 Duganella margarita
CACTGCATGATGCCGGGTTGATGGTCAGTGTGGTCAATCCGGGCTGCATCAAAGGTTTCGGCCAGAGTGAAAATCTGCGCAATAAAACCGACAAGGCCGATGCGGCCCTGATCGCGCGGTACTGCGCAGCCATGTCGCCGAAGCGGTGGACACCACCACCGTTGGAGCAACGCCAACTGCGGGCATGGTCGCAGCGCATACAAGCGTTGAAGGACATGCGTCAGCAGGAGAGCAACCGCCTGGAAAGCTACACGGTCAGCGGCATGAACGAGGTCGCCGAGCATGCCCGCTCCCTCATTGCCTGGTTGGACGCGCAGATCAAACAGCTCGAAGTGGATATGGACGACCATATCAACCGCCATCCAGGCCTCAAGCATGACGTTGAGCTGCTGACAAGCATTCCGGGGATCGGTAACACGACGGCAGCACGGCTCCTGGGGCAACTAGGCGACATCCGGCGCTTTGGCAGCGCTAAGCGGTTTGCCGCATTCCTTGGAGTCACGCCGCGCCAGCGCAGTTCGGGAACCTCGATCAAGGGCCGCACGATGATGAGCCGCACCGGCAGCTTATCGCTGCGCGCAGCACTGTACATGCCGGGCATGGTGGCGAGCCGCTATAACCCGCTACTGCGGCCATTTGCGCTGCGATTGGCTGCAACCGGTATGGCCAAGAAGGCCGTCATCGGCGCCGTCATGCATAAGCTGGCGCATTTCATTTACGGCGTCATCAAAACAAACAAGCCCTTTGACCCCAATTACCTGGCGAAAGGGCTTGCTATTCAAGACGGTATCTGACCCCGTACGGGGTCAGACCCTTTCGTTTGGGGTTATTTGGTATCGGCAGGGACGGTTTCTACGACCGCCGCTTCGTAGACGAATTTGCCGCCGTCGTCGCGGAACACGCCCATCAGCTCGCCGCCGTCGCCTTTGACGTCCGGATATTGCGTGCAGGTCTGCGTTTCCACCTGCCACATCTCTTGCCCGGCGCGCAGCGTCCAGACGTTGTCGCCGCCGGACAGCAGTTCGATTTCCACTTCATCGGCCGGCATGTCGGTCAGCTCGATGCGGCGCAGGCAGTCGGGCAGGCGCTGCATGATCAACTCCACCCGGCTGTCCTTGCTCCAGAAGTGCTTCTGCACCCGATGGATGGTCAGCGCATGGTTGCCGACCGGGCCGTCCGCGTAGTACGAGGCGCTGTCGTCAACGCATGCCGCCAGCAGCAGCGGCATCAGGAGGAACAGGATCTTGCGCATGGGCTTTCCGTGGGTGGCTATCGATTGACCTCATTATAGCCGCCCCACCTGGCGACCCCATCAGAAGCGGTAGCCGATACCCACTCCCAATAGCACCGGATCCACTTTCACGCGGCTGGCCTTGGCGCCGCTGATCATCACGTCGCTGCGGATCTGCACTTTCTTGATGTCGAAGTTGATCGACCAGTTCTTGTCGATCGCCACATCGGCGCCCGCTTGCAGCGCCAGGCCGAAGCTGTCATGTTCCAGGCTGCCCGCGCCGCCCAGCAGGTTCACCTTGGAGAAGGTGGTGTAGTTGACGCCCGCGCCCACGTACGGACGGAAGCTGGCGTCCGGCAGGAAGTGGTATTGCACCGTCAGCGTTGGCGGCAGGTGCTTGATGGTGCCGATGTTGGCGCCGTCCAGCGAGACGTCGTGTTTTTGCGGGTAGGTCAGAATCAGCTCGGTGGCGATGTTCTTGGTGAAGAAATAGGAGACGTCAAATTCCGGAATGGTCTTGTTGCTGACGTGGATGCGGTCGGAGGCGCCGACGCCGCCAACGGGATCCGATTTGTCGGCGGTGTCGATGTGCACGGCGCGCACGCGCACCAGCCACGGGCTTTCTTGGGCCATCGCGTTGCCGGTCATCAGGGTCAGGGCGGCCAATACTGCTGCTACGGTCTTGCTCATTTTACTTCCCTCTTTTTGTCGTTGAGTAACGTGGGGAAGTCTATTGATGCGGTGCACTAAAAACATTGATCCAAGTCAAAATTTTCCAACTGTGAAACGATGGTAGTATGACCAGCGATCGATTTTCCTACCTTACTAACAGGAGACCTGGATGGCCAAGCTCAACGTCAACGGTGCAGTCATGGAGTACGAGGCGGAGGACGATACGCCGCTGTTGTGGGTGATCCGCGAACAGCTGGGACTGACCGGCACCAAGTATGGTTGCGGCGTCGCCCAGTGCGGCGCCTGCACCGTGCATATCGATGGACAGGCAGTGCGCAGCTGCGTCTATCCGGCATCGGCGGTCACCGCCGCGCAGAAGATCACCACCATTGAGGGCCTGTCGGCCGACGGCTCGCATCCGATTCAGAAAGCCTGGGCGGCGCTGGATGTGCCGCAGTGCGGCTTCTGCCAGTCCGGCATGATCATGGCCGCCGCCGCGCTGGTGCGCGACAAGCCCAAATGTACCGACGCCGATATCGATGCGGCGATGACCAACATCTGCCGATGCGGCACCTACAACCGCGTGCGCAAGGCGATCCACGTGGCGGTGCGCGGCAGCGATCCGGCCAGCGCCGGCCTGGCGATTGAACGCATCGCAGGGAGCAAGGCATGAACGCGCCGCATTTTACCGGCGCCTCGCGTCGCAGCTTCATGAAGATGGCCGGCGGCCTGGTGGTCGCCTTCCATATTCCGTTCGATGCGATGGCGGCCGAGCAGACGCCGATCGCCAAGGGCGCCTCCGGCGCCACGCCGGAAGTCAACGCCTGGGTGGTGATCAAGCCGGATGACAGCATCGTGATCCGCATCGCCCGTTCCGAGATGGGGCAGGGCACGCTGACCGGCCTGGCGCAGTTGGTGGCGGAAGAGCTGGACGCCGACTGGAGCAAGGTCACCACCGAGTATCCGTCGCCGGGACAGAACCTGGAGCGCAAGCGCGTGTGGGGCAGCTTCTCCACCGGCGGCAGCCGCGGCGTGCGCGAGTCGCACGACTATGTGCGCAAGGGCGGCGCCATCGCCCGCACCATGCTGGTACAAGCCGCCGCCGATGCGTGGAAGGTGCCGGCGTCCGAATGCGTGGCCGCCGCCAGCATCATCACGCACAAGCCGTCCGGCCGCACCATCAGCTATGGCAAGGTGGCCGATGCCGCCGCCAGACTGACGGCGCCGACGGAAGTGGCGCTGAAAGATCCGAAGGACTGGAAGCTGGCCGGCAAGCGCCTGGCGCGTCTCGATACGGTGGACAAGACCACCGGCGCGCAAATCTACGGCATGGACATCAAGCTGCCCGGCATGCTGAACGCCGCCATCAAGGACTGCCCGGTATTCGGCGGCACCGTGAAGAGCTTTGACGCCGCCGCCGCCGAGAAGCGTCCCGGCGTGAAGAAGATCTTCAAGCTGGGCGACACCGCCGTGGTGGTGGTGGCAGACACCTGGTGGCGCGCCAAGTCCGCGCTGGATGCGATCACCATCGAGTGGGACAAGGGACCGAACGCCAAGCTGTCCAGCAAGGACATCGCCGCCACGCTGAAGGCCGCGCTGGATGCGCCGGAGGCGGTGGTCGGCAATGCGAACGGCGACGCCAGGGCGGCCATCGCATCGTCCAAGCGCAAGATCGAGGCGGTGTATTCCTTCCCGTGGCTGAATCACGCCACCATGGAGACCATGAACGCCACCGCGATCTGGACGCCGGAGCGCTGCGAAGTCTGGACGCCGACGCAAAACGGCGAGGCTGCACTGGCCGCCACCGCCGAAGCGGCCGGCCTGCGCGCCGCCAAGTGCGACGTCTACAAGATGCATCTGGGCGGCGGCTTTGGCCGGCGCGGCGCCACGCATGACTGGGTGACGCAGACGGTGAAGATCGCCAGGGAGTTCCCCGGCACGCCGATCAAGTTGATCTGGACGCGCGAGGAGGACATGCTGCACGGCCGCTATCACCCGATCACGCAGTGCAAGCTGACGGCGGGGCTGGATGACAAGGGTAATGTGACGGCGCTGCATATGCGCATTGCCGGCCAGTCGATCCTGGCGTCGCTGGGCTCCACGCTGAAGGACGGCAAGGACCCGGTGGTGTTCCAGGGCTTGAACGCACCGGGACCGGAAGCGTCGATCGGTTACAGCTTCCCGCATCTGCTGGTGGATCATGCGATGCGCAATCCGCCGGTGCCGGCTGGCTTCTGGCGCGGCGTGAACCTGAACCAGAATACGATTTACCTCGAATGCTTCATGGACGAACTGGCCCACGCGACCAGGCAGGACCCGCTGGCCTTCCGCCGCAAGCTGATGGCGGAGCATCCGAAGCATCTGGCGGTGCTGAACGCGGTGGCTGAGAAGATCGGCTGGAACAAGCCGGCGCCGAAGGGCGTGTATCGCGGCTTGGCGCAGACCATGGGCTTCGGCAGTTACGTCGCCGCGTGCGCCGAGGTGTCGGTGGACCGCAAGACCGGCAAGGTAAAGATCCTGCGCATCGTTGCGGCGACCGATCCAGGATACGCGGTCAATCCGCAGCAGATCGAGGCGCAGGTGGAGGGCTCGTTTGTGTATGGGCTGTCCGCAGCGCTGTACGGCGAGTGCACGCTGAAGGATGGACAGATGGAGCAGTCCAACTTCGATACCTATCAGGTGATGAAGCTGGACGAGATGCCGAAGGTGGAGTCGATCATCATGCCGTCCGGCGGTTTCTGGGGCGGCGTGGGCGAGCCGACGATTGCGGTGGCCGCGCCGGCGGTGCTGAACGCTATCTTCGCCGCCACCGGCAAGCGCGTGCGCGATCTGCCGTTGAAGAACCACAGCCTGGTGAAGAAGGCTTAGCATGACGGCGCGCGGCAGCAGCGGCGGCAGGGTAGCGAGCGCGCTGGCCCTGGCCGCGCTGCTGCCATGCGCCGCCAAGTCGGCCGCCGCTGGCCCGGCCGCGCAAGCCGCCCCGGCTAGCGGCGATCTGCGCGTCGCCACCGCTACGACGCTGCTGGTGACCGCCGACGGGATTGCGTCCCCGCTGCCCGGCGCAGCGGCGGGCGACGCCGCACGCGGCCGCGCCATCGTCGCCAACCGCCAGTTGGGCCTATGCCTGCTGTGCCACACCGGCCCCATACCTGAAGAACGCTTCCAGGGCAACCTGGCCCCCGACCTGCAAGGCGCGGGACAGCGCTGGACCGCCGCACAACTGCGCCTGCGCATCGTGGACGCCAGCCGTGTCAATCCCGCCACCATCATGCCCGCCTACTACAAGACTGAAGGCCTGACTCGCGTGGCCGCAAGCTACCAAGGCAAAACCATCCTGACCACGCAGCAGATCGAAGACGTGGTGGCCTGGCTGCAAACACTCAAGGAGCCCGCACCATGAAGCGCCGCGACCTGCTGGCCGTCGGCGCCGGTCTGACCATGCTGGCGCTGGTCCGCCCCGCATCGGCCACGCCGGCGGAGATGGCTGCCGCCATCAACAGCTTCACCGGTGGCGCCAAGCCGCAAACGGGCAAGGTGAAGTTCGACATCGCCCAACTGATCGACAACGGCAACGCCGTCCCGGTCACCATCTCGGTGGACAGCCCGATGAGCGCCACAGACCATGTCAGCGCCATCGGCATCTTCACCGAGCGCAATCCGCAAACGGAAGTGGCGGTATTCACGCTAGGCCCACGCGCCGGCAAAGCCGAAGTCTCCACCCGCATCCGCCTCGCCACCTCGCAACGACTAATGGCCGTGGCGCGCATGAGCGACGGCAGCTACTGGTCGCAGGGTGTAGAGGTCATCGTCGCACTGGCGGCGTGCGTGGAAGGGGAGGCGCCCTGATGGCCCGCGCCCTGATCCACATGCCGGCCAGCGCAAAGCGCGGCGAAATCATCGAGATCCGCGCGTTGATCGGCCACCCGATGGAAACCGGCTACCGCGTCGGTGCGGACGGCAAGCTGCTGGCGCGCGACATCATCCGCAAGTTCGCCTGCCGCTACAACGGCGAACAAGTCTTCCGCGCGGAGCTGCATCAGGCCATATCGGCCAATCCGTACATCACCTTCTTCACGGTGGCGACGGACAGCGGCACGCTGGAATTCACGTGGGACGGCGACAATGGCTTTGCCCACACCGAGAAGATGACCCTGACGGTGAACGCACCATGAAATGGCTGCTGGCCTTGGCGCTGGTGGCCGCATCGGCGCTGGCTGCGGACGACCGCCGCTCCGGCGCGGAATTCATGAGCGCCGCCACCCAAGCCATGCAGCGCGACGATGCTCAAAATCCCGCCATGCTATGGGTCGCCAACGGCGAAGCGGAGTGGAACAAGTCGTGCGTCAAATGCCATGGCGATGCGCGCAGCAGCATGCGCGGCGTGGCGGCGCGCTTTCCGGCGTTTGATACAGGGAGTGGCAAAGTGGTCAACCTGAGCCAGCGCATCAATCTGTGCCTTGAGCGCAAGCTGCATGCCGCGCCGCTGCGGCTGGAAAGCGAGGAGCTGCTGGCGCTGGAGGCCTATTTGGCGATGCAGTCGCGCGGCATGCCGGTGGCGCCGCCGCAGGATGCCCATACCCGTGCCGCCGCCGCGCGCGGACAGCAGTTGTACAAGCAGCGCATCGGGCAGTTGAATTTATCGTGCGCGCAGTGCCACGACCAGCAGTGGGGCAAGCGTCTGGCGGCCAGCACTATCCCGCAGGCGCATGCGGCGGCGTATCCCATCTACCGGCTGGAGTGGCAGGCGATGGGCTCACTGCAGCGCCGGCTGCGCAACTGCATGAGCGGCGTGCGCGCCGAAGTGCCGCCGTTTGGCGCGCAGGAATTGACGGAACTGGAGGCCTGGCTCGCGGTCCGCGACCAGGATATGAAAATGGAATCGCCGGGAGTACGACCATGATACTGAAGCCTATGCTTATCGCCTTGCTGGGAGCCGCCAGCGTAATGGGTACGATGGCGGCTGCAACGGCGGCCGCTGCGCCAACCGTCTCCGCCGGCGCGCGACTCGCCGCCACCTGCGCCGCCTGCCATGGCACCAACGGCGATACCCACGGCAGCACGCTGCCGCGCCTCGCTGGCCAACCCGAGCAAGCCCTGTCGGCCAGCCTGCATGCCTTCAAGACTGGCCAGCGAACCTCCACCATCATGACGCAGATCGCCAAAGGCTACACCGACGAACAACTCGGCCTGCTGGCCGCCTACTTTGCCGCGCAAAAGCCGGGAGCCGCCAAATGAAGCGCCGCCAATTCCTGCACGCCGCCGGCGCCACTGCCTTCCTCGCCGGCTGTACCACTATCACTGGCCAGGCCAAGCCGCAAGTGGTGGTCGTCGGCGGCGGTTACGGCGGCGCCACGGCCGCCCGCTACATCCGGCTGTGGAGCGACAGCAGCATCGACGTGACGCTGATCGAACCGAACGCGCAGTTTATCTCCTGTCCGCTGTCCAACCTCGTGCTGGGCGGCTCAAGGCAGATCGGCGACCTGACCATGTCCATCCAGGCGCTGGCCGACAAGCACGGCGTGCGCATCATCCGCGACTTCGTCACCAGCGTCAACGCCGACAAACGCACGCTGGCGCTGGCCGGCGGCCAATCACTGAGCTACGACCGCCTGATCGTCTCGCCCGGCGTCGACTTCATGTGGGACCAGCTGCCCGGCATGCTGAAAAAGGGCGCGCAGGACGCCATCCTCCACGCCTGGAAAGCCGGCGCGCAAACCGTCGCCCTGCGCGCGCAGCTGGAAGCAATGCCGGACGGTGGCGTCTACGCCATGACCATTCCGCCGGCGCCCTACCGCTGCCCGCCGGGTCCCTACGAACGCGCCTCGCAAGTCGCCTTTTATTTCAGCCGTCACAAACCCAGATCCAAAGTCTTGATCCTCGACGCCAACGACGACGTGGTGTCCAAAGGGCCGCTGTTCAAAAAAGTATGGAAAGACCGCTACAGCGGCATCATCGATTACCGCCCAGCGTTCCGCATCGCCGATATTGACGCCGGCGCTCGTACCGCCATCTCCGAGCTGGGCGACAAGGTGCAGGCCGACGTGCTGAATGTAATCCCGCCGCAGCGCGCCGGCAGCATCGCCATGCAGAGCGGCCTGGCCAACGTCAACGCGCGCTGGTGCGGCGTCGACTTCCTCAGCTTTGAATCGACGCAAAGCAAAAACATTCACGTGCTGGGCGACGCCATCGCCGTGGCGCCGCTGATGCCCAAGTCCGCGCACATGGCCAACCAGCACGCCAAGGTCTGTGCGGCGGCCGTGGTGGACCTGCTCAGCGGCCGCGCGCCCGATCCGCAGCCGATGCTGACCAACACCTGCTATAGCTTCGTCTCCGACCAGGATGTGATCCATGTCGCCTCGGTCCATGCCTACAACGCCGAGAAGAAAACGCTGCTGGTGGTACCCGGTTCCGGTGGCGTCTCCAGCACCGCCAGCCCAATGGAAGGCGCATACGCGCTGAACTGGGCACGCAATATCTGGGCGGACACATTGGGCGGCGCGTGACTATTTGATAGTTTTTCTAAACGGCAATTTGGTAATATGGGTAAATCTATGTAAAAGTTAACTTATCAAAATACTATGGCCGACGACTACAGCGCGAGCATCATTACCACTGGCAAACTGACAGTCGGCGGCAGCACCACCGGCGTGGTGGACACCACTTACGATACCGACTGGTTCAAGATCTCGCTGACGGCCGGTACCACCTATTTGCTCTCCGTCGCTGGCGGCGCAAACAGCGGCGCGCTAAACAATTTCAGTACCGTTGAACTGTCGATGTACAACGCCCAGGGCAGCATAGGATCGTATCTGTCAACCTACACCAGCGCGACCGGCGCGGTGGCACAGTTTACGGCACAGAGCAGTGGCACCTATTTTCTCAGCATGCGCAGCTACTACACCGGTGGTTACACCGTAAAAGCGGCCACGCCAGCGGCGGACGACTACAGCGCCAATGCGCAAACCACTGCCACCCTGACGAATGGCGTGCCGGCTTCTGGCGTTTTTGAGCGTCTCGATGATATCGACTGGTTCAAATTCCACGCCGATGCCGGTCAGGTGATCGGCTTTACCGGCGCCGGGGTCGTGACGAATTCGTCTTACTCGAATGCGACGGTGTACGACGGCAATGGCAATTACAAGACCTACGTGGGGCAGGCGCCATTCATCGCCACCACCAGCGGCGACTATTATTTGGCCGTCAGCGCCGGCGGGCTCCTCGGCGCCTATAGTCAGACCATGCAGATCATCGCCGACGATTATGCCAACGACAATACCAGTTCCGCCCAGCTGTTCGCCGGCAGCCAGGTCAGCGGCAGCATCGACTACTATGCCGATGTCGACCGCTTCAAGATCAGCCTGGAGGCAGGCAGTATTTACACGCTGACCTTGAAACCGCAAGGCACCGGTGGGGGCGCGCCATCGCTGGACATATATCTGCCTTCCGGTTCGTATGACTATCAGAATTCCGGCAGCATGGCGAGCGATGGCAGCGTTACCTTGCGCTATCAGGCCACGGTGAGCGGCGTGTACGGCATCGGCGTGCGCGGCACCGTCGTGCAGTCTTATGTGCTGTCCGCTTCTACCGGCGAACTCGACGATTATGGCAACACCCAGGCCACCGCCGCCGCCCTGGCGCTGGGCGATGCGGTCAGCGGCGAGCTGCAAGGCCCGCGCGATATCGATATGTTCAAGGTTGACCTGAAAGCGGGCGTGACCTATAACTTTGCTTTGACCAGCGATGCTCCATCGGCCTACAACATCGCCAGTCAACTGCTGGACGTCAACGGTCAGTCGTTGGCCAGTCTGGGCTATACCGGGAGTGGCAGCGCTTACAGTTATACGCCAAGCAAGGATGGCACCTACTATCTGTCCCAGAGCAACTACTATGCAAACACCGGCAACATCGCCTTTACGCTGACCGCCAGCGCGGCCACGGACGACTTCGGCGCCAATACCGCCACCCCAGGCCGCCTCAGCATCGGCGGCGCCACCAAAGGCGTCATTGAAAGCGGCGGCGACCGCGACTGGTTTGCCGTGTCGCTCAATGCCGGCGGCTATTATTGGTTCAAGCTGGATGGCGCCGCCGAGGGCGGCGGCACGCTGAGTTCGTCCAGCTACGTGTCGTTCAAGGTGCTCGACAGCAACGGCAATCAGGTGGCCGGCACCTCGAACTATAGCTATGGCACCGGTATCATCGTTCCGTTTACCCCGGCCACCAAGGGCACGTATTACGTGGAAGTCGGTTCCACCAGCAATAGTGGCAGCTATACGGTCAAGGCCCAGCTGGGCAAGGCCGACGACTACGGCAATGACCAGGCCCATGCCGCCGCCATGGCGCCCGACAGTGTGGTCAAGGGCGAACTGGAACTGGCGACGGACAAGGACGTGTTCAAACTGAGCGTCGTCGCCGGCATGACCTATTCGGTGGAGCTGGGGCCGCAAACCGGCACGGACTACTACTCGCTCAACCTCGATGTCAGCGGACCGGGCTACCTCAACGTCCGTTATGTCAGCAGCAACGACAAGGTGGTGCGCCTGTTTGAGGCCAGTGCGAGCGGCGATTATTACGTGACAGTGTCGGCCTCTACCTCCAACCACTGGAGCGGCGCCTATACGCTGGTGGCCAAGTCGATGGGGATCGATGATTTCAGCGCCGATGCCAAGACCACTGCCGTGCTCACCCCGGCCGCGCCGCTGCACGGCGTGATCGGCGTGGCCGACGACCATGACTGGATCAAGGTCCACCTGGACGCCGGCCACAGCTATGTGTTCGACCTGAAAGGCAACAAGAGCGGCGGCGGCACGCTGGACACCGGCGTTTTGTATGGCGGCCTCGCCAGCATGACCCTGTTGACAGCGAGCGGCACCAGCCTGGCCTATTCCAGCCTGCCCGACGCCAGTGGCGGCAGCGACCCGCGGCTCCATTATTGGGCCACCGCCACCGGCGACTATTACCTCGATGTGCGCGGCACTGGACAGGCCGGCAATACCGGCAGCTACACGGTGGCGGAATTCCAGGCCAACCTCGACACGACCGGGCCGAGACTGCTGTCGAGCAGTATCGCGGCCGGCGCCATCGACGTCGGGCTGAAGCCGACATTCACGTTGACCTTTGATGAAACCATCATGCTCGGCAGCGGCGTCACGCTGACCGATGGCTATGGCGCGGTGGTGCAGGGCGCCTATGGCCCGCTGTTGGCCACGGTGGCCGGCAACACGCTGACGGTCGATCCGCGCGCCAACCTGATGCCGGGCATGACCTACACCGTCAACCTGCCGCAGGGCATCGTGGTGGATCTGGCCGGCAACAGCACCGGCTCGCAGAGCTTCTCGTTCACCACTATCAAGCCGGTCAGCGCCGGCACCAACGGCAATGATTACCTGATCGGCAGCGGCAATGGCCTGACGCTGGATGGCGGCGCCGGTACCGATACCGTGTATTACGCTTCCTCCCGCAGTTCCTTCAATATCTCCCGCGGCAGTGATGGTAGCGCGGTGGTCAGGGACTACCGCAGCGCCACCGGCGACAAGCTGGCCGGCGTCGAGCGCCTGCTGTTCAGCGACGGCGGGTATGCACTCGATACCGACGGCATCGGCGGCCAGGCTTATCGCTTGTACAAGAGCGCCTTCAACCGCGCACCAGACCAGGAAGGGCTGGGCTTCTGGATCACGCAAATGGACCACGGCATGAGCTTGAAGGAGGTGGCCAGTCTCTTCCTCAGCAGCCCTGAATTTGCCCGTACCTACGGCAGCGCGACCAGCGATGCCGACCTGGTCAAGCTGATGTATCAGAACGTGCTGGGGCGCGCGCCCGACGCCGAAGGCAACAGTTTCTGGTTGTCGCACCTGCAGAGCGATACCACACGTGCCGAGCTGCTGACCGCTTTCAGCGAAAGTGCGGAAAACCAGGCGGCCGTCGCCCAGGTGATTGGCAACGGCTTCGCCTACACGCCTTACGGCTAAGCCGGCGCTACCAGCCGCCGCCCGCCGCGCGGCAGGTGGCAACGCAGCGCGGGCGTTGTCCGCGTTCACGCGCGCCATCTGGTCGCGTGAGGTCAGTCGCTGGCGCTGTTCTTCCAGCACCTCGTACAGGCTGACGGCGCCGCCTGTGTAGGCCAGTTCCGAGGCGTAGCGTGCGCGCGCATGGGCATCCACTTCCTGCGCCAGTTCCGTGTGCTGGTCTTCCAGTTGCGTGAGCGTGACGATGGCGTTTTCCACATCTTCAGCAGCATGCAGCACGCCGCCGAACGCCGCGCCGCCGCCTCCGGAGAACCAGCATGAGCAGCGCACCAAACCGGTGCCTGGAATACACGCTGGAAGAAGGTCCGCGCCTGGACTGGTTTGGCGATCAAGTGATCCTCACCACCGCGTGGATTTCCGGCCTGGCCGGCGTTGGCTTCATCTGGCGCACGCTGATTTACGCGCATCCCATCGTCGACCTGCGCGCGCTCAAGGACCGCAACTTCGCGCGGGCTGCTTTTTCTCCTTCATCGCCGGCATCGGCATCTTTGCCACGATTTATCTGACGCCGCTGTTCCTTGGCCGTGTGCGGGGTTTCAGCGCGCTGGAAATCGGCCTGGCCGTGTTCTCCACCGGCATATTCCAGATCATGTCGATCCCGCTGTATTCGTGGCTGGCCAACCGCGTCGACCTGCGCTGGCTGATGATGGTAGGGCTGGCCATGTTCACCGTCTCGATGTGGAACTTCGCGCCGATCACCCACGACTGGGGCGCGGACCAGCTGATGCTGCCGCAAGCCTTGCGCGGCATGGGCCAGCAGTTCGCCGTCGCGCCGGCCGTCACGCTGACGCTGGGCGGATTGGCGCCGGATCGTCTGAAGCTGGCCTCCGGCCTGTTTAACCTGATGCGTAACCTGGGCGGCGCGTTCGGCATTGCCGCCTGCGCGACCATCATCAACGATCGCACCAACCTGCATTTCCAGCGGCTGGCCGAGCATCTCAATGCCAGCAACGAAGCGATGGGGCAGATGTTGTCCGGCGCCGGCAGCAACCTGCTGGCGTGGGGACTGGATAACGGCAGCGCGCAAGCCGGCGCCTTGCGGCAGTTATGGCCGCTGACGCTGCGCGAGGCGCAAACGCAAACCTTCGGCGATGTGTTCCGGTGTGTGATGGTGCGCTTTGTACTGGCGTTTGCGATGGTGCCGCTGATGCGCAAGATCGCGCCGCCGAAAGCACCATCGGCCGATGCGCACTAAGGCTTAGCGGTAGCGCGCCAGGATCTGATCGACACTGCCGTCCTTGATGAGCGTGTCGATCACCCGCGAAATGTCGCTGAACGGCACCTGCGACTTCTGCGAGAACGCGCACTGCGCCTTATAAGACGAGAACACCAGGTCGCCGCGCACCTTCATGCCGGGATTGACGCGTTGCTGGTAGTTCAGCGTGGCCTCGCTGATCATTGTGTACGGCACCTTGCCGGCGATCATCTGCTGGATATTGGCTTCCATGTCGGGCGCATCGACGCGGCGGAAGCGCTGGCCCAGCACCTGCTCCACGCGCTGGTAGCGGTAGCCGACCACCGTGCCGACCGGCTTGTCGCGCAGGTCCTTGAGGGAGCGCACGTGCGGCATGTCGACGCGGACGGCAATCATTTCGGCGTCCGGGAATAGCGTCACGCTCCAGTGGTAGTCGCCGTCGATCCAGAACGGCGTCACATAGCACATGCCGTCGGCCCGTCCGCTGCTGAGTGACGGCTTGACTTCCGGGCCGTCGGCGTTGAGGTAGACGGCGCGGCGGCCCAGGCGCTGCGCCAGCATGTCGCCGAAATCCTTGACGATGCCGCCGGCCACCGCGCCGTTCTGGAAGCGCGCGATCGGCATGGCCTGATCGGTAGGCGCCAGCATCACCAGCTCGCCCGGACCGGCATGCGCGCCGGCGTACAGGGCCCAGAGTGCGGCGGGGAGGAGACGTAATGGTAAGCGCATGAGTCCATTATAGCGGCTGTATGTTGGACCCCGCACATGCAAGTGCCCGCGCCTGTGTCACGCTGTGACTCCTCAATGACAAGCATGGAGCACACTCATGACCAAGGCATTGCAAGACAAACGCATCGCAGTTCTGATGACCGACGGCGTGGAGCAGGTGGAGTACACCGGCCCGCGCGAATTCCTGGAGCAGCAGGGCGCCAGGGTAACCCTGATTTCGCCGAAGGCAAAAGGCGAACAGGTCCAGGGCTTTAACCACGCCGATCCGGCCGACAAATTTACCGTCGAACTGACCGTGAGCGACGCCCGCCCCGGCGACTTCGACGCGCTGGTGCTGCCGGGCGGCGTGTCCAATCCGGACGCGCTGCGCCTGGAGCAGGACGCCATCAAGTTCATCCGTGACTTCGGCCGCGAAGACAAGCTGATCGCCGCGATCTGCCACGGCCCGTGGACGCTGATCGACGCCGAGCTGGTCAAGGGCAAGCAGATCACCAGCTGGCCGTCGCTGCAACGCGACCTGCAAAACGCCGGCGCCGAGTGGCGTGATGAGCAGGTGGTGGTGGACGGCAAGCTGATCACCAGCCGCAAGCCGGACGACATTCCGGCCTTCAACCAGGCCATCCAGCAGGCGCTGGCCGCCTGATAATTTCTGCGCGGCAAACGGGCGCTCATTGGCGCCCGCTCGTCGTAGACTGAGCTTGAACATCGAGCTCATGCGCCTAAAACCTAGGAGATCATCATGAACCACACTCTGGCAGCTGTATTTGAAACCCGCGCCGAGGCCAATCTGGCCAAGGACGAACTGGTCCACAATGGCTACGACGCCAACGGCATCCAGATCCACGATTCCGGCAGCGTTGCCGGTACCGCCCGCATAGACGACAACGAGTCCATCCTCGGCCAGGTCAAGCAGATGTTCAGCGGCCTGGTGGGCCGCGAACACGCCGACCGCCATGTGTACGCCGAAGCGCTGAACCGCGGCCACACCGTGCTGTCGCTCGACACCCACTCGCTGGAATCGGCTGAACGCGCCGCCGACATCATCGAGGACTTCAATCCGATCGACATCGACGAACACGAAACCATGTGGCGCGCCAGCGGCTGGGGTGCGGACGTGCTGCGCAGCGGCACCGGCCCGCTGCAAACCAGCGTCGGCATGCAGCAGGCAGCGCCGGAGCAGCACGGCATTCGTCCACGCGAGGACGCGGTAGTGTTTGCCCGTTCCGAACAGGTGGTGCTGGCGCCGGGCGCCATGCAGCGCGGCGACGTGGGCAGCGGCAGTGTGCCGGCGGCGTCGGAAGCGGCGGTGGCCGACATCCAGAACACCGTGCAGCGCAGCGGCATGCGCATCTACCCGCGCAACGAGCCTAATCAGGACTCGCTGAACATTCTCACGGGCAACGAGCAGGAGGAAGACGACTACTTCCGTTCGCACTGGGAGAAAACCTACACCGGCGGCACCTTCCAGGAATATGACCCGGCTTACCGTTATGGCGAGTCGATGAAAGGCAATCCGGGCTACCGCGACAAGGAATGGAACGACGTCGAACCTGAGCTGCGCGCCAACTGGGAAAGCACGCAGCCGCAGTCGACCTGGGACAAGTTCAAGGACGCGGTGAAGCACGGCTGGGAGCGCATCACCGGTTAAACCCGGAGATGGGACAGGATCGGCGATAATGGCTGCTGTATAACCTTTGGGCAGCCTCGCCTTTCTTCATGCATTACACC
Organism: Duganella margarita; assembly: GCF_009857535.1. Lineage (GTDB taxonomy): Bacteria > Pseudomonadota > Gammaproteobacteria > Burkholderiales > Burkholderiaceae_D > Rugamonas > Rugamonas margarita. The sequence continues at coordinate 15,578 of NZ_WWCS01000026.1, forward strand.
GTAGACGACGTTCGCCATGGCTTTGATGGCGCCACCTTCAGACGTGGCGCCAGTTATTTCGACAGCGGCATGGTGCAATCCGTGGCGCTGGAAGGTGACGTCCTCAAGGGAAAAGTTGCCGGCAGTTCAAGCGATTTCTATCAGCAGTCGATTACGCTGGTGCAACGCGAACGTCAGGTGCGCTTCAAAGGCGATTGCACCTGCCCGATGGACTACAACTGCAAGCATGTGGTGGCGGTGCTGTTGGCCGCCGACAAGGCCGGCTTGAATGCCGGCGACGATGCGGATGCTCCCGCCGACGAATTGCCGTTCGCCATGTCGCAATGGTTGGCCAACGTCTCCTATCTGGCCGACTCGGCGCGCCGCCAGCACAGCGTGGGCAAGAACCTGCGCAAGAACGACAGCCGCGCCATTTACGTGTTGAAACCGCAAGCCGATACCGGCCGCATGCGACTCAACCTGTACAAAGGCAAGATCACCGCTGACGGCGAGATCCGCTCCGCCACCGGCATTCCCGATCTGCAAAACTTCCAGCACAAACCGCCGGCCTACTTGCGTTCCGAAGACCGGCCTATCGCCACCATGTTTAGCGGCCTGATGAACGGCATGTGGGGCAGCGGCACGCTGGATGTGGCCGTTGACGGCGTGGCGGCCTTCCTGCAATCGACCTCCGAATCCGGCGTGCTGTACCTGGCGACCGACAACGACGCGCTGCGCGGCCGCCTGCGGCAATTGCATGCCGGCCCAACGCGCGGCGGCCGCCTGGCCTGGCGCGCGGAAAACGAGCGCCTGCACCTGGGCTGGGCGTTTGATGACGGCATGGCGATCGACTACCTGCTGCCGAGTACGCCGCCGGCCTATGTCGCCGGCGAATTTATCGGCCAGCTGGACTTGCCCGCCGATCTGACCGTGCTGCCGTTGACGCAATGGCTGACGCTGGTTGAACAGGCGCCGGAGCTCTCCACCGCCCAGGCCGCATCGCTGGCCGAGGAGTTGCTGGCCGCCGGCCTGGAGCGCCTGCTGCCGCTGCCGCAGACCAAAAGCACCTTGCTGACCGGGCTGAAAGCAACCCCGGTGCTGACCTTGCAAACTAATCCAGGCACCGGCCGGGACGTGGCCTTGCTGGGATTCGACTATGACGGCCAGCGCGTTGGCGCCGATCCGCGCCTGCAACTGGTCCGCATCAGCAACAGCGCCATCGACACCATCGAGCGACACGCGCAGGACGAAGTGGCGGCAGCGGCAGCGCTGCAAGCGGCCGGCTTTACGCCCGCGCCGGCCGGCGCGACGCCCGGCACCTTGTATCTGCCTTCCGACCGCGCCTGGCTGGACTTCGTCAACAACACCGTGCCCGCGCTGCGTCAACAAGGCTGGCGGATCGATCTGCTGCCGGGCTTCCGCTTTGACCTGGCCGGGATTGACGACTGGTACGCCAACGTCAATGACGGCGGCGAAGGCTCCGCCAACAACTGGCTGGAGCTGGAGCTGGGCATCGTCGTCAACGGCGCGCCGGTGCCGCTGCTGCCGGTGCTGCTGCAACTGATCCGCCAGGCGCCGCGCGATTTCGCCCCGGCCGCGCTGGACATTCACGGCGACGACGAAGCGCTGCTGGCGGCCTTGCCCGACGGCCGGCGCGTGGCGCTGCCGTGGGGCCGCGTCAAGCCGATCCTGCGCACGCTGGGCGAGCTGTACTTCACCGACCGCGTCGGCGACACGCTGCGGATGACGCAACTCGACGCCGCCCGCCTGGCCGAACTGGAAACCGGCGCGCAACTGCGCTGGATGGGCGGCGAACGCCTGCGCGCGCTGGGCCGCAAGCTGGCCGCGTTCGAACAGGTGCAGCCGGTGGCCAGTCCGGCCGGGCTGCAAGCCAGCCTGCGTCAGTATCAGGCCGATGGGCTGGCGTGGATGCAGTTCCTGCGCGAATACGGCCTGGCCGGCATCCTGGCCGACGACATGGGCCTGGGCAAAACCATTCAGACCCTGAGCCACATCCTGGTGGAAAAAGAAGCTGGCCGCCTGACTTCGCCGGCACTGGTGGTAGCGCCGACCAGCCTGATGGCCAACTGGCAGGCGGAAGCGGCGCGCTTCACGCCCGGCCTGCGGGTGCTGGTGCTGACCGGGCCGGAACGCCTGCAACGCTTCGGCGACATGGCCCAGGCCGACCTGGTGCTGACCTCCTACGCGCTGCTGCCGCGCGACGAGGACGTGCTGCGGCAGCAGCGCTTCCACCTGCTGATCCTGGACGAGTCGCAGTACGTCAAGAACCACCGCTCCAAGGCGGCGCAGACCGCCGGCCTGCTGAAGGCCAGCCATCGCCTGTGCCTGACCGGCACGCCGATGCAAAACCACCTGGGCGAACTGTGGGCGCAATTCCACTTCCTCATGCCCGGTTTGCTGGGCGAGGAAAAAACCTTCAACACGCAGTTCCGCAAACCGATTGAAAAGCAGGGCGACAACGCGCGCAACGCCTTCCTGATCCGCCGCATCAAGCCCTTCCTGCTGCGGCGGACCAAGGACAACGTGGCCAAGGAACTGCCGCCGAAAACCGAAATGGTGCGCATGGTGGAACTGGCCGGCGCCCAGCGCGACCTGTACGAAACCGTGCGGCTGGCGATGGACAAGAAAGTGCGCGACGAAATCGCCCGCAAAGGCGTGGCGCGCAGCCAGATCGTCATCCTCGACGCGCTGCTCAAGCTGCGCCAGGTGTGCTGCGATCCGCGCCTGCTGAAAACCGCCACCGGACGCAAGGCTGAGGCCTCGTCGGCCAAGCTGCACGTGCTGCTGGAACTGATCGAGGAGCTGCTGTCCGAAGGCCGCAAGCTGCTGGTGTTCTCGCAGTTCACCAGCATGCTGGCGCTGATCGAGGAGGCGCTGCGCGAACGCGGCGTGCCGTATGCGCTGCTGACTGGCGACACCACCGACCGCGCGGCGCCGGTGGCGGCTTTCCAGGATGGCCAAGTGCCGGTGTTCCTGGTCAGCCTGAAGGCGGGCGGCGTTGGCCTGAATTTGACGGCGGCCGATACCGTCATCCACTACGATCCGTGGTGGAACCCGGCGGTGGAAAATCAGGCCACCGACCGCGCATGGCGCATCGGCCAGGACAAGCCGGTGTTTGTCTACCGCCTGATCGCGGCCGGTACGCTGGAGGAAAAAATCCAGCAGCTGCAACGCGCCAAGGCCGGCCTGGCCGACGCCGTGCTGGCCGACGGCGACGCGCAAGGCTTGCAGATCACGCCAGAAGATCTGCTCAGCGTGTTGTCGACCGGGATTACCTAGCGGCTTGTGTTTTCTCAAGGAGAACGGATTCGCCCCGTGACATGATCGGCAACCTGGGCAGTCCGGATGGTCGGGCGCCCATCTTGCGATGGACGTCACGATGGAAAAACTGCTGCCCTACTACGAACGCGAATTAAGCATGCTGCGGCGCGCCGGCGCCGAGTTTGCGGGGCGCTATCCCAAGCTGGCGGGCAGCCTGCAAGTGCGCGGCGAAAGCTGCGCCGATCCCCATGTGGAACGGCTGATCCAGGCCTCCGCCTTCCTCAACGCGCGCGTGGGCAAGCTGCTGGACGATGGCTACGCTTCCTTCACCGATGCGCTGCTTGGCATGCTGTATCCGCACTATTTGCGGCCGATTCCTTCCTGCTCCATCGCCCGCATCGACTACAGCGGCGCCAGGGCCAATGAAGTCAGCACCACCAGCGTACTGCCGCGCGGCGCGGCGATGAAATCGCTGGGGCAGGGTGCATTGCTGTGCCGCTTCCGCACTGTCTACGATGTGACGCTGGCGCCGGTCAGCATCAGCGGGGCGGGCTTTGAACCTTATCCGCAGATTCCTGCCAGCTTGCCGCTACCTCCGGGCGCCGGCTGCGCCATCAGCATCCGCATCGCCACCACTGCCGCCGGGCGCGCACTGGCGGCGCTGGACGTCTCCACGTTGCGCGTGTATCTCGACGGTGAAGCCTCGCTGCGCGCCAGCCTGCGTGACGCCATGTTCATGCATACCGCCTGCGCCTGCGTGGCAGCGGACGGCCATTGGCGCATGTTGAACCGCGTGCCCCTCACTCCCGTCGGCCTGGCGGCCGAAGAAGCACTGCTGCCGGCCGCTCCATCCGAACATGCTGCCTACCGGCTGCTGAGCGAATACTTTGCCTTCCCCGAAAAGTTCGACTTCGTCGACATCGACCTCGCTGCGCTGACCGCTGCCGCGCCAGAAGGCTGCACCGAGCTGACATTGCGCCTGCTGCTGCGCGACGTGCGTCCGGACACGCCAGCCGCCCGCATCCTCCGCACACTAAGCGCGGACAACCTGCTACTGAGCTGCACACCTGTCATCAACCTGTTCTCCCAGCCTGCCACGCCGATCCGCATCACCCACACGGCTAGCAGCTATCCGCTGATGGTGGATGGCATAACGGGCAGCGCTTGCGACATCTACAGCATCGACAGCGTGCAGGTGGTGCGCAAGACCGAGGATGGCAACGCGGTGACCGACTTCTTCCCCTACTACTCGCTGCGCCACGGCGAGGCGGAAAGCCGCAAGGGCCACTACTGGCTGGCGCAGCGCGAAGAGCTGATGGCGGCGGGCCACGAATATTCGCTCACACTCGTTGACCGCGACTTCTCGCCCGTGCAGGCGGACGACGGCACGGCCTCCGTGCGCCTCACCTGCACCAACCGCGATCTGCCGCATGGCTTGCAATACGGCCGCGCCAGCGGCGACCTGAATACCGAAAGCGCCATCGGCAACCTCCCCATCCGCCTGCTGCAGCGGCCGACTTTGTCGTATCGCCTGGCGAATGACGCGCGCCGTCAATGGGGACTGATCGCGCATCTGGCGCTGAACCACCGATCGCTGACGCAGGAAGGTCTGCCGGCGCTGACCGCCATGCTGCGACTGTACGCGCAGCAGGACAGCAGCGTATCGCAACGGCTGATCGATGGTGTGACGGCGCTATCGAATCATCCCGCCACGGCGTGGATACGGCAGGCGCAGGGCAATGCCTACCTGCGCGGTATCGAGGTGCATGTATCGCTGGATGAAGAAGCGTATGCGGGCGTGGGCATTCACGCCTTCGCGCAGATTCTGGACCAGCTGTTTGCGCTGCATGTGCATCTGAACAGCTTTACGCGACTGGTGGTGCTGTCGCACGTGAGCGGAAAGGAGTTGCTGCGATGCCCACCTCGCAACGGCGCACTGACGCTGGCGTGATCGGCCAGCTGCTGGCGACACCGCAGTGCTACGCCTTCTTCCAGGCGGTGCGGCTGGTGGAGCAGTGGCGGCCGGGCAGCGCGCGCTTCCGCAACCGGCTGGCGATGCGCTTCGCGCCGAGCGATATCGAGAACATCAGCGCCGATGACGATGGCGTGCGGATTACGCCGGCGTTCATCGGCATGCTGGGCAACCAGGGCATGCTGCCGCTGCATTACTCGGAACGCATCGCGCGGCATGAGAAGGATCACAACGACGGCGGGCCACGGGCATTTCTGGATCTGCTGTCGCATCGGCCGGTGCAGATGCTGTATCAGGCGTGGACGCGGCGGCGGCCGGAATGCATGGAAGATGAATTCCTCGACATGCTGAATGCGCTAGCCGGAAAACAGATCAGCGACGAAATCGTCGACCGCGAAACGCTGGCCTTCTACGCAATGCAGATACGCAGCCGCACGCTGTCTGCACCGCTGCTGGCGGGGATGTACACGGAATACTTCGGCGTGTCGGTCGCGGTGGAGCAGCTGGTCGGCCGATGGAGCGCACTGCCGGCCGGCGACCAGGCACAGTTGGGCCGCGCAAATGTGGATCTGGGCGGTGGCGTGATGCTCGGTGGTCGCATCTACAACTGCGATGCGCGCGTCCGTCTGCATATCGGGCCACTGGACAAGACCCGCTACGAGCGCTTCCTGCCCGGTCACACCAGCGCGCGGCACCTGCAAGCGATGCTGGAACTGCACTGCGGCGTGGGCATGACGTGGGAAGTGCATCTGATCCAGCATGCACAGGACATGCGCGGCGTGCGGCTTGACGCCAATAGCCGCTTGGGCGTGAACGCCAGGCTGCTGAGCCGACCCGCCACGCAGGATCACGATGAGTTGATGTATCTGCTGCATACCTAAGGAGCGACTGTGGAAAGCGACAGCGATTTTTTCAGCTTCATGACGGCGGCCAAGGAGCTGGTCACCGATAACCGGCCGTTGCGGCTGCGGCTGGATCTGCCCGGCGGATTCAATGACGACATGCTGCTGCCGCAGCGCGTGTTTGGTTCGGAGAGCATCTGCGGCGGGATTGAATACCGCGTGCTGTGCGTATCGGCCAATGCGCAACTACCGCTGAAGAAGATGATCGCCGTGGCGGCCCAACTGGATTTCGTCACCGATCGCGGCGACTTGCGCAGCGTGTGCGGCATCGTCACCGAAGCCAGTTCGGGCGACAGCGATGGCGGCCTGGCCAGCTACCAGCTGGTGCTGCGCGATGCGCTGGCGATACTGGAAAAGCGCACCAACACCCGCGTGTTTCGCAGTATGGACGAAGTGGAAATCGTCCAGCGCATCCTCGATGAATGGCGGCAGAAAAGCCCAGTGCTCGGTATCTGCTTCAACCACGAGAAGGATGAGGCCTTCGACCTGCGTACCTATCCCAAGCGCGAATTCACCATGCAGCACAACGAGTCAGATGCGGCCTTTATCCGCCGCCTGCTCAAACGGCGCGGCATCGGCTGGTACATCCGCGCCGGCGAGATGATGCACACGCTGGTGTTGTTTAACAATGCCGACAGCCTGCGTCAGAACGCCGCCGGCACCATTCGCTACCACCGCGACGCCGCTACAGAAGAACGCGACACCATCACCGCCTGGAGCGCGGTGCGCAGCCTGCAGCCCGGCACGGTCACGCGGTATAGCTGGGATTACATGAATCCGCAGGGCAGGGACTTCATGCTGGTGTCGACTAACAGCAGCAACAACCAAGGCGTCAACGGCAACGAGCTGGCCGCCACGCTGGACGATTACCAGATCTTGCCACCGCACGCCGGCGACGACAACGAAGACCTGTTCAACCTCGGTCAGCTGCGCATGAAACGGCACGACTACGAATCCAAATGCTTCCATGGCGAAGGCAGCGTGCGCGATTTGTGCGCTGGCGAATACTTCACGCTGGCCGAGCATCCGGAAGTGGACCAGCACGACCCTGCGGAACGCGACTTCATCGTCACCGATTTACAGGTGACGGCGCAAAACAACCTGCCGAAAGCATTAGCCACGCGTGTGGAACGCCTGTTCGCCCGTAGCCGCTGGATGCACGGCGCCAGCGATGTGCAAATGCAGCGCGATGTCGTCGATAAAGTGGCCAGCGGCCCGTTACGTATGCACATCCAGTTCACGGCCGTTCGTCGTGGCGTGAGCATTGTTCCCGCCTTCGACCCGCGCGTGGACGTGCCACAAGCGCAAATGCAAAGCGCCATCGTGGTCGGCCCGGAAGGCGAAGAAGTCCACTGCGACCAACTAGGTCGCGTAAAAATTCGCTTCCCCGGCACCCGCCCGGAAGACCACGAAGAAGCCGCCGGCGCTGGTGCCTCCGATACCACTACCGACTCGGCCTGGGTGCGTGTCGCCTCCAACTGGGCAGGCAACGGACCCGGTGCACAGCAACAATGCGGCACGATCGGCCTGCCCCGCGTTGGTTCAGAAGTGTTAGTTACCTTCCTCGGCGGTGACCCGGACAAGCCGGTGATCGTCGCCCAACTCTACAACCAAGGTGGTGCCCCAGCTGCACTGAGTAGTGCAGGCGACTTACCGGGGAACCGCTACCTCTCTGGAATCAAGAGTCGCGAAATTAACGGTGGTCGAGCAAACCAGCTACGGCTGGATGACACCGAGGGACAAATCAGCGCGCAGTTGGTGAGCGCCCATGGTGACTCACAAATCAATTTGGGCTTCATCGTCCAAGACAGATCTAATGGTAATGCCAGTCCACGTGGCGAAGGTTGGGAGTTGGCTAGTAGTGCTTGGGGTGTAGCTCGCGCGAACAAAGGAATGCTCATCACTACTGAGAGCCGATATCCAGGAGCATCGCCAATCAAGGACTTGGGAGAAACCGTACAACGACTAAATGCCGCTCAAGGCCAGCATGAAACTCTGGCGAAACTCGCTCAAGGCGCCAAGGCACAGGACGCCGAGGAACAGGCCAAGGTGGCAGGCATTGTCAAAGCCCAGAACCAAGATATTCAAGGTGGCACGGCAGGAAAATCCACCCAGCTGCGCAAACCTCACTTGGTGCTTGCAAGCCCTAGCGGTATCGAGACATCAACCAGCGGCACTACCCATATTGCCAGTGATCAGCACACTGCGCTCACTACGGGGCTGGATCTATCCATCGCCAGCGGCGGCAGCCTGTTTGCCAGCGTCCGACAAGCGTTGAAAATATTTGCGCACAAAGCAGGTATGCGTCTCGTTGCCGCTGGTGGCGACATTGATGTGCGGGCATTGTCCGACGGCATCAACATCCTGGCTAAACTCAAGATTACCCAGACAGCCACCACCATCAACATCAGCGCCAAAGAGGAAGTCGTAATCAATGGCGGCGGAAGCTATGCCAAATTCAGCGGAGGTGGTATCGAGCTGGGTACCAGCGGGAACCTTGTCTCTCACGCGGCCCAACATCGCCTGGTCGGGCCCAAGACCATGGATATGGCAAACGCGCAGCCGTCTCAGGAGAAGCTCGACGGCGGCGGAACATTTCATTTGAACAGCCATCCAGCTGCCAGCGGGCGTGCCAACGGCGGCTTGCCCTACAAGCTCTTTAAAGACGGTGCACTGGCGGATGAAGGGACTTTCGATGACAACGGCAATATGACCTTCAAGCACGATCTGGACAAGGAATCTGACTACCATCTGGAACTACCCAATGGCACCCGCTTTTCCATCCCCTCTAATACGCATGAGGAACAGCATGAGCTCAGTTCTGGGATTGGATATCACGGCTACGTAAATGAGGGAGGCTCCCTGAACGACGAACATGCTTCACTGGAGCAAAGCCGCCTTCTATCCAATCCTGCCATGAGCGGCGATGACGAATCGCCAGACAAATAATTTTTCGCTTGAAAGGACAGGTGCTATGGCCAGCATGAACGCTAACGCGGACCTTTACAACCAAAGCTTATCCTATCGAAAAAAATCTGCACCTAATCAGTGCCTTGCGCAGTCATGGTTTGTGCGCGTGCCGAAGGAGGTGTACTACCCACGCTATCGCTGCTTGATCGAGCCTTTAATTTGCGGCCAGGACGTATTTGAAAAAATTCAAAAGGATTTACTCAGCGCGCGGCACAGCGTAGACATCATCACATGGGGTTTCGATCCTGGCATGGTGCTTGTCCGTAAGGCTTCTGCGGAAGACGGGGTGCGTTATGGCGACTTATTGAAAAAGATTGCGACGCGAAAGGAAAATCCCGTGAAAGTTCGTCTGCTTGTCTGGCATGACGACGCTGCATCCCATGCGCAGATGAATAACAATCCTGGCTATTACGGGATACGATTTCCACTGATTGACCGTGCTTTCACGGACTTTTACAGTGAGCAGCATCAAGCTTACAACGATGAATGGTACAAGCAAGTATGCGCAAATGAAATCCCCAACATCCATTTTCATGTGCGGGATGTTCCACTGGAATTTGTCGATCAGGCGCTGTCGGACGAGTCAGCGCCATCGAACGTCATGGCGCTGATCGCCAAAAGATATCCCACGCACCATCAAAAAATGCTGTTGGTCGACTACGAAATTCCCAAGTTGGCCAAGGGTTATGTAATGGGACATAACTCCATTACGGATTTTTGGGACACAAAGGAACACAAGTTCAGGGACATACATCGCGAGCGCTTTTACGAAATGGACCATGCAAAGCTACAGAGGAAAGCATGGGAGAGCGTCTCCGAGTACCAACGGCGTGCAGCGGATGAGGTAGCGCAAGCGTACATTGATGCGAGAAGCCATGTTGCCAAGCCGTACCAGGATGTTTCATGCAGGGTACAAGGCCCAATTCTCTACGATCTCAATCACAATTTTTGCCAAGCCTGGGAGGAGTCCAAGCGGCCTAGTAGCCTATTCCGCGAGCTTTGTTGGCTAACTTGGCTGCCGGGATTGAAAATCCATGCCATGGTAGCCGAAAAAATTGTTGATTCGCTCCATCATGAAATGGATCCCGGCTTCATTGCGCGACGTAAAGCCTTACCCCTGAGCGCTTTTAATTTGCCGGATGCGCGACATAATTTGCAGCTACTTCGCACTCAACCACTGCACTGCGAGAAGACCATAAAGGAGTGCTATGCAAACCTTACCAGACAGATGCTGCACTACATATTCATCCAAAACCAATATATTCAATACAAACCTTGGGCTGAGCATCTGATTGAATGCTCTGGACGTTTGCGGGGAGCCGGCTATCTCAAGCCGCTTTACGTATTCATATTGACATCGACGCCGGAGAGTGACGGTATGGACAGACCGACCTACGACGTTGCTGGCGGTATCGGCATGAGCACGACGATGCGCGTTGAGCATGAGGAGGCTGTGGCAAATGCAAAAAAGAATGGGGAGCGTCCTCCGTTGGATGCTGAAGAGCTAGCGGCGAACGGTCTGCGCGTCTTCATGGGTTCGCTCTGGACATGTGCTGATAAAAAGGGGCAATTGAGCTCGACGGATTATGAAGAAATTTACATTCACGCCAAAGTAGCAGTTGTGGATGACGCGGCATTCACTATCGGGTCAGCTAATCTGAACTTGCGAAGCATGGCACTGGACAGCGAACTCAACGTGATAAGTGACGCATTTGACGTAGCGTATCAGTTGCGTGCCGACCTGTTCAGGCAATGTACTAAAAACCCTGGACCGCCGCAATTTGAAGATATGGGAGATGCATTCAAAGAATGGAAGGGGCTGGCATCCAAGAATTACGGTGCAAAAGAATCTGGAGGCAAGCTGCTGGGGGAGCTACTTCCATTCCATGTCGACAGGAAGCCCGGATTCCCGGTGGTTTAGTCATGAGCAGCTTGAGAACACGTTCTGCTATCGTCGTTTTGCTATGTGCCGGTTTGGCGATGGGAGCTACGTTCATTCATCGTTACTTGCAGGAGAGAGCCTTGCATTCATTACCTTATGGATTCAAGAAATTTAGCTTGTCTGATCCTATTCCTTTATGTGGGCGGTGGAAAGAACATATGCCCTCAAAGCGCGATCCAGTGGCCTACAATTTATATATTGAAGCGAGGAAGGTCTGGCGTAGCAAGATTGGATGGCAGCTTACTCGTGCAGAAACCACTCGCATACTGACTGATGTCGGCAAGGCTGCGGAACTCGGTGATTGGGGCGCCCGCGCTTTGTTAGCCCGATTTTATCTCTATGGACTAGGCGTTCTTGAATCAAACCATGTGCTTGATGCTGCACCGGAAAAGGGTGTCGAAATTGCGCGCATGGCGGCCGCCGAAGGTCAGCCGTGGGGAGTCTTTGATTTAGGCGTCGCATACGAACATGGTTACGGTGGAGCGGTGCACGATCCAACTCTTGCTTGGGCCTACTTTTTGCGAGCGGCGGAGCTTGGCAGTCCGGAAGCCCAAATGGCGTTGGCTAGCGCTTATGGCCAGGCTGGACGACTTGCTGATGCGGAAGCCATGCAGCAATGTGCATACAAGCAAGGACATGGACTCGCCGCTTACGAGTTGGGTATTAAAGCGGAGTTAAAGACGCGGTATATGGATGCAATCAGGCTTTATCAAGAAGGCGTTAAATTTGGAAGCAAGGAGAGCGCTGCATCGCTTGAACTACTTTTCAAGAATGGGTACAGCCCAGGTGCAACAGACGAGGAAAAAGTAGAGTTAAAGCTGCTTGGCATTCGAGCTGACCCGGAAAGGAAAAGCCGGTACAACGTGATTTACGATGCACTTGAAATTAATCCAGACTTGAGACTGGGGCGCTTGGATGAAGTGCTTCCACTTCCACCTGCCAAGTTGCCCAGTTGGTCTAATGTAAATGACGCAGCCGAACCTGAATCTGACGGACCGCCGACCTACTAAAATTCGGAGTACGCCATGCCATTGAAAATCATAACGGTGGGCGACACGACAGATCATGGATGAAAAGTCATCACTGGCTCGCCAGTTCATGTCATAGGTGGCAAAGCAATCGCGCGTCTTCACGACAAGGTCTCCCGCCCTCAACTTTATCTTGGCGGGGCGTCGCGTGGAATAAACAAAATCGTCACCGCTCACGAAATTGTCACTGTTGGAGATATTCCAGTCGTAGTACCCAGCCGCTTCCCTCTCAACCAAGGATGAGGTAGCATTGGCCAGCGGTCGTTTCTGAGCCGCATTGCACAGAAAAGGCTGAACCCATTGCATTCCCTTTACGTCTTTGACTTCCTCACCACAGTCTCTCTCCAGCTCAAGGAAAAACTTGAAGGTTTGGACGAGACAGTGCTCGATAAAGCCGCTCTTGCAGCTCTGGCCCAGTACCAACGGGAACACGATTCGCTCCAAGGTGTATACGTAATTCACTACGAAGGGCAGCCCAAGTACGTTGGCAAGGCGAATAACGTGAGCGATCGGTTATCTCAGCACTTGACCAAGCTGTCCGGGCGCAAAGGCATTAACCCGCTGGCCATTGGCTATAAGACCCTGCTGCTCGACAAGAGCATGAGCACGGCCGCGAACGAAGGTATCCTTATATCGATGTTCCAGCAGGAACACACCGGCATGTGGAACGGCGCCGGCTTCGGCCCTAAAGATCCTGGCAAGGAACGTGACACCACCAAACCAGGAACGTTCGACACCGACTATCCAATCCTTGACGAATATCTCGTGGATTTGAAAACTGAAGAGAATGGCGTGATCAATTTGAAGGATCTGGTCACGACCATGAAGGACCAGCTGCCTTACGTCTTCCGTTACAACATCCCTGCGGAAGAACTGGATAAAACCATCATCTTGACCAGCGACGACCGGCGCGCCCGTTCATTGCTGCAAGCGGTGGTAAGTTTTCTCGGCGAGGGTTGGAAAGGCGCTGTCATTAGCTATGGGATGGTGCTGTATAAGACAGCCAAGCACTACCCACACGGCGAAGAGCTAAACCCCTAGCACCACCGCGCGCGCTTACTCCCTAAGCAGAGCGCACACGCTCTCGGCAATCACCGATGCCAGGCGTACCGGCACGGCGTTGCCGAGCTGCCGCATGATTTCCGACCAGGTTCCCTCAAACAGGAAATTATCGGGGAAGGTCTGAATACGAGCTGACTCGCGCACGGTGAAGTAGCGCACCGTGCCATCTACGCGCCGCAGCATGTTTTCGCCACCGGGGACGCCATGGTCACCGGCCTTCAACGCCTTTGCCGGCTCGTCCAGCGGACTGCCGGTGTGGCCGGGATAGGTCCGCGCGCCAGGCTGGAAACGATGGGCTTGCACTTTGCCGGGGAAGCGCTCGGGATCCGGGAGATCGCAAATGGCATCCCTGACAGTGCGCCAGGCAAGCAAGTTGCTGCCGTAGTCCGTATCGATCAGCTTGCTGATCTTCTTCTCAATACCGGCAGGCTTGGCTGGCCGGTGTTGCGTCGCGACTTTATGTCGATCCCAATACTCACTGGAACCCCACTGCGAGAGCAGGAGCGCGTCGCTACTATGCGTCTCTGCAGGCGCTTGCCACACCTTGTCTTGGTCGGCGCGAAAGCCGACAAAGAACACCCGCATGCGTTTCTGAGGAACGCCGTAGTTGGCCGCGTTCACCACCTTGAACGTGACGCGGTATTCGCTGGCGGTGCCCGGTTTCTGCTGCCACTTGCGCAAGCGGGCCAGATGATCGCCCCATTGCTCCTTCGGTTTCGCGGCCAGTGAGGGGAACTCCAGCTGCAGCAGAATATAGTCGAAGTAATCGGCGAAGGCGACACGCGTCAGACCCTGCACGTTCTCAAAGACGAACGCACGCGGCCGCGCCTCGCGCACCGCGCGGATCGCCTGTGGGAACATATCCCGCTCGTCCAGGAAGCCGCCGTGTTTGCCGCCCATGGAGAACGGCTGGCATGGCGGACCGCCGGTGATCAGATCGATCCCCTCGAAAGCGTCATACTTGAAATTCTTGACGTCGCCTTCCGTCACATCCGGCCACTGGCCGATTGGATCAACCTTGTGCAGCTTGTTATGGCGGATGGTATTGCAGGCGTGCGTGTTCCACTCGACCACCGCGCGGTGGTGCACATGATTTCCGGAGAAACCCAGCGCCAAGCCTCCCGCGCCAGCGAAAAGCTCGATCGATTCAAGGGCGCGCGGAGCCAACACGAAATGTTCGTCCGGAAGCGCGGTGGTGAGAAGTTGCTTGTACATGGTGTTATTAATACGATCGGATGAATAGACGCTGCTCAAACTAGACGTCATAACGCTGGCGAATCTCGTTGCATGCCGTACTGGGGAGACGAGATTGCAGCAGTATAAAGCAATGGATGACAGCGCCCAAATTCGCGAATTTTAAGAATTTTACTGTGTTTTTATACAGTTATCAACTTAACTTGTTTAGCTTTTATCAAAACACTCTTGAATATTTTGTGACAGCTGCGATCTTGCTCTTATCGGCATGACGAAGATGAGGTAAAGGATGGTCGATTCTATAGATCCTAGGGCACGCAGCGCGATGATGGCGCGAATACGCGGCAAAAATACGCGGCCGGAACTTACAGTGCGAAAAATGCTGTTTGCCGCCGGTTACCGATATCGTCTCCATGTACGGAAGCTGCCAGGTTCGCCGGATTTGGTCTTCGCATCGCGAAAGAAGGCTATCTTCGTTCACGGCTGTTTTTGGCATCTTCACGATAATTGCAATAGGGCCCGGATGCCTAAGTCACGTGTCGAGTTCTGGACAGACAAGTTGAACGGTAATAAAGCACGAGATGAACGCTCGCTCAACGCGCTTGAGCGAGCTGGGTGGCAGATATATGTGGTCTGGGAGTGTGAACTTGATAAGCGAGAAATTTTAGAAAAAAAACTAAAACAGTTCTTGGGACCGACAGCAAAGGAAATAAAAAACGCTTCCAAATATTTGTGAAGAGAAGCTGTGTTCGCAGTTCATATCGGCACCCAATTAAATGAATTTAATAAATTTCTTTATTTAGTCTGGATGGAAATAATCCGGTGTTCCAAATCTGCTGAAATAGGAACCTAATCTTTCAATGATGGACGGTAAAAATTCTGGGGTTATAGATGCAAATTTCTGTGATGTAAGTGCCTGGACCGCTTCGGTATCAGATCTCAATACCGAACGAATTTTATCGAAATTTATAAAAAAAGGCCCTAGGCTGGTGCCATCATTTAGTGAAAGACGCGGAAGAAAATGGTAAACACTACTGTTTCCTTTATGCTGTGAGAACTGACGAAATTGTCCTCTTGCCTTATCTAGATTCTTATTTAGATCTTCAATTATTTTTTCGTCCATGCTCTTATTGTTATTAACTTTTTCTTGAGCGGTAGCTATTTTGGAGTGTGCTTTATCCCACTCTTCGGCGACGTCTTTGCATTCAGCCCATTGTAAAGTTTCGTTTTTACCATTGCGAGCTAAGTCGCAACGAGGAGTAATTAGTATTTCCACGACGCCATCATCGCGTTTAATTAAGTCCCCGGTCCTCAGATCATTACGGATAGCCGGAATGAAATACCATTCTTCTGGATGTACACGATGCTCGTGCTCTTCAAGAAAAGCGCTGTAAACGTGCGCAGTTAGGTGTCTAGTTAAAGCACCATCCGTAAACTCGTTACGACCATCTTGCCCGGTTTCGACCCAACGATTCCATCTAGGCCATATAGAACGGGTAAATAAATTAACCATTTCTTTTTTTATTTTTGCATTGGATATTTTTATTTGTTTAACAACGGGAATTTGAGAAATAAGCCAATTCATTGCGGTTCTTATGCCATGTTGGCCTTTTCCAAATATAGGAACATTTTTTGCCCAATTCGGGGGATTGGCCGAACCAGCTGGCTCTCCAGACAATACCGCTACCACTGCCAATTCTGAATTCAGCAAATTATCGACAACAATATTGCCATCCTTATTTGATGCATCTCGACCGGAATTTCTAAGATTGATGTCAACAATTGCGGCATCAATATTATGGTCTGCCATTATCGCGGTGGCCTCTTCCAGGGATACCGCTGTGTGAAGCAAAATTTCATATCCAGTCTCATCTTGCTCAGCGTTCTTAATCTCCACCTCGATCTTCCATTGAGCGATCGTTGGAGCATCGTCTTCGACTATAAGTAATTTTAATTTAGTTTTCATTTCTACATTCCATTTGGAAACTTAATTACAAAGGTTGTTTCAATAGCGTGATCTTCATAATAGATATCGCCTTTGCTCGCTCGGCAAGCTTCTCTTGCGATAAGCAGACCTAGTCCATGCCCCTCACTCTTCAACGTAAAGCCAGCATCAAAAAGCTTTTGGGAATTTTCCAGATCTATCAAAGGGCCATTATTCGATATCGAAATTAAACTTTCATTTTTGCTTACTGAAAACAAGATGCCTATTTTTTTATCATTTTTTGTTACTGTTGATAACCAATGTATAGCATTATCTAGTATGTTGAGCAACGAACTTTGTAAGTCGCCCTTATAGCCATAACCAAATACAGGGTTATCGCCAGAATAGGTAACTTCGATACCATTTTCAATAAGCGAGTCACGCAAAAAATCGACTGCAGTTTCTACAACTTCCTGAATTAAGAATTTGCCTGGTTTTCCTCTACGACGCCCAGACACAGGATCTAAAGCTTTAAATAGTGAGCTTAATCCTTTTACTCCAGTATTGATTGTTTCTGCATGAATTGGATAATACTTCCTTATGACTTCGCCCTTAGTTGTTTGATCGAATAAAGCGTCTTTCCCTTCAACCAATGACACAGCAGCATATGACATTGGCTCCAGATAGCGTCTTCCATCATGAATTACACGTGCCACGACCATTCCCAACGCCGACGTAGATTCAAGCAACTTCTTATAGGCATCGATTTCATCAAGAGATTTAGTTAAGGCATCAGATTCTTTTTTTATCTTTTCTAAAAATATTTTTCTATTTTCAAGAGGTAGCGCTTGTGCTGCGGTTACCAAGCTGCTTAGATTTGCTAGTTCTTTAATATGAGCGACATCTCCTACAGGTTTCCGACTTAGGCCAGCATTTTGTCGATAGTCGAAACGTTTCTCTTCGGCTCGTACAAGAGTTGCTGTGATTAAGCCGCGCAATCGTTCGAATGCGCCATTGTGCTCAAACCCCTCACGGCTACTTCTTTCTATGAGGTTTGATAGCGCCTCGTCCGCAATGAAAATTTGTCCTGACGTCTGGGTATGCCCTATCCTTTTCGAAGGCTCTTGGATTCTCCGACTTTCAAGCATAAGCCAGTCATTTTCAGCTTCACCATAGGGACGAATTCTAAAACCATCGCGATACACAGCAATACCAGCATTTTCGTTTAATATTTGCCTTGCTCTACGAACCCCTATTTTTTTTACGTCAAGGCCCATTCGCTGAAATAATGCTTCTACCGCCTCTGGTTCTCTATCATAAATTTGAATTCGGATGGAAAATGGCCCACACTTTTCTTCGTCTGAACCCATCGGTGAGGGAGGAATACTTATCTTTTGTGAAACGTTATCGCCTCGTTCTATTTGAAACTGGCCTTCGAACCCACCAAGAGAATCATATTTCCCAGTTAGAACATAATCCGCCTTGTCCTGAATCTGATATGGTTTGATTAATGCATAAGTTTCGTCTACATATATTATTTCCGAGTTGGTTTCTGCTATGGATTTTCGTAAAATATCGTCCCCATCGATACCGGAACTGGAATCTTCTGTATTTGTTTTTTTAAATTCAGAGAGATCGAGATAAATATTAAAGTCACCTCTTACATCTGTTGGTGATATTAAACGACGCAACTCACCTATTATTTTTTCTAAACTCTTTTCTGTCCAGGCAACACGTGAATCGTTAATTTTTACCGAGAAACCGGTTGAATTTTTACCTTTAAGGTATTGAGAATGTAGTGGAATATCCAGATCCTCTAAGTATTTGCTCGATTCAAAGTCTCGCCAATCTACTGTAAGCTCAGTCTTCTCATAATTATCTTTAACATAGGCAATAGAGCTGATGGTAGTTAAACTACCCAATCTAGCTGAAGCAAATCGCCCAATACCTTTTGCACCCAGCATAATCCGTTTTCCAGATCGGCTAAAACGATTATTTTTTTTCTCATCAGTTGCAGGTTCAAACCATTTACATTCAATCTCTGACTCAGTCATCCCATGACCATTATCAAAAACGTGAACTAATCCATCAGGATAGGAATCACATTTTGGGGCGATCTTAATTTTTATCCAAGTAGAGTCGGCGTCATAAGAGTTTTTCACTAGTTCGATTAGTGCAGCCTCTGGGCCGCTAATTAATTGGTCTCCTATAGTGCGGATAATCCTTGCACGTGGTTTTAGCTTTGCCATAAGTTTCCTATTAATTTATCGTTGTGATGATAGCCATGAACATAAAATGCGCCACCGTTCCCGAATCGAGTTTGCATCATTTGTCCCTTGCTGGGATAGACGATCAAATTCCAGTAAGTCAAAATTAGCCTTGGAAATATCTAACTCTGCTTTTGACCGGTTATCTAATCTGAGTTTATTGAATTTATCTAATTTAGATCGCGTAAATTTATGCGTCAGCGATTTTCTCTGAAGCATAGAAAATACGAATGCGTAAATGACAATTGAAGCTTGCGCTTGCAGCAAAACGTCTCGATCAAGAAAAATAGGTGTAATATTATCCAAAAGTCTCTCTACTTCGTCTTTTAAATTTTTCACATATTTGGTGTTTCCATTTTTAAAGTCTTTTGTAAAACTATCTAAGAAAGGCTTTTTTGTATCGATTATTTTGTCTTCTCGAAGATTATGAGCGACATACAAAAGCCTAACAGCCACTTCTTTTTTTTGTAGACGCTTATCATTGAATCTGACTTTTTTTTGAAAGAAATCGTGACATGATACCGCGTCAATAGCTTTAACAAGATCTCCCCCAATTGCACGCCGCTTTTCTGCTGAATTAAGTGGAACTGCCTCGTTTAGTCTAGAAAACATATCTTCTATTAATTCGATGTCATCTGTCTGAACGGTAATTATCGGTAAGCTAAATGCGTCAAAGCGGCTTTTAATTTTTGGATATTTTTGGGCGAGCTCGTTGTAAGTCATTCCTGCAGCTCTAACTTTGGGATCTTCAAAATATTCAAAGTATTCACTTAACGGAAAGCTTCCTTCAATAAATTTTACGATGCTTTCTAGTCTTTGCCGACCATCTATTATCGCGTATTCTTTTTTTCTTTTTTTTGCTTCTGCTCGACTATACTTATGAAAATAAATTTTAGGTATGTCGTAACGGTTAATAATAGAATCAATTAAAAGTTGTTTTTTTTCCAAAGACCATACTTCTCCATTTCTTTGATATGGTGGATCCCTTAAAATTAGGTCCCATTCATTGTATATACTCTGAATAGTGCTATGAGCCAAGGCGCTAGTCTCGATTATATTCATTTCAACGTATCCTTTAGCTCTTGACCTATGCTTGAAAGTTCAGGAAAAACTTGAAATCGGTTAATTCCTAATATTTTTAGCTCTTCTCTAATGTTGTTTTTATTTTTTGATGGAATAGTAAATTTTAAGCAATGCGATTTACTGTCAATTTCTTCTATTGGCGTTTTCTTTAGATGACTTATCGTGAATACACCTAGTTGCGCTTGAATTCTTGGATTATTTCTTGTCGCGATTACAGCGATAGGAAGTATTCCGTTATCTTTTCCCTTGCTATAAGAAATAACCGAATAATTCGCTAACCAGTCGTCTTCAAACGACGGGATATACACTCTAGATTCTGTTGACAGTTTGTTTAATTCGTGGGGAAATAGAACCCACAGAGCTCCATCTTTTTTCGATTTTTTGTCTTCCACCGCAAAATAAAGTGCAATCAGAGGATTTTCGGTCCAATCCAGAAGGCGAGTTGGAACTCCATAATGCTGCATCAGAAACATCCAGCCGAAGTCGTAAGGCATGGCGGGAGCTTTCTCCAATAACAAATTTGCATTTTGTCTAAATCGTCCTAATAGTTCGATTTCTCCTACAGGTTTCTTCAATCTGTCATAGTTTGGTTGCAGTTTCCAATCAGCATTGGCGTGACCGCGGAACCACTGCGGACCACAATTCGGGACTGTGATTGCTCGCAACTCGCCGATTAGATCGGATACTGAGGTAATCGCTTTGGTAGTCATAAAGCCTCATTTCTGTTTTGCTACTAATGTTACCTTAAAGCAGATTGCATAGGGCAAGAAATAGCTACTCATGGTAATAAATTATTAGCTATCGGTCTGCAATTAACCGAGAGCGATTCCTAACTTCTATGATCCGAAGTTGACGTATCTAGTCAGATGATGACCCTAACTGGCGTAATGATCTATATTTGCTGGCGTTGTCTCGCTGGCAGGCAGTTTTTCGTGGTTGTCGTTTGGAAGCGCTCGTAATAGTCACGAAATTTCACCGGTATGCTTCGGGATTTGCTTCAAGAATTACTGCCTGACGGAAGCGCAAAGCTAACGATCTAAGATCGGGCTTGACTTCTGGGGGCGATGGCAGGAAGAGCTCTATGCCCAACCCATTCGAGGGTAAATAGCAGTGGACTTGCAAAAATAGCATGATGTGAGTTGCGCTTATTGCACGGTGCGGTGCTAAGAGCGTAAATGCATACATAGATTTGTGCTTTACGTGATGTGCCGGATGGTTTTTGTTGTTATGATTACGGGTTGTAATATAAAGCCATATTGGCATACTTTGCCTGAAACTATACATGACCATAAAAATCGTCGACCTCTTTGCAGGTCCAGGGGGGCTTGGGGAAGGGTTTTCTTCGTTAGACAGCGGTCAAGTTTTTAAGATACTTGTCTCAGCGGAGATGGAGCAGTCTGCACATGCGACTTTACGTCTCAGAAGTTTTTTTCGATTAATTCGTGATGACGCTCGAGCTCTGGCGGGATACTATAGATTTTGCAACGGTGAAGCCGAACTTCCGTACGATCGAGACTCACAAAAGTCTTGGGAGGAGGCCGGGTTGGAAGCAAGGTGCTTAACCTTGGGGGTTAAGGCAGACAATGATGCGTTAGATTTGTGCTTGGATGAGCATCTTAAGCACACGGAGCCGTGGGTATTAATTGGCGGACCGCCTTGCCAAGCATATTCAATTGTTGGTCGTGCTAGAAATAGCGGTACTCCGAGTTATAAGCCGGAAAATGATCATCGACATTTTCTTTATAAAGAATATCTCAGGATTATCCGTGACCGTCGACCTCCTGTTTTTGTAATGGAAAACGTTTTAGGTATTCTTTCTGCAAAAATTTCAGGAGGGAAGATATTTCATGATATCTTGCGTGATTTGTCGGACCCTGACGGAGTGTTCCATGAGGGAACAGGCCAACCTGGATATCGTATTCATTCGTTAGTATCCGATACTCATTATCAGTCCGGCATGGATCCTGCCGAGATTGATCCCAGACAGTTCGTCGTTAAATCTGAAGATTATGGTATTCCTCAAGCAAGGCATCGAGTAATTTTACTCGGTATTCGAGAGGATATTAATGTCGATTTCACAAGGTTAAATACTTCTGCACAGGTAACGGTCGCTTCAGTGATATCTGATTTACCCAAACTCCGTAGCCGAGCCACAAAGACTGTGGATTCGAACGACTTATGGGCAGAAACCGTAAGAGCACATTTAAATGAACTTGCGCAGGATGCCGATCATAAGAAAATGCGGCGGTTGGCCGCAAGCTTAAAAAAATCCGCGAGGCAAGTTCGTAAGAATTTGACTCAAGGGCAGTTACGTTTGCCCAAGAAGAATAAGCGACGATCACTTAATTATGCTCCGGACTGGTATTTGGATGCACAACTAAAGGTTTGGCTAAATCACGAAGCCAGAAGTCATATGTCAAGTGACCTTCGGCGCTACGCATTTGCCGCAACCTATGCTCGACTAAATAACCGATCGCCCACAGGTCATGAAAATTTTTCACTTAGTGGGCTTGCCCCCAATCATAAAAATTGGAAAAGTGGAAAATTTTCAGACCGCTTTAGGGTGCAGCGAAAAAATGCACCGTCTACTACTATTACAAGCCATATAGCTAAAGATGGGCATTATTTTATTCATCCTGATCCATCTCAATGTAGAAGTTTAACTGTACGGGAGGCCGCACGACTCCAAACTTTCCCCGATAATTATTTTTTTCAGGGGAATAAGACTCAGCAATACCATCAAGTAGGTAATGCGGTTCCTCCGTTGCTTGCACGTAGCATAGCTAATATAGTTAAAGAAATACTGCGAACAACAGAAAAACCCTAGTTGTGATTCACCAAAAAAGGCTGTTAAAAAAACAGCCTATAAAGTGGTTGTAAATATTTTCACCATGCAGCGTATCGATAATATGCAGTGGGGCGACTTCATATATCTAGAATTAACGCCTTGAAAACCTGATTCGCTGCAGTCGTGTCGTCTATCGCTACCTTAGCACGGTGCACGGGGAGTCCTGTGGCACAGTATCATGTAAGCACCACCGCCTAGGAAACCGTTGGGCTCTTCTCACTCTACATTGATTAAGGATACTACAACCAGCACGGCGCCGGCATTGGCGAAATTCGCGGCGGCTGGCAGGCCGCGATATAACTTATTAGAGAAGGGGGCGTTGCTTACTGATGACGCCAGCGTACTGGACGCGGCGGTGAGTGTGAAATACGTTGAACTTACCTCGTTTGTTACATTGAATAATTTCTAAGAGTTTTTGAGGCACAAACAAAAACGCCACAATCATGAATGACGGTGGCGTCTTCAATTAAGCGTCGTCGCTTAAACGTCGATATTCCCCGCCCGCAGCGCATTGTTCTCAATGAACGCACGGCGTGGTTCCACGTCATCACCCATCAAGGTGGTGAAGATCTGATCCGCAGCAATCGCATCCTCGATCTGCACCTTCAGCAGGCGGCGGACGGTTGGGTCCATGGTGGTTTCCCACAGCTGTTCCGGGTTCATCTCGCCCAGACCTTTGTAGCGCTGTTTCGATACCACGCGTTCGGACTCGTCGCGTAGCCACTGCATCGCCTGGTGGAAGTCGACCACGGCCGATTCCTTGGTGCGCTCGCCTTCGCCGCGGCGCACGTAGGCGCCTTCGCCCAGCAGGCCGGTGAAGGTGGCGGCGGCTTCGGCCAGCACGCGGTAGTCGGCGCTGCGCACGAAGTCGGCGTCGATCGAGCTGACTTTGACGTTACCGTGGTGCATACGCTCAACCCACAGCAGGTGCTGTTCGTTCAGTTCGTCCGAACGCACCGAGACTTTGACGGCGATGTCGTTGATGTTGTCTTCCAGCGCGCGCGCCGAGGCTTCGGCGGCCTCCTGCGTGCTCAGGTCCAGCGTCACGCCGGTCATGATGGCGGTCAGCGCGGCGCGGTCGATCATGCGCGTCAGGCGTGTCATGATGACGTTGGCCAGGTTGAACTGGCGTACCAGTTCGCCCAGCGCTTCGCCCTGGATCGGCTCGGCGCCTTCGCGCGGCGTCAGCACGGCGGTGTTCAGCGCCACGTTCATCATGTAGGTCGCTTCTTCGGCGTCGTCCTTCAGGTAACGCTCGTCGCGGCCGGCCTTGACCTTGTACAGCGGCGGCTGGGCGATGTAGATGTGGCCGCGTTCGACCAGTTCCGGCATCTGGCGGTAGAACAGCGTCAGCAGCAGGGTGCGGATGTGGGCGCCGTCGACGTCCGCATCGGTCATGATGATGATGCGGTGGTAGCGCAGTTTTTCGACGTTGAATTCGTCCGGGCCGATCGAGGTGCCGAGCGTGGCGATCAGCGTGGTGATCTGTTCCGACGACAGCATTTTTTCAAAGCGCGCCTTTTCCACGTTCAGCACTTTACCGCGCAGCGGCAGGATGGCCTGGAACTTGCGGTCGCGGCCTTGCTTGGCCGAGCCGCCTGCGGAGTCACCCTCGACGATGTACAGTTCGCACAGCGCCGGGTCGCGTTCCTGGCAGTCGGCCAGTTTCGACGACAGGCCGAGGCCGTCCATGACGCCTTTGCGGCGGGTCAGGTCGCGTGCCTTGCGGGCCGCTTCGCGCGCGCGCGCCGCTTCGACGATCTTGCCGCAGATGATTTTGGCGTCGTTCGGTTTTTCCTGCAGGTAGTCCGACAGCGTCTTGGCGACGATCTCTTCGACCGGGCCGCGCACTTCGGAAGACACCAGCTTGTCCTTGGTCTGCGACGAGAATTTCGGCTCAGGCACCTTCACCGACAGCACGCAGGTCAGGCCTTCGCGCATGTCGTCGCCGGAGATCTCGACCTTGGCTTTCTTGGCGAAGTCGTGCTCGTCGATGTATTTGTTGATGACGCGGGTCATCGCCGCGCGCAGGCCGGTCAGGTGGGTGCCGCCGTCGCGCTGCGGGATGTTGTTGGTGAAGCACAGCACCTGTTCGTTGTAGGCGTCGTTCCACTGCATCGAGACGTCGACCGAGATGTTGGTGTTCTGGTCCGACATGCGGTCGCCGGTGGCCTGGAACACGGTCGGGTGCAGCACGGTCTTGGCTTTGTTGATGTATTCGACGAAGCCGCGGGTGCCGCCTTCGAACGCAAACAGTTCTTCCTTGCCGGTGCGCTGGTCGGTCAGCTTGATGTTGACGCCGTTATTCAGGAACGACAGTTCGCGGATGCGCTTGGCCAGGATTTCGTAGTGGAATTCGACGTGGGTGAAGATTTCTTCGTCGGCCCAGAAGTGGACGTCGGTGCCGCGCTTGTCGGTTTCGCCGATGACCTTGATCGGCGAGACCAGCACGCCGTCGCGGGTTTCCAGCTGGCGGTCTTGCGCCACGCCGCGCACGAATTCCATTTCGTGCACTTTGCCGTCGCGGCGAATGGTCACGCGCAGCAGCTTGGACAGGGCGTTGACGCACGACACGCCGACGCCGTGCAGGCCGCCGGAGACTTTGTACGAGTTCTGGTCGAACTTGCCGCCGGCGTGCAGTTCGGTCAGCACGATTTCGGCCGCCGAGCGCTTCGGCTCGTGCTTGTCGTCCATCTTCAGGCCGACCGGAATGCCGCGGCCGTTGTCGGTGATCGAGATCGAGTTGTCGGAGTGGATGGTGACGTGGATCTCGGTGCAATAGCCGGCCAGCGATTCATCGATCGAGTTGTCCAGCACCTCGAACACCAGGTGGTGCAGACCGGTGCCGTCCGAGGTGTCGCCGATGTACATGCCGGGACGTTTGCGGACTGCTTCCAGACCTTCCAGGATCTGGATCGAGGAGGCGCCGTATTCATCATTCTTTACCGCGGGGACTGCATTCTCTTCGGACATGTGCTGCTTTCTCAATCAATATGCGTGTATTACTGGGACGTCATTCCCGCGGAGGCGGGAATCCATGCTGAGCATGCGTTCTATGGACCCCGGCGTGCGCCGGGGCGACGGCGGTGGTGCGATTAAATGCGCATCGGCATGACGACGTACTTGAAGTCGGTATTTTCCGGGATCGAGATCAGCGCCGACGAGTTCGAGTCGCCCAGCGCGATGTTGATCTGGTCGCATTTCAGGTTGTTCAGCACGTCCAGCAGGTAGGTGACGTTGAAGCCGATGTCGACGCTGTCGCCGCCGTAGTCGATTTCCAGTTCTTCCACGGCCTCTTCCTGGTCGGCGTTGGTCGAGCTGATCTTCATGACGCCCGGCGCGATGATGCAGCGCACGCCCTTGAATTTGTCGCTGGTCATGATGGCGGCGCGTTGCAGCGAACGCAGCAGTTCATCGCGGCCGATGGTGAATTCGTTTTTGTAGCCCTTCGGAATCACGCGCGTGTAGTCGGGGAACTTGCCTTCCACCAGTTTCGAGATCAGCTCGATGTCGGCGAAGGTCAGCTTGACCTGGTTGGCGGCGATGTCCAGCTGCACCGGCTCGTCGTTTTCTTCCAGCAGGCGCTGCAGTTCGATGATGGTCTTGCGCGGGATGATGACTTCCTGGCGCGCGAATGATTGCTCGGTTTCCACCTGGCAGAACGCCAGGCGGTGACCGTCGGTGGCCACGGCGATCACGTTGTTGCCGTCCAGGACCAGCAGCAGGCCGTTCAGGTAGTAGCGGATGTCCTGCTGGGCCATCGAGAAGTGCACCATGTTGAACAGGTGCTTCAGGGTTTTCTGCGGCAGGGTGACGGTGGCGCTGTAGCTATCGGCTTGCTGCACGGTCGGGAATTCTTCCGCCGCCAGGGTTTGCAGGGCGAAGCGCGATTTGCCCGAGGCCACGGCCAGGCGCTTGTTTTGCAGCGTGATGGTGACGTCGCCCGATTCCGGCAGCGCGCGCAGGATGTCGAGCAGCTTGCGCGCGGCCACGGTGGTGCCGGTGACGTCGGCGCCGGAGCCGATTTCAGCGATGGTGGTGATCTGGACTTCGGTGTCGGTCGACAGGAAGGATACGCTCTCGCCCTCTTTGCGGATGAGGATATTGGCCAGAATCGGCATAGTGTGCCGACGCTCGACAATACCACTCACGATCTGCAGTGGCCGGAGTAGCGTATCACGGGTGGTTTTGACCAATTGCATAGCTTATCCTCAGTAAAAATTTAATGATGTTTTTTGATACTTTTGCCTTGTGAGCAGGCGGACAGGTTTGACTAAATGATAAAGCCAAACCAGCCGTGCCGCTAGCCTTGCCGCACCGTCATCCCGGCGAACGACGGAATGACGGCGCGTATGCTCAGCCTTTTAAGGTTTGTTCCAATACGTGCAATTCGTGGTTGCATTCCGGATTTTTGGTGCGGTCGAGGGCGATCTTGCGCACCGCGTGCAGCACGGTGGTGTGGTCGCGGCCGCCGAACAGTTCGCCGATTTCCGGCAGCGATTTCTGCGTCAGTTCCTTGGCCAGGTACATGGCGATCTGGCGCGGGCGGGCGATATTGGCCGGCCGGCGCTTGGAATACATGTCCGCCACCTTGATGTTGAAGAAGTCGGCCACGGTCTTCTGGATGTTTTCCACCGAAATCTGGCGGTTCTGCACCGACAGCAGGTCTTTCAGCGCTTCCTTCACGATGTCGATCGTGATGTCCTTGCCGTGGAAACGCGAGTACGCCAGGATCTTGCGCAGCGCGCCTTCCAGCTCGCGCACGTTGGAGCGCAGGTGCTTGGCCACGAAGAAGGCGACGTCATCCGAGAAGGTCACGCCTTCCTGCTTGGCTTTCTTGAGCAGAATCGC
Organism: Duganella margarita; assembly: GCF_009857535.1. GTDB lineage: Bacteria > Pseudomonadota > Gammaproteobacteria > Burkholderiales > Burkholderiaceae_D > Rugamonas > Rugamonas margarita. The sequence continues at coordinate 42,882 of NZ_WWCS01000026.1, forward strand.
CACCCGCATTTCCAGTTCCGGCGGTTCGATGGCGACCGTCAGGCCGGAATCGAAGCGCGAGATCAGGCGGTCATCCATGCCGGTGATCTCTTTCGGATAGGTGTCCGAGGTGATGATGATCTGCTTCTTGGCGGCGATCAGGGCTTCAAACGCGTAGAAGAATTCTTCCTGGGTACGACTCTTGCCGCCGAAGAATTGAATATCATCGATCAGCAGCATGTCCAGCGAGTGGTAGTAATGCTTGAAGTCGTCGAAACCCTTGCGCTGGTAGGCGGTCACCACGTCGCGCACGTACTGCTCGGCGTGGATGTAGCGGATGCGCGCGCCCGGCTGGTCGGCCATCACCTGGTTGCCGATGGCGTGGATCAAGTGGGTCTTACCCAGGCCCACGCCGCCGTAGAAGAACAGCGGGTTATACGACACGCCCGGGTTATTCGCCACCTGGATGGCGGCAGCGCGCGCCAGCTGGTTGGCCTTACCGGTGACGAAGCTGTCGAAGGTCAGGTCGGTATTGATGCGGCTTTGTTCGCGTCGCGGCTGGGCCGAGGCCGGCATTTCCGGCACCGACGGCGCCGGATCGCCCAGCGCCAGGCGGGCGTTGTTGCTCGGCGCGCCGCCGTTGACGTCCGGGACCGGTGCGGTGGTCGCGACTTTTTTCGGCGCCGACAGGCGCGGATCGAGCACGAACTGCACTTCGGTCGGCTGCTCCCAGTACTGGCACGCGAGCGCCGTGATGCGGCTGGCGAACTGGGTCTTCACCCAGTCCAGCTTGAAGCGGTTGGGTGCGGCCACACGCAGCTTGCCCGCCTCGTAATCGAGGGGGATAAGCGGCTTAATCCAGGCACTGAATTGTTGCGGCGTCAGCTCCAGCTCCAGCTGGGCGGAGCAGGTCTGCCAAAAATTTTCCATGAATCTACGATCTGTGTTCTTACTGTATAAGGGTGTGGGCAACTTTGAAGTTTTTCACACGTAACGCGCTATTCTACTCTCGCTCGCCTAAGTTATCCACAGGCACGTCAGGATTTTTTCGCCGCCGCCGGCCGCCGGCGATGGCTGGATGGGGCAGTCAGTTGTTGACAAGCGGGGACGAAATGCTGATAATTCAGGGTTCCCCGCCCGTATTCCTTGTTTCTTCACATGGATAGCGATATGGAGTAGCGAGGATTTAGCGGGCGATGAGATGGACCCAGCTTGTGCCGGATAGCGTTGGCATAGGTGCGCGAAGTGTCATTGGCACCAAAAACTGACGGGCCGTCTGACCCGATTTTGCATTTTTTTTGCTTTAAGCGAGACCAACATGAAACGTACTTACCAACCTTCCGTTGTACGCCGTAAGCGTACCCACGGTTTCCGCGCACGCATGGCTACCCGTGGTGGCCGTCAAGTGCTGAACGCACGCCGCGCCAAAGGCCGCAAGCGTCTGGCTGTATAAGCCATTAGCTTGTTAGCTGATCGCGTGGACAGCTGCATCAACAGCGGCTTGACAGGCGAAGGTTCACACGACTTCGCGCGCGCTCGGCGTATCGTTAAAACGGATGAATTTTCATCCGTTTTTCGTTTGCGCCCCAGCCAAAAAACCGCGCACTTCGTGCTGTACACCTGTCCCAACCAATTGCCGCATGCGCGGCTGGGCGTCGTGGTGGCCAAGCGCTTTGCGCCGCGTGCCGCCACCCGCAACACGATCAAGCGCGTCACCCGCGAACTGTTCCGCGTGACCGGGCTGCCGCCGGTCGACTGCGTGGTGCGCCTGGCCAAGCCGGTCAACAGCAAGGATGGCCCGGCCACCACTGCAAAGCTGAAAGCAGCCTTGCGGGTGGAATTGACGCGTCTGTTCGCGGCCCAGGCCAAACTGGTCGTGGCGCCTGGCAAGCCGGGCTTGCCTTCAACGCCGCCGCCTCCACCTGGGTCGCCATGAAAACCGTGCTCCGCTTCCTCTTGCGCTTCTATCAACTGGCCATCAGCCCGATGATGACGCCGAGCTGCCGGTTTTATCCGAGCTGCTCAAACTATGCGCTGGAAGCGTTGCAAGTGCACGGCGCCGGCAAGGGCAGCTGGCTGGCCGTCAAGCGCGTCTGCCGCTGCCATCCGTGGCACGAGGGCGGGCTCGACCCTGTGCCCCCGGCCGGCGGCAAATCGAATTCTTCAACGACCGCTTGCGGTTGCAACCACTCCTGAAAATACCTAATGGATATCAATAAACGTACCATTCTGTGGATCGTGTTCGCGGTGTCGCTGGTTGTTCTGTGGAACAACTGGCAAGTCTCGACCGGCCATCCATCGATGTTTGCACCGGCGCCGCCGGCCGCCAAGGTGGCGGAGGCGAAAAAAGCCGACGCCGCCGCCAGTGCTGCCGCCTCCGCCGTGCCAGGAGCGGCTGCCACTGCCGGCGCCACCGCTGCCGATGCCGCGCCGTTCAAGGCCGAGCGCATCACCATCACCACCGACGTGGTCCGTGCCGACATCGACACCCAGGGCGGTGTCATCAAGCGCCTGGAACTGCTGAAATTCAAGGAAAACGGCCATCCGGGCTGGTTCGGCGGCTGCGGCGGCCTGTTCAAATGGTGCGAGCCGGGCGACAACACCAAGAACGTGGTGCTGTTTGACGTCGACGCTGGCATCGGCAAGACCTATCTGGCCCAGACCGGCCTGTACGGCCCGTCGGGCGCGTTGCCTAATCACACCAGCCCGTTCGTGGCCAAGCCAGGTCCGCGCATGCTGGACAACGGCAACCAGGTACAACTGGTGCTGGAATCGGAAGAGGGCGGCGTCAAGCTGACCAAGACCTTCACCTTCAAGCGCAACGACTACGTGATCGATGTGCGCCATGACGTGACCAACGTCGGCGCCGCGCCGGTCAGCCCGACGCTGTACCTGCGCCTGGCGCACGATGGCAACAAGCCGGCCGGCGACTCGTTCTTCAACAGCAGCTACACCGGTCCGACGCTGTACACCGAAGAAAAGCACTACGAGAAGCTGAAGTTCGACACGCTGGAAAAAGAAGCGGCCGAAGCGGCCAAGACCGGCAAGCCGGTGGTGCAGGACCACGCCACCAAGGCCGACAACGGCTGGATCGCGATTTCGCAGCACTTCTTCGTCTCGGCCTTCATTCCGCAGCCCAAGCTGATGCATGAAATCGAGACCTCGAAGATCGATACCAATGTGTACGGCATCGCCGTCAAGCAGCCGCTGGGCACGATCGCGCCGGGCGCGACCGTCAGCAATGACGCCAAGCTGTTCTCCGGCCCGCAGGAAGCCAAGCTGCTGGAACAGACCGCGCCGGGCCTGATCCTGGTGCGCGACTACGGCTTCCTGGCGATGATCGCCAAGCCGATGTTTGCCGTGATCAACTACATCCACTCGCTGCTGGGTAACTGGGGCTGGACCATTATTGTGTTCACCATCCTGATCAAGCTGCTGTTCTTCCCGCTGTCGGCTGCCGGTTACCGCAGCATGGCCAAGGTCAAGCTGGTGACGCCGAAGATGCAAGCCATCCGCGAGCGCTACAAAGGCGATCCGGCCAAGATGAACCAGGCCACGATGGAGCTGTACAAGCAGGAGAAGATCAATCCGCTGGGCGGCTGCCTGCCGATCCTGGTGCAGATGCCGGTGTTCATCTCGCTGTACTACGTGCTGCAATCGGCGGTGGAAATCCGCGGCGCACCGTGGATCGGCTGGATCACCGACCTGGCCCAGCACGATCCGTATGCGATCCTGCCGGTGCTGTATGCGATCTCGATGTTCATCACGACCAAGCTGAACCCTGCGCCGGCTGATCCGATGCAAGCCAAGATGATGCTGTTCATGCCGCTGGCGTTCTCGGTGATGTTCTTCTTCTTCCCGTCCGGCCTGGTGCTGTACTGGGTGGTGAACAACGTGCTGTCGATTGCTCAACAGTATGTGATTTCCAAGAAATTCGGTACGCCGGCGCCTGCCAAGGCGTAAGCGCCGCAAGCTGTTGCCTAAAAGCCCGTGTTGATCGCGGGCTTTTTTTATTTACCTTACAATCCGTTTATGAACCTCGACTCTTCCCCTATCGCCGCCATCGCCACCGCACCGGGGCGCGGCGGCATCGGCGTCGTGCGCGCCTCCGGCAAAAACCTGCAGGCGCTGATCGGCGCGCTGTTCGGCGGCGACGCGCTCAAGCCGCGCCACGCCACCTACATCCCGTTCAAGCAGGCCGACGGCAGCATCATCGACCAGGGCATCGCCATCTGGTTCAAGGGCCCGAACTCGTACACCGGGGAAGACGTGCTGGAACTGCAAGGCCACGGCGGCCCGGTCGTGCTGCAAATGCTGCTGGCGCGCGTGCTGGAAGCGGGCGAAGACCTCGGCCTGCGGCTGGCCGAGCCGGGCGAATTCACCCGCCGCGCCTACCTCAATGACAAGCTCGACCTGGCGCAAGCCGAAGCGGTGGCCGACCTGATCGACGCCTCGACCGAAGCGGCGGCCAAATCGGCGTCGCAATCGCTGTCGGGCGCGTTTTCGAAAACCGTGAATACGCTGGTCGGCAGCGTCACCAACCTGCGCATGCTGGTGGAAGCCACGCTGGATTTCCCGGAAGAGGAAATCGACTTCCTGGAAAAATCCGACGCGCGCGGGCAACTGAAGCGCATCGTCACCGCGCTGGAGCAGGTCTTCAAGCAGGCGGCGCAAGGCGCGCTGCTGCGCGAGGGGCTGAACGTGGTGCTGGTGGGCCAGCCGAACGTCGGCAAATCGTCGCTGCTGAATGCGCTGGCAGGCAATGACGTGGCGATCGTCACGCCAATCGCCGGCACCACGCGCGACAAGGTGACCGAGACGATCCAGATCGAAGGCATTCCGCTCAACATCATCGACACCGCCGGCATCCGCGCGCCGGAGGAGGCGGTGGACGTGGTGGAGCGCATCGGCATCGAGCGCACCTGGGGCGAGGTCGGCAAGGCCGACGTCATCCTGCACCTGCTGGACGCCGACCACGGCCCGTCGCGCGCCGATGAAAACATCACGGCCGCGTTCCCGGACGGCGTGCCGGTGCTGCGCATCTGGAACAAGATTGATTTGTCCGGCCACAAGCCGGCGGTGGACGTGATGGAAGACGCCACCCACATCTACCTGTCGGCGCACGACCACGTCGGGATTGATTTGCTGCGCAAGGAACTGCTGCGCATCGCCGGCTGGCAGCAGACCGGCGAATCGCTGTACCTGGCGCGCGAACGCCACCTGATCGCGCTGAAAAACGCCGGCGCCCACCTGGCCCGCGCCGGCGAACACGCGGCGCAGAACGACCAGTCGCTGGACCTGTTCGCCGAAGAACTGCGGCTGGCGCAAGTTCAGCTGTCGAGCATCACCGGCGCCTTCTCCTCCGACGACCTGCTGGGCGTCATCTTCAGCCGCTTCTGTATCGGAAAATAAATCGACGCCAAGCAATGCCGAGCGTTGGCTCCCGAAACGCTGAATGTGCGCGCTCAGGCGCCGACACTCTCGCCGGCGGCGAGGTGGCATGCTGCTCGGGCGAGGTCGTCGTCGGACCGCTGGCCTGCAGCTTGAGGGTGGGCGCCGCCGTTTTGACCCTGTCGCTAGCCTTCTTCGGGAGCAGCGGCGGGGCCACTATTTGGCAGTCCCAGCCAGCTCCGTGAGTTGGCGGGGGATGCTAGGTCGCCGCCGCTGGCGCGCCGCCCTGCGGGTGCCCCAGATCGTTGAAGATTTCTTCACATTCCGCCTTGGTGTCCAGTACTGGTGCGTGCACAAAGGCTGCTGGCGCCGGCGCCGGCGCTGGCGCCGATGCAGCAGCAGCCGTTGCGGCGACCGGCATCAGATACGTCTCCAGGAAGTGAGTCATCACGTGCTGTACCCCGCGTTCTGTCACCTCGCGCAAATCGCTTTCCAGATATTGCCCGTAGGAACCCGCGTGGCTGATGATCTCGTAGGACGGGAAGTAGGCAACATGGTTGTAGCGCATCTCGACCTCGCCCGCTGCTGCGCGCAGCACCGACTTTGAATAGCTCGACGCCACCAGCACGTTCTGGTTGGTGTAGGTCGCCACCAGTGGCACCGGCGACACCGTCAGAATCAGATTCAGCGCCGGGTTGACGGTCTGCAGGCTGGTGATCAATTGTTCCAGGTCGGCAGTGACTTCGGCATGCGTCATGTTGCGGAACTGATGCAGCTGCGGATCATATTTGCCGCGCGCGGTACCTGGGCAGACCGGATAGGTGTGGCCCTGCTCCGCGTGGTACCAGCACTCGGTTAATCCCAGCGTCAGGATGAACACATTGGACTGCATGAACATATGACGTACGCAAGCCAGGTGGTACTGGCGGTCGGCCTGTGCTTCAGCCACCGAACCGAAACCGTCCGGGATCGCATTCGGCCGCATCAAGTCGTAATAGCGGCCTTTTTCTTCGGCATAGTCGTGGATCACAGGGATCATACCAAACGCCTGGCGGAACAGCTCCAGGCATTGACGCGCCGTGTAGATGTTGCCGTAGCGGGCAGGGAAGCGCTCGTAGCTGGCCACTTCGCCGCCCAGTTCATGCGCTAACGGATGTGCTGCTTCAGCGCGGAAGGTAGCGATGCCGGCCTCGCGCAGATAGCGCGAGATGTGCTGGGCAAAACAGCTGCCAGCGGTGCTAATGGCGTCGCTACGGCTGATGCGGAATTTCGCTTGCGCCAACGGCAAGTCGCGCCACGGCCGCGGTGGTACGAAGCGGCGCCAGAAGTTTTGGTCCGGAAGATCGGAATAGGGATGCATGCGGGCGCTCCAGTCAGAATAGATTGCGAATTTGTTCCGCCACCAGCGCGCCGTAGGCTGTATTGCCGTGTGTGGCGCCCTCGACGTACTGCGTCAATAAGGTGCCGTCGGTGTCGTAGCATGCGCGCGGCGCCTCCAGTAATTCGATGCCGAAGCTTTGCGTTTCCTGTTGTATGATGCGGTTGGCCATGACGTGATATTTTCGGCGGACCAGGATAGGAGTGATGCCGAACTGGGACACGCGGTCGCCGAACGCCTCCGGGGAGATCAGGAAGCGTTCGGCGTGCGACGGTGGTGGCGGCAGCACGTGGATGATGCGGGCCTGCGGCAGCGCGATGCGCATCAGGGCCAGCGCCGCGATGGTATTAAGTTGATAAGGTAGAATGTGGCGCCGTATCAGCCCCGGCGGCAAAGGCTGGAAGCCGGGTTGCATGCCCCAGTCTTCGTGGCCTGGAAGGACAAAGTCGTACGGCACTGGGTGCTGCAGCGCTGACAAGGCGGAGTGGCTGTTACCGTCCACGAAGGACAGGATGCAGCTGTTTTCCTGAAGCGGACGCAACGCATCGAGCGCGGCGGTGAATTCGGGATGGCCTTGCACGTAGCGGGTGGCGCTGCCCGCGTCGTTCATGGTGGCTAGCGGCTGCCAGCCCTGCCCCGACAGCACCAGCGCTGCCATCTCGTCGCCCGGTAGCATGCCTGGCTTGATGGGTACCGGCTGGAAGCTGGTGGCTGACTGCAAGGTGTAATTATATTGGGATACCCCGCTGTCTCCAGCGGCAACAGCATTCACCAGAGCGATTGAATGGCTCATGCCTACAACGTAAATCATATGGTTTCCCCTGTTTGGGATGTTCGATAAGTTGACCGCTGTAGCCTGCCTGCCGTTCAGTGGCGGGAGCGCGGTTGCGTTTGCTGGTCCTGACTATTCAGCCGCTACGCTGCGGGCATGATCGAGTCGCCAATCATGCCCGCCGCATAGCGGCTGAGTAGTTGTAGTGTTCCCTTTGGGAAAATCATACCAAATAAATCTCCATGCAATCTACCGAATATTCACCATTTCAATCCTTTTTGCATTGAATGGGATTGTTGGCACCGCCAACGCCGTTAGCCACGTTCCAATGAACTGAGATCTCGTATCGCGAACGTCAACTCATGAGGGCAAGGTTCAGGACCTGACCAGGAGTGGTTTAGTACGGCGAACCGGTCACGTCCAGCTTCAGTTGCCACAGCGCGCCGGCGCCGGTGATGTAGAGGGTCTTGCCGTCGGCGCCACCGAAGGCGGCGTTGGTGACGTTGGCGTCGACCTTGATGGTGGCGATCTGCTTGCCCGCCGGCGTGAAGACGCGCAGGCGCTTGTCGGTGTGCTCGCTGACGTAGATGTTGCCGTAGCAGTCCACCGCCATGCCGTCCGGTATTCCCAGCTGCTCGACCAGATCCTTGCCTGCCTGCGGCACGCCGTTGACGATCGGGTACGCGCGCAGCACGCCGTGCTCGCCCACCATGCCGTTCACGTACAGCACGTCTGCCTTCGGCGACAGCGATACGCCGTTCGGATTTTTCAGCGTGTCATCCACCACCGTGACCTTGCCGTCGGTGCCCACGCGGTACACGCGCGTCTTGTCCTGGCCGCCCGGCGCGGCGGTGCGCTGGAAGTCCGGATCGCTGAAGTACAGCGTGTCGTCCGACGCCATCGCCATGTCGTTCGGCGAGTTGAACACGTTGCCTTCAAACTTGCTGACCAGGTCGCTGCGCTTGCCGTCCAGCGTGTACAGCGAGACCGATTTCCACTTGTGGGTAGCGGCGATGATGTTGCCGTGGCCGTCGGTGGCCAGGCCGTTGCTGCCGCTGTCCTCGATCGCCACGCTGACTTTGCCGCTGGCGTCCAGCTTCATGATGCGCGACGGGAAGCCCGGCCCAAATGTGAAGTCGGAGAAGTAAAGCGCATCCTTGATCCACACAGGCCCTTCGTACAAGCCGGGTTCGCTGCGGGTTGAGTTGGCGGCGGCGATACGGGTCGCCGTCAGTTCGCCAGCCGGCGCCTTGCCGGTGCAGGCCGCCGGTGCGGAGAGGGCATACGGCGCGGCCAGTACGGCCGCCAAGGTAAGGGCACTGCGTAACATCATGCTGCATTCTCCTGTTGTTGACGATAAACGATGACACAATCGCGGCCGGCTTTCTTGGCGGCGTACAAACAGCTGTCGGCGGCGGCCAGCATGGCGGCGGCGTCGGCCAAGCGGTCTTTGTCGAAGGTGGCCACACCGATGCTCATGGTGACGTGCTGCCGGGTGGCCGCCGGCGAGTGGTTGATGCTGAGCGAGGCGATTTTGGCGCGGATGGTTTCCGCCACCAGCGCCGCCTGTTCGCTGCTGGTGTCCGGCAGCACGGCGCCGAATTCTTCGCCGCCGTAGCGCGCCGCCAGGTCGGCCGGCCGTTGCAGCGTGGCGGCGAAGGCTTCGGCCACCAGGGTCAGGCAGGCGTCGCCCTGCTGGTGGCCGAAGTGGTCGTTGTAGGCCTTGAACGAGTCGATGTCCATCAGCAGCAGCGACAGCTGGCCGTCGTTGCGCTGCGCGCGCCGCAGTTCGCGGTCGAGCGCGACGTCGAAGTGGCGGCGGTTGGCGATGCCGGTCAGGCCGTCGACATACGATTGCGCGCGCAGCTGTTCAGCCTGGCTGCGCAGCTGGCGCTCGCGGCCGACGATGATGCTGATGTCGCTGACTTCGATCAGGCAGTAGCGCTCCTTGCCTTCGGTGAACGGCGTCACCGACACCGCCTGTTCGACCCGTTCGCCGCCCCAGGTGCCGGCCGGGTACAACGGGAACGGCGACGGATTCAGCGCCGGCGATAACTGCTGCGGCAGGTTGCTCTGCATCGCGCTGTGTACCGCCTGCTCCAGCCGCTGGCCGCGCAGTTCGCCGTACAGGTCGAACAGGTCCTGGCCCAGCACCCGGTGCGCCGACTTGCCTGAACGGCTGGCCATCCACTGGTTCCACATGACGATCTGCTGGTTGATGTCGAGGACGATCAATCCCAGCTGGGCCAGTCCGAGCACGCGCGCGGACAGGAGCGGGCTAAGCGATGAATCTGACATGCGTGCTTTCCTGACAGGATGATAAACGTGCCCCGATTATACGGGCAGGCGCGCGGCTTGCCGTACTATCGCCTCGCCCTTTTTCATTGAAAATATTGGCACCGAGGGTGGATGTGGTCGTCGCATGTAACCTGCTATTATTGATCGTCGCAAACGGATCTGCGGTTTCATGCAACCGTTGAGAAATCTCATATCTGTGGCAATTCCGCTGAAGTAATCTTGCAACTTACCTGAGCTTGGCCTGGAAGGAGGGGATCGTGGAACCGATACAAGAGAGCGTCCCGGACGACGGGGCCGGCATGCCGCCGCCTTCTGCCGCCACCTCCGCCCCGCCGGCGCGCACGCGCCAGATGCTGCCGCCCAAGGGAGCGTGCTGGTACTGCGAAAAACCGCTGGATAATGTGCGCCGTTTTTGCGACAAGGAATGCGCCGACGCCTTCGACGAAGAAAAGGAATTTACCCGCTAGTCCGCCATTGCCGCCTGCAAGGTGGCCAGCGCCGCTTCAAAATCGAACTGGTGCGCCGCTTCCGTGATTTCCTGAAACACTTCCACTCCCAGGCTCGCCGCCAGCACCGTCGCCGATTGCTCCAGCACATCGATGGCCGCGCCGTCGCCTTCGTCCAGCAGGCGCGCCAGATGCAGCAACAGCATGCGTGTCTCCGGCACCACGGCCGCCGCCGGCGCTTCGCCGGCCAGGATCTGTTGCGGATCGCTGGCCAGCACCTCGTCGATCACCGTCACCAGGCTGCGCAGCGCCTGCTCCAGCTGCGCCAGCGGCGCCGACCATACCTCGGTCGGGCCGGCGCACCGCGTTTCCAGCTGCGTCGCCAGCAGATACACCTGTTGCGCGCCGATCATGCCGGCTGCGCCTTTGAGCGTGTGGACGATGCGTTGCGCGTGGCCGGGTTCGCCGCTGTTGAGGGCCTTGCGGGCGTCGCAGCCGCTGTCCGGATAGCGCTGGCGGAAGCGGCGCAGGATTTGCAGATACAGCTCGCGGTCGCCCATCAGCTGTTGCAAACCGGTTTCCACTTGCAGGATATGGCCGGCGGGGGCGGTCGGTGTCAGGGGCGGGCTGGTTGAGGTCATCGTGCACGGCTCTGCTGAAGGTATTGCCCACTAAGATAGCAGACGTGGTGGTTTGCGCAGTTAAAAAAATGCAACATCCCTTGCTTTCTTTATTGTGTGCTGAACGACCAACTGGTGTTGACGGCGACGCCGCCCACCGTGCCGGTGAAATTGACGTCGTAGGTGGTGGCGCTTTTCAGCGGCGCCAGCGGCACGATGGCGGCGGCGGTGCTGGTGGTGCCGTTGGTGCCGGCGGCATAGCTGAGTAAGCGCGTACTCAGCGCGGCAGCCCCGCGTGGCGCCACCGTGAAGCTTTGCACCACCACCGTGCCGGGCACGCTGCCGTAGCTGTCCGCATGCAGGCTGATCGGGTAGCCGACTTCGTTCTGGTTGGGCACCGGGTCGGGCGATTCGGTGTCGCTGAAGAAGTTGACCGGCACCTTGGTCTGCTGGTTGCGCGGGTAGGTGACGAAGCGCCCGGCGCCCAATCCGCTGAAGCTGTTGCGCACGGCAAAGTCGGCGGTGAAATAAGTGGTGCCGCCGCTGGCCGTGGCGGCGCCGGTGCCCAGTTCGCGGAACACCGGCTCGAAGATGACGAAGCGGTGGTAGATGGCGGTGATCAGTTGTTCAGCCTGGTAAAAGCCGGACGGGTCGCTGGTGGCCGAGATCACTTCGCCGGCGGCATACGAGCTGGTCAAGGTGTAGCCGGCGGCGTTCAGGCGGTTGACCAGCCCCACGCCGGTAAAGCCGGGCAGGCCGGAGGTCTCTTCGTGGGTGATGGTGTTGTTGATGCGCTGGTAATCGGAATGGCCCTGTGCCGCGGCCGTGATCTGATTGTTGCGTGTCAGCACGGACAAGCCCAGTTGCGCGCGCCGGTAGTTGATCCAGTTAAAGCCGTCGATGGCGGTGTTGCCGGTCATCGCCGGCGCGCCCGGCTCCAGCGTCAGCGGCGGCGCCGTGGTCGCCGGGCCGGTCACGCTGGTGCTGTCGCTCCCGCCGCCACCGCCGCAAGCGGCCAGCAGCGACGCAACCAGCCATGCGGCCAGCCGCAGACGCCAATTTTTCATGATGAACTCCTATGCCTTGCGGCCGATTCTATGTCGGTTTCCAAAACCGCAGCACGCGTTAGCGTTATTAAAAATGGTAAGCTTGTCGTTTCTTTAGGAATGCCCCTGTTTTGAAGCCTCTACACCACCAGCGCATGCAGCGCGCCAAATTTGCCCTGCCCAGCATGGTGACCCTGATGTCGATCGCCTGCGGTTTCGGCAGCATCGTCATCTCGGTCGACAATGCCTTTATCGGCGATGCCGGCGATTACCGCCTGGCCGCCGTATTGCTGGTGCTGGCCGGCGTGTTCGACGCGCTGGACGGCATGGTGGCGCGCGCCACCAATACCCAGTCCGACTTCGGCATGCAGCTCGATTCGATCGCCGATGTGATGAACTTCGGCTGCGCGCCGGGCCTGCTGCTGTACTGCTATGGTTTCCAGCGACTGGGTCTTGACCATCCGACGCTGCTGCGCCTGGGCGGCGTTGCCAGCTTCTTCTTCGTGGCCTGCGGCGCGCTGCGGCTGGCGCGCTTCAATGTGAATGTGGGCCGCACCGATCCGCGCTACTTCGTCGGCATGCCGATCACGGCCGGGGCGGCGTGCGTGGCGTCGGTGGTGGTGGCCTGGCCGGATGCGGCCTCGTCGGTGCTGCATGGCAGCCTGGTGGTGCTGCTGCTGTTCGTGGTCGGCAGCCTGATGGTGTCGACCGTGCGCTTCCCGAGCTCCAAGCAGAAGAAGAGCTGGGCGGCGCTGGTGGTGCTGCTGATTAATCTCGGCCTGCTGGCCTGGCTGCTGACGGCGTACTTCGTGCTGTTCTTCGCGGTCTACATTGCATTCACGCTGGCGCTGAACGCGGCGTGGAAGACCGGCTGGACGGGCATCGCCCCGCCGGTCGTGTACGACGACGAATAGTGCCAACGTCATCCCGCGCAGGCGGGAATCGATGCGATGCCTCTTGCCTTGCGGCGCATGGGTTCCCGCTTGCGCGGGAACGACGCTTACGCCACCTCGTGGCCACGGGCCGCGCGCAGGATCTCAAACCACTGGCTGCGGCTCAGGCTGAACTGGGTCGCTTCCACCGCTTCTTTCACCGCCGCGATACGGCCGGAGCCAGTCAACGGCACCGGACGGCTCGGCAGCTGCATAATCCACGCAAACACCACGCTGCCGAACGGCCGTTGCAGCTCGTCGGCCACCTGCTGGATCACCGCGCGCACGCGCACGCCGGCGGTGTCGTCGCTGCTGAACAGGCGGCCGCCGGCCAATGGCGACCAGATCATCGGCGCCACGCCCAGGTCTTGCAGGCCGTCGAAGGTTTCGTCGAACATCGGCGCCACGCACAGCGGCGAGAACTCCACCTGGTTGGTGGCCAGCGCGATGCGGCGGTTCAGGCTCTCGAACTGGTGGCGGCTGAAGTTGGACACGCCGAAATGCTTGACCTTGCCATCCTGGCGCAGGCGTTCGAAGGCGCCGGCGATTTCATCGAAATTCATCAGCGGGTCGGGACGGTGGATCAGCAGCAGGTCCAGGTGGTCGGTGCGCAGCTGGCACAGCGAGTTTTCGGCCGAGGCGATGATGTGGCTGGCGCTGGTGTCATAGTGCTGGATGGTGTGATCGGGACGCGCCTCGGAGATCAGCTTGATGCCGCATTTGCTGACCAGTTGCATCTTGTCGCGCAGCGAAGGCTGCAGGGCCAGCGCCTCGCCGAAGGTGGCTTCGACGCCATAGCCGCCGTAGATATCGGCGTGGTCGAAGCTGGTCACGCCCATGGCCAGCGCCTGCTCGATCCATTCGACGCGCTGCTGCGGCGTCAGGTTCCATTCATTCATGCGCCACATGCCGGCCACGATGCGCGACAGCGTCAGGCCGCCTTGGTAGGTGACGAGGGAAGGGCAGGACAAATCGGTCATGGGAAGCTTTCCAAGGTTAAGTGAGAGGCAAGAATTATAGTATGACCGGCTGGCCTGCCGATGGCCAGTCTGGTCGGCAAGATGCATCTGTCGGATGACATCCGCGAGGTGTTGCTGGGGAATGAGGGCGTCTACGGCCCGTATCTGACGATGGTGTTGCTGCTGCAGCGCGACAAGGTGGAGCAGGCGCTGGACATCGACAGCCTGCCCGGTGTTGGGCAGGCTGCGTTCCAGTGGGCGCAGGAATCAATGCGGCATACCGGCGCCGACTGATGTCGTTCCCGCGCAGGCGGGAATCCATGCAGAGCGGCCGGGATGAGCGGCCTATGGATCCCCGCCTACGCGGGAATGAAGTGTTATTTCAGCCAGAGGCGGATCGAATCCCAGGCGCGGCCGAAGATCGAGGCTTGTTCCACCGTCTCCAGCGCCACCACCGGCAGTTCCAGCATCGGCTTGCCGTCCACCACCATCTTCAGCGTGCCGACGCGGCTGTTTTCAGCCAACGGCGCCACCAGCGGGTCTTTGCGTTCCAGCGCCGGCTTCATCTTGCCTGCCACGCCCTTCGGCACGGTCACCATCACGTCCTGCGCAAAGCCGATCTTGACGTTGCTCTTGGAACCTTTCCAGATTTCCGGCGTGGCGATCGCCTGGCCTTTCGAGTACAGCTTGACCGTATCGAAGTTCTGGAAGCCCCAGTTCAGCAGCTTCTGGCTTTCCTGCGTGCGGACCTGGTCCGACGAGGTGCCCAGCACCACCGAGATCAGGCGACGCTCGCCGGCGCCATTCGGACGGTGCGCCGAGGCGATCATGCAGTAGCCGGCCGCTTCGGTGTGGCCGGTTTTCATGCCGTCCACCGTTGGGTCCAGCCACAGCAGGCGGTTGCGGTTCGGCTGGGTGATCTTGTTGTAGGTGAAGCTCTTGACCGAATCAATCTTGTAGAACTCCGGGTAGTCCAGGATCACGCGCTTGGCCAGCACCGACAGGTCTTGTGCGGTCGAATAGTTTTCCGGCGACGGCAGGCCGTGCGGATTGGCGAAGTGGGTCGAGGTCAGGCCCAGGCGCTGGGCTTCCTTGTTCATCATCACCACAAACGCGGACTCGTCGCCGGCAACGGCTTCGGCCAGCGCCACGGCGGCGTCGTTACCCGACTGCACCATCAGGCCGTACAGCAGGTCGTTGATGCTGACCGGGGTGGCCGGATCGATGAACATCTTGGACGAGCTGGTATCGACCTTCCACGCCTTGGTGGAAACGTTGACCATCTGCTTGAGGTCGACCTTCTTGTCGCGCAGCGCGCCGAACACCACGTAGGCGGTCATGATCTTGGTCAGCGAGGCCGGTTCGACGCGGGCGTTGGGGTCTTGCGAGGCGATGATCTGGCCGCTGGTGGCATCCAGCAGCAGCCAGGATTTGGCGGCGATGGTCGGGGCCGGCAGCGTTTGCGCCACGGCCGAGGTCATCAACATCACACTGGTGGCCAGTGCCGCGATAAGTTTTTTCATGTGGTCGTGTTCGGTGAAAAGTTGGAAGCGCAATAATTATAGATGCTTAATCCGCGCTTGCGGTGTCCGTTTCAGCCTCGGTTAAGCCGGCGCCGCCCCACAGCTGCGTGACCCAGCTCTTGATGTGGCCCAGTTTGCGGTGGAAGAAGTGGTCGGCGCCGGGGATGACGATGACCGGAATCTCCTGCGGGCGCAGCCAGTCCAGCACGTCCGTCAGCGGGATGGTGTCGTCCTGTTCGCCGTGGATCAGGATGGTGTCGGCAGGAATATCGGCCATCGCCCATTTCTTGGCGGCGGCGCCCACCAGCACCAGGCGCTCGGCCGGCGTGCCGGCGGCGGCCAGGCGTTGGCCCAGTTGCGACTGCACATAGGTGCCGAACGAGAAGCCCGACAGCGCCACCGGCAGGTCCGGATATTTCCCGGTCATCCATTGGTGCAGGATGGCCATGTCGTCGGTTTCGCCCTGGCCGTGGTCGTGCACGCCTTCGGACTTGCCGACGCCGCGGAAGTTGATGCGCGCCACCACGTAGCCGAGGTTGACGAAGGTGCGCATCAGCGTGACGGCGACCTTGTTGTCCATGGTGCCGCCGTACAGCGGATGCGGGTGCGCGACCAATGCCACGCCGCGCGGCGCGGCATCGTCGGCCGGGTAATCAATGATGCCTTCCATCTGGCCGGCGGCGCCGGCCAGCATAAATTTTTCGCTCTTGTTCATGGTCAAATTTTCAGACGTTCGACCACCTGGCCGTTGACCAGGTGGCTGTCGATGATTTCATCAATGTCGCTGGTGTCGACGTAGGTGTACCAGGTGCCTTCCGGATAGACCACCAGCACCGGGCCTTCTTCGCAGCGGTCCAGGCAGCCGGCCTGGTTGATGCGCACTTTGCCGTGGCCGTTGATGTCGAGTTGCTTGCAGCGCTTCTTGGCGTGCTTTTGCGCGACTTCCGCGCCGTGATCGCCGCAGCTGTTGCGGCCGTCGTCACGCTTGTTCATGCAGAAGAAGACGTGGTGTTTGAAGTAGGGGGTATCGCTCATGGGCATCACCTTCGGGAAATTGTAGCCGCTATGATACCTTGGCGGCGTTCAGCTTGTGGGACGGCAGCCACAGGAACCAGACCGCAACGAAGGGCCACAGCAGCGACAGGAACTGGGCGGCGCCATTGAAGTTCAGGAACTTGCCCTGCACCCATGTTTGCAAAGTGGCCACAAAGTACGGATTGGCCGGCGTGGTGTTGATGATGACCAGGCCCAGCAGCAGGGTGGTGACCGCCAGCCGCCGTTGCGCCACGTGCGGCGCGTAGGTCAGGCCGGCCAGCATGATGGCGCCGATCAAAAAGCCCCCTTCGGCGCCGGGCGTGACCCAGACGAAGGCGTTTTCCGGCGAAAACAGCAGCGCCGTCGCCAGTCCCTTGACCAGCACCGAGGCGGCAATCATGGCGCAGACCAGCAGGCCGCGCGGGGCCGGCTTGCGCAGCAGGCACAACAGCGTGAGGCCGGCGCCGACCATGCCGCAGGCGGTGATGATGGTTTCCGACAGCCAGTATTGTTCGACGGTCAGATCGACGTCCGGCCGGATCAGGCCGGCCAGGTCGATTTCCATGTCCAGCAGTTGCGACAGCCAGTCGGACAGGATCGGCAGGATCTGGCCCAGGCCGTACAGGAAGTTTTGCGGGTAGATTTGCGCCAGCGGCCACAGCGCCAGCAGCACCAGGCCCTGGCTGGCGTGCGGCGCAAACCATTCGCGGCGCAGGCGTTGCAGCTGGCTGCGGTCGAGCAGGCGGCGCACGGTCAGCACGCCGATCAGGCCGCCGAGCGCGCAGCCGATGGCGTTGGTGTAGAAGTCGAGGTTGGAGGAGACTCGGGTCGGCAGGTAGGTTTGCACCGCTTCCATGGTGCCGGAGACCAGTGCGCCGCAGGCGGCGGCGATCAGCAGCGCCCAGATGCCCTTGATGCGCGGGTACAGCGCGTACACGGTCAGCGTGCCGAGCGGGATGTAGCCGATGACGTTGGTGATGGCGTCGAACAGGGTCCAGTAACGCGGCATCTTCATGGTTTCCAGGAAGATGAGCGGCGACAACCCCTGGTTATGCCAGCCGGAGAACGGGAACCAGCTGGCGTAGATGATCAGGAACAGATAGGCCAGCAGCGCGGCGCGCGTGATCGGCGACGAGCGCGTGGCCGGCGCCAGCGGCGGCCGCTCGCGCTTGCGGCGGTTGACGGGCGCGACGGGCGGCAGGTC
>NZ_WWCS01000027.1 GCF_009857535.1 Duganella margarita
GCTGGCGGACCCGGGCGTCGAGCGCGTGCCGGTGTTGCACCTGGACGGCCCGGCCGCGCGCCAGCCGATCGTGCGGCCCCTGTTGCTGGAACTCGACGAGCGCGCCAGCGCCGCAGCGCAGCCGTCGCGCCAGGGCTTCCGCGGCGGCCGGATTGCGCTGTCGTGCGAGCTGGAGCGGCTGGCCGAAGCCGGGGTCGGCCACGTGCTGCTGCATCTGTTGCGCAATGGCCGGCCGGTGCTCGATGTGATCGATGAACTGGGCACCGAGGTGCTGCCGCGCCTGGCCATGGGGGTGTCGTCATGAACCAGCCGCTGGCGCAGGCACCGTGCGCACCGTCCTGTCTCGGCAACCGGCGCGTGGCGCGCGCGGTTGAGCTGGCGGTGCGCGGCACCGAGCTGCTCAGCGACAGCAACGCGCTGTTGCGGCGCATCGCCGGGATCGCGCAGCGCACCATCGCGTCCAACCAGCAGTACACCCGGCTGTTGCTCGACTGGCAGCGCCACCAGCGCGTGCGGCACCCGCTGCAGGCGCAGCGCGATCGCCAGGCTTCGCACGACGCCGCCTGGCGCATCGCCCGGCGGGCCACCCGCGCGGCGCTCGATATCGGCGTGCTGGTCGATGGCGTGGCGCCGGCCTGGCGGCGCGGGGTTGCCGCCCCGGGCGGACATGTGACCAACCTGAGCGATATCGCGCTGCGCATCCTGGCGCTGGCGGTGCAGGTTGAACGCCTGGCGCGCCAGCCGGCGGCCGGACGCGCCGAGCTGGCGGCGCTGGTCGGCGCGATGCAGGGCATGCGCGACATCGCCCAGCGCAACATCCAGGTGGCGCGCCGTTCCGTTGCCAGCGTCGAGCGCATCCAGATTGAAGCGCTGCGCTTTGCGCGCCGGCTGGCCATGGTCTGAAGCGTTTTTTTTTGATTCTGAAGTAATCGATCGATAACTTATTGGTGCGGATTCAGTGCCGCCGCGCAAGGGGCGGAGCGAAACCCGCTGCGGCATCCGCCATCAATGTTCACCGGAGAATCGTTATGGACCATGAATTGCCGCCGCGCGCGCTGATTATCGGCGGTTCGCTGAGCGGCTTGTTTGCCGCCGCCAGCTTGCGCGCCATCGGCTGGGAGGTGGAAGTGTTCGAGCGCTCCGCGAGCGAGTTGAGCGGCCGCGGTGGCGGGCTGGTGCTGCAACCGGCGGTGCTGGCGGCGATCGCGTTTGCCGGCCTGGACGCCGGCAGCGTGGTCGGCG
This sequence comes from Duganella margarita, assembly GCF_009857535.1. Lineage (GTDB taxonomy): Bacteria > Pseudomonadota > Gammaproteobacteria > Burkholderiales > Burkholderiaceae_D > Rugamonas > Rugamonas margarita. Next base: position 1,243 of record NZ_WWCS01000027.1, read on the forward strand.
TGCCGTCGGGCGAGAGCATCTTTCTCAACCGCGCCGGCCAGGTGGTGCAGCGCAGCCACGCGCCGCAAACGCAGACCTCGTGGAACCTGCTGTACGGCATCCTGCGGCGCGGCTTGCCCGCCGGCGTGGTGCACGCCAACCAGCAGCTGCTGCGCTTCGAGCAGCACGCCGGCGGCGTGACCGCGTATTTTGCCGGCGGCCGCCAGGCCAGCGGCGACCTGCTGATCGGCGCCGACGGCGCTGGGTCGGCGGTGCGGGCGCAGCTGCTGCCGGGACTGGCGCCACGCTACGCCGGCTATGTGGCGTGGCGCGGCTTGGTGCCGGAGCAGCAGGTGGCGGCCACGGTGCGCGAGCTGTTGCAAGGCGCGTTCGCCTTCCAGCACGGCGATGGCCACATGCTGCTGGAATATATGGTCCCGGGCGGGGACGAGTCCACCCGGCCCGGCCAGCGGCGCTGGAACTGGGTCTGGTATCGCAAGGTCGCGGCCGGCGCGCAGTTGTGCCGCCTGATGACCGACGCCGGCGGCACGCTGCGGCGCTTTTCGGTGGCGCCGGGCGCGGTCAAGCCGCGCGATACCGAAGCGCTGCGCCAGGACGCGCAGGTGCTGCTGGCGCCGGTGTTCCAGCAGCTGATCGCGGCCACCGGGCAGCCCTTTATCCAGACCATTGTCGACCTGGACGCGCCGCGCATGGTGTTCGGGCGCGCGCTGCTGATCGGCGACGCCGCCTTCATCGCGCGCCCGCACACCGCCGGCGGCGCAGCCAAGGCGGCGGCCGACGCCCACGCGCTGGCCGCGCTGCTGCGCGATGAAGGCGGCGGCATCGACGCGGCGCTGCGGCGCTGGGAGCCGGCGCAGTTGGAAGCCGGGCAAGCACTGGTGCGCCGCGGCATGGAAGCGGGCAACCGGATCATGAATATCCAGCCACTGGAGGAACAATGATGTTCGAGCAGCCACACCCTAAACGCCCGTTGTTGCGCACCGCCCGCGCCGAATGGAGCCTGTTCGGCGCCTTGCTGGCGCTGACCGCCTGCATGATGGGTTATGGCGTCTGGAATGAGCGCCAATTGCTGATCGCGTCCAATGTCGAGCGCATGCGGCTGCAGGCCCTGATCATCGATGAAAGCCTGACCCACCAGCTGGAAGGCGTGCGCAGCGCGCTCGACAGCGCCCGCCGTACGCTGGCGGCCGACAGCGCCTGCGACCAGTCGTGCAAACGCATGCTGCTGCAAGCGCTGGCGCGCGCCGTGCCTGGCGTGCGTGCGCTGGAAGTGCAGGACCGGGCCGGCGTGGCGGTGCTGAGCACCGCGGCGTCCGGCGCGGCGGCGGCCGGCGGCTATCCGCCGCTGCCGTTCGCCGGCGGCGATCCGGAGACGCTGTATCTGTCGCTGCCCTATGAAGTTACGCCGGGCGTGTTCAACCTGAAGCTGTCGATGGCGGTGCGCGGCGCCGGCGTGATCAGCGCGGTGCTCAATACGGACTACCTGGACGCCGTCATGCGCTCGGCGCTGTACGCGCCGGACATGAACAGCGCGATCACCGAAGCCGGCGGCCGGCGCATGCTGTACGTGCCGGCCGACCCGGTGGCGATGCGGCGCGAAGCGGCGATCGCCGACACCTTCGTGCGCCGCCACCTCGACAGCCGCCTGGCCGAGAGCGTGCTGGCCGGCGCCACCGCCAGCGGCGAGCGGCGGCTGGTGGTGCAGCGCTCGATGCGCCTGCCAGGGCTGCGGCTGGACCGCGCGCTGGTGGTCAGCCTGGGACGCGGCCAGGCGGTGATCGACGCCGGCTGGCAGCGGCTGGCGTGGACCTGCGGCCTGGCCTGGCTGGTGTTTGCCGTGACCGCCGGCGTCAGCATGGCGGTGCTGCAGCGCCGCCGCCGCGTCCACGACGATGCCGCGCGCGCCTGGGCCGACCAGCAGACGGCGGCGGTGCAAAAAACCGAGGCGGCGCTGGATGGGGCCAGCCTCGGCCTGTGGGAATGGGATATGCGGGCCGACTGGCGCAGCGTCGATGCGCGCGGCGCCGCGATGCTGGGCTACAGCAGCGACGACACGGCGGCGCTGAACGACTGGCGCCGGCAGATCCATCCCGACGACCTGGCGGGCCTGGACCTGGCGCTGGCCGAGTATCTGGCCGGCCACCGCCAGCGCTACGACATCGAGTACCGCATCCGCCATCAGGATGGCAGCTGGATCTGGCTGCAAAGCCGCGGCAAGATCGTCGAGCGCGCGGCCGACGGCACGGCGCTGCGCATGCTGGGCACCCGCATGGACATCAGCCAGCGCAAGCAGGCCGAAGCCCGGATCACCCATCTGGCGTTCTACGATGGCCTGACCCAGCTGCCGAACCGGCGGCTGCTGATGGACCGCCTGCACCACGCGATCGCCAAGTCGGCGCGCACGGCCAGCCATGGCGCCGTGCTGTTCATCGACCTCGACAACTTCAAGTCGCTCAACGATACGATGGGGCACGAGATGGGCGACCAGCTGCTGCAGGTGGTGGCGCAACGCCTGCAGCAGGTGACGCGCACCAGCGACACCGTGGCGCGCCTTGGCGGTGATGAATTCGTCATCCTGCTGGAAGACCTGGGCGGCGCGGAAGGCGCCGCCACGGCCGGCGCGGCGGCGGTGGCGGCCAAGGTGCTGGAGGCGCTCAGCACCCCCTGTCTGCTGGACGGGCACCAGGTGCGCACCACGCCCAGCATCGGCGTGGTGCTGTTCGGCGCCGGCCCGCATGCCATCGGCGACTTGTTGCGCCATGCCGATATGGCCATGTACGAGGCCAAGGCCGGCGGCCGCGCCACCTGGCGCTTCTTCGACCCGCAGATGCAGCAGGCGCTGGATACCTCGGCGGCGCTGGAGGCCGATCTGCGGCAGGCCCTGATCCGCCAGCAGCTTTACCTGAGCTACCAACCGGTGGTCGACCGCACGGCGCAGGTGACCGGGGTCGAGGCGCTGCTGCGCTGGGCCCACCCGCAGCGCGGCGAAATCGGTCCTGCCGAGTTCATTCCGCAGGCCGAAAAGTCCGAACTGATCCTGGAACTGGGCGAATGGGTGCTGCAGGCCGCTTGCCTGCAACTGGTGCAATGGGCGGCGTCGGCCGCGACGGCGCACCTGACGATGGCGGTCAATGTCAGCGCGCGGCAGTTCCGCCAGCCCGGTTTTATCGACCAGGTACGGGCGGTACTGCAGCGCACCGGCGCCGACCCCCGCCTGCTGAAGCTGGAGCTGACCGAGAGCATGCTGCTCGCCGACATGGATGACGTCATCGGGAAAATGGCGGCGCTGCGGGCGCACGGGGTTAGCTTTGCGCTGGACGACTTCGGCACCGGCTATTCGTCGCTGCGCTACCTCAAGCTGCTGCCGATCGACCAGTTGAAGATCGACCGCTCCTTCGTACAGGATATGCTGCATTCGCGCCACGCGGCCAGTATCGTGCGCGCCATCGTCAATCTGGCGTACAGCCTGGACCTGGCGGTGGTGGCGGAAGGCGTGGAAACGCGGGCGCAATGGCGCGCACTGGAAGCGATCGGCTGCACGGCGTTTCAAGGCTATCTGTTCGGCCGGCCCGCCGCCACCTTACCGCCGCCGGCGCGCTTTAATCTTGAAGACGGGCAGCAGGCGGAAGGCCTGGTAGGTGCCGACCAGCAAAGCTGCTAAACTCTGCGTTTATGCCGATACCGATCCACGCTTTGCCCGCCCTGGACAACCGCCACGTCAAGACCAGCACCGAGGACGTGCTGGTCGACCAGGTCATTGCCGGCGAATTGCTGGTGATTACGTTTGGCTTCGTGTCGTGGGACAAGCGGCCGGATTTCGATTTCTACGGTCGGCTGAAAAAGCTGGAGCAGTTCAGCGGCCGCCACATCAACAAGATCCTGGTGCGCGATTCCGGCAATAGCTGGTATCACCGCGCGATAGGCGGCCTCGGCGCGCATCCGGACGAAACCGCCGCCAGCCTGCGCGCGCTGATCCGCGACATCCGCCCCAGCAGAGTGGTGACCATCGGCCAGTCGATGGGGGCGTATGCGGCGCTGATGTACGGCCTATTGCTGGAGGCGGAGCAGGTCATCGCCTTCGGGCCGCTGTCTTTCCTCGATCCGGCGCAAGCTCTGCTGTATCACGAACGGCGCTGGCTGTCGGTGATGCGCGACCTGGCCACCAATCCGCCGCCATCCCGCTACGACGATCTGCTGGCGCTGGGCCGCAGCCAGGCCAAGACCGGCAAGCTACCCGACATGCATCTCCTGTTCGGCACCAGGCCGGACCAGGACGGCAGTACCGAGTCGGTCAACCTCGACGCCATGCACGCGCACCGGCTGTCGGCGCTGGGCAATTGCACGCTGTATCCGTTCCCGTATTCCGGCCACCCGGTGGTGCAGCACTTGATCGACACCAAGCGCATCAATGCCTTGCTGGCCAAAATCATCGCCGGCATCGAACTGGAAGAAGAGGATAAGGAAATTACGCCCGACTGGCAGGGCTGGATCGCAGAGAACCTGCGGCTGGGTGGTGCGCCGGAGGAGTTAATCGACATCCTCCAGCAGCACGGTTTTTCCCACGCCATCAGCGCACAGGCCGTGGCGCAGGGCGGTAAAGCTTAGATGCTGCGCATTACCGGCGTCTTGAATTCAAAACGCTTGATCTCGCCGACCATCAGCAGATAGCACAGGATGGTCACCACCGCGTTGGCGCCGACGAACACCAGCGCGCCAGCAAAGGTGCCGGTGGTTTGCAGGATGTAGCCGATGACGATCGGGGTGGTGATGCCGGCGGTGTTGCCAAAGGTGTTGAACAGCGCGCCGCTCATGCCGCCGGCTTCTTTCGGCGAGGTATCCGCCACCACGGCCCAGCCCAGCGCGCCAATGCCCTTGCCGAAGAAGGCCAGCGACATTACCGTAATGACCAGCCAGTCCGCTTCGACATAGTTACACACGATCATCGAGGTCGACAGCAGCATGCCGCAGACGATCGGCGTCTTGCGCGCCACCGACAGCGATTTGCCCGATTTGATCAGACGATCCGAAATCACGCCGCCCAGCACGCCGCCGAGGAAGCCCGCCACCGCAGGCAGCGCGGCCACAAAGCCGGCCTTCAGGATGGTCATGTGACGTTCCTGCACCAGGTACACCGGGAACCAGGTCAGGAAGAAGTAGGTCAGGGTGTTGATGCAATACTGGCCGATGTACACGCCCAGCAGCATGCGGTTGCCCAGCAGCTGCTTGATGCAGGACCAGGTGTCGAGCTTGGTGGTGGCGGCGACTTTGTCCTTGCTTTCCAGGTCCACCAGCGCGCCGCCCGCTTCAATGTAGGCGATCTCGGCGGCATTGGCTTTCGGGTGGTCTTTCGGACCATACACGGTTTTCAGCCAGATGAAGGCCATCACAATGCCCAGCCCGCCCATGACGAAGAACACGCTTTCCCAGCCGAAGGTATGTACCAGCCAGCCCATGATCGGGGCGAACAGCACGGTGGCGAAATACTGCGCCGAGTTGAAGATGGCGGCAGCGGTGCCGCGTTCGCTGGTCGGGAACCAGGCCGACGCGATGCGCGAGTTGCCCGGGAAGGACGGCGCTTCCGCAGCGCCGATCAGCAGACGCAGCACAAACAGCGTGGTGACGGCGGCGGCGCCGGTCAGGAAGCCCACCGTGCCCATTAGCATGGTGAAGACTGACCACAGGAAGATACTGAAGAAATAGGTGATTTTGGAGCCGAAGCGGTCCAGCAGCCAGCCGCCCGGCAATTGCGCCAGCACGTACGACCAGGCAAAGGCGGAGAAGACGAAGCCCATTTCCACCGGACTCAAGCCCAGCAGGCGTTTCAGTTCGGGGCCGGCGATCGCGATGGTGGCGCGGTCGGCGTAGTTAATCGTGGTGACAGCGAACAGGATGGCGAGTATTGTCCAGCGTACGCGGGTGGCTTGGGGTTGTTGCGTGGTCATGCGGTCTCCTTACTTTTGGTGCGACGATCATAGCCTAGATATCAGACATCATACAACTACATATCTACTCCTGCCTCGCTAGTAAACGTTTAACTTGTTGATTTCTATACACATGCACCAGGGCAGTGCAGCCCAAGGTTGTATGATGACAGGGCTGCTTATGAATACTCTGGCATCGTTTGCACAAAGCGGGCGTTGAGGGTTTAAAATAACGGGCGGAATTACTCCATAGCACCGATCGATTACGAGGGAATGAACATGGCAACACAAAATCCAAAAATCATCTACACGCTGACTGACGAAGCGCCACTGCTGGCAACGTATTCCCTGCTGCCTATTATTAAGAAGTTCACCGCACCAGCTGGCGTTGACGTGGTTGCGAGCGACATTTCGGTCGCTGCGCGCGTGCTGGCTGAGTTCCCTGAATATCTGACCGACGAGCAAAAAGTCCCGAACACCCTGGCTGAACTGGGCGCGCTGACGCTGAAGCCGGAAGCCAACATCATCAAGCTGCCGAACATTTCGGCCTCGGTCGCCCAGCTGCAAGCGGCGATCCGCGAACTGCAAGGCAAGGGCTACAAGCTGCCGGACTTCCCGGATGATCCGAAGACCGACGAAGAAAAAGCCCTGAAGGCCCGTTACAGCAAGTGCACCGGCTCGGCCGTGAACCCAGTGCTGCGCGAAGGCAACTCTGACCGCCGCGCGCCAAAAGCGGTGAAAGAATACGCCCGCAAGCACCCGCACTCGATGGGCGAATGGAGCCAGGCCTCGCGCACCCACGTGTCGCACATGCACGCCGGCGACTTCTACCACGGCGAAAAGTCGATGACGCTGGACAAAGCGCGCGACGTCAAAATGGAGCTGATCACCGCCTCCGGCAAAACCATCGTGCTGAAACCGAAAGTCGCGCTGCAAGCCGGCGAAATCATCGACTCGATGTTCATGAGCAAGAAAGCGCTGCTGGAGTTCTACGAGAAAGAAATCGACGACGCCTACAAAACCGGCGTGATGTTCTCGCTGCACGTCAAAGCCACCATGATGAAGGTATCGCACCCGATCGTCTTCGGTCACTGCGTGCGCATCTTCTACAAGGACGCGTTTGAAAAACACGCCAAGCTGTTCGACGAACTGGGCGTGAACGTCAACAACGGCATGGCCAACCTGTACGAGAAAATCGAGAAGCTGCCGGCGTCGCAGAAGGACGAGATCCTGAAAGACCTGCACGCGTGCCTGGAACACCGTCCGAAGCTGGCCATGGTCGATTCGGCCAAGGGCATCACCAACTTCCACTCGCCGAACGACGTCATCGTTGACGCATCGATGCCGGCCATGATCCGCATCGGCGGCAAAATGTGGGGCGCCGATGGCCGCACCGCCGACGTCAAGGCTGTGATGCCGGAGTCGACCTTCGCCCGTATCTACCAGGAGATGATCAACTTCTGCAAATGGCACGGCAACTTCGACCCGGTCACCATGGGTACCGTGCCGAACGTGGGCCTGATGGCGCAGCAAGCCGAAGAATACGGCTCGCACGACAAGACTTTTGAAGTGCCTGAAGGCGGCATCGCCAACATCACCGATCTGGCCACCGGCGAAGTGCTGCTGACCCAGACCGTGGAGCAGGGCGACATCTGGCGCATGTGCCAGGTCAAGGACGCGCCGATCCGCGACTGGGTCAAGCTGGCCGTGACCCGCGCGCGCCAGTCCGGCATGCCTGCCGTGTTCTGGCTGGATACCTACCGTCCGCACGAAGCTGAAGTGATCAAGAAAGTGCAGGTCTACCTGAAAGATCACGACACCAGCGGCCTGGACATCCACATCATGTCGCAGACCCGCGCCATGCGCTACACCCTGGAGCGCGTTTCGCGCGGCCTGGACACCATCTCGGTGACCGGCAACATCCTGCGCGACTACCTGACCGACCTGTTCCCGATCCTGGAGCTGGGCACCTCGGCCAAGATGCTGTCGATCGTGCCGCTGATGGCCGGTGGCGGCATGTACGAGACCGGCGCCGGCGGTTCGGCGCCGAAGCACGTCAAGCAGCTGGTGGAAGAGAATCACCTGCGTTGGGATTCGCTGGGCGAGTTCCTGGCGCTGGCGGTGTCGCTGGAAGAGCTGGGCATCAAGAACAGCAACGCCAAAGCCAAGATCCTGGCGCAGACGCTCGACGTTGCCACCGGCAAGCTGCTGGACAACAACAAGTCGCCGTCGAGCCGTACCGGTGAGCTGGATAACCGTGGCAGTCACTTCTACCTGTCGCTGTACTGGGCCCAGGCGCTGGCAGCGCAGACGGAAGATGCGGAACTGGCCGCCAAGTTCGCGCCGCTGGCCAAGCAGCTGTCGGAAAACGAGACCAAGATCGTTGACGAACTGAACAGCGTGCAGGGTTCGGCACAGGAAATCGGCGGTTACTACCAGCCGGATCCAGTGAAGACTGAGGCTGTGATGCGTCCAAGCGCGACGTTCAACGCCGCCATCGACGCGATTTAAGCGTCAACCCACGTCGTTCCCGCGAAAGCGGGAATCGAGGCCGTCATTCCCGCATCGGCGGGAATCCATGCTGAGCCGGCGCTCCATGGATTCCTGCTTGCGCAGGAATGACGGCAGATGCGTTACTGCGGCGGCGTCAGCATTTGCTTGGCGTAGCGCAAGCCCACGCCATAGCCGCCGCCGTTCTTCTCGATCACCGCGCGCGCCGCGTCATAGGTTTCATGACGGGTCCAGTCGCGTTGCAGTTCCAGCAGCACCTGCACCCAGCTGGTCAGCTGCGCACCTTTGCCTGCCATCCGTTGCAGCGCCAGGTCATGCCCGGTCAAGGTCAGACCGCCGCAGGCATCGCCCACCACATAGCATTCATAGCCCGCTTCCAGCGCGCTCAGCACCGCGAAGGTGATGCACGCTTCCGTCAGCATGCCGGAGAAGATCAGCTTCTTGCGGCCGGTCGCCTCGATGGCGGCGCGCACCGTATCGTCTTCCCAGGCATTCATGTTGCGGCGTTCCAGCACCGGATGATCGGGCGCCAGCGCGTGCAGGTCGGGCAGCAGCGGGCCGCTGTAGACCTTGCTGGCCGAGGTGCTGATCACGGTCGGCAGGGAAAACGCCAGCGCGGTTTCCAGCAGCGCCACCGAATTGTTCAGCAGCGTCTGGCGCTCCATCGATTGCACGGCGAATTGCAGGCCGGCCTGCTGGTCGAGCAGCACCAGGGCGGCGTTTTGGGGAGTCAGTAATTCATGCATGGTATGTTCTCGCAGTAAGGGGATGATCGCAGATTGTAGGCGTGCGCCCGGCGTCCCGAATCCCTACAACTGGCAGCGGCCATCTCTCTCATAGGTGGCAGAATTGACGGCATCCCAACGCCGTGCGAGGATGCCGCATGAACAGCTTGTTCGACTGCAGCGCGCTGGCGCCTTCGTGGTTCTGCGACCATCGCGACATCCTGATTTACCTGGCGCCGTCCCTGATGCTGGCGCTGGTGATCCGCGTCCTGTCGGCGCGCCATCCCTTCTTTTTTTTGTTCACACTGGCCGGCACTGTGTGCCACGAGCTGGCGCATTTCGTCGCCGGCAAGCTGACCGGCGCAAGGCCAGCCAGTTTTACGGTGATTCCACGGCGTATCGCGCGTGGCTGGGAATTGGGATCGGTGCGGCTGACGCACGTGCGCTGGTATAACGCCGCGCCGTCGGCACTGGCGCCGTTTGCGGTGGTGGTGCTGCCGTTCGTGGTGGCGTGGTGGCGCACCCGCAGCGGACTGCATTTCCAGTGGATTGATGTGGCGCTGGCGTTCGCCGTCGCGCCACAATTTCTGGCGTGCTGGCCATCGACGACAGACTGGAAAATCTCGCTGCAGTCGTGGCCGTATCTGCTGATCGCCGGATTGGCGTGGTGGATGGTCAGTGCGTTGCGGTAAGTGGCTTGACCGGCGCGTCGACGACGATCTTGCTGCGCACCTTCTGCGCGTCTTCCACTTCCAGCGTCAGCGGCACTTTGTCGCCTTCCTTCAGCGGCTGCTTCAGGTTCAGCAGCATCAGGTGATAGCCGCCGGGCGCCAGCTTGACCGGCTGGCCGGGCGGGAGGTCCAGCGTTTGCAGCTGACGCATCTTCATCATGTCGTCGACCATTTTCATCTCATGCACTTCGACCGTGCCGGCCACCGGCGAGCTGACGCCCACCAGTTTGACGGCCTGGGTGGAGGTCAGCGTCATGAAGGCGCCGGTGGCCTTTTGCGCGGCCACGGTGGCGCGCACCCATGGTTCGCCGACGGTCACCTGGGCCAGCGCAGGCAGCGCGGCCATCAACAGCAGGGAGAGTATCTTTTTCATTGGAAGAGTCCTTTCAGGAATCCGGTTTCTTGCTTGGGGTTGAGCAGCAGGCGCAGATCATCGGCGCACTGCTGGGCGGTTTCTGCGTGTTTCATGGCCAGGCGGATCTTGCCGCTGGTGTCGAACGCGTAGGTGAGGGCGGTGTGGTCCATGGTGTAGGAACTTCCGCTCGGCACTTTGCGGTAGAAAATCTTGAAGTCCTTGGCGGCCTTGGCGGTCTGGTCCAGGTTGCCGCGCACGGCGACAAAGCTCGGGTCGAAGGCGCGCATGTAGTCGTTCAGCAGCGGGGCGGTGTCGCGTTCCGGGTCGACGGTGACGAACACCACTTGCAGCTTGTCGCCATCGGCGCCCAGCAGGCGTTTGATTTCCACCGCGCGCGCCAGGGCGGTCGGGCAGACGTCCGGGCATTGGGTGAAACCGAAGAACAGCAGCACTAGCTTGCCTTTGAAGTCGCGCAGTGCGGCCGGCTTGCCGTTGGTGTAGAACAGCTGATAATCCGGACCGATGGCGCTGCCGGTGATGTCGATCGCGGTAAAGCCGGACGCGGCGTGGGCGCTGCCGGCCACGAATGGCAGGGCGGCCAACGACGAGATGAAGAGACGGCGTTGCATAGATAATCCTGTAAGGATGTTGCTAAGGCAGGCGTTGCTGGCGTATGCGGTATGCGGGCATGAGCCGATACGGTCGCGTGGCGCTGCGGCGGACGGAGTCAGGCGGCGGCGGGCGGGCCGCGCGGCTGGGCGTCGGGCCAGATCGGCTGTTGTGGCGCTGCCACGGGGCGCTGCGCAGGGTAGATGTCGTGGCCTTCGAGGACGGTCAGCAGGCCGGACGTGGCTGGCGGCGGTGCGCCGTTGCCGGTGTGGACGGCGCACAGCATGCAGTGCTTCATGCCATGCGCCGGCAGGCTGCCCGACCCGCGCTTGCCAGCGCCGGCGGCCGAGGCGGCCGGCGTGACGCTGCAAATGTCCAGTGCCAGCGGATAGTCCGACAGCACGCTCATCGCGTGGCTGATGGCCGGGGCGTACAGGTTCAGCAGGATCGCCAGGGAGACGATCAGGCTGGTCAGGCGCCGGCGCTGGAGGAAGGTGGACATTTTTCCATTATAAAATAAAAAAGCCGCCGGCGTTTTCACGCGGCGGCGGTTGAATGGCTGTGTGCGGCACAGGCAAAACCCGCACAGCGCTGCGGCCCGGGGTCGGCCCCCGGCGGGGTCCGACCCCTTCGGTTGGGGTTACTTCAGCGACAGATAGCGGTCCTGGCGCAGCGCGGGCTGGCCGGCCTGGCTGCCCAGCTTGAAGATCTTGACCACATCTTCCAGCTCATGCGCCTGGTCCTGCAAGGCTTGCGCTGCTGCGGCGGCCTGTTCCACCAGCGCGGCGTTCTGCTGGGTGACCTGGTCCATCTGCGTCACCGCTTCATGCACCTGGCCGATGCCTGCGCGCTGCTCTTCGCTGGCGTGGCTGATCTCGGCCATGATATCGGTTACGCGGCGCACGCTGTCGACCACTTCCTGCATCGTGGTGCCGGCTTTTTCCACCTGCTTGCTGCCGGTCTCGACCTTGTTGACCGAGTCGTCGATCAATTCCTTGATTTCTTTGGCGGCGGTGGCCGAGCGTTGCGCCAGGTTGCGCACTTCCGACGCCACCACGGCAAAGCCGCGGCCCTGTTCGCCGGCGCGGGCCGCTTCCACTGCCGCATTCAGCGCCAGGATGTTGGTCTGGAAGGCGATGCCGTCAATCACGGAAATAATGTCGGCGATCTTGCGCGACGAATCGGTGATCGACCCCATGGTCTCGACCACCTGCGCCACCACTTCGCCACCCTTGGCGGCGATGCCGGAGGCGGCCAGCGCCATCTGGTTGGCTTGCGACGCGTTCTCGGCGTTCTGGGTCACGGCGCTGCTCAGCTCTTCCATCGACGCGGCGGTTTCTTCCAGGCTGGAGGCCTGCTCTTCGGTACGCTGCGACAGGTCCAGGTTGCCCTGGGCGATTTCGCTGGACGCGGTGGTGATCTGCTCGGCGCCACGGCGCACCTGGCCGACCACGCCGGACAGGTTGTCGCTGATGTTGTTCAGCGAACGCAGCACCAGGCCGATTTCATCCTGGTTGTGGATTTCCAGGTGCACGTCGAGGTCGCCGGCGGCGATGCGCTCGGCCGCTTGCTCGGCGCGCGCCAGCGGCCGCGAGACGATCGCGCGCACCAGCAGGAACAGCAGCACGGCGAACAGCACCAGTGCAACCAGGCCCAGCAGCGCATAGCGGTTGCGCAGCTGCGCCGCTTCGCGGGTGATTTCCTCGGTGTAGGTGCCGCCGACGATCAGCCAGTTCCATGGTTTAAACGTGTGGAACTCGACCATCTTCTCGCGCGCCGACGCGCCGTCTTTTTCCACCCAGTCGTAGGTCATGCTGCCTTCCTTGGCGTCCAGCATTTCCTTGACGAACTGGCGGCCGTCGCTGCTCTTGATGTCCAGCAGGTTGTCGCCTTCCTTGGCCGGGTGCACCAGCGCGTTGCCCAGCGTCTTGCCAGGAGCGGCGTTCAACACATAGATATAGCCGGTCTCGCCGATCCTGATGGCCTTGATCTTCTGCTTCAGCACGTCCATGTTCTTGGAAATGTCGAGACCAATGAACAGTACGCCGATGACCTTGCCACTGGCGTCCTTGATCGGGTCGTACTGGGTGATGAACTGTTTGCCGAACAGCGTGGCCAGGCCGATGTAGCTATTGCCGGCGCGCAGCAGCGGGTAGCTCGGGTGCGCATGGTCCAGCTGGGTGCCGACGGCGCGCTCGCCGTTTTCTTTCTTCAGCGAAGTGGTGACGCGAACGAATTCCTCGCCGTCGGCGGCGAAGATGGTGGCGACCACGCCGGTGTCGCTGGTGAACTTGTCCGGGATGCTGAAGTCCAGGTTGAGCGCCTTGCCGCCATGCTTGAGCGATGGCGTCGGCTTGCCGGCGATCTCGACGGTGGTGGACGGATCGAGCGTGAACGGACCATCGCCGAAGTCGGACGCGAACAGGCGCGCGAAGCTGGACGCCTCGTTCATCATGGCGGTATTGAACACCTCGACGGTATTGCTGATGCCGCTGAGGTTGTACGCCACGTTGGCCTTGGCGCGCTCTTTCAGCATGGCCGAGGTGCTCAGGTTAATCAGTGTCAGCAGCAGCGCCAGAATGACGCTGATCAAGCCGAACGTAAAAACGGTAATTTTAGTACCGACACCCCAGTTACGAGGATTCATCATTATTGTTTTCATTGATCTCTTTAGAGAAAAGATACAGCGGTTTGAGGTCGCTCGGAATCGAGCTGGCTCCGGGGGCGGGGGAGCGTTTGCGTAGGCGATGGACACTGCCGTAAGTGCTGCCTGGCGGGCCGTCAACGTGAAACTAGTAGCGGAATCATAGCATATTTTTTCTGGAGGGCAATAAAATCGAACAGCAATTCCAAAAAAATCTATCTATAAAACAATGACTTGAGTGAAAAATTGTAAAAACGTAAGTGAATCTACTTAGTAAAACGCGGCGGACAATGTTGTGTTTCAGCCGCCCTTAAGCTTAGGCAGAGAAACTCTGAAATACCAGCCCCTTATGCGTGCACTAGCCTGTAAAATGGGGCAACACTTAATTCATACGTTCCGGAGTAATGCCGATGAAGAAGCAACTACTGTTGGTGGCCGTGTTGGCGGCCCTGTCAGTGCAGGCCGGCGCCGCCGTGCCAGAGAAAACGGCGGACACCCCTCTCAAACCACAGCCCGGCCAGACCGATGCGGCATTGTGGGCGTCGCGGGTCCTCACCAAGCTGCATTACAAGCCGGTGCCCCTCGATGATGCGATGTCGGAGAAAATCTTCGACCGCTACTTCAAGTCGCTGGACGCGGAAAAAATGTTCTTCACCCAGGCCGACATCGACCAGTACGCCATCGTGCGTACCCGCCTGGATGACGCCATCACCGGCCAGAATCTCAGCGTGCCGTTCGGCATCTTCAACCTGTACCAGCAGCGCTTCAACGAGCGGATCGCTTATGCGCGCGAACTGGTCAAGCAGGGCAAGTTCGATTTCACCTCCGACGAGACCTACCAGTACGACCGCGAAAAGGCCGACTGGACCAAGAGCGACGCCGAGGTCAAGGACCTGTGGCGCAAGCGCGTCAAGAACGAATGGCTGCGCCTGAAGCTGGCCGGCAAGGACGACAAGTCGATCAAGGAAACGCTCGACAAGCGCTATGAAGGCTACCTCAGCCCGTCGCGCAAGCTGACCGCCGAAGACGTGTTCCAGATCTTCATGAACGCGTATGCGATGTCGATCGAGCCGCACACCAACTACCTGGGCCCGCGCGCGGCCGATGCGTTTGACATCGCCATGCGCCTGTCGCTGGAAGGCATCGGCTGCGTGCTGCAAAGCCGCGACGATTACACCGTGGTGCGCGAGGTCGTGACCGGCAGCCCGGCCGGCCTGTCCGGCAAGATCAAGGTCGGCGACAAGATCGTCGGCGTGGCCAAGGACGACAAATCGCCGATCACCGAAGTGCTGGGCATGCGCCTGGACGACGTGGTGGCGCTGATCCGCGGCCCGAAAGATTCGACCGTCAGGCTGGAGATCATTCCGGCCGACGCCGGTCCGGACGCCAAGCACACCTTCGTCACGCTGGTGCGCCAGAAGATCAGCATGGAAGAGCAGTCGGCCAAGAAATCCGTGTACGAAATCAAGGACGGCAACGTCAAGCGCCGCGTCGGCGTGATTTCGCTGCCGACCTTCTACATGGACTTTGAAGCGCGCCGCAAGGGCGACAAGGACTTCAAGAGCGCCACCCGCGACGTCAAGCGTCTGCTGGTCGAGCTGAAGAAGGACAAGGTCGACAACGTGCTGATCGACCTGCGCAACAACGGCGGCGGCTCGCTGACCGAGGCGGTGGAACTGACCGGCCTGTTCATCGACAAGGGCCCGGTGGTGATGCAGCGTAACGGCGAGAACAAGGTCGAAGTCGAGAGCGACACCGATCCGGGCATGGCCTGGGACGGGCCGCTGGGCGTGCTGATCAACCGTGGTTCGGCCTCGGCGTCGGAGATTTTCGCGGCGGCGATCCAGGATTACGGCCGTGGCGTCATCATCGGCGAGCCGAGCTTTGGCAAGGGGACGGTGCAGACGCTGTTCGGGCTGGACCGCTTTGCGCAGAACGACAAGGTGCATTACGGCGAGCTGAAGTTCACCATTGCGCAGTTCTTCCGCATCAATGGCGGCACCACCCAGCTGCGCGGCGTCACGCCGGACATCAAGCTGCCGACCATGGGCGATTCCGACACCTTCGGCGAGTCGAGCTACGACAACGCCTTGCCGTGGACCCAGATCAAGCCGGCCGTCTACATCCCGACCGGCGACGTCAAGGAAATCGTGCCGCTGCTGGACAAGAAGCATGATGCCCGCGTGGCCAAGGATAAGGACTTCCAGTACCTGGCCGAGGACATCGCGCTGGTCAAGAAACAGCGCAAGGAAAATTCGGTGTCGCTGAACGAAGTGGTGCGCCGCAAGGAACGCGACCAGCAGGAAGCCCGCTCCAAGCTGCGCGAAGCGCGCCTGCTGTCGCCGACGCCGGGCGCGGATGATCCGATCCTGGTGCCGGACCCGAAAGAGGCGCTCAACAAGGCGATTTCGGCCTCGGCCAAGACGCCAACCGGCAAGCAGGCGCAGACGCCGAAGGTGGCGGGCGTGAAAGGCGCGCTGCGCAGCGATGACGGCCTGCAGGGTTCGGAGCGTTCGCTGGCAGCCGAGCTGGAAGCGGAGAAGCAGGCCAAGGCGGCCAAGGATGTGCTGCTGAACGAAGCGGTACACATTCTGGCCGACGAAGTGGGTCTGCTGAAAACCGACACCCGCATGGCATCGCGCGTACTGCCTTACGCTGCCGACGCCAAGTAAGCATCACACGGGAAATACAGGAAGGGCCGGGTTCTGCGCTGCGGGACTCAGCCCTTTTTTATGCCGGGATCAGGCCGCCCCGGCGCGGGTGATGTCGACGATCCAGTCGGCGAAGGCGCGTACCCGCTGGGGAATGTTGCGGCGGTGCGGGAACAGGATGCGGGCGTCCATCGGCGCTGGTTGATGGTGCGGCAATACCGCCACCAGCAGCCCGGCGGCGATCTCGGCGCGCGCGCGGGAAGCAGGGATCTGCGCAATGCCCAGCCCGGCGTGGGTGGCGGCGTTGTAGGCCACGCTGTTGTTGACGGTGACCTGGTGGCGCATCGGCACATACACACTGCTGGCGCTGGCGGCGTCGACATATTCAAACGCGGCCGGCTGGCTGGCCGGATTGGGCTGGTAGTTGACCAGCCAGTGGCCGGACAGCTCATCCGGCGTGGCCGGCAGGCCGTGCGCGGCGACATAGGCGGGGCTGGCGACGTTCATCAGTTCCAGCGTCAGCAGCGGGCGCGACACCAGCGATTCGTCCACCACGGCGCCGGCGCGCACCACCAGGTCAAAGCCTTCGCTCAGCAGGTCGACGCGGCGGTCGGTGCTGAAGATATCGATTTGCAGCGCCGGGTGCCGTTGCAGGAATTCAGGCAGGCGCGGCAGCACGATGCCGGTGGCCATACCCAATGGCATGTCGGCGCGGATGCGGCCCTGCAACTGGCTACCTTGCTGGAACAGCGCGCCGATGTCGTCGAGGTCGTCCAGCAGGCGTTCTGCGCGTTCCAGCAGTTCTTCGCCTTCGCGCGTGATCTGCACGCGGCGCGTGGTGCGCTGGAGCAGGCGGGCGCCGAGGCGGTCTTCCAGCCGCTGAATAGCGTTGGAAATCGACGTGCGCGGCAGCTGCAACTGTTCCGCCGCGCGCGTGAAGCTGGACAGGCGCGCCACCCACAGAAAGATGCGCAAGTCTTCGGTCGAAAGGATTGTCTTCATATCTGGATCAGTGATGTCGATTTAACGCAGTTTATCTGCTGATTATACGGATCTAGACTCCAGTCTGGGTGGTCCATGTGGCGACCGCCATCCACAGAGGAAGATCATCATGAGTAACCGTATTGCATTGATTACCGGCGGCAGCCGGGGCCTGGGCAAATCCGCCGCGCTGCATCTGGCGCGGGCCGGATGGGATGTGGTCATCACCTACCAGGCGCGCGCGGACGCGGCCGACGCCACCGTGGCGGAAGTGCGGGCAATAGGCCGCAAGGCAGCGGCGTTGCAGCTGGACGCCGGCGTGACTGCAAGCTTCCCGGCGTTCAAGGCCGGTTTCGCGGCGCTGCTGGAAAGCGAGTTCGGCCGTCAGAGCTTCGATGCGCTGGTCAATAACGCCGGCAACAGCGCCAACGTGCCGTTCGCGGAAACCACCGAGCAGCAGTTTGACGAGCTGATGAACGTGCACCTGAAGGGCGTATTTTTCCTGACCCAGGCGCTGTTGCCGCTGCTGGCCGACGGCGGCAGCATTGTCAACGTGTCGAGCGGCCTGGCGCGCTTCTCGATGCCGGGCAAGGCGGTGTATGCGGTGATGAAAGGCGGCATCGAGGTACTGACGCGCTATCTGGCCAAGGAGCTGGGCGAGCGTGGCATCCGCGTCAACACGCTGGCGCCGGGCGCGATCGCCACCGATTTCAGCGGCGGCGTGGTGCGCGACAATCCGCAGGTCAACGCCATGGTGGCGGCCAACACGGCGCTGGGGCGGGTGGGGCTGCCCGACGACATTGGCGGCGCGGTGGCGGTGCTGCTGTCGGATGAGAGCGGATGGTTCAACGGACAGCGAATTGAGGCGTCGGGCGGCATGATGTTGTGATGTTATGCGGGTGGTGAATCACTGCTATTGCCAAGATAAATTGGCTTTATATGTCGCAATGCAGCATCATTCACCTGTCTCCTCTATCTCCTTCAAGGAAATAGACTTCAGCCCGCTCTCAGTAGCGGGCTTTTTTTTCGCCGCAACGTCCCGTAGATCGGTTAAGCTTTCTATAAGTCAACGTTTAGGTTCCTGCAAGTGTCCCCAACTCAATTCAAACTCTTATTGGCTGGCCTGATGCTGGGTGGCGCTGCAGTCGGCGGCAGCGTGGCCTATGTGCTGGTGCATTCGTCCAAGCATGCGGACGAGGGCGGCGCGCAGACGCCGTCTGCCGCGCAGGGCACGCCGGTGCAGTGGCATGCGCGCGTCACCACCCTGGCCGGCGACGGGCTGCCGGGCGGCAGCAACGGCAGCGGCAAGCGCACGCGCTTTGCCGATCCGTTCGGCGTGGCGCTCGATGCGCAGGGCAATCTGTACGTCGCCGATGGCGGCGACAACAACAGCATCCGCAAGATCGATCTGAACGGCATCACCACTACGCTGGCCGGCAGCACCGAGGGTTACGCGGAAGGCGCGCCCACGGCGGCCGCGTTCAACACGCCGTCCGGGCTGGCGATCGACGGCGCCGGCAATCTGTATGTGGCCGATACCGGCAACAACGCGATCCGCAAGATCAAGCCCGACGGCACGGTCGCGACGCTGGCCGGCGACGGTTTGGCGGGCAGCAAGGACGGCCAGGGCGCGGGCGCCCAGTTCAACGGTCCGGTCGGCGTGGCGGTGGATGCCGCTGGCGTGGTCTATGTGGCCGATACGTATAACGACCGCATCCGCCGCATCGCGCCGGATGGCACGGTCACCACCGTCGCCGGCGGCAAGCGCGCCGGTATGGCCGATGGCGCCGGCGAGCAGGCGCTGTTCGATACGCCGACCGGCATCGCGCTCGGACCCGCCGGCGAGCTGTATATCGCCGACACCGCCAACCACGCGATCCGCAAGCTGGGCAGGGATGGCAGTGTCAGCACCATCGCCGAAGCCAAGGACGACGAGCGCGATTCGCTGCTGCGCTCGCCGGTCGGCATTGCGGTGACCAGGGACGGTTTCCTGTACATCGCCAGCAGCGCCCACGGCCGCGTGGCGCAGATCACGCCACAGGGCCAGGTGGCAGCCTTGCAGGATGTCGATCATCCGGCCCAGCCCGGCTATGGCGCGGATGGCAGCGTGCGTCTGTATTCGCCGCGCGGTATCGCCGTCTCCAAGGATGGTACGCTGTTCGTCACCGATGGCGCGACGTTCCGCCTGCACCACATCGCCATGGTCGGCGCCGACACCGAACCGGTGGCCGACGAACCGCTGCCGGCCGCGCCGGCGCGCAGCGCCACCATGCAGTGGCCGGTGGCGCCGCAGAACAAGGCGCATGAGGTGGTCGGCCTGATGGGCGAGGTGCGCGGCGATTTCAACGGCGAGCGGCGCGACCATTTCCATGCCGGCATGGATGTGCAGGCGGCGATCGGCACGCCGGTGCTGACCATCACGCCCGGCAAGGTCAGCGATCCGCGCGCCAGTTCAGGCTATGGCGAGTTGTCGGAAGGGCTGGCGTTTGGCGGCCTGCAGTATATCCACCTGCGTGTGGGGCGCGACGCCAAGGACAAGCTGTTCAATGATCCGCGCTTCCAGCTGTCGAGGAACGACAAAGGCGTGGCGGAAGCGGTGCGGGTACGGCGCGGCACGCGCTTCGTGGCCGGCGAGACGCTGGGCACGGTCAACCGCATGGCGCATGTCCATCTGGATTACAAGCCCAACGGCGGCGCGCTGAATCCGCTGCAACTGCCGTTCATCGGCCTGGAGGACAGCATCGCGCCGACCATCCACAGCATCAGCATTATCGACGCCAACGGCAAGCCGCTGACCGAGAAGCGCGACGGCCGCCTGCTGATCCCCCGTAGCCTGGGCGCGGTGCAGATTGTGGTCGAGGCCAGCGACCAGATCAACGGCAACCAGGCGCGCCGCCGTCTTGGCCTGTACAAGCTGGGTTACCAGTTGCTGAATCAGGATGGCGAGATCATTCCGGGCGTGAGCGTGCCGGTGGTGACGCAGCAGTACGACCGCTTGCCGCGCAACCGCGAGGCAGTCAAGCTGGCCTACGCGGCCAACAGCGGCATCACCGTGCATGGCGCCAGCGAGACGCGCTTTGCTTACGCCATCAACAACAAGCTGATCAATGGGAAGCTGACGCCGGGCGGCTGGAAGGTGGGGGAGCTGGGTCCCGGCAATTATCTGCTGCGCATCGACGCCGAAGACTATGCCGGGAATGCAGCCAATCGCAACCGCGAAGTTGCGGTGACGATTGACTAGGGAGGAAATTAAGCCGCGAAATTAAGCCGCGACCAGCGCGCCCGACAGCAGGAATGGAATCATGGCGGCGGTGGTTTCCAGTTCACGTTGCAACTCGTGCTGTTCCACTGCGATATCGGCCTTGGATGGCAGGCTGATCTGGTCCGGTACCTGGTCGGCGCTCAGCGTAATGCCGAGCTTGGCCAGGGTGGCGACCGGGTCGGCCTGCAATTGCGTGCGGAACTTGTCATCGCTGGCCAGTTTGTCGAGGATGGAGCGTAGTTCGTTCGAAGTATGCATGGAATGAGCCCTTATAAAAGGATGGGAAGTCACGGTCGTGGCTTCCAATCCATGCTACGACAAAGCGCGCAGCTTGCCAAGACTTTAATTGCCATATCACTAACCGTGCGCTAGACTTCATCGTATCTTGGCCTGAGAGGATGCCCCATGAAACTACGCCGCTGCGCCGTCCTGTACATAGAGTCGCGCGAAGATTTATCCATCGACTGGCGCACAGTGTTGTCGGGCGGCAACGCTCTGGCCGCCAGCAGCCATTGGGTGGCGCTGGCGCCGCACCTGGACCAGGAAATCACGATCGATGCCGGGCAACTGGCCGCGCTGGGCGGCGCCAGCCAAACCGTGTGGCGCGAGCGCAGCGCCGTCGAGCAGCAGTACGGCGAAGTGTGCATCGCCGAGCTGCTGGAACTGGGTCTGCTGATCGGCGACACGCCGCACTATGCGGCCCAGCGCGCGCGCGACGACACCCTGCGCGATACCCACTGGCGGCCGTTGTCGGCGCTGGCCCATACCTTTGGCCGCTGGCGCGGCGTGGTCGAGGAGACCGGCATGGAAGCCCCCAGCTTCCAGGCGCTGCTGGACCGCTTCGGCGAACCGCCGCCGCCTACCCTGGACATCCATCCTGAACTAGCCATCAGGCTGCCGGCGCCGGCAGCGGGCCGCATGGATGAGCAGCTGCTGCAACGCTACACCGGCCGCAATTACGATTTGCAAGCCAGTGTGCCGCTGGAGGTGGCGGCCCGGCTGCTGCAACGCACCTTCGGCGCGCAGGAGGTGCGCCAGGTCGGGCCCCATTCCGAGGTGCTGAAGAAGACCAGCCCGTCCGGCGGCGGCCTGCATCCGGTCGAGGCGTTTGTGCTGGCGCAGCGGGTCGACGGCGTGACGCCGGGCCTGTACCACTATCACCCGATGGCGCATGAGCTGCGGCCGTTGCAGACCATGGACCAGGACGCGGCCGCAGCGTTGTCGCGCTATATGCTGGCCGACCAGCACTGGCTGTCCGGCGCGCCGCTGCAAGTGGTGCTGGTGGCGCGGCTGGAGCGCAGTTACTGGAAGTACCGCAATCACCAGAAGGCGTTCCGCGCGGTGGCGCTGGACGCCGGGCATTTGTCGCAGACCTTCTACCTGCTGGCGACCGAGGCGGGGCTGCCGGCCTTCATCACCGCCGCCATCAACGACGCCGACATCGAGAAGGCGCTGGGCCTGGACCACCTGCGCCACGCGGTGGTGGCCATGTGCGGCTGCGGTCCGGCCGCCGACGGCCCGCGCAGCATGGTGGAATTGCGTTACGGCGAGACCGACGCCATCTGATCGCG
Source organism: Duganella margarita (assembly GCF_009857535.1). Taxonomy (GTDB): domain Bacteria; phylum Pseudomonadota; class Gammaproteobacteria; order Burkholderiales; family Burkholderiaceae_D; genus Rugamonas; species Rugamonas margarita. The sequence goes on from NZ_WWCS01000027.1 coordinate 23,204, forward strand.
GGTATCGCCGCGCTGCGCCTGCACGCCGTCCAGCACGCGTTCCAGTGCGGCGGCGAAGGCGGCCAGCGCGTCTTCCAGCGGCCCCCGTTGCGGCGCCATCAGCAGCTGTTCCAGTTCGCCGGCCGTGTGGTGCAGTTCCGCCATCGACAGATTGCCGGCCGCGCCGCGCACCTTGTGCACCAGCAGCGCCGCCTGTTCGTAAGCGCCGTTCTCGATGGCGGCCAGCAGCCGTTGCGGCGCCGGCGCAAAGTCGTCGACAAAGCGTTGCAGCAGCACGTGGAGCAGCTTGACGTTGCCGCCCAACCGCGCCAGCGCCGCCTCCATGTCGACGCCGGGCAGGGCGGGAATATGGCCGGGTGCCGCTGCTGCTTCCGCTACGGCCGCCACGCTTGCCCCTGCGGCTGCCGCGCGTTGCGGCCGGTGCCGCATCTGGCCGGCCAGCACGGTAAATAGCCGTTCCGGATCGATCGGCTTGGTGACGTAATCGTTCATACCCATGCCCAGGCTGCTTTCGCGGAAGCCGGGCACCGCGTGCGCCGTCATGGCGATCAGCGGCAGTTGCGCGTGGCGCGGCTGGGCGCGGATGCGGGCGGTGGCTTCGTAGCCGTCCATGCCGGGCATCTGGATATCCATCAGCACCGCGTCAAACGGCGCCAGATCAAGCAGCGCCAGGGCGTCGGCGCCGCTGCTGGCCAGTTCCACCTGCACGCCGGCGCGCAGCAGCACTTCGCGCGCCACCTGCTGGTTGATGACGTTGTCGTCGACCACCAGCACATGGGCGCCGGCGATGCGCTGCGCCGCCTCCGACAGCGTGGCCGAGACCGCCACCGGCGGCCGCGCCGGCGCCGCCAGCCCCAGGCCGACCAGCACCGCGTCCAGCAAATGCGCCGGCGTCAGCGGCTTGACCAGGATGGTGGCGATGTCGGCCTGGCCGGCCGCCTGCGCCGCCGGTTCGCGGGCGAATTCGGTCATCATCAGCACCAGCGGCAATTGTGCGTGGCCCGGCAGCTGGTGGATGCGGCGCGCAATCTCGGCGCCGTCGAGGTCGGGCAAATCCCAGTCCAGCAGCACCAGGTCGGCCGCTTGCGTGGCCAGGTAATCGAGCGCCTCGGCGCCGCTGGTGACGGCGTGCACCGCGAAGCCGTCGGCGCGCAGCTGGCAGTCCAGCATGTCGCGCAGCATGGCGCAGTCGTCCACTACCAGGATCTGCTTGCCGGCGGCGCCGGCCGGCATCGGCGCCGGCGCCGGCAGCGCATCGGCCTGGCGTTGCAGCGCCAGGTCGAAGTAGAAGCAGCTGCCGCTGCCGGGCGTGCTGTTGATGCCGATCACGCCGCCCATGGCTTGCACCAGTTGCTGCGAAATCGCCAAGCCGAGGCCGGTGCCACCGTACAGCCGGGTGGTGCTGGTGTCGGCTTGCGAGAAGGCGCGGAACAGCCGCGCCTGCTGCTCGGCGCTGATGCCGACGCCGCTGTCCTCGACGCTGAAGCGCAGCCGCACCGGGGTGCCGGGCGCAGCGGCGGCGGCGCCGTCCAGCAGGTCGACCCGCAGGCCGATGTGACCGTCGGCGGTGAATTTGAGGGCGTTGCCGACCAGGTTGACCAGCACCTGGTTCAGCCGCAGCGGATCGCCAACCAGCTGTAGCGGCACCTCCGGCGCGGCCCAGGCCAGCAACTCCAGGCCTTTTTCTGCGGCCCGCCACGAGAACAGATCGGCGATCTGCGCCAGCGTTTCGGACAGGTCGAACGGCACCGTCTCCAGCTCCAGCTTGCCGGATTCGATCTTGGCGAAGTCCAGCACGTCGTCAATGATGCTGAGCAGGTTCTGGCCGGCGCGGCCGATCTTGGTGAAGTAGTCGCGCGGCTTGGCCGGCAGGTCGAGGTGCACGCCCAGTCCGGCAAAGCCGAGGATGGCGTTCATCGGCGTGCGGATCTCGTGGCTGATATTGGCCAGGAACTCGCTCTTGGCGCGGGTCGAGGCCTCGGCGTCGGCGCGGGCCTGCTGGATGGCGCTGATGGCGCTGGCTTTCTGGAAGGCCGAGACGAACGGCTCCTTCAACGCCTTGAACATCTCCAGGTCCTTGCGCGCAAACGGCGCGCTCTGCTTGAACACCAGGTAGCCCTGCACCTGGTGGTCGACGCGGATGCGCACCGCCAGCATGGTGCGCTGCTTGAGGAACATATCGGGCGCGATCACCACGGCGGCGTCGACAAACTGGGTCTGCGCGGCGCGCGGCGAGACGCCGTCGCGCGCCGACGGCAGCGCGTCGTAGCCCCAGCGCGCGCGGATCGCCATCGGCCCGCCCGGCGCCTGGCAGATCAAGGCGTACGCCACGTTGACGTCGCCGATGGCGGACGATTCGCGCAGGATGGTGTGCAGCAGGGCGTCGAAGTCGAGCTCGTCGTTGATGGACTTGACGATGGCGTGCACCCGCTCCAGGTGCAGCGTGCGCGAGTACACCTGCTGTTGCAGGTTGCGCACGCGCCAGCGGTAGGTGCCCCAGGCGCAGAGCAGCACCGCCAGCAGCGCGCCGAGGCGGGCCCACCAGGTCTGGTACCAGGCCGGCAGGAAGTGCAGCTCCATGCTCAGTTCGTGCGGACTCCAGGCGCCGACGCGGTTGCTGCCGCGCATGTACAGGCGGTAGCGGCCGGGCGGCACGTTGGCGTAGGTGGCGGCGCGGTGGCTGGCGTCGGCCTCGACCCAGTCCTTGTCGTAGCCCTCGAGACGAAAAGCGTAGCGGTTGCGCTGGCTGGCGGAATAGTCGAGCGCGGCGATTTCCACCTCGACCTTGCGGGTGCCGGACGGAATCTCCAGCGCAGCGCCGTCGGCGCCCAGCAGGCCGCCCGGCGGCACCAGCTCATGGTCCAGCCGCACCGAGCTGACCACCAGCGGCGGCTGGTAGCGCCACGGCTGCGCTGGCACCGGCTGCACCACCACGTAGCCGCCCGAGGTGCCGAACACGATGTCGCCGCTGGCAGTCTGGCCGGCGGCGTTGGTGATGTAGGGCTGGAACACCAGGCCGGCCGCGCGGTCCAGCACCTGCACTTGCAAGGTGGTGCTGTCGATCGAGGCGATGCCGTCCGAGGTCGAGGCCCAGATGCGGCCGCTGTTGTCGGTTTGCAGCGCGGCGGCGTTGTTGACCGGCAGGCCGGCGGCGGTATCGAGGCGGCGGAAGCGGCGCGTGCCGTCGGCATTGTGGCCGTCGAGGATGGCGATGCCGTCGCTGCTGCTGCCCACCCACAGCCGGCCCTGGCGGTCGAAGGTCAGCGAGCCGATGTAGCTGGGCGGCAGCGAGGTGGCCGGATCGCCGCCGGGCAGGATTTGCTCGGCCTTGCCGGTGGCCGGATCGAAGCGGTTGAGGCCTTTGCGGGTGCCGATCCACAGCGCGCCGTCCGGGCCGGCGCGCATGGCGCTGACGCGGTTATCGCTGAGGCCGCCGCTGCCGGGCGGGCCCTGGGTGAACAGGGTGGCGGCGCGCGTGCGCAGGTCGTAGCGCATCAGGCCGCTTGGCAGGCCCAGCCACAGCAGCTCGCCCTGGCGCAGCACGCTGGCGATGCGCGGATAGGGATCGCCCAGCGGCAGGGGCACGCGCCGCACTTGCGTGCCGCGGCCGCTGGTGTGGTACAGGCCGAGCGAACTGCCGATCCAGGCTTCCTGCGGTTCGGCCTCGGTCAGGCTCAGCACCAGGCGGTTGGGCAGGGCGCTGTCCGGCCGGCTGGCGTCGGGCCGCAGGCCGGCGTGGCGCTGGCCGTCGGCGTCGATCAGGTCGATGCCTTGGTCGCCCAGGCCGACCCACAGCCGGCCGCCGCTGTCGGTCATGAAGGTGAAGGCAGAGATCTCGGCCAGGCCGGCGCCGTCGAGGATGGTGTCGACGGTGCGGTTGGCGGGGTTGTGGATGTCGACGCCGCGCTCGGTGGCCACCCACACCAGGCCGCTGTGGTCGCGCCAGATGGCGGCGGTGCGGTCGTGCGCCAGGCTGATCGACATGGCCGGGCGGTGCTGGATGCGGCGGCTGTGGCCGGTGATGTCAAATTCGATCAGCCCGCCGCCGTAGGTGGCGGCCCACCAGGTGCCGGGCAGGATTTCGGCGATCGACAACACCATGGTGTCGGCGGCGTCCTTGACCTGGTCGAGTTGCAGCATCTGTGCGCCGGCCGCCACGCTGGCCACGCCGATGCCGCTCTTGGTGGTGCCGAACAGCACTTCGCCGGCGCGGCTGCTGGCCAGCGACAGCACGGCGTCGTCGACGCCGGCGACCGGCAGATCGGCGACCTGGCCGCTGGCGGCGTCGCGCCGCGCCAGGCCGGCGTTGGAGCCGATCCACAGCGTGCCGTCGGCCTCGGCCAGCAGGGAACGGATCTGGTTGCTGCGGGCGCCGCCGGCGGCGTCGTTGCGCGGATAGTGGCGGATGGCGCCGCCATGGGGCAGGTCGATGTAGTCGAGGCCGGCGGCGGTGCCGACCCACAGGCCGCCGCGCGGATCGCTGGCCAGCGCGGTGACGGCCGGGCTGCTCAGGCCTTGCGGCCCGGCCGGATAGCGGACAAAGGTCTCGCTACGCTTGTCATACATGGCGACGCCGTCGGTGGACGTGCCCAGCCACAGCCGGCCCTGGCGGTCGACATGCAGCGTCTGCACGAAATCGCCCGGCAGTGAATGCGGGTCATTGGCGCGGTAAAAGAAATTGCGCATGCGATAACCATCCCAGCGGCCGAGGCCGGATTGGGTGGCAAACCACAGGAAGCCGTCGCCGTCCTGGGCGATGCTCATGGTGACTGGGCTGGGGAAGCCGCGTTCGGCCGGCACCAGGTGTTCGAACATGGTGGGCGCCAGCTGTTTCCACGGCGACGGCGCGCCGGCGGCCGGCGGCGGCGCCAGCGCAAACAGCAGTGCCCAGGCTGCCCGGCTAGCTAAAAAGGAAAAGAAATTGCGCACGAGTAACCGTTTTCATATTTCCCATGCTCGTTAGCAATGGGTATTGCGTGGTCTAGCATACGGAATTGTGTCGCCGTTGTCTATTTATTACAGCAACGCGTTCCGTTTGCGCACCGCCGTTGACAAAAAATATTTATGGGAATATATTTTCAACAGCAATTGGAATCGTTTCCAAATTGCGAGGAGTGATCATAAAAGGAGACATAATGAACCACCAGAAATTCGTTTTGTCCGCCGTCGCTGCCAGCATTGCGCTGGCGTATGCGGCCCCCGCATTAGCCAGCGTCACCAGTCCCGTCATCGGGCAGTTACTGTGGTCCGAAGAGTTCAACGGCGCCACCCTCAACACCAGCCTGTGGAATACCTACGACGGCAACGGCTGTCAGATTAACCTGTGCGGCTATGGCAACCAGGAACTGGAATACTACAGTCCCAACAACCTGTCGCTGGTCAACGTGCCGTTCGAGCCGAACACGCGCGCGCTGGCGATCCAGGCGCGCAGCCAGACGGTGGGCAGCAACGTGTTCACCTCCGGCAAGCTGGACTCGTTCAACAAGGTGCAGGTGCAGTACGGCATGGTCGAGATCCGCATGGCGACGCCGGCGCTGGGCACCGGCTTGTGGCCGGCCGCGTGGATGCTGGGCACCAGCCCGCAGGCGTGGCCGCGCAAAGGCGAGATCGACATCGTCGAGATGGGACATAAGGCCAGCAGCCGCGCGGCGGCCGGCACGCCGGCCCCGGCCATCGACAATTTCACTGGTGCGAATGTGATCACCTGGCAGCAGGCCGCTTGCGTGACCGGCAATGAGAGCTGCGCCGCCTCCACCGCGTGGCAGACCAAGAACTGGTACACGCCGGCGCAGTCGCTGGCTAACCGCTTCGTGATTTATCGCTTCTACTGGACCGAATCGCAGATGCGCTTCACGGTGGTGGATAACGGCCTCGAATACGATATGTACAACAGCCCGCTGCCGGTCAACTCGACCGCGTTGCAGGCGCCGTTCTACCTGCTGTTTAACCTGGCCGTGGGCGGCAACTTTACCGATGCGGCCACGCCGGCGCAGGTGACGGCGCCGTTGCCAGGCACCATGTATGTGGACTACGTGCGCGTGTACCAGCTGGACGGCAAGGGTTCGGTCAAGCTGGGCAACCAGACGCCGGCGGAAGTGGGCAAGTTCGGCGTGTTTACCGATAACACCGTGGTCAATAACAAGCTGGTGGCGGGTAACACCTCCGACGTTTTCGTATGGAACAACGCCTCGACCACGACCGGCACCATACCGCCGTATGAGGGCGCGAATGCGTTGTCGTGGAGCTTCAACCAGCCGGGCTCGTGGTTTGGCGGCAGCGTGCAGTCGCACCAGGCGCGCGACATGAGCGGCTTCCGCAACGGCAATCTGAAATTGAAGATCAAGATTCCGGCCAATGTGGCGTTCACGGTGGGCATTCAGGATACCTACACCAATCAGAATTCCGTGAAATTCCCGGCCAACGCCACTACCTACGGGCTGGTGCGCAATGGCGACTGGGGCACGGCGACGATACCGATTACCGACCTGGCCGGACCGAAGGTGGCCTTGCAGTCGATGCTGGATATGTTCCAGATCGCCAGCGACGGCGCGGCCTTGCCGCAGTCGGCGTTCCAGATGTCGGTGGACGACATCATCTGGGATAGCGGCGTGGCGGCGCCGACGCCTACTCCGACACCAACCCCGACGCCAACGCCAACGCCAACTCCGACGCCAACACCAACACCAACGCCAACGCCAACGCCAACGCCAACGCCAACGCCAACGCCAGCCGCCGCACAAGTCAGCGCCACGATGCTAAAGTTCTCGCTGACCAGTTCAAGCTGGGCCGACGTGCACTACACCGTCAACAACGGCGGCCAGCAGAACGTGCGGATGACACAAAATGCCGGCGTCAACAGCTACACCGCCGGCGGCCTGAAGGCAGGCGACGTAGTACGCTACACCTTCACCTACTGGGACAGCGCCAAAAACTACGCCGTCGACACTGCCCAGCAAACCTTCACCATGCAATAAAAAAATCACCCCGTCTTTATGGCGTGACGGTGGCTTTCAGCGGGTGGGTGGCGCGGGCGGTCATGAGTTTGACTTTCTCTTGCCACTCGGCCGCCGTCTTGACGTGGCCGGCGCGGTCCCAGGCCGCGCCGATGTAGTAGCGCAGCGGTTTGCCGGATTCGACCGGCGCTACGATCAGCTCGTTCAGCGCGTCTTCGGTGATGCCGCTGGCGCTTGGCAGCACGATGGCGGTGCCGAACGCGCCCTTGGTCGCCTGGGTGACCCACTGCGTCAGCGCCACGCCATCACGGCCGACGGCGATCTTTTCCTCCTGGTTCTTGTCGGACGGTTTCTTGTTCAGGCCGACCGCCACGTTCAGCTGCTGCGGGCCGCTGAAGGTGAAGGTGCTGTCCATGGTGTCGAAGTCCTGGCCGGCATCGATCGTGAAGCGCTTGACTTCGCTGACCTTGGCGCCGGCCGCATCCCAGCTGTCGTAGTTGAGCTCGAAGATGGTGCGGATCGGACCGTTGGCCAGCACTTTCCACGACGCGTAGTTGCGGCCGGCATACAGCTGCTTGCCGTCCCACACGCCGGTGCCGCCGGCGCCGCGCGACTTGCCGACGTTGTACATGTCCATGCCTTCACCCTCGTCATGGTGATAGTGGTCGTGGCCCTTGTTGTACCAGCGGTCGACGATCGGGTAGTCGACGCGCTTGAACCAGATGTCCAGTCCGCTGGTGACCAGCACTTCCTTGCCGACGCCGGCCGTGTCCGGTGCGGCCAGCGCCGGGCCGTAGGTGCGGTGCGCAACATGGTCGTTTTCCCAGCCGAAGTCATCCAGCCGTTCCGGCACGAAACGGGCGAAGGTTTTGGTGGCGAACGGTTGCGTGACGGTCTCGGTTTTTTCCACCGTGAAGGTGGCCTGTTTCTCGCCCGCGGCAAAGCTGTGCTGGAAGTACAGCTCGCCATAAGCGACGCCGATGCCTTTCGGGTCTTTGGCCTGCGGCGCCACATTGCTAACCTGATACGGCAGCACATTGCCCTGGCTGTCCTTGACGGCGATCTTCTGGATCAGCGCGCCGGGCAGCGCGCGGTTGATCTCGCTCCACGTGATGGCGATGGTTTCCGATGGCCGCGCCAGGTCGAGGTCGTTGCTGACGGTGATTTTGGCCAGCTCGGCCGCCTGGGCAGCGCCGCTGCTCAACAGGACGGCAATCGGCAACAGATAGGTGCGCATGGTGGTCGTCCCCTTATTCATGGCTGTAGTTGGTGGCGCCGGCATCTTTCGGCACGTAATGGTAGGTGCGCAGTTTGACCTGGACATCGATCTTCGGATTGTTGATCAGCCTGATCATCTCGGCGCCGGCCAGCAGCGCCGGACCGTAGCCGTGCAATGCGTCGACGCTGGTCGGACGGTTGTAGTAGTAGATCTGGTCGCTGGCGAAGGTGGTGCCGACGCAGGTGCCTTCCACCTGGCCGCGCGAATTGATGCGGGTCGTCAGGCCGACCCATCCGGCTTGGGCGATCGAGCCGTAGGTGGCGGCGCTGACCCAGCCTTCATTGACGGCGTGCGCGATCACGTAGGTGAATATCGCGCTGGCAGAGGTTTCCAGGTAGGAGTCGTTACGGTCCAGCATCTGATGCCACAGGCCTTCGCCCGATTGCAGTTCGGCGATGCCGCGCAGGGTAGTGCGCAGTTGCGCCAGCACTTTCGGATAGCCGGGATGGTCCTTCGGCAGCACGTCCAGCAGGTCGCTCATAGTCAGCACCGCCCAGCCGTTGGCGCGGGCCCAGTAGAAGCGCGGCGCGTCCGGATTGTTGGCGTTCCAGCCGTGGGTGTACAGGCTCAGCTGCGGATTGAACAGGTAGTGCGTCATCTGCAGCACGTTCTTGACGGCGTCGTCATAGTATTCGCGCTTGCCGGTCAGGTGGCCCATTTCAGCCAGCGCCGGCACGCCCATGTACATATCGTCGGCCCACAGCGACACCGCTTGCGGACGCTGGCGCGCCAGCGTGCCGTCCTTCAGGCGGAACTGTTTCCTGGCGACCCAGTTGCTGCACGTGTCGATGAACTGGCCCATGTCCGGCCCGACTTTGGCGAACCTGGCGCGGATCATGGCGGCGCACATCGAGCCGGCGTCATCCAGCGAGCGCGGATCGATCACGCGGGCGAAGCTGTTGGCGCGCTCCAGGTGGAATTGCTGTTCCTGCGCCTTGAAGTACGGGTACTTGTCGGCGATGAACTGGAAGTGGCGCGCCGTCATGGCGGTGAATTTGTTGTCGCCGGTGACGGCGGCCGCCTTGATCAGGCCGGCATGGACGACGCCCATTTCGTAGACCTGGAAGTTCCATTCCGCGCTGCTGGGCTCGACGACGGCATCGGCCACCGGCTGGCTGAAGTCGGTGATCTGGATGCCGGTGCTTTTGTGGACGATCTTGGTCGGCGTGGTGGTTTCCAGGTAGCCGCGAATGCGGTCCATCGAGGCGGTGATCTCGGCGACGGTCGGCTTTTTGTACGGCACCGGGTAGGTGCCTTCGCCGGCGTCGTAGACGCTTTTGTTGTCCGGGTTGCGGTACGGGCCTGCGGCGTGGACGGGCAGGGCGAGCAGGGTCGCGGCAACAGCCGCAATCAGGGCGGATGGGGAAGTCACGGGTTTTTGTCTCTTTATTTTGGTAAAACGTTTATTTGGTCAGACCATTCTAGATTGGTCCGGCCACTTTTGCAATCCGGACAGGCCACTTTGTGACGTGCCAGAACAGCAGCGCCGTCAGGCTGAGTCCGGCGCCCAGCAGACAGACGCCGGACCAGGCAGCCGTGGCATAAACAATGGTCGCCGCCAGCGCACCGGCGCCGCTGCCGATGGCGTAAAACAGCATGTAGCCGCCGATCAGCCGGCTGTGCTCGGTACCAGCGCGCAGGATCAGGCTCTGGTTGGTGACGTGCAGGGCTTGTACGGCCAGGTCCAGCGCCAGGATGCCGATCAGCAGTGCGGTCAGCGAGTGTGGCGCGAATGCCAGTGGCAGCCAGGACAGCAGCATCAGCGTGAGCGCGACGGCGCTGGTGTGTTGCGCGCGGCCCTGATCGGCCCAGCGTCCGGCGCGGGCGGCGGCCAGCGCACCGGCCAGGCCGACCAGCCCGAAGGCGCCGATGGTTGTGTGCGAATAACCGTAGGGCGGGGCGCTCAGCAGAAACACCAGCGCGCTCCAGAACGTGCCGAACACGGCGAACATCAGCAGCGCGATCACGCCGCGCACTTGCAGCACGCGGTTGCGCCAAAGCAGGCTGAACAGGGATACGAGCAGACGCAGGTAGGATGCCGACAGCGATGCGGCCGCGCCAGCCGCACGCTGTGGGGCAGCATTAGCCGCGACCTGCACCGGCAGCGCGCGCCACAGCAGCAAGGCCAGCGCCAGCATGATGGCGGCCGAGACGGCATACACACCACGCCATCCGGCCTGATCCGCGACCAGCCCGGCAAACACGCGCGCAAGCAGCAAGCCTGCCACCACGCCGCTTTGCGCCGCACCGACTACGCGTCCGCGCTCGTGTCCGGCGGCGGCGCTGGCTGCGTAGGCAATCAAGCCCTGCGTCATCGCCGTGCCCAGCATGCCGACCGCCAGCATGCCCGCCATCAGCGACAGCGTGCCCGATGCCAGGCAAACGCCCACCAACGCCACGGCCAGCGCCACCAGTTGCGCCAGCATCAAGCGCCGCCGTGGCAGCAGGTCGCCCAGCGGCACCAACAGCAGCAACGCCAGTACGCTGCCAAGCTGCGTAATGGTGATGACGCCGCCGACCGCCGCATGGCTGATGCCAAAATCCGCCGCCAGCGCATCCAGCAACGGTTGGGCGTAATACACATTGGCGACACTCAGCCCGCTAGCGCAGGCAAACAACAATACTAAAGAACGCGGCATGATCGGCCTCCAAATCTGGTTGCAAAACAAAACTGGTTGCAGCCTACCGTAAACCAGTTTTAAAATGCAACCATGGCCAAACGAAAATCCCTGCAACAAGACGATTGCCCTGTCGCCCGCGCGGTCGACCTGGTGGGCGACCGCTGGTCGATGCTGATCGTGCGCGACGCGCTGGACGGCATCCGCCGTTTCGGCGACTTCCAGCGCAACCTTGGTGTCGCCCGCAACATCCTGTCCGACCGCCTGAGCTTGCTGGTGGAGGAAGGCTTGCTGGCGATCCAGCCTGCTTCCGATGGCAGCGCCTACCAGGAATACGTGCTGACTAGCAAAGGCGAGAGCTTGTTCCCGGCTATCCTCGCGCTGCGGCAGTGGGGCGAACGGCACCTGTTCGCCGCTGGCGAAGCGCATTCCGTGCTGCTGGAAAAAGACAGCGGCAAGCGCGTGAGCGTCATGCAGCCGCGCGATCACGAAGGCCACATCCTCAAACCGGCGCAGGCGATGGTGAAAAAAATCGTTAGAAAGTGAACAAATTTATTCAAACCGTCGCCCTTTTAAAGAACATGGGAGTACAATTATTTGAACGGTCGTGCTTTTTTATCGGCTGAATAATAAGGAGACAGCATGGATTTGACTTACACGGCGGCGGATCTGGCGTTTCGCGACACGGTGCGCGCATTCCTGGACGCCAACCTGCCGAGCGACCTGCAAAAGAAAGTCCGCAACCACCTGCGGCTGGGCCGCCAGGACTACGTGCGCTGGCACCAGATCGTCGCCCGCCAGGGCTGGTCGGCGCCGGCCTGGCCAGTGGAATACGGCGGCACCGGCTGGACAGCGACCCAGCGCCACATCTGGGAAGAAGAATGCGCCCGCTCGGGTACGCCGCCGATCCTGCCGTTTGGCGTCAACATGGTGGCGCCGGTCATCATGGCTTTCGGTAACGAAGCGCAAAAAGCCCATTACCTGCCGCGCATCCTGAATTGCGACGACTGGTGGTGCCAGGGGTATTCCGAGCCAGGCTCGGGTTCTGACCTGGCGTCGCTGAAGACCACCGCCGAGCGCGCCGGAGACCACTACATCGTCAATGGCCAGAAGACCTGGACCACGCTGGCGCAGCATGCCGACATGATCTTCTGCCTGGTGCGCACCGACAGCACCGTGCGCAAGCAGGAGGGCATTTCCTTCCTGCTGATCGACATGAAAACGCCGGGCATCACAGTGCGTCCCATCATCATGCTGGACGAAGACCATGAGGTGAACGAAGTCTTCTTCGACAACGTCAAAGTGCCGGTGCAAAACCTGATCGGCCAGGAAAACAAGGGCTGGACCTACGCGAAGTATCTGCTAGGACACGAGCGCACCGGCATCACCGCCGTCGGCCGCTCCAAGCGCGAACTGCTGTTCCTGAAAAAGATCGCCGCCGAACACTACAAGCACGGCAAGCCGCTAATGCAGGACCCGGTGTTCTCGGCCAAAATCGCCAGCCTGGAAATCGACCTGATGGCGCTGGAAACCACGGTACTGCGCGTGATCACGCGCGAATCGCACGCGCCGGGGCCGGAAGCGTCGATGCTGAAGGTGCGCGGCTCGGAAATCCAGCAGCAGCTGACCGAGCTGATGGTCGAAGCGCTAGGGCCGGGCGCGCTGCCGTTCGACACCGACTATCTGGAAGGCAAGGCCGATCACGCGGTGACCGGCGATGACGCCGCCGCGCCGCTGGCCGGCTACTACTTCAACTACCGCAAGACCTCGATCTACGGTGGCTCGAACGAAATTCAGAAAAACATCATCACCCAGATGATTCTGGGCCTGTAAGGAGCGGCAATGGATTTCACTTTCAAGGAAGAACAGCAGCAGTTCGCGGACGCGCTGCGCCGCTGGGTGGACAAAGACTACACCTTCGACACGCGCAAGCGCATCGTGCACTCGCCGAGCGGCGTGTCGGATGTGGCGTGGAATATGCTCGCCGAGCTGGGCATGACGGCGCTGCCGGTGCCGGAAGCGCAGGGCGGCTTCAGCGGCAACGCGGTCGACATGCTGGTGGTGATGCAGGAGCTGGGGCGCGGGCTGGTGGTCGAGCCGTACTTCGCCACGGTGTGGGGCGCGAAGTTTTTGCAACTGGCCGGCAACCAGCATCACCGGCTGGAAGATGTGGCCAAGGGCGAGCTGAAACTGGCATGCGCGCTGGGCGAAAAACATTCCCGCTACGATCTGGCGGACATTAAAACCATCGCCGGCATCAATGGCGAAGGTTATCGCATCGACGGCACCAAGACGGTGGTGATCCACGGCGGCCAGGCCGGTGCGCTAATTGTCTCCGCCCGCAGCGCCGGCACCCAGCGCGACACCAATGGCATCAGCCTGTTCGTGGTGCCGACCGACACGCCCGGCGTGGTGATCCGCGACTACCGCACCATCGACGGCCAGCGCGCGGCGACGGTGCAGTTCAATCATGTGGCGGTGCCGGCGTCGGCGCTGCTGAGCAAGCTGGGCGGCGGCTGGGACATGCTGGAAGAAGCGGCCGACTACGGCGTCAGCCTGCTGTGCGCGGAAGCAGTGGGGGCGATGGAAGCGCTGTTCAACGCCACGCTGGAGTATGTGAAAACGCGCAAGCAGTTCGGCCTTGCCATCGGCAGTTTCCAGGCTTTGCAGCATCGGATGGCGGATATGTACATCCACCTGGAACAGGCGCGTTCGATGGCGATGCTGGTGGCGGCGCGCATGGTGTGCGATGCCGAGGAGCGGCGGCGGGTGGCGTCGGCGGCCAAGGTGCGCATTGGCCAGGCGGCCAAGTTCATCGGCCAGCAGGCGGTGCAGCTGCACGGCGGCATGGGCGTGACCGACGAACTGCCGGCCGCTCATCACTTCAAGCGCTTGACCATGATTGAGCAGACATTGGGGGATGTGGATCATCACCTGGAACGCTTCGCGGCGCAGCGAGGGTTCCAGCAGCACTCCTAAGAACATGCCGAAAACTTCGGATCAAGTCGAAATTGCCATATAGGCAATCAGCTGTTAAAGTTAGGCGATCCGTAGTCTAGTGGAGTGCGAGTGAAGACCTATCATGGAAGCTGTCATTGTGGCGCAGTTCGGTTTGAGTCAGACATTGACCTGAGTCAGGGTTCAATCCGCTGCAATTGCTCCATCTGCGCCAAGATACGGTTTTGGCCCGCCATCGTGCAGCCCAGCGCGTTTCGCCTGCTGGCGGGCGAGGATGAGCTCACCAAATATCAATTTCTGACCAAGACAGACCAGCACTTGTTTTGCAGGCACTGCGGTGTTCGTTCTTTCGGTATCGGGCGTTCGCCTCGCTGGGGCGAGTTCTATGCGGTGAATCTGACTTGCCTTGACGATGTGACGCCAGAGGAGCTCGTGGGCACGCCCATCACTTATCTGGACGGCAAAAACGATAATTGGGAAGCACCACCAACCGAAGTCCGTCATCTTTAAATTTATGAATACAGCGAACCTCAGCCTGATTTTGCTGCTGGTGGCAGGCGCGCCCGCCCATGCGCAACACCCGCTTGAGCGACAGGTGGCGCAACTCAAACCCATCGCGATCGTGCCGTTGAAGGAATTGGAATGGCCGGCCGGAACACTCCTTTGCCCGCTCACGCCGTACCAACATGCGCTGCCCGGCGCTTCAACTACCGCGCAGCGGGTCAATGCTTTCCTTGAGAAACAGCAGTTTCGAGGCGACGAGGGCCACTGGTCGCTGGTGGTCGTTAAGCCGGCGCCTGCAGGAATCGAGCAACTGGTCTTCAAGCGTCACAACTATGATGTCGTCACCTCCTCGGAGCAGCTAAGCGCAGCAGCCGACTCCGTGCCCGCCACATTCGAACCCAAAGAATGCGTGGAGGTGCAGAAGGCGCGCCTTCTGGTCACGCGCGGTCGCGCTTCGCATCGAACACTGATCAGCTTCGGATCAGAGCAACTGCGATGAGAATTTAAGATATGGCTACTTGGCAATTTGATCTGTTCTTAATTCCCAAAGGCGAAGCGATGCCGGTGGCCTCCGAACATGGTCTGGACATTCCAACGCTACCAGCCAATCCTCGTGATTTTATCCATGATACTGACTAGCGTTTACCTCTATCCAGACGTCGTGGAATTTCGTACCGACGCGGCGCTAACTTTCAGAAATCAAACGCGATTTCTTTGTAACTACGTTCAGCGCTTTGTGAAATTACTGAAAGTTCAAACGAACGGATTCAATCGGATCTGTGTGATTTGCAAGAGTGACGCGACAGAGTTGAGTTACATCAACTCCTCAAAGACGCTGGTAGTCGAAGTGCCGTTTGATATCGCGGAATATGAAAAATGCAGGGAAGATGAACTCCCAGAGTATTTTATTAGCTTGCTGGAGGCGGGCGTAAAGAAATGTAGCAGGGACCAGCATGTACCGGCAGATATTTTTCTGGAAGCTATTCAATCATTCAGGAAAGATCGCTATCAGAACAAATGGACCCACAAAGTTAAAATGTTTCGCTCGGCTGGAATCAAGTGCAAACTGGATTGCGAACTCGACCTTTTTTGCTTTCGCCTGACACTTGAGGTCGAGCGGGGTGATATGTACATCTTTTCACAAGAAATTCTGAAAACCATCCCGGATGAGGTTGTTTATGCGCATCGGTTTAAAGACATAAAATTGGACGGGCAAAACCTGACTGTGTACGACAAATTTGACAAGACTGTTTGGGAAATGAGCGTCGTTTGAACTGTGTGAGGGCAGAGAAAATGAATTTTGAACTTACCGCGAAATCTGTTTCGCTTCATGAAGAAGACGGAACTTTAGTGTTTGCTTTTAGTGATGACGAACCGGGTGGCACCCGTTACCTCATGCTACAACATGCGTTATGTCCTGAGGAACAAGATATCCAGCTCGGGCTGGACGGCTTATACATCGAGCGCGACGACCAAAAGAACGGCTGCTATCACGGAGTACACGCAATAAAACGTATCGATGATCATATCGAAATCGACTTAACCGAACATGGCATGCAGAAATTGGGTGTCGATAAGATAATTATTACACCTACACCCTGGACTCCGATAATTGACCAAGGTTTGTCACGTCTTATGGACTTTGTATGAATGAACGCCCAATTCCTTCCGCAGCGCGAAGAGACATCGATGCTGTCGAAATGCTGCGTGTCTGGGTCGCAGAGAAGCAATTGCACTGTTCGCTAAAGATTGGCATGTACAGAGATGGTATGGGCATTGATGAGGAATTGGCTTGGGGCACAATACTCGCAGACGCTGCCAGGCATATATTGAAAGCTCTTCACCTTGAAGATGCAAAAAGCGGAAGCGGCTGCTTTACAAAAAATTCTCCACAGCTTTAACGATGAGGTCGCTGAACCTACCTCAGATGCTCAAGGTAAATTTATATAATCTGCTGACTTCGGGCGATCGGGACGCCAGCAAAACTCGACTGTGTTACACACAACATAGATTGCTATTTTGTGCAGTTGTGGCCGAAGCTCACTACGTCGACACGGGCGGAGTGCCGGTGAGTATTGAGCAACAGTTTGTGACTGGGAGAAATACATGTCTGATTTCACCAATGTTCGATTTACACTTGCAGTTCTGGACTTAGCCAGCTCGACGAACTATTACACATCGGTCCTTGGCCTGACCATTGACTTTACCGCACCGGGGTGGACCTTTCTATCCCGAGGTAGCTTTCGCGTAATGCTGGGCGAGTGTGTGGATGCTATGCCCCCATCGAAGCTAGGCGACCATTCTTGGTTTGCATATGTAACCGTCTCGGACGCTTCCATCTTATTTGCCGAGTACCAGACTTCGGGCGCAGAGTTCACTCAGGCGCTTTCTGACAAGCCTTGGGACATGCGCGAGTTTGGCATTCGCACAATTGATGGCCATCGCATCATGTTTGGTCAGGAGCTATAGCCCAATTGAGCCATGCCGAGATCGGCCATAAGCAGACCAAAGTTTTATTGAGGCATGACATGCACTTTTTCACTATCCTAGTTAAGGAACTGAATGAATAAGCCATGGTTTGGTCCGAAGCGAATTGGGGTTGGTATCTCTCCTGTGAGTTGGGAGGGATGGATTTGTGCGTTGGCTTTTATTGCTCTATTGGCCGCGCTACCTGCCATTTTTCAGATGCACAAGTTTTGGTTGTCAACTGTTGCTGTATGTGCAGCGCCCGCATTTTGTTACGTAATCTATAAAACATATGATGGTAAGCGCGAGAAATAGGTAGATAATGGTGGCGAGGCTGGTGACGGCTAAAAGCCGCCATCCAAATCTGAACAGGTAAGTTGACAAATGAGTTTGTAAGAACATCAGTTCCGCAGAGAGATTTCCCCAGCTACACGAGAGGAACTTGAGCAGTTAATTTCCGACGGCTACTGGATTCACAAGGAATGGTGTAACGGCATCGAACTGAGGAAGGGTAAGAAATTTCGTGGCTAGGTCCTGTTCTTGCAAGTGTTGTGTCCAGTATTGTTATTTCCAGGGTTCATGCGTGGCGTGGTCCACAACCTTTGCGGCTATCGATACCGCCTGATAGTGACTATCGATGCCGGTGAACCGAAAATTGTGGTCTGACACCGGCCATAAAACGATCAATCAGCATAGCTATCTATGGAAAAAATAGAAATGCCTCATGCAGCGTACGTAGGTGTCCTTATTTTAATTTTCATCTGCTTCGTGATGGCATTCACGATTACAGGAATTATTTTCTGGGAGTATTGTTCAGTCGTTGCTACTGCCGAAGGGCGTTTGGAAGAGTTATTGAATGATGCGATTGGTGCCGATGGCTGGGGGCCATATCATACCGAGTTATTTATAAGATTGTATAAGATCGAAAATTGCAATAGTGAGAATATTTTAATATTAAAGCGAAGAGCAAAATGGGGATTTAACATTTTTCTAGCTATTGGATTTTCATTCTTTTTTGTTCTTTATTGCGCAGGAGTAATTTGAATATAAATATTTCGCTTTCGGCCAAAAGCCGACGGTCATGAAGTAATCTTTGGAGATGTGCAAGCAAGTGAACTGTGCCGAATTATGCCAAGTGTTCTTGAATCACACACCCATCGACGGCGTTGTGCATTCATATAACGGCCATGTTCAAATAGCGAATGGCGCTCGGTTCGCCCAACAATACTGTGTTGGCTATTTACGGATTCAGCGGTTGCGGCGATAGCTGGATCCGGAGGCAGCAGCGACTCGTACCGCATACCGCCGCCTAGATGCATTTGGCGAAGCTGACCTGCATTTTGTCGCATCGTTCAGCGCGGCGGCTCGGTTATCCAGAGAATGATGGTTTCTCTTTTTATGAAGGCCATCTATGAAAAATCTGATTTTGCTTGCCATGCTGTTGTCTGTGACATTGTTTACGCAGGCTGCAGGATTTCAGCGTAGCATCGTGGCAAGCGCTCACGGCAAACCGCTGACAATTGGTATCTGGTATCCGAGCAAGGCTATCCCTAAACTGGCTTCGATGGGCCCAATCTCAATGTCGGTGGCGGTCGATGGAGCGGTGGACGGGCGACGGTTGCCTTTGATCGTGATGTCGCATGGGACTGGCGGCTCGTTCTTGGATAATCGTGATACGGCGATCGCGCTTGCTGATGCTGGCTTTGTGGTTGTTGCGGTCACGCACACTGGAGACAATTATGAGGATCAAAGCCGTAGCACCTTCATCATGGACCGGCCGAGTCAGATTAGCAATGTGATCACCCATATGTTAGCCAACTGGGATGTGCTCGACCCGGCACGCATAGGCATGTTCGGCTTTTCTGCCGGCGGTTTTACGACGTTGGTCGCCATCGGCGGCATCGCGGATTTTTCCAAGATCAGCCCGACGTGCCGCGATCACCCGCGCGATTTCCCTTGTCAGTTGATGGCTAAAGCCCCCACAGGCATAGCTATGCCGGATACGCGCGATGTACAGGATCAGCGCATCAAGGCTGCTGTAGTGGTGGCGCCGGCATTGGGCTTCACGTTTGCACCTGATGGGTTGAAGGGCGTGCGTATACCTGTGCAGCTGTGGCGCGCAGAGAATGATGTGGTGCTGCCGCATCCACGCTACGCCGAGGCGGTGCGTATGGCGCTTCCACAAGCGCCGGATTTACATGTGGTCCCGAACGCAGGCCACTTTGATTTTCTCGCGCCCTGTAGTGCGGCGCTGGCGAAAATCGCGCCAGCCATCTGTGAAAGTGCGCCAGGTTTCGACCGCACTGCCTTTCATCAGATATTTGATACGGCGGTGGTAGACTTCTTCGGTACGAATCTAAACTAATCGGCGGCCATTAGAGGGGCATTAACCCGGTTATACAGCGGATGTGGCTCACGTAGCCGCTACGATGGTTGAGTGTTGCTCCCACACCCTGACGGCCGGTCTGATGTCTTTCAGAGTGGAATTTAAGTCCTGCATATAGACGGGTTTGACGCAATGAAGGATAACGCCAGCTTGCAGCGATTGGAAGATCAGTGCGAAGGTCTGCAACGGGGCGCAAGCCGCCGTTCGCGCTAACTATCCAAACTGATGCAATAGCGGTTGCGCCCCGACTGCTTGGCGCGGTAGAGGTTGTTGTCGGCGACGCGGATCAGGGGGCTGGGGTCGCTGCCTTCCAGCGGCGGCGTCGCTGTGGCCAGGCCCATGCTGAGAGTCAGCACCGGCGCAGTCGGCGAGGCGCCGTGGGGGATGGCCAGCTTGCGCACTTCTTCCTGGATGCGGTTGGCCACCACTTCGGTGCCGTCGCCGGCCTCTTGCGGCAGCAGCAGGATGAATTCCTCGCCGCCGTAGCGCGCCAGCATGTCTTGCGGGCGGCTGGCGCAGCGCTTCATCGCTGCGCTCACTTGCTGCAGGCAGGCGTCGCCGGCCTGGTGGCCGTAGTGGTCGTTGTACAGCTTGAAGTGGTCGACGTCGATCATGATGACCGACAGCGGCAGGCCGGCGCGGGCACAGCGGCGCCATTCGGCATCGACGGTATCGTTGAAGTTGCGGCGGTTGGCGACGCCCGTCAGGCCGTCGGTAAGGCTTAGTTCGCGCATGGCGTCGGCCTGACGCTTGATGGTCAGCTGGCTGCGCACGCGCGCCCGTACCACGGCGACGTTGAACGGTTTGCTGATGAAGTCGACCGCGCCGGCTTCCAGCGCCCGCGTTTCGTCTTCCGGCTGGCTCAGCGCGGTGACGAAAATGACCGGGATGTCTTGCAGCCGCGGCGAGCTGCGCAGCGCCGCCACCACCGCGTAGCCGTCCATGCCCGGCATCACGGCGTCCAGCAGAATCAGGTCGGGCTGCTGGTCGTGGGCGATTTGCAGCGCCTGCTCGCCGTCCAGCGCAAACAGGACTTCATGTTCTTCGCGCAGCGCGTGGTGCAGGATCTGGATGTTTTCCATGGCATCGTCGACCACGAGAATGCGCCCGTTCCGGGCCAGGTGGGTCCACGTCATGCACTTTCCTTTCGCTGCAACAAGTCTTCCACCATCTGGCGTGCGGCCTTGAAGTTGAGGGTTTCCACTGCTTCACTCAAGGCTTGCGCCAGGCTGGCCGACGCCAGCGCCGGCCGCAATGCCCTGAAATGTTCTAGTGCTTTAAGATTGTTATTCTGAAGCAATCCTAGCAACTCCGCCAGTTTTTGCGCCAGATCGGAAGGCTGGGTGTTGCTTGTGGCCATAGCATGCTGGGGCGAGGCCAGCGTGCGCGCGGTGCGGGCGACCAGATCCAGCGCCTGTTCCAGCCGGTTGAGCGCGCTCGGCACGGCCAGCGAGTCGGCGGTGATATCGTGCAGCGCGGCTTCGGCGCTGGCGCTCAGGCGGGCGACGTCCGACGCGCCCAGGTTGGCAGCCACGCCGCGCAGGCGGTGCAGCACTTGCGCGGCCTGCTGGCGCTGGTTGGCGGACAGCAGTTGCCGCACTTCGCTGACAGCGCCGCCTTGCGATTGTTCGAAGCGCTTGAGCAGGCCGGTCAGCGCCTCGTAGTTGCCGCCCAGCCGGCCCAGCGCGGCGTCGACGTCGATGCCGGGCAGCGGCGACAGCGGCGGCATCAGCGACGCCGTCGGGATGGCGTGCGGCGCCTTGGCCGGCACGGCCGCCACCATGTCGCGCGAGGCGTCGCGGATGGTCACCAGCCGGGTCAGCACCGAGATCAGTTCTTCGACGTCGATCGGCTTGGCGACGTGGGCGTTCATGCCGGCTTCGGCGGCGCGGCGGCGGTCGTCTTCCAGCACGTTGGCGGTCATGGCGATGATCGGTAAGGTCAGCAGGCCCTGGCCGCGAATGGCGCGGGTGGCGTCGTAGCCGTTCAGCACCGGCATCTGCACGTCCATCAGCACCACGTCGTAGCGGTCGGTGGCGGCGGCCAGCAGCTCGACCGCCAACTGGCCGTTGGCGGCCACTTCCACCGCAGCGCCGGCATGCAGCAGCATGTATTCCGCCACTTCCTGGTTGATTTCGTTGTCTTCCACCAGCAGGATGCGCATGCCGTTGAGGCGGTCCTTGAGCGGCGTGTGGTCCAGCTGGGCCATGAGGCCGGAGGTGGCCTGGTCGCCGGCCAGCAGGCCGCTGACCCGCTCCAGCAGCCGCCCCGGACTGACCGGTTTGGACAGCACGCCGGCCAGGCCCAGCGCGGCCGATCGCTGAACCAGCGTGGCGGCGCGGTGTTCCGAGGTCATCATCAGCACCGGCGGCAGCGCCAGGTCGGGCGGCAGCTGCTGCAGCAGCGCCGGGCCGTCGATGCCGGGCATGTCCTGGTCCAGCAGCAGCAGGTCGTACGGCCGCGCGGCGCGCGCGCGTTCGATCAGCAACGTGCGCGCCTGTTCGGCGCCGTTGGCGCAGGCGGTATGCCAGCCGAAGCTGCGGCCGGCGTCGAGCAGCGCCTTGCGCACGCTGGCGTTGTCGTCGACGATCAGCACCGACAGCGTGGCGGTGGTGTCCGGCGGCGCGGCGGCGGCCAGCGGGACGGTGGATTCGAGCGGGCAGGCGAACAGGAACTCGGCGCCGTGCCCCGGCGCGCTGGTGACGCTGATGGCGCCGCCCATCATGTCAGCCAGCTGGCGGCAGATCGCCAGGCCCAGTCCGGCGCCGCCGAATTTGCGGCTGGTGCTGCTGTCGGCCTGCGAGAAAGCGTCGAAGATGCCGGCCTGCTGCTCGGGGGCGATGCCGATGCCGGTGTCGCGCACCACGAATTCGACCAGCAGCGCGCGGTCGCCCGGGCGCGCCGATCCGGGCGCCGGCCGCACCGTCAGCACCACTTCGCCGTGGGCGGTGAACTTGATGGCGTTGCTGATCAGGTTCAGCAGCACCTGCTGCAAGCGCATCGGGTCGCCCGCCAGGTCGGTCGGCATGGCCGGATCGATGTCATACACCAGCTCGATGCCCTTGTCGCTGGCGCTGCCGCTGAGCATGACGCTGATGCTGTCGAGCACGTGCTGCAAATGGAAGTGGGCATGCTCCAGCACCAGCTGGCCGGCCTCGACCCGCGAGAAGTCGAGCACGTCGTTGACCAGGCTGAGCAGAGACTGCGTGGCGAACTGGATTTTGTGCAGGTAGCCGCGTTCGCGCGGCGCCAGCGGCGCTTCCTCCAGCAGGCGCGCCAGGCCGATGATGGCGTTCATCGGGGTGCGGATTTCGTGGCTCATATTGGCCAGGAATTCACTCTTGGCGCGGCTGGCTGCTTCGGCGCGGTCGCGCGCCAGGATCAGCTCTTCGTTCACTTCCTGCAGGTGCAATTCTGTTTCCTTTAACTCGGTGACATCGGAGACTAGCACAAAGAAACCCTGTACAGCCCCGGAATCGTCCAGATCCGGGATGTAATTGACCCAGGTATGGCTGATGTCGCCCGACGGCCAGTGCAGTTTGCCGGCAAAGCCCTGCGCCTGGCCGGCCAGCGCCGCCTGCACGTAGGCCGCGCCCTCGGCGTATTCGGCGGCGTCGAGCACCTCCGGCATGTGCGCGCCGAGCATCTGTTCGCTGCTGCGGCCATGCCATTCGAGGAAGTAGCGGTTGGCGAAGCGGCAGCGCAACGCGGCGTCCCAGTAGGCCACCATGCCGGGCAGGTTGTCGGTGACGGTGCGGACGAAGTGTTCGCTGGCGGCCAGCCGGTCGGCCGTGGCGCGCAGCACTTCCTTGGCCTGCTTGCGGTCGGTGATGTCGAGCGAAATGCCCAGCACGTGGGTGGCGACGCCGTGCTCGTCGCGCAGCGCCACCTTGCGGGTGGTCAGGTAAAGCGGGCCATCGGGCGTGGCCAGCGGTTCCTCGGCGATTTCGGTGACCGCACCGGGCGGGCTGTCGAGTACGCGCAGGTCGTCCAGCTTGAACTGGTCGGCCTGCGCGGCCGGCACGAAATCGTAGTCGTTCTTGCCGATCAGCTGTTCGTTGCTATAGCCGAGCATGCGGGCGCCATGGCGGTTGAACATGGCGTAGCTCAGGTCGTCGGCGCGTTTAAGGAAGATCATCGCCGGGATGTTTTCCACCACCGAGCTGAGTAGCCGGCGCGAACTGCGCAATTCGCTTTCGACCCGCCTGTAGTCGGTTTCGTCCAGCACCAGCGAGGTGATGCCGATGATCTTGCCGCCGGGGCCGAACTGCGGGTAGTAGCTCATCACCCAGTGGCGCAGCTCGTCGGGCGCGGCCACGGTATGGCCGGCGCGGCGCAGGTTGGTCAGCGGCTTGCCGCTTTCCAGCACGGTGCGGTAATCGCCCAGCATGGCGGCGCGCAGTGCCAGGTCGGGGATGACTTCGCCGATGTGACGGCCCAGGTGCGCCACCACTTTCTGTTCGCTGAGCGCGGCCAGGTATTCGTTGATGCGGACGATGCGCAGTTCGTTGTCCACGTAGCTCAGGCCGACGGGGGCGGTGGCGTACAGGGTTTCCAGCTGGGCGCGGTTGCGTTCCAGCTGGCTGGTGCGTTCCGCCACCAGGCTTTCCAGTTCGTGGTTGTGCCGGCGCAGGTCGCCTTCCAGCGCCTGCAGCGCCTGCGCCACCACCTCGGCCTCGCGGAAGGCGGTGGCCGGCATGACGAATGGCCGGCCGCTGGCCAGCGCCTGCGCCGGCGCCACCAGTTCGCGCACCGAGCGGGCGATGCGGCCGCCGACCGCCCACGCCAGCGAAAAGCCGGCCGCCAGCACGGCGATCATGGTGGCGGCGATCAGCGCCACGGCGCGCAGCAGTTCTTCATAGGCCCTGGCTTGCGGCGTGGCGATGCCGACCACCGCGCCGCTCACCGGCGCCCGGCTCAGGCCGAGATACACCGGCGTGCCCTGGGCGTCTTCGGTATCGAGCAGGGTTTCGGCCGCCTTGCGCATCTGTGCGCGCAGCGCCGGCGTGGCCGCATGGCCGAGCAGCTGGCGCGGACCGCCGGCCTGGGCGACCACATTGCCGTCCGCATCGTACAAGGTCATGGCCTGGCCGGCGCTGATGTGTTCGTCCTTGAGGGTGCGTGCCAGCCGGTCCGGTTTCAGCAGCGCGGTCATGGCGTAGGCGACGTGGCCGTCGATGAACACCGGCACGTCGAGCGCCAGCAGCGCGCTGCCTTCCACTATCACCACCGACATCTGCGGCCGGCCATGGCCGAACAGCGGCGCCAGCCGGTGGCGGTTGGCCACCGGGTTAAGCGTGTCCGGCAGCGCCGCGCCGACGTTCAGCACGGCCTTGCCGGTGTGGTCGCTCAAGATGAACTGGGACGAGGGGAACTGCGGGCTGAGCAGGGCGCCGGCCTGCAAGCGCAATGCGGCCAGGTCGTTGGTGCGCAGGCTGGGCGACGAGGCCAGCGCGGCGGCCGCGCCTTCGCTCTGCACCAGGTCGCGGTCGATGGCGGCGGCGACTGCGCGCGCGGCTTGCTGGGTGTCGTCCTTGAGCGTGTCGCGTTCGCGGCTGTAGAACTGGCCGACCAGCGCGCCGAAGCCGACCACGGTGGGCAGCGCGCAGGCCAGCACCAGCAGCGCGATCTGCGAGCGGATGGATGGCAATGGTTTGCGTTGTGTTTCTGGCACGCGGTTGACCTCGTCTTGTGCTGGCAGCACGATAGTAGCCGAGGACAACCGTTTCAGAAAGGGCTTTTGGCGTGGACGGCGCCTGGTGGCCACATCGTCCGCGATCCGGTTGGCTAGATCGGCTTGCCGCAGGCGTAAGACCAGCCCAGTTCCGCCATCGGCCGCGCCATCTTGCCCGATTCCAGCGCCTGGGCGCTGGCGGCGGTGCCGTCGACGTAGCGTTTCATAATCCCTTGCATGATGCTGGCCAGGCGGAACATATTAAACGCCAGGTAGAAGTTGAAATCGCTCAGCTGGATGGTCTTGCCGGTGCGCTCGGCGTAGCGGGCGATGTATTGCTGCTGGGTCGGGATGCCCAGCGCTGGCAGGTCCAGCCCGGCGATGCCGCGGAACTGGCCCGGCGGGATGTGCCAGCTCATGCAGTGGTAGGAGAAGTCGGCGAACGGGTGGCCCAGCGTCGACAGTTCCCAGTCCAGCACGGCCAGGATGCGCGGCTCGGTCGGGTGGAACAGCATGTTATCGAGGCGGAAGTCGCCGTGCACAATGGACGTGTCGTCGCCGGGCGGGATGTGGGCTGGCAGCCAGGCGATCAATTGCTCCATGGCCTCGATGGTTTCGGTCTGCGAGGCCAGGTATTGCCTGGTCCAGCGCTCGATCTGGCGCGCGAAGTAGTTGCCGGGCTTGCCGTAGTCGGCCAGGCCGATGGCGGCGTAGTCGATCGTGTGCAGCTGGGCGATCACGCGGTTCAGTTCGTCGTAGATGGCGGCCCGTTCGGCCGACGTCATGCCGGGCAGGGACTGGTCCCACAACACGCGGCCTTCCACGCATTCCATCACGTAGAAGGCGCGCCCGATGATGGTTTCGTCGGTGCACAGCGCGTATTGTTTCGGCGCCGGGAAGCCGTGCTGTTGCAGCGCATCCATGACGCGGTATTCGCGTTCGATGGCGTGGGCGGAGGGCAGCAGTTTGTCGGCCGGTCCCGGCTTGGTGCGCAGGACGTAATCCTGCCCGCTGACGCTCAGCTTGAACGTGGGATTGGACTGGCCGCCCTTGAATTGTTCAGCGCTCAGCTCGCCGTCCGGATAGCCTTCGACGTGCTGGCGCAGCCAGGCATTAAGGGCGACGGTGTCGAACTGGTGGCGCGCCGAGACCGGTTTGGTGCCGATGAATTCTTCAAACATGCTGTCTCCTGCTTTTTATTGGTGACAGCCATTCTATCTGAATAAAAGTACGAGTGTGCTTTTAATCTTAGAAGAATACAGCGGTGCGCTGGATGACGCTGCCGTTGTTGGTGTAGGCGCCGGTGGCGCGGACCGAGCCGGTGTTGTATTTGCCGTCATCCAGCTTGCTATCGAGTTGTTCGGCGAACGAGTCGGGCAGGTTGTCGAGGCGGATGCCGTTGCCGCCGCGGCCGGCCACCACGTCGTTGTAGATGTAGACGGCGCCGCCCTGGGCGCTGGTCATAAAGTCGCTGGTGCCGTTGTAGGACCCGGTGATGAAGCCGGCCAGCGCCAGGTGCTGCGGCGCCAGCAGGTATTCGCCGATCTGGCCGTCGCCATTGCCGTTACCGGTGGCGCCGGGCGCATGCACGGTGCCTTGCACGTCGTCGCCGGGCAGGGCGCGGAATTTATCCTGGTAGGCATTGACGGCGGCGGTCAGCGAGGTCGATTGCTGGATGATGTTCTTGACGCGGGCGCTGTCGATCAGTCCCTGGCCTTTGAGCACGCCGCCCAGCAGCAGGCCGATGATGACCAGTACGATGGCGATTTCCACCAGGGTAAAGCCGCGTTGGCGTACAGGAGATGAGCGCATGGGTGTCCTTTCTGATGATGGCTCGTAGTATAGCAAGCGCTAGTGTTTTTGGTTGAGTTGGTCGAGGCGCGCGGCGAGGAATTTGAGCTCGTTGGGATCGGTGATCTGGCCGCTTTGCAGCAGGCCGCCGATCAGCGCGCGCGCGGCGTCCACTTCGTTCATGTCTTCGGCGATGAAGATTTCCAGTTCCCTGGCCCAGGCAGGGATGTTGGCGCCGGTGGCTTGCATGCGGATGGCGGCGGCGTAGCGGCGCGCCAATGGCAGGTCGTGCAGGCGGTGTCTGGCGACCAGCGCGGCGTGCGCCAGCCATGGCCAGCGGCGGTTGGGGTCTTCGCTGAAGCGGGCGTAGACGAAGTCCAGCATCAGGCGCGCGCGCGCCGGGTCGCTGACGGAGCCATAGACTTCGCTGGCGGCCAGCAGCGGGTATTGGCTGCGCGGGTCGAGGTCCAGCACGCGCTGCAGCCAGAGCGCGACTTTGGTGTAATCGAGGTTGCGCCAGGCGATGCTGATGCCGGCTTGTTCGTCGAAGCCTTGGACGTAGAGCATGGTGGCTTTGGAGAGTGCTATTGGGTCGCCCATCGCGGCCAGTTGCAGCGTTGCCAGCGATGGCGCCGGCGGCAGGTCTTGCGCCGGCGCGCGGGCAGGCGGACGGCTGGCTTGCCAGAGGATTTGCAGCGTCAGCGCAAACAGCACGGCCAGCAGCGCACGGCGCGGCGCGGCGCGGCGAACAGCGTGCTTTGGCGCGGATGGCTCCTGGGATGGCGTGGCGGGCGGCATGTGCGGCCTCAGATGGCTTTGCGGTGCAGGTCGAACAGCGCGGCGGCGGCCATCAGGGTGACGTAGATGGCCGTTTGCGTGGCGATGGCCGCGAGGTCGCTGGCGCTGCCGCTGTGGTAGACCAGCCAGTCGCTGCGCGTGAACTGGTCCAGATGCGGCAGCAGCAGCGCCAGGCCGTCAATGCCGGCGTTGAGCACTTGCTGGCCGCCGCTTTGCACGGTACTGGCGCAGTGGCCAAGCAACTGCAACGCCCCGATCACGCGCGCCAGCAGATAAAAAGCAAACGACGCCGCCAATGCCGGCAGCACCTGGTTCAGCGTCAGCATGCACAACACGCTGAACGCCGCCACAATCCAGCATTCGCACAACAGCGAAAACGCCCACAGCGCGGCCTGCGCGGGCGGCGCAAAGAACAGTCCCAGTGCGCCAAACAGCAATGTGGGCAGAATCGCCAGCGCGCCAAATCCTGCCAGCTTGCCGAACAAATAAACCGCGCGCCGCAGCGGCAACGCCATCAGCAGTTCGAGGCCTTTGTCGTTGGCCTCGCGCGCCATGCTTGTGATAACAAAGGTCGCCACCAAAAACACCGCCGCGAAGCGCAGCACCGCACCCAGCAAGGCCGCCTGCAATTGACGGCTTTCAGTCAGCGCCAGTTCATTCAGGAAGCCGCTGACCGCTACCGCGCCGGCCATCATCAGCAGCACAAGCCACAGCAGCCGGTTGCGCAAGGCTTCCAGTAGCGTGTAGTGGGCGATGATGAGCGCTGGCCGCATCATGGCAGGCGCTGCGCCGCGACCATGCGGTTGTACAGAATATTGGGCGAGATCCACAGCACGAGATCGTCGAATGCGCCGCCGGGCGTGCGCGCGTCTTCAGCGATGTCGCGGGTGACGAGCGTGGTGCCGCCGGCCTGCAGGTTGACCTTTTCATCGACGTTGCCGACGCCGACGTCGGCGATCAAGGTGTCCTGGTTGCTGGTGGCGCCGTAGCCGTTGCGGCCAAACGAAATGATGGCCGCAGGAATATCATTCATGTCGGTCGCCTGCACAAGTTGGCCGCTGGTGTTGCGGGTGCCGATGGTGATGTCGCGTGGTGTCTGTAACGTGAACGGGGTGAGCGAGTCGGTAAACGCCGGGGTGACGGAGTAGGCCAACACCCGGTCCCACCCATCGAGCCGGCTGACGCCCAGCGTGGTCCATGGCAGGTAGCCGAAGCGCTTGTTACAGAGGTTGCCGGTGCGGTCTTCCAGCCCATTGGTGGACGAGACGGCGGGGCAGGGAAGGTAGCCATTGCGCAGCGCAAAGCCGAACAGCGCCTCGCGCGCATCTTCCATGGCGCGCTTGGTGTCGGTGACGCGGCGCTGCTCCAGCTGCGATGCCAGCGGCGCCATCATGCCGCCGATCAAGAGGCCGACGATCAGCAGCACGATGGCGATTTCCACCAGGGTGAAGCCGGACTGGTGGTGCGTAATCCTATGGTTCATTGATGTCCTTGATTCGGCCTTCCGTCAGATCGTAGCGCTGGCCGGCTTTGAGGATGATCTTTTTCCCCGACGGCAGGGTGACTGTGACATTCGGCGTACCTGCGCCAGGCCGCTGCGAGGTACTTTTCTGTGCGCCGTATTGCGGCTCGTCGTTGAGCCAGACTGTGGTGCGGTTGTCGCTTCGGCGCAGGATGCCGCTCATTATCAGCACCGGCGGCGGTGGCTCAGGCACTGCGGAGGCGCCGCCTGGTGCGCCGGGAGGGCCGGCATTGGCCGCGGGCATACCTGGCATGCCCGGCGGCGGCTGTTGTTGCTGTTGCTGTTGGTCTTGCGGATTAACGGGCGGGCCCGCGGCCACGCTACGGCTCGCCTCCATGCTGGCGCGTTCGGCGGGCGTCGAGAATAGTCGTCCCAGCGTGACTTGCGCCTGCGCGGATGGCGGCAGCAGGGCGGCCAGCAATATCAGCCGGGCCGTTACGGCGCAGAGGGCGGCGCGGCGCATCATGATTTTCCTTTCGCCGGCTTCATCGCGGCCAGGCGCGGCGCCTTGGGCGCGGTGTTGAGCGTGATCCAGTTCAAGGTACAGTCGGCGCCCAGCGTCGGTGCGCCCGGCGCGCCAGTCACCGCGCCCATGCGCTTGATCGAACAATCCTGCACCGCAAAGTAGCTTTGCCGGCGCAGCGTCTGGAAGAAATTGAACAGGTCCAGCTCATGCAGCAGTTCCATGTGCAGCCGCATGCGGCTGCCGCGCAGTTCAAAGTCGCCCAGATCCAGCGGCGACTCCAGTTGCACGGTCTGTTGCGGTTCGATCTCGTAACTGAGTGGCGCAAGCTTGAGCTGTTCCTGCGTTTGGCGGATCGCATCCAGCCACTCCAGACGGCGCTCGTCGCCTACCAGTCCGCGCTGGCGCAGCGCGATAAAGCGCTGCTGATAGTTGCGGATGTCGCGCTTCTCGCTGTCGACTTGCGCGTACAGCGACGATGCGGCGTCGCGGGCGCGCTGGTTGGTTTCCAGCGTGTCGTCGGCCTCGTGTTTTTTCAATTGCGTCAGCAGCACGGCGGTCAGCGAGATGGTGATCGCCGCCAGCAGCGTCAGGGCCGCCGTGCGGATCAAGGCAAATTCCGTGATCCAGTACGGCAGCGTGAGGGCCGCCGCCGCTTTCTTCTTGCCCGGGACAGGATTCGTGCTCATGGCTTCCACACCAGGTTGAGGGTAAATCGCGCACGGCCCGGGGCGGCCGCCTGCGTGCCGGCCTTGCCGGACAGCTTGACCGACGACCGCGTATCCACCGGCGGCTTTTCCACTTCCACCGTCAGGTGAGAATGGCGTGCCAGCGCCTTGGCAAACTGCGTCATGCTGTCCACCGCATTGCGATAGTCATCCTGGTCGCTCATGATCTCCGCCTCCAGCACCAGTGTTTGCGGCGCGCGTTGCGGAATGCCTGCCACCAGCGAGGAAATCGGCGTGGCCTGCGTGGCGTCCTGTCCCGGCGCAGGCGGGTTGGCGCTCGGCGCGTTCACTTTCCAGTCCATTTGCAGCAGGCGGATCTGCGGCACCGCCTCCAATGCCTCGCTGACGACCGTGGCCATGCCGATCGGCGAACCGGATTGCGTGGCCAGCATGCGTTCCACATTGACCGCCGCCCGCATATTGGCCGTGGTGGTCACGCGCGGCGGAATTTCCGCCATGGTGGCGCGATAGCGCTGGTTGAAGCTGGATGTTTCGGCGGCCAGCTGCTTGCTGTCGCTATTGGCTTCGTGTTCCTGCCACAGGTTGGCGCCGGTCCACGCCGCGCCGCAGATGGCCAGCGTGGCGCTCACCGCGTACAGGTTGACGCGCGCGCGCCATAGCTTGAAGTAGCGCTGCCACAGCCCCAGCGTGTAATGGCTGGCAGGCGCGCGGTGCGCCAGCAATGCCAGCAGCATGGGTTCGGCCAGATGGTCAGCGAGATCGTCGACGTCACCGCCGCCGGTCTTCAGGCCGACGCCGTCCGCCACCGACTCCAGCGACAGCAGGCGGAACACGGTTTCCGCGCCGTCTTCGCATTGTTCGTTCAGCGCTTCGGTGTCGGCGGCCGGCGTGACCACCACCGCAGCCAGCACCTGGCCGCGCGCCATCAGGCGCTGGCTGCTGAGGAATTGCTGGGTCTTGGCGGTCTCCACGCCGATATTGACCGGATTGCCGTCACGGTCGATGGCCGGGGTCAGGCGCGAGAACTTCAGCATGCCGTTCTGGAAATAACTCTGGCGCCAGCCGGCCGATTGCTGCGTCACCAGCAGCAGGTGTTCATCGTTGAGGCGCAGCTTGCGCACCAGTTCTTCGCTCATCAGCGTGGTCGAATACAGTCCGGCCAGCGGCATTTGCAGCTGCTCCAGCGCTTCCACCCACGGCTGTACCGACGATGGATTGGTCAGCGCCGACAGCAGCACGATGTCGTCGCGGCGGCCGGCTGCTTCGCGGCCCTGCACCTCGTGATGGCGGAACGGTGTTTCGCGATACTGCTGCATCAAGCGCCGTTGCAGCAGCTTGCGGGCGCCGGCGCCGCTGACGTGCGGCAGCGTCACGCGCTGGAAGTCTTCTTCAATCAGGTCGGCCAGGATGTAGGCAGGCGAGAAGCGGTGGTGGCTGTCGATGTAGTCCATGAAGTCATCGATGCCGCCACGGTTGTTGACGAAACAGACGCCGCCCGAGAGCCGGCCGTTGTGCCATTCGTAGGCGCACAGCTGTTCGCTGGTCAGATAGAATAAATGTTTGGTGAACACGATGGCCTCAGGTCCTGATCTTGCTGATCGTGTCGTAGATCGGTCCCATCACCGACAGCATGATCCAGCCCACCATCACCCCCAGCACCACGGTGATGGCCGGTTCAATCATCGACTGCACCTTCTCGATCATCTCCTTGACTTCGCGGTTGTAGAAGTAGCTGACGTTATGCAGCGCGCCATCCAGCGCGCCGGTCGATTCGCCCACTTTCAGCATGCGGATCACCAGCGGCGGGAAGATGCCGGTGTTCTGGAACGCCTGCGTTATGCCCTGGCCTTCGGAGATCTGCTGCGCGGCGCGCCGCAGGCCGGCCGCCACCACGCGGTTGCCGACAATGCCTTCCGACAGGCGGATGCATTCGAGGATGGTGATGCCGGACGCGTACATCATCGCAAAGAAGGTGGCAAAGCGCGCCAGGATAATCTTGTGCAGCACCGGACCGATCATCCAGATGCGCAGCTTGAAGCCATCGGCCATGTAGCGCGCATGTTCGCTGCGCGCCAGCCAGGTGCGGGCGGCGAAGAAGCCGATTACCGGCACGGCAATCATCACATACCAGTAATTGATGAAAATATTCGAGACGAAGATCAGCGCCTTGGTATGCAGCGGCAGCGTATTGCCCATGTTTTTGACGAAGGACGTCAGCTGCGGCACCAGGTAAATCATCAGGAAGAACATGACGCCGGTGACGAACAGGCCGACGGCGGCAGGGTACATGATGATCTTCCTGGTCTGCGACGCCAGTTCGTCCTGCCACTTCAGCGTTTCCGACAGGTTGCGGAACACCTCCGCCAGCTTGCCGCTTTGCTCGCCGGCGGTAATCAGGCTGGTAAAGGTCAGGTCGAACACTTCCGGGTAGGCCGCCATCGCTGCCGACAACTGCTTGCCGCCTTCGATATTTTCAATCAGGCCGGTGATCATTTCGCGGAAGCGCGGGTGGTCGATGCTGTCGCGCAGATCGTTCAGGCCCTCCAGGATCGGCACACCGGCGCCGGTCATCTGCTCCATGTGGAAGCAGAAGTTGATCAGGTCCTTGCGGGTGATCACGCGCTTGATGGCGATGACCTTGGCGCGCGAGACGCGGCAGTCGATCAGGTCCAGGCCCATGCGGGTCAGGCGCAGTTCCAGATCCGGCTCGTTGGCGGCGTCCATATTGCCCGGCTGGATATGGCCGGTGGCGTCCATCGCGCGGTAGAGATATTGCGGCATCAGCCCAGCCTTTCGGTGAGGTCTACCACGCGGCCGACTTCTTCCAGCGTGGTCACGCCTTCGCGCACGCGGCGCAGGCCATCGTCAATCAGGCTGTGGAAGCCGCCGGCGGCGGCCGCGTTTTTCAGTTCGCGGGTGGAGACGCGGCGCGCCACCAGTTCGTCCAGCGCCGGCGTCATTTTCAGCAGTTCGATGATGGCGATGCGGCCTTTGTAGCCCTGGTGCGCGCACTTGTCGCAGCCGACCGCGTGGTACAGCGTCTGCGGCGCGGCGTGGTCCGGAATGCCGAGCAGGCGGCGCTCGACATCGTCCGCCACATGGGCTTCGCGGCAGGCGGTGCACAGCTTGCGCACCAGCCGCTGGGCGATGATGCCGATGATGTTGCCGGCCATGATATCGGCCAGCACGCCAATGTCCAGCAGGCGCGGAATGGCGCCGATGGCGGAGTTGGTGTGCAGCGTCGAATACACCTGGTGGCCGGTCATGGCGGCTGAGAAGGCCATTTCGGCGGTCTCCTTGTCGCGGATCTCGCCGACCAGGATCACGTCCGGGTCTTGCCGCATCATCGAGCGGATGCCTTCGGCAAAGCCCATCTTGGACGATTCGTTGACCGAGGTTTGCCGGATCATGTTCATCGGGTATTCGACCGGGTCTTCCAGCGTCATGATGTTGACGCTTTCGGTGTTGATGTGATTCAGGATCGAATACAGCGTGGTGGTCTTGCCGGAGCCGGTCGGCCCGGTCACCAGGATCACGCCGTCGGGACGGGCGATCATCAGCTTGAGCAGATTGAGTTCGTTCTCGCCGAGGCCCAGGCCATCGAGCGGTACAATGCCTTTCTGGCGATCGAGCACGCGCAGCACGAAGTTCTCGCCGTGTGTGGTCGGCTGCGCCGAGGCGCGGAAGTCGATCTGGCGGCCGGAGAACTTGATCGAGATGCGGCCGTCCTGCGGCGCGCGGGTTTCGGCGATGTTCATGTTGGACATGACCTTGAGCCGCACCGCCATCGCCGGCCAGTAGGATTTATGCAGGCTGCGGATCTGGCGCAGGATGCCGTCGATGCGGTAGCGGATGCGCAGGAACGACTGCTCCGGCTCGAAGTGCAGGTCGGAGGCGCTGTTTTGCACGGCGTCGGCCAGGATGGCGTCGATCAGGCGCACCATCGGCTGGCTGTATTCGTCCGAGGTGCTGCCGATGCTGGCGTAATTGACTTCGCCGGTTTCAATCTCGTGCAGGATGCCGTCGATCGACAGTTCGAAGCCGTAGTACTGGTCGATGGCGCGCGAGATGTCGGATTCATTGACCAGCAGCGGCGTAATGGTGATGCCCTTGACCAGCATGGCGCTGATCTGGTCCAGCGCGACGATGTTGCTGGTGTCGGACATGGCCAGGATCAGGTTGTCGGTGGCGCGCTCGTAGACGATCGGGAACACGCGGTAGCGCTTGGCCACTTCCTTGGGGATCAGCTTGAGCGCGATGGCGTCCACCACCAGGCTGTTGAGATCCGCACTCTGGGTGTTGAGGTTTTCCGACAGCGCCTCGCGCACCGTCGCTTCGGTGACGAAGCCCAGTGTGATCAGCAGTTTCCCCAGCGGCTCGTTGCTGCTTTTTTGCTCGATCAGCGCGATGCGCAGCTGGTCTTCGCTGATGATGCCTTTTTGTATCAGCAGTTTGCCGAGGGGGATTTTGGGTTGTTCTGCCATGTGTCAGTGGGGGACGGTGCTCAGTTCATGCATGCGCTTGCGCAGCGCGTTGCGGTCGAAGCCGACGGCCTTGTCCTGCGCCATGGCCAGCGCGCGCTGGTAGTAGCCAAGCGCCAGTTTGCCCTGGTTCAGGCGGTCCAGACCGATGGCCAGGTTGTAGGCGTAGTCCGGATTGTCCGGCGCGGCGCCGACGGCGCGGAAGTAGGCTTGCTGGGCGTCCGGCCAGCGGCCTTGTTGGGCGTACAGGTTGCCGAGCGCGAACAGGATCGGGCCGGCGTCCGGTGTGGTGGCCAGGATGGCCTTCAGGCGCGCTTCGCTCTGGCTGATGTCGCCCTGGCGCAGGCCGATCAGGCCGGCGGTGGCGTCGGCGTCGTTGGGCGACAGTTCCAGCAGGCGCAGGTAGTAGCCGGCCGCCTTGTCCTTCTGGTTCTGGCGGGCGGCGACATGGGCGGCGCCGAGCAGGGCGTCGCGGTTATTGGCGTCCTGGGCCAGGGCGGCGTCGTATTGCTGCTGGGCGCCGGCGGTATCGCCGCTGTTGAAGGCCTGGTAGGCGCGGTCCAGCGCCGGCGCGACCGGGGCCGGCTGCACGATGCGGGTGACGCGGATGTCGTCGTTTTTCGGCGCGGCCAGCACCGGCATGCGTTCCGGACGCGGCGCGGCGGCGGCCTGGATGGCTTGCTGGGCGGCGGCCAGTTCCTGTTCGGTGCGTTCCAGGCGGCGTTCCAGGTCCTGCTGGCTGCTGCGGCTGGCGGTTGTTCCGAGCAGGGGATCGTCGGCGTAGGCGGGTTCGCCGGTGTTGGGCAAGTCCGGGCCGGCGCCAGTGCTGCCGGCGCCCGGAGTGGCGACGATGATCTGGCCGGCGCTGGTGGCGCCGCTGGCAGCGTTTTGCGGCGGCATCGGGACTGGCGGCAGCCCAGCGCCTGCGCCGGGGCCGGTCAGGGCGATCCAGTAATAAATGGCGAAGCCGCCAACCAGCAGCAGCAGCAGGGCGATCAGGCCGAACAGACGCAGGCGTTCGGGATCGAAGCTGCTGGGTTCGGCAGCGGCGGCGGTGCGGGCGCGGGCGCGCGTGCCGGCGGAGTTGCCGCCGGCGGCGTCGCGCGCGGTTTTTTTGCCGG
>NZ_WWCS01000028.1 GCF_009857535.1 Duganella margarita
GTCATCGGCGCCGTCATGCATAAGCTGGCGCATTTCATTTACGGCGTCATCAAAACAAACAAGCCCTTTGACCCCAATTACCTGGCGAAAGGGCTTGCTATTCAAGACGGTATCTGACCCCGGATTGTTAACGCAGTTTGAAGACGGCGACGATGGCCGTCAGCGCGTCGGCCTGGTCGTGCAGCGAGGCGGCGGCGGCGGCGGCTTCTTCCACCAGCGCGGCGTTTTGCTGCGTGACCTGATCCATCTGGCCGATCGCCTGATTGACCTGCTCGATGCCGCTGCTCTGCTCCAGCGTGGCCGAGGTGATTTCGCCCATGATGTCGGTCACGCGCTGAATGCTGTCGACCACGTCGGTCATGGTGCTGCCGGCCTGCGACACCAGCATGCTGCCGGCATCCACTTTGTCCAGCGAATCGTCGATCAGCGTCTTGATTTCCTTGGCCGCCGCCGCACTGCGCTGCGCCAGGTTGCGCACTTCGGACGCCACCACCGCGAAGCCACGGCCCTGCTCGCCCGCGCGGGCCGCTTCCACCGCCGCGTTCAAGGCCAGAATATTGGTCTGGAAGGCAATGCCATCGATCACGCTGATGATGTCGGCGATCTTGCGCGAGGAACCGTTGATCGCATCCATAGTGCTGACCACTTGCGCCACCACGCCGCCGCCGCGCTGCGCCACTTCCGACGCTTTCACCGCCAACTGGTTGGCCTGGCGCGCGTTGTCGGCATTCTGCTTGACGGTCGCAGTCAGTTCTTCCATCGACGAGGCGGTCTCCTCCAGGCTGGAGGCCTGCTCTTCGGTACGGCCCGACAAGTCCAGGTTGCCGGCGGCGATCTGGTTGGAGGCGGTCGAGATGCTCTCGGTGCCGTTGCGCACTTCGGTGACGATGCTGATCAGGCCATCATTCATCTTCTGCAACGATTGCAGCAGGCGGCCGGTTTCGTCGGTACTGTTGACTTCAATGTGCGAGGTCAGGTCGCGGTGCGCCACTGCCTCGGCGATCTCGACCGCCTGGCCCAGCGGCACGGTGATGCCGCGCGTCAAACGCCAGGCGCAGAAAACCCCCAGCG
The DNA here is from genome assembly GCF_009857535.1 of Duganella margarita. Lineage (GTDB taxonomy): Bacteria > Pseudomonadota > Gammaproteobacteria > Burkholderiales > Burkholderiaceae_D > Rugamonas > Rugamonas margarita. Next base: position 1,072 of record NZ_WWCS01000028.1, read on the forward strand.
CCAGCACCACCAGCCCGAAGATGGCCATGAAGGTGCGGTTGGTTTCATACAGCGCCTCGATCCGCTCCGCCTCGCCGTCCATGCTCTTGCGCTGATGTTCCAGCAAACCGCCCAGCGAACCCAGATAGGCTTTGCCGTAAGGGGTGAAACGCTGTTCCAGCTCTTCCGCCGCCTCGTCCAGCTTGCCGTCCTTTTTCAGCGCCACGATCTTGTCGCGCGAGGCCACGTACAGCTTGCGGTTGGCCTGCATGTCCTTGTACATCGCCTTTTCGTCGTCGCCTTCCAGCAGCGGCTCGACCTTTTGCTGAAGGCCGTTGATCTCGGCAGTGGACAGCTTGGTGTCCTCCGCGAAGAACGGGCCCAGCGACGGGTCCGTACTCTTCGAGATGGCCGACGTGCGGCGCACGCTGGTGTGGATCAAACGATACCAGTCGCTGATCATGCGCTCTTTTGCCAGCGGCTGCTGCATCATGTCGCGCGTGGCCGAAGCCACCGAATGCATATGACGGATGCCGATCAAGGTCATCAGGATCATCATTGCCAATACCAAGCCAAAGCCTGCGGCCAGGCGCGTGCCGATTTTGAAATTATTCATGGTTACCGTGCCGTAATGGCAATGTTGAAATGCAAAGAAGATTGCTACTATTGAAACAACGATTCAGGCAACAGAAAATGGATTGCCCTGAAGAATCAATAGTTTAGCACGGCAATTATTTTAATGCTCAGGTTTGACTAAGCGGTGAGGTGCAGCGTGCTGACGATGCCCATGTCGAACGAACTGGAGATGACGGTGCCCGCCAGATTGGGATTGGTTTTGAGCAGGTCCGCCCAGTTGGCGGAGGCTTGATCGGACAGGCCGTCGCTGGCCGTGCCGCTGCCGGTGTAGACGCCGGCGCCGGTGGAGCTGGTGGCCAGCGTCGACACGATGCCCTGATCTTGCGCGAACTGCGCGCTGTTGGAGGTGTCGACCTTGCTGCCGTCGACCGGCACGCTGACCGCTTCTTCCTGCGTGCCCGCCTGCGTCAGGCTGCTCAGCAACCCGCTGGCCGAATACACTGTCGCGCCAGTCGAGCCGCCCAGCGACGCCACCACCGCCGACTGCGCCGACAAGCTGACCGCCTGCGACGACAAGGCCGCAGCCGCGGTCGAATTCTGGCCGACCGTCGGCACATACGGCTGATAAGCCGCATTGGAGGTGACGGTGGTGAGAGCGAGGGTCATGATGGGATCAATATAGTGGCTTGTGCGGCCGCGCGCAAGCGTTAAAAAGCCGGCGCGCCTGACGGCGTCCGGCTTTGGTCCCAATGACAATCAGAGTTTGTTGGCGTCGTGATCACGCTTGGCGGTGTCGAGGCGGCGGTCGACCTTGTCCTCCTGACGCGCCACCTGGGTCGCGTGCTTGTCGACGGCGTGATGGGCGATCACTTTCTGGTCATGGCGGATTTCCTGCTTTTGCTGCTTGATGGCCACCTGCTCGTTGCGGCGCGCCTGGTCCAGCTGCGCGGCGCCGGCCAGATTGCCCTGCTTCAGCTCCTGGTGCTCGGCGTGCGCCAGCGCCTTGCTTTCCTGCTTCTCGGCATGCAGCTGCTGCTTGCCGGCGGCCACTTCATCCTTCTTCACCGCGATCACGGCGTTGTCGTGTTTGATCTCGCGGGTGTCCTGATGAATTTGTTTGGTGTCCTGGCGGATCTGCGCATTGTCGTGCTGGACCTGGGCCACAGGCGTCTGCGCGAAGGCGGCTGCGCTGATCATCGAAAACAGGCCGGCGGTGATCATCAGGGTGTTGGTTTTCATGGCGTGATTCCTTTACTGTGGGTTGGCAGACCGCTGTTGATCAGCGTTCTTGTACCTTCAACGCGCCCGCCTCAGCCGAAGACGACCACACTTCAGTAAGAAAAGTTACCAGTTGTATCGAGTCTCACGCCATAAAAAAACGGGACACTTGCGTGTCCCGTTCTGTTTTACTCCGCAGTTGCAGCGACTTTTTTAGGCGCTGCTTTTTTTGCGGCTGGTTTCTTCGCCGCCGGCTTCTTGACTGCCGCAGCCTTCTTGACCGCCGCCGCCTTTTTCACCGGCGCTTTTTTCTCTTCCGCCGCACCGTCTTCGGCCGCAGCCGCAGCCGCCTTGCCTTTAGCCGGCGCTTTCGCCTTGCGCTCTTCGAACTCGAAGCTGATCTTGCCGTCTTTGCCCTTTACCAGGAAGGCCTTGAACGGACGACGCGTGCGCTGCGAGACAAACCCCGGCAGCAGGTCGGTCTTGCCGTCGTTGAGCAACTTGGCCATCTGTTCCGGCAGGATTTCCTGCTGCAGAATGATGCGGCCGCTGCGGAAATCGCACGCCTTCGGCTTGGCGACGGTAGCTTCGCACACATAGGCCAGGCCCATCTCGTACACGTTGCCGTTGCACTTGGGGCACGGGCCCAGTGGCGTCTGGCCGGTGAAGTCGACCGGTTCCGCATCTTCCGAATCGTCGTTCTGGCCGAAGTCGAACTCCAGCTTGTAGTTCTTGATGTCCTCGTCCTTGACGATGCGCAGGATGGCGGCGAACGGACGGCCCATCTTCGAGCGGAAACCTTGCAGCGGGCCGATGGTGCGGTCGCGCAGCAGCTGTTCCACTTCGGCGATTTCAAACTGGCGGCCGCCCGGCGTTTTGCTCATCGAGAATTCGCAATGGGTGCAGGCGAAGCGGCGATAGTTTTCCTTGACCACGTGCGCGCAGTTCGGGCACGGCGCGGTCAGCGTGGCGTAGTCGCCCGGGATCGTGTCGTTGTTGTATTCCTTGGCGCGCTTGACGATCACCTGCGTCATCTGGGCGATCTCGCGCATGAATTCTTCGCGCGAGATCTTGCCCTTCTCCATCTGCGACAGCTTGTATTCCCACTCGCCGGTCAGCTCCGGCGCGGTCAGCTCGTTGACGCCCAGGCCACGCAGCAGCGTCATCAGCTGAAATGCCTTGGCGGTCGGCATCAGCTCGCGGCCTTCGCGCAGCAGATACTTCTCGGAGAGCAGACCTTCAATGGTAGCGGCGCGCGTGGCTGGCGTGCCCAAGCCCTTGCCGGCCATCGCATCGCGCAACTCGTCGTCCTCCACCAGCTTGCCGGCGCCTTCCATGGCGGACAGCAGCGTCGCCTCGGTGTAGCGTGCCGGCGGCTTGGTGACCAGGCCGTTGGCGTCGACCTTGTCGGTCAACACCTTCTCGCCCTTGGCCACCGCCACCAGCGTCTTGTTGTTGGGAGCGTCCTTGTCGCCGTCGTCGGCTTCCTTGCCGTAGATCGCCAGCCAGCCCGGATTGGTCATGACCTTGCCTTCAGTTTTGAAGGTGTGGCCCGACACTTCGGTAAAGCGGGTGGTGACCTGGAACTCGGCGGCCGGGAAGAACACCGCCATGAAGCGGCGCGTCACCAGGTCGTACAGTTTCTGTTCCGGCTCGGACAAATTCTTCGGCGCGATGGTGGTCGGGATGATCGCAAAGTGATCCGAGATCTTGGTGTTGTCGAAGATGCGCTTGTTCGGCTTGACCCAGCCCTTGTCCAGGATCTGCTTGGCGAACTGGTGGTAGTTGTTGTTATCCTTGACCGAGTCCAGCGTCTGCTTGACGGTGTCCAGATAATCTTCCGGCAGGTGGCGCGAATCGGTACGCGGGTAGGTCAGCACCTTGTGCTTTTCGTACAGCGCCTGGGCCAGGCCCAGCGTGTTCTTGGCCGAGAAGCCAAAACGCGAGTTGGCCTCACGCTGCAGGCTGGTCAGGTCGAACAGGCCCGGCGCCATCGAGGTGGTCGGCTTGGATTCTTCGGTGACGTTGCCCTGCTTGCCGCGCACGGCAACCGCGATGGAGTCGGCCGCAGCCTTGCTCCACAGGCGCTCGGCGCGCTTTTCCGGATCGTTCTCGTCCTTCTTGAACTTGGTGTCCAGCCAGCGGCCTTCGTAGACGCCGGCGGCGCAGACGAATTCCGCGCGCACTTCCCAGAAGTCGCGCGAGACGAATTTCTTGATCTTTTCTTCGCGCTCGACCACGATCGACAAGGTCGGCGTCTGCACGCGGCCGACGGTGGTCAGGTAGAAGCCGCCCTCTTTCGAGTTGAACGCGGTCATGGCGCGGGTGCCGTTGATGCCGATCAGCCAGTCCGCTTCCGAACGGCAGCGGGCGGCGTCGGCCAGCGGCAGCATCTCTTCGTCGCTGCGCAGATGGGTGAAGCCGTCGCGGATCGCGCCCGGCGTCATCGATTGCAGCCACAGCCGCTTGACCGGCTGCTTGGCCTTGGCGTTCTGCGCGATCAGGCGGAAGATCAGTTCACCTTCGCGGCCCGCGTCACATGCGTTGATCAGGGTGGTGACGTCTTTGCGCTTGATCAGCTTGTTCAGCACCTTGAGGCGCGCCTCGGTCTTGGCGATCGGGTTCAGCGCGAAATACGGCGGAATCATCGGCAGATGGGCGAAGCTCCACTTGCCGCGCTTGACGTCGTGTTCTTCCGGGACGGCAATTTCCAGCAGGTGACCGACGGCGGAGGACAACACGTACTCGTCGGATTCAAAGTACTCATCGTGCTTGGTGAAGCCGCCCAGCGTCTTCGCGATGTCATTCGCGACAGACGGTTTCTCGGCGATGATGAGGGTTTTGCTCATATTTAGTATCTCGTTTGTAACACTTGAGGGGAGGACAGATGCGCATCATACATGGATCGCGCAGCAATCTGCACGTTTGCGTCACAGTCTTATCAAAGCGCAAATAATAAGCGGATTGCCGTACGCACCGCAAGCATGCCGCGTCGACGCGGCCAATTGTTGCACGAAAGTATTTATTTGAGGGGAATTAATGCAGCAGGCGCGGGGCCTGGTCTTCGTCCGAGCCGAACAGGTCGTCGAACATCAGCGCGTCCGGTTCCTTGCCCTGGCTCCACAGCAGCATCAGCACGATGACCTTGAGCTTGCCCAGCGAGACCGGCATCTCTTCCAGCGCGAGGGCGCGCTCGATGACGATTTCGCGTTGCAGCGGTGACAACACCTTGGCCGATTCGAGGAACTGGATGAAGCCGATGGCGGCGCCGCCCAGCGCGTCCTGCTCTTCTTCGACGTAGAACCGGGTGCCGGTGGAGGCGGCCGTGAGCGCCTGCTCGACGCCGGCGATGGCGTTGAGGTCGGTCAGCCACACCAGCGCCTCGGAAATTTCGACGTCATCGAAACCGACGGCCGACAGCTTCTTGGCCAATGCGGCCGGCTCCGGGCACGCATCGGGCCGGTAATAAGTTTCGTAGAGATAAACAAGGACGTCGAACATGGCTCTACTCTATCAGTTAACACGAATCGGAGACAAGTGCTGTTCAGCCACGCAGCCGTTGAAACATGCCGCCCGGCAAGCGTTCCAGCAGCCCGGCCAGTTCCAGCGCCAGCAACTGTCCCTGCAATTCGCCGGCCGGCTGGCCCAGGTGGACCGCCAGCACGTCGGCCTGGACCGGGTCGTCGCCCATCGCCAGCAGCACGCGGTCGACGAAACTGTCGTCCAGCGCCGGGCGGGCGCCGGCCTCGCCGTCGGCCAGCATCTGCATCGCCTGCAACACATCGGCGGCGCTTTCCACCAGCCTGGCGCCCTCGCGGATCAACTGGTGGCAGCCCTTGGACAGGGTGGCGTGAATCGAACCGGGCACCGCATACACATCGCGGCCCTGGTCGATCGCCAGCCCGGCGGTGATCAGCGAGCCGGACCTGGCGGCCGCCTCCACCACCAGCACCCCGCGCGCCAGCCCGCTGATGATGCGGTTGCGGCGCGGGAAGCTGTCGCGCGACGGCGGCGTGCCCAGCGCATATTCGCTGACGAGACAACCCTCCTCGGCAATGCGCCGCGCCAGCGCACCGTTGCGGGCCGGATAGATGCGGTCGGCGCCGGTGCCGAGCACGGCGATGGTGCTGCCGGGGCCGTTCAAGCCGCCGACGTGGGCCGCCGCATCGATGCCGAGCGCCAGGCCGGAGACGATGGTCAGGCCGGCCTCGGACAGCGCCTGCGCCATGTGCTCGGCGTTCAGCAGCCCCTGGCGGCTGGCGTTGCGCGAGCCCACCACCGCCACCGAGCGCTGCGGCAGCAACTCGACGCGGCCCTTGACGAACAGCAGCAGCGGCGCACCGACAATATTGCGCAGGTACTCGGGATAGGCGGGATGGTCGAACGGCAGCAGATAGTTGCCCGGCTGCGCCTGCCACGCCAGCATGGCGTCCACCTGGGCCCCCAGATCGGCCGGCGGCGACGCCAGCAAGGCATCGGCCTGGCGTGGCTTGACGATCTCCAGCAGCCTGGCGCGGCTGGCGGCGAAGATGGCGGCCGGCGTCTCGAAGTATTCCAGCAGGCTGTGCGCGGTCAGCAGGCCGACGCCGTCGGTCTGTTGCAGACGCAGCCAGCCGGCCAGCGCTGGCGGCGTCGTTTCGGCAGGGGAATCCGTGGCTTGCACGGCGCAGCTTACTCCGGCGACCTGGCGACGTCGCCGACCTGCACTGGCGCCGTCACCTGCATGATCAAGCCGTAGGAAACATGCTTGAACGTGCGGAAGATAAACAAGCTGCCCACTTCCTCATCCGGCAGCTTGACCTGCTGCTCGCGCCCGAACCAGCCTTTCTTGGCCGTGGAATCGCTGACAGTTGCTCCCGCATGGTACAGCTGCAGCACCGCGCCGATATCGAGTCCGTCAAGCTTTCCGCGATTAATGCTGACAATCTGGTTCTGGCCGGCGTGGGTGACGCCGCCGTACACCGACAGCACGCGCGCCGCGACCGGCTGCGCCGGCGGATGCGGCACGTAATTGCGCACCGGCATGGGCGGCACGGCGCGCAGCTGGTCGCCCTTGCCGATTTCCTGGGTGGCGGTGGTGACCGTGAAAGTGTGCACATCGCTGCCGGCGCCTGGCTTGGCTTCGGTCTGCAATTTCACCGTGCCTAGATAAAAGGCTTCGTAGGCGATGATTTGTTGGGTGACCGGATCTTTCAGCGGCGCGCCGGGGCGGAACACCTGGAACGCGCTGTTGCCGCCCAGCTCGCCGCGTACGTAGGCCTTGTCGTCCTTGCCGAGAAATACATGCCCCTCCTGCGTGGCGACGATGCGCGGCGCGCCCTTCAATTCGTCATCTTCGATAATCAGCGGCTGGGTCAGGAAGGGTTCGATCACGCCCGGCGGAATCGACGGCACGGCGTCCACGCCCACGCCGTCGGTGCGCACGCGCGGGCGCAGGCGTTCGGCAGCCGGGTCGTTGACGCCGCTGTTGGCGGCGATGGGCTGCCCCAGCCGCAGGCGACCGGCGGCACGGTCGAACCAGATGATCTGGCCTGGATAAATCCAGTGCGGATTGGCGATGTCCTCGCGGTTCATGTCCCAGACCGTGGGCCAGCACCAGGGTTTTTGCAGGAAAGTACCGGAAATATCCCACAGGGTATCGTCCTTGACCACCACGTGCTGGTCCGGGGCGTCGGCGCGGAATTCGCAGGCCATCGGCGCTGCCGAGGCGCTGGCGGCGGCAAAAACCAGCACCGCAACCACAAGGCGGCGACCGACTGTGCTAAAATTTTTCATTAATAGATCCAGTAAGTGCGCCATAGGTGCACGGCAGCAAAGCAGTAAAGCTTGCTAAATTGAATCAAATTCTGCCCATAAAACCCTGAACTAGCAAGCGAAACCGCGCTCCCATCACCCGTCGCGCGCTTGCTGCATTAGCAGGGAAATCACATAGTTTTCACTTCGTTATCATGGCTATTTTAAATATTCTGCGTTACCCCGATCCACGCCTGCACAAAGTTGCGGTGCCGGTCACCGTGTTTGACGAGCGGCTGGCCAAGCTGGTCGCCGACATGGCCGAAACCATGTACGACGCGCCCGGCATCGGCCTGGCGGCCTCGCAGGTCGACGTCCACGAGCAGGTGGTGGTGATCGACATCAGCGAAGAAAAGAACGCGCTGACCGCCTTCATCAACCCGGAAATCCTGTGGGCCAGCGACGACAAGGAAGTCTACGAAGAGGGCTGCCTGTCGGTGCCGGGCGTCTACGACGGCGTGGAGCGGCCGACCAAGGTCAAGGTGCGCGCCTTCGACGTCAAGGGCCAGCCGTTTGAAGTCGACGCCGATGGCCTGCTGGCCGTCTGCATCCAGCACGAGATGGACCACCTGCTGGGCAAGGTCTTCGTCGAATACCTGTCGCCGCTGAAGCGCAACCGCATCAAGGCCAAGCTGCAGAAGGAAGAACGCGGCATGCAGCGGGAAGCCCAGCTGCGCGCCCAGGGCCGTCGCTACTGATCGCCGCCGCCCAATGAAAGTCATCTTCGCCGGTACGCCCGAATTTGCCGCCACGGCCCTGCAAGCGCTGCATGAGGCCGGCTTTGAAATCCCGCTGGTGCTGACCCAGCCGGACCGCCCTGCCGGCCGCGGCATGCAATTGCAGCCATCGGCCGTCAAGCAATACGCGGTCGCGCACGGCATCGACGTGTTGCAGCCGCTGTCGCTGCGCATGGACAGCAAGGACCCGCAGCGCGCCGAGGAAGCCCTGGCCGCGCACCAGCGCCTGCTGTCGACGCCGTACGACGTGATGGTGGTGGCCGCTTACGGCCTGATCCTGCCGCGCAGCACGCTGGACATCAAGCCTTGCCTCAACATCCACGGTTCGCTGCTGCCGCGCTGGCGTGGCGCCGCGCCCATCCATCGCGCCATCGAAGCGGGCGACACGGAAACCGGCATCACCATCATGGAAATGGAAGAAGGCCTCGATACCGGCCCGATGCTGCTGGTTGAAAAAGTGGCGATCGAGGACAGCGACACCACCGGCAGCCTGCACGACAAGCTGGCGGCGCTGGGCGGCAAGATGATTGTCGAGGCGCTCAACAAATACCAGCACCAGCAGCTGGAAGCGGTGGTGCAGCCGGAACAAGGCGTCAACTACGCCAGCAAGATCAGCAAGGAAGAAGCGGCGCTGGACTTCGCGCAATCCGCCGTCGAGCTCGGCCGCAAGATCCGCGCCTTCAATCCCTTCCCGGGTGCGCATGGCACGGTCAACGGCGTGGTGGTCAAGCTGTGGGGCGCCGAAGTGGTGGAAGGCAGCGGCGCTGCCGGACAGGTGCTGTCGGCCGATGCCCAGCATGGCATCGTGGTCGCTTGCGGTCAGGGCGCGCTGCGCCTGACCTCGCTGCAAAAGCCGGGCGGCAAGCGCCTGCCTGCCGCCGAGTTCATCAAGGGCTTCCCGCTGGAAGGCCTGCGCTTCAGCTAGTCAGTTCACCGTCTGATTGCCAGGGCACGGATTGTCGCCCTGGTAATTGTCCAGATTGGCGCGCAGGATCAGCAGCGATTGCCGCCGCCGTTCCAGCGCCGCCTGCTGTTCCTCAATCTCCCGCAACAGAATGGCCGATTGCTGCATGGTCTTTTCGATCGAGCATTTGCCGTTTTCATCCAGCATGTCGCGAATCACATCCAGCGAAAACCCCAGTTTCTTCGCGCCCTGGATTAGCTTCAGCCGGTCTGGTGCATTGCTGGCATACTGGCGGTAGCCGGACGCCGTGCGCGAGATCGGCGCCAGCAATCCCTGCTCTTCATAAAACCGTATCGCCGAGGCAGCCATGCCTGACATTCGGGAAAGTTCACCGATTTTCATTTTTCGCTTGACCCTCAAGTTGACTTGAAACTTATTATAAGGTGGTCCGCCTCAGCCTGCTTAGGCAGGCCATATAACATCCAGGAGTATCGATATGACCGATGTAATTAAACACCTCAACTGGCGCTACGCCACCAAGAGCTTCGACGCCAGCCAAAAGCTGGACGAAGCGAAACTGAACCACATCCTGGAAGCGATCCGCCTGGCGCCGACTTCCAGCGGCCTGCAACCGTTTGAAGTGTTCGTGGTGAAAAACCCGGACCTGCGCGCCAAAATCCGCGAAGTGGCGTGGGGCCAGCCGCAAGTGACCGACGCCTCGCACCTGCTGGTGTTCGCGGCCTGGGACAACATCACCCCGGAGCGCATCGACGCCGCCTTCGACTACACCAACGAAGTGCGCGGTTTCGTCAACGAAGGCTGGGAAGCCTACCGCAAGCAGCTGCACGGCATTATTGCCGCCCGTACCGAACAGGCCAACTTTGACGCCGCCGCGCGCCAGGCCTACATCGGCCTGGGCGTCGCGCTGGTGGCTGCCGCCGAACAAGGCGTCGACAGCACGCCGATGGAAGGTTTCGATCCGGCCGCCGTCGACCAGATCCTGGGCCTGAAAGAGCGTCACCTGCGCAGCGTGGTGATCCTGCCGGTGGGCTACCGCAAGGCCGATACCGACTGGCTGGTCAACCTGAAAAAAGTGCGCCGGCCGCACGACAAGTTCGTCACCGAACTGAACTAATCGTTGGACCACACGGCGGAAGAATATTCCGCCGTTGTTTGGCGCTCATCAAATCTGCACGCCATTTAAATAGACCCCCTTTACTTTCCTGCCTAGACTCGATCCTCATCCACTGGAATCGAGGAGGCATCATGGACGCTTACAAAGGTGGCTCGCGGAAACAACTAGCGCTGCAACGGCGCCTTGACGCCCTGTTCCGCGCATTGGCATCGGATTTTCTGCTGCGCGAGCAATTCATCACCGACCCCGCGCAAATCGCCTCGGAATACATCAATGGCAAGCGCATCGCGCCGGACAAAGCTGCTGCGATGAATTACCTGATCTACGCCTGCCTGGCCAACAATTACCTGATCTCCTGGCTGCGCGATTACGCCATGCGCAGCGACGGCAAAGAGCCCATCACGCAACAGCGTTTTGTGCGGGATTTTTCCGCCGCCGTAGTTGAACAGCGCGCACATCATGTAGTGTCCGCGCTGGCGCATTTTGCGCTGCACGACACTGCCCGCATCCAGCTCGACGACAACTGGCTGCAGGTGATCTTCGGCCGCTGGCACCATTTCGGCGAAGACGGCACCGACGACGCCACCGACAGCACCGGCACCGACAGCACGGACGCCACCGATAGCACCGACAGCACCGGCACCGACGCCACCGACAGCACAGGTACGGACACTACTGGTACGGATAGCACGGGGACCGACAGCACCGGCACGGATGCCACAGGAACCGACGGTACCGGAACCGACGCAACCGATGCGACTGACGCGACTGATGCGACCGACATTACGGCCACCGGCACGGACGCCACCGCCAGCACCGGCACCGACCAAAACTCCACGCTCACCGCCGTCACGTGGAAAACCTACATCACCGACACCACCGACAAGACCCATCCGAGCACCACGCCGTTCACACACACCGGCATGACACGCTCGCCGATCACCACTGCCACCACGCTCAACACCGAACGCTTCCTGGGCACCAGCCACGTCATCATCACGCTGGAGGCGCTGACCAGCTATGCCCGCCACCTGATCCGCTCCGGCGCGCTGGACGACTTCTGGTCCGAGCAAGCCCCCGGTGAACGGCCATGAGCCTGGCCGACCTGCTCCCCGCCGCCCCCACGCCGGCCGACAAGGCCGCGCCGGCGGAGCGGCGCCGTCGGCTGCTCACGCTGCTAAACACCGGCGACACCAACGCCGCCCACGCGCTCTGGCTGCAGGAACTCGCCACCGGCGACCCGGCCTACCGCTGGGCCCAGTCCGCACTGGAACGCGCCATGCAACAAGGCGACTTCACCTTGATGGGCCAGTTAGGCAAGCTGCTGGCCTACCGCTGGCACAGCCCCTGGCATCCCGAACGCCTGCCTACGGATCAACCCCTGCCACGCGTTCCACGTGACATCCTCACCGTCAGCAAGCTGCGCCATGACGCCGGCCAATTCGCCTACCTGCGCCAGTTGGGCCTGCTGGACGCCACATTCGACGCCACCATCAACATCTATCACCACCTCGCCGACCGCCTGGTCGCCGCCGGCCAATCAGAAGCGCGCAAGGAAATGAGTGACGCCGAGCGCGCGCTGATCGGCAATACCTACAACCGCATCGTCCACCTGCCGGACGTGGGCCGCGTGGCGCGTGCGCTATCGCCCAGCTGGAATCCGCGCGACATCGAAGCGCGCTTCCTTGAACACGGCGAGGGCCTGGTCGTAATCGATGATTTTTTAACGCCGCAAGCACTGCAAGACCTGCACCGCTTCGCCATGCAAGCCACGGTCTGGACCGGCATCCGCTACGCCTTCGGCCGCTTCGGCGCATTCTTCCAGGACGGCTTCAATTGCCCGCTGCTGCTGCAGGTCGCCGAAGAGTTGCAGGCAGCACTGCCGCACGTGATCACGCCGCGCTATCCACTGCGCCAGATCTGGGGCTTCAAGAACGCCGACGACCTGCCGGCCGATGTCAACCTGCACGCCGACTTCGCCGCCGTCAACGTCAACTTCTGGCTGACGCCGGACGACTGCAACCTGTCGCCCGACACCGGCGGCATGAAGGTGTACGACGTCGACGCGCCGCTGGCGTGGGACTTCCACACCTACAACGGCCGCACCGACATCATCAAAGCCTTCCTGCGCGAGAACAAAGCACGGGCGACCTACATCCCTTATCGCCGCAATCGCTGCGTGCTGTTCAACTCCGACCTGTTCCACGGTACCCACGAAGTGCATTTCAAACCGGGATTCGAACATCACCGCATCAACGTCACCATGCTGTACGGACAGCGCGAAAACGACCAACTGCACCGCAGCCTCAGCAGCCGTCCCGACCTGCAAACGCGCTGGGGCCGGCATAACAGCGCATGGCGTTCCCCTGCCTTCGGCCGCCATCGTTGACAGGCGCGCCATGTCCTCCCAGTTCGGCCAGGACCGCCTGGTGCTGCAACTCCTCAACGGCCAGCGCAACGGTTTTTTCCTCGACACCGGCGCCGCCGACGGCATCCGCAGCAGCAACACGGTATTGCTGGAACGCGAATTCGGCTGGCGCGGCCTGTGTGTCGAGCCCAACGACGCGTTTTACCAAAAGCTCATCCATACGCGCCGCTGCATGTGCCTGCATGCCTGCCTGTACGACCGAGAGACCGAACTGCCCTTCCTCGAAGCGGCCGGCACCTTGGGCGGCCTGATCAACGAATTCGGCCCAGGGCAGATGGCGAACGCCATACGGACCCAACATCTGCCGCTGGACGCGGAAGGCATGCCGCCACTGGTCAGCAAACGGACCATGACCCTCGCGACCGCGCTGGCGCTGGCCGAGGCGCCGCCAGTCATCGACTACTGGAGCCTGGATACCGAGGGTACCGAATTGCTATTGCTGAAGAGTTTTCCGTTCGACCGCCACACGTTCAACGTCATCACCGTCGAACACAACCACCAGCCGGCGCGGCAGGACATTCGCAACCTTCTGGAAGCGCGGGGCTTCCTCCATGTGACGGCGTGGTTCATTGACGATTGCTACATCCGCGCGGCGGCGTTTCCCGGACGGCATGCAAGCAGTGTGGTGTGGCGAAGCCGCTTCAGTCGGTGAGCGACAGTACGCGGTCGCCGTCGTCGGCCTTGCAGCCATCGGCGATCGGCGTCCAGCCGCGATGGATGACGATCTGCTTGTCATCATGGCAGATCTCCACGCGTTCGCTTTGGGGAAAGCGGTCGCGCACAAACGCCTCCACCGTGCTGGGCAGGCTGATATGCAGCTGCAGCGCGGCCCGGTCTTGCTCCGGATGATCGTCCAGATGCAGCAACGGCACGAAGTACGACGCCAGCATCAGCCAGCGTGAACCGACCTCAACCGGCTGCGGCGCATAGTCCTGCTCACGCAACCACTGCTGCGCGCGCTGCCGCAAATCGTCGCCGTCCGGCAGATTGCCCCAGCCGGCGGCCAGCATTTCGATCAGCCATTGATTGCAGTTCTGGTATTGCAGGCCGTAGGCGTAGGCATTGGCGCTGTATTGCGCGCCGAGCAGGTGCAAGGCACGTGAAGTATCGAGCAAGGCCGGCCTCAGCGCCAGTACCGCCTGCGGCGGCATCCGCACGATGCTGACGTAGCCCAGTTGCGGATCGTCGGTGCCCATGGCGAAACCGGCCAGGCCCTGATCGTAGATGCGCGGGCGGCCCTCATCGCAGGCGTAATACAGCTGGCGCGCCGACCACGCGCCCTGCTCGGAACGCCAGGCCACCGCACCATGCGAATAGCGGATGTGAAAACGCGACAGGTCGAGGCCGGAACGGCTGACCAGCGCCACGCCCTCGTCGCTGGCGGCCAGCTCGTCGCGCAGCACGGCGGCGAAGCGCAGCAGCCGATCCTGCTCGGCCGCGCTCAGTTCGTGAGAGCGATCGCAGAAGCGGCCAGACGAGGCCTGCGCCTGGCCAGCCGTGGCGGCTGCCATCAGCAAGCCCAGCGCCAGCGCGCGAAAAAGCATCAAAGGCTCAACGGACGCGACGCCAGTTCGCCATACCACTCATCGGCCAGCACCAGATAGAACGGCTGGCGATTATCGGCACGGCCGAATTCGATGCCGTAGACGCGGTTGTGCGCATACATCGCATCGCCCACGGCCAGCTGCTGCTTGTCGAAGGTGGTGTTCGGCAGGTCGAGCACGATGCGATGCGCCGGATCGTCGGCCTGCAGGGTGACGCGGGTGCGCTCGGCACGGTCTGGCGTGGCGGCGATGTCGATGATGCGGTAATCGGCGTCCGCCGTCCGGTGGCCCTTGTTGTTCGAGCTGTTGCTGGAACCGGCCAGCGAATCGGACACGCTGCCGCTGGACGCCGAACTGGCGCTCGACGCCGACGACGCCAGACTATCCGCCTGCGCATTCAGCGCCAGCCCCAAGGCGCCGGCGGCGCACATCAATCGCATGGTCAAAGTGATATTCATCTACACTTCCTAAACTGTGCAAATCAGGAAGTATAAAGGAGACTGCTATGCCCGCATCCGAAATCACCTGCTGGTTCGATTTTGCCAGCAACTACAGCTATTTGAGCGTGCTGCGGCTGGCGCGGCAGAAAGACGTGATCGTGCAGTGGAAGCCGTTCCTGCTGGGGCCGATCTTCCAGGCGCAGGGCTGGGACAATTCGCCGTTTGTGCTGCAGAAGGACAAGGGCGACTACGTGTGGAAGGACATGCCGCGCGAATGCGCCAAGTACGGGCTGCCGTGGCGCCAGCCGTCGGCGTTTCCACGCCGCTCGCTGCTGGCGGCGCGGGTGGCGCTGCTGGGCGAGCATCAGCCGTGGATGGCGGAATTTTGCGCGCGCGTCATGCTGGCCAACTTTGAGCATGACGAAGACATCGGCAGCCCGGAGGTGATCGCCGCCGTCCTCACCGGCATCGGCCTCGACGCCGCCGCGCTGCTGACGGCCGCCCAGTCCGACGACAACAAAGCCCGCCTGCGCGCCCGCAACGACGAAGCCCAGTCCCTGCACCTGTTTGGCGCCCCCACCTTCTTCGTCGGCACCGAAATGTACTGGGGCAACGACCGCCTGGCCGACGCGCTAGCCCTCGCCGCTAGCTAAAACAGCAGATTGTTGCGGCGAGGCCGCTGTTGGCTGAAGCATATTCAGGGATGCCGTATAATCTTAGACCGCCCTCAGCCTTCCGGCGCGCCTCCCCACGACCTTAGAGATATTAAATGAATAACAACGTGTCCCGTTCCGTCATGTCCAAGACCGATGCCCAGCTGCGCGCCATTCTGGCCCGCCGCATCATGATCCTCGACGGCGCGATGGGCACCATCATCCAGCAGTACAAACTGGATGAAACCGCCTACCGTGGCGGCCCGGAAGGGCAGTTCATCAACTTCGCCGCGCCAGAAGGCTCCGGCGCGCGCGAACTGTTCGTCAAGGGCAACAACGAACTGCTGACGTTGACCCAGCCGCACGTGATCCAGGAGATCCACGAGCGCTACCTGGCCGGCGGCGCCGACATCATCGAAACCAACACCTTCGGCGCCACCTGGATCGCGCAGGACGATTACTACATGGGCCACCTGGCCTACGAAATGAACGTGGCCGCCGCCAGGCTGGCGCGCGCCGCCACCGCCAAGTACAGCACGCCGGACAAGCCGCGCTTCGTCGCCGGCGCGCTCGGCCCGACGCCGAAGACGGCGTCGATCTCGCCCGACGTCAACGACCCGGCCGCCCGCAACATCACCTTCGACCAGCTGGTGGACGCCTATTACGAACAGACCAAGGGCCTGATCGAAGGCGGCGTCGACCTGCTGCTGGTGGAAACCATCTTCGACACGCTGAACTGCAAGGCTGCGCTGTTCGCCATCGAAAAATTCTACGAAGCGCACCCGGCGCAGGAACGCCTGCCGCTGATGATTTCCGGCACCGTGACCGACGCCTCCGGCCGCATCCTGTCCGGCCAGACCGTGCCGGCGTTCTGGAACTCGGTGCGCCACGCCAAGCCGCTGACCATCGGCCTCAACTGCGCGCTGGGCGCGGCGCTGATGCGTCCGTACGCCGAAGAGCTGTCGCAGATCGCCGACACCTTCGTCTGCATTTACCCCAACGCCGGCCTGCCCAACCCGATGAGCGACACCGGCTTCGACGAGCTGCCGGCCGACACTTCCGCGCTGCTGAAAGATTTCGCCGAGGCTGGCTTCGTCAACATCGCCGGCGGCTGCTGCGGCACCACCCCCGACCACATCAAGGCCATCGGCGCGATCCTGTCGACCGTCGAGCCGCGCAGCCTGCCGCACGTGCCGGTGGCGCAGCGCCTGTCGGGTCTGGAGCCGTTCACGATTGACGACAGCTCGCTGTTCGTCAACGTTGGCGAACGCACCAACGTCACCGGCTCCAAGGCTTTCGCCCGCATGATCCTCAACGAGCAGTACGACGAGGCGCTGAGCGTGGCGCGCCAGCAGGTGGAAAACGGCGCCCAGGTCATCGACATCAACATGGACGAGGCGATGCTGGACTCGCAAGTGGCGATGACCCGCTTCCTCAACCTGATCGCCTCGGAACCGGACATCTCGCGCGTGCCGATCATGATCGACTCGTCCAAGTGGTCGGTGATCGAAGCCGGCCTCAAATGCGTGCAGGGCAAGTCCATCGTCAACTCCATCTCGATGAAGGAAGGCGAAGAGGAATTCATCCGCCAGGCCAAGCTGTGCCTGGCCTACGGCGCCGCCGTCATCGTCATGGCCTTCGACGAACAAGGCCAGGCCGACACTTTCGAACGCAAGATCGAAATCTGCGAGCGCGCCTACCGGCTGCTGGTGGACACGGTCGGCTTCCCGCCGGAGGACATCATCTTCGACCCGAATATCTTCGCCATCGCCACCGGCATCGAAGAGCACAACAACTACGCGGTCGACTTCATCAACGCCACTCGCTGGATCAAGGAGAACCTGCCGCACGCGAAGATTTCCGGCGGCGTTTCCAACGTCTCGTTCTCGTTCCGCGGCAACGACCCGGCGCGCGAAGCGATCCACGCCGTGTTCCTGTACCACGCCATCAAGGCCGGCATGACCATGGGCATCGTCAACGCCGGCATGGTCGGCGTCTACGACGATCTGCCGGCCGAACTGCGCGAGCGCGTCGAGGACGTGGTGCTGAACCGCCGCGACGATGCCACCGAACGCATGATCGAAATCGCCGGCACGCTGAAGGCCGGCGCCGGCAAGCAGGACGCCGCCAACCTGGAATGGCGCAACGCCCCGGTCGAGAAACGCCTGGCGCACGCGCTGGTGCACGGCATCACCCAATGGATCACGGAAGACACCGAAGAAATGCGCGCCGCCGTGTTCGCCAAGGGCGGCCGCCCGATCCACGTGATCGAAGGCCCGCTGATGGACGGCATGAACATCGTCGGCGACCTGTTCGGCCAGGGCAAGATGTTCCTGCCGCAGGTGGTCAAGTCGGCGCGCGTGATGAAGCAGGCCGTGGCGCATCTGATTCCGTACATCGAGGAAGAGAAGCTGGCGGAAGAAAAACGCACCGGCATCGTCGCCAAGCCGAAGGGCAAGATCGTCATCGCCACCGTCAAGGGCGACGTGCACGACATCGGCAAGAACATCGTCTCGGTGGTCCTGCAATGCAATAACTTTGAAGTGGTCAACATGGGCGTGATGGTGCCGGCCTCCGAGATCCTGGCCCGTGCCAAGGTGGAGAACGCCGACATCATCGGCCTGTCCGGCCTGATCACGCCGTCGCTGGAAGAAATGGCCCACGTGGCCAAGGAAATGCAGCGCGACGAACACTTCCGCATGCTGAAGATTCCGCTGCTGATCGGCGGCGCCACCACCAGCCGCGCCCACACGGCGGTCAAGATCGCCCACAACTACGACGGCCCGGTGGTGTATGTGCCGGATGCGTCGCGTTCGGTCTCGGTGGCGCAATCGCTGCTGACGCCGGAATCGCGCGACCAGTACATCACGGATCTGGAACAGGATTACGAACGCATCCGCGAGCAGCACGCCAACAAGAAGGCGCTGCCGATCCTGTCGCTGGCCGACGCCCGCGCCAACAAGATGAAACTGGCATTTGCGCCGGTCAAGCCGAAGTTCATCGGCCGCCGCGAATTTAAAAACGTCGACCTCGGCACCATCGCGAAGTACATCGACTGGGGCCCGTTCTTCCAGACCTGGGACCTGGCCGGTCCCTTCCCTGCCATCCTGACCGACGAGGTGGTGGGCGAAGCGGCCAGCAAGGTCTACGAGGAAGGCCAGGCCATGCTGAAGAAACTGATTGACGGCCGCTGGCTGACCGCCAACGGCGTCATCTCGCTGTTGCCGGCCAACACCGTCAACGACGACGATATCGAGATCTATACCGACGATACCCGCGCGACCGTGGACTTCACCTATTACGGCCTGCGCCAGCAGGGCGTCAAGCCGCTGGTCGACGGCGTGCAGCGGCCGAACCAGTGCCTGGCCGATTTCATCGCCCCGAAGGCCAGCGGCATCAAGGACTACATCGGCATGTTTGCCGTTACCGCCGGCCTCGGCATCGAGAAGTACGAGAAGCGCTTTGAAGACGCGCACGACGATTACTCGTCAATCATGCTGAAGTCGCTGGCCGACCGCCTGGCCGAGGCGTTTGCCGAGTATCTGCACGAGCGCGTGCGGACCGACCTGTGGGGTTATGCGGCCGATGAAAATCTCAGCAATGAGGAGATGATCGGCGAGAAGTATGTTGGCATCCGCCCGGCGCCAGGCTATCCGGCCTGCCCTGAGCACACCGTCAAGCGCGAGATGTTCAACACCATGCAGGCCGAAGAAATCGGCATGGTGCTGACCGATTCGTTCGCCATGTATCCGGGTGCGGCCGTGTCCGGCTTCTACTTTGCGCACCCGGAGTCGAAATACTTCGTGGTCGGCAAAATCGGCGAAGACCAGCTCAACGACATGGTCAAGCGCCGTGGCGTCGACAAGGCCGAGCTGGAACGCTGGCTGGCGCCCAACCTGTCCTAGCCGTCATTCCGGCGAAAGCCGGAATCCATGCTGAGTTCGCGGACCAGCACACGGCTTATGGATTCCGGCCTGCGCCGGAGTGACGGGCGTTAGCGGCGCTGATCCTTCAGGAACTTCCACACGGCCAGCGCGCCGAACACGGCGGCAAAGCCCAGCTGCACCGCCATGGCCGGCGCCGCGCCATCCAGACCCAGGCCGCGCCAGGTGACGGCGTCCAGGCCATCCACCGCCCAACGGGTCGGCACCACCAGCGTGGCGGTCTGCATCCATTGCGGGAACACGAACGACGGTACCCACGCGCCGCCCAGCATCACCAGGATCAACGTGGCGAAGGTAGCGATGCCGCGCGCCGCTTCCGGCGTTTTGCCAAAGGCGGCGATCAGCAGGCCGAAGGCGGCCGTCATCAGCCCGAAGCAGATCGCCATGCCGATGAAGCCTGGCATGCTGGTGATCTGCACTTTGAAGATCAGCACGGCGCAGACGAACATGGCGACCATCAGGCCGGTAGCGATGATGGCGCCGGCGACGGCGCGGCCCAGGATGATGGTCGACAGCGACACCGGCGCGGCCAGCAGGCGGCTCCAGATACCCTGGCGCTGCTCCAGCAGGATGCTGATGCCGAGGTTAATCCCCATGAACAGGATGAACTGCACGCCCATGCCGGCGAAGGAATGCGCGTAGCCGTTGTATTTGGGGCCGCTGCTCAGTGCTTCTTCTTGTGTGGTGTACGGCATGGTCATGCCGCCGGGCGCTGCGGCGTCGTCCGCTGCGGCGCTGGCAGCGCTGGCGCTGGCGCCAGCGGCAACCGGCGCGGTCTGCGCGGCTTGTGTCGCGGCGCGCTGGTCCTGGAACTTCTTCAGGCTGACGAGAAAATCGCCCAGCTGCGCCTGCTCGGGGCTGCGGCTGGCCACGGCCGGCAACTCGGCCAGATACTGGTCGGTGGCCTTGCTGTTCTTGCCGCTCATCACGGACGCGCTGGTCACCTGCATTACCTGCTGCGTCAGCAAGCCTTTGACCATCGCCAGCACGGTCGCTTGCGACGGGTCGTAATACAGCGGCAGCTGCGGCTTGTTGCGGCCGCTGAACAGTGCCGCCGAGGCCTGCTCGCCAAAGCCGGCAGGGATCACCACCGCCACCGGCAGCTTGCCGCTGCGCACCTTGGCCTGCGCCTCGTCCTGGCTCAACTCCACCACGTTCAGCACCTTGTCCGCCTTCAGGCCGGCGGCGATTTTCTGGCTTTGCTCGGACTGGTCCTGCACCACCAGGCCGAGGTCGATCTTGCTGGTGCTGTCGCCGCCGCCATTGCCGCCGAACAGCGAGCCGAAGAACGCCGCCAGCACCACCGGCATCAGCAGGTGCAGCATCAGCGCGCGCTTGTCTTTCAGGTAGAGAATCAGATCCTTGCGGACCAGGGCGATCAATGCAGTCATGTCGGGGTCTCTCAGTCGCGCAGGCTGCGGCCGGTCAGGTTGAGGAAGATGTTTTCCAGCGAGGTGCGGGCGGTGGCGAAGTGCAGCAGCGCATGGCCCTGCCCGTCCAGCCAGGCCAGCACCGGCGCCGCCTGCGACGCGGCGGCCAGGCCGATGTTCAGCGTGGCGCCGCTGCGTTCGACCGTGGTCACGCCGGCCAGCGCCTGCACGCCGGCCAGCAGCGCCGCCGACGGTTCGTTGGCCAGTTCCACTGCCAGCGCCGCCTGGGCCGGCAGGCGGTGATACAGCGCGGCCGGCGTCTCGTCGGCCAGCACCTTGCCGTGGTCGATGATGACGAGGTGGTCGGCCAGCCGCTCCACTTCCTCCATGTAGTGGCTGGTGTAGATCAGCGAGTGGCCTTGCGCCTGCAAGGCTTCCAGCGTCTCGAAAATGGCGTTGCGGCTTTGCGGATCGACGCCGACGGTGGGTTCGTCGAGGATCAGCAGTTGCGGCTCATGCAGCAGCGCGGCGGCGATGTTGAGACGGCGCTTCATGCCGCCGGAGAACGTGGCCGGCGCGTCGGCGGCACGATCGGCCAGGTTGACCAGCGCCAGCACCTGCTCGCAGCGCTGCTTCAGCTGCGTGCCCTTCAGCCCGTACAGCGCGCCGAACAGCTTGAGGTTTTCCAGCGCCGACAAATCCTCGTACAGCGCCAGGTCTTGCGGCACGAAGCCGATCTTGCGCTTGGCGGCGCTGGCGCCCTGGCCGATGACGTCGCCATCGAGCACAATGCGGCCGGCGTCGGCGCGCAGCAGGCCGCAGATCATGCCGACCGTGGTCGACTTGCCGGCGCCGTTGGGACCGATCAGGCCAACCGTCTGGCCGCGCTGCACCTTGAACGACACGTCATCGACGGCCTTGCGCGCGCCGTAGGCCTTCGAAATTTGCTCCACGCTCAGTAACACCGCCACCTCCGGGCTGTTGGATATGACTTGCAGGATAGCGTTGCCATAACAAATTGGCAAGCTGCGATGAACTTTTACCGGCTGCCGGTGGACTAAGTAAGACGCCGCCATCCGGCGGTCTGACTACTCTGGGAGGCAATATGGCAAACAATCCATCCGTCAAACGCTGGCAAGACCAGTTGATCCTGCTGCTGGGCCTGTGGTTTTTCATCACGCCATGGGTGTTCGGCTATCCGATGCCGTCCGTGCAGGCGTGGACGGCGTTTATCTCGGGCGCGGTGATCGTGCTGCTGGCGGCGTTTGATCTGTACAAGACCTACTTCTGGGCGGTGGTGCTGAATCTGCTGGTAGGGATCTGGGTGGCGGTGTCGCCATGGGTGCTACGCCTGGCGGACAACCGCGAGTTGATGTGGAACTCGGTGGTGGTCGGCATTGCGGTGGCGGTGCTGGCGCTGTGGGAAATGCGCACAGATCCGGAGCTGGTGAAGCACTGGCCGGGTGCAGGCCATGCCACCTGACCCGGCGCGCGTGGTGGGCTACAGCGCGTAGCGCACCACGTTGTCGCTCCATTCGAAGGCGGCCATTTCCAGTTCCACCAGCTCGTCGGTGGACATGGCGAGGTCGCGCAGCGTCGGCACGATGTGGTTATCCATTTCCTCGATTCGCTCGATGCATTCCACCAGCTTGAGCAGGTCGCCGTAAAAACCGCCCCGCTGCAGCAGCGCGTCGCGCACCTCGTCGCCGACCGGGATCTGCTCCAGGATATCGGCCATCTGGATGCCGAACAGCGTATCCATCAGCGACATGATGCCGACCGTGAACGCAATATCGGCCACCTCGCGCTGGTTGTGGCGCAGCTTGCCTGCCAACAGTTCCAGCAGGCGGCCGCGCGTGGTGGCCAGCATCAGCAGCGGCGTCATGCTGTGGCCGCGCTTGCTCGGTTCGGCGTACAGCATGATCTGTAGCCAGCGCTGCAACTGGCGGCGGCCAAGAATGGTCACGGCCTGGCTCAGCGAATCGATGCGCTGGCGCGCGCCGACCGCCGGCGTGTTCACCAGCCGCAGCAGGTTCAGGGCCAGCGACACGTCGCGCTTGATGGCGCGTTCGATTTCCTGGTTGCCGGCGTCGGACGTGACCAGGGTCATCAGCTCCATCACCGCCAGTTGCGACGGCGACAGCTTCTTGCCGCTCATGATGACCGGCTTGGAGAAATAATAGCCCTGGAAGTAATCAAAGCCCAGGTCCAGGCAATTCTTGAATTCCTCGCGGGTCTCGACCTTTTCCGCCACCAGCTTTTTCTTCTCCTGGCGGAAGCGCGGCGCCAGCTTGGACAGCGTGGACAGCGGAATATTGCGCATGTCCATCTTGACGTAGTCGACCAGCGGCAGCAGCGCCAGCACGTCTGCGGTTTCGCCGGTCACATCGTCCAGCGCAAAGCGGAAGCCGTGGCTGGCCAGCGCGCGGATACGGGTGACGATCTCCGGCGAGGCTGGCATGGTGTTAATGATTTCCAGCACCACCTTCTCGCGCGGCAGGAAGGAAAAAATATCGCTCATCAGCACGCTGGCGTCGACATTGACGAAGCCCAGCGCGTCGCCGATGGTTTTTTCCATGCCCAGTTGCGCCGCGTGGGCGATCACCGCTGCCGTAGCGCTCAGGTCGTTGGTGATGTGGGCCGGCCCCACCGGAGCGTTGCGGAACAACAACTCGTAGCCGAACAAAGCCTGGTTGCGGTCCAGAATAGGCTGACGCCCCAGATAGAACTCGCGCACGCGCAAGCTCTGGGGACCGCTGTCATGTAGGGTGAGATCGATCATCGCGGGTCCAAAATCAAAAGGCGGTCTGCTGCGCGTTCCATTTTGACAGCAATAAACGGCGATGTCTTGGAGAATTTAGATCATGTGCTGGCGGAAATATCCACCGTTTTGCCGGAGAACACGTTTTTGATGACAGCGGTGCCGTCCGCCGCCACCGTGCCCCTGGCCTTGAGCTTGGGCACGCCGGTCGCCACATCGCTGCCATCGTCATTGGCGATGTCCACTTCGACGCTGTCGCCGGCGGCGTAGTTTTCGGTTTCCACATGCAGGTTGAGGTCGACGTAAAAACGCGACTTGCGCGACAGCGGCTGCAGGTCGTCGCCATACGACCAGTACAGGCGCGTGACTTTCTTTTCCTTGCCGGTCGGCTTGGCGCTGCTAACGGCTGCGACCGCCGCTGCCACTGCGGCGGTCGCGGCAGTGGCCACGACCGGCGCCGTCGCTTCCGTTGCCGCCGCTGCCGCCGCACCGCCACCGCCGCCGCCGGCGTTTTCCACCACGTCAGTGAACTGGCTGGCGATCAGCACCGCGCCGCACGAGGTTTTCATGCCGGCCACCGCCACCCCCTTGCCGTACAGCGTGGTGGTCACCACGCCTTCGACGATGGTGTGCGTGCCGGGGCACTTGGGGCAGGACACCTTGTGGCCAATGAACGCCACCGGCTTGCCATGGCAAATGTCGGACGGCGAGCCCTCCACCACCGTGCCGTGGTGGCTGGTCTTGTCGCCCTGACGAATGATTTCACCGGCCATGCGATGCCTCCATCTTGAACGGCGATGCGGGGTCTTCCGGGCAGTCCAGCCAGGAGCTGCCGCCGCCCTTCGGCTTCAGCGTGCCCGACTGCCCGCCCGGGCAAGCCTGCGCGATAGTCGGCAAGGCAAACTGACGCAGCACGCGGTTGCGCGGATCGAGTTGCAATCCCTTGCCATCGACAAAAAGGCTGTCGTGGCAATCCGGATCGGTGCAATACACGGTGCAGTCCTGGCACACGCTGGCGCGGTCCTCCCGGAACGACATGCAGTGGTCGTAGAGCGCCGGAATGGCGACTTTGAAGTTGCGCACATCGAAATAACCGCACTTGCCGCCATCGGCAAAGCGCGCCAGATGGCCGCGCGGCTTGGGATAGTCGAAGTCGGTGGCATAATAAATTCCCGGCACTACCACTCTGCCGCGCCGGTCCACCGCCACCATCTCGAACGTCTCGGCGATCCGGATCACCGCATGGCCACTGCGGTCGAACGCGATTTTGCCCAAATGTTCCTGTTTGACCTGGCGCTGCGGGCCGCTGCCGGCAAAGCAGGCGGCGTCCCAGTCGCCCTGTTGCGCGGTCGGCGGGCAGGATTCGGCGGCGCTGCAGGAGACTGTCATCAGCCCCAACATCAGCGCGGCAAACACAGCCTTCATTACTTCAGCTCCCAGAACTTGACCCGCACCGTCTGGATCAGGCGCGTGCGCTCCGGATTCACCTGTGTCAGCCAGAAATAGAAATCGTTGTTGCCGGAGTCGTTGTGGCCATCGGCGTAGGCCAGCGTCTTGGCGCTGCCGTCCCACAACGTGAAGTGGCCGGAGGCGTCGCCCCAGCCGCTCACCTCGAACGCGACGATGCCGTTCTTGCCGGCCAGCTTGGTGTCGATGAATGCCTGCCCCTGCTTGACGCGCTCCTTGAACTGCACGGTCAGCTCGGCATCGTTGTTCAGCAGCGTCTTGGGAATCACCGTCAGGCCGAGTTCCTCGTCGGCGCCCTTGAAGCGGCGCGCCAGTTCCGCCTTCAGGTCGGTCACCCGCAGCCAGTACCAGTAACCGTCGCCGCCCTGGATGCTGGCGCCGGCGCCGGCCGCTTTCGGCAGTTTCAGGCCGCTGCGATTGAGGCCGTACGACATGCGCACCGCGCAGGTGTTTTCATAGCCGGGCTGGGCGTACAGCTTGACGAACTTGCCGCCGATCTGGCTGTCGTACAGCGTCTGCGTGCTGACGCTGCTGGCGGGGTAGTTCTTTTGCATGTCCGCCCACGATGGCCGATGCGGGACCACTGTGGCCGTGGCACTTCCGGATGTGGCGGTAATGGGCACAAAAAACCTCGACGACGCTGTGAATTAATATAAATCTTATCTGATTTATACCGCGTGCGGCGTACGGTTGAGTTTATTGTGGGCAACCGTCAATAAACAGTTTCAGTTCGCCCGGCAGGAAGGTGGTCCACTGTTCGTTGGTGGTCAGCGGCTGGGTGACGATGATGGCCACGCGGTCGTTGGGCGTAGTCACCTGGGCGAAATCCACGCTGACGTCCTCGTCCGACAGCTTGGCGGTCTCAAACGGATGCTGGCGCACCAGGTAGAACAGATTGGTCGAGCAATGCGCGAACAGCTCGCCGCCGGACGACAGCATCATATTGAAGGTGCCGTGCGTGGCAATCTCGTGCACCAGCGAACTGAGCATGGAGCGCAGTTGATCCAGCGGCGGCCGCTGGTCGCCAAAGCGCGCCCGCAGCTGTTGCAGCAGGTAGCAGAAGGCCCGTTCGCTGTCGGTGGTGCCGACCGGGCGGAAGGCGCCGTTCAGCAGCGGATCGAACTCCTTCAGGTCGCCATTGTGGGCAAACACCCAGTATTGCCCCCACAGCTCGCGCACGAACGGGTGGCAATTCTCCAGCGCCACCTGGCCTTGCGTGGCCTTGCGGATGTGGGCAATGACGTTGGTGGACTTGATCGGGTAACGTTTGATCAGCTCGGCAATCGGCGAAGCGATCGCCGCCTGGTGATCGACGAAATGGCGCACGCCGGCGCCTTCAAAGAAAGCGATGCCCCAGCCGTCGTGGTGGGTATCCGTTTGGCCGCCACGCATGGCGAAGCCGGTAAAGCTGAACACAATGTCGGTCGGGACATTGCAGTTCATTCCGAGAAGTTGGCACATGGCGTGATTATACCCACGCCATGTGCCGGCCGGTTTAATGCAGCAACACCGGTTGGCTCATCAACTCATCGTAACTGCCTAAAAATTCGTCGATTTCCGCCATCGTCGGTTCTCCGGCGATCAGTTCGTTGACGTCGCGGCGGAAGCTTTTCGCCAGTTCGCCGGCAATGAAAATTTCCCGTTTGCCACCTTTGTCGACAATTTCATAGCCGCCGAACCGCAATGCGTCCAGGTTGCGGTCCACGCCGAATTCGACAACACTGTATTGCTCGCTGTTGTAGATGAGGTTCATTTTGCTTCCTTTCTCAAGGGGCGAAACACCTGCGTTTCCGCCTTCCACCCCCAATTGGGGTCGAAAACGGGCCAATTCAAGGCCAATCAGCGGGCTGGGATTAGGCCGCGATGTCGTCTTGCAGTTCCAGCAAGGCCCCGTAGGGCGCCTCGGACAACCAGGAACGCAATTGCTCCAGGTGCTCGGCAGAGGCCAGACTGATGTACAACCGCGCGGGGGGACGGCGCAGCACACGGTTTAATGTTACTCGCAAAATCAGATTGCCGCTGCAATGCAGGCAGCCTGGCGCGATACGCAACACTTGCGGCACGGTATCAAAGGGAACCGGGCCTGCCGTGGAATCAAAGGATAACGCCGAACTGCCGTCCGACAAACCCTCCAGAATGATGGTGCTGGCCCCTTCCTTCGGCAGGAGGGCAGCAATGGCGGCCTCGCGCGCGCCGGCGCGGGGGCCGGTGACCAGCCAGGTCGGCACCGGCGGCCGGTGATGGGCGGCGCCGGTGTCGGGGGTGGCCGCCACAATCAGGCGTTTTTCTTGGCCAGCTTGCCCGGCTCGACGCCCAGCTGCTTGAGCTTGCGGTACAGGTGGGTACGTTCGAGGCCGGTTTTCTCGGCCACGCGCGTCATGCTGCCGCCTTCGCGGCCCAGGTGGTGCTCGAAGTACATGCGCTCGAAGGCGTCGCGCGCCTCGCGCAGCGGCAGGTCGAACGACAGGTTGAACATGTGGTTGTCGGCGCCGGCCACGGTGGCGCCGCCGCGCACCGCAATCGCCGCCGCCGGGTTTTGCACCGCGAAGCCGCCCAGCGCCGGGGTTTCTTCCGGCTGCGCCGCCACCACCGGACGCGGCGCCAGGGCCGGCGCGCGCACGGTTTCCTGGGCCCGGGTCAGCCCGGCCTGCACCGCCTTGAGCAGCTTTTGCAGCGCGATCGGCTTTTCCAGGAAGTTCAGCGCGCCGATGCGGGTCGCCTCGACCGCCGTATCGATGGTCGCATGGCCCGACATCATGATCACCGGCATGGTCAGCAAGCCGTCGCGCTGCCATTCCTTGAGCAGCGTAACGCCATCGGTATCCGGCATCCAGATATCGAGCAGCACCAGGTCCGGCGCACCCTGGGCCCGCGCTTCGCGGGCCTGCTGGGCATTTTCCGCCAGTTGTATTGCATGTCCCTCGTCGCTCAAGATTTCCGAGAGCAACTCGCGGATACCCATTTCATCGTCAACTACCAGAATGTTTGCCATCTTCCCTTGCCTTCCTCATTTCGCCGTCGTGCGACGGCAATGATTTTTGTACTCGTAGCGGTTAGCTATTTTGCGACGCCGGTGCTAACTTTAACAGCAAAATCAACACTGACGCGCCACTTCTATCGCCATGGTTCTGGATATCGATCCGTCCGCCATGTTCTTCGATAATTTTCTTCACCATCGCCAGGCCCAGGCCGGTGCCGCGCGCCTTCGAGGTCACATACGGCTCGAACGCCCGCGCCAGGATTTTCGGCGCGAACCCCGGGCCGTTGTCGCTGATCGCCAGCCGCACCGCCGTGCGCGTGCCGCCGTCCGCGCCCTGATAATGAATGGCTTCGGTGATCACGTCAATGCGCGCCTGCGGTGCACCGCCCGCCAGCTCCGCCATGGCGTCCTGGGCGTTCTGCAGCAGGTTGTGGATTACCTGGCGCAACTGGGTGGCGTCGCCCATTATCAGCGGCAGGCCGGGCGCCAGCTGCGGGTGGATGATGTCATTGCCCTCGCCGCTGATATACAGGTGCAGGATCTCGTCGATCAGCGCATTCAAATCCAGCGGCCCCAGCACCGCCGGCGGCGTGCGCGCATAATCGCGGAAGTCGTCCACCATGCGCTTCATCGCCGCCACCTGGTTGACGATGGTGGTGGTGCCCTTGTTGAGCAGCTCGGCATCCTGCGGCATCAGCTTGTCTTCCAGCTTCATCTGCATGCGCTCGGCCGACAGCTGGATCGGCGTCAGCGGGTTCTTGATCTCGTGCGCCAGCCGGCGCGCCACCTCGCCCCAGGCGATCGAGCGCTGGGCCGAAATCACGTCCGAGATATCGTCGAACACCACCAGATAGCCGCTGCCGCCCTCGACCGGCAGGCGCGAGCCGCGCGTCAGCAGCGTCAAATCATTGCCCTCGACCCCGGCCGACTGCCGCGGCACCTCGATCTGGCGCTGCCAGTGTAACCGCGTCAGGCTGCGGCCGGCGGCCGATTGCGCATTCTGGCCGGCGAACGCGGCCACGATGGCGCCGCCGAACTCCTGCAGGCCGTCGATGTCGTCCAGCCGCTGGCCGATCATGGTCACGCCGGCCTGCTGCAAGATGCGCTCGACCGAGTCGTTGCAGCTGATCAGGTGGAATTCATGGTCCAGCACCATCACGCCGGCCGACATATTGGCCAGCACCGACTCCAGGTGGGCCTTGGCGTTCTGCACCGCCGCGCGGTTGCGCTCGACGGCGCTGCGGGCCTCCGACAACTGCCGCGTCATGGTGTTGAACGACTGCGTCAGCGTGCCCAGCTCGTCCGAGGTGGCGACGATCGGCCGCGGCGACAGGTCGCCCTCGGCCACCGCACGCGTGCCCTCGGCCAGCAGCAGCAGCGGCTGCGCCAGGTCGCTGGCGATCAGGAAGGCGCTGGCGATGGCGCCGAACACCGCCAAGAGCAGGGTCAGCGTCAGCGTCACCAGGTACATCTTGCGCAGGCCGTCGCGGGCGTCGAAGCGCTCCTTGTAGTCGGCGTAGGCGCGGCGGATGGTTTCGCCGTCGGCCGCCAGCGGCGCCGGCGCCAGCTGGATCAGCTGCAGATAGCGCGGCGCCAGGTGGGTGCCGTTGGGCTGGATAAAGTCGGGAATCGGCACCAGCACCCGCAGCCGCAGCTGGTTGACCGGCTCGGCCGGCGCCACCGGCGCGCTGACCAGGTCGCTGTGCAACTCATTGCCGCCTTCGGCCGCGCCGTAGCGTTCCTCCTTCTTGACCGTGGCCATCATTTCGCGGGTCGGCAGGTCGGCGCTCAGGTTGCCGACCCGGCTGGCGCGGGCGCTGACCACCAGGCCGCCGTCGGCGTCGACGATGATGGCGTTCTGCATGCCGGTCTGCTCCTTGACCAGCGCGGCCAGCGTGCCGCGCTCGGAGCCGAACGGCCGCAGCGCCAGCTGCTCGGCGGTGCGGCTGGCGGTGGCGCCCAGCTCGCCGATGGCGCGGTCCAGGCCAGCGCGGCTGAGGTTGATGCCGGACTTCAGCGCCTCTTCCACCGGCACGTTGAACCACGATTCAATCGAATGGGAGACAAACTGCACCGAGACCAGGAAGATCACCAGGCCCGGCAGCACGCCGATGGCGGCAAACAGCAGCACCAGCCGGGTCATCAGCTTGGAGCCGAACTTGCCGGCCTTGTAGCGCGAATACAGGCGGAACAGCGACACCACCACCAGCAGCAGCAGGCCGACCGCCACCGCCGCGTTCAGGCCCAGCAGCCAGGCGTAGGAGCGGTCGAAGAAGCCGGAATTGTCGGAGGCCGTGGCCAAGAGGAACAGCAGGATGCTGACGATGGCGCCGCCAACCAGCGATAAATACCGCAGGGCCCGTTTCACTTACTCAGCCTTGTAGACAAAGGTTCGCTTGTCCGACGCCAGGCGCCATTCACTATTATTGAGGGCGTTGACCTTGAGCGGCTTGGGCACGTAGTTGGGGTCCAGCCCCATGCTCAGCTTGACGGTATAGTTTTCGCCGACCTTCAGCGCGCCGCGCGGCGCCACCAGCCAGCGGTTGGGCCGGCGGATCAGGAACAGCGCGTCTTCCAGCGACGAGAAGCTCTGGTGCACGCTGCCGCTGACGGCGACGTTGTACTGGCGCGTGAGCACGTTGTACGACAGGCTGACGGTCTGGCGCGCGGTGATGGCTTTTTCGTCAAACCAGTACCAGCGCGGGCGGGTGAATTCGATTTCGGTGTAGAAGTACAGCGGCTTGCCGTATTGCAGCGCGTCTTCCAT
Source organism: Duganella margarita (assembly GCF_009857535.1). Taxonomy (GTDB): domain Bacteria; phylum Pseudomonadota; class Gammaproteobacteria; order Burkholderiales; family Burkholderiaceae_D; genus Rugamonas; species Rugamonas margarita. Next base: position 31,768 of record NZ_WWCS01000028.1, read on the forward strand.
CTCGTGGCTCAGCTCGAAGCCATAGGTGGCCGACAGCCGGTAGCCGTCTTCCGTGGCCTCGACCAGTGCGCGGCGGATTTCCACGCCCTCGGCGGCATGCGCCGGCTGCGGCAGCAGCGCCAGCAAGGCCAGCGTCAGCAGCAAGGAGGCTAGCAGAAATCGAAACAATCGTCGCGTCACGTGGGGGCCGGTACTCAAGAGGTTACGCATTTTTCTGGAACAGCGCGTAAAACAAACCATCGTGATCCTGCCCGGAGCCGCCGGCGGGGAGCAATTGACCGGGCGCATCCAGCCGTACCGCCTGATGTCGTACAGCAAAAGCGGCCGCCTGCGCCTCGGATTCCTGCGGCCACAAGGAACATGTCACGAATAGCAATTTACCACCCGGTGCCAGCATCTGCCAAAGATTGTCGAGGATTTTGCCGGAAAGTGTTGCAAGTTGGAGCGTGTCGGCCTTGCGCCGCAGCCAGCGGATATCCGGATGGCGGCGCACGATGCCGGAGGCGGTACACGGCACGTCGGCCAGGATGCGGTCGTACGGCTGGCCGTCCCACCAGTCTTTGTGCTGGGCGTCCGCGGCCTGCAAGGTGGCCTTCAGTTGCAAGCGTTGCAAGTTCTCGCCGACCCGCGCCAGGCGCTTGGCGTCGGCGTCCAGCGCGGTGACGTCGGCGTCGGCCAGTTCCAGGATGTGGCAGGTCTTGCCGCCGGGGGCGGCGCAGGCGTCCAGCACGCGCATGCCGGCTTGCACATCCAGCAGCGGCGCCGCCAGCTGGGCGCCGGCATCCTGCACCGACACGTCGCCGTCGGCAAAGCCGGGAATCAGCTGCACGCCGACCGCCTTGTCGAGGCGCACCGCGTACGGGCCGATCTGGCTGGCGCCGAGGCCGGCGGCGCTCAGCTTGGCCAGGTATTGTTCGACCGTGGTGCGGCGGGCGTTGACGCGCAGCGTCAGCGGCGGCGCGCTGTTGCCGCTGGCCAGGATGGCTTGCCATTGCTGCGGCCAGGCGCTTTTGGCGGCGTCGATCCACCACTGCGGGTAATTCCATTTTGCTACCGGTTGCAGCAATACCGCGTCCAGCAGCGCCTGGCGCTCGCGCAGAAAGCGGCGCAGCACGGCGTTGACCATGCCCTTGGCGCGGGCGGTGTCCGGATGCGACTCGGCGGCGGTGACGGTCTGGTCGACCACGGTGAAATCTTCGTAGGGGCGCGGCTCGTCGGGCGACGCCAGCAGCGCCAGCGCGCACGACAGCAAGGCCGATACCAGCGGCTCGGGCGCCTTGGGCGCCATCAGGCTGACCAGCGCCTCGCTCTGGCCCAGCTGGCGCATGGCGCGGTAACTGATGTCCTGCATGGCGCCGCGTGCCTGCGGCGTGATTTCCGGCAGCCGCGACCACACATGGCCCAGCGCCAGCGGCAGATTGGTGCCGGTGCGCACCTGGGCAATGGCGTTGGCCGCGCCCATCAGGCTGTACGCCAGGGCGTCGGGCTTGAGGCTGGTCTGGAAGTGGGTCTGCAACGCCGGTTTCAGCTCCCGCGCATGGCTGGCGCGCATTTTTGGCGCGGCCGGCTTGGCGGCAGACTTCAAGGAGAGCGTTGGACGCTTGTTCATATGTTAATTCCAGAGTGGGGCGACGGCCGTGATCGCGCAGTATACATTAGCGCCAGACGCAAGGCGACAGCGGGATTGCCTTAATTTCGGTCAAACGTGCCGCCACCGGCGGGCGTATGATCGGCAGATGGCGACGCAACCAAAATCCGAAACAAGCACTGACGATCCGGTCCTGGCGAGACTAGGCGGCGTGGAGGCGCAACTGACTGGTGTGGAAACACGGCTGGCCGTTGTGGAAGTGGATCTTGCAATCGTCAAATCCAACTATGCTACGAAAGAAGACATTGCGAAGTTGCATGAAGCAATCACTGCGGGCGACGACAGGCTGGAGATCAAGATGGCGCAAATGGAGACCCGGCTGATCAAATGGTTTATCGGCACCGCCGTCACGTTGTCCGCCGTGGTCGGCACGATCGCCTTTTCCGTGGCAAGGTTTATTCATTAGCAACACCCTGCTGCCTCACACTCCGCCCGTCAGGCCGGTCAACACAGTATAATTACCGCTGTTTGGCCGGCGCCGCTGCGCCCGCCGTTTCCACTATCTGATGAATTCTTAAGCGCATGCTAGCCCAACAAAAACAAGATATCACGGCCCTGTTCCAGGCCGCCCTCGCCCCGATCCTGGCCGGCACCGACGTCACCGCGAATGTCGTGCTGGAGCGTCCGCGCGATCCGTCGCACGGCGACGTCGCCTGCAACATCGCCATGCAACTGGCCAAGCAGCTGAAAATGAACCCGCGCGAGCTGGCCACCAAACTGGTCGACGCGCTGCTGGCCGATCCGGCCCGCCAGGGCCTGATCGACAGCGCCGACATCGCCGGCCCCGGCTTCATCAACCTGCGCGTCAGCGCCGCCGCCAAGCAGGCCGTGGTCAAGACCGTGCTGGCGCAAGGTGAGCAGTTTGGCGCCGCCCAGGCCGGCAGCGGCAAAAAAGTCATCATCGAATTCGTCTCCGCCAACCCGACCGGCCCGCTGCACGTGGGCCACGGCCGCCAGGCGGCGCTGGGCGACGCGCTGTCGTCGCTGTTCGTCTCGCAAGGCTACGATGTCACCCGCGAGTTCTACTACAACGACGCCGGCGTGCAGATCCAGACCCTGGCCAACTCGGTGCAGGCGCGCCTGCGCGGCCACAAGCCGGGCGACGCCGCCTGGCCGGAATCGGCTTACAACGGCGACTACATCGCCGACATCGCCGCCGACTTCCTGCTCAAGAAAACCGTCTCGGCCTCCGACGGCTCGCCAGCCACCGCCTCGGGCGACATCGACGACATCGAATCGATCCGCGCCTTCGCCGTGACCTACCTGCGCAATGAGCAGGACATCGACCTGCAAGCCTTCGGCGTCAAGTTCGACAACTACTACCTGGAATCGTCGCTGTACGCCGACGGCAAAGTGGACGCCGCCGTCGAGATGCTCAACAACTCCGGCAAGACCTACGAAGAAGACGGCGCGCTGTGGCTGCGCACCGAAGACTACGGCGACGACAAGAACCGCGTGATGCGCAAGAAGGACGGCACCTACACCTACTTCGTGCCGGACGTGGCCTACCACATCGTCAAGTTCCAGCGCGGCTTTAACCAGGCCATCAACGTCCAGGGTTCCGACCACCACGGCACCATCGCCCGCGTGCGCGCCGGCCTGCAGGCAGTCAACCTGGGCATCCCGCAAGGCTTCCCGGACTACGTGCTGCACAAGATGGTCACCGTGATGAAGGGCGGCGAAGAGGTCAAGATCTCCAAGCGCGCCGGCTCCTACGTCACCGTGCGCGACCTGATCGAATGGTCGGGCGGCGGCGACATCACCAAGGGCCGCGACGCCGTGCGCTTCTTCCTGATTTCGCGCAAAGCCGACACCGAATTCGTGTTCGACGTCGACGTCGCGCTGAAGACTTCGGACGAGAATCCGGTCTACTACGTGCAGTACGCCCACGCGCGCATCTGCCGCATGCTGGAACAGTGGACCGGCAGCGAAGCCGAGCTGGCCAACGTCGACCTGTCGCCGCTGACCGCGCCGACCGAAGCGACGCTGCTGGCGACGCTGGCCGCGTATCCGGAAACGCTGGCGCGCGCGCAGGCGGAACTGGGCCCGCACCAGATCGCGTTCTACCTGCGCGACCTGGCCGCCAACCTGCACAGCTTCTACTTCGCCGAGCGCGTGCTGGTCGACGACGAAGCGCTCAAGGCGGCGCGTATCGCGCTGATGGTCGCTACCCGCCAGGTGCTGCGCAACGGCCTGGCGCTGATCGGCGTCTCGGCTCCCAATAAAATGTAATTGCGAAGGACATCCCGCACAATGAATTTCCGTTCCGGCTTCACGCCACGTTTGCAACAGCAGGGCAACACCTTCATCGGCATCGTCATTGGCCTGGTCATCGGCCTGAGTATCGCGGTGGTGGTGGCGCTCATGATCACCAAGGGCTCGACGCCGTTCACGGACAAAGGCCATCCAAGCAAAGCAACGGAACCGACTGCGGGACAAGTCGCAGATCCTAACAAGCCTATGTACGGCAACAAGGACGCGGCGCGCGAAGCGGCCAAGGACCTGGCCAAGGATCAGCAGCCGGCAGCGCCTGCCCAGGCGCCGGCGCCAGCCGCGCCGGCGCCGCATGCGGCCGACCAGCTGCAGGCGGTGGTCGACAAGATCCAGGGCACGCCGGCCAAACCGGCCGCGCCCAACGCCGCCAACGTCACGCCGCAGCCGGCCGCCAAAGCCGCTGCCGCAGCAGCCGACACTGGCGGTGACGACAAATTCATCTACTACCTGCAAGCCGGCGCCTTCCGCGAAGTAGCCGACGCCGAAAACACCCGCGCCAAACTGGCCCTGCTGGGTTTTGAAGCCAATATCTCGGACCGTTCCACCGACACCGGCGTGCTGCACCGCGTGCGCATCGGCCCTTACAACCAGGTCGAAGCGATGAACAAGGCACGTAGCAAGCTGTCCGAAAGCGGCGTCGATGTCGCCGTTGTGCGTAACCAGAAATAAGAGGAGTAACAATGCGATTCCTGAAGTTCGTCCTGACCGCAGTCACCCTGAGCGCCGTGGCGTTCACCGCCGCCGCTTCGCCCACCGATCCGAAACTCGGCGCCGAATACAAAGTGCTGCCCACGCCGCAGCCGGTGGACACCGGCAAGAAAGTCGAAGTCATCGAATTCTTCGACTACGCCTGCCCGCACTGCGCCGGCTTTGACGCCCCGCTCAATGCCTGGGTAAAAAAACAGGGTGATAACATCGTCTTCAAACGCGTCCACATCGGCCGCCAGGGCAGCGACCAGCCGCAGGAAAAAATGTTCTACACGCTGCAAGCCATGGGCGTGCTGACGCCGGAACTGCACACCAAGGCCTTCAACGAAATCCACGTCAACCACAATCGCCTGAACCGCGATGAGCAGGTCTTCGACTTCGTCGCCAAACAGGGCGTGGACAAGCAGAAGTTCATCGACACCTACCGCGGCTTCGGCGTGGCCGGCCACCTGCGCAAGGCGCTGTCGATGATGGACGCCTACAACGTCGAGTTCTGGCCCTATCTGGTGGTGGACGGCAAATACATCACCGCGCCGTCGATGGCCGACGCCAACGCCAACAGCGAAGAACAGCTGAACCAGGCCGCAACGCAAGTGCTGGACGTGCTGGTCGCCAAAGCCAAAGCAGAGAAGAAGTAAGCATGACGCCTTTGCGCGTCTTCATCACCGGCGCGTCCAGCGGCCTTGGTGCCGCGCTGGCCCGCCAGTACGCAGCGCAAGGCGCCACCCTGGGCCTGCTGGCCCGGCGTGGCGACAGCCTCGCCGCCTTGATCGCCTCCCTCCCCCATGCAGAACGCCACCGCGCCTACGCGGTGGATGTGCGCGACCACGCCGCCATTAACGACGCCGCACAGGCCTTCCTCACGCACGCCGGCGGCGTCGACGTGGTGATCGCCAACGCCGGCATCTCGGTCGGCACGCTGACCGAATATGCAGAGGACATCGCAGTCTTCGCCGACATCATCGCCACCAACGTGGTGGCCACCGCCGCCACCTTCGCGCCGTTCATCGCCGCCATGCGCGCACAAGGTGCACAAGGCAGGCCTGGCCGGCTGGTGGGCATCGGCAGCGTGGCCGGCATACGCGGCCTGCCCGGCGCCGAAGCGTACAGCGCCTCCAAGGCCGCCGTCATCAGCTACTGCGAATCGCTGCGGCTGGAGATGAAACCGCACGGCATCCGCGTGGTCACCCTCTGCCCCGGCTACATCGACACGCCGATGACGCAGGTGAATCCGTATCCGATGCCGTTCCTGATGGCGCCAGAAAAATTCGCCGCGCGCGCTGCGCAGGTCATCGCCGCCGGCGACAGCTACGCCGTGATCCCGTGGCAGATGAGCGTGGTCGCCAAAGTGCTGCGCATGCTGCCGAACGCGGTCTACGACTGGGCCTTCAGCAAGGCGCCGCACAAACCCCGCAAAACATCATGAACAATTTGTCCGCCGCCGCCATCAGCGCGCATTGCGCCACCTCCGCCACCCACGTGGCGATCGAAGTGGTGGCCGAAACCGGCTCCACCAACGCCGACCTGCTGGCGCGTATCGATACGCTACCAGGCCCGCTGCTGCGCATCGCCGAAAACCAGACCGCAGGCCGTGGCCGCGCCGGCCGTTCGTGGCTGTCCAAACCCGGCGCCGCGCTGATGTTTTCGCTGGCCTGGCCGTTCAAAGGGCCATTGCACAAGATGTCCGGCCTGCCGATGGCAGTCGGCGTGGCGCTGGCCGAAACCATCGCCTCGCTCGGCGTGCAGGTACAAATCAAATGGCCTAACGACCTGCTGCGCGACGGCGCCAAGCTGGCCGGCATCCTGGTCGAAACGCAGAAGACCGATGACGCCATCTGGGCCGTCATCGGCTGTGGCATCAACCTGCTGATGCCGGACGAACTGGAAGCGCAGATCGGCCGCGAAGTGGCCAGCGCGCCATGGCTGGCGCAGATGGACCGCAACCAGTTGATGTCCGCCCTGCTAAGCCGCCTGGCCGCCGTGCTGGCGGAATTCGACGACACCGGATTTGCTCCCTTCGTCGACCGCTGGAACGCGCTGCACGCGTGGCAGGGCAAGGAGGTGGTCCTGCTGGACAACGGCGCCGTGCTGCAACAAGGCCGCGCCGCCGGCGTCGACGACATCGGCCGCCTGCTGCTGGACACCGATGCCGGCCGCGTAGAAATCCTGTCCGGCGATGTCTCGCTGCGCTTGATCGGAACTCAACTAAGCGGAGTACAACCATGATGTTATTGATCGACGCCGGCAACACCCGCGTCAAATGGGCACTGGCCGATGCCGGCGCAGAACTGGGCGCGTGGATCACCCACGGCGCCGCCACCCATGCCGACATGCCGCTGCTGGAGCTGGCGTGGTGCGAAGCCGCCGCCACCTATGGCGTCAGCCGCATCCTGATCGCCAACGTCGCCGGCAACGCCCTGCGCGTGCAGGTGGAATATGTGCTGCAACGCTGCCTGCCGGACGTGCAGCCGGAATGGTTTGAATCGCTGCCGGCGCTGGCCGGCATCACCAACGGCTACCGCAATCCGGCGCAACTGGGCTGCGACCGTTTCGCCGCCGCCATTGCCGGCCACCGCCTGGCGCCGGGCGTGCCGGTCATCGTGGTCAACTGCGGCACCGCCACCACCATCGACGCCGTCACGGCGGACGGGGTGTTCCTGGGCGGGATGATCCTGCCGGGCCTGGGTCTGATGGCCAGCGCGCTGGCGCGCAACACCGCGCAGTTGCCGCAGATTGCACAAGACGGTAAGCTGCCGGAGGGATTCGCCGACAATACCGACGACGCCATCCTGAGCGGCATCCTGGCCGCGCAGAGCGGCGCCATCGAACATGCCTGCGCTGCGCATCAGGCAGCGGAGTGCATCATCTCCGGCGGCGCGGCGCCCTACATTGCGCCAATGCTGAAAGTACCGTACCGTATCGTCGAAAACATTGTGCTGATTGGCTTGCATGCCACCACCGGCAGCGCTGAATAAGGAACGTCCTGTGCTGAAGTTTATTTTCTGGTCCCTGCTTGCCGTGAACGCAGCGCTGTTTGCGTATGGACGCGGCTATCTGGGCCACTTCAGCGGCAACGAGCATGAACCGGAGCGCCTGCTCAATCAGCTCAACGCCAGCAAGCTGGCCATCATCTCGGCCGACCAGGCCAACAAGGCCGCCGCCAGCACCGCCGCCGCGCTGAACGACGCCAAACCGGTGCCGCCGCCAGTGCAGGCTTGCGTGGAAATCGCCAGCTTCGTGCTGGCCGACGCGCGCCGTTTCGAAACCCAACTCGCCGCGCTGGATCTTGGCGACCGCCAGTCGCGCCACAACTTGCCGGGCACCGAAATATCGAGCTATATCGTTTATATTCCATCGCAGGGCAGCAAGGAAGGCGCCGACAAGAAAGCCGGCGAACTGCGCGCACTAGGCGTGACGAACTACTTCATCATCTCCGACAATTCGCCGCTGCGCTGGGGGATTTCGCTGGGCGTGTTCAAGACCGATAACGCGGCGCAGAACCAGCTGGCTGCGCTGATGAAGCAAGGCGTGCGCACCGCCCGCGTGGCGCCCCGCATGAGCGGCAGCAAGCTGCTGGCCTTCCAGTTCCGCGACGTGGATGCGGACCTGAAAGCCAAACTGGAAAAAATCCGCGCCGGCTTCCCGAACGCGGAAGTCCACAGCTGCAAATAGATCAGTGCTGCGGGTTATCGCTGAACCACGATAGGCTTGATGCCCAGTGACGGCGGCAGCCCTTGCGCCGCCTGCAGCGCTTCCTGGCGCGTCGCGAACGGACCGCCGTACAGGCGATACACCGATCCACTCTGCACCACGTCCAGTCCACTCAATTTTCCGGACAGCTTGCCGCGTATGACTTCAGCATTTTCCGCACGCGAGTAAGCGCCCAGCTGCAAGTAGAAACCGCCCGCCACCGCTGGTGTATTTGACGTACCTGGCGTCGCATCGGCATTCGGCGCACGCTCGGCCAGCATCAGCGACTCGATGTCTTTCGGCGCCGCGCTCACCGGCACCGGCGAGCCGCCCGGCGCGGACGGCGTCAGCACCAGCGGCGTATCGACCATCTTGGCGGTGACGACCGGCGTCGGCGCCACCGGCGCGGACGGTTGCTGCGCAGATGGCAGCGACGTCTTGGCCGTTGGCGTCAGGCGCGGCTTGGTGCTGCCGCCCAAGCCTTCCCGCGTGGCCAGTATGCGGTCGATTTCTTCCGGCAGGATGCGCTCGATTTTCAGCTCATGACTGCCCTTGCCCAGCAAGCCCAGTTTCAGCGCCGCCGTGTACGATACGTCGATGGCGCGGCTGGCATGGAACGGCCCACGATCGTTAATTCGCACAATCACCGCCGCGCCGCTGACCATATTGGTCAGTCGCGCGTACGACGGAATCGGCAACGTCGGATGCGCAGCCGTCATCTTGTACATATCGTACAGCTCACCGGACGAGGTGCGCTGGCCATGGAATTTTTTACCGTACCAGCTGCCGATGCCCACCTGCGTGTATGGCTGATCGTCAGTGATCGGCGTATAGGTCTTGCCAAAGACGACGTAAGGACGATTGGAACGCGGCAGCAACGGATCGTTGCGGACATCGGCATCCGGCGTATCCATCAGATTGGGCGGCGGCGATTCACCGGGACCGTCGTCCTGATAGTAGCCGCCGCGTCCCGAATTCGCCGGCGGCAGCACCGGCAGCGTCGGGTCGGGCTTGGTGGTGGACGGCGCCTTGATCACCGGGCCTTGCGACTGCACCGGGCGTGGTGTGCGCTCGGTCGCCACCGGCGCCGTGCCGCAGCCGACCAGCACCAGCGCCGACGTCATGGCCGTCAGATGCAGGAGATGGTTACGTTGCAGGCGCATCGCCGTTCTCCGTATCTTGTTTTTCCACTTTGCTCTTGTCCTTCTCCGCCGGGCGTTTGCCCAGCAGGTAATAATCCAGCGCTTTGCGCGCGATTGGCGCGGCGGCTTCGCCACCATGCCCCGCGTTTTCCACCACCATGGCCAGCACGATGCGCGGCTTGTCCACCGGCGCAAAAGCGGTAAACAGCGCATTGTCGCGCAGGCGTTCGGCCAGTCTGGCGGCGTTGTACTTCTCGCCTTTTTTAATCGTGATGACCTGCGCGGTGCCGGTCTTGCCGCCCACCGTGTAACCGGCGTTGGCAAACACGCGGTACGCCGTGCCACCCGGCTCGCTGGTCACACCCACCATCGCGTTCTTGATAAAGTCGATGTTCTCCTGCTTGAGCGGGATGCGATAGCTTTGCTGCGCCACCGTCAGCTTGCGCGCGTGGGTCGTGCTGTCTTCCACGATCTTCACCAGGTGCGGCTTCATCACCACCCCGTTGTTTGCCAGATTGGCCACAGCGTGCGCGATCTGTAACGGCGTGTAGGCATTCAGGCCCGAACCATTGCTGACCGAGATAGTATCACCACCCACCCAGCGTCCCGCCGCACCTTTGAAGCGCCTGGCCTTCCACTCCGGCGACGGCAGCGCGCCGGTCTTTTCGTTATCGAGGTCGATGCCGGTCTGCTGGCCAAAGCCAAACGGCTGCATGAAGTCGTGAATCGCGTTGATACCCATGTCGTGACCGAGCGAATAGTAGTAGGTATTGCAGGAGACGATGATGGACTTGCGCATGTCGACCGAGCCATGCCCGCCCGCCACGTCGTCATTGAAGCGGTGCCCGCCCAGCATGAAGTAGCCGGGATCATAGGTCACCTGCGACGGCGTGCGCTTGCCCAGTTCCAGCGCTGCCAGCGCCATGAAGGGCTTGAAGGTGGAACCCGGCGCGTAGGTGCCGGACAGCGGCCGGTTGACCATCGGCTTGTCCGCCGAGGTATTCAGCTCGTCCCAGCTTTGCGTGTCGACGCCGTCAACGAACAGGTTGGGATCGTAGCCGGGCCGCGAAACGAAGGCCAGCACGTCGCCTGTCTCCGGCTCAATCGCCACCAGCGCGCCGCGCCGGTCGCCAAAGGCTTCCTCCACGATTTTTTGCAGCTCGATGTCGATCGACAGTATCAGGTTGCTGCCCGCCTTGGCCGGTGTGCGCGACAAGGTCCGCACGGCGCGGCCGCCGGAAGTCTTCTCCACTTCCTCGAAACCAGCCTGGCCATGCAGCAGCTTCTCGTAGCTCTTCTCCAGACCTTCCTTGCCGATATGATCGGTGCCGCGATAGTTGGCGGCATCGTCGCTGTCGTCCAGCGCATCGGCTTCAGCGCGGCTTACGCGGCCCATGTAGCCGATGACGTGCGAGGCGCTTTCGCCCAGCGGATACTGGCGGAACAGGCGCGCCTGCACTTCCACGCCGGGAAAGCGGAAGTGCTGTGCGCTGAAGCGGGCTACTTCGTCGTCGGTGAGATGGGTGCGCAGCGGCACGCTCTCGAAACCTTTGGAGTCGTCCAGCAGCTTCTTGAAGCGGCGGCGGTCCTTGACCTCCACCGTCACCAGCTTGGACAGCTCGGCGATGGTGTCATCCAGCGGCGCCTCCAGCTTGGACGGCGTGATCTCCAGCGTGTAGGCCGAGTAATTGCGCGCCAGGACTACGCCGTTGCGGTCCAAAATCAGGCCGCGATTCGGCACCACCGGCAGCAGCGAAATACGGTTCTCTTCCGCCTTCACGGCGAAATCATTGTGCTTGACGATCTGCAGCCAGACGAAGCGCGCCAGCAATAGCACGAAGCACAGGAATACCAGTCCGCCCAGCGCCGTCACACGCAGACGGAATTCGCGCATCTCGACTTCGGTGTCTTTGAATTCGGTCATCCCCTGACCTCTCGGGCATGGCGCTGGATGCTCATCAAGATGCCACCGCCCAGACCGAGCGTCATCAGCGCAGTGCCGCCATAACTCATGAACGGCAGCGGCACGCCCACCACTGGGATGATGCCGCTCACCATGCCCATGTTGACGAAGGCGTAGGTAAAGTAAATCATCGTGATGGCGCCGGCCAGCAGGCGGGTGAACAGCGTCGGCGCGCTCAGCGTGATGCTCAGGCCACGCCAGATCAGCAGCAGGTACAGCACCATCAGCAGCATGATGCCGAGCAGTCCAAATTCTTCGGAAAATACGGCGAAGATAAAGTCGGTGGTGCGTTCGGGGATGAATTCCAGGTGCGCCTGGGTACCGTGGGTCCAGCCCTTGCCGGTCACGCCGCCGGAGCCGATGGCGATCATCGACTGGATGATGTGAAAACCTTTGCCCAGCGGGTCGTGATACGGATCGATCAGCGTCAGCACGCGGTCGCGCTGGTAGTCGTGCATGAAGGTCCACAGCACCGGCAACGAGGCGGCGCCGGCGGCGAACAGGGCGCCCAGCGCTTTCCACGACAGGCCGCCGAGGAAGATCACGCAGGCGCCGGCCATGGACACCAGCATCGCCGTGCCCAGATCCGGCTGGCGCGCGATCAGGCCGGCCGGTATCGTCAGCAGCACCGCAGCGATGATGTAGCTGCGCCAGCTAACATGTCCCTGCTCGCGCTGGAAGAACCAGGCCAGCATCAGCGGCATGGCGATCTTCATCAATTCGGAAGGCTGGATCTGCGTGCCGACATACAGCCAGCGGCGCGAGCCGCCCTTGATGACGCCAAACAGCGCCACCGCCACCAGCAGCGCCACGCCGATCACATAGGCCGGCACGGCCAGCCGCATCATCATCTGCGGCGGGATGTTCGCCACGAACCACAGCACCAGCACCGCCGCCGCGATATTGCGCAGCTGGTCCCACACCTTGCCGGGAATCGCGATGCCGGCCGAGTACAGCGTGACCAGGCCAACCGACAGCAGCGCGACGATGATCAACGCCAGCGGCGCGTCAAACACCATCACATAGGGCCGCAGGCGCTGCCACCACGGACGTCCGCCCGCAAGGCCCATCAGGTCTGCACCAGTTTGCGGTGCCGCTGTATGCTCATCAGGTCTGCACCAGTTTGCGGTGCCGCTGTATGCTCATCAGGATGCCGCCGCCCAGGCCCAGCGTCAGCAGCGCCGTGCCGCCGTAGCTCATGAACGGCAGCGGTACGCCCACCACCGGCAGGATGCCGCTGACCATGCCCATGTTGACAAAGGCGTAGGTGAAGTAAATCATGGTGATCGCGCCGGCCAGCAGGCGGGTGAAGAAGTTGGGCGCGTTCCCGGCGATCATCAGGCCGCGGCCGATCAGCAGCAGGTACAGCACCATCAGGATCAGGTTACCGACCAGGCCAAACTCCTCCGAGTAGACGGCGAAGATAAAGTCGGTGGTGCGCTCCGGGATAAATTCCAGGTGGGCCTGGGTGCCGTGGGTCCAGCCCTTGCCGGTGATTCCACCCGAACCCACCGCAATGGTGGACTGGATGATGTGGAAACCCTTGCCCAGCGGGTCGGTGGTGGGATCGATCAGCGTCATGACACGCTCGCGCTGGTAGTCGTGCAGTACCGACCAGATAATCGGCAGCGCCGCCGCGCCGGCCACGATCAGGCCGATCAGCGCCTTCCACGCCAGGCCCGCCAAAAAGATCACGCAGAAGCCGGCCGCCACCACCAGCAGCGCCGTGCCCAGGTCGGGCTGGCGCACGATCAGGCCCACCGGCACCGCCAGCAGCAGCGCGGCAATCGCATACGATTGCCAGGTCAGGTGGCCGGAGCGGCTCTGGAAGAACCACGCCAGCATCAGCGGCATGACGATCTTCATGAATTCGGACGGCTGGATGTCGATGCCCACATGCAGCCAGCGCCGCGCCCCCAGTTTGATGGTGCCGAACAGCGCCACGCACACCAGCAGGAACACGCCGATGGCGTAGGCCGGCACCGCGATCCGCATCATCATCTGCGGCGAGATATTCGCCACCACCCACATGATGAAGAACGACAGGAAGATGTTACGCACCTGGTCTTCCATCTTGCCGGGGATGCCGATACTGGCCGAATACAGCGTCACCAGGCTGACCGTCAGCAGCATCATGATGATAATGGTCAGCGGGCCGTCGAAGACGGTGAAGTATGGCCGCATTCGACGCCACAGCGAACGTCTCTCGTGGATGCGCATGATGGTCTGGTCCTTATTGTTTCTTGCGCGCCGGCGCCAGCGGCTGCGGCGCCGGCGTGGCGGCTGGCGTTGGCGGCGGCGCGGGAGTCGGCGCTGGCTCGCGGCGCGATTCCGCCGCAGCGGCTGCGGCCTCGGCGGCCTCCGGATCTTCGATCGGCACGATTTCGGCCGCGTCTTCCTTCGGCACCTTGGTGGTTTCCTTGTCGGTCGGGCGCTTGCCGAGCAGGTAGAAGTCGAGCGCCTTGCGGGCGATCGGCGCGGCGATTTCCGCGCCCCAGCCGGCATTTTCCACCACCATGGCGATCACGATCTTCGGCTTGTCGGCCGGCGCAAACGCGGTGTACAGCGCGTTGTCACGCAGACGTTCGGCCAGCGCCGACTTGTTGTACTTCTCATTGGCCTTGATGCCGACAACCTGCGCGGTACCGGTCTTGCCGCCCGAGGTATAGCCGGCGTTGGCGAAGGCGCGGAACGCAGTGCCGCCTGCTTCGCTGTTCACGCCCACCATCGCGCTCTTGATGATGTCGATGTTTTCCTGCTTGAGCGGAATGCGGTAGCTTTCCTTCGGTACCGTGAGCTTGCGCGCGCGGGTGGCGCCGTCTTCCACGATCTTGACCAGGTGCGGCTTCATCACCACGCCGTCGTTGGCCAGGTTGGCCATGGCGTGGGCGATCTGCAGCGGCGTGTACGAGTTGTAGCCCGAACCGTTGGACACCGAGATGGTGTCGCCGCCGACCCAGCGTCCGGCATTGCCCTTGAAGCGGCTGCGCTTCCATTCCTTGGACGGCAGCACGCCGGTCTTTTCGTTATCGAGGTCGATGCCGGTCTTCTGGCCAAAACCGAACGGCTGCATGAACTGGGTGATGGCGTCGATGCCCATGTCGTTACCCAGCTGGTAGTAATAGGTATTGCAGGACACGATGATCGAGCGGCGCAGGTCAACGTTACCGTGGCCGCCGACTTTATCGTCGCGGAATTTGTGGCCGCCGAGGTAGAAGAAGCCCGGATCAGGATACGCGGTGGCCGGATTGCGCTTGCCCAGTTCCAGCGCAGCCAGCGCCATGAAAGGCTTGAAGGTGGAACCTGGCGCATAGGTGCCGGACAGCGGCCGGTTGACCATCGGCCGGTCGAGCGAAGTATTCAGGTCATTCCAGCTTTGCGCGTCGATGCCGTCGACGAACAGGTTGGGGTCATAGCCGGGGCGCGAAACGTAGGCCAGGATGTCGCCGGTCTCCGGTTCGATGGCGACGAACGCGCCGCGCCATTCGCCAAAGGCTTCTTCCACCACTTTTTGCAGTTCGATGTCGATCGACAGGATCAGGTTATTACCCGGGGTGGCGGGAGTGCGCGACAGCGTGCGGATGGCGCGGCCGCCGGCCGACACTTCCACTTCCTCGTAGCCGGTCTGGCCGTGCAGCTGCTTCTCGTAGCTCTTTTCCAGGCCTTCCTTGCCGATATGGTCGGTGCCCTTGTAGTTAGGGCCGTCGTCGGTGCCTTCGATGGCCTTGACCTCCGACTGGTTGATGCGGCCAATGAAGCCGATCACGTGCGAGGCGGTTTCGCCCAGCGGGTACTGGCGGAACAGGCGCGCCTGCACTTCCACGCCGGGGAAGCGGAAGCGCTGGGCGCTGAAGCGCGCCACTTCTTCTTCGGTCAGGCGGGTGCGCAGCGGCACACTCTCGAAGCCCTTGGATTCGTCCAGCAGTTTCTTGAAGCGCTTGCGGTCCTTGATATCGACGCTGACCAGTTTGGACAGCTCGTCGATGGTTTCGTCCAGCGTGGCATTCAGCTTGGACGGCGTGATCTCCAGCGTGAAGGCCGAGTAGTTGCGCGCCAGGACCGCGCCGTTGCGGTCCAAAATCAGGCCCCGGTTCGGCACGATGGGGACGATAGCGATGCGGTTCTCTTCGGCCTTGACGGCGAAGTCGCTGTATTTGACGATCTGCAGCCAGACAAAGCGCAGCAGCAGCAGCGCGAAGCAGAAGAACACCATCCCGCCCAGCACCGTCAGGCGCAGGCGGAACTGCTGGAGTTCGCGCTGGTTGTCCTTAATTTCAGTCATGCCGGAACCGCTGCGTCAGATGGGGCGCGTGTGATCGCGGTCGACCGCGCGGCGCTGTGGCGCCAGCAGCATCCAGGTGACCACTGGCCACAGGACGACGGCGATCATGCTTTCAACGAAGTAGAACCAGCCCGGCGTTTTGCCGGACACGCAAA
The DNA here is from genome assembly GCF_009857535.1 of Duganella margarita. Taxonomy (GTDB): domain Bacteria; phylum Pseudomonadota; class Gammaproteobacteria; order Burkholderiales; family Burkholderiaceae_D; genus Rugamonas; species Rugamonas margarita. Next base: position 47,630 of record NZ_WWCS01000028.1, read on the forward strand.
AGCGCACCAGCAGCTGCACCGTTTGCGCCATCACCAGCAGCGGGAACACGTGGATAGCCTGGGTCCAGATCGGGAACCACAGCACCCGGCGGTGCAGCATGATGGCGAAGTAGGACAGCAGCGTGTAGGCCAGCGCGTTTTCGCCCAGCAGCGTGGAGTCGTGGACGTCCATCATCAGGCCGAGGAAGAAGGCGGTGCCGATGCCGACCTTGCGCGGCTGGTGCACGCCCCAGAATACCAGCAGCAGCGCGACGAAATCCGGCACGCCGACGAACTGGCCCCACGGCAGCAGGTTCAGCAGGAAGGCGCAGAACAGGCTGAAGGCGATGAATATCGGGCTGACCGGCAGCAGAATATAGTGCGGACGATTCATCGTGCCGGCTCCTTAGGTTGGGTAGCGGCGGCCGGCGCGGTCGTGCGCGCAGCAGCAGGCGCGGTCGGCGCGACGGCGGTCGTCGGCGTCGCGGCAGAATGCGTCCCGGCAGCAGGACGCGTTCCGGCAGCGGCAGGCGCGGTCGCCGT
>NZ_WWCS01000029.1 GCF_009857535.1 Duganella margarita
TGCTGCGGGGCGGTTTGGCGCGGCGCTGGGCGGCCTGGGTGTGGAAAAAGGCGTGCATGACTAACCTCCGGGTGAGCGTTTCGATACCTGTCAGCTTAGCGACGGCGTCGTAAAAACGGTCTAAAAAGGCGGGCCGGGGCTGTAAACATCGTGTATAAATTGCGCAGTGCGCAATTTTTGCCCGCGATCAAACGCGGTTGAGGATAGAATACGCATTAATCGCCGCACCTGTACATAAACCCAGTATCAAAAACACAAGCTGCTCACGTATGGCCACCAAAAAACCTGTTTCCGACTATAGCGAATCCTCCATCCGGGTCCTGAAGGGGCTGGAACCCGTCAAGCAACGCCCGGGCATGTACACCCGCACCGAGAACCCGCTGCACATCATCCAGGAAGTGATCGACAACGCCGCCGACGAAGCGCTGGGCGGCAATTGCCATAACATCATCGTCACCCAGAACGCCGACGGCAGCGTCACGGTCGAAGACGACGGCCGCGGCATCCCGGTCGGCCTGCACCCGGAAGAAGGGGTGCCGACGGTGGAAATCGTGTTTACCCGGCTGCACGCCGGCGGCAAGTTCGACAAGGGCAGCGGCGGCGCCTACGCGTTTTCCGGCGGCCTGCACGGGGTCGGCGTGTCGGTCACCAATGCGCTGTCCAAGCGGCTGGAAATCACGGTGTGGCGCAAGGAGCCGAACGGCACCGGCCTGCACCACCTGGTGTTCGAAAACGGCGACGTCACCGAGCCGCTGACCTCGGTGGTCGCGCCGCGCGACGGCAAGAAGTCCGGCACCAGGGTCACCGTCTGGCCGGACGCCAAGTATTTTGACTCGGCGGCGATCTCCACCACCGAGCTGCAACGCCTGCTGCGCTCGAAAGCCGTGCTGCTGCCCGGCGTGTCCGTCACGCTGGCCAACGGCAAGACCGGCGAATCGCAGACCTGGCAATACAACGACGGCCTGCGCGGCTACCTGACCGAAGCGCTGGCGCAGTCGACCGACGGCGAGACGCTGATCCCGCTGTTCGAGGGCGAACAGTTCGCCGGCCCCGACGCCGAAGGCTTCGCCGAGGGCGAAGGGGCGTCGTGGGTGGTGGCGTGGACCGAGCAAGGCGCCATCGTGCGCGAATCCTACGTCAACCTGATCCCGACGCCGAACGGCGGCACCCACGAATCGGGCCTGCGCGACGGGCTGTATGGCGCCGTCAAAAACTTCGTCGAAATGCACTCGCTGCTGCCGAAAGGCGTCAAGCTGCTGCCGGAAGACGTGTTCGCGCGCGCCTCGTTCGTGCTGTCGGCCAAGGTGCTGGACCCGCAATTCCAGGGCCAGATCAAGGAGCGCCTGAACTCGCGCGACGCCGTGCGCTTAGTATCGACCTACTCCAAGCCGGCGCTGGAGCTGTGGCTGAACCATCACGTCGACTACGGCAAGAAGCTGGCCGAGCTGGTCATCAAGCAGGCGCAATCGCGGCTGCGTTCGGCGCAAAAAGTCGAAAAGAAAAAATCCTCGGGCGTGGCGGTGCTGCCGGGCAAACTGACCGACTGCGAATCGACCGACATCGAGCGCACCGAACTGTTCCTGGTCGAGGGCGACTCGGCCGGCGGCTCGGCCAAGATGGGCCGCGACAAGGAATTCCAGGCGATTTTGCCGCTGCGCGGCAAGGTGCTGAACTCGTGGGAGACCGACAAGGACCGGCTGTTCGCCAATAACGAGATCCACGACATCTCGGTGGCGATCGGCGTCGACCCGCACACGCCGCTGGACAAGCCCGACCTGTCCGGCCTGCGCTACGGCAAGATCTGCATCCTGTCCGATGCGGACGTCGACGGCTCGCACATCCAGGTGCTGTTGCTGACGCTGTTCTTCCGCCACTTCCCCGGCCTGATCGCCAACGGCAACATCTGCATCGCGCGGCCGCCGCTGTACCGGGTCGACGCGCCGGCGCGCGGCAAGAAGCCGATCCAGAAGCTGTACGCGCTGGATGCCGGCGAACTGACCGCCATCGAAGACAAGCTGCGCAAGGACGGCCTGAAGGAAGGCGCGTGGTCGATCTCGCGCTTCAAAGGCCTGGGCGAGATGAACGCCGAGCAGCTGTGGGAAACCACCATGAACCCGGACACGCGGCGCCTGCTGCCGGTGGCGCTGGGCGGCTTCGGCCTGCACGAATCGGCCGCCCGCTTCAACATGCTGATGGGCAAAGGCGAAGCGGCCGCGCGCCGCGCCTGGATCGAAGAACACGGCAACGAAGCCGACGCAGACATTTAAATCACGTACACCATGACTCAAGCAAATCTCTTTGACGAACCGGCGCCGCAGGACGACGACGCCGAGCACACCGCCGACCAGGGCGCGCCGGCGCCGGCCAGCGCCCCCAACGCCGCCGAACCGGGCGCCTCGGCCCACCCGGTGCAACCGGCCGCGCAGGCAGCGGCCCACGCCGCCGCCGAAGCGCACGCCCATGGCCAGCCGCTGCCCGCCGCTGATGGCGCTGATGGCAACGACCATGGCACCGGCGATAACGGCAACGGTAACGGCGGCGGCGGCAACGACGACGACGGCATGTTCGGCGGCGCCGGCGGCGGCGATGGCGGCGACGCCCTGACCCTGTCGACCTTCGCCGAGCGCGCCTACCTCGACTACGCCATCTCGGTGGTCAAGGGCCGCGCGCTGCCGGACGTGTGCGACGGCCAGAAGCCGGTGCAGCGCCGCATCCTGTACGCGATGAACGAAATGGGCCTCAACAGCAGCGCCAAGCCGCGCAAATCGGCCACCGTGGTGGGCGACGTGCTGGGTAAATTGCACCCGCACGGCGACCAGTCGGTGTACGACGCCATGGTGCGCATGGCGCAGGACTTCTCGCTGCGCTACCCGCTGATCGACGGCCAGGGCAACTTCGGCTCGCGCGACGGCGACGGCGCGGCGGCGATGCGCTACACCGAGGCGCGCCTGACGCCGATCGCCAAGGTGCTGCTGGACGAAATCAACCAGGGCACGGTCGACTTCCAGGCCAACTACGACGGCTCGACCGAAGAGCCGTGTTTGCTGCCGGCGCGGCTGCCGATGGTGCTGCTCAACGGCGCCTCCGGCATCGCGGTCGGCCTGGCCACCGAAATCCCGTCGCACAACCTCGGCGAGGTGGCCAGCGCCGCCGTCGCCATGATCCGCAACCCGAAAATCACCCACAGCGAGCTGATGGCGCTGGTGCCGGGGCCGGACTTCCCCGGCGGCGGCCAGATCATCACCCCGCCGCAGCAGATCGCCGACATGTACGCCAGCGGCCGCGGCTCGATGAAAGTGCGGGCTCGCTGGAAGATCGAAGAATTGGCGCGCGGCCAGTGGCAGGCAGTGGTGACCGAACTGCCGCCGGGCACCTCGTCGCAAAAAGTGCTGGAAGAAATCGAAGAACTGACCAACCCGAAGATCAAGCTGGGCAAGAAAGCGCTGTCGCCGGAACAGCTGGCGCTGAAATCGCTGATCTTGAATTCGCTCGACACCATCCGCGACGAATCGGGCCGCGCGGCGCCGGTGCGGCTGGTGTTCGAACCAAAATCGAAGAACCAGGACCAGACCGAATTCATGCTGATGATGCTGGCGCATACCTCGCTCGAATCGTCGGCCTCGATCAACCTGGTGATGATCGGCGGCGACGGCCGGCCGCGCCAGAAAGGCCTGGGCGAAATCCTCAGCGAATGGATCACGTTCCGCTTCGCCACCGTGACCCGCCGCACGCAGTACAAGCTGGGCAAGGTCGACGCGCGCATCCACATCCTGGAAGGCCGCCAGACCATCCTGCTGAATATCGATGAAGTGATCCACATCATCCGCAACTCGGACGAACCGAAGGCGGCGCTGATGGCGCGCTTCAACCTGAGCGACATCCAGGCCGAAGACATCCTGGAAATCCGCCTGCGCCAGCTGGCGCGGCTGGAAGCGATCAAGATCGAACAGGAACTGGCCGAGCTGCGCAAAGACCGCCAGCAACTGCAAGACCTGCTGGACAACCCGGCGTCGATGAAGCGCGCCATCATCAAGGAAATCGACACCGACGCCAAGACCTTCGGCGACGCCCGCCGTACGCTGATCGAAGAAGCGCAGAAAGCCGTGGTCGAGCAGAAGGTGGTGGACGAGCCGGTGACCGTCATCATTTCGGAAAAAGGCTGGATCCGCGCCCGCAGCGGCATCGGCCACGACGCCGCGCAATTCACCTTCAAGGCCGGCGACACGCTGTACGGCGCGTTCGAATGCCGCACGGTGGACCACCTGCTGGCGTTCGGCAGCAACGGCAAAGTGTATTCGGTGCCGGTAGCGGCGTTGCCGAACGCGCGCGGCGACGGCGTGCCGGTCACCACGCTGATCGACCTGGCGTCCGGTTCGCGCCTGCTGCACTACTTCGCCGGCGCCGGCGCCACCCGCCTGCTGCTGGCCAGCAGCGCCGGCTTCGGCTTCGAGAGCAAGGCGGCCGACCTGGTCAGCCGCAACAAGAGCGGCAAATCGTTCATCACGCTGGACGACGGCGACGTGCCGCTGCCGCCGACCGTGATTCCGGACACGGCCAGCGCGGTGGCGACCCTGTCGTCGGGCGCGCGGGTGCTGGTATTCGGCATGGATGAAATGAAGGTGCTGACCAACGGCGGCCGCGGCGTGATCCTGATGGAGCTGGGCGACAAGGAAACCCTGCTGGCGGCCAAGCCGATCAGCCAGAAAGGCGTGACCGTGCACGGCATCGGCCGTGGCGGCAAGGCGCAGGAAGAGCGGCTGTCGGCGTCGGCGCTGGCGGTGCACTTCGGCAAGCGCGCGCGTAAAGGCAAGGAACTGGCGACCAAGATCAAGCCAAGCGGCCTGGTCCCGATCGTCTAAAACCCGGGGTCAGGTCTCACAATTGAACACGGGCGCTACCGTAGTTTTCGCTACGGCAGCGCCCGTGTTTAAATGGGAGACCCGACCCCGGATTGCTTAGTGCTTGGCGGCGGCTTCTTTGACGTCAGCGTCGGCCTTGGCTTTGGTGGCGGCGGTTTTGTTCGCGGCCAGGGCTTTGTCTTCGGTGGCATCAACAGTGGCCTTGATCGCTTTGGCGTCGGCTTTCACCGATTTTTTCTCGGCTTTTTCTTCGGCTTTGGCGACGGCTTTGTCACCTTTGGCCACTGCTTTAGCTTTGTCTTCAGGATCAGCCTTGGCCACTTTTTCGTTGGCTTTGGCTTGTTCCACACCTACCTTGGCTTGCTGCTCTTCATGCACCTTGTCGGCTTTGGCGATGGCCTTGTTGGCTTTGTGGTCAGCCTTGGCATCGACCTTGGCTTCTTTCTGCTGCGCCTTGGCGATGTCTTTGTTGGCATCGGCTTGCGCTTTAGCCACGTCCGAGGTTTGAGCAAAAGCGGCGGTAGCGAACAGGCCGGCGATCAGGGTAGCGATAATTTTGTTCATGATGTGATCCCTTTCGGTGTTGTTTGAGTAAGTGAGATACAGCTTAAGCCTCGCCCGCTCCGCACACTGTACGCTAGCGTACTAAACCGCCGGTTTATTTTTCCGGCCGGGAATACAAGTCGATAATCGTGCCGATCGCATCGGCGCACACCGAGCAGAACGCATCGCTGCGGTCGAACATGATGCACTGCATCTCCGGCCGGTAGTAGCCGGTGGCCTCGTAGTTGGCGCCCTCGAACGCACCGACCGTGTGGCGGTGCGGATCGCGCGAGAACAGTTCATTGCTCTGCTGCAGATCGCGGCGGAACAGCGCGCTCATTTCCGACTCCGGCCGGTTGGCAGCGCGCAGCGCGGCGCGCTCTTTTTGATATGCGCGCGAGGCGGTCTCGTAAGCTTCTTTCGGCCACGGCGTCGGCAATGGCGTGCCATCCTTGACGAACTTCTTCCATTTCAGATTGGCCGGATCGTGCAGCGCGGTGGCGTTGGGTTCCCACGGCTCGCGACGCTCGCCGCCGCCGGTGGCGTAGGCGACTGGCGAGGTGTAGTACTCGTCGGCCAGGCCGGCGAAATGGTGGCCGAATTCGTGCACGAACAGGTAGTTGGCCCAGTCGTTGTCAGCCGCCGCCGTGCTGAACTGGCCGAAGATGCCGCCACCGCCGTAGGTTTCGTTGTTGACCAGAATTTCGATGAACTCATACGGCGCGTACTGCGCCAGTTCGCGCAGCGCGCGGTTGTCGGTGGTCAGCACGTAACGCTCGCTGCCGAAGATGTCGTAGCGCGCGCCCAGCTTCGACGCATGATGGACGCCGGTCGATGGCCGCGAGACGCCGGATTCCTCGGTCGGCAACGCGATGGCCCAGACGTTGAAGTCCTTGGCGCGCTCCTTGAACGGCGACACCTGGAACAGGTGGTCGGCCAGGCGGCGGGCGGCGGCTTCAAATTTTTTCATCTCGGCCTGGGTATAGCCGTCGCCGACGATCAGCAGGTCGACCTTGTCTTCCGACGGGCCGTTGACGCGGATGCCGATCGGCTTGACCGGCGCCGGCGGTTGCTTGCGGATCACGTCCTGCGCGTCGGGGTTGACGTCGGCGGTCCACACCACCGAGAACAGGTTGCGCTCGTCTCGCTTGAGGATGCGCACGCGCACCGGCTGCTCGGGACGCGGGAAGCGCACCGACTCCTCGAAGCCGCGGTTGATGCGGGCCGCTTCCTCGGTGCTGCGCCATTCGGCAAACACGGTACTGAAACCGCGCGAGTAGAGCAGCTTGCCGGTCTTGGCGTCCACCACTTCCACCATGTTGTTGCCGCGATTGGTGGTGTCGATGGTCTGGCGCAGGTTGCCGGGCCATGGCAGCGGCTCGACCACCACCCGCTCCAGCGCGTAGTGTTCGTCGAGCGCGTTGCCGCTGTGCAGGTAGTCGACGCGCATGGTGGCCGGCTGCGCGGCCAGTGCCGAGGCCGAGGCGCACAGCGCCAGCAGGGAGAAGAGATTGCGGAGCATGGAGGTCCTGACGGTCAGTTGGAAACGTGAGCGTCATTGTAAACCGGTGCCGGCGCTGCGACGAGTCCGGCGGCGGCGGCTATTGTGCGCGCAGCGACTGGCCGATGTCGAGCGGGCGGATGTCGAGCCGCAGGTTCAGGATCGAGTAGCTGTGCGGCGCCGCTGAGGCGTAGCCGACGCTGTCGCGCGTCTTGCTCAGCGTGAACTGGAAGCCCAGCTCCGGCAAGGTCGAGCCAGGGCCGCTGGTGGCGATGCCGATCGCCTCGCTGCGGCGGTTGTTCATCAGGTTTTCCATCAACTGCACCAGCGCGTTGCGGCCCAGGATGTCGGGCGAAAACACCGGGTCGGCCGCCAGGTCCTTGTGCGGCGCGATGCGCCCGCCCGCCTTGGCCGCCGACGGCGTGAACGCGTGCGTGGTGAGGTCATACAGGTCGCCCTGATCCAGATAGCTGATCACTGCATTCGCAACGTTGAAGCCGGGGCGCGCCGGGTCGGTGCTGGCGCGCGACAGGTCGACCAGCAGCGCGCCTTTGCTGCCAACGATCTCGACCCGCCGCTGCGCATCGACCACCATGGCGGTGTTTTCGTCGATGCCGAGGCCGAACTTGTAGCCCTTCTTGAGCATGGCGGGAATCATGCGGGCAAAGCGGCCGCGCACCAGGAAGTGCTGGTCGACAAACACGTCGTCGCCGATGAAGCCGAGGCCAGGGGCAATTTCCTGGCCGTCGGTGACGCCGCCGCGCAGGGTGGCGAACACGGTCTTGGGCGCGTAGAACATGGTGCTGCTCATGACCGCCGCACCGGCGCTGTTGCCGGCCACCACGCCGCCCTTGCGGTAGACGTCCCACACCGCCTCCAGCACGGCGCTGCGGCTGCCGTCGGCGCGCACCAGCGCTTGGGTGATGCGGGCCTGGTCGCCGCCGGAGAAGAACACGCCGCCGGCGCCGCGCACGGCGTCGGCCAGCAAGGGGTCGTCGGCCGCCTTGCGGAAATCGCTGTCGGCCAGCTTGACCGCCAGCGGGATCTGGAAGGCGTCGGCGCCGTAACGGTTGAGGGAGTCGACGATGGCGGCCGCCACCGGCGCCGGATCGGCGGCGGCCGACGCAAACACGGCGATGCGGGCGCCGGGGCCGCCGGCCAGCCGGACGATGCGCTGCCAGACGGCGTCGTTGTCGGCGCGCAGGCCGCCGCCGATGATCACCAGCGAGCCTTGGGGGCCGGCAGCCGGGGACGTGGGCAGGGCCGCGGCCGTGGTCGGAGAAGTGGTCGGAGCCGTGGTCGAAGCCGCCGCCACCACGCTTAGCGGCAAGGCCAGCAGCAAGGCCGCGTGCACCAGGAATTTGATCGCCATGCGCATATGCCCTCCAGATTCATGTCGAACACGTCATTCCCGCGCACGCGGGAATCCATACGGCGCTGACCGACACGCGCCGCATGGATTGCCGCGTCGGCGGCAATGACGGACGGGGGCGGCGACGCCGCAGGGCAGGCGCGCCGTCCCGTTAATATACCCGAAGCCGCGCTAGCGGTAGCGGTACAACGGCTGTTGCAGCTGGATCGGCCGGATGTCCATGCGCAGTTTCAGCACCGAATACGCCTCCACCTCGGTCGAGCTGTAGCCGACGCTGTTGATGGTCTTGGAGAAGCGGAACTCGAAGCCCAGCTCCGGATTGAAATCGCGCGGGTTGCCGAAGGCGATGCCGATGGCGTCCTGCTGGGCGTTGTCGATCAGGTTGACCATCAGATCCAGCACCGCATTGTTGCCGAGGATGTCGTTGGTGTAGACCGGCTCGCGGGTGTCCGGCTGGTTCGGGTCGAGCTTGTTGTCGGCCTTGTCCGGCGACGGCGTGAATTCGCGCGTCACCAGGTTGAACTTGTCGCCGCGGTCGAGGTAACTGATGGTGGCATTGGAGATATTAAAGCCCTTGATGCCACGGTCGGTGATCGCCGCCGACAGGTCCAGCAGCAGCGCGCCGCTGTAACCGATAATCTCGACGTCGCGCTTGGCGTTGACCACCATCGCGGTGTTCTCGTCGATGCCCAGGCCGATCTGGTAGCCCTTCTTCAGCATCACCGGAATCATGCGCGCAAAGCGGCCGCGCACCAGCAAGTGCTGGTCGACAAACACGTCCTCGCCGATGAAGCCGAGGCCGGCGGCGATCTCATGGCCTTCGTTGACGCCTTGCTTGAGCATGTCCAGCGTCGACTTGGCGTCGTAGAACATGGTGGTGCTCATGATCGCGGCGCCGGCGCTGGAGCCGGCCAGCACGCCGCCGTCGCGGTAGACGTCCCACACCGCGTCCAGCGCCGCCGTGTGGCTGCCGTCGGTGCGCACCAGCGCGCGCGTGATGCGGGCCTGGTCGCCGCCGGTGAAATAAATCCCGGTGGCCGAATGGATGGCGGCCACCACTTCCGGGTCTTCGGCCGCCTTGCGGTAGTCGCTATTGGGCCAGGTGACGCCGAGCGGAATCGCAAACGCCTGGGCGCCGTACTGATTGAGCTTGTTGACGGTGGCCTGGGCCGCGCTTTCCGGATTGATCGAGGCCGAGCCGAACACGCCGATGCGCGCGCCCTTGCCGCCCGCCAGCATGACGATGCGCTGCCACACCTCGGCGTTTTCGGCGCGCAAGCCGCCGCCGATGATGACCAGATTGCCGGCCGGCGGCGTCAGCACCGGCTTCGGCGGCGGCACGGCCTTGGCCGGTTTGCTGCTCTTGCCCGGCACCTGCACCTTGGGAACCGGCGTCGTCGCAGCCGCCTGGGCGGCGGCGCCGGTCAGCACCAGCAGCCATAGCAGGCACAGCCTGCCCAGCCCGCGGCGCGTAAAACCCGTTAATTTCATGTTGCCCTTCCGATGAAAACCGGCGCCGGGCTATCGCCGGGCGCCGTAGTTACCGCAGATGATACCAAGCTATTGCTTAAAAACGCATTACTTGAAGGCGTAATTTACACTAGCAAAGAAGCGGCGGCCGCGCACATCGGTATACGTCGGGTCGTAGCCTGAAATAAAGTAATACGCCTGGTTCGAGTATGGCGGCGCCGTATCGGCCAGATTCTGCACGCCGGCGCGCACCTTGATGGCCTTGCTGGCCTGCCACGAGCCGGTCAGGTCCCACAGCGAATACGATTTCACGTGGTTGGGCTTGACCACCGAGCCGTCGTCCAGGTTGATGGCCGAGTTCTGGTCGTGATAGCCGCTCGAGAAGGTGTTCGACAGCGTCGCCGCCCACGGGCCCTGGTCCCAGTCGAAGCTGAGGGTATGGCGCCAGCGCTGCACCACGCCATCGGTGACGAAGCGGCCCAGGTTGGACACGTAGACGTCGCCCTTGTCGTTCTGGATCTTGGAATCGGTGACATAGGTGCCCGCCAGGCGGCCGCCGAAGCGCCCGGCCCAGGTCTGCACGCCCTTGAAGTCGATGGTCAGATCGAGCCCGGCGGCCTTCTGCGCGCCGCGGTTTTCCTTGTACTGGTCGATCCACAGGATGTAGTTGTCGTCGTCCGGGTCGCGGTGCACCAGGCTGGCGTACTTGGTCGGGTTGGCCAGGATCAGGTCGTCGCCGACCTCGGCGATCAGGTCGGTGCGCTTGATGTTCCAGTAATCGAGCGTCAGCATCACCTGCCTGGACGGCTGCAGCACCATACCCAGCGAGAACTGGCGGCTCTTCTCGGGCTTGAGGTTGGGATTGGAGTGGCGGTGGGTTTCCCACCCCTCGGCGCAGGAGGCATAGTCGTTGTCGACCACCGCGCAGTACACCGGGTCCGGCAGCACGGCGGTGGCGCCGACCTGGGTCGGGCGGTACAGGTCGGTCATCGACGGTGCCCGGAAGCCGCGTCCGGCCGAGGCGCGGAACAGCATGGTCTTGGTCGGCATGTAGGTCAGGCCGATTTTCGGGCTGGCGGCGCCGCCGACCACCTGGTAGTGGTCGTAGCGGGCCGACACTTGCGCTTCCCATTGCTTGGTCAGCGGCAACAGCAGCTCGCCGTACACGGCCTGGATGTTGCGCGCATAGCTGGTGGCCTGGCCGCCCTCGGGTGCGGCGTCGTTGTTGATGTTGTCGCTCAGCAGCAGCGCCGACGGGTTGTAGTCGGTCTTCTCGCGGCGGATTTCGCCGCCGACGGCCAGCGCGGCGTCGCCGCCGGCCAGCGTGCCGATGGCGTGGGAAAGCTTGAAATCGAGCGCATCCATGGTGCCGCGCGCGTGACGCACCTCGTCGTTGACCTGCAGGCTGTTGATCAGGTCGCGGCCGGCCTGGCTGGACGGGCCGAACGGGTTGATCAGGCCGTCGCTGATGCCCTGCACCAGCTCGTTGTACAGCAGGTAGCCGTGGGTGTCGCGGTCGCGGATCACGTTGACACTGTGGTTCAGGCCGATGTCATAGTCCCAGCCGTTGCGGCTGCCGGTCAGGCCCACCACGTAACGCTGGCTTTCGCTGGTCAGCTCGCTGGTGCGGCGGCCCGCCTCGTTCAGGCGGATGCGCAGCTCGACTTCGGGGTCGCCGCCGGCTTCTTCCGAGCCCAGGTCGTAGCCCTTGAACGCCGGGATCACGCCGGCGTCGACATAGGCGCGCACCCGCGCCGACGAGGCCGCGTACCAGGTCTTCGAGCGGCTTAGCGCGACTTCGGCGTAGAGCTGGTTGTCCGGGTTCAGCTGCAGCACGCCGCGGCTGAGGAAGTTGGCTTTTTCCGATTTCGGATACAGCTCGGTATCGCCCATGTAGTTGTAGGTGCAGCCTTCGGGGCCGCCGGTGCCGGTCGGCAAATTCAGGTTGGCCGGCGGCGCGCAGCCCGGCACCGACGGGTTGATCAGCCGGCTGGTGATCGGCTGGCCATTGATCTTGAAACCGTTGGCGGCCAGGTAATCGCGCTGGTCGGCGCTCAGGCGGATGTTGGCCGGCGAGGTGTAGCCGGACAGCAGGTGCGGCAGGCGTTCGGCGATGTGCAGGTCGTTGATGAAGTCGCGCTGCGAGGTGCTCAGCGCATCGGTGCGCTGGAAGTCGGCCACGGCGAACACGTTGTAGCCGTCCTTGGCGACGTCGCCGATACCGGCGGTCAGGGTGGCGGTGCGCTTGCCGGCGCCGCCCTCCTTGGTTTTCAGGCCGTAGGCGTTCAGCTCGACGCCCTGGAAGTCCTTGCGGGTGATGAAGTTGATCACGCCGCCGATGGCGTCGGTGCCGTACAGCGCCGAGGCGCCGTCCAGCAGCACTTCGACGCGGGCGATGGCGGCCGCCGGGATGTTGTTGAGGTCGACGCCGGTGTCGTCACCGGGCGAGGCGAAGTTGGCCATGCGGCGGCCGTTCAGCAGCACCAGGGTCGACGAGGTGCCGATGCCGCGCAGGTTGGCGCTGTTAAACCCGCGCTGGTCCTTGCCGTCCGAGATGCTGGCGCCGTCGGTCAGCGAGCCGACGTTGGCCGACAGCCGCGCCAGGATCTCCGAGGCGGTGGTGACGCCAACCTTGTCGATTTCCTCGCGGGTGATCACCTGCACCGGCAGCGCCGTCTCCGATTCGATGCGCTTGATGGCCGACCCGGTGATCTCGACCCGCGCCAGCGGCGGCGGCAACGGCGCATCCTGGGCGCTGGCTGGCTGGCCGAGGATGCCGGCGACGGCGCCCAGGCCGATGGCCAGCCGGACGGCCCGCGTCATGACCAAGGCGCGCGTGCGATGCATGTGACTCATATTCTCTCCCTGCTTTTGGATATATAAATAATTCATTTAAACTAACTGTACGCAGTTGTGGCCGAAAACTCAAGAAAGCCGGGCACCTTTCGCCCTGTGCGATTTACTTTGTGAAAATAGTGCTACATACTCAATCCCTAGACGATTACGGTGACCCGCCATGCAAGCACACAAACATCCCCTTTCCGCGCCGTACGCCAGCACCGCGTATGAGCTGACCAGTTTCCATTTCGGCACGCCCGGCCGTGGCAAAAAAGTCTATATCCAGGGGTCGCTGCACGCCGACGAGGTGCCGGGCATGCTGGTGGCGCAGGTGCTGCGCCGGCAACTGGCGGCGCTGGAAGCGGCCGGCCAGATCAGCGGCGAAATCATCCTGGTGCCGGCCGCCAATCCGATCGGGCTGGCGCAGGCGATCCACGGCGCCGCCTTCGGCCGCTTCGACCTGACCACCGGCGTCAACTTCAACCGCGCGTACAAGCACGTGGCCGAGGACCTGAAAACCTCGCTGGAAGGCAAACTGGGCGCCGACGCCGCCGCCAACGTGGCGCTGATCCGCGAACACGCGCGCGCCTCGATCGCCGCCTGGCAGCCGAAGACCGACGCCGAAACGCTGAAAAAAACCCTGATGACGCTGGCGATCGACGCCGACATCGTGCTCGACCTGCATTGCGACAATGAGGCGGTGCTGCACATCTACGCCGGCACGCCGCTGGCCGAGGCCATCGCGCCGCTGTCGGCCATTCTCGGTTCGCATGCGACCCTGCTGGCCTACGAGGCCGGCGGCGAGCCGTTCGACGAAGCCTGCAGCCGCCTGTGGTGGGATCTGGAGCGCCACTTCCAGCACCGCTTCCCGATTCCGGCGGCGTGCCTGTCGACCACGGTCGAACTGCGCGGCGAGCAGGAAGTCAGCTACGACCTGGCAGACCGGGACGCCGCCGGCCTGCTGCAATTCCTGACGCTGCAAGGCGTGCTGCACGCCGGTGACGCCGCCGCCCAGGCCGCCGCCGCCGTGCTGCCGGCGCCGCTGTGCGAGGCGACGCCGCTGGAAGGCGTCGAGCCGCTGTATGCGCCGCATGCGGGGATACTGGTCTACACGCGCGAGCTGGGTGCGCGCGTGGTGGCCGGCGACGCCATCGCCGATCTGATCGACCCGGTCAGCGGCGACACCACCGTGTTGCGGGCGGCGGTCGACGGCGTGTTCTTTGCGCGCAGCGCGCATCGCCATGTGATCCGCGGCATGAACGTCGGCAAAGTGGCCGGCGCCAAGGCCTATCGTGATGGCGACCTGCTGAGCGCATGATGACCACTTCCCGTAAATTCAAACTCCCCCACACTTTCGTCCTGCTGTTCATCATCCTGGCGCTGATTGCGGCGGCGACCTGGCTGGTCCCCGGCGGCAAATACGATACGCATCTGGTCAACGGCAAGCAGCTGATCAACCCGGACAGCTTCCACTACATCGCCAGCGCGCCGCAGGGACTGACGGCGCTGATGAAGGCGCCGATCAAGGGTTTCGTCGAGGCGGCGCAGATCATCGGCTTCGTGCTGATCGTCGGCGGCGCGTTTGCGGTGCTGCAAAAGACCGAGGCGATCGACTCGATGATCAAGTCGCTGGCGCGCGCGCACGCCAGTTCCAAGTTTATTCAGCGCGCGCTGATCCCGGTGTTCATCACGCTGTTCTCGATCGGCGGCGCAACGTTCGGCATGAATGAGGAGGCCATCCCGTTCATCCTGATTTTTGTGCCGCTGGCGCTGGCGCTGGGCTATGACACGGTGGTCGGCGTGTCGATTCCGTTTCTCGGCTCGCAGGTGGGCTTTTCGGCAGCCTTCCTGAATCCTTTCAACGTCGGCATCGCCCAGGGCATCGCCGGCGTGCGCGTGTTTTCCGGTTGGGAGTACCGGCTGATCGTGTGGGTGATTGCCACCGCCGTCACCATCGCCTTCATGATGTGGTACGCGGCGCGCGTCAAGCGCGATCCGACGCTGAGCCCGACCTACGCGCTGGACCTGGAGAAGCGCAAGGACTTGCCGGTTGGCGGCATCGGCGAGTTCCACGGCATGACCGCGCGCCACAAGGCGGTGCTGTGGATCTTCGCCGGTGCGCTGGGTGTGATGGTGTTCGGCGTGGTGCACTTCGACTGGTATATCGACGAAATCGCCGCGCTGTTCCTCAGCATGGCCATCGTGATTGGCTTGGTCGGGCGGCTCGATTCGACCCAGATCGTCGAAGGCTTCATTCAGGGCGCGCGCGATCTGGTCGGCACGGCGCTGGTGATCGCGCTGGCGCGCGGCACGCTGGTGCTGGCGCGCGACGCCCACATCATCGACACCATGCTGCATGCGCTGATGCCGCTGGTGCAGTCGGCGCATCCGGTGTTTGCGGCGTGGAAGATGTTTGGCATCCAGACGGTGATCAATTTCTTCATCCACTCCGGCAGCGGCCAGGCGGCATTGACCATGCCGATCATGGCGCCGCTGGCCGATCTGGTGGGCGTCACGCGCCAGACCGCGATTCTGGCGTTCCAGTTCGGCGAGTTCACCACGCCGATGATCCCGACTTCCGGCATCACCGTCGGCGTGCTGGCGTTGGCGCGCATCCCGTGGATCACCTGGGCCAAGTGGATGATCCCGCTGCAACTGATCTACGCGGTTCTGGCGCTGGCGCTGCTGGTGCCGCCGTGCCTGATGAACTGGCAGTAAGGAATCGGCAGTAAGTGCCGGGTATATACATAGGGGACTTACCCTCGGGTGGATGCCTGAAATTGTCTGAAATGGCCTGAGAAATGCCTGCATTTGTAACAGGCAGGCGTCAGGTCTCATAGGGAGCTCGCTTGAAAAGCGCCTGAAATTTCAGGCATTCGTCAGGCGATTTCAGACAATTTCAGGCATCCACCGTAGAGGACAAACCCTATGTATATACCCTCCGCGATAGCCGGCTGGCGCAGGCATGCGTGATGCCTGATCCGGCTCAGGAATCAAACAGGCGTGACGGCTAAATTGGTCCCTTCCACGGGGACAAACATGGCGCCGGTACCAGAAATTGCGTGACGATTACGCACGCTGGATCGCGGACGCATCCGTCCTGCCCGCCATTATCAATTCACGTAAATATCCGGAAAATAGCGCTCCATCAGCGACGCCGGGCGGGCCGGGGGCGTGAAACCGTGGCGGGCGTACAGCGAGTGCGCATCGCTGGTGGCCAGCATGAAACGGCGCAGCCCTTGCAGGTCCGGATGCGCCATCACCGCCGCCACCAGCGCCTTGCTGACGCCCTGGCCGCGCTCCGCCTCCAGCACAAACACGTCGGCCAGATAGGCAAAGGTGGCGCGGTCGGTCGTCACGCGCGCAAAGCCCACCTGCCGCCCATCCAGATAGGCGCCAAAACACAGCGAATGGTCGATCGCCCGTTGCACGGTGGCCAGCGGAATACCGATCGCCCAGGTCGAGCGCTCGCTCAAAAACTGGTGGATCATCGCCACGTCCAGGGCGGCTTTGTCGGTGCTGATGTGCAGTGCGGTCATGTTTTCCGTGGTCATTAAAATAATGTTGACGTATTTTAGTGCAGCTTGCGGTTTATAATCTCCGTTGATCCTCAGCGCATACCAACTTTTAGACTATGACTGCACAATTCTCCAAAAAAGCCGAAGCCTGGTCGGCCCGCTTCAGCGAACCGGTTTCCGACCTCGTCAAACGCTACACCGCCTCGGTGTTCTTCGACAAGCGCCTGGCCAAGGCCGACATCCAGGGCTCGCTCGCCCACGCCGAAATGCTGGCCGCCCAAGGCATCATCTCGGCCGCCGACCGCGCCGAAATCGAACGCGGCATGGCCCAGATCAGCGCCGAAATCGAGGCCGGCAGCTTTGAATGGCTGCTCGACCTGGAAGACGTCCACCTGAACATCGAAAAACGCCTGACCGAACTGGTGGGCGACGCCGGCAAGCGCCTGCACACCGGCCGCTCGCGCAACGACCAGGTGGCGACCGACATCCGCCTGTACGTGCGCGCCGCCATCGACGACGTGCTGCAACTGCTGCACGCGCTGCGCAGCGCCCTGACCGACCTGGCCGAAAAGAACGCCGACACCATCCTGCCCGGCTTCACCCACATGCAGGTGGCGCAGCCGATCACCTTCGGCCACCACATGCTGGCCTACGTTGAAATGTTCGGCCGCGACGCCGAGCGCATGGCCGATGCCCGCAAGCGCGTCAACCGCCTGCCGCTGGGCGCCGCCGCGCTGGCCGGCACCACGTTCCCGATCGACCGCGCACGCGTGGCCAAAACGCTGGGCTTCGACGACGTCTGCCACAACTCGCTGGACGCCGTCTCCGACCGCGACTTCGCGATCGAATTCACCGCCGCCGCTTCGCTGATCATGATGCACGTGTCGCGCATGTCGGAAGAGCTGATCATCTGGATGAGCCCACGCGTGGGCTTCATCGACATCGCCGACCGCTTCTGCACTGGCTCGTCGATCATGCCGCAAAAGAAAAACCCGGACGTGCCGGAACTGGCGCGCGGCAAGACCGGCCGCGTGTTCGGCCATTTGATGGGCCTTCTGACCCTGATGAAAGGCCAGCCGCTGGCCTACAACAAGGACAACCAGGAAGACAAGGAACCGCTGTTCGACACCGTCGACACGCTGGTCGACACGCTGCGCATCTTCGCCGACATGGCCGGCGGCATCTCGGTCAAGCCGGACAATATGCGCGCCGCCGCGCTGCAAGGCTACGCCACCGCCACCGACCTGGCCGACTATCTGGTCAAAAAGGGCCTGCCGTTCCGCGATGCCCACGAAGCCGTGGCGCACGCCGTGCGCGCCTGCGACGACCTGAAAATCGACCTGTCCGAGATGACTCTGGAGCAGCTGCGCGCCTTCTCGCCGCTGATCGACGACGACGTCTTCGCCGTGCTGACGCTGGAAGGCTCGGTGGCCGCGCGCGACCACGTCGGCGGCACCGCGCCGAACCAGGTAAGACTAGCCATCGCCCGCGTGCGCGCGCAACTGCAGTAACACCCTCCCGTCGTTCCCGCGCAGGCGGGAACCCATAGCACGCCGCCCGGCCAGCGTTCTATGGGTTCCTGCTTCCGCAGGAACGACGTGGCTGTTTGTTGATCTGGCACAGTACCCTGTCCCCGCCGCCGATCTAGCGTGAAGTCATCTACCCAAGGAGGATGACATGAAACCGCACACGCCCCTGATCGCCGCCAGCCTGGCTTTGGCCCTCGCCTTCGCCCTGACCGCGCCCGTCGCCGCCGACGCCGTCCAGCTGATGTCGGCCCCGGTGACCATCGCCACTCCGCAGGAAAACGCCAACCTGGTGGCGCGCCTGACCGCGCTCGATGGGCGCCAGGGCCTGACCAACGACTACAGCTTCCGCATCAGCAGCCAGCATCCCGGCGTAGTCGGCCAGAAAATCACCCGCGCCCAGCACACCTACAAAGGCCTGCGCGTGCTGGGCTCCGAATCGGTGGTGGTGACCAACGCCGCCGGCGATATCGTCAGCGTCTCGGTGGCCGACCGCCGTCCCGGCGTTGAACCGCAAGCCAGCACGCCCGGCATGCCGCTGCCGCCCGCGCTGCCGGCGCCGGCCGACCTCACGCCCGCCATCAGCGCCGACGACGCCATCCGCGTGGCGGTGCAGGCCATCGCCCCCGGCGGCACCCACCGCTGGCCGCCCAGCGCCGAACTGCTGATCTACCCGGTGATGAAAACCGTGCGCGCGGCCAGCGCCGCCACCAAGCCGGAAGAACAACTCAACGCGCTGGACGTGCAGGAAGTGGTGGACCGCTACGCGCTGGCCTACCTGGTGCAGCTGCGCATGGCGCTGAACGGCAAAGTGATTTACTACGACGTGGTGGTCGACGCCCTGAGCGGCGCCATCATCGCCCAGTGGCCGGCGTTGAAAACCGTGATCGGCAGCGGCAACAGCCAGTACAACGGCGTGGTGCCGATCAGCACCTCAGCCACCGCTGGCGGCTTCCAGATGCTCGACAGCGCGCGCGGCACCGGCGGCCAGTTCGGCGGCATGGCCATCACCAACGCCAACCACAGCTCGCCCAACAATCCCAACCCCGGCAGCATCTACACCAACAGCAGCAACACCTGGGGCGACGGCAAGCAATACAGCGGCGGCAGCACCACCGACGCCAACGGCCAGACCGCCGCCGTCAACGCCCTGTGGGGCCTGATGAACACCTACGACACCAACCGCAACGTGCTCGGTTGGCAGTCGCTGGACGGCAACAACACCGCCACCTACATCGCCGCCCACGTCGGCACCGCCTACGACAACGCCTTCTACGACGACAGCTGCCACTGCATGTATATCGGCGACGGCAACAGCTTCACCAGCCTGGGCGCGATCGACGTCATCGGCCATGAAATGTCGCACGGCGTTACCGCCGCCACCGCAGACCTGATCTACTCGGGCGAATCGGGCGGCCTGAATGAGTCCAACTCCGACATCGGCGGCGAAATGGTGGAAGCCTACGCCCGCGCCGGCGGCACCGGTGCCGTGGTTCCGGCCAGCGGCAACGACTGGATGATGGGCACGGAAATCAGCAAGAGCGGCGAGCCGCTGCGCTGGATGTACAAGCCGCACAAGGACGGCAGCAGCCCGGACGCCTGGAGCACCAGCCTGAAAAACCTCGACGTCCACTACTCCAGCGGCCCGAATAACCGCATGTTCTACTTCCTGTCGCAAGGCTCGAAAGCCGATCCGGCCAGCGACTACTACAGCGCCTTCCTGACCCGCACGCCGGCCGCCATGACCGGCATCGGCAACGACAAGGCTTACCGCATCTGGTTCAAGGCGCTGACCACCAAGTTCACCTCCGCCACCAACTACGCCGACGCGCGCAACAAGGTGCTGCAGGCGGCGCAGGAACTGTACGGCGCCAGTTCCAAGGAAGCCATCGCCGTGCAGCGCGCCTACGCCGCCATCAACGTCGGCGCGGATGTCGATGAGCAAGCCGGAGGCGGCGGCGGCGGCGGCGGTGGCGGTGGCGGTGACGCCGTCGAGCAGGTGCGCAACGGCGGCTTTGAAAGCGGCGCCACCGGCTGGAGCGGCAGCATCGGCGTCATCACCGCCAACAGCGCTCACGCGCCGTACGAAGGCACGCGCTACGCCTGGCTGGGCGGCAACGGCCGGCGCAGCACGGAAACACTGACGCAGCAAGTACAGATCCCCGCCACCGCCAGCAGCGCGCAACTGAGCTTCGCGCTGCACATCGACACCGCCGAAACGAAAAACACCGTCTACGACACCATGACGGTCACGGTAGCCCCGGCCGGCGGCAGTGGTGCGACGGCCACGCTGGCCACCTACACCAACCTGACGCCGGCCGCCGGCTACCAGCTCCGCAGCTTCGACCTGCTGCCATACAAAGGCCAGACGGTGACGCTGTCGTTTTCCATGCGCGAAGACCGCAGCAAGCAGACCTCCTTTGTGCTCGACAAAGTCAGCCTGCTCACCAAATAGCTCAGCGCAGCGTGACGAACACCGGATTCGAATAGAACCACAGGCTGCGGTAATTGCGGTCGTTGATATCGTTGAAGCGCTGGGTGTTGTCGGTGGTACCGGTGCGCTGATCGGCCAGCGGTTCGCCGTTGGCCGTCAGCCCCGCCACATCGACGCCCAGATTGGTGCCGCGCAGACGGAAGTACTGGTTCTTTGACGCCGTGGTTTCATACGTCACGCTGTAGTAGCCATCCGCATCCACCTTCCAGTCCGCCGCCGTGAAGCGCTTGACCACGCGCGTGCTGGCGTTGGTGGCCACGCTGTAGGCCGCGCTGCCCGGCGTGGCCTTGGCGCCGACGTCGCCGGCGATCAGATCCACGTGATCGACCACCGGCTTGACGTTGGCCGCCGTGCCGCTATCGACCGGCTTCTCGTAGTTGTTTTTGGCCGGCGTCTTGAAGCGGATCGTGATGGTGACCTTGTCGCCACTGGCCGCCTTCAATTCGCCGCCCATCTCCTTGCGGTCATCCCTGGTCGACAGATTGAAGTCCAGCGCGTTGATCAAATCGCCGTAGACCGAGAACATCTTGCCCGAGCGCAGACCGGCCAGCAGATCCTTGGCCGCCGGCTTGCCGGTGCCGCTGTTGAACACATAGTTCTTCGCATACTCGCCCGGGAAATAACCGCTGCTGTTACCGCCGACGATCTTGAAATGCGTATCCGAGTCGGTCAGGTTCCAGATATGGCGGCCCTCGCCCAGCAGCGCATCCCACGGGCCACCCAGCTTGGCCACCACGTAATCGACGCCGCCGTAGACGCGCAGCAGCGCATTGTCATCGGTGTAGGCAGCGGTGTAGCCGCCGCGGTCCGGTTCCATCTGGTTGCCAACCATGCCTTCGATGGCGAACATGATGTTTGGCGCGGTGTCGTTGAAAGCGCGGAAGTCGGCAATGGTGTAGCTGCCCTTGTTGCGCGACGGGTGATTGATCACCGCATAGCTGGTATCCGGATAATTCGTCTTCAGCCAGGTGAACGCCTGCAGCGCATCGGCGGCGGTCTTGTTGTAGCGCGTCTCACCGTACTTGGCCTTCCACGCCGCCACGTCGGCCGCATCGAACATCGCCGCATCGCGCGTGGTGAACAGATACTCGAATTCCTTCAGACCCTTGGTGCTGCCATCCATCAGCGCCACGCCGATGTGATCGTGGGTCGGCATGTCCCACTCGACGCCGGAGAAAATCAGCTTGTCGGCATAGGTGCCGCCAGCCTGCAAGGCCTGGATGCGCGGCGTCTCGTAGCGCTCAAGGCCCAGCGACATCGGAATCTGCGCCGCCAGCGTTGCGCCCTTGTCGTCGCGGGTCGACACGCGCAGGTGATTGGTCACCGCCATCCAGTCCAGGCCATAGGTGGTGAAAGCCTTGGACAGCACCTTGTCCAGCGTCTGGCTGACGTCGGCGTCGGCCGACTGCGTGGTGTGCGTATGCAGGTCGCCGGCGATCCAGCGGCCGGCCGGCAATGGCGGCGTGGTGTTCACCGGTTCGTTGTCGCCGCCGCAGGCGACGACGGCCAGCATGATGGCAATAGCGGAAGGAATGAGCAATTTTTGAGGCGACATTTTGTATGATCCCGAAGTGTAAAACAAACGAGCGGGCAACATAACATTCGTGTGTGACGGCCGAATGACCTGCTATCATCTTCTGCTTGTTTGTACACCACATCAGGATATAAAAATGACTATTGGCGGAAAGACCATCGAACAGGCGCTGGCCTCCTTATCGGACATGACCGCCGGCGCGGTCCCCATCGGCAAAGACGAACACCTGCAGCGCATCGCCCGCGCGCAAGCCTATATGCAGGCGCAGGGCATCGCCGCCATCTACATCAATGCCGGCGCCAACCTCACCTACTTCACCGGCACCAAGTGGTACGCCAGCGAACGCATGGTCGGCGCGATCCTGCCGGCGCAAGGCGCCGTTGAATACATCGCGCCCGCGTTTGAAGAGAGCACGCTGAAGGACTTCATGCTGGTCGAAGGCGCCGTCAATTGCTGGGAAGAGCATGAGAGTCCGTACGCATTGTTCGTCGCTGTGCTGAAACGCATGGGCATCGCGCCGAATTCTGCACAGCCGCCGCGCGTGGGCATTTGCGAAAGCGCCGCCTTCTTCATCTACGACGGCATCCGTCCTTTGGCGGAGGGCTACGCGCTGCAGAATGCGCGCACCGTCACCGCGCACTGCCGCACCCGCAAATCGGCCGCCGAAATCGCGCTGATGCAGCGCGCCAAGGACATGACCATGGCAGTGCACATCGCCACCGCCAGCATGCTGCACGAAGGGATCACCACCAGGGAAGTGGAAGAGTTCATCGACCGCGCGCACCGCAAGGTCGGCGCCTCGGCCGGCTCCTACTTCGTCATCGTGCTGTTCGGCGAAGCCACCGCCTACCCGCACGGCGTCAGCTACGTGCAGACGCTGAAGGCCGGCGACACGGTGCTGATCGACACCGGCTGCAAACTGCACAACTACATTTCCGACATTACCCGCACCTACGTGTATGGCCCGATCAGCGAACGTCAGCGCTCGGTGTGGAACAGCGAGAAGAAAGCGCAAGCCGCAGCGTTTGCGGCGGCCCAGCTGGGCGTGCCGTGCGAGGAAGTCGACGCCGCCGCCCGCCGTTCACTGGAAGCCGACGGTTTCGGTCCCGGCTACAAGCTGCCAGGCCTGCCGCACCGCACCGGCCACGGCATCGGCCTCGATATCCACGAGTGGCCATACCTGGTGGGCGGCGACAAGACGCCGCTGGACGTCGGCATGTGCTTCTCGAACGAACCGATGATCTGCATCCCCGGCGAATTCGGCGTGCGCCACGAGGACCACTTCTACATGACCGAACAGGGTCCGAAGTGGTTCACCGAACCGGCGCACAGCATCGACGATCCGTTCGGCTTGCAGCGCTAGGCAGGGTTCAGCGCAGCTGGCGCAAGTCGGCTGCCACCTGCTCCACCAGCTGCGTCCAGTCGCCGCGCTGCGCCTGACGGTACAGCGTGGCGCTCGGATACCATGGGCTGGCGGCGCCCTGCTCCAGCCAGCGCCACTCGAACGGCGTTTGCAGCATGACCCACACCGGCACGCTCAGCGCACCGGCCAGATGGGCGACGCTGGTGTCGACCGTAATCACCAGATCCAGCACCGCGCACAAGGCGGCGGTATCGGCGAAGTCACGCAGCTGGTCGGCCAGTTGCAGCACGGGCAGCGTGTCGAGCAAGGCCTGATCGTCCGGCCGCACTTCCTTTTGCAGACTAATGAAATCGCACGGCGCGTCGAACAGGGCGGCCAGCAACGGCAGCGGCAAGCTGCGGTTGTGGTCATTCTGGTTCGCTGCGCTACCGCTCCACACCACGCCCACGCGCGGCCGCGTGCGCGGCCCCAGCGCGGCGCGCCAATGGGCCACCCTGGCCGCATCCGGCGCCAGATACGGCGTGGCGGCCGGCACGCTGTCGATCCGCGTATCGAAGGCCAGTGGTAAACTCATCAGCGGAATGTGATAGTCGGACGGCGGCAGCGCATCGCCCTTGACGACGATGCTGCTGACGCCTTCCAGTGTTCCCATCAACGCTACCAGCGCCGGTTTTACCTCCAGCACAACGACCGCGTCGCGCCGCGCCAACAGCGGCGCATAGCGGCAGAACTGGATGGTGTCGCCGAAGCCCTGCTCTGCGTGCAGCAGGATGGTCTTGCCGGCCAGCGGCTCGCGGCCGGTCCACGCGGGCTGCGCAAAGTCGCGCTGCTTCTTATACAGGTCCAGCGTTTCCGCCTTCCAGCGATATTCATAATCGCGCCAGCCTTGCTGGTAGTCGCCGCGCCGCAGATGCACCAGCGCGCGGTTCCAGCGCGCCAGCGCGTTGCCGGGATCGAGCGCAATGGCGCGCTCGTAGTTGGCCATCGCCAGATCGGCCAGACCCAGTTGATCCTGCACGCTGCCAAGATTGGTATAGCCGGCGGTGTTGCGCGGCGCCAGCTGCACCACTTGCTGGTAGCTTTGCAGCGCCTCCTCGTAACGCGCCGCGCCGCGCAAAATCACGCCACGGGTCAGATGGAATTCTGCGCTGTCGTGCTTCAGCGCCAGTGCGCGGCCGATGCTGACCAGCGCCTCGTCGCGCTGCGCCGCGGCGTTGAGCGCGCGCGCATGCTGCTGCCACAGGACAGCATCACTGTCGTCCAGCCGCAGCGCGGCGGCAAAGTGACGTGCCGCAGCCGGCGCGCGGCCTTGCGCCAGCAGCTCTTCGCCGAGGCGACGGCAATCGGCCAGTTGTTCGCGCCGCAGCTTGTTGGCCGTGGCATCGGCCCGTTGCGCATCGTCGCGGCGGGACAATTGACGCAGCACAGCGGTGCGGCTGGCATGCGCTTCATGCCATTGTGGTTGCAGCGCGATCGCCTGGTCGTGGCAATGCAGCGCATCGTCCAGCTGCCCGGCCGCAGCCAGCAGCAGGCCAAGATTGTGATGCGCATCCGCGTATTCGGGCAGCAGCGCCAACGCTTGCCGCAGACTTTGCGCGGCGTCGTCCAGTCGTCCTAACGCGTGCAAGATAGCGCCGCGCTGATTGTGCGCCTCGATGTTCTGTGGATTCAAAGCCAGCGCCTGCTCCGCGCTTTCCAGCGCCGGCACATGCTGGCCAAGCTGCCGCAGCACGGCCGCGCGCTGCTGCCATGCCTGGTCGTCGGCGTCGTTCAGCGTCAGCGCCTGCTCGAAGCTGTGCAGCGCGTCCTCCGGCTGTCCGACCGCCAGCAGCACCGCGCCACGATTGAACCAGGTGTCGGCATCGGCCGCGTTGAGCGAGAGCGCGCGCGCGTAGCTGTCCAGCGCCTCTTCCAGCAACTGCTGCTCCTTGAGGGCGTTGCCAAGATTGCTGTGCGCCGCCGCGTCGTCCGGCGCCAGCGCCAGCACCGAGCGGAAAAAGCCAGCGGCCATTTCGAAATTCCCGGTCTGGAAGCCGACGATACCAACGTGGTACAGCGCATCGATATGGTCTGGCGCCAGCTTGAGCACCTGCTCGTAGGCCCGCATGGCCTGCGCCAGATCGCCCTCGCCATGAAATTGCAGGCCTTGCGCGAATAGCTGGCCGGCCTGCGGAGAATGCGCTTGCGTCATGAGGAAAGTCAGGCCTGAAGGCGTTTCAGGCGGAAGTAGAAGTAATACGGCGCAGTGACGTGCAGCGCGCCATCGGCGGCGGTGCGGATCACGATGCGGTTGGAGTCCCAGCGCAGCCAGCGCGGGCCTTTGTAGTTGAAGATGCGGCCCTCGGCGGTTTCTCCGGCCGGCTTGAACCCTGCCTGCTCGATGCGGCCAAGGAAGCTGATGCTACGTTCCGCCGGCACACTGCCGCGTACCGGCAGGCAGCTAAGCAGCGAGGGCAGACAGCCGCCGACCGCGCCGAACAAGGCGCCGCGCGCGGCGGCGGACGGTATGCCCGGCGCCACCCCTATCCACAACAGCACAATGGCGCCCAAAATACCGCTGAAAATTAGCCAGTCACGCGTGGTGAGCAACGGGTTGATACCGATTGTTTGCTTGATAAAGGAGGATCTCATGCCATCATCATGCGCCAGTTTTGCAAAAAAATCAAAGCGCGGCGACCATCACGGCCGACTCTACGCCGCGCCGCGCCCGCGCGCCACCGCAGGCTTCGTTATGCGCGATGCCGTTACGCGCGCTTCATCACCAGCGTCAGGATGTCGTAGCTGGCCACCAGTTCGTCGCGCTGGTTGGTGACCTGCACGTCCCACGCCACCACGCCCTGGCCGACGCCCTTGTCATCGGTACGGTTGCGGTCCACCTTCCGCTTGCAGGTGAGGCGCGCGCGGATGGTATCGCCAATCGCCACCGGCGCCACGAAGCGCAGGTTGTCCAGCCCATAGTTGGCCAGCACCGGTCCCGGCGCCGGCGACACGAACAGGCCCGCCGCCGCCGACAGCACGAAGTAGCCGTGTGCGATGCGCTGGCCGAATTGGGTATCTTTCGCCGCCACCTCGTCGAAGTGCATGTAGAAGTAGTCGCCGGAGACGCCGCCGAAATTGACGATGTCCGCCTCGCTGACCGTGCGGCGATGCGTCAGCAGCGAGTCGCCGGTGGCCAGGTCTTCAAAGTATTTGCGGAACGGATGCACATCGTGTTCCTGCACCGCCGCGCCGCGCACGTATTCGCCGGTGACGGCAGCCAGCATGGTCGGCGATCCCTGCACCGCCGCCCGTTGCAGGAAGTGGCGCACCGCGCGGATGCCACCCAGTTCCTCACCGCCGCCGGCACGTCCCGGACCGCCGTGCTTCAGCTGCGGCAGCGGTGAGCCGTGGCCGGTGGACTCCACCGACGCTTCGCGGTCCAGCACCAATACGCGGCCGTGCGAGGCGGCCGCCATCGGCACCGCGTAGGCGGCAATGGCCGGTTCCCTGGTCACCAGCGTGGACACCAGCGATCCTTTGCCGCGCGCGGCCAGCGCCAGCGCTTCGTCGATGCCGTTGTAGCTGATGATGGTGCTGACCGGGCCAAACGCCTCCACATCGTGCACCGCGTCGTTGCGATGGCCGTCGCGGCATAGCAGCAGCGTCGGCGCGAAGAAGGCCCCTTCCGCCACGCCCTCGCCCACCGGCTTGAAGCCGTCGCGGGCGCTGAACAACACTTCGTTGCCGCGCGCAAGCAGCTCGACCCGTTCGGCGACATCGCGCTGCTGGTCGCGGGAAGCCAATGCCCCCATGCGCACACCTTCCACCGACGGATCGCCGACGCTGACTTTCGCCAGCCGCTCGCGCAGGCGCGTGCCGACGGCGTCCACCATCTGTTCCGGCACGATGATACGGCGGATGGCGGTGCATTTCTGCCCCGCCTTGCCGGTCATCTCGCGCGCCACTTCCTTGACGAACAGGTCGAACTCGACGTCGTCCGGCGTGACATCCGGCGCCAGGATGGCGCAATTGAGCGAGTCCGCTTCGGCGGTGAACGGCACCGAGTTGGCGATCAGGTTGCGGTTCACGCGCAGCCTGGCGGCCGTGTCGGCCGAGCCGGTGAAGGTCACCACGTCGGCGCCATTCAGGCGGTCCAGCAGGTCGCCGGTGCTGCCGATCACCAGTTGCAGCGCGCCGTGCGGCAGCAGGCCGGATTCGTGCATCATGCGCACCAGCGCTTCGGTCAGGTAGCTGGTGGCGCTGGCTGGTTTGCCAATGCACGGCATGGCGGCCAAAAAGCTCGGGGCGAATTTCTCCAGCAGGCCCCAGATCGGGAAGTTGAAGGCGTTGATGTGCACCGCCAGTCCGCCACGCGGCACCAGGATGTGGGTGCCGGCAAAGCCGCCGTTTTTACTCAGCGCCATGGCCGGGCCTTCGTGCAGCACGTTGGACGACGGCAGTTCGCGGCTGCCCATGCTGGCGTAGGCGAACAGCGTGCCGGTGCCGCCTTCGATGTCGACCCAGCTGTCGGCGCGGGTGGCGCCGGTCTGGTGCGAGATGGCGTACAGCTCTTCCTTGCGCTCCAGCAGATACAGGGCCAACGCCTTCAGACGCGCGGCGCGCTGCTGGAAGTTCAGCTGCATCAGTGCCGGCACGCCGGTCTTGCGGGCGTAGGTGACGGCTTCGTCGAAGTCGATCTTGTCGGCGTGGGTGTGGTAGATGACGGCGTTGGTCAGGGCGCTGTGCAGCGGCGCGGCGGCTTCGCTGCCGATCCAGCGGCCGGCGATAAAGCTTTGCAGGGTAGGCGTGTTTGGCATGATGTGGTCTCCGTGATGTTCGATTTGGCGGTTGGCGGTGGCGCAGGCGACACGTCCAGCGCGCGGCGGCTCAGGGCGCGGCGTTCTTGTGTAGATGCAGCGGCAGGCTGCTATCCCAGTCGATGCGCTTGCGGTCCGGCTCCGGCGCGGTCAGCGCTTCGGTCTCGCGCATGGTCTGCATCGAGCGTATCGCCAGCTCCTGGTATTGCGCGGTGCCGCCGGACTTCCATGCTATTTCGTCGTCACGCAATTCACGCGCGACCTTGGCCGGCGATCCCATCGCCAGGCTGCGCGGCGGAATCTCCATGCCGGCGCGGACGAAGCTCATGGCGGCGACGATGCTGTCCGCGCCCACCACGGCGTTATCCATGATCACACTGTTCATGCCGACCAGCGCGTTGCGGCCGATGCGGCAGCCGTGCAGCACGGCGCCGTGGCCAATATGGCCATCGCGCTCCACCACCGTATCGCAGCCGGGGAAGCCGTGCATGACGCAGGTGTCCTGCAAGTTGGCGCCTTCCTCCAGTATCAGCCGGCCAAAGTCGCCGCGCAGCGCCGCCAGCGGGCCGATATAGCAACGTGGGCCGACGATCACATCGCCGATCAGCACCGCGCTCGGATGCACATAGGCGGTCGGATCGACCACCGGCGTCACGCCATTGATTTCATATACCTTGACCATATACTCTCCGTCAGCGTCATTCCCGCGCAGGCGGGAATGACGGGTTTTATACGCGCTCGATGACGACGGCGATGCCCTGCCCGACGCCGATGCACATGGTGCACAGCGCGTAGCGGCCGCCGGTGCGTTCCAGCTGGTGCAGCGCCGCCAGCACCAGCCGCGCGCCGGACGCGCCCAGCGGATGGCCGAGGGCGATGGCGCCGCCGTTCGGGTTGACGTGCGACGCATCGTCGGCCAGGCCCAGGTCGCGCGTCACCGCCAACCCTTGCGCGGCAAACGCCTCGTTCAATTCGATGACGTCCATATCGGCGATGGACAGGTCCAGCTGCGCCAGCACTTTCTTCGACGCCGGCGACGGCCCGAAGCCCATGATGCGCGGCGCCAGCCCGGCCGTGGCCATGCCCAGCACGCGCGCCCGCTTGCGCAGGCCGTACTGCTCGGCCGCTGCGGCGGACGCCAGCAGGATGGCGCAAGCGCCGTCGTTGACGCCGGACGCATTGCCTGCGGTTACCGTGCCATCCGGCCGCACCACGCCTTTCAGCTTGGCCAGCATCTCGATGGTGGTGTCGGGACGCGGATGCTCGTCGGTGTCGACGATCTTCGGATCGCCGCGCTTCTGCGGCAGCGTGACCGGCACAATCTCGTCGCGAAACACGCCGGCGGCGTTGGCGGCGGCCCAGCGCTGCTGGCTGCGCAGCGCAAACGCGTCCTGGTCGGCGCGGCTGATGCCGAATTCCCGCGCGACGTTTTCCGCCGTCTCCGGCATCGAATCAATGCCATGCGCCGCCTTCATCAGCGGATTGACAAAACGCCAGCCGATGGTGGTGTCCTCGATCTTGGCGGCGCGCGAAAACGCGCTGTCGGCCTTGCCCATGACGAACGGCGCGCGCGTCATGCTCTCCACGCCGCCGGCGATCACCAGCTGCGCCTCGCCGGACTTGATGGCGCGCGCCGCCATGCCCACCGCGTCCAGCGACGAGCCGCACAGGCGGTTGATGGTGCTGCCCGGGACGTCCACCGGCAAGCCGGCCAGCAGCGCCGCCATGCGGGCAACGTTGCGGTTATCTTCGCCGGCCTGGTTGGCGCAGCCGTAGTAGACGTCGTCCACGCGCGACCAGTCGACGCCGGGATTGCGCGCGATCAGCGCGGCGATCGGCAGCGCCGCCAGATCGTCGGTGCGCACGCCGGCCAGCGCGCCGCCGTAGCGGCCGAAGGGGGTGCGGATGGCGTCGCAGATATATGCTTGGTTCACGGTGTCTCCTTTAATTTTTAGGACGCTGGTCGACCACGCGGCGCGCCTTGCCGGTCAGCGTGCGCTCGATGCCGTTGGGCGGCAGCAGCCGGACCTTGGTGCTGACACCGACGTTGGTCTTGATGCGCTGCTGTAGTTCGGTCGCCAGCGCTTCGATATCGCCGGCGGCCGTGTCGGCGCGCAGTTCGGCCAGCACCTCCAGCTTGTCGAGGTGGCCGTCGCGCGTCACCACCAGCTGGTATTGCGGTGACAGTTTCGGCATCTTGCAAATCAGCTCTTCGATCTGCGTGGGGAAAACGTTGACGCCGCGGATAATCAGCATGTCGTCCGAACGGCCGGTGATCTTGCCGATGCGGCGCATGGCGCGCGAAGTCGGCGGCAGCAGGCGCGTGAGGTCGCGCGTGCGGTAGCGGATGATGGGCAGCGCTTCCTTGCTGAGCGAGGTGAATACCAGTTCGCCCTCTTCGCCGTCCGGCAGTACTTCGCCGGTTTCGGGATCGATGATCTCCGGGTAGAAGTGGTCCTCCCAGATCACCGGGCCATCCTTGCTCTCGATGCACTCGCTGGCGACGCCGGGGCCCATCACTTCCGACAGGCCGTAGATGTCCACCGCGTCGATGCCGGCGCGCTGCTGGATTTCGGCGCGCATGGCATCGGTCCACGGCTCGGCGCCGAAGATGCCGACCTTGAGCGAACTGGCCGCCGGGTCCAGTCCCTGGCGCTGGAATTCCTCGATGATGTTGAGCATATACGACGGCGTGACCATGATGATCGATGGCTTGAAGTCCTGGATCAGCTGCACCTGCTTTTCGGTCTGGCCGCCGGACATCGGCACCACCGTGCAGCCGAGACGTTCGGCGCCGTAGTGCGCGCCCAGGCCGCCGGTGAACAGGCCGTAGCCGTACGAGATATGCACCATGTCTCCGCGCCGGCCGCCGGCGGCGCGGATCGAGCGCGCCACCACATTGGCCCAGGTGTCGATGTCGTTCTGAGTGTAGCCGACCACCGTCGGTTTGCCGGTGGTACCACTCGACGCGTGCACGCGCACCACGCGGTCCTGCGGCACGGCGAACAGGCCGAAGGGATAATTATCGCGCAAGTCCTTCTTGGTGGTGAACGGGAATCTGGCGATATCGGCCAGCGTGCGCAGCTCGTCCGGATGGACGCCGGCGGCGTCGAAGGCGGCGCGGTAGTGCGGTACGTTGTCGTAGGCGTGCTTCAGCGACCATTGCATGCGTTGCAGCTGCAAGGCCTGCAATTCGTCGCGGCTGGCGCGTTCGATCGGTTCCAGGTCGGACGGTTCGGGAATGCGTTGGACCATCGGTGTCTCCTCGTTATATGACTTCGCCGCTGATGCGGTGCGATTTTCCGCGGAACAGGGCGATGGTTCGGCCGTCCTGGTTGCTGACGTTGACGTCGTAGATGCCGGTCTTGCCGGCCAGCGTCTGTTCGGTGGCGCTGGCGGTGAGGACGTCGCCTTCGCGGCCCGGCGACAGGTAGTCGATGGTGCAGCCGGCGCCCACCGTGACGTGGTTATGGCTGTTGCAGGCAAAGGCGAAGGCGCTGTCGGCCAGCGTGAAGATAAAGCCGCCGTGGCAGGTGGCGTGGCCGTTCAGCATGTCGGCGCGCACTGGCATCGACATGCGTGCGTGGCCGGGGGCGATGGCGTCGAGCGTCATGCCGAGCGATTGCGAAGCGGGATCGCGCGCATACATCGCCGCGCCGACCGCTTCGGCCAGCGCTTGCGGGTCGATCGGCTTATTCATGGAAGCGCCCTCCGCTCACCTGCTTGCGGCGCAGCAGTGGCGAGACGCGGTAACGGTCCTCGCCGTAGCTGGTCGCCAAATTGGCCAGCACGCGCACGATGTGTTCAATGCCGATGGCGTCGGCCCAGGCCAGCGGGCCGCGCGGGTAGTTGACGCCTTTCTGCATCGCGATATCGGCAGCGGCGGCGCTGCACACGCCCTGGTTGACAGCGTCCGCCGCTTCGTTGGCCAGCATGGCGACGGTGCGCATGACGGCCATGCCGGGTACGTCGTCCAGCCGCGTGACGGTGAAGCCGGCGGCCTGCAACAGGCCGACCACGGCGTGGTAAGCGGCCGGCGAACACTGGTCGGCGCAGGCAATGGCGATGCGTTTGGCGCTGCCGTAGTCCAGTGCGAGGTCGAACAGCACGGTGTCCGGGTGATGGTTGTCGCTGGCGCGCTGGGTGGCGCTGCGGCCATCGGTCAGGTAGATGGCGGCGCCGTTGCAGTGGAAGGCTGGCGCGTCGTCATGCGCGCCGGCGGGACGAATCGTTTCCGGCGTCTTGCGGTGCGTGATGTCGACGCCGGCCGCGCGCAGGCGGGCCGCCAGCGCATCGACCACGGCGCCGCCCACCGCGTGCGCCGCGCCACCCTGCTCGATGGTGTAGCTGACGTATTCCGGCTTCGGCTGCGCCGCCTCGGACTGCGCTTGCGGCGCGGCTGCGTCGTCGCCATAGCGGTAGAAGCCACGCCCCGTTTTGCGGCCGAGGAAACCGGCGTTGACCATTTCCTGTTGCAGCACCGACGGCGTAAAGCGCGGATCGCCGAAGTAGGCGTTGAAGACCGATTGCGTCACCGAGAAGTTGACGTCATGCCCGATCAGATCCATCAACTCGAATGGCCCCATGCGGAAGCCGCCGGCTTCGCGCAGCACGGCGTCGATGGTGGCGGCATCGGCGGCCTGCTCATTCAGCAGACGCCAGCCCTCGGCGTAGAACGGCCGCGCCACGCGGTTAACGATGAAACCCGGCGTCGATCTGGCGTGCACCGGGTTCTTTCCCCAGGCGGCGGCGGTGTCGTACACGGTCTGCGCCACGCCGGCGTCGGTGGCCAGGCCGCTGACCACTTCGCACAACGCCATCAGCGGCACCGGATTAAAGAAGTGCATGCCCACCAGCCGCTCCGGCAGGCGCAACCCGGCCGCAATGGCGGTGACGGAAATGGAGGAGGTGTTGGTGGCCAGGATGCAGTCGTCGCCGACGATGGCCTCCAGTTGCGCGAACAAGGCGCGCTTGGCGTCGAGGTTTTCGACGATGGCTTCCACCACCAGGCCGGCGCCGGCCACCGCATCCAGCGTAACGGCGGCGTGCACGCGCGCGATGGCGGCGGCGCAGTCGATGGCGCTCATGCGCTCCCTGGCGACCAGTTTGTTTAGCGCGGCGGCGATATCGGAGATGGCCTTGGCCACCGCTGGCGGCCGCGTGTCGAACAAGTGCACCGTGTAGCCGGCTACCGCCGCCACCTGGGCGATGCCGGCGCCCATGGCGCCGCTGCCGATGACGGCGACCGCGCGTTCAGTATGCAGGGCCGCCATCTCAGCGCCCCTTGAATTGTGGCGCGCGCTTTTCCATGAAGGCGGCCACGCCTTCGCGGTAGTCGTCGCTGCGACCCAACTCGCTCATCATGCCGCACTCCAGCGCCAGCTGCTGTTGCAGGCTGTTTTGCGCGCTGGCGTATAGGGCCTGCTTGGTGAAGGCCAGTCCCTTGGTCGGCGCGCTGGCGAAGTGGCGCGCCATGGCCTGCACTTCGTCGGCAAAGGCGTCGTCGGGGATGGCTTTCCAGATCAGGCCCCAGGCTTCGGCTTTGTCGGCGGTCAGTTTTTCGCCCAGCATGGCCATGCCCATGGCGCGTGCGCTGCCCACCAGACGTGGCAGGAAGTAGGTGCCGCCGGTGTCGGGTATCAGGCCCAGTTTGCAGAATACTTCGACGAACGAGGCGGATTGGGTAGCCAGCACGATGTCGCAGGCCAGTGCGATGTTGGCGCCGGCGCCGGCGGCGACGCCGTTGATGGCGCCGATCACCGGCAGCGGCAGCGCGCGCAGTGACTGCACCAGCGGTGCATAGTTCTTTTCCACCGAGTCGCCCAGGTCGACCGGCCGCGCGTCGGCGGCGCCCGGCCCCACCGCGCGGTCGGACAAGTCCTGGCCGGCGCAGAAGCCGCGCCCCGCGCCGGTCAGCACCAGCACGCGCGCACTGCCGTCGGCGGCTGCGGCAGCGGTGCGCTTCAGCGCGTGGCGTACTTCGTCGTGCATGGCTTGCGTGAAGCTGTTCAGTTTATCCGGGCGGTTGAGCGTCAGCGTGGCGATGCCGTCGCTGATGTCGAACAGGATGTTCTGGTAGTCCATGGTGTCTCCGTTTTTATTCGGCCTGGTCGAAGTCGATGACGACTTTGGCGGTGGTGGGGAAGCTCTGGCAGCTGAGGACATAGCCGCGCGCGATTTCGTAGTCTTCCAGCGCGTAGTTGACGTCCATGTCGACTTTGCCTTCGATGACTTTGCAGCGGCAGGTCGAGCACACGCCGCCCTTGCACGAGTAGCGCATGTCGAGGCCTGCGCGCAGGCCGGCGTCCAGCAGCGATTCCTTGTCCTGCTCCATGGTGAAGCTGGCGGCGTTGCCGTCCATGATGACGGTGACTTCGGTGTGCTGGTGGGGGGCGGCGGCAGTTGCGGCGCGCGGCTGGTGCGCGTGTTTCGGGATGCTGGCGGCGAACAGTTCGATCTTGATCTGCGATTTCGGCATGCCTGCTTCCTGCAGCGCTTCGGAGACGCCGTGCATCATGTCTTCCGGGCCGCAGATGAAGGCGACGTCGATGTCTTCCGCGCGCACCCAGTATTTGAGGAACTGCGCGGCCTTTTCCTTGGTGATGCGGCCATTGAACAAGTCGATGTCCTGCTGCTCGCGGCTCATGACGTAGGCGATTTTCAGGCGCTCAAGGTAGGTATCCTTCAGGTCCGACAGTTCGTCCTTGAAGATCACCGACGACGAGGCGCGGTTGCCGTAGAAGAGCGTGAACCGGCTTTCCGGTTCGGTCGCCAGCGTGGTCTTGATGATCGACAGGATGGGCGTGATGCCGCTGCCGGCGGCGAAGGCCAGGTAGTGCTTTTTGTTGGCGGCGTCCAGCGGCACGTTGAAGTGGCCCGACGGCGGCATGACGTCGATGGTGTGGCCGACTTGCAGCGTGTCGTTGGCCCAGCTGGAGAACAGGCCGCCCTGGGTGCGCTTGATGGCCACGCGCAGCGCGCCGTCCTGCACGGCGGAGCAGATCGAGTAGGAGCGGCGCACGTCTTCGTCGCCGATCTGTGCGCGCAGGGTCAGGTGCTGGCCTTGCTGGTACTGGAAGCTGTGCGCCAGTTCGGCGGGCACGGCGAAGGTGACAGCGATGGTATCGCGCGTTTCGTTGCGCACGTGGGCGATGGTCAGCGGGTGGAATTTGCTCATGGCGGTCAGTGGCACTTGAAGTAGTCAAACGGTTCGCGGCAGTCCAGGCATTTGTAGAGCGCCTTGCAGGGCGTGGAGCCGAACTGGCTGGTGATGTCGGTGTGCTGAGAGCCGCAGTAAGGGCAGGCGACGATTGGTGCGGCCACGGCGCGGCGGGCGACGGCGGCGGCGGCGGTGCTGCGGCCGGCTGCGCTCCTGCTCCCCGCCCGCAGGCCGCTGATGTCGATCACCTGCTGCGCCGGCGGGGCGATGCCGTAGCCTTTCAGTGCAACCTTGCCGGCGTCGCTCATCCAGTCGGTGGTCCAGGCGGGCGAGATCTGATTGTGCAGGCGGACTTGCGCGATACCGTGCGCGTGCAGCGCGTCGGTGATGGCGTCGGCGATGACTTGCATGGCCGGGCAGCCGGAGTAGGTCGGCGTGATGGTGACGTCGCAGCCGCCGTCGGCCGCCACGCGCACGTCGCGCACGATGCCCAGGTCGACGATGCTGATGACCGGGATTTCGGGATCGGGTACTTCTGCGAGCCAGGTCCAGATTTGCTCAGCATGGGCCCCGGCTTTCGCCGGGGCGACGGTGGTGGCCGGGGTGACGGTGGTGGCCGGGCGGGCCGCGTCGGCGGCGCTGCGGACGGCGGGTGCTGCGGCGGCGATGGCGGTGGCGGCGGCTTTCATGGCTGGCTCGCGCTTACCACTCGGCGCCAGGATAAGCGCGTTGCAGGAACTGCATCTCGGCCAGGATGAAGCCCAGGTGCTCGCTGTGGCGGCCTTGCTTGCCGCCCTGCTGCATCCAGGCGTCGGCCGGCGGCATGGTCAGCGTGGCTTCGGCGAAAATCTCGGCCACATGCGCCAGCCATTGCGCGCGCAGTTCATTGGCGGCCGGCGCCACGCCGGCGGCCACCATGGCCTCGTCCACCGCGTCGTAGGCGAATACTTCGCCGCTGTACATCCACAGCGCGTCGACGGCGGCCTGGGTGCGGGCGTGGCTGACTTCCGTGCCGTCGCCCAGGCGCACGATCAAGTCGCCGCTGCGGCGCAGGTGGTAGGTCACTTCCTTCAGCGATTTTTCGGCGATGGCGGCGATGCGGGCATCGCTGCTGCGCGTCAGGCCTTCGATCAAGAAGTAATGCCAGGTGTCGAAGTAGAACTGCCGCACCAGCGTGTCGGCGTAATTGCCGTTCGGCTGCTCCAGCAGCAGGCAGTTCTTGAAGTCGTGGGCGTCGCGCAGGTAGGCCAGCTGGTCTTCGTCGCGGCCGGCGCCTTCTAGTTCGGCGGCGTACTGGTACCAGAGGCGCGTCTGGCCCAGCAGGTCGAGCGCGACGTTGGTCAGCGCCATGTCTTCCTCCAGCGCCGGGCCTTTGCCGCACCATTGCGACAGCTGCTGGCTGAGGATCAGCGCATTGTCGCCCAGGCGCAGCAGATAATTCACCTTGTTGTCCATGGCGGCGCCTTACAGGTTCTTGACTTCTTCCGGCATCGGGAAGAAGGTCGGGTGGCGGTACACCTTGCTGTTGGACGGCTCGAACAGCGCGCCCTTGTCGGCCGGGCTGCTGGCGACGATGTCGGCCGCGCGCACCACCCAGATGCTGACGCCTTCATTGCGCCGTGTGTAGACGTCGCGCGCGTTGTTGACCGCCATGGCGGCGTCCGGCGCGTGCAGGCTACCGACGTGTTTGTGCGCCAGCCCGTGCTGGCTGCGGATGAATACTTCCCACAGTGGCCATTCTTTGCTCATGCTTGTCTCCTCGTCGTTCCCGCGCAAGCGGGAATCCATGCTGATTGTCCGTCGCCCGCGTCGTATGGACTCCCGCCTACGCGGGAGTGACGTCAGGCGGCG
The DNA here is from genome assembly GCF_009857535.1 of Duganella margarita. GTDB lineage: Bacteria > Pseudomonadota > Gammaproteobacteria > Burkholderiales > Burkholderiaceae_D > Rugamonas > Rugamonas margarita. The sequence goes on from NZ_WWCS01000029.1 coordinate 36,825, forward strand.
GCGCGTTGTTTGTCGGCGTGGGCCACCAGCGCGTCGCGGAACCATTCGCCGTCGTCCCATGCCTTGACGCGGGTTTGCAGGCGTTCGCGGTTGCACGGTCCGTTGCCCTTGAGGACATTGTGGAATTCGCTCCAGTCGATGGCGCCGAATTCGTAGTGGCCGCTGGCGGCGTTGAATTTCAAATCGGGATCGGGCACCGTCAGGCCGAGGAATTCGGCTTGCGGCACGGTCTGGTCGACCATGCGCTGGCGCAGTTCGTCGTTGGAGAACAGCTTGATGCGCCATTGCGCCGACTGCGCGCTGTTGACCGATTCAGCGTCCGACGGCCCGAACATCATCAGCGACGGCCACCACCAGCGGTTCAGCGCGTCCTGCGCCATGGCTTTCTGCTCCGGCGTGCCGCGGCACAGCGCCAGCATGATGTCGTAGCCCTGGCGCGCATGGAACGATTCCTCCTTGCAGACGCGAATCATGGCGCGCGCGTACGGGCCGTACGAGCAGCGGCACAGCGGGATCTGGTTGATGATGGCCGAGCCGTCCACCAGCCAGCCGATGGCGCCCATGTCGGCCCAGTTCAGGGTCGGGTAGTTGAAGATGCTGGAGTATTTGGCCTTGCCGGAATGGAGCGCGGCGAGCAGCTCGTCGCGCGACACGCCCAGCGTTTCGGCGGCGCTGTACAGGTACAGGCCGTGACCGGCCTCGTCCTGGATCTTGGCCAGCAGGATCGATTTGCGCTTCAAGGTCGGCGCCCGCGTCACCCAGTTGCCCTCGGGCAGCTGGCCGACGATTTCCGAATGGGCGTGCTGAGAAATCTGCCGGATCAGCGTCTTGCGGTAGGCGTCCGGCATCCAGTCCTTGGCCTCGATCTTGACGCCGTCGTCGATGCGGGCCTGGAACGCCTGCTCGTCGGCGCTCATGTCGGCCGCCGTGCGAACTTGCTTGAGGCCGGTTTCTACCAGTTGTGCGTACATGGCTGTCTCCTGTTTCAATACATAATACGATACGTATTTTGATTTAGCTACAGTTTTCTTGTGTCATATTATTTTAATGCGTCGCGTTAATTTTGCGCGCGCGGCCAAGTAAACTATGGCTTCCATGGTCAGAATAGTAAGCCGCTTATGAATTGCAACGACTGGATAGCCGGATTCCTGGCCAGCGATCCGCCGCGCTCGAAGTCGCTGGTGGTGACGATTTTCGGCGACGCCATCGTGCCGCACGGCGGCATGGTCTGGCTGGGCAGCCTGATCGAGCTGCTGGCGCCGTTCGGCGTCAACGACCGCCTGCTGCGCACCGCGGTGTTCCGGCTGGCGCAGGAAGGCTGGCTGGGCGCCCAGCGCGACGGCCGCCGCGCCTCGTACGCCATCACGCCCGATGCGATGGCGCGCTTCGTGCACGCCTACCGCCGCATCTACGCGCCGCCCAATGTGCACTGGGACGGCAGCTGGACGCTGGTGCTCAACGGCGACGGCGCGCTCAACGCGGCCGAGCGGGCGGCGGTGCGCAAGGAGCTGCTGTGGGAAGGCTATAGCGTGATCGCGCCCGGCATCATGGGCCATCCGGCCGCCGACGGCCCGGCGCTCGACGAGCTGCTCAAGCGGCTGGGCGTGGCCGGCAAGCTGTTCGTGGTGCAGGGCAAGGCCATGCGCCAGGTCAGCGCCCGCCCGCTCAGCGATCTGGTGGCCGACGGCTGGGACGTGGCGGCGGTGGCCGGCGGCTACAGCAAGTTCATCGCCCAGTTCGAGCCGCTGCTGGCGGCGCTGCGCGCCAGCGCCGACGCCGCAGCCGGGGGGCCGCCGGACGCCGACGGCTGCGACCAGCCGCTGACGCCGGAACAAGCGTTCGTGGTGCGCACGCTGCTGATCCACGCCTACCGCCGGGTCCAGCTGCACGATCCGCAGCTGCCGGTCGAGCTGCTGCCGACGCCGTGGCCGGGTGCACTGGCCTACGAGCTGGCGCGCCAGATCTACCAGCAGGTCTACGTCGCCGCCGAGCAGCACGTCGACAGCGCGCTGCGCCGGGAAGACGCGGCCGCCCCGCGCGCCGAAGCCGCCTTCTTCGACCGCTTCGGCGGGCTGGCCTAGCGCGGTGCGGCCGCCACGGCGGGCGGAAATCCGGGCGCGGCGCGGCGCAAGCCTGTATCATGTCGGCGCCGCGCCACAAGCGTGAGCGACTCTTTTCATCGAATTCACCAGGATTCCTGCCATGCCTATCAAAATCAGCCAGCAGTTCGACGCCGGCGCCATCGAAGTGGTCCGCGCCGACGATCCGGCCGCCATCGACCTGAACATCCGCAAGGATTCCCACGCCGACATCGTGCAGTGGTTCTACTACCGCGTGCAGGGTGCGCAGGGGACGCCGCTGACGATGAACTTCCTGAACGCCGGCACGGCCGCCTATCCGGACGGCTGGAAAGACTACCAGGCCGTCGCCAGCTACGACCGCGACAGCTGGTTCCGCGTGCCGACCCGCTACGACGGCCAGACCATGACCATCGAGCACACGCCGGAATACGACAGCGTCTATTACGCCTATTTCGAGCCGTACTCGTGGGAACGCCACCTGGCGCTGCTGGACAACGCCCAGCTGTCGCCGCTGGTCAAGCTGGTCGACCTCGGCAACACGGTCGACGGCCGCGACCTGAACATGCTGGTGATCGGCGATCCGGACGCGCAGCAGAAGGTCTGGGTCATCGCCCGCCAGCACCCGGGCGAGACCATGGCCGAGTGGTTTGTCGAAGGGTTGGTTGAAGCGCTGCTGGACCCGGCCAATCCGTTCGGCCGCCAGTGCCTGAAGGAAGCCGTGTTCTACGTGGTGCCGAACATGAATCCGGACGGCTCGGTGCGCGGCAACCTGCGCACCAACGCGGCCGGCGCCAACCTCAATCGCGAATGGCTGAACCCGACCATGGAGCGCAGCCCGGAAGTGTTCCTGGTCAAGCAGAAGATGCACGAGATCGGCGTCGACCTGTGCCTCGACATCCATGGCGATGAAGGCCTGCCGTACGTGTTCGTGGCTGGCAGCGAGTCGTTGCCGACCTTCACCGCCGACCAGGCCGAAGCGCAGCAATACTTCATCGACAATTTCCTGATCGCCAGCCCGGACTTCCAGGACGAGTTCGGCTACGGCGAGACGCCGTACACGCCGGAAACGCTGACCATGGGCTCGCCGCACATCACGCACGCGTTCGGCTGCCTGTCGCTGACGCTGGAAATGCCGTTCAAGGACAACGCCAACGATCCGGACGCCGAGACCGGCTGGAACGGCGCGCGCAGCGCCGAGCTGGGCAAGGCCATCCTGCAGCCCGTGCTGCAATCGCTGCTGGCGCAGGCGCAGTAAGCCTCTTTCCTGCGGCGTCACAAAGCGGCCGCCGCAGGGAAAAATACACTGGACCTCAGACGGCGCATCCGCGCGCCGTGTTCGGAGGTCCATCATGTTCCCTTTTTCCCCTTTGCGGCGCGTCGCGCTGTGTTCGGCCTTGCTGCTGGCGTTGCTGCTGCCCGCGTGCAGCACGCCCTATCGTCCGCCGCAGGTGCCGCCGGCGGTGTTTCCCGGTTTGATCGATCTGGCCGCGCAGGCTGATGGCCATGAGGCCGATGTGCTGTTGGTGCACGGCATTTGCACCCATGACGCCAGCTGGGCCGGCGAGGTGGTGCCGCAGCTGGCGCGCGCGTTGGCCGACGCCACCACCGCACCCGGCACGCGCCGCGCCGCCGCTGCCACCGACGCCGTCGAGATCGTGCCATCCACCGTGTCCACGCCCGCCGGCCGGCTGCGCTTTGATGCGCTGATCTGGTCGCCGCTGACCAATGACCTCAAGCGCCAGCTGTGCTACGACCAGAGCGGCAAGTCGTCGCTGTGCGAGGGCGCGCCGCCCTATCCTTACACCCGCGCCCGCCTCAATGCACGCTTCAAGGACGGTCTGATCGACGATTGCCTGCCCGATGCGCTGATCTACCAGGGCGTGGCGCGCGACACCATTCAGCAGCGCATGCGCGAGGCGGTCTTGCAGGTGGTGTCGACGGCGCGAGCCGACGTGCCGCTGGTGGTGATCTCACATAGCATGGGCAGCAAGATTTTGTTCGATACGCTGTTGCGCATGACGGAGGAGCCGCCCGGTTCGACAGCGGCGCTGGTAGCGCAGCAGGCGGTGGACCGCATGCGCTTTCTGGTGATGGCGGCCAATCAGATTCCGCTACTGTCGCTGGCCGATCAGCCTTTGGCCAAGGCCGGCATTGCGGCTGCGGCGCCGCCCGATAGTCTGCAATTGTTGTTGCGCAAGCGGCAGGCCGGCCAGCGCCGCGCGCTCGATCGCCACCTGACGCTGGTGGCTTTCACCGATCCGAATGATCTGCTGTCGTACACGCTGGACGAAGAGAAGTACGCGCAGGATGGCATCACCGTCTACAACATCCTCGTCTCCAACGCGCCCACATTGCTGGGCCTGCTGGAGCGCCCCGATACCGCCCATCTGGAGTATCTGAGCAACCCGGACGTCGGCCGCCTCATTGCCTGCGGCCAGCCAATCAGCAAGCTATGTATCTGAGTATATACATAGGGTTTGTCCTCTCCACCCCTTGCCTGATTTTGTCTGAAATAGTCTGAAAAATGCCTGAAATTTCACGTGCCAACGTAGGAACTTCCCTCTGAAAGAGGCGGTCTAACAGTTACAAACGCAGACAATCGTCAGACCATTCCAGACAAAATCAGGCACGCCATGGACACTACACACCCTGTGTATATAGAGCTCTACTACCAGATGCGCAAACGCGAAGACTTGCGTTCGCGGGAAGAAATCACGCTGATCGCGCTGAAGGAATGGATGACGCGAGAATACGGCCAGCCGACCGATCGCGGCTACCAATGGAAAGACCTGTTCCTGCCGCACGGCACGCGCCTGCGCATCACGCACCGCAGGCTATGCTATTTCGCCCAGGTGGAAAGCGACCTGCTGATGGCCGACGGAAAAATCACCACACCCAACGCCTGGGCCGCCGAGGTCTGCGGCATGGTGCGCAATGCCTGGCGCGACATCTACATTCGCCGCAACTACCGCGAACCGTGGACGCGCGCCCACGACTTGCGCGCTGGCGCCGAGCGCCGCCCCGGCGTCAACCGCCGGCGCCGCGCCCGCCGCAGTACCGATTAACCGCCCGCCACCACCATATTCTCGATCAGGATCGAGCCGGTCTGCTTGGTGCCGCGCACCAGCACATCGTTACCCACCGCAACGATCTGCGCCAGCATATCCTTCATATTGCCAGCGATGGTGATCTCCTCCACCGGATACTGGATCACGCCATTCTCCACCCAGTAACCGGCCGCGCCGCGCGAATAATCGCCGGTCACATAATTGGTGCCCGAGCCCATCAGCTCAGTGACCAGCAAGCCGGTGCCCATCTTGCGCAGCATGCCGGCAAAATCATCCGCCGGCTTGGTCAGCGACGACGTCAGCGACAGATTATGCGAACCGCCGGCATTGCCGGTGGTCTTCATGCCCAGCTTGCGCGCCGAATAGGTCGACAGGAAATAACCCTGCACCACGCCATCCTTGACCACATCGCGCTTGACGGTGCGCACGCCCTCTTCATCGAACGGCGCCGAACCGACCGCACCGATCACATGCGGATCTTCCTGAATCTGCACATGCTTCGGCAACACCTGCTTGCCCAGCGAATCGAGCAGGAAGGTCGACTTGCGATACAGCGCGCCGCCCGAGGTCGCCTGCACAAACGCCCCCAGCAGACCGGCCGCCAGCGGCGCCTCAAACAGCACCGGGCAAGTGCGCGTATCGATGGTGCGCGCATTCAGCCGCGCCAGCGCGCGCTCGGCCGCGTACCGGCCGATCGCCTCCGGCGTCGACATCTTGGACGCATCGCGCACCGACGAATACCAGTCGTCACGCTGCATGTGCTTGCCCTTGCCGGCAATCGGCGCCACCGACAGCGTGTGGCGCGAGAACGGATAACCGCCGATAAAGCCGCGCGAATTGGCCGCCACAAAATGCGACTGCTGCACGTGCACGCCGGCGCCTTCCGAATTGGTGATGCGCGGATCGACGGCAAACGCCGCCGCCTCGGCGCGCTGCGCCAGCGCCACCGCGTCGGCGGTCGCGATCTCCCACGGATAGAACAACTGCAGGTCGCGCGGCTGCATTTCCAGCTGGTCGTCATCGGCCAGCCCGGCGCAATCGTCATCGGCGGTAAACCGGGCGATGTTGTAAGCGGCTTCCACCGTCGCCTTCAGCGCCGCCGGCGAGAAATCCGAGGTCGACGCATTGCCGCGGCGCTGGCCGATAAACACGGTCACGCCCATGCCCTTGTCTTTATTCTGCTCGATGGTCTCGATCTGGCTCTTGCGCACCGACACCGACAGGCCGCTGCCTTCGCTGATTTCGACGGCGCAATCGGTGCCGCCCTGCGCTTTGGCATAGCCCAGCACATCGCGTGCGAGCTGCTTCAACTGGTCCTGGGTGTGGGTAAAATGGGTATCGCTCATGGGCTGTTTTCTTCGGGTGGCCGCTAAAACAGTTATCATAGCAGCCGTTTACAGTTTAAGGGCGCGGCCACGCGTCCGCACGAAAGTTGATATTATGGTAAATCCAAATCGCGGCGCGGTCGGCTTCAGCTCGACGGAATTCGAAGAAGAATACGAACGCCCCTCCAAATCCGAGGCCAAGCGCCAGTCCAACGCGCTGCAAAAGATGGGCGAAACCCTGGTCGAAGCCCCGCGCGACCGCGTCAAACGCGTGCCGATGCCGGAAGACGTGCTGGAAGCCATCCTGATGTGCCAGACCATCACCAACCACGAAGGCCGCCGCCGCCAGATGCAATTTGTCGGCAAAAAGATGCGCACGCTGGATGAAACCGAGATCGGCCTGATCCAGGCCGCCATCGACGGCTGGAAAGGCGCCTCCAAGGCCGAAACCTCGGCCATGCACGCGCTGGAACGCCGCCGCGACAAGCTGCTGACCGACGACAACGCGCTGACCTCGCTGCTGTCGGACCACCCGGAACTGGACGTGCAGCACCTGCGCACGCTGATCCGCAACGCCCGCAAGGAGCAGGCCGAGAACAAGCCGCCGAAAGCCTACCGCGAAATCTTCCAGATTCTCAAGCAGCTGGACGCCGCCAAGCGCAAGGCCGCCAAAGATGGTGACGACGGCGACGAAGACGACCACGAAGCCGATGACGAGTAATACCGCACCCGCCGCCGCCGATGCTGCGCTGGTGATCGGCCTGGTGTCGATCTCCGACCGCGCCAGCGGCGGCGTCTACCAGGACCAGGGCCTGCCGGCGCTGCAGGACTGGCTGGCGCGCGCGCTGACCACGCCGTTCCGCGTCGAAACCCGCCTGATCGCCGACGAGCAGCCGCAGATCGAGGCCACGCTGACCGACCTGGCCGATGCCGTGCGCTGCCACCTGATCCTGACCACCGGCGGCACCGGCCCGTCGCGGCGCGACGTCACGCCGGAAGCCACCAAGGCCGTCGGCACCAAGGAAATGCCGGGTTTCGGCGAACAGATGCGCCAGATCAGCCTGCACTTCGTGCCGACCGCCATCCTGTCGCGCCAGACCGCCGTGATCCGTGAAAGCGCCGGCCACGCGGCGCTGATCCTCAACCTGCCGGGCCAGCCGAAAGCCATCGCCGAGACGCTGGGCGGCCTGAAAGACGCCGACGGCGCCACGCTGGTGGGCGGCATCTTCGCCGCCGTGCCCTACTGCATCGACCTGATCGGCGGTCCGTACATGGAAACCGACCCGGCCGTGTGCAAGGCTTTCCGTCCCAAATCCGCCATTCGCCCTGCGCAAGGAACCGCCTCATGACCGCACTGCTGCACACCATCGAAAAAGAAACCGGCCCCAACCCGACCGTCGCCATCATCTGGATGCACGGCCTGGGCGCCGACGCCAACGACTTCGTGCCGATGCTGCAAGAACTCGACCTGGCCGGCCTGCCGGCTATCCGCTTCATCTTCCCCAACGCCGACACCATGCCCGTGACCGTCAACGGCGGCTACGTCATGCGCGCCTGGTACGACATCATCGCCACCGACCTCGGCCGCCAGGAAGACGAAGCCGGCCTGCGCGCCTCGCAAACCAAGGTCGAAGCCCTGATCGCGCGCGAAAACGCCCGCGGCATCCCGAACGAGCGCATCATCCTGGCCGGCTTCTCGCAAGGTTGCGCCATGACCCTGCAAACCGGCCTGCGCCAGAAAACCAGACTGGCCGGCCTGCTGTGCCTGTCCGGCTACGTGCCGATCGCGCCCAAAGCCGCCGCCGAGCACACCCCGGAAAGCCTGGCCACGCCGATCTTCCTGGTGCACGGCCGCATGGACCCGGTGATCCCGATCGCCCGCGCCACCGCCTCGCGCGACCTGCTGGTCGACTGGGGCTACCAGGTGGAATGGCACGAATACGCGATGCAGCACTCGCTGTGCCAGCAAGAAGTCGACGACATCAGCGCCTGGCTCAAACGCATCCTCTGAACTACGGCAGCGGCGGCGCATCGGACGGCGGCGCTGCCGTCTGCGCCACATTCATCACCATCGCCAGCAACGTGTAATAGCCGTTGATGCCCATCAGGTCCACCACGCCCTGCTCGCCGAACGCCGCCAGCGCCGCCGCGTAGGTGGCGTCATCGACCCGCTGCTGCCGGTGCAGCTGCATGCAAAAGTCATACACCAGCGCCTCATCCGCCAATAACCCGTCCGGCCGCTGGCGCGCCGCAATCGCCGCGATCACCGCCTCGCCGATGCCGTAATCGCGCGCGATCGGCGCATGGATCGCCCACTCCACCGGCTG
>NZ_WWCS01000002.1 GCF_009857535.1 Duganella margarita
ATGAAACAGGCAGGGGTACCTATCTGACCCACGGGCTTAATGGCCCACAGTCTGGTCGGCATCACCCTGCCTGACCGCTTCACCTTTCTGATTATCTGATGGCGACGCGGTACGTTCAATATACGAGGTCTCCCATTTCTACACGAGCTCTACCGTAGCGCACGCTACGGTAGAGCTCGTGTAGAAATGGGAGACCTGACCCCGGGTTTATTGCGCTTGCAGCTCGACGTTGATCATGTTGTCGTCGGGCTTGCGGTCGATGAGTTTGTTGTCGGGGTCGATGCCGGCTTTGGCCGGCCGGCCGCTGACGATCACCGTGTAGCGGTTCTCTTTCTGCTCGATCAGCTTGCGCTCGCGCAGCAGGCTGTTGCCATCCTTGTCGTCGACGCCGATGTCGATCCAGTCCTTCAACGCCACGTCTTTTTCCTCGCCCTGTTCACCGGCGCGCACCTTGGCCGCGTTGACGGTGAAGCTGACTTCGTATTTTCCATCGCTGAGCTTGCGCGCGCTGGCAGCCACGGCGTGGTTTTCATACAGTACGATGTGGTTGAACAGGTCATCGATCAGGTAGGCCTGGTCGGGCGGCGTGATCTGACGCAGCGCCGCCACCAGCACGTCCACGCCCGGATACGGTCCCGTCTTGCGGCCGTATTGCGCCAGCATCTCTTTCAGCGCGGCGTTGACCTTGGCTTCGCCCAGGATGTCCTGCAACTGGTACATCGCCAGGCTGCCCTTGCGGTACTGGATGTAGTTCTGGTTTTCATTTTCCGCCAGCGGCAGTTCTTTCTTGCGCTCCAGCGCGCGGCCGATCAGGTACTGCTCCAGGTCGTAGTGCAGGAAGCGCCGCATCTTGCTGGGGCCGAAGCTTTTCTTCATCACCATCAGCGCCGAGTACTCGGCCAGCGTTTCGCTCAGCACGGTGCTGCCGCGGGTGTTGCCGGCCACTAGCTGATGGCCCCACCACTGGTGCGCCACTTCGTGCGCGGTGATGTAGAACGGGTAGTCGATGTCCTTCGGATTCTTGTCGTTGACCTTGGCGATGAAGCCCACCGATTCCGAATACGGGATGGTGTTTGGATACGATTGCGCAAACTGCGCATAGCGCGGGAATTCGACGATGCGCACCAGCTTGTGCTGGTACGGCCCGAAGTTCTTCGTGTAGTAATCGAGCGATTCCTTGATGCCCTTGTCCATGCGCTCCAGGTTGTACTCGTGGCCGGGATGGTAGTACAGCTCGATGCCGACGTCCTGCCACCAGTCGCGCTTGACCAGGTAGCGCGCCGACTGGAATGCGTACATGTTGAGGATCGGCTGTTCCATCTTGTAATGGAAGTAGCGGCGGCCCTTGCTGCCCCAGTCCTTGACCAGCGTGCCCGGCGCAATCGCGGTCTGGTCGGCGCTGGTGCTGACGGTGGCGTCGAAGTTGATCCAGTCGGCGTCGTTGCCGGCGAAGTTGTTGGCCAGTCCGGTGGCATCGTCGCGCGGCAGCATGCGTTCGCGCGCCGCCAGCTGGTGTTTCTTGCGGTCGCGCGCGTCGTTCAGCTCCCAGTCCTGCTGGTAGCCGATGTGCGGCATGATGCCGTTGTTGAAGAAGGTGCCGTTGGCGATCACCGGGGTGTCCTGGCCGAGGCCGAGGATGCCGCCCGGTTCGTAGCGCAGGTCGAATTCCATGGCCAGCTGCGCACCCGGCGCCAGCGGCTTGCTCAGCTTGTAGGTGTAGAAGCCCAGCGCGCGGTCCTGCAGGCCGTTGCGCACCGGCTGGTCGAAGCGCACCCGGTACAGCGTGGTGGCGTTGTCCTGCGAGACGATGATGTCGCTGACCGGCTGTGCGCTCTTGTTCTGCAGCACGTAGCGGCCTTTGATGTTGAGCGTGCGCTGCGCCGGCCAGATGTCGACGTTCAGCTTGACGTCGTTGATGCGCGGCTGCGGGATCACGGCGTATTGCTTGTACTGGCGTTCGTAGTCGGCCTTGTCGGCTTCCTTGCGGTAGGCCGATTTGTAGTGGTTGGCGATGTGCTGGTTGTAGAACAGCACGCCGCCGGCGCCGCCGAAGATCAGCACGCCGATGGTGATGCTGGCCAGCACCGGCATGCTCAGCGCCTGGCGCGCCAGTTGCAGGCGCTGGCGCCAGCCGTCGTTGGTGCCGCGCGCCCAGAACAGCAGCGAGGCCACCACCAGCAGCAGCGCGGCGCCGGCCCAGTAGGCTTCGTACCAGCGCTCGCGCAGCAGGAAGTGGCCGTAGCCGTTCATGGCCGAGTAGGTCAGGCCCGGCATGTTGCCGTAGATGAGCAGCGGATTGTCCAGGCCGACCGTGCCGGCCGTCACGCTGATGATGTAGTAGACGATCATCGCGAAGTAGGCGAGGTAGCGCTGGTTGATGATCACTTGCAGCGCGATCGCCAGCACCGCCGTCAGCGCGTAGCCGGGCAGCAGGATCAGGAACAGGTGGCGCAGGTACAGGCCCGGCTCCAGCAGGAAGTAGCCCTGGCAGATCTGCACCGCCATGCCGCTCAGCATGACGATAAACAGCAGCAGCGCCTGCAGGCCGATCAGCGCGAACAGCTTGGACAGCAGCGGCAGCCAGCTCGGCACCGGCAGCGCGTCCAGCATCTGCGCCATGTGGGCCTCGCGTTCGCGCCAGATCAGTTCGCCCGCGTAGAAGGTGGTGATCACCATCATGAACAGCGCGAAGGTTTCGCTGACCACTTCCAGCACCTGGTAGGTGACCGGGTAGGTGTTGGTGCCGTACATCGAGCCTAGGTCCAGCGCCGACGCCAGCATCATCAGCACGCCGGCCAGCACGATCACCAGGAAGTAGATGTTCTTGGTGGTTTCGCGCAGGTTGAGCCAGCTGCTCTTGAGCAGCAGCCAGCCCAGGCTGCGGGCCTGGAAGTCCGGCGCCTCCTGCGTGTTGGCCGAGGTCTGCGACAGCTGCTGTGGCATTTCGCCTTCGCCGGTACTGCTGCTGCGGCTGTGGCCGCTATCGCTGGTGGCGATGAAGTGGAAGCGCCAGTAACCCATCAGCAGGCCCAGCAGCGCGGCCGAGGCCCAGATCACGCGGTTCAGCAGGTACACGTCCTGTGGCCAGAACATGCGGGTGTTGCGTTCGACGATGGGCCAGTATTCGGTCAGGCGGATGGCTGCGGTGGTGCCGAACGGGTCGATCAGGGCGGCGAAGGTTTTGTAGTCGAGGTCGCGCGCCAGGCCGGGCGCCACCATGTAGCCGACCAGCATCACCACGCTGGCGATGTAGACCGGCAGCATGCGCCGCGTCAGCGCGGCGAGGATGAAGAACACCGCGCCGAAGATGAAGATATTCGGCAGGATGACGATCAGGTAGGGGATCAGATACGCCAGCGCCGGCGGATGGGCCAGCCGCTCGGGATCGACGCCGGGGATGAAGCTGCCCAGCCACGCGCCCAGCACGATGCTGGTGAAGATCACCGCCAGCGTCAGGTAGGCGCCGAGGAAGCGGCCGAAGATGTACTGGTGCTTGCGGATCGGCGCGCTGAAGAAGAAGTGCTGCATGCCGTATTCGAAATCCTGCTGCACCGAGCGGCCCATCATGGCGGCGATCACCACCACCCCCAGCGAGCCGAGGAAGCTGGTGGTAAACATCAGCGAGCGCGGCGAGTCGATCAGCTGGCTGCCGAAGGTGATCGAGGCGCCTTTGAAGAAGCCGCCGGCGGCCATCATCCACAGCATGGACAAGGCCAGGAAGCCGAGGAAGTAAACCCAGGTCGATGGCAGCTTGAGGCGCTGGCGCGCTTCGAAGAGGGCGATGGCAAGCATGGGCAGTCCTTAATCGCAGCTGTTGGCGGCGCGGTGGCGGCCGGCGATGGTGGCGAAATAGACATCTTCCAGGTCGCCGATGGCTTCCTCGAAGCCGTCGCCCGGGTCGTCGTCGCTGTAGACGTGGATCAGCGTGCGGCCCGACAGCAGGCGCGACGAAATCACCGGGTGGCGCAGCTGGAACGACTGCAGGTCGCTTTTGTTGATGAAGCGGGCCCAGATCTTGTCGCTGACTTCGTGGATCAGCTCCTGGGTCGGGCCGCACAGCAGCAGATGGCCCTTGTTGATGATGGCCATGTTGGCGCACAGGTCGGCCACGTCGGACACGATGTGGGTCGACAGGATCACGGTCTTGTCTTCGCCGATGTCGGACAGCAGGTTGTGGAAGCGCACCCGTTCCTGCGGGTCGAGGCCGGCGGTGGGTTCGTCGACGATGATCAGTTTGGGGTCGCCCAGCAGCGCCTGGGCGATGCCGAAGCGCTGTCGCATGCCGCCCGAGAAGCCGCCGAGGCGCTGGTGGCGCACTTCAAAAAGATTGGTTTGTTGCAACAGTCCGTCGACCACCTCGCGCCGGCGGTGGCGGTTGCTCAGGCCTTTGAGCACGGCGAAGTGGTCCAGCATTTCGTAGGCGGTGACTTTGGGGTAGACGCCGAAGTCCTGCGGCAGGTAGCCCAGCTGGCGGCGCAGCTCGTCTTTCTCGTCCAGCACGTCGAGGTCGCCGAAGAACACCGAGCCGGAATCGCATTCCTGCAAAGTGGCCAGGGTGCGCATCAGCGTCGACTTGCCGGCGCCGTTCGGGCCGAGCAAGCCGAACATCCCGGCCGGGATGGTGAGCGAGATCTTGTCCAGCGCCACCACGCCATTGGCGTAGGTCTTCGACAAATTGCTGATGCTTAATTCCATGCTAACTCCTGATTCCGCGCGAACAACCACTTTTCACATGATGGCATTGTATTGAATTTGGTCCACACTGGGGGGCGCCATTGCGATGGGCCGCATTATGCTGCGCCAGAGTGCAAAATTGGCGGCACAGACCGCAGGCTGGGTTCGGTGGTTGAATAGACAACTTGAAGCTGGGACGCCTTAGTTCCTGAACAACACCTGCTCGCGGTGGAACCACCAGCGGCACAGGGCCAGCAGCAGGCCGGCGGTTAGCGCGGTGGACAGCAGGATCACCGAGAACATGCGGTAGTCCATGGTGCCCTTGACCAGTTCCTTCATCGCCAGCGCCACATTGGTCAGCGGCACCATGGCCCAGCGCCAGTTCAGTTCCACGCCCGGCAGCAGCGCCACCAGCGTGGGCAGGATGGTGACGATGATCAGCGGCGAGATCATGCCGGCCGCTTCCTTGTAGCTTTTGGCATAGATCGAGATCGACAGCAGGATGGCGGCGAAGATGGCGGCGGTCGGCACCAGCATCAGCGCCACCATCGCCAGGTCGAGCGGGCCGATGGCGTGCAGCATCTGCACCAGTTCGCTGCCGGCCAGGCTGCCGAAGAAGTGGATCAGCACCCCCACGCTGACGATCATCAGCAGCGCCGAGGTCAGGCCGACGGTGAATAGCATCAAAAACTTGGCCAACACGATGGCGCTGCGCGAGACCGGCGCCAGCAGCAGGGTTTCCAGCGTGCCGCGCTCCTTCTCGCCGGCGCCGGTGTCGATCGCCGGGTACATCGCCGCCATCAGGCACACCATCAGCAGGATGTAGGGCAGCATGCCGCCGATCACCGCGCCCATCTGTTCGCGCTTGTCGGCGGTGGAGTGGTCTTCCAGCCGGATCGGATCGAGGGTGTAGGCCAGTTGTTGCGGGCTGAGGTTGAAGCGCGCCATCGCCTGTTCCCGCAGCGCGCCGTTCTCGGCGCCCAGCACCGCCAGCACGCGCTTGCGGGTGACGTCGACCGTGGCGGCGCTGTTGTAATGCAGCTCGATCCTGCCCTGTTGCTGGGCCGCCAGCTGGTCGCTCAGGCCGGCCGGGATCACCAGCGCAAACTTGATGCGCTCGGCGCCGATGGCGGGCTTGATCTGGTCCTGGCTGGCCAGCACGATTTCATGGAAGCCTTTTTCGCGGGCGAAGCGTGCCGCCAGCTGCGGCGCATGTTCCTTGCCAAATACGGCATACGTCATGTCGGCCGTGCTGGCCTGCTTGAACAGCGTCGACGACAGGTAGCCGAAGCCGGAGAAAATCAGCGGCATGCCGAACACCGGAATGAACACGGTGAAGATGAAGGTGCGGCGGTCGCGCACCAGTTCCAGCAATTCCTTGAGGTAAATGGTCCACATGGCTCAAGCTCCGTGGTGGATGACGCCGACAAAGGCGTCGTACAGATCGGCGCTGCCGCCTTGCTGGCGCAGCGCATCCATGCTGCCGTGGAAGGCGGTTTTGCCATGGTTGATGATGCATACCCGGTCGCACAGTTTTTCCACTTCGTGCAGGTGGTGGGTGGAGAAAATCAGCGGGACGCGCAGCGCCTTGTAGCTGGCGATAAAATCCAGCAGGATCTTGGCCGACATCACGTCCAGCCCGGTGGTGGGTTCGTCGAGGATGACGATCTGCGGCTCATGCACCACGGTGCGGGCGATCGCGCATTTCTGCTTCATGCCGGTGGACAGCTGGTCGGCCCGCTTGTTGCCGAACTCGTGCATTTGCAGCAGCGTGAACAGCTCGTCGCAGCGGCGCTGCAGGTGGACCGGGCTCATGCCGTGCAGGCGGCCGAAGTATTCGACGTTTTCGCGCGCGGTCAGGCGGCCGTACAGGCCGGTCGAGCCGGACAGGAAACCGATGTGCTGGCGCGCCGCCAGCGGGTCGGCCAGCAGGTCGATGCCGTTGGCGCGGATGCTGCCGCCGTCCGGCTTGAGCGCGCTCGACAGCATGCGCAGTGTGGTGGTCTTGCCGGCGCCGTTTGGCCCGAGCAGGCCCAGGACTTCGCCCGGCGCGCAGCGGAAGCTGACGTCGCGCACCGCGTGGAACCAGCCGTCATGATCGCGCGGATCGCGCGCGGCCGGCGACTTGGCGCCGCGTGACGGCAGGCGAAAGCGCTTGGCCAGGTTGTTTACCTCGATCATCGGACTTGTCCCGGGGTTAAAAAGTTTCAAGAATAGCATGCAAAAATTCTGACACGCAAGCTACTGATTGTAGAGAACTCTTGCTATAGTCGCACACAGGAGCGGAGCGAAAAATGAGTCCTCAACTGAAGGAAAAAATCCTGGCGGTGATGCAGTACGGCGTCGACCGCGATGAGTCCACCGGTTTCTTCCGCGTGGCGCTGGGCCTGTATTACCTGGCCGGTCTGATGACCAAGGAAACGCTGGATTTCGCCGAGCTGGATGCCGATTTCAACCGCTTCATCTACCACGCCATCGGCCGCGGCCACAGCATCACCAGCGTGCTGCAATATATGAGCGGCGAGAAAGTGGTGCGGGTGGTCGAGTCTAAACGTTTCCTGAAAGCGTTCGCCGAGCATTGCGATGAGGTGCCGGTGGAAAACATTCCCTTCCTGCTGGGGCTGAACCTGGGCGTTGCCAAGGACATCTCCAAGATCGACGTGCGCGGGCCGGTGGCCGACTACATCGAGCGCCAGCGGCAGCTGCGTGAGGCGGCAGACGCAAAATAAACAGGCGCTCCCTTATAATGGGATTTTCCATCGCAGACACGAGTTCGTTTATGGCCGCCTATCACCACCATCCCCTGGACCGATTCATTGCCGGCGCCGACAAGGCGCTGCGCGTCATTGCCGGCGTGGCCTCGGCATCGCGCCCAAACCCGGCGGCGCGCGCGGCGGATGCGGAAATGAGCGAGGCGGAACGCCGCCACGCGGCCGGCCTGATGCGCGTCAACCACGTCGGCGAAGTGTGCGCGCAGGCGCTGTATAACGCCCAGGCGCGCTTTGCCCGCACCGACGCGATCCGCGAACAGTTCGAGCATTCCAGCCGCGAGGAAGAAGACCATCTGGCCTGGACCGCGCAGCGGCTGGGCGAGCTGAACTCGCACATCAGCGTGCTCAATCCCTTGTTCTACGGCGGCGCCTACGCGCTGGGCACGGTGGCGGCGGTGCTGGGCGATGCGCGCAGCCTGGGCTTTGTGGTGGAAACGGAACGCCAGGTGGAAGCGCATCTGGCCAGCCATCTGGACAAATTGCCGCCGCAGGATGCCAAGTCGCGCGCGATCGTCGACCAGATGCGCCTCGACGAAATCGAACACGGCGCGGCCGCCCAGCGTCTCGGCGCGGTCAACGTGCCGGCGCCGGTGCAGGGCGTGATGGCGGTGATGGGCAAGGTGATGACCACCACCGCCTACTACGTTTGATGCTAATATTGCAGCATGATCAAGCAACCATCCCGATTCGGAGCGTGTTCCCGCAGGCCATAGAAGCCTGCTGATCGTATTTGCACATCTACAGTTTTCTAAAGGCCACAGCGAGTTTGCTCCTGTGGCCTTTTTCTTTTTGGAGCGGCCATGGAGTTGATGTTCTACGATACTTACGAGCGGCGCTTGCGTCCCTTCGTTCCTTTGCAGACCGGCACGGCGGGCTTGTACGCCTGCGGCCCGACGGTCTACGACTACGCCCACATCGGCAATCTGCGCACCTATCTGTTCGGCGACCTGCTGCGGCGCGTGCTGGCGCTGAACGGCTATGCGGTCAATCACGTGATCTGCGTGACCGACGTCGGCCACCTGACCTCGGACGGCGATACCGGCGAGGACAAGATGGAGAAGGGTAGCCGCCGCACCCGTCAGTCGGCGTGGGAGATTGCCGCGTTTTATACGCGCGCGTTCCAGCAGGACATCGCCGCGCTGCACATCCTGGCGCCGGCCGTGTGGGCGCGTGCGACCGAGCACATCCAGGAGCAGATCGACTTCATCGCCGACATCGAGCGCAACGGCTTTACCTACCGCACCGCCGACGGCATTTATTTCGACACGCAAAAGCTGGAGCGCTACGGCCACCTGGCGCGGCTGGATATCGGCGGGTTGCAATCGGGCCACCGCGTCGACCTGCGCGACAAGCGCGCCGCCACCGATTTCGCGCTGTGGAAATTCAGCGGCGCGCAGCAACGCCAGATGGAATGGGACAGCCCGTGGGGACGCGGCTTTCCCGGCTGGCACATCGAATGCTCGGCCATGTCGACCAAGTATCTCGGCGCGCTGTTCGACATCCACATCGGCGGCGAGGACCACATCCCGGTCCACCACAGCAACGAGATCGCCCAGCACGAGGCGTGCCACGCCCATCCGCCAGCGCGCTACTGGCTGCACGGCGCCTTCCTGAACGTGGACGGCGGCGACAAGATGTCGAAATCGGCCGGCGAATTCCTGCGGCTGGCCACGCTGGTGGAGCGCGGCTTCGATCCGCTGGCCTACCGCTACCTGGTACTGTCGGCGCACTACCGTTCGCCGCTGACGTTCTCGTGGGCGGCGCTGGACGCGGCCCAGACCGCGCTCGGCCGCCTGCGTCTGGCGTACCATCGCTTACCGGACGGCGGCCAGCCTGACGCCGGCTACCAGCAGGCCATGCAGGCCGAACTGAACCAGGACTTGAATACGCCGCGCGCGCTGGCCTTGATGTGGGAGCTGCTGAAATCCGACCTGCCGCCCGCAACGCAAAAAGCCACGCTGCGCTGGCTGGATCAGGTTCTGGGATTGGGGCTGGCGGAGTGGGGACCGGCAGTGCTGCAAGTGCCGGACGCAGTGCAGGCCTTGGTCGCCGCCCGCGACCAGGCGCGCCAGGAAAAACGCTGGGCCGACGCCGATACGCTGCGCCAGGCGATCGAGTCATCCGGCTTCACCGTGCGCGACACGCCAGCGGGCACCAGCGTGCAGCGTTAGGCGACTTCGACGATCTCGAACGAGTGGGTGATGTCGGCGGTCTTGCCCAGCATGATGGAGGCCGAGCAGTATTTGTCGTGCGACAGCGTGATGGCGCGTTCGACCTGCTCTGGCTTCAGGCCTTTGCCGGTGACGACGAAGTGGAAGTTAATCTTGGTGAAGACCTTCGGCTCGGTGTCGGCGCGCTCGGCTTTCAGCACGCATTCGCAACCGCGGATGTCGGCGCGGCCTTTTTTCAGGATCAGCACGACATCATAGGCGGTGCAGCCGCCGGTGCCGAGCAGCACCATTTCCATCGGCCGCGGCGCCAGATTGTGGCCGCCGCCTTCGGGCGCGCCGTCCATCGTGACCAGGTGACCGGAGCCGGTCTGGGCCAGAAAACTCATGCCCGACGGGCCATTCCAGCTAACTTTGCATTCCATTGCATTCTCCGTAAGAAAAACTTTGTCCCCATTGTAATGGAGCGCGCAAACCCTGTGTTTGTGCGGCTTGCGCCGTCGATGGGGCTTGACGGCCGACCCCACAAGCGGTTATAGTTGTCGGCTTTCCATTCGCTCAGGAAAGTAAATAAAAAGGCCGAGTCCGCTGAAGCAATGGCGGAACCACCATATGAGCGGTAATTTCTATATACAGAAAGTCATCACATGAAAACTTTTTCCGCTAAAGGACATGAAGTCCAGCGCGACTGGTTCGTGATTGACGCGACGGACAAAGTCCTCGGACGTGTTGCCAGCGAAGTGGCACTCCGACTGCGCGGCAAGCACAAACCTGAGTTCACCCCTCACGTCGATACCGGCGATTTCATCGTCATCATCAACGCAGGCAAACTGCGCGTGACCGGCACCAAAGCAACCGAGAAGACCTACTACCGTCACTCGGGCTACCCAGGTGGCATCTACGAGACCAACTTCCTGAAAATGCAACAGCGTTTCCCAGGTCGCGCTCTGGAAAAAGCCGTCAAGGGCATGCTGCCAAAAGGCCCACTGGGCTACGCAATGATCAAGAAGCTGAAAGTGTACGCCGAAGGTTCGCACCCGCACGCTGCCCAGCAACCTAAAGCACTCGAAATCTAAGGAACTGACATGATCGGTAACTACAACTACGGCACCGGCCGTCGCAAGAGTGCAGTGGCTCGCGTTTTCATCAAAACGGGCACTGGCCAAATCATCGTTAACGGCAAGCCAGCAGCGGAATACTTCTCGCGCGAAACCGGCCTGATGGTTATTCGTCAACCACTGGAACTGACCGGCAACGTTGAGCGCTTTGACATCAAAGTCAACGTGCACGGCGGCGGCGAGTCCGGCCAGGCAGGTGCAGTGCGCCACGGTATCACCCGCGCTCTGATCGACTACGATGCAACGCTGAAGGGCGATCTGGCACGCGCCGGCTTCGTCACCCGCGATGCACGTGAAGTTGAACGTAAAAAAGTTGGTCTGCGCAAAGCACGTCGCGCAAAACAATTCTCGAAGCGTTAATTTTTACGCTCTGGTGCGCTGCTTGCGGCGCATCTCCGAAAAAGCCGCCGGCCTTGTGCCGGGCGGCTTTTTTTCCATCTGGCTATGGTCATACGCCTGTCGCGCATGGCTGATAGAATTCCAGGCGTCATGCCCGCGCACGCGGGCATCCATGCTGACCCGGATCGGCCGTGCCATGGGGCCCCACCTGCGCGGGGACGACGTCGGTACATTGAAACTCTTTTAAGGAAATAACATGATCAAAGTTGGCATCGTCGGCGGCACCGGATACACCGGGGTAGAACTGCTGCGTTTGTTGGCAGTCCACCCGGATGTGGAACTGACGGCAATCACCTCGCGCAAAGAGGACGGCTTGCCAGTCGCTGATATGTTCCCATCGTTGCGCGGCCGCGTGAACCTCAAATTCTCGTCGCCGGACAACGCCGACCTGACCAAGTGCGACGTAGTGTTCTTCGCCACCCCGCACGGCGTCGCCATGGCCCAGGCGCCGGCGCTGCTGAAAGCGGGCGTCAAGGTGATCGATCTGGCGGCCGACTTCCGCATCCAGGAAAAGGCCGTCTTCGAAAAATGGTACAAGATCGAGCACACCTGCCCGGACCTGCTGGAACACGCCGCCTATGGCTTGGCCGAATTGAACCGTGAAGACATCAAAAAAGCCAACCTGGTCGCCAATCCGGGCTGCTATCCGACCACCATGCAGCTGGGCTACTACCCGTTGCTGAAGAACGGCCTGGTCGATGCCGGCTCGCTGATCGCCGACTGCAAGTCGGGCGTGTCGGGCGCCGGCCGCAAGGCGGAAATCGGCACCCTGTTCTCGGAATCGTCGGACAACTTCAAGGCCTACGGCGTGGCTGGCCATCGCCACACGCCGGAAACCTCGGCCCAGCTGCAACGTTTCACGTCGGACAAGGTCAGCCTGATTTTCACGCCGCACCTGGTGCCGATGATCCGCGGCATGCACTCGACGCTGTACGCGCGCCTGACCAAGGACATCAGCAACGAAGACTTGCAGAAACTGTTTGAAGACCAATATAAGGACAGTGCCTTCGTCGACGTGATGCCGTTTGGCTCGCATCCTGAAACCCGCTCGACCCGTGGTTCGAACATGCTGCGTCTGGCCTTGCACCGTCCGGACAACGGCAACACCGTCATCGTGCTGGTGGTGCAGGACAACCTGGTCAAGGGCGCGTCCGGCCAGGCGGTGCAGTGTATGAACCTGATGTTCGGTCTGGAAGAGACCACCGGCTTGATGCAGATTGCCCTGTTGCCTTAAAACCCGCTGTTTTTGCGGGGTCCGCAGCAGAACTTATCTTCAGGGTCTATAATGGCCTCTAATTGTTTTCTCGTAGGAGTTAGAAATGAACGCTGTTGCCGAAATGCCAGCACCTATCGTTTTCACCGATAGCGCTGCTGATAAGGTCGCCCAACTGATCGAAGAGGAAGGCAATCCCGACTTGAAACTGCGCGTATTCGTGCAGGGCGGCGGCTGCTCTGGTTTCCAGTACGGCTTCACCTTCGACGAAATTGTGAATGAAGATGACACCACCATGGTCAAGAACGGCGTCCAGCTGTTGATCGATTCGATGAGCTACCAGTACCTGGTCGGCGCGGAAATCGACTACAAGGATGATCTGGAAGGCGCGCAGTTCGTCATCAAAAATCCGAGCGCTACCTCGACCTGCGGTTGCGGTTCGTCGTTCTCGGTATAAGTTTTAGCTTTACCCGCCAAAAGGCAGCCTGCGGGCTGCCTTTTTTATTGGCTGAACATCTTGACCAGGCTGTGCGGGGAGTTGGGGCCATAGAGGATCTCATGCAGGTCGGCGGCTTCGGCGGCGGCTTGGGCGCTGCGGGGGAAGAGCGCTCGTTCGTAGGCGGTTAACGCTGCTTCGAGGTTGCCGGCGTGGGCGGCGATGGCCTGGGCCAGTTCGGCGCCGTCCAGCATGGCGAGGTTGGCGCCTTCGCCGGACGGGGCCATCAGGTGGGCGGCGTCGCCGACGAGGGTGACTCCCGGCACGCGCTGCCAGTGGTGGTCAGCCGGCAGTTGGCGGATCACGCGCAGCACTGGTGGCGTGTCGCTGTCGGTGATCAGCGCGGTGAGTGCTGGCGCCCAGCCGTCGAATTCGGCGGCGATGCGGGCTGCGGCGGCGGCCGGGTCGGCAAAGGCGTCTTCCAGCCATGCCTCCGGTTTGTTGAGCGCGATATAGGCGTGCAGGACGCCGTCCGGCTCGCGGTGCGCGAGGATGCCTTTGTCTGGCGCGACGGCAAACAGCGCCCCATCGCCGACCGCCGCAGCACTGGCGGGATGGCGGCGGTCGCTGTCGCGCAGCCAGGTTTCGATCAGCGAGATGCCAGCGTAGGCCGGTTTGGCATCCGACAGCAGCGGGCGGACCTTGGACCAGGCGCCGTCCGCGCCGACCAGCAGGCCGCAGGTCACCAGCGTGCCGTCGGCAAACGTCAGATGATGACGGCCGTCGCCGAGTGGCGTTACCTGCGTCAGCTTGCGTCCCCACTGCACCGCGTCGGCCGGCAGCGATTCCAGCAAAATGCGGCGTAGTTCGCCGCGCTGCACTTCCGGCCGGCCGCCGCTGCCGTCGTCCAATTGCTCAAACAATACCGCGCCGTCGTGGCCCAGCACGCGCGTGGCTTGCCCGCCGGGATGGATCAGCGCCTGGAATTCCTCAAACAGTCCGGCCGCCTTGATGGCCAGCTGGCCGTTGAAATCGTGAATGTCGAGCATACCGCCTTGCGAGCGCGCCTGGGCCGAGGCCTCTGCTTCGTAGATGGTCGCGGCGATGCCTTGAAGGTGCAGCACGCGGGCCAGCGTTAGTCCGCCGGGGCCGGCGCCGATGATGGCAATAGAGGGAATTTTCATATTTATCCGATAATGGAACGTTGTTCCACAAGGATTTTGCGGCAGTCAGCCAGATATGTCAAGATAGCGGCCATGGCAAAAAACACCCCCCGCCGCGAACAGGCATTGACGCGCGAGCGCATTATTGAAGCATCGATCAGTCTGCTGGACAGCCGGGGCGAAAGCGGCCTGACGTTCCGCGCGCTGGCCGAGGAATTGTCCACCGGCGCCGGCGCCATCTACTGGCACGTCGCCAACAAGAACGATTTGATGACCGCTGCCTGCGATGCCCTGGTGGCCCGCACGCTGGAGGTGCCGGTAATCGAGGCCGCGCCTCAGGATGTTATCCGCGCGGTGGCGCTCGGTATGTTCGATGCGATCAACGCCCATCCATGGATCGGCTCGGCGCTGGCGCGCGCCCCGTGGCAGTCGCCGATTGTGCGTTTGCTGGAGCGCTTGGGCCAGCAGGTAAGGGCGATGGGCGTGGCGCCGGCCGGGCAATTTGCGGCTGTGTCAGCGCTGCTGAGCTACATCCTCGGCGTCAGCGGGCAGAACGCGGCCAATGCGCAGATCGGCAAGGAGTTGGGCGGTGACCGCGAGGCGATTCTTGCGCAGGTGGCCGCTGCATGGTCGGCGCTGGATGCGGACGCCTATCCGTTCACGCGCAGCATCGCGCCGCAGTTCCGCGAGCACGACGACCGGGCCGATTTCCTCGCCGGCATCGACCTGATCCTGCGCGGGATGGCCTTGCCCGGCTAAGGATTAACGCGGGTAGAGCGCGCCGAGCACGCGTTCGCCGTTGGCCCCGGTAACGGCCGGCAGGTTGCCGGCCAGCCGTTCGGTGAAGCGGTAGCCCAGCCACGCGAACGCCAGCGCTTCGACGCAGTTGGGCGCCACGCCCAGCGCCTGCGTCGACGCCACCATCACCTGGTTGCCCAACGCCGCCCCCAACGCCTGCATCAGCACGCTGTTGTAGGCGCCGCCGCCGCAGATATAGACTGCATCGGCGCCGCCGCCATAGGCCTTGATGGCGTCCGCCAGCGTGACGGCCGTGTATTCGGTCAGCGTGCGCTGCACGTCTTCCGGCGCGGCCGCCGTGTGCGCGGCCAGCCGCGCATCCAGCCACGCCAGATGGAACAGCTCGCGGCCGGTGCTCTTCGGCGCCGCACGGGCCAGGTAAGGCTCCTTCAGCAGTTCGTCCAGCAAGCCTGGTACTACTTTGCCGCTGGCCGCCCACGCGCCGTCGGCGTCATATTCCTGGCGGCGATGGCGGTGGATCCAGCCATCCATCAGCACATTGCCGGGACCGGTATCGAAGCCGACCACGCGGCCATCGCCGCTCAGCACGCTGATATTGGAAATGCCGCCGATATTGGCCACCACGCGCGGCTGGCCCTCCTTGCCGAACAAGGCCTGGTGGAAGGCCGGCACCAGCGGCGCCCCCTGGCCGCCGGCGGCCACGTCGCGGCTGCGGAAGTCCGCAATCACGTCAATGCCGCACAGCTCGGCCAGCAGGGCAGGGTTGTTGGTCTGGCGCGTAAAGCCCAGCTCGGGGCGATGGCGGATGGTCTGGCCATGCACCGCCACCGCGCGCACGTCCTGCGGCGCGCGGCCCGAGACGCGCAGCAGCTCGGCCACGCACTGGGCGTAATACTGCGCCAGCTGGTTGGCGGCCATCGCCTCGCGTTCGATTTCGTTGTCGCCGCTGGCTTGCAGCGCCATCAGCTCGGCCCGCAGCAAGGGCGGGAAGGCGATATACGCCGCCGCCACGGTGGTGGTGACAGCGCCGTCAAACTGCGCCAGCGCGCCGTCCACGCCGTCCAGGCTGGTGCCCGACATTAACCCGATATACAACGTCATTCCCTGCCTCGCGATCTGTGTGGTATGGCGCACGGAAGAAACGTGCTCAACAGCGCATGATAATAAAAAAACAGGCCGCTAGGCGGCCTGTTTCAGAAAAGCTTATTTGGAGGCGACGGACGCCATGCGCGTCCCGCCGCCGGATCCCGCCGGACGCAGCAGCGCGAAGCGGTGCATCATGTCGTTGGAGTAGACCTTGAAACGGCTCATTTCGGCTGCGGTCAGTGGCGCCTGGGCCTGCACGTTCATCTTGCTCGGGTCTTTGGCTTCGCCCGCGACCCGGAATTCGTAGTGCAGGTGAGCGCCGGTCGACCAGCCGGTGGTGCCGACGTAGCCGATGATGTCGCCCTGGCTGACGCGCGCGCCTTTTTTCAGGCCTGGCGCAAAGCGGCTCATGTGCGCGTAGGCGGTGGTGTAGTTGCTCCAGTGTTTGAGCACGACGAAATTGCCGTAACCGTTCTGGGTGCCGGCGAAATCGACCACGCCGTCGCCCGCTGCGCGGATCGGGGTGCCGGTCGGCGCCGGGAAGTCGATGCCCTTGTGCTGCTTCCATTGGCCGGACAGCGGATGCACGCGCATCGCGAAGCCGGACGAAATCCGCGAGAATTCCACCGGCGATTTCAGGAACGCTTTTTTCAGGGATTTGCCGTCGTAGCTGTAGTAACCGCCGCCTTGCTTGCTTTGCGGATCTTCAAACCACACCGATTGATAGGTCGTGCCTTTATTGGTCAGTTCGCCCGCCAGCACGCGGCCGGCGCGCACGAACTCGCCATCCTGCCAGAACGTCTCGTACACCACGTTAAAGCTGTCGCCGCGCTTCAGGTCGCCGCGGAAGTCGACGTTGGTCGAGAACATCTCAATGATTTGCTTGACGATATTGTCCGGCAGCTTGGCGCCGTCTTCGCTGGAGTCGGTCGCTGCGTACAGGGTCGAGGTAATGTTGCGCGCGTGCATTTCGATGCGGCGTTCCAGCTTGGCTGGCTCGGCGCTGGCAACGAAGCCGTTGCCCTGGCGGGTGATCTTGATGTTGGTGACGGGATCGTCTTTGCCGTCAACCACGGTGGCGCGCAGCCACTGCAGGTTGCCCTCGTCATCGGTTTGCGCCTGGACGCGTTTACCGGTCTTGAGCTGCATCACGCCTTTGGCGACCTTATCCTTTTTGATAAAGTTTTCAGCCGCATCGTCGTCCACGCCGAGGCGGGTCAACAAGGTGGCCAGCGTGTCACCGGCGCGAATTTTCTCTTCGTGTACGAAGTGCGCGTTAGAAGACTGCTGTTCCAGGCTGTTGATCTGCGCGCTCAGGTCAGGAACGACGACCGCTTCCTGAACAGTTTTCACGGGCAGATCCGAGGCGTCAGGCGCCAGCGGCGCTACGCCGGCGGCACCAAACGCACATACTGCGAGAAACAATGCAGACGCGCTGATGATGCGCGCCTTGTGCGTAGAACCTAGCAGACTGAACAAGCGTGAGCTTGTGAATTTATGTATTTGGTTCATGCAATCAGTTAAAATTTGCCGCTTGAACTATTCAGGAACGTTTTATTTCTTCTAATTATCGGTTTTGTTCGTTTTCATGCGGCAAGATTGATGGATCGGGGATTATAACAAACTCCTGAGCCCCGCTACCTTTTTCTGAAAAAACCGTAAAAAAATCATGACTACTTCTTCTTCGATACCGTCGGCTCCCTCTAAAGCGTTGCCGTTGACTGACAGCGTGCTGGAGGCGCTCGCCATCACCAAACGCGGTGTCGACGAGTTGCTGATTGAAAGTGAGTTCGCCCAAAAGCTGGCGCGCTCGGAACAAAGCGGTGTGCCGCTGCGCATCAAGCTGGGCCTGGATCCAACCGCGCCCGACCTGCACCTGGGCCACACCGTGGTGCTGAACAAAATGCGCCAGCTGCAAGACCTCGGCCATCAGGTGATCTTCCTGATCGGCGACTTCACCTCGATGATCGGCGACCCGTCCGGCCGCAACGCCACCCGGCCGCCGCTGACCAAGGAGCAGGTCGAGCAAAACGCCATGACTTACTTCAAGCAAGCCTCGCTGGTGCTGGACCCGGCCAAGACCGAAATCCGCTACAACTCCGAATGGTGCGACCCGCTGGGCGCGCGCGGCATGATCCAGCTGGCCTCGCGCTACACGGTGGCGCGCATGATGGAGCGCGACGATTTCACCAAACGCTTTAAAAATGGCACGCCGATTGCCGTGCACGAATTCCTGTACCCGCTGATGCAAGGCTACGACTCGGTGGCGCTGAAGTCCGATCTGGAACTGGGCGGTACCGACCAGAAGTTCAACCTGCTGGTCGGCCGCGAACTGCAAAAGGACTACGGCCAGGAGCCTCAATGTATTTTGACCATGCCTCTGCTGGAAGGTTTGGACGGCGTTGAAAAAATGTCGAAGTCGAAGAACAACTACATCGGCATCACCGAGCCGGGCAACACCATGTTCGCCAAGATCATGAGCGTCTCCGATGAGATGATGTGGAAATACTTCGATTTGCTGTCGTTCCGTTCGATTGCCGATGTGGCCGCACTGAAGGCGGCCGTGGCCGCCGGCGGCAATCCGCGCGACGCCAAAGTCGCCATCGCGCAAGAAATCGTCGCGCGCTTCCACTCGCAGCAGGCCGCAGAAGATGCGCTGGCCGACTTCGTCAACCGCTCGAAAGGCGGCATCCCGGACGACATTCCGGAAGTGGCGCTGGGCGGCGCGCCGCTGGGCGTGGCGCAGTTGCTCAAGCAGGCCAGCCTGTGCGCGTCCACCTCGGAAGCGATGCGCATGGTCGAGCAGGGCGGCGTGCGCGTCGACGGCACCGTCATCAGCGACAAAGCCTTGCAACTGCAAGCCGGCACCTTTGTGCTGCAGGTCGGCAAGCGCAAGTTTGCGCGCGTGACCTTGTCGGCATGATCGCGCTGCTGCAACGCGTCAGCAATGCCAGCGTGGTGGTCGATGGCGCGACCATCGGCGCCATCGACGCCGGCTTGCTGGTGCTGGTGTGCGCCGAGCGCAACGACACCGAAAAAGACGCCGACGCCTTGCTGACCAAGCTGCTGGCTTACCGCGTGTTCGGCGATGATGCCGGCAAGATGAACCGCAGTGTGTCCGATATCGCCGGCGGCCTGCTGCTGGTGCCGCAGTTCACGCTGGCGGCCGACACCAAGTCCGGCACGCGGCCATCGTTCACGCCGGCGGCGGCGCCGGCCGATGGCCTGCGTCTATTCAGTTACTTTGTCGAACAGGCGCGACTGAAGCACGCCACAGTGGAAACCGGTCAATTCGGCGCCGACATGAAAGTGTCGCTGACCAACGATGGCCCGGTGACCTTCTGGCTGCAAACCAACGCGAAATAAGCGATGAAGCTTTCCAGCGACAGTTTCCGCAATCGCGCCGCCATGCCGACGGTGCATGCAGCCGGGGGCGGCAACCGCCACCCGCAACTGCGCTGGCGCGACGTGCCGGCCGGCACCGCCTCGTTTGTGGTGCTGTGCCTGGCTGCGGACAGGCCGGACGGCGATTTCTGTCACTGGAGCGTGGTAGACCTGCCGCCGACGCTGTCGTCGCTGGCCGCCGGCGCGCTGTCGGGCGATGAAGAAACCATGCTGGACGGCGTGCCGCTGCGTCAGGGGCTGAGCGACAACGGCCGTCCCGGCTATGACGGCCCCGGGCCGTTGCCAGACGCCGCCCGCCACTATATTTTCCGCATTTATGCGCTCGACGTGCCCCGGCTGGAATTGCCGCCCGGCTTCTCCTGTGCCGACGTGTTGAGCGCCATTTACGGCCATATCATCGACGAAGCGCAGCTGATTGGCGCATATCCCAATAAATAAGCCTACCAATGACTCAAACCACCATTCTGCTGATCCGCCACGGCGAGACGGCCTGGAACGCCGTGCGCCGCCTGCAAGGTCATATCGACATCCCGCTGAACGAGGAGGGCGAACGCCAGGCTGCCGCGCTGGGCCGCGCGCTGGCCGCCGAAAAGCTTGATGCTGTGCTCAGCAGCGACCTGCAACGCGCCATGCAGACCGCCCAGGCGGTGGCTGCGTATCATCCCGGCCTGACGCCGAGCACCGATGCGCAACTGCGCGAACGCGCTTACGGCGTCTTCGAAGGCATGCTGTACCAGGACATCCAGGACGAATACCCGGCCGACTTCCAGCTGTGGCAGTCGCGCGATATCGACGCCATGATGCCGCACGGCGACCGTCTGGCGGAAAGCTTTCGCCAGTTCTACGACCGCGTGATCGCCGCGCTGCGCGAGGTGGCCGCGCGCCATCCGGGCCAGACGGTGGCGGTGGTGGCGCACGGCGGCGTGCTGGAGTGCGCCTACCGCGAAGCGCGCGGCATCCAGCTCGACAGTCCGCGCGACTTTCAGGTCAAAAACGCCAGCATCAATCGGTTTAACTGCGTCAGCGGCAAGTTGGTACTCACTAGCTGGGGCGAGGTGGACCACCTTGCGGTGACCGCCAGGGATGATGTCATTTAGTACACGCTTCATAACGGCCAGGCTGCACATTTGCCGAATCCATAAAAAATAGTGCTTATTATTTGAGCAGGGCTTCGGTTAAAATAGACGGTTCCCTCTCCCGACATTCAGGTATCGTCAGTGCAAATCGGCCCTCATTTACTGCGTAACAACGTTTTTGTCGCCCCCATGGCGGGCGTGACGGATCGTCCTTTCCGCCAGCTGTGCAAGGAGCTGGGCGCGGGTTATGCAGTGTCCGAAATGGCGGCCTCCAATCCGCGCCTGTGGGCGACGGAAAAGAGTTCGCGCCGCACCGACCACACCGGCGAGATGGAGCCGAAGGCGGTCCAGATCGCCGGCGCCGACCCCACGGATCTGGCCGATTGCGCGCGCTTCAACGTCGAGCGCGGCGCGCAGATCATCGATATCAATATGGGCTGCCCGGTCAAGAAGGTGTGCAACGCCTGGTGCGGCTCGGCCCTGTTGCAGGATGAAGAGCTGGTCAAGCGCATCGTCGATGCGGTGGTCGGCGCGGTGGACGTGCCGGTTACGCTGAAGTTCCGCACCGGCTGGGACCGCGACAACAAGAATGCGCTGAACATCGCCCGCATCGCCGAGGACGCCGGCATCGCCATGCTGACCTTGCATGGCCGCACCCGCGCCGACGGCTACAAGGGCGACGCCGAGTACGACATGATCGCGGCCGTCAAGAAATCGGTTTCAATTCCGGTGGTGGCAAATGGCGACATCACCTCGCCGGAGAAGGCCAAATTTGTGCTGGACTACACCGGCGCCGACGCCGTCATGGTCGGCCGCGCGGCGCAGGGCCGGCCGTGGATCTTTCGCGAGATCGATTATTACCTGCGCACCGGCCAGCATCTGCCGGCGCCGCTGGTGGACGAAGTGCGGGCGCTGATGGACGAACACCTGCGCGGCCACTACGCCTTCTACGGCGACTACCTTGGCGTGCGCACCGCGCGCAAGCACATCGGCTGGTATGTGCGCGACCTGCAGGGCGGCGAGGAATTCCGCCAGAAAATGAACCTGCTGGAATCCGTCGACGAACAGTTACTTGCCGTCGACCAATTCTTCGAATCGCAATGGCGGTACGGCGACCGGTTACAATACCGCCTCGCTGAAGATTTGCAGGCCGCCTGAACGGCGGCGAGAGAGTACAAAAAAGTCACATCATCAGAAGGGCAAACGTTTCCAGCCATAAGCCGGACGATTTGCCAGCGTTATAGATTAATTAGCCGAACGACAAGACAATGAGCAAAGAAAGTATCCAGGAAGTAGTCCAGAAGAGTCTCGAAGAATACTTCGCCGACCTGGGCGAGCAACAGGCTTCGAACATCTACGACATGGTCGTGCTGACCGTCGAGAAACCGATACTGGAAGTGGTCATGACGCGGGCCGACGGCAATCAGTCGCATGCCGCGCAGATGCTGGGCATCAACCGCAATACCTTGCGCAAGAAATTACAGGAACACGGCCTGCTGTAAAAGCGCCCGTTCTATCCGGCATGAAGTGGCTGGGGACAGCCGCTGTTGCTGACCGAATATTCAACCACCTCGCCTTTCATCGCCATGATTAAACAAGCTCTCATCTCCGTCTCCGACAAAACCGGTGTGCTGGACTTCGCCCGCGCGCTGTCCGCCATGGGCGTCAACATCCTGTCGACCGGCGGCACCGCCAAACTGCTGGCCGATAACGGCGTGGCCGTGACCGAAGTGGCCGACTACACCGGTTTCCCGGAGATGCTGGACGGCCGCGTCAAGACGCTGCACCCGAAAGTTCACGGCGGCATTCTGGCGCGCCGCGACTTCCCTGAGCACGTGGCCAAGCTGGAAGAGCACGCCATTCCGACCATCGACATGGTGGTGGTCAACCTGTACCCGTTCCAGGCCACGGTCGCCAAGGATGACTGCACGCTGGACGACGCCATCGAGAACATCGACATCGGCGGCCCGGCCATGCTGCGTTCCGCCGCCAAGAACCACAAGGACGTGGTGGTGATCTGCGACCCGGCCGACTACGGCGTGGTGCTGGCGGAAATGAAGACCACCGACAACGCTCCAGGCTACGTCAGCTACGAGACCCGCTTCACGCTGGCCACCAAGGTCTACTCGCACACCGCGCAGTACGACGGCGCCATCGCCAACTACCTGACCAGCCTGGACGCGACCCGTGCGCACGGCAGCCGCAGCGCCTATCCCGCCAAGCTGAACGTGGCATTTGAAAAAGTGCAGGACATGCGCTACGGCGAGAATCCGCACCAGTCGGCGGCGTTCTACCGCGACGTCACCAAGACCGATGGCGCGCTGGCCAACTACAAGCAGCTGCAAGGCAAGGAACTGTCGTTCAACAACATCGCCGACGCCGATGCAGCGTGGGAATGCGTGAAGAGCATGGGCGGCTTCGAGCAGTCGGCCGCCTGCGTGATCGTCAAGCACGCCAATCCGTGCGGCGTGGCGCTCGGCAGCAATGCCGTCGAAGCCTACAAGCGCGCGCTGCAGACCGATCCGACGTCGGCGTTTGGCGGCATCATCGCCTTCAACGTGGATGTGGACGCGGCCGCCGCGACCGAGCTGGCCAAGCTGTTCGTGGAAGTGCTGATCGCGCCGTCGTTCACCGACGAAGCCAAGCAGATCCTGTCGGCCAAGCAGAATGTGCGTCTGCTGGAAATCCCGCTGGGCAATGGCGTCAACGCCATGGACTTCAAGCGCGTCGGCGGCGGCCTGCTGGTGCAGTCGGCCGATTCGAAGAACGTGCTGCTGGCCGACGTCAAGGTGGTCAGCAAGAAGCAGCCTACCCAGCAGGAACTGCAGGACATGATGTTTGCATGGCGCGTGGCCAAGTATGTCAAATCGAACGCCATCGTCTTCTGCGGCAATAACATGACGCTGGGCGTGGGCGCCGGCCAGATGAGCCGTATCGACTCGGCCCGCATCGCTTCGATCAAGGCGCAGAATGCCGGCTTGTCGCTGGCGGGTTCGGTGGTGGCGTCGGACGCCTTCTTCCCGTTCCGCGACGGCCTGGATGTGGTGGTGGACGCCGGCGCGACCTGCGTGATCCATCCGGGTGGCTCGATGCGCGACCAGGAAGTGATCGACGCCGCCGACGAGCGCGGCGTGGTGATGGTGTACACCGGCACCCGCCACTTCCGCCATTAATTTCCCGCTGCGTCGTTCCCGCGCAGGCGGGAACCCATGCTGAGCAACTTGGCCATGGGCCCCCGCGTGCGCGGGGGCGACGTGCAACTAAGCTTGCTGACGCTTGCCTTAGTGCATACAATCCCCTAATGATAATTCTCGGCATCGACCCCGGCTTGCGCACCACCGGCTTTGGCGTCATCCACAAGCAGGGCAGCAAGTTGCTCTACATTGCCTCCGGCACCATCAAGAGCGGCGAGGGCGGTTTGCCGGCGCGGCTCAAGGTGATCCTGGACGGCGTGGGCGAAGTCGCGCGCACCTATTCCCCGGACTGCGCGGCCATCGAACAGGTGTTCGTCAACGTCAACCCGCAATCGACGCTGCTGCTGGGCCAGGCGCGCGGCGCGGCGATCTGCGCGCTGGTGTCGGCGGACCTGAGCGTGGCCGAGTATTCGCCGACGCAAATCAAACAAGCGGTGGTGGGCACCGGCCGCGCGGTCAAGGCGCAGATGCAGGACATGGTCGCGCGCCTGCTGAAATTGCCCGGCCTGCCGGGCACCGATGCCGCCGATGCGCTCGGCATCGCCATCTGCCACGCCCACAGCCGCGAAACGCTGACGCTGATTGCCGGCGCCACCAACACCACCGCCAACGGCCCGCTGGCCGGGCTGCGCATGCGGCGCGGCCGCCTGGTCGGTTAAATTTTCCTAAGGTCTCACACATGATTGGTCGTCTGTCCGGTATTCTGCTCGAAAAAAATCCGCCGCAATTGCTGGTGGACGTAGGTGGCGTCGGCTATGAAGTCGATGTGCCGATGAGCACCTTCTACAACCTGCCCGGCGTGGGCGAGAAAGTGGTGCTGTTCACGCACCAGGCGATCCGCGAGGATGCGCATTTGCTGTTCGGCTTCGGCAATGCCGAGGAGCGCGCGGTGTTCCGCCAGCTGATCAAGATCACCGGCGTCGGCGCGCGCACGGCACTGTCGATTTTGTCCGGCATGTCGATCGCCGACCTGGCGCAGGCGGTGACCTTGCAGGAAGCGGGCCGGTTGGTGAAAGTGCCCGGCATCGGCAAGAAAACCGCCGAGCGCCTGCTGCTGGAATTGAAGGGCAAGCTGGGGGCGGACATCGGCGCCGGTGGCGTCGCCGCCGTGCCGGACGCGAAATCGGACATCCTCAACGCCCTGCTGGCGCTGGGCTACTCCGACAAGGAAGCCTTGCTGGCACTCAAAACCGTGCCCGCCGGCGCCACCGTCTCCGACGGCATCAAGCAGGCGTTGAAGGCGCTGTCGAAGGGCTGATCGCTCAATGCAGGGTAAAATACCTGTATGAGCATACAGACCGACAGTTTTACCGAGCAGCGCATCATCGACGCCGCCCCCTCATCGCCGAATGAAGAGGCGATCGAACGCGCGCTGCGGCCCAAGCATCTCGATGAATATGTCGGGCAGTCCAAGATCCGCGACCAGCTGGAAATCTTCATCTCCGCCGCCCGCAAGCGCAAGGAAGCGCTCGACCATACCTTGCTGTTCGGCCCGCCGGGCCTGGGTAAGACCACGCTGGCCAACATCATCGCCCGCGAGATGGGCGTCAACCTGCGCCAGACTTCCGGCCCGGTGCTGGAACGCCCCGGCGACCTGGCCGCCATCCTGACCAACCTGGAAGCCAACGACGTCCTGTTCATCGACGAAATCCACCGCCTGTCGCCGGTGGTCGAAGAGATCCTGTACCCGGCGCTGGAAGACTACCAGATCGACATCATGATCGGCGAAGGGCCGGCCGCGCGCTCGGTCAAGCTCGACCTGCAACCGTTCACGCTGGTCGGCGCCACCACCCGCGCCGGCATGCTGACCAATCCGCTGCGCGACCGCTTCGGCATCGTCGCCCGGCTGGAGTTCTACACCACCGACGAACTGACCAAGATCGTCAGCCGCAGCGCCGCGCTGCTGAAGGCCCACATCGATGAAGACGGCGCGCGCGAAATCGCCCGCCGCGCGCGCGGCACGCCGCGCATCGCCAACCGCCTGCTGCGCCGTGTGCGCGATTACGCCGAGGTCAAGGGCAATGGCGAAATCACCAAGACCGTGGCCGACGCCGCGCTGGTGATGCTGGACGTCGACACGGTCGGCTTCGACGTCATGGACCGCAAGCTGCTGGAAGCGGTGCTGTATAAATTCGGCGGTGGCCCGGTCGGCATCGGCAACCTGGCGGCGGCCATCGGCGAAGCGGCCGACACCATCGAAGACGTGCTGGAACCGTACCTGATCCAGCAAGGCTTTTTGCAACGCACGCCGCGCGGCCGGGTGGCGACGCCGGCCGCCTACAAGCATTTCGGCATGAGCCCGCCGCGCACAAATCCGAATGGCGAGCTGTGGAGCGATCTGTAATGCAGATCTGGGTTGACGCCGACGCCTGTCCCGCCGTCATCAAGGACATTCTGTACCGCGTGGCCGACCGCATGCAGATGCAGGTGACGCTGGTGGCCAATCAGCTGCTGCGGGTGCCGCCGTCGCGTTTCATCCGCTCGGTGCAGGTGCCGTCCGGCGCCGATGTGGCGGACCAGGAAATCGTGCGCTTGCTGGAGGCCGGCGACCTGGTGGTCACCGGCGACATCCCGTTGGCGTCGGACGTGTTGAAGAAGGGCGGCTACGCGCTCAATCCACGCGGCGAGTTCTACACCAACGACAACATCGCGCAGATGCTGACCATGCGCGCCTTCATGGACGAACTGCGCGGCAGCGGCGTCGACACCGGCGGCCCGGCCGCCTTCAGCCAGGCTGACCGGCAGAGTTTCGCCAACAGCCTCGACCGCCATCTGGCCAAGCACAAACGCAGCAGCAATGGATGAACTGCGCGCCATCTCGACCTTCATCCGCGCTGCCGAACTGGGCAGCTTCAACAAGGTCGCCGCAGCGCAGGGCAGCACGCCGCAAGCCGTCAGCAAAACCATCCGCCAGTTTGAGCAGCACCTCGGCGTGCGCCTGTTCCACCGCACCACGCGCAACAGCACGCTGACCGAAGAGGGACAGCGCCTGCTGGAATCGATCAAGCCCAGCCTGGATGGCGTGGTCGGCGCGCTGGCGCGGGTCCGCAGCGCCGCGCGCGAGGACGAGGGGCTGATCCGCGTGGCCGCGTCCGGCTCGATTGCGCGGCGCGTGTTGATGCCGCTGGTGGCCGAGTTTCAGCTGGCCTATCCGGGCATCCAGATCAACCTGGTGCAGGACGACGGCTTCAGCGATCTGGTGCAGGACCGCATCGACGTCGGCTTCCGCGGCGGCAATGCGCCGGAAGCGCAGATCGTCAGCCGGCGGCTGTTTCCGGTCCAGCAAATCGTCTGCGCTTCACAGGCCTATCTGCAACGCCACGGCGCGCCGCGCAATCTGCAGGAATTGGCGGCGCACCGCTGCACCGCCTATCGCCAGCCGGGCAGTGGACGCGCCATGGCGTGGGAATTCGAGATCGATGGCGAGACGGTGTTCCACCACGTCCAGCCGGTCCTGCTCAGCAACGATCCAGACACCGAAATGCACGCCGTGCTGGCCGGCATCGGCATCGGCCAGATCGACAGCATCAACGCCAGCGCCGCCATCCGCGCCGGCCAGTTGCAACCGCTGCTGACCGAATACCTTAGCGAGCGCATGGGTTTTTACCTGTACTTCCCGCAGCGGTCCGACATGCCGGGCCGGGTGCGGCGCTTTGTCGACTTCATCGTCGAACGCCTGCTCGATAGCCAGGAGTTTTATATCAACTTTAAGTTTCCACTGTAACGGCTTATTGCTACTACTTTGGTTGTGATAGCGCGCCTATAGTTCACCTGTCTTTTAACCCAACAGGAGAACTACCATGAACAATCGCGTTGCTGTTATTACCGGTGCCTCGAGCGGCATCGGCCTTTCCACCGCCAAACTGCTGGCCGCACGCGGCGCCAAAGTCGCCTTGCTGGCGCGTCGCAAGGAAGTGCTAGACCAGGTTGTGAGCGACATCCGCGCCGCCGGTGGCGAGGCGCTGGCGCTGGGGGTCGATGTCACCGACCAGGCGTCGGTCGATGCCGCCGCCGCCGCCGTGGAGCGCGCTTACGGCCCGGCCAACCTAGTCTTCAACAATGCCGGCGTGATGCTGCCGGGTGCCATCGAGGCGCGTGAAACGGAGGTGTGGGAGCACCAGATCGACCTGAACGTGACCGGCGTGATGCGCGTGATCTCGGCCTTCGTGCCGCACCTGGTCAAGAGCGCGGCGCAGGGCGCCACGGTGGATCTGATCAACACCTCGTCAATCGCCGCGCAGAATATCTATCCGTACTTCGCGGTCTACAGCGGCACCAAGGCCTATGTCAGCCACCTGAGCCGCCACCTGCGCGCGGAACTGGGTCCCAAGGATATCCGCGTGTCGCTGATCGAACCGGGCATCACCGAGACCGAGTTGCAAGGCCACTGGACCTTCCAGGGTGCCAAGGACTGGATCGCCGGTGTGGCGCAGAACATGGAATTCCTGCAGCCGCAGGACGTGGCGGAAGTGGTCGCTTTCCTGGCGGCGCAGCCTAAGCATGTAAACCTGCAACAGGTGGTCGTCATGCCGACCAAGCAGGCCACGTAATCACTCCTCGTCGATGCGCATTGTCGGCACGAAAGCAAGCCCGACATCACCGCCAGCAGGCCGACGACGTTGAGAATATTTTCATTTGGCCAAATCGTATCACCTTGCGTTAGACTATGACAAAATGGTAGCGCTAACTTAAGGAGGAGACGATGAAGCAACGCTTGCTGGCCTTGGTGGCCGGTCTGATGACGATGATGATGATGATGATGGCCGGTGCCCACGCCGACACCCAGTACAAAATCCTGGTGCTGGCCATGCCCAGCAAGTACCACTACGAATACATTCCGGTAGCGCGCGACAGTCTGGAAAAGCTGGGCAAGCTGCACGCCTTCGAAATGACCTACACCAACAAGCCGGAAGTCTTCGATGGCGACCTGAACCAGTATGCCGCCGTGATGTTCCTCAACGCGCCGCCGGAAGAGTTGAACGAGGCGCGCCGCAAGAAGTTTGAAGCGTATATGCAGCACGGCGGCAACGCCATGCTGGTGCACCGTTCGCTGATCATTCCGCCCAACACCTGGCCGTGGTTTGAACAGCTGATCGGCCGCCACGTCGGCACCCATCCGATGCTGCAAACCGGCGTGGCCGACGTGGTCGATAAAAAATTTCCCGCCACCTTCGGCCTGCCGGATCACTGGATCTGGAGCGATGAATGGTATGTGTTCGACGATCCGTACCAGATCAGGATCCACCCGGTGCTGAACGTCGACGAGACCAGCTACGACCCGACCAGGATCTGGCCGGGGCAGGTGTCACACGGCATGGGCAAGGAGCATCCGGTCAGCTGGTATCACTACGTCGACAAGAGCCGCGTGTTCGTCACCGCGCTGGGGCACGACGGCAATATGTACAAGGACCCGCAATACCTGGCGCACCTGATGGGCGGCATCTGGTGGACTGCCACCGGCAAAGGCGTCAAACCGTGATTACTCCTGGCGCACCCAGACTTGCGAGCGGCCCAGCATCGGTACGCCGATGTAGCCGCGCACGCTGAGTTTCTTGCCGCCGTCGGTCAGGTGCATCTTGCTCTTGTAGACCTTGCCGTTGTTCGGGTCAAGAATCTCGCCGCCGGCATATTCATCGCCGTCTTTCTTCAGGCCGGACAGGATGGTCATGCCCAGCACCGGCTGGTCCTTGCGGGCGTCGTCGCATTTATCGCATTTTGGCGCCGGGTCTTCATTCGGCTCGCGGAACAGCTGCTCGATCTTGCCTTGCAGGACGCCATTCGACTCGGTGATGCGGATCAGCGCCTTGGGTTTGCCGCTGACATCGTCAATGTTCTTCCACAGGCCGACCGGCGAGGTGTTGTCGGCAAACGCCGGGGAGATGCTCAGGACGGCGGCGGCGAGAAAAGCGAGGATTTTCATTTTGGGTCTCCAGATAGTTATTGTGTGGGACTATTATACGAACTGACCGACCGTGCTAATTAGAGGCTCTCATCCAATTTCCTACAGCCCCGTGCGGCGCGCGCCGATGGCGGCACTCCGGGTGCGCCGCTAGCATGGCTCCACTCACATAGGAGAATTGCCATGACTCAGCATGATCAATCAATCGGTGGTCCCGGCGCCGCCGATGGCATCGCCGGCAGCCCGGCGGGCACCGAAGGCGCCACCAGCGGCGCCGGCGTCGACAAGGGCGCGCCGCCGAAGACGAACAGCGGCCCCGAGCGTCACCCGACGCCGGCACTGGGCGGCAACAGCACCGACAGCCGTCAGTCCAGCAGCGGCGTTATGCAAAAGGAACCGCGTGAAAACGTCGAGGAACGGCAACCCGGACCGTGATTGCACGAAAAGTCTAAAATGAGATAATATGTTCAGATGACGAAAACATCTGAACATCAAAACCTGCTGGTGCAACTGCAGCAGGTGGCCGAGGGCTTGGGTAAGACGCTGGCGCCGTTTTGCGAAGTGGTGCTGCACGACCTGACCCAGCCGGAACACGCCATCCTGGCGATCCACAACAACCTGTCCGGCCGCGCAGTCGGCGCGCCCGCCACCGAGCTCGGCCTAGCGCGCGCGGCCGATCCGGCCTTCGAGCAGGTCATCGCCAACTATCCCAACACCTTCCCCGATGGCCGCCTGGCCAAGAGCACGTCGGTCGGCATCAAGGACAGCGAGGGACAGTACATCGCCGCGCTGTGCCTGAATGTGGACCTGACCGTTTTCCGCAGCCTCAACAGCATGCTGACGCAATTCGGCAGCGTCGACACGGCCATCGCCGTCAGCGAAACCATGGCGCCGGCCGGCGCCGACGCCATCCGCCAGCGCATCGACCAGTTTGCCGCCCGTCTGGGCACCACCCCGC
Organism: Duganella margarita; assembly: GCF_009857535.1. Lineage (GTDB taxonomy): Bacteria > Pseudomonadota > Gammaproteobacteria > Burkholderiales > Burkholderiaceae_D > Rugamonas > Rugamonas margarita. Next base: position 30,320 of record NZ_WWCS01000002.1, read on the forward strand.
GCGCGCTGAAAGCCGAGGAGCGCAAGGCGCTGATGCGCGAGCTGAAAGAAGCCGGCCTCAGCGATGTGCGGCGGGCGATGGACATCGTCGCCGCCTATCTCAACGTCTCCCGCGCCACCGTCTACAACGACGCCCGCTAAATCACCACAGGAATCATCATGAGCGAACAGAAACTGCCTACCTTTGAAGACGTGGTTGCCGCGTCGGAGCGCATTGCCGGCGTCGCGCACCGCACGCCGGTGCTGAGCTCCAGCACCGCCAACGCCGAGCTGGGCGCGGAGATCTTCTTCAAGTGCGAAAACTACCAGCGCATGGGGGCGTTCAAATTCCGCGGCGGCTACAACTCGCTGGCCAGGTTCACGCCGGAGCAGCGCAAGGCCGGCGTGGTGGCGTTCTCGTCGGGCAATCACGCGCAGGCGATTGCGCTCTCGGCCAGGCTGCTGGGGATGCCGGCCACCATCGTCATGCCGCATGATGCGCCGGCCGCCAAGGTGGCCGCCACGCGCGGCTACGGCGCGCAAGTGGTGATTTACGACCGCTATACGGAAGACCGCGAACAGATCGGTCGCGACCTCGCCGCCAGGCATGGCCTGACCTTGATTCCGCCGTACGACCATGCGGACGTGATCGCCGGGCAGGGCACGGCCGCAAAGGAGCTGTTTGAAGAAGTGGGGCGGCTGGATTATGTGTTCGCGCCGCTGGGCGGTGGCGGCCTGCTGAGCGGCACGGCGCTGTCGACGCGGGCATTGTCGCCTTCGGCCAAGCTGTTTGGCGTGGAGCCGGAGGCGGGCAACGACGGCCAGCAATCGTTCCGCAGCGGCAGCATCGTGCACATCGAGACGCCGAAGACGATTGCCGATGGCGCGCAGACGCAGCACCTGGGCAACCTGACTTTCCCGATCATCAAGCGCGACGTCGATGACATCCTGACCGCCAGCGACGAACAGCTGCGCGCCGACATGCGCTTCTTCGCCGAGCGCATGAAGATGGTGGTGGAGCCGACCGGTGCGCTGGGCCTGGCTGCGGCGCGTGCGATGAAGGCGCAGCTGCAAGGCAAGCGCGTCGGCATCATCATCAGCGGCGGCAACGTCGATATCGCCCGCTACGCCGAATTGCTGGCGCGATAAAAAAAGGCCGCTAAGTTCACAACTGAGCGGCCTTTTGATTCATCAAGCTGCGGGCAGCTTGGCGATCTGTTCGCGCATCTTGTCCAGCGTGGCGGAGAAGTTGGCGACGCGTTCCTTCTCTTGCGCCACCACTTCGGCCGGCGCACGGGCCACGAAGCTTTCGTTCGACAGTTTGCCGTTGGCTTTGTTGATCTCGCCTTCCAAACGCGTGATCTCCTTGCTCAGGCGCTCACGCTCGGCCTTGACGTCGATCTCCACTTTCAGCATCAGCTTGGTCGTGCCGACCACGGCCACGGCGGCCGGCGAATCCGGCAGCGCGTCGACGATCTGCACTTCGGCCAGCTTGCCCAGCGCCTGGATGTACGGTGCGCACAGCGCCAGCGCTTGCTTGTCGGCGGCGCTGCCCGGCTCGACGATCAGCGGCACGCGCAGCGATGGCGCCAGCTGCATTTCGCCGCGCAGATTACGCGTCGCGTCGATCAGCGCTTTCAGCTGTTGCATCCATGCTTCGGCCGATTCGTCGATGTTGGCGGTGTTGGCGATCGGGTACGGTTGCAGCATGATCGAGTCACCGGTTTTGCCGGCCAGCGGCGCCACGGCTTGCCACAGCGCTTCGGTCACGAACGGAATCACCGGATGGGCCAGGCGCAGCACCACTTCCAGCACGCGCAGCAGCGTGTGGCGGGTGGCGCGTTGCTGGCCTTCGGTGCCGTTTTGCACCTGCACCTTGGCCACTTCCAGATACCAGTCGCAATACTCGTCCCAGACGAACTTGTAGATGGTCGAGGCGATGTTGTCGAAGCGGTAGTCGGCAAAGCCCTTGGCCACGTCCAGCTCGGCTTTTTGCAGCAGCGAGATGATCCACTTGTCGGCGTTGGACAGGTCGGCGTCGCTGGCGCTGCAATCCTTCTCTTCCGTGTTCATCATCACGAAACGGGTGGCGTTCCACAGCTTGTTGCAGAAGTTGCGGTAGCCTTCGGCGCGCCCCAAGTCGAAGTTGATGTTGCGGCCCAGCGAGGCGTACGAAGCCATCGTGAAACGCACCGCGTCGGTGCCGTAGGCGGCGATGCCTTCCGGGAATTCCTTGCGGGTGGCCTTGGCGATCTTCTCGGCTGCCTTCGGGTTCATCAGGCCGGTGGTGCGTTTCTGCACCAGCGCCTCGATGCCGATGCCGTCGATCAGGTCGATCGGGTCCAGCGTGTTGCCCTTGGACTTGGACATCTTCTGGCCCTGCGAGTCGCGCACCAGGCCGTGCACGTAGACGGTCTCGAACGGCACCTTGCCGGTGAAGTGCAGGGTGAACATCACCATGCGCGCCACCCAGAAGAAGATGATGTCGAAGCCGGTCACCAGCACCGACGAGGGCAGGAAGGCTTTCAGGTCCGGGGTCTCTTCCGGCCAGCCCAGGGTCGAGAACGGCACCAGCGCGGACGAGAACCAGGTGTCCAGCACGTCGTTGTCGCGGCGCAGCGGCGTGGTGACGCCTTGCGCGGCGGCCTTGGCAACGGCTTCCGCTTCGGTCTTGGCGACGTAGATATTGCCGTTGTCGTCGTACCAGGCCGGGATCTGGTGGCCCCACCACAGTTGACGCGAGATGCACCAGTCCTGGATGTTGTTGAGCCACTGGTTGTAGGTGTTGCTCCAGTTTTCAGGGACGAACTTGATGTCGCCGCTGGCGACTTTTTCCAGCGCCGTTTCGGCGATCGATTTGCCCGGGAAGAACGTGCCTTCCGGCGCCGGCTTGCTCATGGCGACGAACCACTGGTCGGTCAGCATCGGCTCGATGACCACGCCGGTGCGGTCGCCGCGCGGCACCATCAGCTTGTGCGGCTTGACTTCGACCAGCAGGCCTTGCGCTTCCAGGTCGGCGACGATCTGCTTGCGGGCCACGAAGCGGTCCAGGCCGCGATAGGCTGCCGGCGCGTCGTCGGTGATCTTGGCTTCCAGCGTCAGGATCGACGGCATCGCCAGCTTGTGGCGCTGGCCGACGGCGTAGTCGTTGAAGTCGTGCGCCGGGGTGATCTTCACGCAACCGGTGCCGAAGGCCTTGTCGACGTATTCGTCGGCGATGATCGGGATTTCGCGGCCGACCAGCGGCAGCGTCAGCATCTTGCCGACCAGCGCCTGATAGCGTTCGTCGGTCGGATCGACCGCCACGGCGACGTCGCCCAGCATGGTTTCAGGGCGGGTGGTGGCGACCGTCAGCGAGCCGCTGCCGTCGGCCAGCGGGTACTTGATGTACCACATCGAACCATCTTCCTCTTCCGACACCACTTCCAGGTCGGAGACGGCGGTGCCCAGCACCGGGTCCCAGTTGACCAGGCGCTTGCCGCGGTAGATCAGGCCTTGCTCGTGCAGGCGCACGAAGACATCGGTCACCACTTTGGAACGGGTCTCGTCCATGGTGAAGTATTCGCGTTTCCAGTCCGGCGAGGCGCCCAGGCGGCGCATCTGGCCGGTGATGGTGGAGCCGGATTTCTCTTTCCACTCCCAGACCTTCTTGATGAACTCTTCGCGGCCGAGGTCGTGGCGCGAGATTTTCTGCGCGTCCAGCTGGCGTTCCACCACGATCTGGGTGGCGATACCGGCGTGGTCAGTGCCCGGAATCCAGGCGGTGTTATGGCCGAGCATGCGATGGTAACGGGTCAGGCCATCCATGATGGTCTGATTGAATGCATGGCCCATGTGCAAGGTGCCGGTGACGTTCGGCGGCGGCAGCTGGATGCTGAAAGAAGGTTTGCCGGCGTCGAGGGTGGCGGTGTAGTAACCGCGCGCTTCCCACTCGGTGCGCCAGAACTGTTCAATGTCGGCAGGCTCGAAAGACTTGGCTAATTCCATGATATGGCTGATTTTGTTGGGCGAAACAGCCATTATAGATGACCGGCAAGCCGTGCGCTGGAAACTGGCATGGCCCGCCGATGATTTTTATGCATCAAGCCTGCATCAGGCGGACTGGATGTGTTGTGCGGATAACGGCAGCCGGCGCACGCGTTTACCGGTGGCGGCGAACAGGGCGTTGGCGACGGCGGGGCCGATCAGGGCCGTCGCCGGTTCGCCGATGCCGCCCGGCTTCTCGCTGCTGGGCACCAGCGTGATGTCGATCTTCGGCATCTCGTTCATGCGCAGCACCGGGTAGTCGTGGAAGTTGGTCTGCTGCACGCGTCCCTTGTCCAGCGTGATCTCCGCCCCCAGCGCCGACGATAGCCCGAAGGCGATGCTGGACTGGATTTGCGCTTCCACCGTGTCCGGATTGATCATCTGGCCCAGGTCGGCCGCCACCCACACGTGGTGCACCTTGATGGCGTGGTCCTTGTCGACCGAAATCTCGGCCACCTGCGCCATATACGTGTCGTAGCCCTCCATCAGCGCGATGCCGCGATAGTGGCCTTTCGGCAGCGGCTTGCCCCAGCCGGATTGGTCCGCCGCCAGCTTCAGCACCTTGGCAAAGCGCGGCTGCTGGCCCAGCAGCGCCAGGCGGAACTGGTACGGATCCTTGCCGGCCGCCGCCGCCATCTCGTCGATGAAGCTCTCGTTGGCAAACGCGTTCAGCGCGTGGCTGACCGAGCGCCAGTAGCCCACCCGCAGCCCGCTGTCGTGTTCGATCAGTTCCTGCGTCATATTGGGAATGTCGTAGCCGACCACCGCCGCTTCGGCCATGAACGGATCCAGCGTGCCCTTCGGCAGGCCGAAGGCGCGCTGCGTGATCGATTGCGAGGTCAGCTGCAAGGTCAGCGCCACCGGCTTGCCGCTGGCGTCGAGGCCGCCGGTCATGCGGTGCAGCGCCATCGGCCGGTAGAAGTCATGCGTGGTGTCGTCCTCGCGCGTCCACAGCAGCTTGACCGGTTTGCCGACCGCCTTGGAAATCTCGGCCGCCTGCACCGCGAAGTCATATTCCAGCCGGCGGCCGAAACCGCCGCCGAGGAAGGTGGTTTTCACCGTCACGTCTTCCGGCTTGAGGCCGATGGCGGTGGCGACATTCCCTTGGGTGCCTTGCTGGTATTGCGCCGGCCCGATCACCAGGCATTTGCCATCCTTGTACGAGGCGGTGAAGTTCTGCGGCTCCATGGTCGCGTGGGCCAGCAGCGGCGACCAGTATTCGGCGCTGAGTTTCTTGCTGGCGCTGCCCAGCGCGGCCCTGGCGTCGCCGGTTTGCTTGATCGGGATGGTGGCGTCGCTGGCGTTGCGGATACCGTCCTGCATCGAGGCGTTGCTGATGCGCGCAACCGCGCCTTCGTCCCATTGCACCGCCAGCGCCTCCCGCGCTTTCTTCGCATGCCACCAGGTATCGGCCACCACCGCCACGCCGTCGCGGATCTGCACCACGGCGATCACGCCGGGCATGGCCTTGGCTTTGGCGGCGTCGAAGCTGGCCGGCTTGCCGCCGATGACCGGGCATTGCTCCAGCGACGCGTACACCATGCCGGGCAGCTTGACGTCGATGCCGTACTCGGCCGTGCCGTTGACCTTGTGCGCCGTGTCCAGCCGCTTGGTCGGCTTGCCGATGACCTTGAAGTCCCTGGCCGGTTTCAGCGTCACTTTCTCCGGCACCGGCAGTTTGGAGGCCGCCTCGGCCAGTTCGCCATAGGTGGCGCTGCGGCCGCCGGGACCGGTGACCTTGCCGTCGGCCGCGCGCAGTTGCGCGGCGTCGAGTTTCCACTTGGCCGCCGCCGCGTTGACCAGCATGGTGCGCACCTGGGCACCGGCGATGCGCAATTTGTCCCAGCCGTCGCGCACCGAGGTCGAGCCGCCGGTGATCTGCGCGCCGAGCAGGGCGTTGGTATAGACCGGCGCCACCGGTGCGATTTCCACTTTGACCTTGCGGATGTCCACGCCCAGTTCCTCGGCGATCAGCATCGGCATCGAAGTGTAGACGCCCTGGCCCATTTCGGAACGGGCCGACAGCAGCGTGATGGTATTGTCGTCGGCGATGTGGACCCAGGCGTTGGGCGTGTGCAGCGTGCCGGCCGCCACGGCCTGGTCCAGTTGCGCGGGCAGGAACACGCCCAGCGTCAGTCCGCCGCCGACCACGGCGGTGGTTTTCAGGAATTCCCTGCGATTGGTGGTCATGGCCGTCTCCTTATGCCTTGCGCATTTCAGCGGCGGCGGTGTGGATGGCGGCGCGGATGCGGTTGTAGGTGCCACAGCGGCAGATATTGCCGCTCATGGCGTTGTCGATGTCGGTATCGCTGGGATGCTGGTTAGTGCTGAGCAGCGCGGCCGCGCTCATCAGTTGTCCCGACTGACAGTAGCCGCATTGCGGCACGTCGTGCGCGATCCAGGCTTTTTGCAACGGGTGGGAATTATCTTTGGACAGCGATTCGATGGTGGCGACTTTTTTGCCGGCGACTACCGAGACCGGCGTCTGGCAAGAGCGGATCGGTTGTCCGTCGAGGTGGACGGTGCAGGCGCCGCACAGCGCCAGGCCACATCCGAACTTGGTGCCGGTCAGGCCGATTTCGTCGCGGATCACCCACAGCAGTGGGGTATCCGGCTCGGCCTGCACACTGACTTCTTTGCCGTTAAGCTTGAACTGTGTTGCCATGTCTATCTCCTCGTTATCATTAGGAATATTCATGCCGCAAAGACCAATATAACGTATTTCAACGACAAAAAGGAGACTTGCATGATCCCATTATTGGAAGCCGTCAGCCTGACCGTGGACGGCGCCGTCGCCACCATCCGCCTCAACCGCCCGGACAAGCTGAATGCGATGAACCTTGCCATGTGGCATGACATCCGCACGGCCTTGCGCTACGTCGACGAGACGCCGGCGATCCGCGTCGCCATCCTGGAAGGCGAGGGCAAGGCCTTCACCGCCGGCATCGATCTGCAGATGATGATGGGCGTCGGCGCCCAGGTGCGCGACGACTGCGACGGCCGCACCCGCGAAAACCTGCGCCGCGTGATCCTCGATTTGCAGGACACGCTGACCAGCCTGGAGCGCTGCCGCAAGCCGGTGCTGGCGGCCGTGCACGGCGCCTGCGTCGGCGGCGGCATCGATCTGATCTGCTGCGCCGACATGCGCTACTGTGCGGCCGACGCCTGGTTCACCATCAAGGAAATCGACATCGGCATGGTGGCCGATGTGGGCACGCTGCAACGCCTGCCGCGTTTGATCGGCGACGGCATGGCGCGCGAACTGGCCTACACCGCGCGCAAGTTCGACGCCGCCGAGGCCAGGGAGATGCGGCTGGTCAACCGCGTGTTCGAATCGCCGGACGCGTTGCGGGCCGGCGTGCGCGCCATCGCCGACGTCATCGCCGCCAAGTCACCGCTGTCGGTGCGCGGCGTCAAGGAGATGATCAGCTACGCCCGCGACCACACCGTCGCCGACGGCCTCAACTACGTCGCCACCTGGAATGCCGCCATGCTGATGTCGTCCGATCTGCAGGCCGCCATGACGGCCGGCATGAGCAAATCCACGCCGACCTTTAGAGATTAAAGATGCAAGACGACAGCACCTACTTCGATACCCACTTCGACGCCGGCTTTGAAGCTGCCGGCATGGCCTGGCTGCCCTGGATCGGCAGCGGTTTTCGCGCCTCGGCAAGCCGCACGATTGTGCTGGGCGAGAGCATTTACGACTACAGCAACGGCGATGCCGCGCATGATGGCCAGCCTGCGCGAGCGGCCGGACGGCCAGGATTATCGGGATGGCTGGCAGATGTTGCTGACGATGGCCGGCCTGATCGGCGCGCGCCGCTGCATTGTTTATGGACTGGAGGGGGCGAAGATCGCGGCGCTGCGCGCTGTGCTGCCGCCTGGCGCGCTGCTGGCCGAGCAGCGCCTGCCGGCGGTGGGCAGGAATCGCCCGCTGCGGCTGACCGTCAACCTCGGTGAGCGGCCGCTGGACTTGCTCTTCATCCGCCATCCCAGCGCCTTCTTCCGCTGGGATGAATGGGGGGTGGTGCTGCGGCAGTTCCTGGCCGACACCTCCGCCGCGCCCGCCTTCACGGACTGAGGCGCCAGGTGTCGCGGCCGGCCGCCTTGGCCTGGTACAGGGCGAGGTCGGCGCGCTTGTAGAGTTGCTCGTGGCTTTCGCCGTCGCGGTAGATGGCGGCGCCGATGCTGGCGCTGATTTCGATGGTGGCCGCGCCATACGACAGCGGCAGGGCCAGGTTGGCGAGAATGCGCGCACACACCGGTTCCAGCGTGGCGCCGTCGCCGGTGTGGGCCAGCAGCACGGCGAATTCATCGCCGCCCAGGCGGAACGGCCGGTCGGCTTCGCGCACGGCGGCGCACAGGCGGTCGGCGGCGGCGGCCAGCAAGGCGTCGCCGGCGTCGTGGCCGTGGGTGTCGTTGACCGGCTTGAAGCGGTCGAGGTCGACCAGCAGCAGCGTGAAGGCGCCGCCGCCGCGTTCGGCCTGCGCCACCAGGTGCCGCAGTTCGTCGTTGAACAGGCGGCGGTTGGCCAGGCCGGTCAGCGGATCGCCGTAAGCCAGCGTTTCCAGCTGCGCCTGGGTGGCGCGCAGTTCGGCGGTGCGCGCCTCGACCATGGCTTCCAGCTCGCGCTGGCGGCGGCGCAGATAGGCGGTGCGCGTCTGCACCAGGCCGGCGCCCAGCAGCAGCGCCAGCGCCAGCATCGCCAGCCGCGCCTCCGGCCGCTGGTGCCAGGCCGGCAGCACCCGCACCGGCACTTCCAATGGCGCGGCCCAGTCGCCGTTGCGGTTGGAGCCGCGCAGCAGCAGCACATAGTCGCCCGGCGGCAGGTTGTTGTAGCTGGCGCGGCGCGAGGTGGCGTCGGTCTCGACCCAGTGCGGGTCGAAACCCTTCAGCTGGTAGGCGTAGCGGTTGCGTTCCGGCGCCGAGTAGTCCAGCGCGGCGAATTCGACCGAGAAGCCGCGTTCGCGCGCGGCGGTGGCGACGGTGATCGGCGCAGCCTTGCCGCCGAGACCGGCGTTGTACGGGCCGACCGGCATTTCCTTGTCGTTGAGCAGGATGCGGGTGACCACCATCGGCGGCGTGTAGTGCCAGCTGGCCAGCGCCTGCGGCCGCACCACGGTCAGGCCGGACAGGCCGCCGAACACCAGTTCGCCCTCGCGGGTGACGGCGCCGGAATTGGTCCAGTACATGCCGACCTGCACGCCTTCGCCGGGGCCGAGCGGCTGCACCGCCAGCGAGCGCGGATCGATGCGCGCCAGGCCGGCGTCGGTGCTGGCCCAGATCATGCCCTGGCGGTCTTGCAGCAGCTTATTGGCGCCGCTGTCGGGCAGGCCCTGCTGCATGCCGATCCGGCGGAAGCGGCGGCGGCCGTCGGCGTCGGTGCGTTCGAGGACGACCACGCCGGTGCCGAAATTGGACAGCCACAGCCGCCCCTGCGCATCCAGCAGCAGCGACGATACATAGCCGGGCGGCAGCCGGTCCGGCGTGCCGAGGTCGGCCGGCATGACTTCCACCACGTCCGGCCCCAGCCGCGCCAGGCCGGTGCGGGTGCCGACCCAGACGTCGTCGCCGGCCGGCAAAATGGCGGTGACGCGCGGATCGCCCAGGCTCTTGCTTTCGTGGCGCAGCAGGTGCGGCGTGCCGCCGCCTGGTGGCAGCGCGAGCGCCCACAGGCCGTCCAGGCCGCCCATCCACAAGGTGCGGCCGGCCACCGTCAGGTTCCAGACTTCTTCCTCGTCGCGCCGCTGCGGCAGCGTCACGCGCTGCACGCTGCGGCCGTCGGCGCTGGCGCGGAACAGGCCGTGCTGGGTGCCGATATAGGTCTCGCCGTCGGGACCGGCCGCGGTGGTCAGCACGCGCCCCGGCGGCAGGCCGTCGCTGCCGGCCAGCCGGCCGCTGTAGCCGCGATACGGATCGATCAGCTCGACCCCGCCGCTGATCAGGCTGAGCCACAGCTTGCCGTCCGGCGCGTTCATCACGCTCGGCACGCTGAGCACGCCGCTGCGGCCCGGCGCCAGGTGGCGGATGGTGGCCACCGCGCGCGGCTGCGGCGCATGCTGGCTGATGCCTGCCATATTGGCGGCGTAGATGATGCCGCTGCGTTCGCGGAACATGGTCAGCACATCATTGTCGGCCAGGCTGTCCGGGGTGTCGCTGCGGTGGCGGATGCGGCGCGTGGTGTGGTGCGGCACGTCGAGCACCACGATGCCGCCGTTGCCGCCATTGGTGCCGAACCAGATTTCATCCGGCGTGGCTTCGACGATGGCCGCCACCCGTTCATTTTGCAGCGTCGGCTGGGCGCCGCTTTCCAGCACCGGCGCGGCGTTGGGCGCGCCGGCCGCCAGCAGGTAGGCGCCGCTGGTGCGGCTGCCGATCCATAGCCGGCCGGTGCTGTCGCGCAGCAGGCTGTTGACCGGCAGGCCGGCCTGGCCGCCCAAGGTGATCTGCTGGACCGGCTGGCCCTGGCGCAGCAGGAACAGGCCGCGCCGGGTGCCGGCCCACAGCACGCCGTCGGCGTCGCGCAGCAGCGTGTCGATGCCGCTGTCGGGCAGCGTGGCGGCGCCAAAGCTGTCGCCCAGGCGGTCGAAGCGGCCGTCGGCGCCCAGGTGGTCGAGGCCGCTGCCGGTGGCGATCCACAGGCCGCCCTGGCCGTCGTCGGCCATGGCCGCCACGCGCGGATCGCGCAGGCCGCTGGGACTGGCGCGGTAACGGATGAACCGGTCGTGGTCGGGATCGTAGCGCACCAGGCCGCCGGAATTCATGCCGGCCCACAGCCGGCCCTGGGAGTCGACGTGCAGGCTCATGATGAAGCTGTCGGGCAGCGCGTCCTCGCGCGCGTCGGCCAGGTATTTGACGTGGCGGTTGCCGTCCCAGCGCGTCAGGCCGGCCTGGGTGCCGATCCACAGAAAGCCCTGGCGGTCCTGGGCGAAGCACAGCCCGCTGCTGAGATCGGCGTGCACGGTGTGCTTGAAGGCGGTGTGGCTGAGGCCGGTCCAGCGTTCGTCCTGGCTGGCGTGCGCCGGCGACAGCAGGCCGAGCACCAGGCACAGCGCGGCGGTGACGCGCGTCAGGCGCGCTACAGGGGCGGAGGACTGGTGAGCGTTGCTGTATGGCATGAGGACACTATACCTGAGCACCAGCGCCACGCCTGTCGGATTTTTGCCACTTTCTGCCGCAGATGGTTATAATCGGTGCGCCACCGCATTGGTGGCAAACGCTAGGGGTCCTGCGTCGCGCGAATTGAAGGTGCGCGTCGCGGGTGAGAAATACCCTCCGAACCTGATCTGGATAATGCCAGCGAAGGGAAGCTTAGGATGCCGTGCCGCCACCATTCCTTGTGTGGAAGGGCCGTCGTCCAACCTCCTTTGCTGGCTCCTGTAGCCCAACAAAGGAGCCAAATGAACGCCAACCTGAAATTCGTATCCGCCACCGCCACGGTGGACGAGGCAGCGATACAGCCACTTCCCCATTCCCGCAAAATCTATGTGCAAGGCAGCCGCGCCGATCTGCGCGTGCCGATGCGCGAGATCACGCAGGCCGACACGCCGGCCTCGTTCGGCTTCGAGGCCAATCCGCCGGTGACCGTCTACGATACCTCCGGCCCATACACCGATCCGGCCGCGCAGATCGACATCCGCTCCGGCCTGGCCGAAACGCCGCGCCTGCCGTGGATCCTGGAGCGCGACGATACCGAGGCGCTGGATGGCCCGACCTCCGTCTACGGCAAGGCGCGCCTGGCCGATCCGGCGCTGGAAGAACTGCGCTTCAACCTGCACCGCCAGCCGCGCCGCGCGCGTGAAGGCAAGAACGTCACGCAGATGCACTACGCGCGCCAGGGCATCATCACGCCGGAGATGGAGTTTGTCGCCATCCGCGAGAACCTGCGCCGCAAGGAGTACATCGCGAGCCTGAAAACCTCCGGCCCGATGGGCCAGCGGCTGGCGGAGCTGATGGGCCGCCAGCATCCGGGCCAGAACTACGGCGCCAGTATTCCGGACGAGATCACGGCGGAATTCGTGCGCGCGGAAATTGCCCGTGGCCGCGCCATCATCCCGGCCAACATCAACCACCCGGAAGTGGAGCCGATGATCATCGGCCGCAACTTCCTGGTCAAGATCAACGCCAACATCGGCAACTCGGCGGTGACCTCGTCGATCGGCGAGGAAGTCGAGAAGATGACCTGGTCGATCCGCTGGGGCGGCGACACGGTGATGGACCTGTCGACCGGCAGGCATATCCACGAAACGCGCGAATGGATCATCCGCAATTCGCCGGTACCGATCGGCACGGTGCCGATTTACCAGGCGCTGGAAAAGGTCAACGGCAAGGCCGAGGACCTGACCTGGGAGATTTTCCGCGACACGCTGATCGAGCAGGCGGAGCAGGGCGTCGACTACTTCACCATCCACGCCGGCGTGCTGCTGCGCTATGTGCCGCTGACGGCCAAGCGCATGACAGGCATCGTCTCGCGCGGCGGTTCGATCATGGCCAAGTGGTGCCTGGCGCATCACCAGGAATCGTTCCTGTACACGCACTTTGAAGACATCTGCGAAATCATGAAGGCGTATGACGTGTCGTTCTCGCTGGGCGACGGCCTGCGTCCCGGCTCGATCTACGACGCCAACGACGAGGCGCAGCTGGGCGAATTGAAGACGCTGGGCGAGCTGACCCAGATCGCCTGGAAGCACGACGTGCAGGTGATGATCGAAGGTCCGGGCCACGTGCCGATGCAGCTGATCAAAGAGAATATGGACCTGCAGCTGGAGCAGTGCCACGAGGCGCCGTTCTATACCCTGGGGCCGCTGACCACCGATATCGCGCCGGGCTATGACCACATCACCTCCGGCATCGGCGCCGCGCAAATCGGCTGGTACGGCACGGCCATGCTGTGCTACGTGACGCCGAAAGAGCATCTGGGCCTGCCGGACAAGAACGACGTCAAGGACGGCATCATCACATACAAGATCGCGGCGCATGCGGCGGATCTGGCCAAGGGCCATCCGGGCGCGCAGATCCGCGACAACGCGCTGTCCAAGGCGCGCTTTGAGTTCCGCTGGGAAGACCAGTTCAATCTGGGGCTGGACCCGGACAAGGCGCGCGAATTCCACGACGAGACCTTGCCCAAGGATTCCGCCAAGGTGGCGCATTTCTGCTCGATGTGCGGACCGCATTTCTGCTCGATGAAGATCACGCAGGAGGTGCGCGCGTATGCGGAGAACGGCATGCAGGTCAAGGCGGTGGAGTTCATCAAGAACGGCGCCGAGCTGTACACCAAGGCCTGAATCATGATCGAGATTGAATTGAACGGCGCGCCGCACCGCGTGCCGGCGCAGCAGACGCTGGATCAGTTGATCGATGCGCTGGCCTTGAGCGGCCAGGCGCTGGCGCTGGCAGTCAACCGCAACGTGGTGCCGCGCCAGCAGTGGGCGGACCGGGTGCTGCAAGCGCAGGACAAAGTGGATATCGTGCGCGCCATCGGTGGCGGCTAAATGGAGATTGAGATGAATGATGTGTTGACGATTGCCGGCAAGGCATATAAATCGCGGCTGCTGGTGGGCAGCGGCAAGTACAAGGATTTGCAGCAGACCCGCGAGGCGACCGACGCCGCCGAGGCGGAAATTATTACGGTGGCGATCCGCCGCGTGAACATCGGCCAGGACCCGAAGGCGCCGTCGTTGCTGGATGTGCTGCCGCCGTCGCAGTACACCATCCTGCCGAATACGGCCGGCTGCTACAACGCCAAGGACGCGATCTACACGCTGCAAATGGCGCGCGAGCTGCTGAACGGGCATAAGCTGGTGAAGCTGGAGGTGCTGGGCGACGAGAAGACCTTGTTCCCCAATATGCCGGAGACGCTGGTGGCCGCCCAACTGCTGGTCAAGGACGGCTTCGATGTGATGGTGTATTGCAGCGACGATCCGATCCAGGCGCGCATGCTGGAGGATATCGGCTGCGTGGCGGTGATGCCGCTGGCGTCGCTGATCGGCTCCGGCATGGGCATTCTGAATCCGTGGAACCTGTCGCTGATTATCGAGCAGGCCAAGGTGCCGGTGCTGGTGGATGCCGGCGTCGGCACGGCGTCGGATGCGGCGATTGCGATGGAACTGGGCTGCGATGGGGTGCTGATGAACACCGCCATCGCCGGCGCGCAGGACCCGGTGCGCATGGCGCGCGCGATGAAGCTGGGCGTGCAGGCGGGCCGTGAGGCTTATCTGGCGGGCCGCATTGCGCGCAAGTTTGCGGCGTCGCCGTCGTCGCCAATGGCGGGCCGCCTGGCATGAATGGCGTGGGGGGAGTCGATGCGCGTCCCTGTGTGCTGGTGTTCGCCGGACTCGATCCGTCCGGCGGCGCCGGGCTGACGGCGGACGCGCAGGCGATTTCAGCGCAGGGCGCGCACGCGCTCACTGTCTGCACGGCGCTCACGGTGCAGGACAACGACCGTGTGTATGGCGTGCAGCCGGTGGAAGCGGAGCTGGTACTGCGACAGGCGCAGGCCCTGGCCGGCAAGATGGCGATCAGCGCGATCAAGATCGGCATCACCGGCAGCGCCGCCAACGCGCAGGCGATTGCGGAGTTCATCGTGTGGCTGCGTGCGCGCGGCGATGCGATGCCGCGTCCGGAACTGCCGGTGGTTCTGGACCCGGTGCTGGCCAGCGGCCATGGCGACCTGCTGTCGCGCGACGATGCGGTGCAGGCGCTGGCGCCGCTGCTGCCGCTGACCACCGTGCTGACACCCAACGGCCCGGAAGCGCAAGCCCTCAGCGACGCCACCCAGCCCGACGCGCAAGCGCAAGCCCTGCGCGCGCGCGGCTGTCGCCACGTGCTGATCACCGGTGGTCATGGCGACGGCGACGACATCATCAACCGCTGGTACGGCCCCGGCGCGGCCGATGCGTCCAGCCGTCTGGCTAGCGTCTCCGCCGGCGCGGTCCGCTTCCCCGACAGCGGGGCCGGCGGCGCCACCGGCGGGCCGACGGTGCTGGCGCCCGGCCACGTCGCCACGCAGCATCGCACGTGGCGCTGGCCCCGCCTTGACGGCGCCTTTCACGGCAGCGGCTGCACCTTGGCATCCGCCATCGCCGGGCAGCTGGCGCTGGGTCTGCCCACCGCCGTAGCGCTGGAACACGCCCAGCATTACGTCTACCACGCGCTGCGCGAGGCCTACGCCATCGCCCCCGGCCAGCGCATTCCGTTACGCTAATCAGGAAATCACACCATGCAAGGACTCTATCTCGTCACCCCCAACTGGGACGCCACCGACCGCCTGCTGCAACTGACCGAACAGGCGCTGCAGGCCGCCCCCATCGCGCTGCTGCAATACCGCCACAAGGAAGCCGGCCCGGCCCAGCGCGCCGAACAGGCCGCCGCGCTGCTGGCGCTGTGCCGCCGCCACAACGTGCCCTTCATCGTCAACGACTTCGTTGACCTGTGCGAACAGCTGGATGCCGACGGCGTCCACCTCGGCGGCACCGACGCCGAAGTCGCCGCCATCCGCACCCGTCTGGGCCAGCAAAAAATCATCGGCGCTTCCTGCTATGGCGACCTGCCGCGCGCGCTGCACGCGCAGGATGCCGGCGCCAGCTACGTCGCCTTCGGCGGCTTTTATCCGTCGCGCGTGAAGCAATACGCCGTCACCACGCAGCCGGCCATCCTCGATCAGGCACGCGAACTGATCCGCGTACCGACCGTGGTCATCGGCGGCATGACGCCGCACAACGCTGCGCCGCTGGTGGCCCGGGGCGCCAATATGGTGGCCGCCATCAGCAGCGTCTATCAAGCTGAAAGTGTGGCGCAGGCCGTTGGCCAGTTTCATACGCTTTTCGCCCAGCAATAAAACGCTTGGAGTGCAGACGGTTTTCCGCTTTATAATGGAATCGTCACAATTGCCTGAGGTAGCCGCCCCTATGCCTTTAACTTCCGCCAATCCTAAGCGTCTGATCCTCATTGTCGACGACGATCCTCTGCTGCTCGACTTCCTTGGCGAAGTCCTGGGCCATGCCGGTTACGACGTCGCCAAGGCCTCATCCGCAGAACAAGCCCTGCAAGCCATCGCCCAGCGCGAGCCCGACCTGGCCCTGCTGGACATCCACATGCCCGGTATGAATGGCCTGGAACTGGCCAAGCAGCTGCACGCCACCAGTTCGGTGCCGTTCATGTTCCTGTCCGGACGCGGCGACGCTGACGCCGGCAAGCAGGCCGCCTCGTATGGCGCGGTCGGTTTCCTGGTCAAGCCGGTCGACGAAAAGCAGCTGATGCCGGCGTTTGCCGCCGGTCTGGCGCGCGCCGACGAGATCCGTCAGCTGCGCCGCACCGAGCTCAACCTGAATGCCGCGCTGGCCGCCGGCCGCGAAACCAGCCTGGCCGTGGGCCTGCTGATGTGCAAATTCCAGACCGACCGCAACACCGCCTTCGAGGTGCTGCGCGACCATGCCCGCTCCAACCGGCGCAAGGTCAACGAGGTGGCGGATCAGTTGCTGGCGGCCGAAGAGACCCTCAACAGCTTGCATGCTGCATTCAACAGCCGTCTCAAAAAATAGACGCCCAGGGTAATTTTTCTTGCCCTGAGGTACTTTTGTTATACACTATGGTCTGAGCAGCGGATGAGCCATCCGCCTGCCTCAGCCGCGCCGGGCCCAATGCCGCCTGTCGCCTCACTGGCCGCCTGTTCCCCGCGCCACCCCAGATTCTTTCGGCCCAACTCCGCCGAGCTTGCACTGAGCTTATCAAGCGGAGACAGCCATGACCAACGATCACCCTACCAGTACCTATCGTCCGTTCACCGAAGAGACGGGCGGCGCCATCGGTTTTTCCATCTTTGCCGCCGCACCCCGCGTGCTGCATGTCGACAGCGACCACGACGCCGCGCTGGTGCTGACCGCGCTGCTGGTGCCGGAAACCCAGGTCACCCACGTGCCGACGCTGGCTGCTGCCGTGTCGCTGCTGCACAGCGAGAAATTCGCGCTGGTGGTGCTGGACCCGGACCTGCCGGACGGCGACGGCGTCGACCTGCTGGCCGAGGTCCGCATCCACCAGCCCGACACCCGCGTGCTGATGTATTCGGCGCGCCATCCGGAGCACCACAACGCCGGCAGCGCCTTCCTGCCCAAGCCATGGACCTCGCCGCGCCAGTTGTGGCGCACCGTGTCGGACCTACTGGGCATCGGCCCTGCGATGCCGGTTGAACCCCAATAATCGCGTTATTGATAATAATTACAGGATGACGTCGTCCTGACCTTGTTGCGTGACTGGCGGAGATGATAGTCTGCCGGTTCACTCAATCAGGATACCCAGATGACGTCACCTATCAAACTCGCCATCGTCGGCGTCGGCAAGATCGTTTACGACCAGCACTTGCCAGCCATCACCGGACAAGCTGCCGACTACGCGCTGGTCGCGACGGCCAGCCGCAACAACACCATCGACAACGTGCCGAGCTTCCCGACCATCGAAGCCATGCTGGCGGCCGATCCATCGATCGAAGCCGTGTCGCTGTGCATGCCGCCGCAATACCGCTATGCCGCCGCGCGCAAGGCGCTGGCCGCCGGCAAGCACGTGTTCCTGGAGAAACCGCCGGGCGCCACGCTGTCGGAAGTAGCAGACCTGGAAGCCTTCGCCGCCGCGCAGGGCGTCAGCCTGTTCGCCAGCTGGCACTCGCGCTATGCGCCGGGCGTGCAGCCGGCCAAGGCCTATCTGGCCGAACAAAAGCCCACCGCCATGCACGTGATCTGGAAAGAGGACGTGCGCCAGTGGCACCCGAACCAGGACTGGATCTGGCAGGCGGGCGGCCTGGGCGTGTTCGATCCGGGAATCAACGCGCTGTCGATCGTCACCGAAATCCTGCCGTCCGCCGTGTTCCTGACCAAGGCCGCGCTGGAATTCCCGGAAAACCGCGACGCGCCGATCGGCGCCGACCTGCACTTCCAGGACGCCGACGGCGTCAAGGTGCACGCCGAGTTCGACTGGCGCCAGACCGGCAAGCAAAGCTGGGACATCATCGTCACCACGGCGAAAGGCGAAGTACGCCTGGCCGACGGCGGTTCACGCCTGTGGATCAACGGCGACGAGCAGACGCTGCCCAAGGAAGCCGAATACCCGTCGCTGTACCAGCGCTTCGCTGAAATCATCCGCGCCGGCAAATCCGACGTGGACGTGGCGCCGCTGCGTCACGTGGCCGACGCGTTCATGCTGGGCCAACGCAAAGTGGTGGACGCTTTCCACGACTGATTTATATCGGCAGCCGCACCCATGAGCCAAGGGCTTACAGAAATGTGAGCCCTTGTGATTTTGTAGGATGCTAATCGCTCCGACAGACGGTCCTGAATTAAGATGAGCGTGAGCATATACACCGGGCGTTGACATTGCTTGCGGTCGATTCATACTGAGCATAGGCACGGTTTAAGCTGTATGGTACTTTGTAACTCATAATTTCCTGAATTTCTATCTATAGTATGGTGGTGCCATGGAAACGCCTAAAGCACTTGAATTCAGCATAGATATCTTCAAGCCGGACACTATTCCGATGTCACGGCTCGCCCAATACATGAGCGAGTTGGCTGCACTGTATGGTAGCGAGCCGTTGGTACACTTCAAAGAGCTTCGCTCAGGAAGTGCGATCTTAAAAGCTGTTGTGGATGCGTCCGCTACAGAGACGGTTGAGTCACGTTTGCGTCTGGTGCACGACCAAGCCGCACCTGATGATCTAAAAAGAGCCTATCAAAGCCTTAACGGCATGCTGAAATCCGATAGGGCGGTGGGCGAAATCAAACAGGCGCAGGGTGCCGTGATTCTGGCATTCCCAGGTAGGAATACACCGGTTCAAAAAACTATCGAGTGAAAGAGGTAGGTGTGCTTGATGGCGTGCTTATCCGTATTGGCGGCAAGGACAACACTGTGCCGGTATGGCTCAAGGATATGGATGGCACCATCCATAAATGCGAGGCAAACAGTGAAATGGCTCGTGAGCTTATCAAAGAGTATCTTTCGAGCCCACTTCGTGTCACAGGGCAGGGGGATTGGCTGCGTGGTGAGGATGGCGCTTGGACGTTAGAGAGGTTCAAAATCACTGCGTGGGAATCTTTGGACGAGAAGCCGATAGCTGACATAGTCAATGCTGCACGTAATACGAAGGGCAACGGATGGAACGAACTGGATGATCCGATCAAAGAACACCATCACATGCGAGGATCTGATTGATGGTGCTCTTCGATGCGGGGATACTCATCAAGTTTGATCATCAGATCGTGGCAATTGCAAAGTGCAACAGGGTGACCACCATTTACTCTGAAGATGCAGGGCTGAGACGATTTGCTGAGCGCCTTGGGATGAAGGCGTTATCAATCGAAGACTTGCCGGAGAATCCGGCGTCGGCACAACAAAAGCTCGATCTTTAGCGCACCGCATTGTCAACAATGCGACAACGCTGCTTTTAGAAAAAACGAGGCATCTCCCTCAGCTTAGATGTTCTTTTGGTACAGGGGAATTTGTTATCATGATGTTCCAACGCGAAAGGAACATCATGAAAACCAAAGCAGCCGTTGCCTGGCAAGCGGGCAAGCCCCTGACGATTGAAGAAGTCGAACTGGGCGGCCCGCGCGAAGGCGAAGTGCTGGTGGAAATCAAGGCCACCGGCATCTGCCATACCGATTACTACACCCTGTCCGGCGCCGATCCGGAAGGCATCTTCCCTGCCATCCTGGGCCATGAAGGCGCCGGCGTGGTGGTGGACGTCGGTCCGGGCGTCAAATCGCTCAAAAAAGACGACCACGTCATTCCGCTGTACACGCCGGAATGCCGCCAGTGCAAATTCTGCCTGTCGCAAAAAACCAATCTGTGCCAGTCGATCCGCTCCACGCAAGGCCGCGGCCTGATGCCGGACGCCACCAGCCGCTTCTCCATCGACGGCAAGCCGATCTATCACTACATGGGCACGTCGACCTTCTCCAACTACATCGTGGTGCCGGAAATCGCGCTGGCCAAGATCCGCGAAGACGCGCCATTCGATAAAGTCTGCTACATCGGTTGCGGCGTCACCACCGGCGTGGGCGCCGTGCTGTTCACCGCCAAGGTGGAGGCGGGCGCGAATGTGGTGGTGTTCGGTCTCGGCGGCATCGGCCTGAACGTGATCCAGGCGGCCAAGATGGTCGGCGCGGACAAGATCATCGGCGTCGATATCAATCCGGCCCGCCAGGCCATGGCGCGCAAGTTCGGCATGACCCACTTCATCAATCCGAACGAAGTGGAAAATGTGGTCGACCACATCATCCAGCTGACCGACGGCGGCGCCGACTACAGCTTCGAGTGCGTCGGCAATACCACGCTGATGCGCCAGGCGCTGGAGTGCTGCCACAAAGGCTGGGGCAAGTCGATCATCATCGGCGTGGCGGCGGCCGGCCAGGAAATCTCCACCCGTCCGTTCCAACTGGTGACCGGGCGCGAGTGGAAGGGCTCGGCCTTCGGCGGCGCCCGCGGCCGCACCGACGTGCCGAAGATCGTCGACTGGTATATGGAAGGCAAACTCAATATCGACGACCTGATCACCCATCGCCTGAAGCTGGAAGACATCAACCAGGGCTTCGACCTGATGAAGAGCGGCGAGTCGATCCGCTCGGTGGTGCTGTACTAAAGCTGTGCCCGGATGGATGTAGAAAAAAAGTTCTAGACTTCGCAATCTAGATAATTTATTCTACATCCATCGACTCGGAGGGCGGCATGGATCTCAATCTCAATTTCTCGGCGGACAGCGGCGATGAATAGCCTGCTGTCAGCCATCGTGTCCGCCGTGGGCTGGGCACTGCTGCATTTTATCTGGCAGGGGCTGTTGATCGGCTGGGCCGTCACGCTGGCCATGCACCTGCTGCGCAAGGCGCGTCCGCAGACGCGTTACGCCGTGGCCTGCGGCGGCATGCTGTTGTGCGCCGCGCTGCCGCTGTCGAGCATCATTATTCAACTGGCTGACCTGCAGGCCAGCGCTGGCTTTGGTGCGACGCAGTCCGTGGCCGTGTCCGGCGGGGCCGACAGCGCCGGCGCCCTGCTCAGCGATAGCGCGCTGGATAGCTTGAAAGACCTGCTGCGCCGGCAACTGCCGTGGGTGGTCGGCCTGTGGCTGGCCGGTGCGGCCTTGATGGCACTGCGCCTGGCCATCGGCCTCAAGTGGGTGGCGGATCGCACGCGGCCCGATGAATACACCACTAATCCTTACTGGCAGCGCCGCTTGTCCGAGCTGGCGCGCCGTTTCGACATCGATTTTCACGTCCGACTGGGCGTGGCCGACAAGCTGGACAGCCCAATCACGGCGGGCTGCTGGAAGCCGATCGTGCTGGTGCCCACCGCGCTGATCACCGGCATGCCGGCCGATCTGCTGGAAGCGCTGCTGGCGCACGAGCTGGCGCATATCAAGCGGCACGATTACCTGGTCAACCTCATACAAAGCACGATTGAAATCGGGCTGTTCTATCACCCTAGTGTTTGGGCACTATCGCGCAGGATACGGATCGAGCGGGAACAAATCGCCGACGACCTGGCCGTGGGTATGCTCGGCCAGCCGCAAAGGCTGGCGCAAGCCCTGTCGCAACTGGATCGCTTTCAGTTCGACACCACCCAACTAGCCCACGCGGCTCACGGAGGAAATCTCATGTCTCGTATCAAACGCCTGCTGCGTCCCGATGTTGAACCGGTCAGCTGGAAAATTGCCATGCCGTTGGCAGGTCTGTTGGCGGCCGGCGCCATGTTCTATGCCCATGCCGCACCGCCAGCACCACCCGCGCCACCGGCCGCGCCGATGGAAGCCGAAGTGCCAGCCGTACCCGCCACGCCGGCCATTGCAGATGCGCCGGACGTGCCTGATGCACCTGATGCACCTGATGCACCCGACGCACCTGAGCTGGTGGCGCAAGTCGCTCCGGTGGCACCGGTTGCACCCGTGGCACCAGTAGACCCGGTAACGGAAGAGATCGCGCCTGTTGCGCCAGCAGCTCCCGCAGCGCCAGCAGCCCCCGCAGCCCCCGCGGCCCCAGCAGCTCCGGCAGCCCCAGCAGCTCCCGCCGCGCCAGCAGCTCCCGCCGCCCCCGCGCCCGTGCTGGGCGCGATTTCTGCCAAAGTCAGCCTGGCAGGTGACGCTGGCGTGCTGCGCATCAAGAGCGACCAGCTGAGTTCACGCTTTCCGAAAGGTGAGCGCAGTGCCTACGCGATCGTGCGTGGCGGCAGTGACAGCATGACTGTCTCGGCCAGTACCGCTGAAATCCGCAAAGTGGCGCAGTTGCGGGCCACCATGAAAGGCGATTTCCTCTGGTTCCGTGATGGCGACAAAACCTACGTCATCAAAGATCCCGCCCTGCTGGCCCGTCTGGACGAAGCGTGGACGCCGGTCAACCGCATCGGCAGCCAGATGGACGAGCAAGGCAAAAAACTCGATGCGCAAGGCAAGCTGCTTGAAGCCACCGCCTCTCAGATCGGCAAAGAGGCCGGTGAATTCGGCCGCCAATCGCTGCAGGAGTCCGAGGTGCACCGCCGCGCGATCGAGCAACTGGCCAGGGCGCAGGAGGCTTTGTCGCGCCGCATGGCGGAAGCCGCCACCCAGGAACTGGGCGCCGGCAGTAATCCTGAAAAAATCCGTGCCTTCCACGAAAAGCAGGCGAGCCTGCAGCGTGAAATGGAGCCGCTGCGCAAGCAGATGGCTGAAAAGCAGCGCGAGCTGTCAGCCAAGATGGAAAAGTTGCGCGAGCAGAATCGCCCGCTGGATGCGTTGAACAAGCGTATGGCCGACGCCGCGCGTCCCATGGGGGAGATGAGCGCGCAAATGGCCAAGCTCAACCTTCAACATGCTGACGCCGTGCGCGACGCGGAACGCGCCATGCAAGCGCTGATGCAGGAATCCCTGCAAAACGGCAAAGCCGTTCCGGCACCATCTGCTTAAACTGCGAATTTTGCATCCCGGTATAATCACGGGATGCAAAATCTTCTCCACAACCTTAACGAGGAACAGCTCGCCGCTGTCACCTTGCCCGCGCAGAGCGCCCTGATCCTGGCGGGCGCCGGTTCCGGTAAAACCCGTGTCCTGACCACCCGCATCGCCTGGCTGGTCCAGACCGGCCAGGTGTCGCCATCCGGCATCCTGGCCGTGACCTTTACCAATAAGGCCGCCAAGGAGATGCTGACCCGCCTGTCCGCCATGCTGCCGATTAATACGCGCGGCATGTGGATCGGCACTTTCCACGGCCTGTGCAACCGCCTGCTGCGCACCCATCACCGCGACGCCGCCTTGCCGCAGACCTTCCAGATCCTCGATTCGCAGGATCAGCTGTCGGCCATCAAGCGCCTGTTGAAGGCCAATAACGTCGATGACGAGAAGTTTCCCCCGAAGGAGATCATGTACTTCATCAACGGCGCCAAGGACCAGGGCCTGCGCGCCGACAAGATCGATCCCTACAACGCCGACGAGCGCAAGAAGGTCGAGCTGTACCAGCTGTACGACGACCAGTGCCAGCGCGAAGGCGTGGTCGATTTCGCCGAACTGCTGCTGCGTACCTATGAACTGCTGCTGCGCAACCAGCCGCTGCGCGAACATTACCAGCAGCGCTTCCAGCACATCCTGGTCGACGAGTTCCAGGATACCAATGATTTGCAGTACAAGTGGCTGAAGCTGCTGGCCGGTCACGGCACCCAGCGCGGCGGCGTGGTGTTTGCCGTCGGCGACGATGACCAGTCGATTTACGCCTTCCGCGGCGCCAACGTCGGCAATATGAGCGCCTTCGAGCGCGAGTTCAACGTCAAGAACCTGATCAAGCTGGAGCAGAACTACCGCTCGCACGGCCACATTCTGGACGCGGCCAACATCCTGATCGCCAATAACAGCAAGCGCCTGGGCAAGAATCTGCGCACCGACGCCGGTCACGGCGAGCAGGTGCGCGTCTACGAAGCCAACTCGGACCTGTCCGAAGCGTCGTGGATTATCGAAGAGACCAAGAACCTGATCCACGACGGCGCCTCGCGCAGCGAGATCGCGGTGCTGTACCGCTCCAACGCGCAGTCGCGCGTGATCGAGCATGCGCTGTTCTCGGCCGGCATTCCGTACCATGTGTACGGCGGCCTGCGCTACTTCCAGCGCGCCGAGGTCAAGCACGCCATTGCATATTTGCAGCTGATGGACAATCCGCACAATGATTCGGCCTTTCTGCGCGTGGTGAATTTCCCGACCCGCGGCATCGGCGCCCGCACGCTGGAGACCTTGCAGGCCGCCGCCGAGCAGTACCGCATCTCGCTGTACGCCGCCGTGCCGTATATCACCGGCAAGGCCGGCACCTCGCTGTCGGGCTTCGTCAAGCTGATCGAGGGTGTGCGCTTTGAAACGCAGCAGATGGCCTTGCCGGAACTGGTGCGCGTCGTGCTGGAGCAATCGACGCTGCTGACCCACTACGCGACGGAAAAAGAAGGCGCCGACCGCATCGAAAACCTGGAGCAGATGGTCAGCGCCGCCACCCAGTTCCTGTCGGAAGAGGGCTACGGCCAGGGCTCGCCGGCGCATCTGGGCCCGCAGTCGCAGGCGCAGTCCGGCGACGCCATCATCAATCAGGACGGCATCGAGATCCTGGATGCCGATGCGCCGCTGTCGACCGTGATGTCGCCGCTGTCGGCCTTCCTGTCGCACGCCTCGCTGGAGGCCGGTGACAACCAGGCCGCCGCCAGCCAGGAA
Source organism: Duganella margarita (assembly GCF_009857535.1). Classification (GTDB taxonomy): domain Bacteria; phylum Pseudomonadota; class Gammaproteobacteria; order Burkholderiales; family Burkholderiaceae_D; genus Rugamonas; species Rugamonas margarita. Next base: position 55,016 of record NZ_WWCS01000002.1, read on the forward strand.
GCCGTGCAGATGATGACGGTGCACTCGGCCAAAGGGCTGGAGTTCAACAATGTCTTCATCACCGGCCTGGAAGAGGGCTTGTTCCCGCACGAGAGCAGCTCGCGCGAGCACGACGGTGTGGAAGAAGAGCGCCGCCTGATGTACGTGGCGATCACCCGTGCGCGCGAACGTCTGTACCTGAGCTTCGCGCAGACCCGCATGCTGCACGGCCAGACCCGCTACAACATGAAGTCGCGCTTCTTTGAAGAATTGCCGGAAGAGTCGCTGAAGTGGCTGACACCGAAGGTGCAGCCGAACTGGTTCGGCGCCAAGAAATCGGCCTGGGACGAGGCGCCGCTGGTGGGGTCGGACAAGGCGCTGGCGCAGCAGATCGCCAGCAAGTCGCTGGCGGCCAGCACCGGCTGGCGACTGGGCCAATCGGTCGCCCACGCCAAGTTCGGCGAGGGCGTGATTGTGAATATCGAAGGCAGCGGCAACAACGCCCGCGCTCAGATCAACTTCGGCAGCGCGGGCATGAAAGTGCTTGACTTGAGCATCGCCAAGCTGGAGAAAATCTAGAGCGGCTTGTTCAGGTCGATCACCTCCGGCAGCGCCGGAGGCGTGCCGAACATCTGCGTGTAGGCTGCGTATACCATGCAGTGCACCAGCACGAGCGAGATCAAAAACAGCGTGAAGACGGCGGCCACGGTCAGGCTCGATATGCCCAGCACTAGCACCACCAGTTGCACGCTGACAAAGTACAGCAGGTGCAGCACGATCACGGCGGTGGCAAAGGCCTTGACGCCGCGCAGCACGCTGACCACGCTGAAGAACAGCGCCTTGGTCAGCGCTATCTTCTGCCAGAAAATCAACGGCGCCGTCATCGACATCAATATCCAGCCGATCATGTAAATGGCCGAGCCGGCCAGCATGCCGCTGAACAAACCTTCCACATCGCCCGGCTTGATCGCGCCCTTGGCCTGGGCTTCGCTCATGGCCTTGATGGCGTCGCCGGACAGGCTGTAGATCGCCACCATCGCCAATACCATCAGCAGGCAGTTGATGCCGCCCAGCAGCAACAGCTGCTTGCGCATCGGCGACTGCACGCCCACCAGCAGCAGGTGCGGCATGGCGCGCCGGCCCTGGTCGACCTCGGCGCAGCCCTGCAGCAGGGCGATGCTGAACAGCGGCATCATCACGCACCAGACGATCTGCCCCAGCACCGGCAGCAGCAGGATGAAGAAGGACGAGAACATGCAGATGAACAGCAGCGCCATCAGTCCACCGGGCTGTTTGCGGAACAGCTGCAGGCCCTGCTTGACCCATTGCCAGCCTGCGCGTGCGGGAAGTTTTTCCATCAGAACAGTCCTGGCGCCGGCGTGGCGATGCGTTCGCGCAAGATGCGCTCAAAGTGGCCGGGATCGTGCGGGGTCAGCATTTCGGCTGCGCGCGGACAATAGAAGTCATACAGGCGCGACAGCCAGAAACGCAGCGCGCCGGCGCGCAGCATCGGCTGCCAGGCGGTGTGTTCAGCGGCGGTGAACGGCCGCACCGCGTGGTAGGCGTCCAGCAGGGCGCGCACGCGGGCCTGGTCCAGCACGCCGGTGCCGACATCGATGCACCAGTCGTTGACGGTGACGGCGACGTCGAACAGCCAGGTGTCGCAGCCGGCGAAGTAGAAGTCGAAGAAGCCGGTCAGGCGTTCGCCGTCAAACATCACGTTGTTGCGGAACAGGTCGGCGTGGATCGGGCCGGCCGGCAGCTGCTTGTGGATGTCGCAGGCGGCAAACGCGTCCTGGAAGTGCACTTCGGCCCGCAGCAGGTGCGCCTGCTCGTCCGGGATGAAGGGCAGCACTGCCGGCGTGGTGGCGTGCCACCAGGCCAGGCCGCGCAGGTTAGGCTGCTGCAAGGCGTAGTCCTGGCCGGCCAGATGCATCCTGGCCAGCATGGCGCCGACGGCGGCGCAATGCACCGGCTGCGGGTCCATTTGTGAACGGCCTTCCAGTTTGCTGACGATCGAGGCCGGCTTGCCGTGCAGAGCGACAATCAGCTCGCCTTTGTCATTGGCTACCGGGGCCGGCACCAGCACGCCGCGCTCGGCCAGGTGGCGCATCAGGTTGAGATAGAACGGCAGTTGTTCAAACGACAGGTTTTCGAAGATGGTGAGTACATACTCACCGCGCTCCGTCGTCAGGAAGAAATTGCTGTTTTCAATGCCGGAACTGATGCCTTTGAGCTCAAGCGCTTTGCCGAGCGGAAATTGGGTGATCCACTGGGCGACATCGTCCAGCGCTACCGGGGTAAAGACTGCCATGTGAAAAGTGTGTAATTCCGTGGTGGTTTATTTGGCCGGAGCAGGCTGTGGCGGCGGATTGTTGTCCGACGCGGCGTCGTCTTCCGGTGCTTTCTTTTTCTTGCCGAGGTCGAATTCGAACAGCGTCCATTGCGCGCCGCGTGGGGCGCCGCTCATGGCGTCGCCCGGCACGGAGGTGCCGACCGGGTGGTTGGGGCGCAAGGTATAGGTGCTGGGACCGCTTTTGACGGTGGCTTCGACCACATTGCCGCTGTTGTCGCGGCGTTCGGTAATCTTGTTTTGCGCCGGCTTGGCGCTGATGGTGACCGGATCATCCGTCACTTCTTCCAGTTTTTCCATTTTGGGCGGCGCCTGGCTCGGCGTCGACTGCGCCAGCGCGGTGTGGGCGCTGAGCGTCAGCAGCAGGGCAGGCCAGAGGAGGGAAGTGCGCGTCATGATGGGTCGCCTTTAGCAGAGAGATGGCTGCGGAATTTTTATGTATGATCCATTGTAACAAACAGACACCCATCGCTGTGCTTTCCCTTCGGGGGAGACAGGGGAATTGCCAATTCTTAAACTTTGCTGCGCTGCCGGACGGCGGTCAAAACCTGCGATAATGTTGCATTCACGCCCAAGCATCCTCACTTAGTACCTATGCAAAATACCCTGTTGTTAGTAGACGGCTCCAGCTATCTTTATCGCGCCTTCCACGCGCTGCCCGACCTGCGCAGCGCCGACGGCCATCCGACCGGCGCCATGCACGGCATGGTCAACATGCTGCGCCGCCTGCGCGCGGATTATCCGGCCGCCTACATCGCCTGCGTATTCGACGCCAAGGGCAAGACCTTCCGTGACGATATGTATCCGGAATACAAGGCCACGCGCGCCTCGATGCCGGACGACCTGCGCCTGCAGATCGAGCCGATCCACGAGGCGGTCAAGGCCATGGGCTGGCCGATCCTGATGGTCGAGGGCGTAGAGGCGGACGACGTGATCGGCACACTGTCGTACGAGGCGGCCAAGGCCGGCATGAACGTGGTGGTGTCCACTGGCGACAAGGACCTGGCGCAGTTGGTCAACGACAAGGTGATGCTGATCAACACCATGACCAACGAGAAGATGGACGAGGCCGGCGTGCTGGCCAAGTTCGGCGTCCCGCCGAACCGCATCATCGATTACCTGACCCTGATCGGCGACACCGTCGACAACGTGCCGGGCGTGAGCAAGTGCGGGCCGAAGACCGCGCTCAAATGGCTGAGCGCCTACGACTCGCTGGACGGCGTGATCGCCAACGCCGACAAGATCAGCGGCGCCGTCGGCCAGAACCTGCGCGATGCGCTGGAGTGGCTGCCGAAAGGCCGCGAATTGATCACTGTCAAGCTGGACTGCGACCTGAGCGGCCACATGGTGTCGATCAGCGAGTCACTGGTCGCGCGCGAGGAAGACAAGGAAGCGCTGCTGGCCTTCTTCGGCAAATACGGCTTCAAGACGCTGCTGCGCGAACTGGGCGCGGCGGCCAGCACGCCGGCCGGTGCGCCGGCCTCGACCGTGAAGGTGTCGCTGGATGCGCCGGTTGGCGGCGCCGCCTCCATGAATGGCGACCTGTTCGCCGAACCGGTGGTCGCCACCTATGAAACGGTCAGCACCGACGAACAGCTGGACCAGTGGATCGCCCGCATCAACGCCGCCGAACTGACCGCCGTCGATACCGAGACCACCTCGCTGGAGCCGATGACGGCGCAGCTGGTCGGCATTTCGCTGTCGGTCAAGCCGGGCGAAGCCTGCTACATCCCGGTGGCGCACGCCTACCAGGGCGTGCCGGCGCAACTGGAGCGCGAGCATGTGCTGGCCAGGCTGAAACCGTGGCTGGAAGACGCCACCAAGCTCAAGGTCGGCCAGAACCTCAAGTACGACAGCCACATCTTCGCCAACCATGGCGTATCGCTGCAAGGCATTCACCACGACACGCTGCTGGAATCGTATGTGTTTGAATCGCACCGCACGCACGACATGGACAGCCTGGCGCTGCGCCACCTGAACCACACCACGATTCCCTTCGTGGACGTGTGCGGCAAGGGCGTCAACATGATCACCTTCGACCAGGTGGCGATTGACCGCGCCACCGAGTACGCGGCGGAAGACGCCGACATCACCCTGCGCCTGCACCAGAACATGATCGGCGAGGTGGAGAAGGACGAGAAGCTGAACTTCATCTATCGCAACATCGAGCTGCCGACGGCGGTGGTGTTGCAAAAGATCGAACGCAACGGCGTGCAGATCGACGCTGCGCTGCTGGCGCAGCAGTCCACGGAACTCGGCGCGCGCATCATCGAACTGGAAGCCAAGGCGCATGAGCTGGCCGAACAGCCGTTCAACCTCGGTTCGCCGAAGCAGATCGGCGAGATTTTCTTTGAGAAGCTCAAGCTGCCGGTGGTGAAGAAGACGCCGAGCGGCGCGCCATCGACCGACGAAGAAGTGCTGCAAAAGCTGGCCGAGGATTATCCGCTGCCGAAAGTGCTGCTGGAATACCGCAGCCTGTCCAAGCTGAAATCGACCTACACCGACAAGCTGCCAAAGGGCATCAACGCGCAGACCGGCCGCGTGCACACCAACTACGCGCAGGCGGTGGCGGTGACGGGGCGGCTGGCGTCCAACGATCCGAACCTGCAAAACATTCCGATCCGCACCAAGGAAGGCCGCCGCATCCGCGAGGCGTTCGTGGCGCCGGCCGGCTCGCACATTGTGTCGGCCGACTATTCGCAGATCGAACTGCGCATCATGGCGCACATTTCGGAAGACGCCAACATGCTGCGCGCGTTTGCCGAGGGCGTGGACATTCACCGCGCCACCGCCGCCGAGATTTTCGGCGTCGCGCCGGAGACGGTGGAGAACGAGCAGCGCCGCTACGCCAAGGTGATCAACTTCGGCCTGATTTACGGCATGAGCGCGTTTGGCCTGGCCAGCAACCTGGGCATCGAGCGCGGCGCGGCGCAGAGCTATATCGAGCGTTACTTCGCGCGCTTCTCGGGCGTCAAGCAGTATATGGACGACACGCGCCTGCAAGCGAAAGCGCGCGGCTATGTGGAGACGGTGTTCGGCCGCCGCCTGTGGCTGCCGGAGATCAATTCGCCGAACGGCCCACGCCGCCAGGGCGCCGAACGCGCGGCAATTAACGCGCCGATGCAGGGCACGGCCGCCGACCTGATCAAGCTGGCCATGATCGCGGTGCAGAACTGGCTGGAAGCCGAGCAGCTGGGCACGCGCATGATCATGCAGGTGCACGATGAACTGGTGCTGGAAGTGCCGGATGCCGAGCTGGAACTGATCAAGCAGAAATTGCCGGAGCTGATGGCCGGCGTGGCGCAGCTGAAAGTACCGCTGATTGCCGAAGTCGGCGTTGGCAGCAACTGGGATGAAGCACACTAACACCTCGTCATCCCCGCGCAAGCGGGGACCCATGCTGAGTATGGACTCCGGCTTGCGCCGGAGCGACGGCCTTATTACGGAGGGTAGATGGACGATTTGACGCGTGATGCAGAGAGTTTGCTGACTAAAACCAAGCTGTCGGATGGCGTCGACCGCCGCGGCTTCCTCAAGACCGCCCTCGGCACCGGCTTCGCCGCCGCCACCCTGCCGGTGATGGCGCAAAACGTCATCAAGACCGACACCGTGGGCCTGAGCGCCGGCACCATCCAGGTCAACGTCAACGGCCAGAACGTCCCCGTGTACCGCGCCCAGCCGGAAGGCAAGACCAACCTGCCGGTGGTGCTGGTGATCTCGGAAATCTTCGGCGTGCACGAGCACATCGCCGACGTCGCCCGCCGCTTCGCCAAGCAAGGCTACCTGGCGCTGGCGCCGGACCTGTTCATTCGCCAGGGCGACCCGACCAAGGTGGCCTCCATCGCCGACCTGCAACGCGACATCATCTCCAAAACCCCCGACGCGCAAGTGTTCACCGACCTCGACGCCGTGGTCGACTGGGCCAAGGCCAACGGCGGCAACGCCGACAAGATCGCCATCACCGGCTTCTGCTGGGGCGGCCGCATCACCTGGCTGTACGCCGCGCACAATCCGTCGATCAAGGCCGGCGTGGCCTGGTACGGCCGTTTGATGGGGGACAGCAACGCCAACTTTCCCAGGCACCCGATCGATGTTGCTGGCACTCTGACGGTGCCCGTGCTGGGCCTGTACGGCGCCAAGGACACCGGCATCTCGCAAGAGTCGATCACCGTGATGAAAGCGGCCTTGGCCAAGGGCCCGAACAAGTCCACCTTCATCATCTACCCGAACTCCGGCCACGCCTTCCACGCCGACTACCGGCCGAGCTATGTCGAGGCCGACGCCAAGGACGGCTGGGGCCGCACACTGGCCTGGTTCAAGCAAAACGGCGTCAGCTAAGCCGTCATGCCTGCGAAAGCAGGAAGCCATATAGCCTGTGAGCAGCAAACTGAGTATGGATTCCCGCTTTCGCGGGAATGACCAGCAAGCATTTGAACGGATTTTAAGCAAAAAAGCATGCTGGGGAGTAAAATAACGCCCCGGCCTGCGCGACAGCGCGCACCGCCCAAGCACCAGAGGCTATAACATCGATCCCGTACTCATCTCCATCTTATTGGCAACCACACTGGCTGGCGTAGTGAGCATCACTGCGGCGGCCGTGTTCTCGTTTACCTTGCTGTCCAAGGTGGTCGAGCGCATGGTCAGCCTGTCGGTCGGCATCATGCTGTCGACCTCGCTGCTGCATGCCTTGCCGGAAGCGTTCGAGTCGAGCGCCAGCGCGCGCAGCCTGTTCGCCACGCTGCTGGGCGGGCTGCTGGCGTTCTTCCTGCTGGAGAAACTGGCGATCCTGCGCCACTCGCACCATCACGAGCATGACGGCCACCATCACCACCATGGCCACGACAAGCACGAAGCCGGCAAGGCCGGCTGGATGATCCTGGTCGGCGATGGCATGCACAACTTCACCGACGGCATCCTGATCGCGGCCGCCTTCCTGGCCAATCCCGAGCTGGGGCTGGTGACCGGGCTGGCCATCATCGCCCACGAGATTCCGCAGGAAATCGGGGATTTCATTGTGTTGTTGAATGCCGGCTTCTCGCGCACCCGCGCCTATGTGTACAACCTGCTGTGCAGCCTGCTGGCGATTGCCGGCGGCCTGCTGGGCTACTACACGCTGGACCGCGCCAGCAGCCTGATCCCGTACGTGCTGGTATTCGCTTCATCCGGCTTCATCTACATCGCCCTCAGCGACCTGATGCCGCAGATGCAGCGCCGCGCGACCTTGCGGGAATCGGTCCCGCAAGTGTTGCTGATAGCGGCGGGTGTCGCCATTGTCGTGTTCCTGGTCGGCACCCACCACTAAGCCTGCTTAGGCGGGCTGCGTTTCCTTATCCTCGGCCGGCGTGTCCGCGATGGTCGCCTCGGTGGTCAGGATCAGCGCGGCGATCGAGGCCGCGTTCTGCAGCGCGGTGCGGGTGACCTTGGTCGGATCGATCACACCGTTCTGTACCAGGTCGCCGTACTCGCCGGTGGCGGCGTTGTAACCGAAGTTGCCCTGGCCCTCGACCACCTTGGCCACCACCACGGAGGGCTCGTCACCGGCGTTGGCGACGATCACCCGCAGCGGCTCTTCCAGCGCGCGCAGCACGATCTGGATGCCGGCCTGCTGGTCGGCGTTGGCGCCTTTCAGCTGGCTGATGGCGGCGCGGGCGCGCAGCAGCGCCACGCCGCCGCCCGGCACCACGCCTTCCTCGACGGCGGCGCGGGTGGCGTGCAGCGCGTCATCGACGCGGTCGCGCTTCTCCTTCATTTCCACCTCGGTGGCGGCGCCGACCTTGATCACCGCCACGCCGCCGGCCAGCTTGGCCACGCGCTCCTGCAGCTTCTCCTTGTCGTAGTCGCTGGTGGCCTGCTCGATCTGGGTCTTGATGGTGGCCACGCGCGCGTCGATGCGCTGGCGCTCGCCGGCGCCGTCGATGATGGTGGTGGCTTCCTTCTGCACCTCGATGCGCTTGGCGCTGCCCAGCTGCTCCAGCGTGGTTTTCTCCAGCGTGAAGCCGGTCTCTTCCGAGATGACGGTGGCGCCGGTCAGGATGGCAATGTCCTCCAGCATGGCCTTGCGGCGGTCGCCAAAGCCCGGCGCCTTCACGGCCGCCACTTTCAGGATGCCGCGCACCGAGTTGACCACCAGCGTGGCCAGCGCTTCGCCTTCCACGTCCTCGGCCACGATGAACAGCGGCTTGCCGGCCTTGGCCGAGATCTCCAGCACCGGCAGCAGGTCGCGGATATTGCCGATCTTTTTATCGACCAGCAGCACCAGCGGGTCTTCCAGGCGCGCCAGCTGCTTGTCCGGATCGTTGACGAAGTAGGGGCTCAGGTAGCCGCGGTCGAACTGCATGCCCTCGACCACTTCCAGCTCGTTGTCCAGCGACTTGCCGTCCTCGACGGTGATGACGCCTTCCTTGCCGACGCGCTCCATCGCCTGGGCGATGATGTCGCCGATGGCGCGGTCGGCGTTGGCCGAAATCGCGCCGACCTGGGCGATTTCCTTGCCGGTGGCGATCGGCCGCGAGATGTTCTTCAGCGCGTCGATCGCGGACGATACGGCCTGGTCGATGCCGCGCTTGAGGTCCATCGGGTTCATGCCGGCGGCCACATACTTCATGCCTTCCTGCACGATCGACTGGGCCAGCACGGTGGCGGTGGTGGTGCCGTCGCCGGCCACGTCGGCGGTCTTGGAGGCCACCTGTTTCACCACCTGCGCGCCCATGTTTTCGAGGCGGTCCTTGAGTTCGATTTCCTTGGCCACCGACACGCCGTCCTTGGTGATGTGCGGCGCGCCGAAACTGCGGTCGATGACGACGTTGCGGCCTTTCGGGCCCAGCGTGACCTTCACCGCATTGGCCAGCACGTTGACGCCCTTCACAATGCGGGCGCGTGCATCTTCATGGAACTGTACTTCTTTTGCAGTCATTTTCTTTTCTCCGTTGAGTCAGTGTTAAGCAGCTTTGAGGGTGGACTGGGCGCTGTCGACAATGCCGAGGATGTCTTCCTCGCGCATCACCAGCACTTCCTGGCCATCCAGCTTGACGGTCTGGCCGGCGTACTTGCCGAACAGCACGGAGTCGCCGATATGCACCGCCAGCGGCCGCAGGGTGCCGTCGGGCAGGGCGCGGCCGTGGCCAACCGCCAGCACCTCGCCTTGCTCAGGCTTTTCGGCGGCGGCATCGGGGATGACGATGCCCGAAGCGGTTTGGCGTTGTTGCTCAATTCGCTTAACAATAACCCGGTCGTAAAGGGGACGAATCTTGATCATTTTTATCTCCAATGGTTACAGATCATTCCAAAGTGAACCGGCCCTGATGCCCAGGACCTGACTTCAGCGATGCAAAAAGTAGGTTTGGATTTTTTTGTTTTCAAGAGCCGGTTTGACGGTCAATGTGTAACAAAATGTATCAAGGAAGCAGCAGCCGGTCGAGGCGGCCCAGCCGGTAAACGGTGCGCGAATCGCTGCCACGCGGGAGCGGGCGCACCGGGCAAGCGGACCGGCGGCCGCCGTCGGCGTCCAGGCTGTCATCGCCCGGGCCGACCCCGGCCCAGACGCCGCCCTTGACCGGCTGGAACAGCCAGCGCGCATACCCGCGTTGCGCGGCCTGTCGCATCAGCTCGCCTCGCACGGGGGCGCCGGCGCCCAGCACGGCGTCGTCCGGATGGCCGGCGGCGTTGTCGCCGAACGCCAGGCGGCAAGCGTATGCCTCGCTGGCCGGCGCGCCGGCGCTATTGCAGGCGCGCTGCTGCAGCCGCTCCACATCCCACGCGCCCAGGCGCCAGGCGGCGTCCAGCAGTTCTTCCTCGGCCGCGTTGCTGCTGGCCCAGGGGCCGTCAAATTGCAGCGCGGAGCTGGGCACGGCGCGGGCCGGCAGCGTCACACCGGGTAGCCGGAGCGGCGTGGCGCGGCGGAAACCGTGCCAGTGCAGGAAGAGGAGGGTCGGGCTATCGGGCTGATTGAGGCGGGTGGCGTGGACGGCGTACAGCGGCAGCCGCACCGCGTCCATGTGGGCACAGACGATATCGAAAATGTGCATGAGAAAGTTCTCCTGATCATTCGCGTTAGACAAACAGAGCACCGCCCCATCGCCAGGGCGGCAGAGAATTGTAAATCAACGTTTCAGCCAATGCAGCGTCTTTACCACAAAGTGCTGCTTCGCAGCATTACCTATGTGCAATGGACCGCTATAATCGTCCGCTGCATGGCCGCAAGGTCCATGCGCCGCGACTCTCACTACAATTAAAGGAATTCCTCGTGAACCGTACGCTTATCAGCGCTGCCTGCTGCGCCTTATTCTTCCTATCCTCCCCATCGCATGCTCAGCAAACTTCCGGCATCGACCTGAAAACGCTGGACTCGGCAGTGCGTCCGCAGGATGACTTCTACGGTTACGTCAACGGCATCTGGACCCGCAACACCGAAATCCCGGCCGACAAATCAACCTGGGGCACCTACATCGAACTGCGCGAAACCGCGCAAGGCCAGCTGCGTTCGGTCATCGATGCGGCCGTGAAGAATCCGGGCAAGGCCGGTAGCGAGACCCACAAGATTGCGGACCTGTACACCAGTTTCATGAACGAGAAGGCGCGCAATGCGGCCGGCTTCAAGCCGCTGCACGGCGACCTGGCGCATGTGGCCGCCATCAAGGACAAGAAGGATCTGCCGGCGCTGTTCGCCTACCTGCAACGCAACAGCATCCAGACGCCGTTCTCGGCGGGCGTGTCGGTCGATGCGCAAGACCCCGAGCAGTACACGCTGAACGTCGGCCAGTCCGGCCTGGGCCTGCCGGACCGCGACTACTACCTGAAGGATGACGACGTCAAACTGAAAGGCGCGCGCGACAAGTACCAGCAACACATCGCCACGCTGCTGGCGAAGAGCGGCGACAAGGATGCCGCCACCCACGCCGCGCAAGTGCTCGACATCGAGACCCGCCTGGCCAAAGTGCAATGGACCCGCGTGCAGATGCGCGATCCGGTCAAATCGTACAACCGCGTCGACTTCGACAAATTCAGCGAACTGGCGCCGGCCTTCGACTGGAAGGCGTACTTCGCCGCCAGCGGCATGGCGCCAAAAGCGTCGTCGGCCGTGGTGCGTCAGCCGAGCTTCCTGACCGGCTTCTCCGACGTCGTGGCCGAGGTGCCGCTGGATGCATGGAAGAGCTACTTCACCTGGCGCATCATCGAAAGCTATGCGTCCTACCTGGACAGCGACACCGTCAAGGAACGCTTTGCGTTTGAAGGCACCGTGCTGCGCGGCGTGCCGCAAAGCGAACCGCAATGGCAACTGGCGCTGCGCTTCACCGACAGCGCACTCAGCGATGCGGTCGGCAAGCTGTACGTGAAGACCTACCTGGCGCCGGAAACCAAGCCGCGCGTGATGGCCATGTTCAACAACTTCGTCGCCTCGTTCAAGGAAGGCATCGACAAGCTGGACTGGATGGGCCCGGAGACCAAGAAAGAAGCGCAAGCCAAGCTGGCCGCGCTGCGTCCGAACATCGCCTACCCGGATAAATGGCGCGACTACAGCGCGCTGAAAACCCAGCCGAACGACCTGATCGCCAACGTCCGCGCCTCGCGTGCCTGGGCGCGTCAACGCAACCTGGACAAACTGGGCAAACCGGTCGACCGCGAAGAATGGTCGATGACGCCGCAAACCGTCAACGCCAGCTACAACCCATCGCTGAACGCGATCACCATTCCGGCCGCGATCCTGCAGCCGCCGTTCTTCAACGTCAAAGCGGAAGACGCGGTCAACTACGGCCTGCTGGGCATCACTTTCGGCCACGAAATCAGCCACGCGTTCGACGACTCCGGCAGCCAGTACGACGCCAAGGGCCGCCTGCGTAACTGGTGGACCGCCGACGACCGCGCCGCCTTCAAAGCGCGCGCTGCCGGCCTGGTCAAGCAGTACGGTTCGTACAGCCCGGTGCCTGGCTACTTCATCAACGGCGAGCTGACGCTGGGTGAAAACATCGGCGACAACTCCGGTTTGTCGCTGACGCTGAAGGCCTACCAGCGTTCGCTGGGCGGCAAGCCATCGCCGGTGATTGACGGCTTGACCGGTGAGCAGCGCCTGTACATCGGCTTCGCGCAGAAATGGCGCGCCAAGCTGCGTCCGGAAGCGGCCATCGCCCAGATCAAGAGCGACCCGCACTCGCCAGGCGAATTCCGCGCCAAGGGCACCGTGATGAACCAGCCAGGCTTCTACGAAGCGTTCGGCATCAAACCAGGCGACCCGATGTACCTGCCGCCTGAGCAGCGCGTGATCATGTGGTAATGATATAAGTTGAGTCCCCCTCGCCGGCATCAGGCAGTCGAGGGGGATTTGACTGTGTTATCCTGAAGCTCACTGCAGCGTTGGAGACCACGCTATGTCACACATCACAAGCACCAAACGTAGTGCCGGGATGGTTTTTGGCGATTTCTTCGCGCTGATCGGCGTCATGGCTTTCATGGGGGGCAGCCAGACCCTCGGCGCGTTCCTGTTCGTCAGCGGCATCGCCCTCTACACCACCACAGCCGCCGCCCGCTGGCTCATCGCGAAGATTTCTAGGCATTGAAGACAATACATTGCGTAAAGGCAAGTTTTTTTTCCAAGGATGAAGGAATTATTTGAATTGTGTAGATTTCTTCTTATCTTTAATCTCTGCTTGATCACTGCGTTCAGCATCGCCGCCCCCATAGTTTCAGGCGATTATGATGGAATGTTAATTGGCGTAGACAATGAGGGGGCTTTGACTGGATATTTCAAAAGCTCAACTGGTAATGGTCAATTCAGTTGCATATTCTTCGTGAACGGAAAATCAGGCTCGTCCCCCATAACGCATGTGGATAGTTGGTTCCCGACAGATTTAAGCCCGAGAGATGTAATTCCAGGAACGATAGAGTCTCTTGCGGAGAAGGGACAGGGCGCTATTCGGGTGAAGTTGAAAGAGGAGCATGGAGGATGCTGGAATGTACAGCATTTTGCATCGGAACCGGCGGTATTTGGGCTTACGGAAAAAGGAAGCTGGCAGGCCATCCGGGTTGTCTCTGCAAAGAGAGCTTATTTTCACGATGACTCGTCGGGAACTCGTCCACGTAAAGCTTATGCAGTTCAGGGTAATGTACTACGTGTATTCGAATCGCAATCTGGCTGGGTGCGGGTGGAGTATGAAAGCCCTGAACGCAAGCGTACACGCGGTTGGGTGTCCGACCGTGACTTATATTCAGCCCGAAGCCGATGATACGTATTTTTGCGACACCTCAATCCTTTGTCGGCCTCCATCGTAATCGCCAGTAGTATGATCGCTGGGGTAGGAACTGGTGGCAGATGATGCTTTTACAGTCGGGATATCCTAAATGAATCTGGGGCTTAAAAAACAGGCTGAAGCTTTGGCTGCGCTTTCTGCTGACGACCATGTTCGTCTGGAGCGACTTGCTGCGCTTGCTGAACTTACTCCAGAAGAGATATGGCCAGAAGTTTGGCAGTACGGTTTTGAGGATGTAGAGGAGAGCGTTCAAGCTGGATTGGATGCTGATGAAGACATCAAGGCGGGCCGGACTGTCGCGCACGAAGAAGTCATGGCGAAGGCTCTGCTGATCCTGGAAGCCAATGTCAAAACCAAGCGCAAAACCGGCTAAGCTGGCAGTGCGCTGGTCAGCCAAGGCCCAGCACTCTTTAGAGCAAACCCTGGCCCATATTAACGCGCAAGATGAGTCCGCAGGACGGCTGGTTTTGCAGCGCTTGCAGGTCGCACTCGATCTGATTGCAATTCAACCGCATATCGGCACGCCAACAAATCGCCGTCGCTCACGCAGATTTCCTGTTCCTAAGACAGGTCACACAATTGACTACCGCGTTGAACAGAGTGAAATCTTGGTCTTGCGGTGGATGCGGCAACGGCGTAAATCTTAATTGCCGGTCGCAACCGGCCGGCTGGCATCACCCACCCACTCACTCCACGACCCCGGATACAGCGCCGCACCCGGCAAACCGGCGACTTCCAGGGCCAGCAGGTTGTGGCAGGCGGTGACGCCGGAGCCGCATTGCATGATGGCCTCTGGTGCGCTGGCGAACAGCGGTGCAAATTCGGCCTTCAACTGCGCGGCGTCCTTGAAGCGGCCATCGGCAGTCAGGTTGTCTTTGAAAAAGCGGTTTTTGGCGCCGGGGATGTGGCCGCCGACCGGGTCGATGGTTTCGTTCTCGCCGCGATAGCGGTCGGCGGCGCGGGCGTCGACCACGGTGCGCGCTTGCGTCGACAGGTTGGCCACCACCTCATCCACGCTCACCGTCGACACCAGCGCATCACGCTCGCTGATCGAACCCGGTGTGCGGCGCTCGGCATGCGTCACCATCGGCTGGCCGGCCGCCTGCCAGGCCACCAGTCCACCATCCAGCACCGCGGCCGCCGGATGACCGACCCAGCGCAGCAGCCACCACAGGCGTGCCGCGAACATGCCGCCGTGCGCATCGTAGGCCACCACTTGCGTGTCGTCGTCGATGCCCCAGCCGCGCAGCGTTTCGATGAAAGCAGCGCGGCCCGGCAGCGGGTGACGGCCCTGGAACTTGCCATCCGCCCCAATTTTCGCGCCCGACAGATCCGTGTCCACATTGGCAAACTGCGCGCCGGCGATGTGGCCGATGGCGAAGCTGTCGAAGCCCGCGTTCGGGTTCATCAGGTCGTGGCGGCAATCGAGGATGACCCATTTCGGATCGTCCAGATGCTGGGACAGGGTGGCGGCGTCGATCAGGGTGGTGTGCATGAACGGTTTCCTTATACTTCGCTGGCGATGGGATCGGTATCGGCAATAGCCTTGCCTTTGTCGGTGCTGCGCGTATTGTAGAACGTTGCGGCCATGCCTGACGCGAGAATGATGCCGATGCCCGCCCAGCTATGCCAGTCGAACACGTCGCCGAAGATAAACACGCCCCAGACGCTGGAAAACACGATGCCGGTGTACTGCAAATTCGCTACTACCAGCGTGTTGCCGAGGCGGTAGGCGCGCGTCATGGCGATCTGCGCGCTGGTGGCGCACACGCCGATGGCCAGCAGCAGCAAGCCGCTGCGCAGGCTGGCAATCGGATGCCAGACGGGACCGTCGCTGCCGCCGGTCAGGAACACGCCGACGATGCCGGCAGCCAGGTTCATGACGGTGAAATAGAACACCACGCGGTTTTCCGGCTCACCGGCCAGGCCCATTTTGCGGACCTGCATGTAGGCGGTGGCGGTAATCACGCTGGAACCCAGCGCAATCAGCGCCGGCGTCAGTTGATTGGCATTGAATGCGGGGCGCAGCAGCAGCGTGACGCCGACAAAGCTCAGCCCCACGGCCACCATCAGCGGCCATTTGATGTCGCCCTTGGCATGCCACCAGCCCATGGCAAACAGCCAGACGGCGATCCAGATCGGCGACATGTAGTTGAGCGTCATGGCGGTGGCCAGCGGCAGCTGGCCGATCGAGTAGTACCACAGCCACAGCGAGGTGACGCCGATCAGGCCGCGCCACACGTGGGCGCCCGGCATCGCGGTGCGGAAGGTTTCGCCGCGCAAGGTGATGATGGTGCCGAGGGTGATCACGCCGACCACGCCCCGGTACATAACCAATTCGGATGTTGAGAATTCTGCGGAAGCCAGCTTGACGCAGACCCCCATGACGGCAAACATAAAACTCGCAAACAACATCCAGAGTGACTGCATCGTGAAACCTTATAAATCCATTTTGCGTTGGTACCACTCGTGGAAGTGTTGCATGCCGTCTTCCATCGGTGACTGATACGGCCCGCCGTCCGTCTCGCCGCGTTCCATCAGGATTTTGCGGCCGGCGTCCATGCGTTGGCCGATTTCGTCGTCCTCGATGCAGGTTTCCATGTAGGCGGCGCGTTCGGCCTCGATGAATTCGCGCTCGAACAGCACGATTTCCTCCGGATAGTAGAACTCCACCACGTTCCTGGTGCGGTTCGGACCTTCCGGCCACAGGGTCGAGACGATCAGCACGTGCGGATACCATTCCACCATGATGTTCGGATACAGCGTCAGCCAGATGGCGCCGTATGGTGGCGGTTCGCCGCCGCGGAACTTCAGCACCTGTTCCTGCCAGTGCTTGTAGACTTCCGAGCCGGACTTTTGCAGGCCCTTGTGCACGCCCACCGTCTGCACGCTGTACTCGCGGCCGAAATCCCAGCGCAGGTCGTCACAGGTGACGAAGCTGCCCAGCCCGGGATGGAACGGCTCGACGTGGTAGTCCTCCAGGTAGACTTCGATGAAAGTCTTCCAGTTGTAGTCGCAGTGGTGCACTTCCACGTGATCCAGCATATAGCCGCTGAAATCGAGGTCTTTGGTGACCGACAGGCCGTTCAGCGCTGCCATGACGTCGTAGCCGTTTTGCTCGAACAGCAGGCCGTTCCAGTTTTGCAACGGGGTCTTGGGCAGGTTCAGGCATGGCGTCTCGGGGAAGTGCGGCGCGCCGATCAGCTCTCCCTTGAGGTCATAGGTCCAGCGGTGCAACGGGCAGACGATGTTGTTCGTATTGCCACGGCCGTTGAGCATCAGCGCCTGCCGGTGACGGCAGACATTGGACACCAGTTCGATGCCGTCGGCGTTACGCACCAGCATGCGGCCTTCATTCTCGGCGGCGAGGGTGGCGTAGTCGCCGGCGTTCGGCACCATCAGCTCGTGTCCGACATAGCGCGGACCGGCCTTAAACAGTTGCTGCATTTCTCGCTGCAGTAGCGATTCGTCAAAATAGACGCTTACCGGAAGTTGCGCAGTTGGCCGCGCTAGCTTGGCGTGGGTACCCAGATCGGACATCCAAACCCCCCTTAATTAATGTTCAAACCAAGAAGAGACAGAATCCGTAAAGACCCGCATACGAATGCGTTGAGGTGGTATTTAGGACGGAACCGGCGATTATACCGTGTTTTGCGCTCGACTGACAGTATGCTGTGCTCGTTAATTGTGCAAAAAATTGCAATAACTGCATGCTTGCAAGGCAAATGGGGGCGATTGCGATAAAATCCAGAGTCGCCGCTGCATGGCCCGCTAATGTTCCACCTGATAAGATGGTTTGTTCTAAAATACCGGGTTACACTGCGCGGGCCTCAAGTGTGCCAAGCATGCCAAAGATAACTGAGTGACTATGTCTAAGAAATTAACTGCCGACGCGACCGCCGCCGCCCTCGCTCCCGCTTCGTTTGAAGAGGCGATGGCGGAACTGGCGCAGCTGGTCGCGCAAATGGAGGCAGGCCAACTGCCGCTGGAAGCTTCGGTGGCCGCCTATGCGCGCGGCTCGGCGCTGGTGCAGTTCTGCGCCGCCCAGCTGGAAAAAGTGGAATCCCAGGTCAAAGTGCTGGAAGGCGAGATGCTGAAACCCTTCGTCGTCACCGGCGAGGGCGAACAATGAGCGCCTTTGACGACTGGATGAAAACCGTGCAGGCCGGATCGGAAAACGATTTATCCGGTTATCTGCCTGCAGCCGACGTGATCCCGGCCAAGCTGCACGCGGCGATGCGCTATGCGCTGCTGGGTGGCGGCAAGCGGGTGCGTCCGCTGCTGGTGTACGCGGCCGGTGCGCTGTTCGGCGCCGACTCGGCAACCCTGAGCCGCGCCGCCGCCGCCGTCGAAATGATCCATGCCTACTCACTGGTGCACGACGACATGCCCTGCATGGACGACGATGAACTGCGCCGCGGCAAACCGACCGTGCATATCGCCTACGACGAGGCCACCGCGCTGCTGGTCGGCGACGCCTTGCAGTCGCAGGCCTTCATGGTGCTGTCGGCAGCGGACCAGATCCCGCCGGCACGCGTACTGGCGATGGTGCGCCTGCTGGGCGAGGCATCCGGTTCGGCCGGCATGTGCGGCGGCCAGGCGATTGATCTGGACAGCGTGGGCATCAGCCTGACGCTGGAACAGCTGGAACGCATGCACCAGCTGAAGACCGGCGCCTTGCTGCGCGCCTCGGTGGTGCTGGGCGCCTTGGCCGGCAAGGATTTGACGGATGAAGAACTGAGCGCGCTGAATGTGTATGCGCGCGCCATCGGCCTGGCGTTCCAGGTGGTGGACGATGTGCTCGACGCGACGGCCGATTCGGCCACGCTGGGCAAGACCGCCGGCAAGGACGCCGCTGACAACAAACCGACTTATGTATCGATCCTGGGTCTGGAACCGTCGCGCGCACTGGCGGAAAAATTGCGGCTCGACGCGCATGCAGCGCTCGCGCCGTTTGGAGAAAAAGCTTTGCGATTACGCGAACTCGCGGACCTGATCGTGCAGCGGAAGGCATAAATGAACTTGCTCGAAAAAATAGATTCCCCGGCCGACGTACGCAAACTGCCGTACAGCCAACTGACGCCGCTGGCGCATGAACTGCGCGCCTACCTGCTCGATTCCGTGTCCAAGACCGGCGGCCATCTGTCGTCCAATCTCGGCACGGTGGAACTGACGGTAGCGCTGCACTACGTGTTCAACACGCCGCACGACCGCATCGTCTGGGATGTGGGTCACCAGACCTACTCGCACAAGATCCTGACCGGCCGCCGCGACCGCATGCACACGCTGCGCCAGCTGAACGGCATCTCGGGCTTCCCCAAACGCGACGAATCGGAATACGACACCTTCGGCACCGCGCACTCGTCGACTTCCATTTCGGCGGCGCTGGGCATGGCGCAGGCGGCCAAGATCAAGGGCGAGCATCGCCACGCGATCGCGGTGATCGGCGACGGCTCGATGACGGCCGGTATGGCGTTCGAGGCGCTGAACAACGCTGGCGTGCAGGACGACGTCAATCTGCTGGTGATCCTGAACGATAACGATATGTCGATCTCGCCGCCGGTCGGCGCGCTGAATCGCTATCTGGCGCGCTTGATGTCCGGTCAGTTCTACGCCGCCGCCAAGAACGTCGGCAAGTCGGTGCTGCCTGGCCCGGTGCTGGAACTGGCCAAGAAGCTGGAAGAACATGCGAAGGGCATGGTGGTCCCGGCCACGATGTTCGAGGAATTCGGCTTCAACTACATCGGCCCGATCGACGGCCATGACCTGGACTCGCTGATCCCGACGCTGCAAAACATCAAGCACCTGAAAGGCCCGCAGTTCCTGCACGTGGTGACCAAGAAGGGTCAGGGCTACAAGCTGGCCGAGGCCGAGCCTATCCTGTACCACGGCACGCCGAAATTCAATCCGGCCGAAGGCATCAAGCCAGCCGCAGCGCCGGCCAAGAAAAGCTACACCGATGTATTCGGCGACTGGCTGTGCGACATGGCTGCCGCCGACAAAAAACTGGTCGGCATCACGCCGGCCATGCGCGAAGGTTCGGGCATGGTGCGCTTCAACCATGAGTATCCGGACCGTTACTTCGACGTCGGCATCGCCGAGCAGCACTCCGTAACCTTTGCCGGCGGCCTGGCTTGCGAAGGCCTCAAGCCGGTGGTGGCGATTTACTCGACCTTCCTGCAGCGCGCCTACGATCAGCTGATCCACGACGTGGCGCTGCAAAACCTGGACGTGACCTTTGCGCTGGACCGTGCAGGCCTGGTAGGCGCGGACGGCGCCACCCACGCCGGCAATTACGACCTGGCTTACCTGCGCTGCATCCCGAACATGGTGGTGATGGCGGCATCGGACGAAAACGAATGCCGTCAGATGCTGACCACCGGCTACCAGTACAACGGTCCGGCAGCGATCCGCTACCCACGCGGCGCCGGCATCGGCGCGGCGATCAAGCCGGAGCTGACCACGCTTGAAATCGGCAAGGGTGAGATCAAACGCACCGGCCAGAAAATCGCGATCCTGGCGTTTGGCTCGATGGTGGCGCCGTCCGTGGCCGCCGGCGAAACGCTGAACGCGACCGTGGCCAATATGCGCTTCGTCAAGCCGCTGGACGTGGAACTGGTCAAGCAGCTGGCCGCCGATCACGATTACCTCGTGACGGTGGAGGAGGGCTGCATCATGGGCGGCGCCGGCGCTGCCGTGGCGGAAGCGCTGGCGGCGGAAGGCATCGTCAAGCCGGTGCTGATGCTTGGCCTGCCGGACAAGTTCATCGACCATGGCGACCCGGCCAAGCTGCTGTCCAGCGTGGGCCTGGATGCCGCCGGCATCACAGCCTCGATCAAACAGCGCTACCAGAACGAAGAACCACGCCTGGTCGTCAATAACGGCTAAGCACACGAACGGCTTCGGCGGCCATCGCCTCGTACCCCGCATCGCCCGGGTGCAGGTGGTCGCCGCTGTCGTAGCGTGGTTGCATGCGTGACGGCTGCTGCGGGTCACGCAGCAGCACATCCATATCGGCCACCGCGTCGAACTCGTTACTCTCCCTGATCCACTGATTGACCTGCCGGCGCAGCGCGTCCTTGGCGGGCGTGTAGTAGTCGTCGATGGCCGTGCCTTCAAACGGCGGCAACGTGGCGCCGATGATTCGCACCTGGTGCGCGCGGGCCTGGGCGATCAGCTGGCGGTAGGCGGCGATCATGCGGTCCGCCGTCATCGGCGCTTCATGCGGGGCGAAGATGGATTGGGGCCAGCCGATATCGTTAATCCCCATCAGCACAATCGCGGTGCGGACGCCGGGCTGCAACAGTACGTCCTGCTCGAAGCGCGCCGCCGCGTTGACGCCCATGCGGTCGCCCAGCAGGCGCGCACCGGAAATACCGGCGTTGACTACCGCAACGCCGCCTGGGCTTAAGCGCGCGGCGAGGTAGTCGGGCCAGCGGCGGTCCTGGTCGGGCGTGGAGCCATTGCCGTCGGTGATGGAGTCGCCAAATGCGGCGACCACGCCCGCCGCCGGAGCCGCTGTCGCCGTCGCCGCTCCGGCCGGCGCATCTACCCAGATCCCGCTGAGCAGCGCGCGGCCGTGCAATGGCTGCGCATCCGCCAGCGTGGCGTCGGCAGTGCGATTGCCAGCCATAATAGCGCCTGTCTGCTGCGCGCCCCAATGAAAGGTCGCCAATGGCGTGCGCTCCGGCAGATACACACTGACGGCCAGCTTCTCCAGTACCGCCACCGGCATTTCCAGAGCGTCGCTGACGGCTGGCGCGCCGGGTTGGATCACCACGCTGGCCTTGCCGCCGAAAGTCAGCGGCCGCGTGGTCTCACCGGCGCGGCCCAGGCGCGCCTCGCCCACCAGGAGCGGCTGCGTGCCATAACGGTTTGACAGCACCACGCGCAGCCGTGATCCGCCGACGCTGATGCGCGCCGTCTCACGCACCGTCTGCCGCTCCAACACCGCCGGCACACCGGTCGGCAGCGCAAACCCGTTGCTATCCCAGACCGCGTGAGGGCTGGCCTGCCAGGTCGCCAGCCAGTTTTCTGCCGCCTGCGGCGTATTGATTATGGCTGCCAACGCGGCAGCCGCAAGGTATCGCTTCATGATGCTCTCCTGTCGAAAAGCTCACGATATGACATTCCATTCAAGTGCAGAAGACGGCGATTGTGACTATACTTCATTCAAATATCGAATGAGGATCAGATGGATACCATCCGTTCGCTACGCTGCTTTGTGCGCGCCGTTGAATTGGGCAGCCTGTCGGCCGTCGCTCGCGAGGAAGGCACAACACAGCCGACCATCAGCAAAATCGTCGCCGCGCTGGAGCGGGAACTGGGCGTGCGGCTGCTGGAACGCAGCACCACCAGCTTGCAAGCCACGCCGCAAGGCATGCGCTTCTACCAGCGCGCGCTCGGCGTGCTGGCCGAATATCAGGAAGCGGTAGCGGAAGCGCGCGGCCAGACCGAAACGCCGGCGGGCCTGATCCGCGTGAATGCGCCGGCGGCATTCGGGCAGTTCTGCCTCAACGCCATGCTGGCGCCGTTCCTGGCGCGCCATCCGCAAGTCGACATCGAGCTGATACTCGATGACCGCATGGTCGATCTGGTCAAGGAAGGCGTCGATATCGCCGTCCGCCAGGGACGCGAACTGCCGCCCGATGCGATTGCGCGGCTGGCGGGAAGCTCGCCGCGCCAGCTGGTGGCGTCGCCGGACTATCTGCGCGCGCATGGCAAACCAAAGCAGCCGCAGGATCTGGCGCGCCACGACTATATCCGTTTCGCCTGGCTGGCGGATGGCGATCTGCTCACATTGCATAACGGCGAACAGACCGAAACTGTGCCGACGCGGGGCCGTTATCGCGTCAATCACGCACTGGCCATCCGCGAAGCGCTGGCTGCCGCTGGCGGCATCGGCCTGTGTCCGTTATGGCTGGTGCAGGACTTGCTGGACAGTGGCGCGCTGGTGCGCGTGCTGCCGCGATGGTATGGACAGGAACAGCCGTTGCACCTGTTGTCGCCGTCGCGCCGCTACCAGCCATTGCGGGCACGATTGCTGCTGGACTATCTCGCCGAACAAATCGCGCTGCTGCCCGGATACAACGATTCCTGAAATTTCCTTGCGTAGCCGGCAAGCTGTCCTATATTGATATAAACAGTTTATATCAGAGGATGGCATGAGAACCGCCTGCGCAACCTTGTTACTGCTGCTAGCCTGCACCGTGCAAGCGCAAGTGCCGGAGTCCGGCCGTGCGCAGGAGCTGCTGTACAGCGCGGCGGAAGTGGATGCCGGCATGGAGGACCGCTATATCGACCGCACGGTGGATCTGGCGGCGGCCGGCAAGCTGGATGAAGACCGCGCGCTGCTGGCGCGACTGCGCTACATCAGCGCCGAACTGATACGCGTGGCTATCGACTTGAAACCGGAGACCGCCCAATGGCAGTGGGAAGTCCACACCACCAGCGATACCGAAGTGGATGCGATCTGCATGGCGGGCGGGAAGATCCTGGTCGGCAGTGCCTTCGTACACCAGCTGGCGCTGACCGACGGCGAACTGGCGATGCTGCTGGCGCATGAAGTGGCGCACGCGGTGGCCGAGCATCATCGTGAAACCTTTTCGGAAGCGATGCTGGTGAATCGTCTGCCGGCCGTGCCGCTGGACGTGGTGATGGCGCGGCTGGACAGCGACCTGTCGCTGCAAATCCGCTTGTCGAAGCTATCCAGTCTGCAGGAATCGGAGGCCGACCACCTCGGCATGGTGCTGGCGCACCGCGCCGGCTGGTCGGCGGAAGACATCGTCAGCTTCTACCGCAAGCTGGCGGAAGGCGAGTCGTCTGCGCTGATTTCGAGCGCTTATCCCGCCAACGCCTCGCGTCTGAGCATGGCGCGCGGCATGGCGCGTCTGTTCGGCGATTAATGGCAGACTAGTCGCGCTTGCGTTCGTGCTGCCACAGCACGTCGCTGCCGCCGGCGTAGCGGTTCAATACGCGCGACAGCACAAACAGCAGGTCGGACAAACGGTTCACATACTGGCGTGGATGTTCGTGGATGGTCTCGGCCTTGCCCAGCGTGACGATGCTGCGTTCCGCGCGCCGGCACACCGTGCGGCACACATGCGCCTGCGACGACGCGCGCGATCCCGCCGGAAGAATGAATTCCGTCAGCGGCGGCAGCGTGGCGTTGTACTTCGCCAGCAGCACATCCAGCCGCTCCACGTGCGCTTCCTTGATCATCTGATAGCCGGGAATGCACAGCTCTCCGCCGAGGTCGAACAGATCGTGCTGGATGGTAATCAGTTCCTCGCGCAGATCGGCTGGCATGTCCTCGCACAGCAGCAGGCCCAGATGCGAGTTCAACTCATCCACCTCACCGATGGCGATAATGCGGATGCTGTCCTTGTCGGTACGGCTGCCGTCGCCGAGGCCCGTGGTGCCGCCGTCACCGGTGCGCGTGGCGATTTTAGAAAGTCGGTTACCCATAATGTTCAGCCTCTGATTGGTTATGCACCGAAGAATACAACAACGGGCCACTGATTTGTGCTTACAATCGTGTATCTGTGTTTTCAGGCGTGAGCACCAATGAACACTGTAACTGATCCAGGTCTGCGGCGTGAGCAAGTGGCTGCGGCGTTGCAGCAAGTGCTGCCGGCGCGTGCCGTGCTGTCGGCGCCGGAGGATACCCGTCCCTATGAGTGCGACGGTCTGGCCGCCTATCGGCAGCTGCCGATGATTGTCGTGCTGCCGGATAGCGAGGCGCAGATTGTTGCGGTGCTCAAGGTGTGCCATGAGTTGAACGTGCCGATTGTGCCGCGCGGCGCTGGCACCGGTTTGTCCGGCGGCGCCATGCCGATTGCCGAAGGCGTGGTGTTGTCGACCGCGCGCCTGAACCGGATCGTGCGCATGGATGCGACGTCGCGGACGGCGGTGGTGCAGCCGGGCGTGCGCAATCTGGCGATTTCGGAAGCAGCGGCGCCGTATGGGTTGTATTACGCGCCCGATCCGTCGTCGCAGATCGCCTGCACCATCGGCGGCAATGTGGCCGAGAACTCGGGCGGCGTGCATTGCCTGAAATACGGTCTGACGGTGCATAACGTGCTGCGCGTGCGCGTGGTCACCATCGAGGGCGATGTGGTGGAGCTGGGCAGCGGCGCGCTGGATGCGCCGGGGCTGGATCTGCTGTCGGTGTTTATCGGTTCCGAGGGCATGCTGGGCATCGTCACCGAGGTGACGGTGAAGCTGGTGCCCAAGCCGGCCACCGCGCGCGTCATCATGGCGTCGTTCGATGAGGTGGTGAAGGGCTGCCACGCGGTGGCGGCGCTGATCGCTGCCGGCATCATTCCCGCTGGCCTGGAGATGATGGACCAGACCTCGTCGCGCATGGTGGAGCCGTTCGTCAAGGCCGGTTATGACACCGACGCCGCCGCCATCCTGCTGTGCGAGGCCGATGGCACCATCGAGGAAGTGGAAGAAGAGATCGCGCGCATGTCGGCGGTGCTGAACGGCGCCGGTGCCAGTGCGATTGCGGTCTCGCAGTCGGAGGCGGAGCGGCTCAAGTTCTGGTCCGGCCGCAAGAACGCTTTTCCGGCCGCCGGCCGCATCTCTCCGGATTACTACTGCATGGATGGCACCATCCCGCGCAAGCGTCTGGGCCAGGTATTGGCCGGCATCGCGGCGATGGAGGTCAAGTACGGCCTGCGCTGCGCGAACGTGTTCCATGCGGGCGATGGCAATCTGCATCCGCTGATACTGTTTAATGCGAATATCCCGGACGAGTTCCAGCGCGCCGAAGCCTTTGGCGCGGAGATCCTGGCGCTATGCGTGGCAGTCGGTGGCACCATCACCGGCGAGCATGGCGTCGGCATCGAAAAGATCGATTCGATGTGCGTGCAGTTCACGCCGTCCGAGCTGGAAGCGTTTTTCTCGGTGAAGCGCAGCTTCGATCCGGCCGGCTTGCTCAATCCCGACAAGGCGATTCCCACATTGCACCGCTGCGCTGAATTCGGCCGCATGCGTGTAAGTGGCGGCGCGCTGCCGTTTGCCCACCTTCCGCGCTTTTGACGATGACTTCTTACGCTGATTTTTCCGACCGTATTCGTGCCGCCAGCGCCGCCGGTGCACCGTTGCGTCTGCGCGGCGGCGGCACCAAGGACTGGTATGGACAGGCGCTGGACGGCGAGCTGCTGGATACGCGCGCCAACAGCGGCGTCATTTCGTATGAGCCGACCGAGTTGGTGATCACGGCGCGCTGCGGCACGCCGTTGGCGGAGATCGAGACGCTGCTGGCGCAGCACCACCAGATGCTGGCGTTTGAACCGCCGCGCTTCGGCCCGGAGTCCACGATTGGCGGCGTGGTGGCCACAGCGCTGTCCGGGCCGCGTCGCGCCAGTGCAGGTGCGGTGCGTGATTTTGTGCTTGGCGCGGTGTTGATGGATGGCCGTGGCGAGGTGCTGCGCTTCGGCGGGCAGGTGATGAAAAACGTGGCGGGCTATGACGTTTCGCGATTGCTGGCCGGGTCGCTGGGCACCCTGGGCTTGATCCTGGAGGTGTCGCTGAAAGTGCTGCCGTTACCGCTGCGCGAAGCCAGCCTGCGGTTTGAAATGAGCGAGATCGACGCACTGGCGCACTTGAACGAATGGGCTGGGCAGCCGTTGCCGATATCGGCCAGTTGCTGGCATCGGGGTGTGTTGACCTTGCGCCTGTCCGGCGCGGATGCAGCGGTGCAGGCGGCGCAGCGCCGCCTTGGCGGCCAGCCGCTTGCTGAAGCGGATGCGGCGAACTTCTGGGCTGCGTTGCGCGATCAGACGCACGCGTATTTCAGTGGCGGCAGCGTGTGGCGCATGTCGGTTCCGTCGCATGCCAGCGCGATTATTCTGCGCGGGGAGCAGCTGATCGAGTGGGGCGGTTCGCAGCGTTGGCTCAAGGTGGATGATGCGGATGCGGAAAGCATACGCCGCACGGTTGCAGCATCAGGCGGTCATGCTAGCTTGTTCCGGGGTGGCGACAAGAGCGTTGGTGTATTCCATCCGCTGGCGCCGGCGGTCGCAAAGATTCAGGAGCGTTTGAAGCAGTCGTTCGATCCCGCCGGGATCTTCAATCCGGGACGTATGTATGCAAACCAATCTCGCTGATTTCATCAAGCATACGCGCGAGGGCGAGGAGGCCGATGCGATTCTGCGCGCTTGCGTGCATTGCGGCTTTTGCACGGCAACCTGTCCGACGTATCAGTTGCTGGGCGATGAACTGGATGGGCCGCGTGGGCGTATCTATCTGATCAAGCAGGTGCTGGAGGGGGAGCCGGTGACGGCCAAGACGCAGCTGCATCTGGACCGTTGCCTCACCTGTCGCAACTGCGAGACCACCTGTCCATCCGGTGTGAGGTATGGGCGTTTGCTGGATATCGGACGCAAGGTGGTGGAGGAGCGGGTGCAGCGTCCGCTGGTGGAGCGGGTCAAGCGCAAGGTGTTGGTGGAGGGCTTGGCGCGTAAGGCGGTCTTCAAGACGGCGTTGCGGGCGGGGCAGGTTTTCCGGCCGTTGCTGTCGCCGGCGATGCAGGACAAGGTGCCGCGCCAGCAGGCCGCCGGTGTCTGGCCCACGCGTGAGCATGCGCGCAAGATGCTGGTGCTGGAAGGCTGTGCGCAGCCGGCCCTGGCGCCGGATATCAATGCCGCCGCCGCGCGCGTGCTCGATGCGCTGGGCGTGCAGTTGATCGTGGCGCGGAAGGCGGGATGCTGCGGCGCGCTGCGGCATCATATGAATCAGCAGGAGGCGGCGCTGGACGATATGCGGCGCAATATCGATGCGTGGTGGCCATATGTGCAATCCGGTGCGGTGGAGGCGATTGTGATGACCGCGTCGGGCTGCGGCGTGACGGTGAAGGAGTATGGCCATTTGCTGGCGCATGATCCGGCGTATGCGGACAAGGCGCAGCGCATCTCGGCGTTGACGCGCGACCTGAGTGAGGTCATGCCGCAGTTTGAGCCGGAACTGGCGCGGCGTGCGACGGCGAAGACGGCTGGGCGCGTGGCCTATCATCCGCCATGCACGCTGCAGCACGGCCAGCAGATTCGCGGCAAGGTCGAAGGCGTGTTGCGCGCGGTGGGCGTTGATGTGGTGCTGTGTGCGGACAGCCATCTATGCTGCGGCTCGGCCGGCAGCTACTCGCTATTGCAGCCGGAGTTGTCGCTACAACTGCGCGACCGCAAGCTGGCCAACCTGCACGACACCGGCGCGGACACCATCGTCTCCGCCAATGTCGGTTGCAGCGCGCATCTGCAATCCGGCACCGACAAGCCGGTGATGCACTGGATAGAACTGATCGACCGCGCCTTAAATTAACGCCAGCTGCGACCCGCCGCCCGCCGGGTCCGCGTGCAGGCTGACGATCGGCGGCAAGCTGGCTGCAGCCTGCCACACCGCAGCTGCGGTGTCAAAGCTGCCTACCCACGCCAGCACATCATCCGCCGGCATCGGCCGCGCAATGCCATAACCCTGCACCAGATCGCAGCCGAGGCGCATCAGCATGGCGCCATGCTCGATGGTCTCCACGCCCTCCGCAATCACGCCCAGGCCGAACGAGCGCGCCAGCCCGATCACCGCGCTGACCAGATGCAGGTCATCCCGGTCCACCAGCATATTGCGCACGAAGCTCTGATCGATTTTCAGCACATCGGCCGGCAGCCGCTTCAGGTAGGACATCGACGAATAGCCGGTGCCGAAATCATCCAGCGCAAAGCTGATGCCCAGCGCCTGGCACGCCAGCATGATGCTGCGTACGTGGGCGATGTCGCTCAGCGCCGACGACTCCAGGATCTCCAGCTCCAGCATATGCGGCGGCACGTCCGGGAATTCGGCCAGGATCTCTGTCAGCCGCTCGACGAAATCGTGACGCTGGAAATGGCGCGCCGCGATGTTCACGGAAATCACCCAGTCGGCATCGAACGAGCGCCACGACTCCAGCTGCCGCAAGGCCTCGCGCAGCACCCACTCGCCGATATCGACAATGACATCGCTGTGCTCCACGATCGGCAGGAAGTCGCCCGGCGAGATGATGCCGCGCAGCGGATGCTGCCAGCGCAGCAGCGCTTCCATGCCGACGATGCGGCCTTTGCGCATATCCAGCTTGGGCTGATAGAACAGTACCAGTTCATTGTCGTGCACCGCCGCCCGCACTTCGGTGCGGCGGTTGTGGTGGGTGCGGACCTGCTCATCGAGGTCGGCGTCAAAGAAGTGATGGCGATTGCGTCCTGTGATCTTGGCCTGGTACAGCGCCTGATCGGCATGCCGCAGCAGGTTGTCGGCGCTGATGTCGTTGCCGGTATAGACCGCGATGCCGACGCTGGCCGACATGCTGACCGCCTTGCCGCTACAGACGTAATCGCGCGCCAGGGCCGCCATCAGTTTGCTCATGGCGTAGTCGATGGCGGCGCGGTCGTTCAGTTCCGGCAGCAGCAGCACGAATTCGTCGCCGCCCAGGCGCGCCACGTAGTGACGCTGGCCGGCAAAGTCGTGCAGGCGGCTGGCGGCCTGCTTCAAGACTTCGTCGCCCACCGCCTGGCCCATGGTCTGGTTCACGTGCTGGAAGTGATCGAGGTCGAACAGGCACACGGCCAGCAGGTAGTTGTGCTCACGCGCGCGCTGCACCTCCTGCTCGAAACGCAGCGCCAGCGCGGCGCGGTTGGGCAGGCCGGTCAGGATGTCGTGATTGCTCTGCCACGAAATCTGCTGCATCAGCTGGCGGCGTTCGGTCACGTCGCGGAACACCAGCACTGACCCTTGCACCTCGCCTTGCGGCGTGCGGATGGCGTTGGCGGTATATTCCACGGTGCTGGTCTGGCCGACGCGGTTGCGCAGGCTCTGGTTGCCGACCTTGACCACTTCGCCGCCGGCGTAGATCTGCTTCATCGCCTTCAGCAGCGAATGCTGGCCGAAGTTATTCGCCAACACAAACACCTGGTGCAGCTCCATGCCGCGCGCGCGCGACTCGGGCCAGCCGGTCAGCTGCTGCGCCACTTCGTTGATGGTGTCGATCTTGCCGTGCAAATCGGTGGTGATGACGGCGTCGCCGATCGACGCCAGCGTCACTTCGATGCGGTCCTTCTCCACTTGCAGCTGCTGCTGCGCCAGCAGGGTGCGGGTCAGCTGCGCGCTCAGGTCATTCTGGCTTTGCTGCAGCTTGTGCACCAGCGCCTGCACGCGCTGGGCCATGTTGTTGAAGGTGGAGGCCAGCATGCGTCCCTCCAGCGTGCCGCGCACCGGCAGGCGCACGTCGTGGTCGCCGGCCTGGAAGCGGTTGGTGGCGTCGGCCAGGCGGCGCAACATGCGCTTGTTGGCGAAGATGATGATGCCCAGCAGGGTGTAGATGATGGCCACGTTGAGCGCCGAGATCACGGCCTGCTGATGGACGTTGCGCCAGACGCCGTTCAGCGGCTGGACCGGCTCGAAATCCAGCATCAGCGTGGCGTCGCCGACGGCCAGCGTGCGGCTGTTATGGACGATAGGGCTGAGCAGCGTGAACCAGGCCGGATATTCCGGCGCCGCATGCGCGCTGCGCAACGCTTCCAGATGGCCCCCCGGATAGTCGAGCCGCGCGGCGTCGAGGTCGGCGTTGAGCAGCAGCGCCGAGGACAAGGTCGCATCGATGCCGGCGCGGTCGGGCGCCGCCAGCGCCGGCAGCAGCGCCTTGCTCAAATGCGCGGCCAGCTCATCGGCATCATGCTGATAGCGCGCGTTGGCGTAGGTGGTCTCGGACTCCAGCATCAGGTGATACCGTATGCCCACCACCATCGCGATGATCAGGAAGATGGGCAGGAACAGCCTGGAGTACATCCCCATCCGCAGCCAGGGTGACAGGATTTTTCCCATTAAGGACATAGACGACGGATTCGACAGGAAACGACCAAAATTCATTATTACCTAAAAGTTAAGCTCTGACACGTTTTTTCGGAAAACGTTTTCGGCATTTAACCTTTGTACTGGACATTTTGTTGTCGAGATCACTCAGCAAGCAGCTTTTCGATGTCAGCGATCAGCTCTTCCGGCTTGGTGGTCGGGGCGTAGCGGTTGTAGACGGTGCCATCCTTGCGAATCAGAAACTTTGTAAAATTCCACTTGATGCCTTCGGTGCCCAGGATGCCGGGCGCATCCTTCTTGAGTTTCTGGAACAGCGGGTGGGCATGTTCGCCGTTGACGTCGATCTTGGCGAACAGCGGGAAAGTGACGCCGTAGTTCTTCTCGCAGAAGGCGCCGATTTCGTCGGCCGCGCCCGGTTCCTGTGCGCCGAACTGGTTGCACGGGAAGCCCAGCACTTCGACCCCCTTGTCCTTGAATTGCTGGTAGACCGCTTCCAGTCCCTTGTATTGCGGCGTGAAGCCGCACTTGCTGGCGGTGTTGACGATCAGCAGCACCTTGCCCTTGTACTGGGCCAGGTCGACCGGCTGGCCGCTCAGGCTGTCGGCGGAGAGATCGAAAATCGTGTTCATTAAATGAGTCCCAAATGTTCGGTGCCGGCCGACAGGTCGCGGTTTTTCGCGGCCTTGCCTTCCAGCTTGATGGTCAGGCGCAGGTCGTTGACGGAGTCGGCGTTGCGCAGCGCGTCCTCGTAGGTGATCAGGTCGGCTTCGTGCAGGTCGAACAGCGACTGGTCGAAGGTCTGCATGCCCAGTTCGCGCGACTTCTTCATCAGCTCCTTGATCTCGTGCACCTCGCCCTTGAAGATCAGGTCCGAGATCAGCGGCGAGTTGAGCATGATTTCGATGGCCACCGCGCGGCCCTTGGATTCCTTCTTCGGAATCAGGCGCTGCGAAATCATGCCCTTCAGGTTCAGCGACAAATCCATCAGCAATTGCTGGCGGCGTTCCTCGGGGAAGAAGTTGATGATGCGGTCGAGCGCCTGGTTGGCGCTGTTGGCGTGCAAGGTGGCCAGGCACAGGTGGCCGGTTTCGGCGAAGGCGATGGCGTGGTCCATGGTTTCGCGGTCGCGGATCTCGCCGATCTGGATCACGTCCGGCGCCTGGCGCAGCGTGTTCTTCAGCGCCACCGCCCAGTCGTCGGTGTCGACCCCGACCTCGCGCTGGGTGACGATGCAGTTCTTGTGCGGGTGAACGAACTCGACCGGATCTTCGATGGTGATGATGTGGCCGTAGCTGTGTTCATTGCGGTAGCCGACCATGGCGGCCAGCGTGGTGGACTTGCCGGAACCGGTGGCGCCGACCATGATCACCAGGCCGCGCTTGGCCATCACCACGTCCTTCAGCACCTCGGGCAGGCCGAGCTCTTCCAGCTTGGGGATGTCGGAGTTGATGGTCCGCAGCACCATGCCGACCGCGCCCATCTGTACGAAGGCGGAGACGCGGAAGCGGCCGATGTCGCCGGGGCTGATGGCGAAGTTGGCTTCCTTGGTCAGCTCGAAGCCGGCGGCCTGCTTGTCGTTCATGATGGCGCGGGCCAGATCGAGCGTATGGGCGGCGGTCAGCGGCTGGGCCGACACCGGCGTCATCTTGCCGTCGATCTTGACGGCCGGCGGAAAGCCGGCGGTGATGAACAGGTCCGAGCCCTTCTTGGCCAGCATCAGGCGCAGCAAGTCGAACATGAATTTTGAGGCCTGATCGCGTTCCATTCTGTGCTTTCTTTAACCGGGGAAGTTGTCGGGTGACTTGGCGGCGCTGCGGGCGGCGGCGCCGCTGATGATGTTGCGGCGGACCAGGTCGGTCAGGTTCTGGTCCAGCGTCTGCATGCCGACGCTGCTGCCGGTCTGGATCGCCGAATACATCTGCGCCACCTTGGCTTCGCGGATCAGGTTGCGGATGGCCGGCGTCGCCACCATGATTTCGTGCGCCGCCACGCGGCCGGCGCCATCCTTGGTTTTCAACAGCGTCTGCGAAATCACGGCCTGCAGCGATTCCGACAGCATGGCGCGCACCATTTCCTTTTCATCGGCCGGGAACACGTCGACGATACGGTCAATGGTCTTGGCCGCCGACGAGGTGTGCAGCGTGCCGAACACCAGGTGGCCGGTTTCCGCCGCCGACAAGGCCAGGCGGATGGTCTCCAGGTCGCGCAGCTCGCCGACCAGGATGCAGTCCGGGTCTTCCCGCAATGCCGAGCGCAGCGCATTGTTGAACGACAGCGTGTGCGGTCCCACTTCGCGCTGGTTGATCAGGCATTTCTTGGATTCGTGCACGAACTCGATCGGGTCTTCGATCGTCAGGATGTGGCCGTACTCGTTTTCGTTGAGGTGGTTGACCATGGCCGCCAGCGTGGTCGACTTGCCGGAGCCGGTCGGCCCGGTCACCAGCACCAGCCCGCGCGGCTTCAGCGCGAATTCGGCGAAGATCTTGGGCGCGTTCAGGTCTTCCAGGCTGAGGATCTTGGACGGAATGGTGCGCAGCACCGCCGAGGCGCCGCGCTCCTGGTTGTAAGCGTTGACGCGGAAACGCGCCAGGCCGGGAATCGCGAACGAGAAGTCGACCTCCAGCATTTCCTCGTAGGCCTTGCGCTGCGAGTCGTTCATGATGTCATAGATCATGCCGTGCACGTCCTTGTGCTCCAGCGGCGGCAGGTTGATGCGGCGCACGTCGCCGTGCACCCGTATCATCGGCGGCAGCCCGGCGGACAGGTGCAAGTCCGAAGCCTTGTTCTTGACGGAGAATGCGAGTAGTTCGGAGATGTCCATTTATAATCCCTGTGCCCAGACGTCTATCTAGCTGTTTTAACGGTCCTTACTCATTGATTATGTCCCCGATCCGCCAGAACTTGCAAGCCATCACCGCGACAATTGTTGCCACTTCCCAAGAATCGGGCCGTCCGCCGGACGCCGTGCAGCTGCTGGCGGTGTCCAAGACGTTTGGGCCGGAGGCGGTGCTGGAGGCGGTTGCGGCCGGCCAGCGCGCGTTCGGCGAGAACTATCTGCAAGAGGGCGTGGACAAGATCCTCGCCGTGCAGCAGGCCCTGGGGGACAGCGGGCCGGCGCTGGAGTGGCATTTCATCGGCCCGATCCAGAGCAACAAGACGCGGCCGATTGCCGAGCACTTCGCCTGGGTCCACACGGTCGAGCGCGAAAAGATCGCGCAGCGGCTGTCCGAACAGCGGCCGGCCGGGCTGGCGCCGCTGCAGATTTGTTTGCAAGTGAATATCAGCGGCGAGGCCAGCAAAAGCGGCGTCGCCCCGCAGGACGTGGCGGCGCTGGCCCACAAGGTCGCCGCGCTGCCCAACCTGACCCTGCGCGGCCTGATGGCGATCCCCGAGCCGGCCGAGGACTTTGACCAGCAGCGCGCGGCCTTCGCCCAGCTGCGGACTGTATATGACCAACTGCGCGCCGACGGGCTGGCGCTCGACACGCTGTCGATGGGCATGTC
The DNA here is from genome assembly GCF_009857535.1 of Duganella margarita. Lineage (GTDB taxonomy): Bacteria > Pseudomonadota > Gammaproteobacteria > Burkholderiales > Burkholderiaceae_D > Rugamonas > Rugamonas margarita. The sequence continues at coordinate 88,927 of NZ_WWCS01000002.1, forward strand.
GGCCGACCTGCGGGCCGCGATTGTCGAGGGCGCCACGATCGTACGCGTGGGCAGCGCGATTTTTGGCGCGCGCCATTACAACAAGGCTTGAATCATGAAAATTGCATTTATCGGCGGCGGCAATATGGCCGCGGCCCTGATCGCCGGCCTGGCGAATAAACTGACCGCCGGCGCCAACATCCACGTGGCGGACCCGAACGCGGACGCGCTGGCGCGGCTGCACCAGCAGTACGGCGTGACCACTGCCGCCGCAACCGGTGCAGCGGTCGGCGCGGCGGATGTGATCGTGCTGGCGGTCAAACCGCAAAGCATGCGCGAAGTGGCGGCGCAGCTGCTGCCGTTCCTCGATGCGGCGCGGCCGCCGCTGATCGTGTCGATCGCGGCCGGCATCCGCGGCGCCGACCTGTCGCGCTGGCTCGGCGGCCATGGCGCCATCGTGCGCTGCATGCCGAACACGCCGGCGCTGATCGGCCAGGGCATCACCGGCATGGTGGCCATGCCGGGCGTCAGCGCCGAGCAGACCAAGGCCGCCGACGACATCCTGCGCGCAGTCGGCCCGACCGTGTGGCTGGATGATGAAAGCAAGATCGATGCGGTGACGGCGGTCTCCGGCAGCGGCCCGGCCTATGTGTTCTACTTCATCGAAGCGATGCAGCAGGCGGCCGAGGAAATGGGCCTGAGCGCGGAGCAGGGCAAGCAGCTGGCGCTGGCCACCTTTACCGGCGCGGCCCAGCTGGCGCTGCAATCGAGCGAACCGGTGTCGCTGCTGCGCGAGCGGGTCACGTCGAAAGGCGGCACCACCTACGCCGCGCTGACCAGCATGGAACGCAGCGGCATCAAAGCATCCATCATCAGCGCCATGAAAGCCGCCGCCGCCCGCGGCAAGGAGCTGGGCGACGAGCTGGGCAGCGTGTGATCGGCTGTCCGGCCACCGCGCGCGACGGCGCGGCGTCCGGAATTATTTACGGCTGAGCAGCACGCCGACCAGCAGGCCGATGGTGGCGCCGACGGTGACGGCCTTCCATGGATTGTCGCGCACGTAGACGTTGACGCTGTCGGCGGCGTCACGGCTGTGGGCGAGGATGCTGTCTTCCAGCTTGCGCAGGTCGCTGATGGCGGTGCGCAGCGTGTCGTCGAAGCGGATGCGGGCGGCGGAGGCGGCTTCGCTGACGTCGTCGGCGCTGTCCTCCAGCCATTTCTCGGCTTCGTTGATGGAGCTTTTCAGGCCGTCGATCAGCTGGTCGCGGGCGGTGGCGCTGGCGGACTGGCTGTCTGCAATGTCGTTCTGACTCATGGTGACCTCGTCTGTGTGTGCTGGTGGGAAAAGAGAACCAGTGTAAGTATCGGCCAAGTCACCACTTTGCGTGCGCTCAATTGACGCTGTGAAGCCTAGCGCAGCGCGTAATCCAGCGCCACGCCGGCAAACACGGCGCCGCCCAGCCAGTTGTTGTGGCGGAAGGCGTAGAAGCAGGGATCGCGTTCGCGGTTGCGGATCAGCGTGTAGTGATAGCAGGCCATGCCGGCCGCCACCGCCAGCCCGGCCACGAACCACAGGCGCAGGCCCAGTTGCCAGCCGCACACCAGCAGAATCGCCAGGTGCAGCGCGTAGCACACCATGATGATGGCGACGTCGTAGCGGCCGAAGGTGATCGCCGAGGTCTTGATGCCGATCTTCAGGTCGTCGTCGCGGTCGACCATGGCGTATTCGGTGTCGTAGGCCAGGGTCCAGAACACGTTGCCGATGAGCAGCAGCCAGGCCACCGGCGGCACGTGGTTCTGGATCGCCGCGAACGCCATCGGGATACCGAAGCCAAAGGCGATGCCGAGGTAAGCCTGCGGAATCGCGAAGAAGCGCTTGAAGTAGGGATAGGTGCCGGCCAGAATTGCCGCCACCACCGACAGCTGCCTGGTCAGCGCATTCAGCGGCAGGATCAGGCAGAAGGCGACCAAGGTCAGCACTACGGCGATTGCCACTGCTTCCTTGCCGCTGACGCGGCCGCTGGTGATCGGGCGCTGCGCCGTGCGCTTGACGAATTTGTCGATGTCCTGGTCGGCGTAGTCGTTGATGGCGCACCCGGCCGAGCGCATCAGGAAGGTGCCGAGGATGAAGATCAGCAGCAGGTGCCAGTCCGGCACGCCGCCGCTGGCCAGCCACATCGCGATCAGCGTCGGCCACAGCAGCAGCACGGTGCCGATCGGTTTGTCCATCCGGATCAGACGAAGGTAGAGCCCCAGCTTGTTCATATGTCACTTCGGGTAACAGGAAAGCGGTGATTATCGCAAATCCTGGCGCCCGGCGTCATGCTTCGGCGCAGAGGGTGGTGATGCCCGGCAAGTTGCAGGATGCCACCACGTCGCACACGGCGTCGATCGCGGCCTTGCGGGTGAAGCTTTTGCGCCACACGATGACCACGCGGCGCGACGGCGCCGGTTCCTCGAACGGGCGGAATTGCAGCATGCCTTCCTTGGTGTCCATGTCCGGCACCGAGGCGCGCGGCAGCACGGTCAGGCCGATGCCGCTGGCTACCATGTGACGGATGGTTTCCAGCGACGACCCTTCAAAGGTGCGCTGCATGCCATTGCCCGGCGCAGAGAAACGCGCCATCTCGGGACATACTTCCAGTACCTGGTCGCGGAAGCAGTGTCCGTTACCAAGCAGCAGCATGTTCTCGGTCTTGAGGTCGTCGGCGGGGATCAGCTTGCGCTTGGTCCACGGGTGCGCGGCCGGCATCGCCACCACGAAGGGTTCGTCATACAACACTTGCATGGCCATACCGTGTTCCGGCAGCGGCAACGCCATGATGGCGGCGTCCAGTTCGCCCTGGCGCAACATCTCCAGCAGCTTGACGGTGAAGTTTTCCTGCAGGATCAGCGGCATCTGCGGCACGTTGGCTATCATGCCTTTGACCAGCGGCGGCAGCAGGTACGGGCCAATCGTGTAGATCACGCCCAGGCGCAGCGGTCCGGCCAGCGGGTCCTTGTTCTGCTTGGCGAGTTCCTTGATGGCGGCGGTTTGTTCGAGCACGCGCTCGGCCTGGGCGACGATCTGCGCGCCCAGCGGCGTGACGGAGATTTCGGCGCCGCCCCGTTCAAACAGGACCACGCCCAATTCGTCTTCGAGTTTCTTGATGGCGACCGACAACGTCGGCTGGGCAACGTAACAGGCTTCGGCCGCGTGTCCGAAGTGCTTCGCCCTTGCCACGGCGACAATGTATTTCAGTTCGGTCAGTGTCATGAAGTTATTTGAACACAGGCGATGCTGGGATGCAATAAAGGAACGCCAAGTTGAGCTATTGTAGCGGAATATAATGCGACGACAATCCGAAAGGCGTATATGTCCACCACATTTGGTCCGGAAGAAGCTCAGGCCTATCTGCACAAGTTGCTGAAGGTGATGCACCACACCGGCGGTTCGGACTTGTTCATCGCCGCCGATTTCCCGCCCAGTATCAAGGCGCAAGGGGCGATGAAGCCGTTGAGCCAGCAGAAGCTGAGCGGCAGCGTGACGCGTGCACTGGCGCTGTCGATCATGAACGACAAGCAGCAGCGCGAGTTCGAGACCGAGCTGGAATGCAATTTTGCCATCTCGCTACCGGAGGTGTGCCGGTTCCGCGTCAATGTCTTCGTGCAGCAACAGCATGTGGGCATCGTGATCCGCACCATCGCCTCCGAGATCCCGACTCTGGAAAAGCTGGAACTGCCGGAGGTGCTGAAGGACATCGTTATGACCAAGCGCGGGCTGGTGCTGGTGGTCGGCGGCACCGGTTCCGGCAAGTCGACCACGCTGGCGGCGATGATCGATCACCGTAACGCCCATTCGGCCGGCCATATCATCACGGTGGAAGATCCGGTCGAGTACGTGCACAAGAACAAAGCCTGCCTGGTCACGCACCGCGAGGTCGGCGTCGATACGCTGTCGTGGCACAACGCGCTGAAGAACACGCTGCGCCAGGCGCCGGACGTGATCCTGATCGGCGAGATCCGCGACACCGAAACCATGGAGCACGCGATTGCCTTTGCCGAAACCGGCCACCTGTGCCTGGGCACGCTGCACGCCAACAACGCCAACCAGACCATGGACCGCATCATCAACTTCTTCCCGGAAGAGCGGCGCAACCAGCTGCTGATGGACTTGTCGTCCAACCTGCGCGCCATCGTTTCGCAGCGGCTGATCCGCACCGAGGATGGCACGGGCCGCAAGGCGGCGATTGAAATTTTGCTCAACACGCCCACCATCGCCGAGATGATTTTCAAGGGGAATTTCCAGAGCATCAAGGAGATCATGCACAAATCGCGCGAACTGGGCATGTGCACGTTCGACCAGGCGCTGTATGAACTTTATAATAAAGGCTATATTGCCTACGAAGAGGCGCTGCGCAATGCCGACTCGGCCAACGGCCTGCGCTTGCAGATCAAGCTGCACGGCGGCCGCGCCGAACCGGGCGAGGGCGGCGCCGCCTTTGGCGCGCTGAGCATTGAACAAGAAGCAGCACCAGACCACGAATCCAACACCTAGAAACCAGCCATGCCTCAATTTGAAGAAAAAATCTGCACCCGCGAACAACTGGCCGCCCGCGTCGCGGCGCTGCCCAAGCCGGTCGTGCTGACCAACGGCGTATTCGACATCCTGCACCGCGGCCACGTCACCTATCTGGCGCAGGCGCGCGCGCTGGGCGCCTCGCTGGTGGTAGCCGCCAATACCGACGCTTCCGTCAAACGGCTGGGCAAGGGCGACGACCGCCCGCTCAACACCGCCGCCGACCGCATGGCGGTGCTGGCTGCGCTGGAGTCGGTCAGCTTGGTGGTGGACTTTGACGAAGACACCGCGCTGGAAGTGGTGCAGCAGGCGCGTCCGGAAATCTACGCCAAGGGCGGCGATTACCAGATGGATGCGATTCCCGAAGGTCAGGCGGTGCTGGCTTACGGCGGCCAGGCGGTCGCCATCGATTTCGAGCACGACCGCTCGACCACCAAGCTGCTGACCAAGGTTCGCACGTTCAAATGAGACTGATCCTTATCCTGGTGGCGGTGCTGGCGTTTTTGCTGGCGCTGTGGGGACCGCCGCTGATGGTGGCGCGCCGCTTCTGGCTACGCGCCAATCCGTGGGCATTCCGTAGCCTGCGCTTCGTGCTGCCGGGGCAATTGATCACAGCAGTGACGCTGGCCTTTGCCGCCGAATTCTCCGGCTTGCGCAATCCGGCCGCCATCATGGCGGCCACGACGATTCTGGTGGGCTTGCTGGGCGCCGGCCTGCTGGCCCTGCTGGCGCTGTGGGCGGTCCGCCGCTAACGCCATGACAGCGACCGGAATCGACTTGCGCAGCTACAGCGCGCCATTCTCGGATGCGCACGATTTCGCCCAGATGGTGCTGCCGCTCAGGGGCAAGCTGATGCTGGATATCAACGGCGCCAGCGGTGTGCTGCATCCGCTGCGCGCTGCCTTCATCGCGCCGGGACTGGTGCACACGCAGTTTTCGCAGGAATCCAATCAATCGTTGATCCTCGACTTCGACCTGGCCGGTGTGGCGCCTGAGACGGCGGGGCGGCTGGCCGAACGTCCGTATGCGCCGATCGGGGCGGCGAGCGCCAGGCTGATCGACTTCATGGGCCTGATCTATGCGCAAGGCGCGGCCGGCGCCGGTGTACTGACGCACTGGACACCATTGCTGCTGGAATCGCTGACCCACCAGCCGCTGCGGCCCGCCTCGCGCCTGCAGGCAGCGCTGACGCAGTTTGAAGCAGCGCCCGGCCAGCCATGGAATACCGATAGCATGGCGCGCCTGGCCTGCATGAGCGTCAGCAGCCTGCACCGCGTGTTCCGCGAAGAACTCGACACCACCCCGCAGGCCTGGCTGAACGCGATGCGGCTGCGCTTCGTCTGCCGCCAGCTGGTGGAATCGTCGCAGCCGATTGCACAGCTGGCCACGCAGGCCGGTTACGCCGACCAGAGCGCACTGACGCACGCCATGCGGCGCGCGATGGACATCACGCCGCTGGCTTACCGCAAGCAGGGCCAGACAAAAATCCGCTAGTCCCACACAATCCTTGCGCGGTGCGCGCCGCCACAATGGTTCCCGGAAAAGGAGAACTGTATGTGGTATGGCGTGTTATGCGGCCTTGCGGCCGGAGCCTTCTGGGGCATGATTTTTGTGATGCCGCGCTGGCTGGCGGAATTTTCGCCGATGGAGCTGGCGCTGGGACGCTACCTGGCCTATGGCCTGATGACCTTGTTGTTACTATTGCCGCGCCTGAACGGCCTGCTGCGCCGCGTGACGCGGGCCGAGTGCGCGGTGCTGTTGCGGCACGCGCTGGCCGGCAACATCGTCTATTACCTGCTGCTGTCGACCGGCGTGCAACTGGCGGGCGTGGCGGCGGCGTCGCTGATCATCGGCATGCTGCCGTTGAGCGTGACCCTGCTGGGGCGACGCGACCATGGCGCCTTGCCACTGCGGCAACTGGCGTGGCCGCTGACGCTGGTGGCGGCGGGCATCGTCTGCATCAACCTGGACGTGTTCACGCATGCGCAGGGCGCGACGCAGCCTTGGACCAAGGTGGCGCTGGGCATGTTGTGCGCGTTCGGCGCGCTGCTGTGCTGGACGTGGTACGCGGTGGACAACGCCCGCTTCCTCAAACGCAACCTGCATTTCAGCGGCGCCGAGTGGTCGGGCTTGTACGGTTTAAGTACCGGCCTGGTGGCGCTGGCCTTGGGGGCGGTGGTAATGGCGGTTGGCGGCGACGGTGCAGCGGGGCGCGACTGGTGGCGTTTCTGGAGCGTGGTGACGATCGTCGCGCTGGGCGCGTCGGTGATCGGCAACCAGCTATGGAACCTCGCGAGCCGGCGCGTGCCGGTCACGCTGTCGGGCCAGCTGCTGCTGTTTGAAACCCTGTTCGGCCTGTTGTACGGCTTCCTCTACCAGCACCAGATGCCGCGTCCGCTGGAACTGCTGGCCATCGTGCTGCTGATCGCCGGCGTCGCCGGCTCCGTATGGAAACACCAACCCGGGGTCAGGTCTCCCATTTCTACAGGAGCTGAGCCGTAGCAGCCGGCTAGGGTTGAGGTCGTGTAGAAATGGGGGACCTGACCCCGGAGTTCAGGCGCCGCCGGCGTAGCCGTTCTGGCGCCAGGCTTCGAAGACCACCACGGCGACGGTGTTGGCGAGGTTCATGCTGCGGTTGTCGGGCCGCATCGGCAGGCGGATGCGTTGCGCCGGCGGGAAGGTGTCGCGCAGCGCTGGCGGCAGGCCGGCGGTTTCCGAGCCGAATACGAACACGTCGCCCGGCTGGAAGCTGGCTTGGGCGAACGGCGACGAGCCGTGCGTGGTCATCGCGTACATGCGCGCCGGGTCGGGCTGAATCTCGGCCAAGAAGGCGTCCCAGTCCTTGTGCACTTTCATGCGGGCATATTCGTGGTAGTCCAGGCCGGCGCGCTTGAGCTTGGCGTCTTCCAGCGGGAAGCCCAGCGGTTCGATCAGGTGCAGCTGGGCGCCGGTGTTGGCGCACAGGCGGATGACGTTGCCGGTGTTCGGCGGAATTTCTGGGTGGACCAGGACGACGTGGAACATGCTTTTTTCCTTTGCTATATCAGTGCGGCGGCGTGCGGGCGAACACGAAGTTGCTGACCCGCGCGGCGCCGTGGCGTTTTAATGTTGCCGCCACTTCGTTCAAGGTGCGGCCGCTGGTCATGACGTCGTCGACGACGCCGATGTGGCGACCTGCCACCAGGGCGGCGTCCGGCACCGCGAAGGCGCCGGCGATGTTCTGCTGGCGCCGTTCGGGGGCGACGCTGCTCTGGGCGGCGGTTTCACGGACCCGCTGCAACAGGCGCGGCGCCAGCGCGATGCCCAGGCCGCGTGCCAGCGGCCGGGCGATTTCCAGTGCCTGGTTGTAGCCGCGTCCCGCCAGCCGGCGCGGTCCCAGCGGCACCGGGCACAGCAGGGCGGGCAAGGCGACATTGCCTTCAGCCAGCACGGCGTCGCGCAGCAGACGCGCGCACAGCGGGGCCAGCGCCAGGCGGTGGCCGAATTTCAACTGCAGCACCAGCTGGTCGACCGGCAAAGCGTAGTCGGCAGCGGCCAGCGTGCGGTCGAAGGCCGGCGGGGCGGTCAGGCAGACGCCGCACAACTGGCCAGCCATCGCCGTTCGCCCAGGCGCGCCGGGGCGGCCTTGCGGCGCTCCCGCTGTTGCCTCAACAGCACCCGACGCCTGGCCGGGCAGCGGGTTGGCGCAGCGCGGGCAGCGGGCGATGGCGGCGGCGGGACCGAAGAATTGCGCTGCGCAGCCGGCACACAAGGCGTCGTCGCTGTCGCCGCCGCACAGGGCGCAAGCGCTGGGCAACAGGTGGCGCAGCAGGCCACGCGCACTATGTCGCAGCAACGCGCGTAGCCTCGCGCCGCACGCTGGCCCCGCAGCCGCAGCCGCAGCCAGCGCCGCATCCGGCGCCGTACTAGTCGCCGGATCGCCGGCCGTAGCCCCGATCTTGTCATTCATGCCACGCCTCCGCCCTGAAAACCGCTCCGGTCGTCGTCGCGATGGCGTTCAACCATGTACACTGCCGACATTATCGCATTACAACGACCTATCATCATGCAAGTCCCCGCCAATCCCCCCAAACTGAGCGCTCCGATCGACCTCGAGCGCGTCCGTCAGCTGTTTTCCCGTCCGCAACGTATTGCCCCGGCCGATTTCCTGCGTCGGGAAATATCATCGCGCATGTTCGACCGGCTGGAATTGATTAAAATAGCGCCTTCGCGCGTTTTGGATGCCGGCTGCGGCAGCGGCGCCGATCTGCCGTTGTTGCAAAAAGCCTATCCCACCGCCCAGATTGTGGGCCTGGACGCCGCCGAAGCGATGCTGCGCACGGCCCAGGGCCCGGGCGCCAAGTCGTCGTCGCTGAACCAGCTGCTGAGCAAGCTATTGCCGTCAAGGAGCGGCGTCGAGCTGCTGTGCGGCGATTTTGCCGACTTACCGCTGGGCCCGAACTCGCTGGATCTGGTCTGGTCCAACCTGGCGCTGCACTGGCACCCGCAGCCGGACCGCGTGTTTGCCGAATGGCGCCGCGTGCTGCGCGTGAACAGCCTGCTGATGTTTTCCTGCTTCGGCCCGGATTCGCTGCGCGAGCTGCGCACCGCCTTTGCCGAAGCCGACCTGGCGCCGCACGTGTTGCCCTTCGTTGACATGCACGATTTCGGCGATCAGCTGGTCGAAGCCGGGTTTTCGACCCCGGTGCTGGACATGGAAACCATCACCGTGACCTACGATACGCCGCTGGCGTTGTTGTCGGACGTGCGCGCTTTGGGCGGCAATCCGCTCACCACGCTGCGCCGCAGCATGATGGGCAAGGTGGCCTGGCAACGCATGCTGGGCACGCTGGAACGGGGCCGCCGCAGCGACGGCAAACTGGGCTTGACCTTCGAGGTTATCTACGGCCACGCGTTCCGCCCGGCGCCCAAGGTGACTTCCAAGGGCGAAGCGATCATCCGCTTCGATCCGCCGCGCAAGCCGCGCTAAATGCGGGTTTCATGTTGCCATGCGGCGTAGGGCCGTATGGCAACACCATAGTTTATTGCTTGATGTGCTACGTTTTTGTTCTATATAATCAATCACTAACTTTGCCACCATGGCAAACAAGGTATCGAATACGAACGTGCAGTGAATTAAGCAGAAGCATTAAGCAGAATCGCGCATCCAACGATGCGGTGGTTGTTTAAGGAGCGTCGCCGGTTCAGTTCACCGATAGCCGGCAGGACGTTAAAAAAATATTTTAATTTCTTGGGCAGTTGGGGAAAACATGACATATGCGAAGCGACTTCAAGCGTTGATGTTCGGGCTGGCCATGCTGGCCGCCGGGGCACCAGCGTGGGCAGCTGACACCGCAACCGGCGCCGCAGCCGGCACCTACGGCGCCGCCACCGGGGGTACCGGCGGCCCCATAGCCGGCGAACTGAACCTGCAACCACCCGCCACCCGCATCGCCACCGAAGTCTACGACCTGCACAACTGGATGATGGGCGTCTGCCTGGTCATCTTCATTGCAGTGTTCGGCGTGATGTTCTATTCGATCTTCAAGCACCGCAAGTCGCTCGGCCACAAGCCGGCCACCTTCCACGAATCCACCGCTGTCGAGGTGGCCTGGACCATCGTGCCGTTCCTGATCGTGATCGGCATGGCGCTGCCCGCCACCCGCACCGTGGTCGGCATGAAGGACACCTCCAACGCCGACATCACCATCAAGGTCACCGGCATGCAGTGGAAGTGGGGCTACGATTACCTGAAAGGCGAGGGCGAGGGGATTTCCTTCCTGTCCAATCTGTCGACGCCGCGCGCGCAAGTCGGCGCGCCAGGCTTCGCGCCGACCGAGAAACGTGGCGACAACTATCTGATGGAAGTCGATAATGAGGTGGTGGTGCCGGTGCACCGCAAGATCCGCATGATTACCACCGCCAACGACGTCATCCACTCATGGTCGATTCCGGCGTTTGCGGTCAAGCAGGATGCGATTCCCGGCTTCGTGCGCGACGCCTGGTTCAAGGCCGAACACACCGGCACCTTCCGCGGCTACTGCTCGGAGCTGTGCGGCAAGGAGCACGCCTTCATGCCGATCGTGGTGCGGGTGGTCAGCGACGCCGACTACAAGGTCTGGGTCGACGGCAAGAAGAAGGAAATGGCGGCGCTGGCCGATGATCCGAACAAAACCTGGACCATTGACGAGCTGAAGACCAAGGGTGAAAAAGTCTACAGCACCAACTGCGTGGCCTGCCACCAGGCCAACGGCCGCGGTTTGCCTTCGACCTACCCGGCGCTGGACGGTTCGCCGGTGGTGACCGGACCGAAAGCGGAACAAATCAGCGTGCTGTTGCACGGTAAAAAGAGCGGGAAATATCCCGTCGAAATGCCTTCTTGGAAGCAATTGTCGGATACGGATATCGCGGCTGTCATTACTTACACCCGCAATAGCTGGACGAACAAGGCTGAGGAAAACATCGTTCAACCAGCCGAAGTTGTGGCTGCACGTAAGTAATCAGGAGCGTTACAGATGAGCACTACTACTTTGGATCACGGCCACGAGCATGACCACGCCCACGACCATCCCCATGGTCCGGCGCGCTGGCTGTTTGCCACCAACCACAAGGACATCGGTACGCTGTACCTGTGGTTCTCGTTCATCATGCTGCTGTCCGGCGGCGTGCTGGCGCTGATGATACGCACCGAGCTGTTCAAGCCCGGCCTGCAATTCTTCCAGCCTGAATTCTTCAACCAGCTGACCACCATGCACGGCCTGGTGATGGTGTTCGGCGCCATCATGCCGGCCTTCGTCGGCTTCGCCAACTGGATGATTCCGCTGCAGATCGGCGCCTCCGACATGGCGTTCGCGCGCATGAACAACTTCTCGTTCTGGCTGCTGCCGCCAGCGGCGATCCTGCTGGCCACCTCGTTCCTGGCGCCGGGCGGCGCCACCGCCGCCGGCTGGACGCTGTACGCGCCGCTGTCGACGCAAATGGGACCGGGCATGGACATGGCCATCTTCGCGATGCACCTGATGGGCGCCTCGTCGATCATGGGCTCGATCAACATCATCGTCACCATCCTCAACATGCGCGCACCCGGCATGACCTTGATGAAGATGCCGATGTTCTGCTGGACCTGGCTGATCACCGCCTACCTGCTGATCGCCGTGATGCCGGTGCTGGCCGGCGCCATCACCATGACGCTGACCGACCGCCACTTCGGCACCTCGTTCTTCAACGCCGCCGCCGGTGGCGACCCGGTGATGTACCAGCACATCTTCTGGTTCTTCGGCCACCCCGAGGTGTACATCATGATTCTGCCGGCGTTCGGCATCGTCTCGCAGATCCTGCCGGCGTTCGCCCGCAAGCAGCTGTTCGGCTACGCCTCGATGGTGTATGCCACCGCGTCGATCGCGATTCTGTCGTTCATCGTCTGGGCGCACCACATGTTCACCACCGGCATGCCTGTGACCTCGCAGCTGTTCTTCATGTACGCCACCATGCTGATCGCAGTGCCGACCGGCGTGAAGGTGTTCAACTGGATCGCCACCATGTGGCGCGGCTCGATGACGTTTGAAACGCCGATGCTCTTCGCTGTCGGCTTCATCTTCGTGTTCACCATCGGCGGCTTCACCGGCCTGATCCTGGCGGTAACGCCGATCGACATCCAGCTGCAGGACACCTACTACGTGGTGGCGCATTTCCACTACGTGCTGGTGGCTGGTTCGCTGTTCGCGCTGTTCGCCGGCTTCTACTACTGGTCGCCGAAATGGACCGGCCATATGTACAACGAGACCATGGGCAAGACCCACTTCTGGCTGTCGCTGATCACCTTCAACGTCACCTTCTTCCCGATGCACTTCCTGGGCTTGGCCGGCATGCCGCGCCGCTACGCCGACTACTCGGCGCAGTTTACCGACTTCAATATGGTGGCCACCATCGGCGCCTTCGGTTTCGGCCTGTCGCAAGTGTTCTTCCTGTTCTTCGTGATCCTGCCGACCATTCGTGGCGGCAAGAAAGCCGAAGCCAAGCCATGGGAAGGCGCGGAAGGCCTGGAGTGGACCGTGCCGTCGCCGGCGCCGTTCCACACCTTCGAAACCCCACCAGAGTTCAAATAATCATGAACGGGCAAAAGAAGCCGAACAACCTGCGCACCGCCTTGATCCTGTTCGGCCTGGCGGCGTTCTTCTTCGCCTCGGTGTTCGTCAAGCGCATCTGGCTGAGCTGACATGACCGAGAACAAAAAGCTGCTGGGCAAGCTGATCGTCATCGCGACGGTGATGTTCGGCTTTGCCTATGCGCTCAATCCGTTCTACCGCCAGATCTGCGAAGCGCTGGGCATCAATGTGCTGACCCAGAAGGACGGCACGGTGGCGCTGGACCAGAACACGCAGGTGGACAAGAGCCGCAACGTCACCATCGAGTTCGACGGCAACGCCCAGGGACCATGGCGCTTCCGGCCGACGCAGGCCAGCATGACGGTGCATCCGGGCGAACTGAACACGGTGATGTACGAAGTGGTCAACACCCAGCCGCGCGAGATGAATGCGCAGGCGATCCCGAGTTACGCGCCGCAGAATGCGATGCCGTATTTCATGAAAGTGGAATGCTTCTGCTTCAAGCAGCAAACGCTGAAGCCGAAGGAAGCGCGACAGATGCCGGTGGTGTTCTACATCGATCCGAAGCTGCCCAGGGATGTGAAAACCATCACGCTGTCGTATACCTTCTTCGAGGTGGGCGGCGGGCTGGTGAAGACGGCGGCCAACTGAGATGGCGGACAAGCCCGGGTTCCTGTATTCGCTCAAGGCCGTGCTGTGGTCGTTCGTGGGGTTGCGCCGCAAGCGCGATTTCGACGCCGACCAGCAGGGACTGAATCCGCTGCACATCATCATCGCGGCCTTGCTGGCGGTGGCGGTGTTCATCGGCGTACTGATAACAATCGTCAAATTCGTAGTCGCTAAATAAGTGAAAATGGGGAGATGAAGATGAGTTCAACAAGTCCACAGGGCGCCGCGGCACCGTATTATTTCGTGCCCGGTCCGTCGCGCTGGCCGCTGCTGGCCGGCCTGTCGCTGCTGGTGACCATGATCGGCGCCTCGGCCTGGGTCAATGATGCGTCATGGGGGCCGGCCGCCAATCTGATCGGCATCCTTGGCACCATTACCGTGCTGTATTTCTGGTTCGGCGACGCCATCAAGGAATCGGAGGGCGGCTTGTACAGCCAGCGCATCGACCATTCCTATCGCTGGTCGATGAGCTGGTTCATCTTCTCCGAAGTGATGTTCTTCGGCGCCTTCTTCGGCGCGCTGTTCTATGCGCGCAGCATCTCGATGCCTTGGCTGGGCGACCTGGACAGCAAATTCGTCTGGCCGGACTACGCGCCGTCCTGGGGCGGCGCCACGCCGGCCGGCACGGTGGAGGCGTTCCAGACCATGGGGCCGTTCCCGATCCCGACCATCAACACCGCCTTGCTGCTGACCTCGGGCGTGACGCTGACCATCGCCCACCACGCGTTGCGCGCCGGCCATCGCGCGCAGACGGCGATCTGGCTGTTTGCCACGGTGCTGCTGGGGGCGGTGTTCATGGGCTTCCAGGCGTATGAGTATCACCATGCGTACACCGAACTGAATCTGAAGCTGACCTCGGGCATCTACGGTTCGACCTTCTTCATGCTGACCGGCTTCCACGGCTTCCACGTGACGATGGGGGCGATCATGCTGTCGGTGGTGCTGTACCGCGTACTGAAGGGACATTTCACGCCGGACAACCACTTCGCCTTTGAAGGCGCGGCCTGGTACTGGCACTTCGTGGACGTGGTGTGGCTGGGCCTCTACGTGGTGGTCTACTGGTTATAATGGCATACGCCGCAAAAGCCGCACACGGTGCGGCTTTTTTTTTAGCCCATGCGGATGCCCTTGGGCTGGATGTAGCCGAGCTTGTAGGCCAGCAGGATCAGCAGGAATAGCGTGATCGACAGCGCCACCCGCACCGCCAGCGAGCGCACGGTGTTGTTGCTGCGGCCCTTGTCGCGCATCAGGAAGAACAGCGCCGATCCCAGGCTGCCAAGGATCAGCATGAATGCAATGGCAATAGCAATTTTCATCTCATGAGGGAGTGGCGATTTGATCGAGGTTCCATTGTAATGGCGTTCCGCTTTAAATTGATTCCTTTCGTGGCCACAGTGCTGGTGGTGGCGCTCGGCATACAGCTGGGCAACTGGCAGGAGCGCCGCGCCAACGACAAGATCGCCTTGCAGCACAAGCTGGCGCAGGGCGTTGAGGCGGTGCCGCTGGTGCTGGATGGCGCGCCGCTGGCGGCCGATGCCGTGGCCTGGCGCCGCATCACCGTCAGCGGCGAGTTCGTGCGCGACTGGCCGGTGTATCTGGACAACCGCCCGTACCAGGGCCGGGCCGGATTCTATCTGCTGATGCCGTTTAAAATAGCGGGGTCGAACATGCACGTGCTGGTGGCGCGCGGCTGGCTGCCGCGCGATCCGGCGGTGCGCGACAAGTTGCCGGTGTACGCCACGCCGGATGGCACGGTCACTTTGCAGGGCGTGGCGCGGCTCAATGCCGGCCATGTGATGGAACTGGGCACGACGCCGCCGCTGACACCCAACGCCATCGTGCAGAACGCCGATCCGCTGCAGGTGGCCAAGGACAGCGGCCTGACCATGCAGCCGTTCGTTGTGGAGCAGGGCATGCCGGCCCAGCCGGCCGGCGACGATGCGCAGCTGGTGCGCGACTGGCCGGCGCCGTCGCTGGGCGTGGAAAAACATCAGGGCTATGCCTTCCAGTGGTACGCACTGTCGGCGATGGCGGTTATCTTCTTTGTGGTGAACGGATTCAGACGTGGAAAAAGCAAATAATGTGTCGCGCGGCCGCTGGAAACTGCTGGCCGTGCTGGCGGTGTGCGCGGCGCCGCTGATTGCGTCATACTTCACCTATTACGTGATCAAACCGAAGGGCGGCGTCACCAATTATGGCGCGCTGATCGATCCGCGCCAGTATCCGATTCCGGCCATGGCCAGCACCACGCTGGATGGCAAGCCGGCGCGGCTGGAGGATTACAAGGGCAAGTGGATCATGTTGAAAGTCGGGCCGTCCGATTGCCAGCAGGACTGCCAGGACCAGCTGTTTGCGATGCGCCAGCTGCGCACCATGCAGGGCAAGGAGATGGAGCGCATCGAACGGGTGTGGCTGATCACCGATAACGAGCCGCTGGAAACCATGCTGCTGCGCGTGAATGACGGCACCCGCATGCTGCGCGCGCCGGCCGCCGTGGTGGACCAGTGGCTGCCGCTGGATGGCAGTAGTGGTACGGACGGCGCGGACCGCGTGTCCGATCATGTGTACCTGATCGACCCGCTGGGCAATCTGATGATGCGCTTCCCGAAAGGCGCGGTGTCCAGCGATGTGGAGAAGGTCAAGCGGGTCCAGAAGGACATCGCGAAATTGTTGAAGGCTTCGGCCATAGGTTAAGTTTATGCATCTCACTCTCGCACAAATGGCGGTAACGGCGCTGCTGATCGCGCTGCTGCCGGCCACCATTGTCTGGACTTCGTCGGACGCCAACAAGTACCGCAAGCTGGTGTGGGTCAGCGTGTTCCTGACGTTTGATCTGATCGTGTTCGGCGCCTTCACGCGGCTGACCGATTCCGGCCTTGGCTGCCCGGACTGGCCGGGCTGCTACGGCGCCGCCAATCCCTTCCTCGCGCATGACCAGATCGTCGCCGCCGAAGCGCTGATGCCGACTGGTCCGGTGACCGTGTTCAAGGCCTGGATCGAGATGATCCACCGCTACCTGGCCATGACCATCGGCGTGCTGATCGTGGCGATGATGGCGCAGTCCTGGTATCAATGGCGCAAGACCAGACGCGCCGAATACGCGCCATGGCTGCCGACCGCGCTGTTCTTCTTCGTCTGCCTGCAAGGCGCGTTTGGCGCCTGGACCGTGACGCTCAAGCTGCAGCCGGTGATCGTCACCATTCACCTGCTGCTGGGCATGGGCCTGCTGTCCATGCTGGTGTGGTACGGCGGCCGCCAGAATCATCTGAACGCGCCGCGTACGCTGGTCAGCGCCTCGCCGCCAGCCATGCGCAACATCCGCATCCTGGCCGGCGTGGCGGCAGCGCTGCTGCTGGTGCAACTGGCGCTGGGCGGCTGGACCAGCACCAATTACGCCACGCTGGCCTGCACCGACTTCCCGCTGTGCGGCGGCAAGCTGGTGCCGGAAATGGACTTCGAACATGGCTTCACGCTGTGGCGCGAGCTGGGCAAGACGGCCGCCGGCCACTACCTGCCGTTTTCGGCGCTGACGGCGATCCACTGGGTGCATCGCAATTTCGGCTTCATCGTTGCGCTGGTGGCGGGCTATGCCGCGTGGCGCGCGTGGGGGCATGACGTGCTGCATAAAACCGCACGCAACATCGCTTTGGTGCTGGCTGCGCAGATCATTACCGGCGTGGCCACCATCTACCTGAGTTTCCCGCTGACCATCGCCGTGCTGCATAACGCCGGCGCGGCGGCGCTGGTACTTTTGCTGACCATGTTAAACTACAAGGCTAAGTACCAGTACGACATTGCAAAAAAGGCAGCTTCGGGCGCCGCGCATCCCCCTTCGTCGACGGTACGGCATTGATTAAGTTGCCCTCATGACCACGCACACCGTAACCTCCAAACACCCGCCGCTCGTCGCGCAGTTCTGGGCGCTGACCAAACCCCGCGTCACCATGATGGCGGTGTTTTGTGCCGTCATCGGCATGTACCTCGGCATCCCGAACGGTTTGCCGAGTCTGTCGCTGGTGCTGTATGCGACGGTGGGTATCTGGTTGCTGACCGGTGCGGCGTTTGCGGTCAATTGCCTGGCGGAGCGGGAAGTCGATGCGCGCATGGCCCGCACCGCGCGCCGGCCGATGGTGATGGGCGACATTACCGTGACGCAGACCATTATCTTTGCGCTGGTGATCGGCGGCGCTGGCATGTGGGTGCTGTACACCTTCGTCAATGCGCTGACCATGTGGCTGACCTTCGTCACCTTCCTCGGTTACGCGATTATCTACACCATGATACTGAAGCCGGCCACGCCGCAGAACATCGTCATCGGCGGGCTGTCGGGGGCGATGCCGCCGGCACTGGGCTGGGCCGCGGTGGCCAATGATGTGCCGATGGAAGCCTGGCTGCTGGTGATGATTATTTTCGTCTGGACGCCGCCGCACTTCTGGGCGCTGGCGCTGTACCGCCGCGACGATTACGCGCGCTCGGGCCTGCCGATGCTGCCGGTCACGCACGGCATGAAGTTCACGCAGTTCCACGTGTGGCTGTACTCGATCGCGCTGGCGGCCACCACGCTGCTGCCGTACGCTGTGCAGATGAGCGGCCTGATCTACCTGGCCAGCGCCGTGATCCTGAACGCCGTGTTCCTGCACCACGCCTGGAAAATCTACCGCCACTACACCGACCTGATTGCCCGCAAAGCCTTCACCTGGTCGATCATCTACCTTGGCCTGCTGTTCCTCGCGCTGCTGGTGGATCACTACATCAAAATCTAATCAATTTTGCCTTTCCTCCTTATCTGGAGGCGGAAGAGGGACGACTTTTGCCACCATGGCTTGCAGCGTGGAGGAAATGCTCAGGCCAATAGAAAATGCCAGTAGCGGTCGCAAAGTAGAGCCGTCCAGGATGTAGAGCCAAGCCAAGGCGGCTCCCGCACACGGCCAAAAGATAAAGAAAATCCAGTATCGCAGATCTTTTGGTGTCCGCTTGTCCGACGGCTTTTTTCCGTCCTCCCACAGATCCATCATATTCCAGACAAAACCTCCAGAACCGGCAATCGTAACGAGCTGCCAAGTGGTAAGCGGGTCAATGGCTGCCATGTTATACCCCAACCTTGTTTGCTAGTAAGTCTAGCAATCGCCGGTTCCATGTAGAGTCCGCAAGGTATTTTTCTCTAGTCGTAAAGAGCGATTGCCCGCTGGCGTTTGTGTTGTAGGCGCGCAAAAACGATCCGCTGGTTTCTAGTAAAGTTAATACCGTTTCCAACGGGATTCCGGTTTCCTTAGCCAAGCTTGTCGCCGTACGCCATACATAGCTGGATTGGCGGATTGCGGTACGAATCTTTTCTTTAGCGTCGCTTTCACTCATGATGGCCTCCATGGCGGTATCATGCTGTTAGACCTGCCTCAGCAGACCAAGTTCAACTAACAGACCTATCTCGATGAAAAAAGTTCTCGCCCTTGCTTTGATTGCTGTTTCCCTGTTGGTCGCTTGCAGCGAGAAAAAGGCGGAGGCGCCGGCCAAGGTGGTGTTTCAGGGCACCGACCTGACCGGCGCGTCGTTCGCCAAGGATTTCGCCCTGACCGACCACAACGGCAAGCCGCGCACCATGGCCGATTTCAAGGGCAAGGTGGTGATCATGTTCTTCGGCTATACCCAGTGTCCGGACGTCTGCCCGACCACCATGGCCGAGATGTCGGAAGTCATGAAGCAGCTCGGCCCGCAGGCCGACCAGGTACAGGTGCTGTTCGTCACCGTCGATCCCGAGCGCGATACGCAAAAACTGCTGGCGCAATATGTGCCGGTGTTCGACAAGCGCTTCCTCGGCCTGTACGGCACGCCGGAGCAGACCGCCGCCGTCGCCAAGGAATTCAAGGTGATGTACGCCAAGGTGCCGGGCACCACGCCGGGCAGCTATTCGATGGATCACACCGCCGCCAGCTATGTGTTCGACAAGCAGGGCAAGATCCGCCTGCTGCTGCGTCCGGGCCAGCCGACTTCCACCACCGTGCATGACCTGAAACTGCTGCTGTCCTGAGCGCCGGAGGCCGCATGCAACAGCGCTTCCAGCCTTTCACCCGCCTGGCCGCCGTCATCCTGCTGGTGATCGGCTGTTTGGTGGTGCTGCGGCCGTTTCTGGCGGCGGTGCTGTTTGCCGCCGCCATCACCATCTCCAGCTGGCCGCTGTATGTGCGTCTGCTGGCCCGGCTCAAGCAGCGCCGCGTGATCGCCGCGCTGGTGATGAGCATTGGTCTGACCCTGCTGATCATCGTGCCGCTGACGCTGGTGACGTGGAATATCGCCGATAACGCCTCGTCGTACTACGACCAGATCAAGGCCAATCTCGACAGCGGCACGCTGGACCCGCCGCTATGGCTGAAGGATGTGCCGCTGGTGGGCGAGATGGTCGATACCTACCTGCGCAAGCTGCTGCACAGCCGCGAGGAACTGCTCAACGTCGCCAAGAACCTGCTGGAGCCGGGCCGCCGTCTGCTGCTGGGTGGCGGCATGGTGCTGGGCTCGGGTGTGGCGCAGGTCAGCCTGGCGGTGTTCGTCAGTTTCTTCCTGTACCGCGACGGCCACGCCATTTTGCAGGCGCTGGCCACCGGCATGAACAAGCTGATCGGCGAACAAAGCGTCACCGTGGTCGATACCGTCAGCCGCACCGTGCGCGGCGTCATGTACGGTCTGCTGGGCACGGCGCTGGCGCAGGCGGCGGTGGCGGCGGTCGGTTTTTTGATTGCCGGCGTGCCGGCCGTGGCGCTGCTGTCGGTCGCCACGTTCCTGTTATCGCTGATTCCGGTCGGGCCGCCGCTGATCTGGGGCGGGGCCACCATCTGGCTGTTCAACCATGGCGACACCGGCTGGGCCATCTTCATGTTCGTCTGGGGAATGTTCGTCATCAGCGGCGTCGACAACGTGGTCAAGCCGATGCTGATCTCGCGCGGCAGCAGCCTGCCATTTATCCTGGTGCTGCTGGGCGTGATGGGCGGGGTGCTGGCGTTCGGCTTTGTCGGCCTGTTCATCGGCCCCACGCTGCTGGCGGTGGGCCTGGGCCTGCTGCGCAACTGGACTGCGGACCAGCTGCATTCTTGACCGTCAATCCTGGTCGGCGTTGTCTTCGGTGTCATCCTTGGGGATGACCTTGACCAGCAGGATGCGCGGACCATTCATCTTCTTGGCGACGATGTCGAAGTGGCGGAAGCTGATGCGCTGGCCCTGTTTCGGGATATCGCCCAGCTTCAGCATCAGCAGGCCGCCGACCGATTCCACTTCCTCCATGCCGAGCTCTTCGTTTTCGATGTCGATGCCCAGCGTGCGTTCCAGCGAGAAGATCGGCAGGCTGGCCTTGCCGATCAGCGTGCCGTCCGGCTGCTTGAGCCAGTCGTTTTCGTTGAGGCGGAATTCGTCGTGGATTTCGCCGACCATCGCGCCCAGCAGGTTGTCCAGCGTGATGAAGCCAACCGGGCGCTTGCCCTTTTCACCGATCAGCGCAAAGTGCGGCGCGCCGTCGCGGAAGCGGCGGAACTGCTCCAGCGCCGCCGTGCGGGCGGAAATCGTCTCGACCGGTCGCAGGAACGGCACCAGGTCCGTCACCGGCCGGCCCGATTGCATGGCGAAGAACAAGTCCTTCAGGTGCACCACGCCCAGCACGGTCTCGCCGTCCTTGTCGTAGTAGGGATAGCGGCTGAAGCGGTTGCGCAGCATGGTGGCCAGGTTGTCGTTCAGCGGACGGCTGGCGTGCAGGCTGATCACTTCATTAATCGGACGCATCAGGTCGGACACCGACAGGTCGCTGAAATCGAGCGAGTGCGCCAGGATGTTGCGTTCGTCCTGGTTGAATTTTTCGCCCGGCTGGCTGGTGCGCAGAATCAGCTTCAGTTCATCGACCGAATAATGGCTGTCATGGCCGCCCTTGCCGGACAGACCCGCCAGGCCCAGCACCATATTGGCGCTGGCGTTCAGCACCCAGATGAACGGGTACATGGCCCAGTAGAAACCATATAGCGGAATCGCGCTCCACAGGCCGACCACTTCCGGCATGCGGATCGCCAGCGATTTTGGCGCCAGTTCGCCGACCACGATGTGCAGGAAGGAAATCACGCCAAACGCGAACACGAAGGCAATACCGTGCACCAATTCGGGCGAGGTGATGCCGATGAACGTCAGCAGCGGCTCCAGCAGGCCGGCGAAGGCCGGCTCGCCGACCCAGCCCAGGCCCAGCGAGGCCAGCGTGATGCCGAGCTGGCAGGCGGACAGATAAGCGTCCAGTTCTCCGTGTACTTTGCCGAGGATGCGTCCCTGTATTCCTTTGGTCTTGGCGATGGCGCGGACCCGCGTTTTTCGCAGAGTGACGATGCCGAATTCAGCAGCGACGAAGAAACCGTTCAAAGCAACCAGGAAGATGGCGAGAACGACGAGCAGGAGATTTTGCATAGGGGCCGAGCGGCAATTTACGTAGTTGAAACCTGCATCTTAAACGACTCGGCGCTGGTGCACCGCAAAATATGTTCATGCGAACAAGCCGCTATGCACCTCATTCAGGATGGCTTCGATGGCCGGATGGGTGATTTTGCGGGCGCTGGAGATGGCGTAGAAGTGCTCGCGCAGCTCGGGGGCGTCGCCCACCAGCACGGCGCCGAACTGGTCTTCGATGTCCTGCGCCAGCGCCGACGGTGCGAAGAAGAGTCCCAGGCCGTTACGGCCGAAAGTGTTGAGCATGGCGTTGTCCTCGAACTCGCCGACGATGTCCGGCCGCACCTTGCGCTCGACCAGCCAGGCGTCGATGCGGCCGCGCAGTGCGTTGTTGCGCGTGGGAACCAGCAGCGGTGCGCCGTGCAGGCTGTCCGGAAAATTGCGACGGTATTTGCGCGCCAGGCGCGGCACGCCGAACAGTTTCATGTCGCTTTCGCCCAGCAAGTGGCTGAAGACTTTGAGGCTGCCGCCGGCGCGCACTTCGCGGTCGGTCAGCACCACGTCCAGCTTGCCCAGCGCCAGGTCGGCCAGCAGGTTTTCAAATTCATCCTCCATGCAGACCAGGCGCACGCGGGTGTCCAGCTGCTGCGTTGCCTGCAGCAGGCGGAAGGCGATCAGCTTGGGCAGCGAATCGGAAATCCCGACCGCCAGCCGCATCTTGTCGGTTTCCGCTTCTTCCAGCGCGTCCTGCAGCTGGTCGCCCAGCAGGAAGATCTGGTCGCAATAGCTGAGCGCCAGCTTGCCCGCTTCGGTCGGCACCAGTCGCCGTCCCTGCGGTTCCAGCAGCTGCTTGCCGACCGCTTGTTCCAGTGATGCCAGCTGCATGCTGATGGTCTGCACCGCCAGTCCCAGCCGCTCGGCGGCGCGCGTGACGCCGCCTTCCTTGGCCACCATCCAAAAGAAATACAAGTGTCTGAAATTCAATCCGCTATTTTTCATGGTTCTGCTTTTACGAAGTAATACTTCAATTATCTTCTATTTTTCAATGCGTCGGTTTTCTTTACACTGCGTGCATCGATTAATAACTATGAGAGAAAACGATGAAGCATTTCAGGATTTCTTTCCTCGTCAGCTTTCTCTGCCTTGGCTTGGCAGGCTGGTGGGGCTATGGGCTGGCAGGGTGGGGCGGCGCGTTGTCGGCCTTTGGCATCGCGCTGATTCTGGCGGCGATGGAAGTGTCGCTGTCGTTCGATAACGCGGTGGTTAACGCCTCGGTGCTGAAGACCTGGGACGATTACTGGCAGAAGCTGTTCCTTGGCGTCGGCATCATCATCGCGGTGTTCGGCATGCGGCTGGTGTTCCCGCTGGTGATTGTGGCGGTGGCGGCCGACATGAGCATCGTCGATGTGTGGACGCTGGCGCTGAACGATCCCAAGACCTACTCGACGCACCTGACCAATCACCACGCTGAAGTGGCGGCGTTCGGCGGCATGTTCCTGCTGCTGGTGTTCCTCAACTTCCTGCTGGATGCGGAGAAGGAAACGCACTGGCTGGGGAATTTTGAGAAGAAACTCGGCTCGCTGGGCAAGGTCTCGTCTATCTCGGTGATGATCGCCATCGGCGTGCTGATGGGCTGCATGGGCCTGGTGGCCGAAGGCCAGAAGCTGGTGGTGCTGATTTCCGGCCTGTGGGGCATCCTGGTCTACGTCGGCGTCGACGGCATCAGCAGCCTGCTGGAGAAGGAAGAGGAGGGCGGCGGCAACGTCGGCGACATGGTCAAGCGCGGCGGTATCGGCGGCTTCCTGTACCTGGAAGTACTGGATGCGTCGTTCAGCTTCGACGGCGTGATCGGCGCCTTTGCGATCACCACCGACGTTGTCATCATCATGCTGGGCCTGGCCATTGGCGCGATGTTTGTCCGCTCGATGACGATTTACCTGGTGAAGAAGGGCACGCTGGACAAGTTCCTGTACCTGGAGCACGGCGCTCACTACGCCATCGGTATCCTGGCCGCGATCATGTTGGCAAGTATGAAGTACCACGTACCTGAAATTTTCACCGGCTTGATCGGCGTGGCGTTCATCGCCGCCTCGGTGTGGTCGTCGGTGCGCCACCGCCGCAAGCACGAAGCACTCGCCGTCACGGCGTAACAGAACCCGGCGGGCCGTTTTATACGGACAACGGCCCGCCGCCTTGTAGTACCTAGTCCGGTTTTCATTTAAGGAGCATCAAAATGGCAATCAGTCTGCAAAAAGGCGGCAACGTTAATCTGAGCAAAGAGGCCCCTGGCCTGTCGAAAATCACGGTCGGCCTGGGTTGGGACGTGCGTTCCACCGACGGCAACGCGTTCGACCTGGACGGCTCGGCTTTCCTGCTGAAAGTAGACGGCAAGGTCCGCAACGACAGCGACTTCATTTTCTACAACAACCTGAAATCGACCGACCAGTCGGTGACCCACTCGGGCGACAACCGCACCGGCGCCGGCGATGGCGACGACGAAACCGTCACCATCGACCTGACCAAGGTGCCGGCCGATGTGGAACGCATCGCGATCTGCGTCACCATCCACGAGGGCGACGCCCGCAAGCAGAATTTCGGCCAGGTGCAGAAAGCCTTCATCCGCACCATCAATGCCGGCAGCAATACCGAAATCGCCCGCTACGACCTGTCGGAAGACGGCTCGACCGAGTCGGCGATGATCTTCGGTGAGGTGTATCGCAACGGCGCCGACTGGAAGTTCAAGGCCGTCGGCCAGGGCTTCAAGGGCGGCCTCGGTCCGCTGGCCGCTTCGTTCGGCGTCGGCGTTTAACGTTCTCTGAAAGGACTCGCAATCATGCCTGTATTTACCATCACCGGCGACGTCGATCCATTTCTGCACGTGTCGATGCGCCAGGGAGAAAAAATCTACTGCGAATCGGGCGCCATGGTGATGATGGAAGCGGCGCTGGACTTGAAGGGCAAGGTTACCGGCGGCATCGGCGCGGCCATCATGCGGCGCTTCGCCAACGGCGAGTCCTTCTTCCAGCAGCACATTGAGGCGGTGCGCGGCGACGGCGATTGCCTGCTGTCGCCAACCCTGCCCGGCGCGATGCAGACGCTGGATCTCGGCAACCAGCAGTACATGCTGAGCGACGGCGCGTTTGTCGCCGCCACCTCCGGCGTGGAACTGAAGGTGCGCACGCAAAGCCTGGGCAACGCGCTGTTCGCCGGCAGCGGCGGTTTCTTCATCACCGAAACCAGCGGCGTCGGCCAGGCCGTGGTGTCGGGTTTCGGTTCGATCTCGCAGCTTGAGGTGGAACCGGGACGCGACGTCATCATCGACAACTCGCACGTGGTGGCCTGGGATAGCGCGCTGCGCTACGACATCTCGGTGACCACGGGCGGCAACAGCGGCTTCCTCAGCAACCTGGTGAACAGCCAGACCAGCGGGGAAGGCATGGTGCTGCGCTTCTCGGGCAAGGGCAAGATTTTGATCTGCTCGCGCAACAGCGCCTCGCTGCAAGCCTGGCTGACGCGTCAGTCGGCATCGTAAATTAAAGGAGTCACTATGACAGTCAATTTAAGCAAGGGCCAGAAAATCTCTCTGGAGAAGGAAGCCGGCGGCGCGCTCGGTCGCGTCACCATGGGTCTCGGTTGGGACGCTATCAAGAGCAAGGGCTTCCTCGGCTTCGGTTCCAAGACCGAAGCGGTCGACCTGGACGCTTCGTGCGTGATGTTCGACGAAGGCCACCGTCCGGTGGATGTGATCTTCTTCCGCCAGCTGAAAAGCAAGGACGGCAGCGTGGTCCACACCGGCGACAACCGCACCGGCGCCGGCGATGGCGACGATGAGCAGATCAACGTCGACCTGAACGCCGTGCCGGCGCAGATCAAGAGCCTGGTGTTTACGGTGAACAGTTTCACCGGCCAGACCTTTGCGCAGGTGGAAAATGCCTATTGCCGTTTGCTGGATGCCGCCAGCGGCAAGGAAGTGGCGCGTTTCAATCTGTCGGTGCAGGGGCCGCATTCGGCGCAGATCATGGCCAAGATCTACCGTCACAACGGCGAGTGGAAGATGCACGCCATCGGCGAGAACGGCAACGGACGGACGTTTGACGACCTGCTGCCGCAGATCGCGACCCACCTCTAACACTTATCCTCGGCTGTAGCTTTGGGCGGCGCACTGTACCGGCAGTGCCCCGCCTTTTTTTTTGCAGATGGCACCGGCGCAACCCGCACAACGCTGCGGCCAGGGCCTGACCCCGTACGGGGTCAGACCCTTTCGTTCGGGGTTAGAACGAGTGGCGCAGGCCGACGCTGAACATGGTGGTGCGGGCGTCGATGTTCTGGCCGGCGCCGGAGAACAGCGGCACTTCCTGCGTGCCCAGCGGGATCAGGATCGCGCCCGGACCGCCAGCCAGCGGCAAGGGTGTCGCGCTGCTGACCACGGTCTTGCCGCGCTTGTCCTTGATGCCGCCAAAGCGCGTGTAAAACGCCGTGCGCTTGGAGAAGTTGTAGTCCACGCCCAGCATCAGGCCACGGTCCTTGCCTTCGGTGTAGTTGGTGAAGCGGGTGTCGAGGAAGATCGCGCTCAGGTCGAACGCGCCGATCGGATGCTTGACGGTGGCAGTCCAGGTGCGCACTTTCGGATCGGTGTTGCCGCGCAGCGAGAACTTGGCTTCGTGGCCGCCAATCGCAACCGAGGTGCCGACGCCAGGGAAGGTGTATTTCACCGCGCCCATGTAGGAGCTGAATTTCTCGCCGATGAACAGCGGCACCAGCGTGGTGCCCGACACCACACCGATCGGCACGTTGTCGAAGTTGTTGCGGTGGTAGGACGCCAGCGCGACGATGTTGTCGGCGCGGTAGGCCAGCAACGCACCGGCGGTTTTGCCGCGGCCACTGGCGGTTTCCGCACCGGCGGTCTGGCCGCCGACGATCTGGCCGGTGGTGCTCGTCGCCACCGGCGTCGAGGCGGTGGCGGTGGCGCGCGCGGCGCTGATGCCGGTGCCGATGCCGGAGTTGGTGGCGTACGAGACGATCGCCGTGATCGGCCCTTGCTTGATGGCGTAGCTGAGCTGATTGTCCTGCCACGTCTGCACGGTGTTGACCACCAGGCCGGCGCCGAAGAAGTCGGTGCTGCCCAAGGCCTCCGGCGTCACCAGGTAATAGCCGATCAGCATCGGGCTGGCCTGGCGGCCGGCCTTGATTTCGCCGACCGGCGTGGTCAGGCCGACGTACGCCTGGCGGCCGAACAGGCGGTTGTCATTGGCCAGGCCGCCGTTGTCGATGGTGACGCCGCCCTCCAGCACGAACAGGCCGCGGTAGCCGCCGCCCAGGTCTTCCACGCCTTTAAAACCGATATTGCTCTGGCGCGTGTGCGATGGGCTCAGCCGCGTGGTCACGCTGGCCGGGGAGGCGATGCTGTTGGGGACAGGCGTGGTGCCGCTGACGCCAAACACGGTGCCCTGGACGTTGCCCTGGCTTTTGTCGATCCGGTCCAGGCCGACATCGAGCGTGCCGTAAATGGTGACGGAAGATTGCGCGGCGGCTTGGCCGGCGAACAAGGCGAGTGCAGTCAGGCACGCTGCGGATGCGGCGGTTCTCTTCATGTGGTTTGTCTCCGATATTTTTGGTTGTGTTCGGTAGCTCGACTCTATAGCAGTCCCGACAAAATGGCACGAGTGTTCGCATAATTCGTGGCTTGAACAACACACTTGCAAAAGCGAAGCGACGCTAGCGTTTTGCAAGCCGTTGCACGCGCACGCGGCGCATGCGGCAGAATGGCGGGGATTGGATTCAATGCGGCAAAAAAGGCGGCTTATGCAAAGCAGTACGCAGTCGCCGGCGGATGGCAAGAGCAAATGGATAGCCTTGCTGGTAGCCGGCGCGTTCTTTATGGAGAACCTGGACGGCACCGTGATCACCACGGCGGTGCCGGATATCGCGCACTCGTTCGGCGTGGCGCCGCTGGCGTTGAATATCGGCGTCAGCGCGTACCTGCTGACGCTGGGCGTATTCATTCCCATCAGCGGCTGGGTGGCAGAGCGCTTCGGCGCGCGCCGGGTGTTTGCCGCGGCGCTGGCGCTCTTTACGCTGGCGTCGGTGTTGTGCGGCATGGCCAGCAGCCTGAGTGAATTCGTCTGGCTGCGCGTGCTGCAAGGCGCGGGCGGGGCGATGATGGTGCCGGTTGGCCGTCTCGTGGTGCTGAACAACACGCCGAAGGAAAAACTGATTTCGGTGATCGCCACGCTGACCTGGCCGGCGCTGGTGGCGCCGGTGCTGGGGCCGCCGGTGGGCGGCTTCATCACCAGCTACGCGTCGTGGCGCTGGATTTTTTACCTGAACCTGCCGCTGGGCGTGATCGCGCTGGCGCTGGCGTGGTGGCTGATCCCCGACCAGCGCGCCGCCGAGCCGCGGCCGTTCGACTGGCCCGGCTTCCTGCTTAGCGGCAGCGCCTTGCTGTTGCTGACCTGGGGCGCGGAAGTGGTCGGCGGCCAGAATCCGGACTGGCAGGAGGCGGGCGCCTGCCTGATCGCCGGCGCGTTGCTGCTGGCGGCGCTGGGCTGGCATCTGAAGCGCGCCGCGCACCCGCTGATCGATTTGTCGTCGCTGGCGATACCGACGTTCTCCATCACCATCATCGGCGGCTCGCTGTTCCGCATGGCGATCGGCGCCGTACCGTTTTTGCTGCCGCTGATGTTCCAGCTGGGCTTCGGCCTGGATGCCTTCCATTCCGGCCTGCTGGTGATCGCCGTCTTCGCTGGCAACCTGATGATGAAGCCGGCCACCACGCCGATCATCCGCCGCTTCGGCTTTCGTCCGGTGATTTTGGTGAACGGCCTGGCCAACGTGACCACGCTGGCCGCCTGCGCCCTGCTGACACCGGCCACGCCGGTGTGGATGATCGCCGCCGTGCTGTTTGCCGGCGGCCTGACGCGCTCGATGCAGTTCAGCGCGCTCAACACGATCGCCTTTGCCGATGTACCGCAGGCGCGCATGGCGGCCGCCAACACCTTGTTCAGCACCGCGTTCCAGGTGGCGCTGGGCCTCGGTGTGGCGCTGGGCGCGAGCGGCGTGCGGCTCGGTCACTGGAGCGCGCAACAGCTCGGCATTGGCGGCTGGGCGGCCATCGATTACCGGCTGGCGTTCCTGCTGGTGGCGCTGATCAGCCTGCTCGGGCTGGCCGATGCATTGCGCCTCAGCGGCAACGCCGGCGAGCAAGTTGCAAGGGGCGGCCGTGGTTAAGCGCTATAATGTTTCCATGGAAAAACTGAAAGACTTCTCGCAGGTCCTCGCGCAAGCAAGCCGCGGCGAGCTGGTGTTCCCGACTAGCGTCAACGCCGTGCTGAGCCTGCAACTGGCGCTGGCCGATCCCGATAGCGAGATGGACGCGGTGATCCGCAAGGTGCTGGCCGAGCCGCTGCTGGCGGCCCGCACCGTGGCGCTGGCCAATGCGGCGGTGTTCAACCGCAGCGGCACGCCGGTGACCAGCGTGCGGGCGGCGGTGCAGCGGGTTGGCTATCGCAACCTGTACACCATGGCGGCGGCGATGGTGGTGCGCCAGTTTGGCGCCCGCATCCGCGACGCCGAACTGCGCCGGCAGGCCGACCAGCTGTGGCGCCACACGGCGCACGTGGCGGCGCTGGCGCATGTGATCGGCCGCAAGCTGACCTCCACCGATCCGGACACCGCGCTGTTTGCCGGCATCGTGCATGAGGCGGGCGGCTTTTATCTGCTGTCGCGCGCCGACGACATTCCCGGCCTGCTGGACGATCCGGCAGACTGGATGGGGGCGGCGCAGGAAATCATCGCCCGCGAGATGATGAAGAAAATGAGCATTCCCGAGCCGGTCAGCCAGGCCATCGTTTCGCTGCGCGGCGCCACGCTGACGCCGCCGCCGCTGGGCCTGCGCGATACCTTGCTGATCGCCAAGCGTCTGGCGCCGGTGCGCTCGCCGCTGGCAGCAGGGCAGGACAGCCCGTCGCTGACCGGCTTTATCGACGACAACGCGTTGCTCGAACAGATCCTGCTGGAATCGGCCGACGAAGCCGCCTCGATGAGCGCGGCGCTGCTGGTGTAAGCCCCTTATTTGTGGCAAAAATGATGTTGTCGATATAATGCACGCGCCAATCCGTGTATTCTTATAGTCGTCATACAACAATTCAACCGCCATGAATCAGATCGCATCAGTCCCCGCCGCCGCATTGCCGAAGAAGAAGCACCGCAACCTCGCCCAGGGCGTGGTGGAAAGCTTTACCGGCAGCATCCAGGCCGGCACGCTGAAACCGGGCGAAAAACTGCCGACCGAATCGGTCATCATGGAAATGCACGGCGTCAGCCGCACCGTGGTGCGCGAGGCCATCTCGCACCTGCAGGCCGCAGGCCTGGTGCAGACCCGCCACGGCATCGGCACCTTTGTGCTGGAGCCGCAGCCGACCAATATGTTTGCCGCCGATACCATCCGCACCATCGGCGACGTGCTGTCGATCCTGGAGCTGCGCATCAGCCTGGAAACCGAAGCCGCCTGGCTGGCCGCCAGCCGCCGCACCGACGAGCAGGTGGCGCTGATGGACGCCGCGCTGAAGCGCATCGTCGCCGCGCCCAACCGCGCCGTCGCGGTGGAATCGGACAAGGCCTTCCACCTGCTGATCGCGCAGGCCACCGGCAACCGTTATTTTGTCGACATCCTCAGCGACCTGGGCAACACCATCATCCCGCGCGCGCGCCTCGATTCGGAGCAGTTGGCGCATGATGACCCGAAAGCCTACCAGGAACGCGTCAACCGCGAGCATGACGATATTTACCACGCCATCCAGCGCAAGGATGCCGAAGCGGCACGGGCCGCCATGCGCACCCACCTCAGCAACAGCCGTGAACGCCTGCGCCGCGCGCAGCAAGAGGTGAGCGCTTAGCGCTGAAATAAGCAACATCCCAGCAAGCGATTGACAGCTTTACGTGAAATCGCTTGCTTCGATCCAGATCTAGTTGTACGATGTCATACAACACGACGAGATATCGTCCCTCATTTCACCAGACGTTAATATTGGAGACTGTAATGCAACCGAATGACCTGAAAAAAATCCTTTCCTCCGGCCTGCTGTCGTTCCCTGTAACGGACTTCGACGCGGAAGGTAACTTCAACAAGTCGACCTATATCAAACGTCTGGAATGGCTGGCCCCATACGGCGCGACCGCGCTGTTCGCCGCCGGCGGCACTGGCGAATTCTTCTCGCTGACCCCACAGGAATACCCGGAAATCATCAAGACCGCCGTCGATACCTGCCGTGGCCAGGTGCCGATCCTGGCTGGCGTCGGTGGTCCGACCCGCGTGGCCGCCGCCTACGCCAAAGAAGCCGAGAAAGCCGGCGCGCAAGGCCTGCTGCTGCTGCCGCACTACCTGACCGAAGCGTCGCAAGACGGCCTGATCGAACACGTGGCGGAAGTCTGCAAAGCCACCAACCTGGGCGTGGTGGTCTACAACCGCGCCAACTGCCGCCTGAGCCCAACCTCGCTGGCGATCCTGGCCGACCGTTGCCCGAACCTGATCGGCTTTAAAGACGGTATCGGCGATATCGAACTGATGGTGTCGATCTGGCGCAAAATGGGCGACCGCTTCAGCTACCTGGGCGGCCTGCCAACTGCGGAAGTGTACGCCGCAGCCTACAAGGCACTGGGCACCCCGGTGTACTCGTCGGCCGTGTTCAACTTCATGCCGAAACTGGCGATGGACTTCTACCACGCCGTGGCGTCGGACAACCACGCCGAACAGAACCGCATGATCGACGAATTCTTCCTGCCATACCTGGACATCCGCAACCGCAAAGCCGGCTACGCTGTATCGATCGTCAAGGCCGGCGCCAAGCTGGCGGGCTACGATGCCGGTCCGGTGCGCGCACCGCTGACCGACCTGACGGGCGAAGAAGTTGAAATGCTGCACAAGCTGATGCTCAAGCAGGGCGCGCAGTAATCGGCTAAGCTATAGCACAATAAGCAAAAATCAAAGCGCGGCTTCGTCCGCGCTTTTCACACATTAAGGAGTCACCATGCAAGTAGTTGGCGAAATGATTATCGGCCGCACCGCGGTTCAAGGCAAAGAAGGCACCGTCAAGGCCATCGATCCATCGCGTAACGTGGAAATCGAACCGGCGTTCGGCCTGGCCGGCGCTGCCGACCTGCAACGCGCTGCCGAACTGGCCGACAAGGCGTTCGACATCTACCGCGCCACCGGCCTGGAAGAGCGCGCCAAGTTCCTGGAAACCATCGCTGACCGCATTCTGGATCTCGGCCCCACCCTGATCGAGCGCGCGATGCAGGAAACCGGCCTGCCGCAAGCCCGCCTGGAAGGCGAGCGCGGTCGTACCGTCGGCCAGCTGCGCCTGTTCGCCAAAGTAGTGCGCGAAGGCCGCTTCCAGTCCGCGACGCTGGACAGCGCACTGCCAGACCGCGCACCGGCGCCACGTCCTGACCTGCGCCTGCGCAAGATCGGCCTGGGCCCGGTTGCCGTGTTCGGCGCCTCGAACTTCCCGCTGGCGTTCTCGGTGGCTGGCGGCGATACCGCCTCGGCACTGGCAGCCGGCTGCCCGGTCATCGTCAAAGCCCACTCGGCTCACCTGGGTACCTCGGAACTGGTCGGCAAGGCTGTCGCCAAAGCCGCTGAAGAGTGCAACATGCCGGAAGGCGTATTCTCGATGCTGATCGGCTCGGGCCAGACCATCGGCCAGAACCTGGTGTCGCATCCTGCCATCAAGGCGGTCGGCTTCACCGGCTCGCGCGCCGGCGGTGTCGCACTGATGCACACTGCGGCTGCCCGCAAGGAACCGATCCCGGTGTACGCAGAAATGAGCTCGATCAATCCGGTATTCCTGCTGCCAGGCGCGCTGGACAATCCTAAGCTGCCGCAACAGTTCGCCGATTCGCTGACGCTGGGCGCCGGCCAGTTCTGCACCAACCCAGGTCTGCTGATCGCGCTGAAATCCGACAAGCTGCAAGCGTTTGTGGACGCCGCCGCCGGCACCATCGGCGCCAAGCCGTCGCAGACCATGCTGACCCCGGGCATCCACAAAGCCTACACCAGCGGCGTCAAAGGCCTGGCTGGCGTGGACGGCGTCAAGCAAGTTGCGATCGGCCAGAGCGGCGAGCTGCCATGCGGCGCGCAAGCGTTCCTGTACCAGGTTGACGCCAAGCGCTTCCTGACCGACGCTGCGCTGGAAGGCGAAATCTTTGGCCCAACCTCGCTGCTGGTTGTGGCTGAGAACGAAGAAGAACTGCTGGCGGTGGCCGAGCACCTGGAAGGCCAGCTGACCGGCGCCGTGCACGCGACCGCCGACGACAAGGCGCTGGCCGCCAAGCTGCTGCCGGTGCTGGAGCGCAAAGTCGGCCGCATCCTGTTCAACGGCTTCGGCACCGGTGTGGAAGTGGCGTACGCCATGGTGCACGGCGGCCCGTTCCCATCGACTTCGGACAGCCGTACCACCTCGGTGGGCGCTTCGGCCATCGACCGCTTCCTGCGTCCAGTGTCGTACCAGGACGTGCCAGCCTACCTGCTGCCGGAATCGCTGCAGGACGCCAACCCGCAGAACATCCCGCGCGTGGTGAACGGCGACCTGGTCTGGAACGGCTAAGGTGGAGCGCGTAAGCGGCGTTTCCTGCACGGTGGGCGAGAGCCCGACGTGGAGCGCGGCGGAATCGGCCTGGTACTGGGTCGACATCCCCGCCAAACGCGTGTGGCGCATGGATGCCTCCAGCGGCGCCACCCGCTATTGGGATACCGCCGAAATGGCCGCCTGCGTGGCGACCAAGGCCGGCGGCGGCCTGATTGCGGGCATGGAGACCGGTATCTTCAGCCTGGAGCTGGGCGAGGCGCAAGCCGCGTCGGCGTTCAAGCTGGCGACGCCGGCTTCGGGCCTGGGTGAAGGCATGCGTTTCAATGACGGCCGTTGCGACCGTCAGGGCCGTTTCTGGGCCGGCACCATGTTCATGGACATGGGCGCCGCCAAGGCGGTCGGCCAGCTGTATCGCTACGACGCAGGGCGCGGCATTTCGGCGCCCTTCGTGTCCGAGTTGCTGACGCAGAACGGCACGGCGTTTTCGCCGGATGGTCGCATCATGTACCTGTCGGATTCGCATCCGCAACGGCGCATGGTGTGGGCCTTCGATTACGACCTCGCCGATGGTGTGCCTAGCAATCGCCGCGTGTTCGCCGATATGACCACCTACGTGGGCCGTCCGGACGGCGCTGCGGTCGATGCCGATGGCTGCTACTGGATCTGCGGTAACGACGGCGGCTGCGTGCTGCGTTTCACGCCGGACGGCAAGCTGGATCGCCGCATCGACGTGCCGATGCTGAAGCCATCCATGTGCGCCTTCGGCGGCAAGGATCTGGACACGCTGCTGGTCACCTCCATCGTCTCCGGCAAGCCGGAAGATGCGGAGTGGGGCGGGGCGGTGGCGCTGCTGCGTCCAGGTGTGAAAGGCGTTGCCGAAACGCCGTTTGGAGCATGATGATGGGGCGGATACTTTTGCGGTGTCTGCCCTTTTTCTTTGCGGCCCTGCTGGCCGCATGCGCGACTGCGCCGCGCGAAAATGAGTATACGAATCCGATTATCCACGCCGACTATTCGGACCCGGATGCGATCCGCGTCGGCGAGACGTATTACCTGGTTTCTTCCAGCTTCAATAATGCGCCGGGATTGCCGCTGTTGCAGTCGCCGGACATGGTCAACTGGACCCTGGTCGGCCACGCCCTGCCGCATCTGGTGCCGCTGGATGTTTTCGCCAGGCCGCAGCATGGCAAGGGCGTATGGGCGCCGAGCCTGCGCTACCACGACGGCAAGTTCTGGATTTTCTATCCCGATCCCGATTTCGGCATCTATGTGATCACGGCAACGACGTTCGCCGGTCCGTGGACCGCGCCGCATCTGCTGGCGGCCGGCAAAGGGCTGATCGATCCGACGCCGCTGTGGGATGATGACGGCCAGGCCTATCTGCTGCATGCGTGGGCGAAGAGCCGCGCCGGCTTCGCCAACGTGCTGACCTTGCGCCGCATGGCGCCGGACGCCAGTCGCCTGCTCGATGACAAAGGCACGGTGATCATCAACGGCGACAAGCTGCCGAAGTACACCACACTGGAAGGGCCGAAGTTCTACAAGCGCGACGGCTACTACTACGTGTTTGCGCCGGCCGGCGGCGTGGAAACGGGATGGCAGTCGGTGTTCCGTTCGCGCAGTATCGGCGGGCCGTATGAGGACCGCATCGTGCTGGCGCAGGGCGGTTCGCCGGTCAACGGTCCGCACCAGGGCGCGTGGGTGCAGACGCCGCAAGGCGAGGACTGGTTCATCCACTTCCAGGACAAGCGCGCCTACGGCCGCGTGGTGCATCTGCAGCCGATGACGTGGCGTGATGGCTGGCCGCTGATCGGTGAAGACATCGGCGGCACGGCGGGCCAGCCGGTGCTGCGCTACCGCTTGCCGGTAAGCGGAGGGGCGAAAGCCGCGCCGCCGACCAGCGATGAATTCAACGGGCCGGCGCTCGGCCTGCAATGGCAGTGGAATGCGAACTGGCAGCCGTCGTGGTACGCGCTGGATGGCGGCAAGCTGCGCCTGTTTGCGCAGCCGCGTGACGGCAATCTGTGGGACGTGCCGTCGCTGCTGCTGCAAAAGCTGCCGGCGGAAACCTTCACCGTCGAGACCAGGCTGGATGCTGCCGGCCAGGCCGAAGGCGGCGTCGCGGGTCTTGTTATGTACGGCGCCGATTACGTCTGGCTGGGCACCCGCCGTCTCGACGGCGGCACCCAGCTGGCGCTGGTGAGCTGCTACAAGGCCGATGTCAAATGCCACGAGCAGCAGGAAGCGGGCGTGGAGCTGCCGTCGCCGCAAGTGTGGTTGCGCATGCAGGTGATCGCCGGCGGCGTCACGCAATTCTCCTACAGCGTGGACGGCAAAAAGTACACGCCGATCGGCGCGCAATTCACCGCCAAAATGGGCCGCTGGGTCGGCGCCCAGATGGGCCTCTTCAGCGCCGGCAACGGCGGCCATGCCGACATCGACTACTTCCGCGTCACGCCCTGATTCGTTTGGCTTGGATCAAACGACCGCAGCGCACCATCGCAGTATAATTTTCCCTCACCATGCGGAGGTGCATCATGCGAACCATGACGTTGAGCTTGCCAGAAGAAATTGACGATTTCCTTAATACTTTTGCTTGTGAACAGGGGATCAGCAAGGCAAGAGCCATGAAGGGGGCATTCTCGCTTCTGAAAATTGCCTACGACCAGAAGCAAAAAGGAGATGGTTCATCGCTGGGTTTGGTCCAGCGCATGCCTGACAATTCCCTGCGTGCTGTTGGGGTGGTAACAGGCGTACGATGAGTACGCCGAGCGAACAAGAAGTCGATCTTTTCGACATCTTTCCACGATCGCCGGAACCGGCGATCAATGAGCGCGATCGGCTCATATTTGCCAAACAGCTTACTGCGGGATTGGCGCTCATCAGCTCAGCCATCATGGCTGGGTACGCCTGTTACCCTGACAACCAGGCGCTGGCGGCATTGATCGAAATTATCAAGATCGGGATGCTGCCAATGGCGACGCTGGTGATTTCGTTTTACTTCACCAGCGGCACGAAAAAATAAATGCTCATTCTGCGGTTGCGATGCGCATCAGCGTGTCGGCGCCCAGTCGCCCAGTATCCACGCTGGGTTGCTGTAGTTTCGGATGGTCTCGGCGTCGCGCTCCATCGTTAGTTGGCGCGAGGCTGGATTGCGTTGGCTGACGTCCACCGGCGTGCCATCTGCATTGCGGCTGTTGAATTCCCAAAAGTGCACGTTGGCCGCGTCACCGTCGATCTGTCCCCAGCCGGCGGGACTGATGCCGCTTAGCGTAGTGTTGATCAGCACCGCTTCGGCATACGGATAGTTGTTGCCCTTGTTGGCCGGCAGGCGCGCCAGTTCAGTCGGTCCGGCAAGCGCGGTGAAGCGGCAGTCGACAAACACGTTGCCGTGATTGGTGGCCGGATTGCGTATCCACATGAACGCATGCTGCGACTGGATGTCGCAGCGCTCGAAGAACGCCGGACCGCGGCCGAGGATCGTGTCGCCGTGGCCGACCACCTTCACGTCGGGCAGATACGTGCTGCCGTTGACCTGCAAGGCGTCGCCCGAGCCGATGACGGTGGTGTTGGCGACGATGTTTTCCGAGCCGGTGATCAGCAAGCCTTCGGCCTGGCCTTGCAATGTGGTTTCCAGCGTCAGATCGCGCAGGTGAACGCCTTTGACGTTATCCGCCGCAAACGCCGCGCGCCGCGACGGGAAAGTGCCCGGCTGCTCGTTGGTGCTGATGTTGGGTGGATGGGGATTGAACACTTCATTATTCGCGTAGTGAATGCGCACCTTGTCGCGTGCCTCGCCCTGCACGGTGATGTTGGACTTGTTGCGGAAGTAGACGATCTCCTCGTAGTCGCCATTGCGCACGAAGATGGTCACGCGTCTGGCTGGATGATCCGGCACGTAATCGAGCGCGCCTTGTACGGTGCTGAAGTCGCCCTTGCCGTCGGCGCTGACCACCACGCGCTGCGCATCGGCCGCCGGGCCGCGTGGCTTGGTGCTGAACTCCCACGGCTTGATCGCTTGGCCGAAGACTGCGTTGTCAATCTGCACGCGATAGCGCTTGCCGTAGGCGAGCAGGTTGTTGTGCGGGTAGATGGTCGCCGTCTTGTCGTGCACGATCACTGGATGGAAGTGGAAGCCGTCCGTAAAGCCGCCGATGATGGTGAGCTGGTATTTGCTGCCGTCACTTGGCTCGGCGCCTGCGGACGGTGTGCCGGCTTTGGTGTTGGCATTGGTTGCGCGCGGGCCGGCTGCGTAGACGTAGGGCGTGGTCAGGTAGGGCGCTGCCGGCAGTTTGGTGCGTTCGGTGGGGCCGGCTGGGATGCTGAGGTCCAGCGTGTCCACCAGCTGTCCGCTGGCGGCGTCGTAGATGCGGATCAGCCCCGCGCTGCCCAGCACCGGCGGCTGGTCGAAGCGCAGTGTCAGATGCGTGTCCGGATTGACCTGCCGCGCGCCGGCAGCGGGCAGCAGGATGGTTGCCGCGCTGCCCGGTGCAGCAGCGGCGATCAGGGCCAAG
Organism: Duganella margarita; assembly: GCF_009857535.1. Taxonomy (GTDB): domain Bacteria; phylum Pseudomonadota; class Gammaproteobacteria; order Burkholderiales; family Burkholderiaceae_D; genus Rugamonas; species Rugamonas margarita. The sequence goes on from NZ_WWCS01000002.1 coordinate 126,719, forward strand.
GTGCAGAGCAGGCGCGGAATCATCATCGCATCTCTCAGGCTGACAGTACGGTGTTATGCACCTTGTCGCCAATGGTCACATTCTTCAGCATCATGTTCTTGACGTTGTAGAGGAACCATGGCGACGCGGCGTTCACCGGCGTGCCGAAATCGCAATCGCTGATCGACACATTCGTCACCGGGAACACTGGCGGCATCGGCTGTGGACCGTTGTAGTCCGACGCCACCGGCCCCAGAATGACAATCGCCTGGAAGCAGGATGCGGTCTTGCCATCCTTGTTCACGTTGCTGGCCTTGACGTTGGAAATCTGGATGTTATCCACAATCGGCGGACGAATGCGCACGTTGTCGCTGATCGGCGTATAGTCGCAATCGAAGGTAACGATGGCGCCAGCCGCCGTCGCCACGGTCTTGGACTGGATCGGCGAACCTGGCAGCGATGCGTAGAACGACGGCGTAATCTGCACGCCATTCGGCACCGTGCAATCGCGCACGTAGAAGTTACGCAGGAAGCCGCCGCGATTCATATTGGTCTTCATGCGGATCGCCGTGTTGAGCGGATTGGTCTTCCAGTTGGCGTTCTCAAACACCAGCTTTTGCGCAAACACGTTCTGGATACCGCCCGCCATCTCGCTGCCCAAGGTAATGCCGCCATGGCCGCTGTGCATGATGCAGTTCTGGACAACGATATTCTGCGAAGGTCCGTACTGTGTATCCTGATCCTTGCCGGCCTTGATCGCGATGCAGTCGTCGCCGGTGTCGAAGGTACAGTCTTCCACCAGCACGTGGTCGCACGCTTCCGGATCGAAGCCGTCGCTGTTAGGGCCGTGGCTGTGCATGTAGACCTTGCGGATCACCAGGTTGCGGCAGTGGACCGGGTGGTGCTGCCAGAACGGCGTGTTCTGCACCTTGTACCCCTGCAGCAGCACGTTGGTGCAGCCGATAATCTGGATCATCGGCGAACGCAGATAGTGGCCCACGCCGAAGATGCGCTTCGATAGCGCCACGCCGGCTTCCGACAGCGCCGGGAGGTACTGCGCGTCGGCGCGCCACTTGTCGCCTTCACCTTGAATCAGCAGGCGCTCCGCCTCGGTCAGCGCCGGCGCCACGGTGGCCAGCGATTCCGCGTTGAGCGGATTGACGGTGTTCTCCGACATTTTGCCGGCCTTGAAGTTGGGCGTGGTGCCCTGGCCGATGGAGTTGATAGTCTTCTGCTTGCCCTTCCATGTCCACCACGAATCGCCGGCGTCGTTGAACGGCACGCCGCCCTGGCCATCCAGGATGGAGGTCCAGTCGTCGCCGGTGAGGGCGATGTTGGTCTGGCCATAGGCGTACACCAGCGGCGAGTAGTTCAGGCAGTCGTTACTTTGCCAACGCGAGATGGTCAGCTTGCCGTTCTTGCCGCAGTCGATGTCGCCGTACTTGGCATAGTCCGCCGGATTCTGGCTGAAGTAGACATGCGCGCCTTTCGCCAGGTGCACATTCACATTCGACAGCAGTACGATCGGGCCGGCGCAATACCAGTCGCCGGCCGGAATCAGCACGCGGCCGCCGCCCGCCGCGTTACAGGCCTTGATGGCGGCCTTGATGGCGGCGTAGCAGTCGGTAGCGCCGGCGGCCGGCGTGCCCAGGTCTTCCTGCTCTTCGTGCGAGATCCACGCTTTCACCTTGGTCAGCTTGCACGGCTTGGCGCCGTAGGTGGTGATGTTGAAGTCCTGTTTGCGGAATACCAGCGGCCTGGATACGTGATCGATGATGCCTTGCGCCTGCAGCCACGGATCGGGCGCGGTGGCGGCGACGGCGGGAATGCTGAGCGTGACGCCAGCTGCCGGCAAGGCTTTCATCAAATTGCGGCGTTGGTTATTGATGGTCATGCTGTGTTCCTTATTCATCTGAATTATTGAACTCACCGAGGAAGACCTCTGGCGGCGAAGGCGGTTTGCTGTAGCCGAGATCCTTGACGGGATCGATGCCGGCCTTAATCAGGTTGTTCCAGTGGTCGTCCGAGTTGTACTGCGCCGGGCGGAAGGAGATGGTGCCCTTTTTGTTCCAGTCGGCCCACGGATGCTGGCGGTTGATGTGCGCACCGATGCGCGAATTCAGCACCACCATTTTGCCGACGGCTTCCAGCGAGACGCGCGCCACCGTGCCGGTGGGTGCCTTGTAGACGTTGACGGGGCCATAGGTGCAGCTGTAGCCGTCCAACGCCAGCGGCGCATACGGCGTGCAGCGCGAACTGGCGAACCACTGGCGCAGCAGATAGAAGTCGCCGGTCTTCTTGCCCTCGTGGGTGAAGCGGCAGTCGTCGAAGACGAAGCCGTACTTGGTCTTCAGGTAGGTATTCGGTGCGGCGGTGTAGGACACGCCGCGGTCGCCCAGCGTACGGATCTCGGTCTGGTAGAAATAGGCGGTGCTGTCGCCGAAGATGAAATCGACGTCGCCTTCGATATACGATTTGTTGAAGAAGCTGCGCACGGTGCTGCCGATTTGCGGCGACTTCAGATACAGCGTGTCCTGGAAGCCGATCAGGCGGATGTTTTCAAACTGCGCCTTGTCGGCGCTGTCCACGCTGAGCGCCAGCGCCTGGTGGTGGACGTTGTTGATGTTGGGGAGTTCTTCGGCGCGAGCATTGCCGGTGTCCTTGTTGTAGCCGTTTTCAAACGTCAGGTTACGCGCCTGGAAGCCGTTATTCTGCGTCCACACGGTTTGCGTGCCGAAGGTGCCGATCTGCGCGCGATCCTTGATGGTGGCGTACATCGCCTGCACCGCCGGCGCTGCCCTGGCGAACTGCGGGCCGGCCACGGCGTCATACGCTGCGCCGGTCATCGAGGCTTCCAGCCTGGCAGTAATGCGCGTCGCCGCCGCGTCCTTGCCCTCGCCGTACAGGGTGATCGGCGCGGCGGAGGCGGGGACGTAGACCAGTTCCGGATACACGCCGGGCTTCAGCAGGATGTAGAGGCGCTTGCTCGCGCTGTCCAGCACCGCGCGGCTGACGGCTTCCTGCACCGTGTTGAAGGTGCGGACGCCGTCGGCTTTTGCTGCCTTGTCGACGATGTAGTCGGGCGTGAAGACGGCGCCTTTGGCCAGCGGATCGTTGAGCGGGTCCCATGGATCGACGGTCTCCTTGCCGGCTACGCCCACGTACTTCAGCACTTCGCCGTACGAGAACTGCCTGGCTTGATCCTGCGTGAGCTGCGGACGCGTGCTGACCGCCGCGCTTTCCGGGAAGGGGACGAAGCGGCTGGCGCAGTTGCTGGTGTCGCTGCTGCTGATTGGATCGCCGGTCAGGCGGGCGAATTCGATCTTGCGATCGGCCTTGCCGGTGATGCTGACGTCATGCAGATGCGCCAGCACCGGGTGCTGTTCATCGTAGCCTTGCACCACCACGCGGCCCGGTGACACGCTGTGCACGTCGTCGAAGTCGATGTTGGTGAACACCGGCACCTGCGTGCCCTGTGCGTCCCTGGCGTAGCGGGTGCTGATGTCGATCGGTGTTTTCACGTCGCGCAGGCAGACATTGCGATAGCTGACGCGGTCCACCACGCCGCCGCGCGAGACGTCGCTCTTGATGCGCAGGCCGGATGTGGTGCCGTCCATGCTCAGGTCGTCGACCAGCACGTTCCGCACGCCGCCATTGGTCTCGCTGCCGATCGACATGCCATGGCCGCTGTAGAAGCGGTTGTGCACGATGGAGATGTTTTCCGTCGGACCGTTGTTGCCGGCTTTGACGGCGACGTTGTCGTCGCCGGTGCGGATATGGCTGTAGGCGATGGTGACGTTGCGCGACGAGATTGGATCGATGCCGTCGGTATTGCGCGCGGTGGCCGGCGTATCGATGCGCATGCCCCAGGCGGTGAAGCCGTCGACCTTGTTCAGCGTTACGTGGAAGTTGGGCGAGTTGCGCAGCGTGATCTTGTGCAGCGTGATGTTCTGCGCGTTGGTGACTTCGATCAGGCGTGGCACGTTCTGGCGCGCGTCTTCCTTTTGCGCGCGGCGCGCCAGCTGCCACCATGATTCCGTGCCGCCGTCGACCACATGGCCGCCCTGGCCGTCGATCACGCCTTCGCCGTAGATGCCGCTGCCCTTGGCGTTGTCGATGGTGATGAAGGGTTTGCAGCCGCGTCCCTGTTTGTCGATGGTGCCGCAGGTGCCGGCGCCACGGTCATACAGTTTGGGATTGCTGCTGGCTTGCAGCGTGGCGCCGGTGTCCACCAGCAGGCTGACGCCACTGCGCAGCGCCAGCGGGCCGGCGACAAAGCGCTGCTTCTCGTTGCTGCCGGAGAGGCGCACGGCGCGGCCGGCAGGGCATTGGTCGATGGCGGACTGGATGCGGGCGGTATCATCGACGGCGCCGCCGGCGGTCAGCACGGTGCACGATGGCGGCGCGACCGGTTCGGTGACTTTGCGGCTGTCCTGTGCGTGCGCTGGTGCCCAGAATGCGACGAAGAGTGCGAGGGGAACGAGGCGGCGCGCTGTCACTGCTCGCTCTCCGGCTTGAACTGCCCGGCCAGATCCGGCACTGCGCGTTTGAGTTCTTCCATCACCATGCGCGAGAAGTAGGCCGCGCCTTTGGCGCCGACGTGGGTGCGGTCGAATGCCGACTTGGCGGCGCCTGCCACTTCCACTTTGCCGGCGGTTGGCGCGGAGCCAAAGTCGGCCGGACGCGGCACCATGGCCAGCGTGTCGGCTTCGTCCTGGCCCATGGCCTGCACGGCGGCGTAGCTGTCCGCGTTCAGGTCCAGTAGCGGTACGTGCTGCGTGGCAGCGGTGGCGCGGATCACTTCCGCCCAGGGCGTCAGATTATTTTCCAGTACGCCGTCCTTGAAGGTGCGGCGGGTCAGCGGCGTGACCAGCACCGGCACGCCGCCCAGCGCTTTCACTTCCTGTCCGTAGCGTGCCATATTGACGGGGAATTCGGTCTTCAGGTCGGTCGAGCGGCCAGGCTTGCCTGGCTGGTCGTTGTGGCCGAACTGGATCAGTACATAGGTGGCGCGGTAAGCGGCGGCGCCGCGCAGCAGGCCTTCGACTTCGTCCCAGCGGCCTTCGGCGCGGAAGCTGCCGGAGCTGCGGCCGCCCTTGGCCAGGTTGATACAGGTGTTGGCGCGATTGACGCGCGAGCAGAAGGCGTCGCCGTAGCCGCTGGTGTTGGCCATGGTGGAGTCGCCGACGAGAATGATGCGGACTGGTTTGGCCGGTGTTTGTGCTGGTGCTGGTGCGGGAGCGTCGGCAGCGTAGGTGGCGCCGGCCAGCAGCAACAGGGCGGCGGCGGAAGATGTGAGGAATTTCATGGTGCGATCCGAAAAAAAAGGGGCGCCGGCCGTGATGCGGTCCGGCGCCCCATACTCAGGCGGAGTGACTCAGTTTATGCAGCCACGCTTTCATCAGAAAGTGTAGGTCATGCGCACGTTGTACGCGCGGCCGATGGCGCTGCCGGCGCTGCTCAGGTAACCATAGGTGTACAAGCTGCTGTTGGTGGCTGGTGGCGCCACGTTGAACAGATTGGTGATGCCGGCGGTAACCTGGATATTCTTAAAGCCGTTGTAGGTGGTGGTCGCGTTCCACAGCTTGTAGGAATTGATGTTGCGCCAGTACTGCTTGGCCACCAGATTCTGGTCGGTGTACTTCGAGTTGTAGTTCTGGGTCAGCTGGCTGCTCCAGTTACCCGCCGCCCAGTTCAGTTTCAGCGTGTGCTTCCAGCGGTAGGTGATGATCGGGAAGCTGGAGGTGGTGCCGTTGCTGGCCAGGCCGAACTGGCCGATGTTCGACACGAACGGGCTGCCGTTATACAGCTGGTTGTCGAACTGGGTCAGGTAGGTGCCATCGATCGCCACCTTGAAATCGCCGTAGGCGGTTTTCGGGAAGTTGTACGAACCCGAAACGTCCACGCCGGCAGCCTTCTGGCCACCCAGATTCATGATGGTGTTGTTGATGTAGTTGATGGTGCCGTCGGCGTTACGCACGAAATACGATGCGTATTTGACCGGGTCCAGGAAGTACACCTGCTCTGGCAAGTTGGCCAGCATGTCGGTCATCTTGATGTTCCAGTAGTCGAACGAGACCATCGCGTTCTTCACTGGTTCCATCACCACGCCCAGCGTGAAGCCTTTGGACTTCTCTGGTTTCAGGCCGGCGTTGGAGCCGGTCTGTTTAGGCAGCGTGGTGTTGCAGACGGTCGATGCCACATAGCCTGGCAGCGCGGTGCCGGTGCCGGCCACGCCTGGCGTGCCGCCCGGGCACAGGACCGGATCGTCCCACTTGGCGGCGGTCAGGCCGGTGGCGCCAGGCAGACGATAGCCGTAGGCGTCGAACAGCGTCGGTGCGCGGAAGCCGGTGTTGGCCGAACCACGGAACATCAGCTGTTTCGAAGGCTCCCAGCGGAAGCTGATTTTCGGATTGATGGTGTTACCGAAGTCGCTGAAATGGTCGTCACGCACGGCGGCGTTCAGTTCCAGCGTTTTGGTGACCGGCAGGTTGATCTCGGCGAACAGCGCGGCGACGTTGCGCTGGCCTTCGCCGTGCGATGGCGTGGCGTTGGCGTAGGTGACTTCGCCGCCGATCGGCAGCTTGGTGTCTTCGGTGGTGTCGCGGTGCAGGTCAACGCCCACGGCCAGTGCCAGCGAACCGCCCGGCAGTTCCATCAGCGCGCGGCTGACGGTGGCGTCGACGCCGGTGAAGGTCGATTTCGAGTAGCGGTTCTTGGCGCCGTCCACGCTGATGCTGTCCAGGTAAGCCTTGCCGTCGGCGTCTTGCAGGCCGAATGGATTCAGCTTGCCGTTTTTCAGACCGTCCAGCAGGCCCTGGCCTTTGTAGTAGCCGGAGTAGTAGTAGCCGCTGCGCTCGGAGATGCCGATCACCAGGCCGGCCTTGTAGTCCCAGCCTGCAAGCGTGCCTTCGTCGACCACTGCCAGGCGCTGGTTCAGCTGCACGTCCTTGGTGGTGGCCAGGCCGCCGTCGGCCACTGCCCAGGTCACGGTCAGCGGTGCGTTGTTCAGGCCTGCCACGGCAGGCACGCCGCCGCTTTTGCCCGGGTACCATTTGCTGGTCGACGGCAGGATGGCAGCGACGCCGTTGACGGCCAGCGCATTGGTCGGGTTCTTGGTGCCGAGGATGAACTCTTCGCCGCGCGAGTAATCGACGTAGATGACATGGTCTTCGCTCAGCTGCTTGGAGGCGCGGGTGTAGAAGGTGACCTGCTGGTTGGCGTACAGCGCGGTGCCGTACTCATTGTTATCCAGTACGCAGGTGCCTTTCTGGCCAACGATCGAGTATGGCGCCAGGCAGCCGCTGGCCGCATAAGGATTCTGTGCGGTTTTGTTGGTCGGCGTGGTGAAGTTGGCCGGCGTGGCGTTGCCGCCGGTGCCCAGCGACGGCGCGCGACCCAGTGCGGCCAGCATTTCCGGCGTGCTCAGATAGGCGCGGTCCGACGAGGCCAGGCGGGTGCGCTGGTGCGCGTCCAGCGTGGCGTAGAAGCTCCAGCCGTCGCGTTGCAGATTGCCCTTGCCCCAGGTGACGGTGGCGCGCTGCTCGTCGCCGCCGCCTTTTTTCTCAGGCTGCACCGCTTGCGCCGTCAGTTGCAGGCCGTCGTACTGGGTCTTGGTGATGAAGTTGACCACGCCACCGATGGCGTCGGAGCCGTAGATCGAGGAGGCGCCATCGCGCAGGATCTCGACGCGGGCCAGGGCGCTCATCGGAATCACGTCCAGGTTGGCGTAGCCGTCGGAAATCGCTTCGTTGGCCAGGCGGCGGCCGTTCAGCAGCACCAGGGTGCGGTTTACGCCCAGGCCGCGCAGGTTGATGTTGGTGCCGGAGCCGGCGTTCGACGGCGCCAGCGATGCCGATTGCGGCAGCGCCATCATCACGTCGGCCAGCGTGGTCATGCCTTGCTTGACCAGGTCTTCGGCCTTGATGGTGCTGACGGGCAGCGAGGCTTCGTTGGCCACGCGCTTGATGCTCGAACCGGTCACTTCGACGCGGGTCATCGGGCCTTCGCCGCCGTCCTGGGCGTAGGCGGTGTTGGTCAGGGTGAGGACGGCCAGACTGATTGCGGTGAGCAGCAGGCGCGGTTGGGCGGAACGGTTCTGGACCGGGTTCTCGGACTTCATGGTGTTGTCTCCTTCGTCTCTTGAATAAAGTTATACGCAGCGCTGAACAGCGCATGCGTGAGTGGAGCACCTCGCGTACTCCGTGCCGCTGTGACGAGGGCCGCTGTGCAGGGTGCAGAGGGAAGGCCTAGGTCGAGCCGGTCGATAACTTGATTACTTTTTGTGCGGCCGGCTTCGAGGCCGGTCCTGCGTTACTACGGGTGTTGTAGTTCTGTTCTGTTATCCGCGCGAGAAAGTGCGGGTCACGCGTTCCAGGTGGGCGCGCATGGCTTTGCGCGCCGCCGCCGGATCGTGGTCGGCAATCGCTTCCAGGATGCGGCGATGGTCCTTCAGCGTTTCCTGGCGCAGTTCCTCGGTCTGGAAGTGTTCTTTCAGCTTGTGCCACAGGCGGCCGCGCTGGTCCCACAAATAGGTCAGCGATCCGACCAGCGCGCTGTTGCCGGTGGCGCGCGCAATGGCCAGGTGGAAGTTGCGGTCGGCCTGCTCGTTGCTGGAATAGTTGTCGTGGTTTTTTTCCATCTCCACCACCGCCTGCAGGATGGCGTCGATGGCGCTGTCGGTGGCGACGCGGGCGGCGATGGCGGCGATCTCGGATTCGATCAGGCGGCGCGCGGACAGCACTTCAAAGGGACCGGGACCGGCTTCCGGCAGATCGCTGTCGGCCGGCTCGGGCACGTCGCTGACGTAGACGCCGGAACCGCCACGCACTTCGATCACGCCGCCCAGCTCCAGCGCGATCAGCGCTTCGCGCAGCGAGGCGCGGCTGACACTGAGCTTGGTGGCCAGGTCGCGTTCCGACGGCAGGCGCTCGCCGGGGGCGATGTGTTCATTGCGGATGAGTTCCTGGATGCGGTCCGCCACCACACGATAGAGGCGTGGCTCGTGAGCGGAGTTCTCGACAGGAAGAACGGTCTTTTTCAACATTGCTTGTCTCGTTTGTATGCGTGGCTTATTGATTTGCCATCTGGTCAGGCCATTCTAAGGTGGTCAGACCAAATGCGCAATGTGGACTAGCCAAATTTATTTTATACTGGCATACTGAATTCATCGAGCGACCGTCTGACCCCCGTGTTTGATAGGCAAAACCCTAGGAAACATGCGGCATCCAGACTGTGGCGTGCAGGCCACAATCCACCGGATGGCCGGCCAATAACAGAAGTGGTCAGACCACTTTACGAGACCAAAAAACAACGTAGGAAAGCCCATGACCACACCGACCAGCGCCGCCAATACGCCGCGCTACATCCTCATGCACGACAACGATAACGTTGCGATTGTCGTCAACGACGGCGGTCTGGCCGCCGGCGCCGTGTTCCCGAATGGCTTGACGCTGCTGGAAGCGGTCCCGCAAGGCCACAAGGTGGCGCTGCGCGACCTGGCCAAGGGCGACCGCGTGATCCGCTACAACGTCACCATCGGCTTCGCCGCCAAGGATCTGCCGGCCGGCAGCTGGCTGGCCGAGCACAATGTCGAGATGCCGGCCGCGCGCGAGCTGGAAGGCCTGCCGATCGCCACCATCAAGCCGCCGCCGATGGACCCGCTGGAAGGCTACACCTTCGAGGGCTTCCGCAATCCCGACGGCAGCGTCGGCACCCGTAACATCCTGGCCATCACCACTACCGTGCAGTGCGTGTCGGGCGTAGTCGAATTTGCGGTGGAGCGCATCAAGAGCGAGCTGCTGCCGAAGTATCCCAACGTCGACGACGTGGTGGGCCTGGAGCATACCTACGGCTGCGGCGTGGCGATTGACGCGCCGGGCGCGCCGATCCCGATCCGCACCATCCGCAATATCGCGCTGAACCCCAACTTTGGCGGCCAGGCGATGGTGGTCAGCCTCGGTTGCGAAAAACTGCAGCCGACGCGCCTGTTCCCGAAAGGTTCGATTCCGATCCAGAACGCCGGCGGCGCCGATCCGGGCCTGGTGTGTCTGCAGGATGCGCAGCACGTCGGCTTCATGTCGATGATCGACTCGATCATGAAGCAGGCCGAGAAAAACCTGGCGGAGCTGAACAAGCGCCAGCGCGAAACCGTGCCGGCCTCGGAGCTGGTGGTGGGCGTGCAGTGCGGCGGCAGCGACGCCTTCTCCGGCGTGACCGCCAATCCGGCCGTGGGCTTTGCCACCGATTTGCTGGTGCGCGCCGGCGCCACCGTGATGTTCTCGGAAGTGACCGAAGTGCGCGACGGCATCGACCAGCTGACGTCGCGCGCCACCACGCCGGAAGTGGCCGAGGCCATGATCCGCGAGATGGCCTGGTACGATGCATACCTGACGCGCGGCGGCGTTGACCGCAGCGCCAACACCACGCCGGGCAACAAGAAGGGCGGCCTGTCGAACATCGTGGAAAAAGCCATGGGCTCGATCGTCAAGTCGGGCAGCTCGCCGATTTCCGGCGTGCTGTCGCCGGGCGAGAAGCTGACGCAGAAAGGCCTGATCTACGCCGCCACGCCGGCCAGCGATTTCATTTGCGGCACGCTGCAACTGGCGGCCGGCATGAACCTGCACGTGTTCACCACCGGTCGCGGCACGCCGTACGGCCTGGCCGAAGTGCCGGTGATTAAAGTCGCCACCCGCAACGACCTGGCCAACCGCTGGCACGACCTGATGGACATCAACGCCGGCCGCATCGCCAGCGGCGAAGCCACCATCGCCGATGTCGGCTGGGAGCTGTTCCAGATGCTGCTGGACGTCGCTTCCGGCAAAGAGACGTGGGCGGAAAAATGGAAGCTGCATAATGCACTGGTGCTGTTCAACCCGGCCCCAGTGACGTAAGCGCCGTCATTCCCGCTCAGGCGGGAATCCATAGAACGCATCATCACAATCAGCATGGATTCCCGCGTGCGCGGGAACGACGACATATAACGGAGACATTATGAGCAAGCCATTTAAACGACTGCTGCTGACCGGCGCCGCCGGCGGCCTCGGTAAAGTTCTGCGCGACCGCATCAAGCCGTGGGCTGATGTGGTGGTGCTGTCGGACATCGCCGATCTGGGCGAAGCGCGCGAGGGCGAGGAAATCGTCGTCTGCGATCTGGGCGACAAAGCGGCTGTCATGAAGATGATGGAAGGCGTGGAGGCGGTGCTGCACTTCGGCGGCATCTCGACCGAGAACACCTTCGAGAACATCCTGCACGCGAACATCCTGGGCACCGCCAATATCTACGAGGCGGCGCACAAGCTGGGCGTCAAGCGCATCGTGTTCGCCAGCTCGAACCACACCGTGGGCTTCTACCGCAACACCGACTACATCGACGCTACCGCGCCGACGCGTCCGGATTCGTTCTATGGCGTCAGCAAGTGCTTCGGCGAGCAGCTGGCCAGCTACTACTGGGACCGCACTGGCCTTGAGACCGTGAGCCTGCGCATCGGCTCCTCGTTCCCGGAACCGAAGGACCGCCGCATGATGGTGACCTGGCTGAGTTACGACGATCTGGTGGAAGCGCTGCGCCAGTCGCTGTTCGCCACCCGCGTGGGCTTTACCATTTTGTTCGGCATGTCGAACAACGACGTGGCGTGGTGGGACAACAGCAAGGCGGCGCACCTGGGGTACAAGCCGAAGGACAGCTCGTCGCAGTTTGACGCCAGCTTCCCGGACAGCGGCCAGTATCCGGACCAGAATGCGTCCGTGACCTATCACGGCGGCGCGTTTGCACTGGCCGAAGTGCGCTACAAAGACTAGTCGCGCGCGGCGGCGCCGTGGCCGGAGAAGCGGCTGCGGTACTGCCCGGGGCTGACGCCCAGCTGGCGCTGGAACACGCGCCGCAAATTCTGTTCTTCCACATACCCGGTATTGGCCGCGATGGTTTTTAGCGGCAGCGCGGTCTTTTCCAATGCGCGGCAGGCGGCTTCCAGCCGCATCGCTTCCACCATCTTGGCAGGCGTGCGTCCCAGCTGGCCGGCGTAACTGCGGGCGAAGGTGCGCGGCGTCATGCCGGCTTGTTCGGCCAGCCGCTCCACCGTCAGGTTCTCGTGCAGGTTGGCGGCGACCCAGGTGTGCAGATCGTCAAAGCGTCCGCCTTCCTGCGATTGCGCCGCCAGCGGCACGCTGAATTGCGACTGGCCGCCGGAGCGCTTGATGAACATCACCATCTGCCGCGCGGTTTCGATGGCGACCTGGTGGCCATAGTCTTCTTCGATCAGCGCCAGCGTCAGGTCGATGCCGGCGCTGACGCCGGCCGAGGTCCATACCGCGCCATCCTTGATGAAGATTTTGTCTGCGTCGATGTCCACTTGCGGATGCAGCTTGCGCAGGCGGTCCACCCATTCCCAGTGCGTGGCGGCGCGCTTGCCTTGCAGTTGTCCGGCGGCGGCCAGCAGGAAGGCGCCGGTGCACACGGAGCATAGCCGCCGTACGCGCGGCGCCTGCTGCGCGATCCAGTTGACCAGTGCCGATGGCGCGTAGAATTCCTGGCCCTTGCAGCCGCCCGGTGCGATCAGCGTGTCGATGGGCTGATCGTTCAACGAGGCGATGGAGACCGTCATCACCGGCAGTCCGGCGCTGGTGGTGATCAAGCCGCCGCTGCCGGAAGCGACGATGGCTTCGTACAGCGGCGCGCCGTTGCCGCTATGGCGCTTGCTGGCGGTGGACAGTGCTTGCAGCGGGCCGCTCAGGTCCAGCAGATTCATGTCGTCATAGGCCAGCAGGACGACGCGCAGGGTGGTATGGGCTTTCATCGGTAGGAAGGATACTCCAGTTCCAGCGCGACCAGGAAGGCGGTGCGGCGGCCGTAGCGCTGCGCCAGTTCTTCCAGCGCGCGGTCCAGCGCCTGGCCCGGCAGGACAGCGGCGGTTGCCGGCAGTGCTGGTGGCGCGTCGGCGTCGGTGGCGGCGTAGTCGGGCAGGATGGTCAGGCCGTGTTGCGATGACAGTGCAGTGGTGGAGGCGGCAACCGTGTAGACCTGGCTGCGCTTGGAACGTGCCCACGCGTCCGCCGTGAAAGCCAGCGAAACTTCATCCACGCCCGGCGCAACCGTGATGCCGATCCGTTCCGCCGAATGGAACCATTGGTTGGTGTAGCCGGTGAGGTAAGCGCCGAGATTGACGCCCAGTCTTGGATGGAATATGTCGCTGTTGTGCATCGTGCTCCAGTCGCTGACGCCGATGTCGCGTGCAACGGCGCTGGCGCGGGCGTTGCCGGCGATAGCTTCCACCAGCGCCAGTGCGGTCGGCATGGCGGCGCTGACGCCGGCGCTGGAGATGACGCGGCCATCGGCAACGTAGCGCACGTTAGATAGCCATTCCGTGTCGGGATAATGCTCGCGGCGATAGTCGCCGGTGGCCCAGTGCGCGGTGGCGCGGCGGCCCTTGAACAAGCCTGCATTGGCTACCACCAGCGCGCCGTCGCAGATGCTGACGATGGTGGCGCCCTTGGCGCCTTGCGACGCCACCCAGGCTACCAGCGTGGCGTCGTTTGGTTTGACGACAGCCGGCACAATGACGTAGTCGGCGCCATCCGGAAAGCGGGCGTCGAAGGTGGCGATGGTGTCTTGCGTTTGAATGCGCAGCGCGGGCTTCATCGTCATCGGGCCGGACTGCGTGGCGACGGCGATGACCTGCGCGGAGCCAGAGCGCGCCAGCACGCCGTAGGGAATCGCAAAGTCGGTCAGCTCGGTGCCGCCGTTGTAGCCGACGACAGCGACGACCGGCTGCGCGCGTGCATGCAGGTTCGAATAGGTTGGAATCTCGCCGGCGACGGCGAGGCGGCAGAACAGCAGGAGGGAGAGGAGTAATGATCGCATGCGGTCATTATCTTCACCCTCCGATGCGGGGGAATGACATAAAACAGTCAATTCCTGCCAGCGCTGCTACAACCAGAATTGCAGCGACAGGATCACGGCGTTGTAGGTGGCGTGCACCAGCATCGGCGCCAGCAGCGTCTTGCTGCGTTCATAGGTCCAGGCGGTGCACAGTCCCAGCGCGAAAACCGGCAGCATCGACAACGGCGGATGCACCACCGCGAAAATCGCGGCGCTCATCAGCATCGCTTGCGGCGCTCCTATGGAACGTCGCAGGCCGCCGTAGATCAGCCCACGGAAGATGAATTCCTCGCACAGCGGCGCCGCCACCACGGCCAGCGCCAGAATCCAGCCGCGCGCGCCGACCAGCTTCGGTCCGTCCTTCATCAGTTCCGTCCACAATGCCGTGTGCTGCATCAGCGTCAGATACAGCACGCCCAGCACGCACGCGACGGCGGCGGCGATGGCGGCGCTGCGCAGCGATACGTTGATGTCCATGCCGCGCACGATGACCGGCACGCCGGCCGCCTTGTTGCGCCAGTAGACGAAGCGCATCAGCAGATAGATTACCAGGCCGGCGATGCCGAACGCGAAGGTCATGGCGCGCAGATCGGATTTGCCGATGATGAGCAGCGCCAGGCCTTGCAGGATGAAGAAGGCGGTGGCGGCGATCAGACCGTCGGCGGCGGAGACGCGCGGCGGCGGCGCGGCGGCCGGGTCGAGCAGGTAGGGCAGGGCGTCGCGCGCTTTCTGCCACAGCGCCAGCGCCATCGACGCCACCATCACCATCACCACCAGCTTTTGCGACCACACATTGCTGTAGATCGACCAGGTGTAGAAGCTGGCCAGCAGCATGTAGAGGTAGACGTAGGTGGGCCGCACGCGCGTGCGCGCATCCACCGCCAGCGGATCGCAGGCGAACACGCCCAGCGAGACGGCGATCATGGAGTAGATCGGAATGCCGATGAACACCGTCAGCACCAGCGCCAGCATGCTCCAGTCGAAGTCCGTGGTGTACCACGCGGTGATGCCGAGGACGACGGCTGGATACACCATCGTCAACCCGCCCCACAGCTGCGCCTTTTCTTTCAATACGCTTTCCAGCGAGCGCGGGACGGTGTACATCAGCCACAGGACCTGGCCTTCGTTGTTGAGCGTCTGGAACGCCGACAGCATCAGCACATAGACGCCGATGCCGAAGGCGACGGCGGCGGCGACGAGGTGGTGATCGCCCAGCTCCGCCAGGCTGTTCAGCTTACCGTTGAACATCATCTGGCTGCCGACGATGATAATCGGCAGCAGCAAGGTCTGGAACAGGAAGTTGCGGTCGCGGCTCAGCAAGCGCAGCTCGCGGCGCTTGATCGGCGACAGCACGGTGGACAGCAGCGCCGCCATGCCGCTCGGCGCGGCGCTGGCTTGCGCGGTGCGCGCGCTGGTGCGCGCACTTTCGCGCGAGCCGGAATTGACCACGCCGTGGCGCAGCTGGTGGCGCAACAGCGCCATGCCGCCCCATATCAGCAGCATCACCTGCGCCAGCAGCAGCGCCACGCGTTCGGCCAGCTGCGTCGCGTCCTGCGCCTGGATCGCCTGGAGCACCAGGCCGGGCGGCGTCCAGCTCACCCAGGCCGGAAAAGCGCGTGCCCAGTCCATCGCAAACGCGTTCGCCTGCGGCATGCCGAGCGCCATGACAAAGTAGATCAGCGGCAGGTTGAATAAGCCGGTGATGGCCTGCATGTTGCGCAGCTGGGCGGCGGGTAGCCACATGCGCAGGCCAGTGTCGGCCAGCGTGTGCAGCATCGACGCCAGCGGCAGCAGCACGGCGGCGGCCAGCAGCGCGATGGGCAGCGCGCTCCAGGCGTAGCCGGAATGCCAGGCGATGACGCTGTAGGCCGATACCATTGCGAACCAGCCGGCGACGTTGCTGGCGCTGCGTTCCAGCACGCGGCCCCACAGCAATGTGCTGCGCTCCACCGGCATCGTCACCAGCCATTCCAGATCCCAGTCCGGCTGCGCCATCTCCTTGCTCCCCAGCGGCATCAGCACGGCGATCAACAGCAAGATGGTGACTTCCATCGTCAGCCCGTTCATCAGCGCCGGCGCGAACGGCGCGGTGGCCAGTTCCTCCTCGGCGACATGCAGTTCAGTGTGATGTTCGCCATGGGAGTCGATGAAGTGGCATTTGCTGGCCGGCGCCAGCCGGCACTGCATGTTGAGCACCGCGTTGTTGGACACGCTGACGAACGAGAAGGACATGAACAGCACCATCACTGCGGTCAGCACCCACAGGCTGCTACGTTTGCCGCCACTGGTGTCGCGCGGCTTTTTCTTCTTGAAGCGGAACAGATTGTTGAACACCATGTTGCGCTGTCGGGTCAGGCGCATGCGCGTCATCAGCCAGATGGTGTGCAGCGCGGTCATTGCGGCGTCTCTTCTGCGGCTTCGTCGGTGATCTTCAGGAACACGTCTTCCAGCGAGCCGCTGGCGGAGGACTCGGCGCGGATCTGGTCCAGCGTGCCGGTGGCCACCAGCTCACCGCGATGGATGATGCCGACGCGGTCGCACAGCTTTTCGGCCATGTCCAGCAAGTGGGTGGAGACGAAGATGGTGACGCCGCGCGCGGCTGCCGCCAGCAGGCGTTCCTGCACATCGCGCGAGGCGCGCGGATCGAGGCCGTTGATCGGCTCATCGAGGATCAGCACTGCCGGATCGTGGATCAGCGCGCAGGCCAGGCCGAGGCGCTTCTTCATGCCGAGCGAGTAGTTGACGGCGTAGTCTTCGCCGGCTTCGGTCAGGCCGAATTCCGCCAGCAGGCGCGCGCTGCGTGCGGCCGCGTCGGCGCGCGGGTAGCCGTGCATCTCGGCGACGAATTGCAGGATCTCGCGGCCGCGCAGGTAGTCGTAGAAGACCGGTGTGTCGGGCAGATAGCCGACGCGGCGCTTTACTTCCGCCGGCTCGGCGTGACAATCGAGACCATCGATCAGCACCCGGCCGCCGCTCGGAACCAGGATGCCCATCATCATGCGGATGGTGGTGGTCTTGCCGGCGCCGTTGGGGCCGAGGAAGCCGAACACTTCGCCGCGCTGCACGGTCAGCGTCAGTGGCTTGACGGCGTTGAAGCTGCCGTAGACTTTGGACAGGCCTTGAAAATCGATCATGAAGACACCGGCAATGTTATGAATTTACTACATCATCATAACACCGCCGGCGCGGCGCTTGCCGCTTTGCTTATTGCTTCGGATAGAGGCTCATGCCAAAGCGTTCGGCGCGCGGCATCCAGTTGCCGGTGATGTCGGCCGATGCCAGCACCCGTTCGGCGCGGCCGATCAGCAGCGCGCGCGGCACCAGGCCGATGTAGCGCGAGTCGGCGCTGTTGTCGCGGTTATCGCCCAACATCATGTATTCGCCGGGCGGCACCACCAGCGCGGCGAAATCGCGGCGCGCCTTTATCTGCGGCAGGAACTGGATCGCGTGGCGGCTCTGGCCAACCGCTTCGCTGACCTGCACGGCGGCCAGGTCGCCGACGCCCTGGATGCTTTCCACGCCATGACCGAGCGCCGTGTAGGCGGCCGCCTGGCCATTGATGATCAGCTCATCGTTGCGCATTTCGACGCGGTCGCCCGGCAGCGCGATCACACGCTTGATCAGGCGCGTGCCGTTGACCGGCGACGAGAAGGTGACGATGTCGCCCCGTTGCGGTTCGCCGGTCGGATGGATGACGATATCGGTCAGCGGCACCTTGAGGTTGTAGGCCAGGCGGTTGACAAACACCACGTCGCCTTCCAGCAGGTTGGGGTGCATGGAGGACGACGGAATCGGGTTCCAGTCGGCGACCGCCGTGCGGAAAATCCCGAACAACATCAGGAACAGTAAAAAGCCCTTGTTGGCGCGCATCCATTTTTTCATGTCTTCTCCCAAGTGAGTGATGTTCTTGCCAGGTGGCCGGGATTAATATTGTGAGCAAATACTTAATCATGGCTTAGCTGCGGGGTCTCCATGCAACTTTACGATCTGCCGTTCCAGCTGTCGGACGAGGTGCGCGAGTACGCCGCCGGGCTGGCCGGCCATTGCATGCGCGCCTTGATGAGTGAACCGGAAGAGGGCCGCAGCGGCCTGGCGGACCTGCCGACGCTGGTGCGCTCGGTCAGCCGCCTCGATCCGCCGTCGCCGTCATTCTGTCGCGGCGACTGCCCGCGTCACCTGTTGGCGTGCGAGCTGGCGGTCGACGCCTTGCAGGCGTGGATGGTGTTGCAGGCTTAGTGTGCGGTCTTCTGCACCAGCGCGCTGCCGACGCCGTGGCGATGGCCTTCGCTGACCGCCGTTACCGTGCCGTCGGGATTGAACACCAGGGCGTTGGCGGCGCCGATTTCTTCCGGCGTCTTGCTCCAGTGCTGGCCGGTTTTCTCCAGCGCCTGCGCCTGCGCGCTGCCGGTGAAGCCCGGCTCCACATCGGTCGCCATGCCATTGCGTTCTGACAGGCGCGGCGCGTTGACGGCGTCCGGCATGCTCATGCCCAGGTCGACATAGTTGAAGATGGTTTGCAGCACGGTGGTGATGATGGTGGCGCCGCCCGGACTGCCGACCGAGAACGCCGGCTTGCCGTTCCTGAAGGCGATAGTTGGCGACATGCTGCTGCGCGGACGCTTGCCGGCCTCCGGCACATTCGGCGCCGGGCCGGAGAAGTCGAAGTCGGTCATCTCGTTATTCAGCAGGAAGCCGTAGCCCGGCACCACGATGCCGCTGCCGCCCCATGATTCAATCGTGTAGGTGTAGGAGACGATATTGCCTTCCTTGTCCGACACGGTCAGGTGGGTGGTGTGCGCGCCTTCGGCAATCAGCTTGTTGGCGTTGGGCCGCAGCGGCACGCTGACGTCGTTCTGGAACGGATACGGATCGCCGGCCGGCGCCTGCACGCTGGCCTGCTCCGGATTGATCAGCTCACGGCGGCGCGCGGCGTAGTCCTTGCTCAGCAGGCCGGCCACCGGCGCGTCGATGAATTCGGGGTCGGCGAGATAGGCGTTGCGGTCGGCGAAGGCCAGCCGGCTGGCTTCCAGGTACAGGTGTTCGGCCCTGGCGCGCGGCATGGCTTTGAGGTCGTAGCCTTCGAGGATATTCAGCGCCTCGGCCACCGCCACGCCGCCGCTGCTTGGCAATGGCATGCCGTACAAATCGTAGCCGCGATAGGTGCTGTGCACCGGCTGGCGCAGGCGCGCTTCGTAGTTGGACAGGTCGGCCAACGTCATCTTGCCGGCGCTGACTTGCTTGCCCGGCGCGGTGGCCGGGGCATTGACCGCATCGACCACGGCGCGCGCCATCTTGCCGCTGTAGAAGGCCTTGACGCCGCCGGCGGCCAGTTCGCGGTAGGCCTTGGCCAGATCCGGGTTGCGCAGCGTGCTGCCGGCCGGGAGGGCCTTGCCGTTTTTCAGATACAGCGCGGCGGTGGCGGGGAACATGGCGAACTTGGCCTCGTTGCCCTCAATCAGATGCGAGAAGTTGTCGCTGACCTTGAAGCCCTTGCTGGCGACATCGATGGCCGGCGCCAGCACCTGCTTGAACGACATCGAGCCATAGCGGTCCAGCGCTTCATGCCAGCCGCGCACCGTGCCGGGCACGCCGACCGACATGCCGCTGGCCACCACGGTGTCGAAATCCAGCTCCTTGCCATCCTTCTGGAACACGCTCGGCGTGAAGCTGGCCGGCGCGGTTTCGCGGTGGTCGATGGTGATCACGCGCTTGTCCTTGGCCAGATAGATGACCATAAAACCGCCGCCGCCGATGCCGCAGCTGAACGGATCGGTCACGCCCAGCGTGGCGGCCGCCGCCACCGT
The DNA here is from genome assembly GCF_009857535.1 of Duganella margarita. Classification (GTDB taxonomy): domain Bacteria; phylum Pseudomonadota; class Gammaproteobacteria; order Burkholderiales; family Burkholderiaceae_D; genus Rugamonas; species Rugamonas margarita. The sequence goes on from NZ_WWCS01000002.1 coordinate 146,378, forward strand.
GGCGTCGATCGCATTGCCGCCCTGGTTGAGGATGGCGATGGCGGCTTGTGAGGCCTGCTCGCTGATGGTGGCGACAGCGCCGCCGGTGCCGGTGGCCACCGGGGTCTTGGCGGCGGCCGGCAAGGCCAGGGCAACAATGATGGAGGAAACGAGAACGATGCGGAAGGGACGGGCGCGGGACGAGAAGGTCATGTGGGCAAGCTTTAAGGTGGGTTAATGTTGCTCACCTTTAAGCTTACCTGATAATCCGGCGGCGCCTCATTTTTTGCAGGCACCTGTTGTGGCTGGAACCCGGCCAGCGTGAAGGTCAGGCCGCTGCGCGTGACGCTAGGGGTGCCGTTGGGCATGTTGTCGGACAGGACGAAGTTGCTGGCGCTGCCATCCGGCTGCAGCAGCGTGAAGCTGAAGCTGATGTAGCCGGCCCAGACGCATACCGCGCCCGGATGGCAGCGGCTGTCGTTGACGCGCTCCAGCCGCACCACTGGGGCACTGGCGCCGATGCTGGCGCTGGGCTTGGCGGCGGCGCCGGTGATGGCCGCGCTGGCGCCCTGGCGCAGCACGTAGACGGTGGTGAAATGCGCAGGCGCGGCAACGGCGCGGCTGTTGGCGGCGCCGCAGGCGTACAAGGTGGCCATGACGGCCGCCAGCAACGGCAGCACGATCAGCTGCCGGAATATGGTTGATTTCATTGTGGACCTCTTGCTTCAGTTGGAGGCAAGCTTAGCAAAAAGACCATGGGCGTGGCGCACGAACGGCACGAGGTCAGCGCTAGCTCAAGGAGGCGCCAAAAAAAAAGTGCCGCGCGGCGCGAACGCCGGCGGCAGCTGGGGACACTACGGTGCGGGCTTGGACGGCTTAGACGTAAGCGGCCAGCGCACCTTTCATTTTTTTCAGCGCAGCCGCTTCGATCTGGCGGATGCGTTCGGCCGATACACCGAACTCGGCAGCCAGAGTGTGCAGCGTGGCGCCGGAACCGTCGTCGTTGGCCAGCCAGCGCGACTCGATGATGCGGCGCGAACGCGCATCCAGCTTGCCCAGCGCTTCTTCCAGTCCTTCCGATTGCAGACGGGTCACCTGTTCGGCTTCCAGCACGCGGGTCGGCTCGGAGGCTTCCGACGACAGGTAAGCAATCGGCGCAAACTTGTCATCTTCATCATCGGTCGGCGATTCCAGCGCGATGTCGCGGCCGCTCAGACGCGTTTCCATTTCAATCACTTCCTCGCGCTTGACGTCCAGCGTCTTGGCCAGTTGATCGATCTGGGCAGGCGTCATCGCGTCCAGGCCGGTCTTGTGGCTGCGCAGATTGAAGAACAGCTTGCGCTGGGCCTTGGTGGTCGCAACTTTGACCAGACGCCAGTTCTTCAGGATGTATTCATGCATCTCGGCCTTGATCCAGTGCATGGCGTACGACACCAGACGCACACCCTGATCGGGGTCGAAACGTTTCACCGCCTTCATCAGGCCGATATTGCCTTCCTGGATCAGGTCGCCGTGCGGCAGGCCGTAACCCAGGTAGCCGCGGGCGATCGATACCACCAGGCGCAGGTGGGACATCACCAGCCGTTCGGCGGCGCCGAGGTCGGCCTGGTCTTTCAGGCGTTTAGCCAGCGAAATTTCTTCGTCGTGCGTCAGCATCGGCAGGCGATTGACAGCCGAAATGTAAGCATCCAGGTTGCCCAGGTTGCCACTAAACCCGAGTCCCAGAGCACTGTTTTTCGCAGGTACCACGGACATCATAGTCATTTTCGTTTCCTTCGCTTGAATACTGCTTGAGAGCACCTATGTACTCTGATGGACATATATTAGCACTCTCTATCGATGAGTGCCAATCACCCAAAATAAATGGGCCTGATAGTAGAACACTATCGGGAGTGCCGATGTGTTTAGAATGCGCGATGGATCTTAGGGCGGGCTTAATGATGGAAAACATCCTAAGCCGCCGGGATGGCGCGTTCCGTGCGCCGACGCACGGAACGGCAGGAGGGATCAGTTGAGGCGGGCCGTGTGGCGCTTGACCGACAGGCGGGCGGCGATCAGGCCGAGCGTGGCAGACAGTGCCAGCAGGGCCGCCATGGCGGCCGGCGGCAGCGGCGCCAGCTGGAACTCGGACGCGTACAACCTGGCAAATTGGGCAATCGCGGTATTCAGCGGCCGCAGCGCCGCCGTCACCGCGCCCAGCGCCAGCGCGCCGGCGCCCAGGCCCAGCAGCGCGCCGGTGTAATAGAAGGGGCGGTGGATAAAGCTGTCGGTGGCGCCGATCAGCTTGGACACCAGGATTTCCTCGCGCTGGGTCAGGACCTGCAGGCGGATGGTGTTGAAGATCACCGCCACCACCACCGTGCCCAGCGTCGCCGCCAGCAGCAGCAAGGCCAGGCGCAGGATATTGATCAGTGCAGCCAGGCGCTTGACCCAGGCCGAGTCGACCTGCACGGTGTCGACGCCCGGCAGCGCGCGGATCTGCTCGGCCAACTGGTCGACGTCGCCGCCGGCCTGGGCGTTGCGGAAGGCGTCCAGCTTCAGCACGTAGCTGTCGGGCAGCGGGTTGTCGCCCAGCGTGGCCAGCACATCAGCCAGGCCGTTCTTGTCCTTCAGGTTATCCAACGCTTTTTCGCGCGGCGTGAAGACGATTTTGGCCTGCTTGTCCTTGACGGTCTGGCGCAGCTGCACGGCCAGCGCTTCGGCCTGGTCGCGCGGCGTGTCCTGCTTCAGGAAGATGCTGATTTCCGGATCGACGGACAGCGTTTCCGACATCGGCCGCACATTGTCCAGCAGCGTCACGCCCATGAAGGGCAGGGCCAGCGCGATCGCCACGACCAGTATATTGAACAGGAAGCTGCCCGGCGAACGGCGCAGGTGCACCAGCGCGGCGGACAGCGCGTAGCGGTGTTGGCGGAACCAGTAGGTCATGCTGCTGCTCCCACCTGGCCGCGGTGGAGATGGATGACGCGCGCGGCGGCGTCCAGCATCTGCTCGTCGTGGCTGGAGATCAGGCAGGTGACGCCGACCGAGTTGAAGGCTTTCAAGGCATCCAGCACCTTGTTGGCGCTGGCGCGGTCGAGGTTGGCGGTCGGTTCGTCGGCCAAAATCACTTGCGGCCGGTTGACGATGGCGCGCGCGATCGACACCCGTTGCTGCTCGCCGCCGGACAGGGCCAGCGGCTGGGCGTTGGCGCGGTCGCCGAGGCCGACCTTGTCGAGGGCGGCGCGGGCGCGCTGCTCGGCTTGCGTGTGGGAGGCGCCGGTCACCAGCAACGGCAGCATGACGTTGGCCAGCACCGTGCGGTCGGTCAGCAGCCGTTGTTGTTGAAAGATCAGGCCGAGGTTGCGGCGCAGGAAGGGCACGGCCACCGGCTTGATGCGGCTGATGTCCTGGCCGTTGACGATGACCTGGCCGGAGGTCGGCCGCTCCATCGCGGCGATCATTTTCATCAGGGTGGATTTGCCGGCGCCGGAAGGGCCGGCCAGGAACACCAGTTCGCCTTTTTCCACCGTGAACGAGATGTCGCGCAGCGCCATCACATCGGTGGAGTATTGTTTGGAGACGTTCCGGAATTCGATCATAGAGGTCTGGTGAGTAGGATTAGCCAAGCAGTGCTTCGACAAATTCGGCAGCCACAAACGGCTGCAGGTCTTCGATCTTCTCGCCCACGCCGATGAAGTACACCGGCACCGGACGCACGCGCGCAATCGCGGCCAGCACGCCGCCCTTGGCGGTGCCGTCCAGCTTGGTAATCACCAGGCCGGTCAGCTTGAGGGCATCGTCGAAGGCTTTCACCTGCGCCAGCGCATTTTGCCCGGTATTGCCGTCGATCACCAGCAGAGTTTCGTGCGGTGCGCCGTCCATGCCCTTGCCGATGACGCGCTGGACCTTTTTCAGTTCTTCCATCAGGTGCAGCTGGGTCGGCAGGCGGCCGGCGGTGTCGATCATGACCACGTCCATGCCCTTGGCTTTGCCGGACTGCACGGCGTCGAACGACACGGCGGCCGGGTCGCCCGAGGCTTGCGAGATCACGGTGATGTTGTTGCGCTGGCCCCAGACCATCAGCTGCTCGCGGGCGGCGGCGCGGAAGGTGTCGCCGGCGGCCAGCAGCACCGACTGGCCGTGGGTCTGCATGTGCTTGGCCAGCTTGCCGATGGTGGTGGTCTTGCCGGCGCCGTTGACGCCGGAGATCATCATCACGGTCGGCGTGTGGCGGCCCAGCACGAACGGGCGCTCCAGCGGCGTCAGCAGGTCGATCAGCAGCTGTTTCAGCGCGGCCTTGACGGCGGCGGCGTCGAGCAGCTTGTCTTCCTTGACTTTGCGCTTGAGCTCGGCGAGCAGGTATTCGGTGGCGTCGACGCCGGCGTCGGACATCAGCAGCGCCGCTTCCAGCTCGTCGTACAGGTCGTCGTCGATCTTGGCGCCGATGAACAGCACCGACAGGTTGCTGGAGGTCTTGGACAGGCCGGCCTTCAGGCGCGCCATCCACGATTGCTTACGTTCCGCCGGCTCTTCGATCGGCAGCAGGTCGGCAACATCGGGCGTGACGGGAGCGGAAGGGGACGCGGAAACCACGGCCGGGGCGGCGACAGGCGCCACAGGCGCTTCGGGAGCGACAGGTTTTTTCTTGAAGAAGCTGAACATGGATATGTAAATGGGGTGCTGGCCAGCACGGGAATTTGCCTATTTTACCAGAGCGCCACCCCGCAAGGCCAAAGCACAGGGGTCTGACCCGTACGGGTCAGACCCCGCGACGGATCGGAGTGCGGGGTACTAGCCAGCGGCCAAGATTGCGGCACGCGCGCGCCACTCGGCAATCGCGCCCGCCAGGCCCGCCAGATCGAACACCCGCACGTACGGCGGTCGCCGGCGCTTGAGCGCGGCATTGGCGCCGCCGGCCCACAGGTCGGCGCAGCCGGCCAGACGGGCATGCAGTTCGGCCAGGCCATCGAGCGCCTGGCGCGGATTCATCGCCACCGAGAACGACAGCGCAATGATGTCCACCCGTTGCGCGCGCGCCGCTTCCACGATATCCAGCAGCGGCGTCTGCACGCCCAGCGAAATGCAGTGCGCGCCTTCGGCCACGCACATCGCCTCGGCCATCAGCAAGCCCAGGCCGTGGCGTTCCTGGGGCAAAGTCGTCAGCAGAATGCGCGGTGCGCCCGGATTGCCCTGACTGGCCTGCGGCATGGCAAAGATCGCGCTGCGCATCACCACCGTCAGCGACTCGGTATATAAATGTTCTTCAAACGTGGCCAGCTGGCCGCTGGCCCAGGCCTCGCCGATCAGCGTGGTGAGCGGCGCCACCAGTTCGATCACGAAACTTTTCAGTCCCATCATCAGCAGCGCCTGCGACAGCCGGCGGCGCAGCGTCTCCATTTGGTGGCTTTTGCATAAATCCAGGTAGGTCTGCAGTTCCGGCGCCGGCGCCGACGGCGCGTCGCCCTTGCCGCTGGCCTTGCTGCTCAGTTGCTGCAATTCGTCGGTGCTGTATTGAATCACCTTGCCGGGGCGGAAGCCCAGATCCAGCAGCCGCTTGATCAGACGCAGCTTTTGCACCTGTTCGATCGGGTAGACCCGTTCGCCGTTAAGATCGCGCAGCGGTTGCGGAAAGTCGTAGCGGCGTTCCCACACGCGCAGGGTTTCCTTGGCCACGCCGGTGTCGCGTTCGACGTCGCTGATACTGCTGGGAACGAGTTGTGGGGTAACTTTATTAGTCATCAGATATAAACAAGCTGCACGGGGGCAGGGTGCGCCAGCGCATTTTACCTGTGTTTTTGATGGGCACGGGGGGCAAAATTGCCATTCAATGAATCGATTTCATGCACCAAAAGCGTGCAATGGTGCAAAAAACTGCACCGATATGTCTCCTGAATACAACAGGTAGCAATTTCTTACAATTCGGTAACGTCATGCAACTTCCTGCGCTTTTTACAAAATTTACTACACAAATAAAGCTGTAATGCTAGGAGCAAAGTTGGTTTGTGGCCTATTTTGCTTGAGAAAATCACCGAACAAAGTCAGGAATTGTTAGCTTATTACCATTTGGTAGAGAGGAGTGTGGCGGTGGTTCAGTATAAAATAGCGTCAGAAATAGCAATGTGGCTATTTTTACTTGGTCCGACGAAGAAGTGGCACACACCGTGTTCATCGTGCGGAAAACTCGGCCTGTTTCGCTTGATCGGCAGGAAATATTGCGATGCGGTAAAATGCCGCTGCTTTGAAAAACAGACAAGTATGCAGACGGTTCAGCATGAATGGTTTTACACTTGTTGAAGTTTCTTAGCATCAGTATAGTGCCGCCTCCGGCGCCCCATGAGGGCGCTGCGATAATAGCCGGCGTAGATTGATCGGCCGCAAGTGAACGTGTCCCATGATTGGGGCACACAGTGGCAGCTGGGGAGTTTGCCCTCACGCACACAACGGCACAAGCCGTGAAGCACCGAACACGCCGCACTACTGGCTTATTTTTACAGCAACACAACTGAAGGAAACACGTAATGAAAAAATCCCTTATCGCTATCGCCGTACTGGCAGCAACCAGCTCCGCAGCATTCGCTCAGTCGAACGTCACCATCTACGGCATCCTGGATGCTGGCATCACCGCAGAACGTGGCGGCGCCCAAGGCAACGTCACCAAAGTGACCAGCGGCGCAGCTTCGGCATCGCGTATCGGTTTCAAAGGTACTGAAGATCTGGGCGGCGGTCTGAGCGCTATCTTCAAACTGGAAACCGGCGTTAAAGTTGACGACGGCACCCTGGACAACACCAACAGCGCGCTGTTCAACCGTGAAGCCTATGTTGGCCTGTCGTCGAAAACCGCTGGTTCGCTGACCCTGGGTCGCCAGTACACTCCGTACTACGAAACCCTGCGCGACGTTGGTGATCCATTCGCCATGGGCTACGCTGGTACCGCTAAAAACCTGTTCCCAGTTGCCAGCTACATGACCCGCAACTCGAACGCTGTTGTGTACAAAACCCCTGACCTGAACGGCTTCAGCGGCGCTGTTTCCTACAGCCTGGGCGAACAGCAAGGCGACGCATCGGCTGCCCGTCAAGTTGGCGGCTCGCTGGGTTACAAAAACGGTCCTCTGAACGTTGCTGTTGCTTACAACATGAAAAACAACGACACCTCGGTACTGAAAACCGCCGGTGTTGGCCACAACTCGCTGATCGCTGCTAACTACGACTTCAAAGTAGTGAAAGTGTTCGCTGCCTTCTCGAAAGACAAAGGCCAGGGTTCGGCACCAATCAACGGCGCAGCTAGCGCAACCGCAACCACCAACGCGTTCGGTTACACCTTCGCCCAAAGCGCTGACAGCCAGGACGCTCTGGTCGGTCTGACCGCGCCAGTGTCGGAAGCCGGCACCGTGATGGCTTCGTACATCCGTAAAAACGACAAAGAGTCGTTCAACCGTGACGCTGACCAGTGGGCCATCGGTTACAACTACGCTCTGTCGAAGCGCACCAGCACCTACGTTGCTTACGCTAAAATCAAAAACAAAAACGGCGCAGGTTACACCGTTGGTAACAACACCGAAGCCGGCACCGGCGACAAGGCCTTCAACTTGGGTCTGAAACACTCGTTCTAATCTGATTATTCAGGTTTAGATTCAACAACGGCTGCCTTGTGCAGCCGTTGTTCATTTCCGAAAGCGATCACAATGACACGACGTGCCCTGTTTGCCGGCGCCATCCTGCTGGCCTCCTGCGCCGTGCTGGCCGCCCCCAAGACAAGCAAAAAGCCCGGCATGCTGCCGCGCTACGGCATGCTGGTGTTTTCCGATTTATGCATCCATGCCGACAGCGGCGAATTCGGCGGCCAGCGCATCACGCTGCAGCGCTTTGCCGAGGTGGACACGATTCTGTATGAATATACCGCAGGCGGCCTGAGCTGGCCGGTGGTGGCCAGCGACGTGACGATTGATCCGCGCGGCCAGCAGCTGTACTTCACCGTGCGCCCGCCGGACGAAGACGAGCGCACCATCAGCGGCAAGCTGGCCGACGGCGGCAAGACGCTGGTGCTGGATGGCGGCTATTGCGGCGATGAGGCGGTGCCGATGCGCTTGCAGCTGGTGACGGACTTCGGCCGCAAGGCCGGCGTGTGCCGTGCCTGCCCTGTGCCCAAGCCGCAGAAGGAAAAAAAAGAAGACAAGCCGCTGCTGGACAGCGGCTCCACCACTACCGCCGGCTTATGATTGAGCCGCTTTGGCGGCCTGCGCCGCTGCCGCTTGCTGGCGGATGGTCTCCAGCGTGGCGCCCGGCGTGATCAGGTTGCCGTCGTAGCGCAGCTCGATCAGCGCCGGCAGGTTGTTCGCGCGCGTGTGCGCCAGTGCGCGTTCCAGTGCCGGCGCGAATTCCTCGGTCTTCGTCACCACTTCACCCGTGCCGCCATAGGCCACCGACAGCGCGGCAAAATCCGGATTGCGCAGCGTGGTGCCCGACACGCGGCCCGGATACTCGCGTTCCTGGTGCATACGGATGGTGCCGAACATGGCGTTGTTGAACACGATGATGATCACGCCCGCCTGATACTGCACCGCCGTCGCCAGTTCCTGGCCGTTCATCATATATTCGCCGTCGCCGGCAAAGGTGATCACGGTGCGCGACGGATCGATGATCTTGGCGGCGACGCCGGCCGGCACGCTGTAGCCCATGGCGCCGCTGGTCGGCGCCAGCTGCGTGCGCATGCCGCCGTAGCGGTGGAAACGGTGCGCCCAGGTGGCGTAGTTGCCGGCGCCGTTGGTGACGATGGTGTCATGCGGCGCCAGCTGGTCGATCTGCTGCACCACTTGCCACAGGTCCAGCGGCGCCTTGCCGTCCTTGAAGATGGCCGGCTGCTGCTGCCAGTCTTTCAGCTCGGCGCGCGCTTCGGCCACCGTGTGCTGCCAGGCGCCGGCGTCGACCGGCTGCATGGCCGCCAGCATCGCCGCCATCTGCGGCATGCCGCTGTTGATCATCACTTCCGCCTGGTAGACGCTGCCCAGTTCCTCGGCATCCGCATGCACGTGGATCAGGCGCTGCGCCGGCACTGGCGCTTGCAGCAGGGCGTAGCCGCTGGTGGTCATCTCGCCCAGGCGCGGGCCGATGGCGAGGATGACGTCGGCTTCGCGCACGCGCGCCGCCAGCTTGGGATTGATGCCGATGCCGACATCGCCGATGTACTGCGGGTGTTCATTGTCCAGCAAATCCTGGAAGCGGAAGGCGCAGCTGACCGGCAGCTGATTGGCTTCGGCAAAGCGCTGAATGTCGGCGCAGGCTTGGGCGTTCCAGCCGCCGCCGCCCAGCAGTAGCAGCGGTTTTTTGGCGCCGGCCAGCAGGCCGCGCACGGTGTCGATCTGCGCGGCGGACGGCGAGGCTTGCACCGGCTGGTAGCAGCGGGTGTCGGCCACGCTGGCCCTGGTGGTCAGCATATCCTCCGGCAGCGCCAGCACCACCGGGCCGGGCCGGCCGCTGGTGGCGATCTGGAAGGCGCGCGCGATGTATTCCGGCATGCGGTCGGCGCGGTCGATCTGCGTCACCCACTTGGCCATCTGGCCGTACATGCGGCGGTAGTCGATTTCCTGGAACGCTTCGCGGTCGATGAAGTCGCTGCCGACCTGGCCGATGAACAAAATCATCGGCGTCGAATCCTGGAACGCGGTGTGCACGCCGATCGAGGCATTGGTGGCGCCGGGGCCGCGGGTGACGAAGCAGATGCCTGGCTTGCCGGTCATCTTGCCGTAGGCGTCGGCCATGAAGGCGGCGCCGCCTTCCTGGCGGTTGATGATGAAGCGGATGGCGGAATCGTGCAGGGCGTCGAGCACGTCCAGGTAGCTTTCGCCGGGGACGCCGAAAGCGGTGTCCACGCCGTGGATCTTCAGGGCGTCGACCAGGATCTGGCCGCCGGTGCGGGATGGTTGCGTCATTGTGGTGAGCCTTTTGCGGTGAAGGTATCACGGCATTCTACGGCGGCGCCGGACGCGCTGCTTTGGCAATGGCGACACCAAATTTCAGATTTGCAGGCGCGGACTGGTACAATAGCGCCCGAAGCAAGCCAGACAGCCGCTGGTCAGCGTGTAATGCCTGACGGGAGGAAGGTCCGGACTCCATAGAGCGGGGTGACGGTTAACGGCCGTCCGCTGAAAGTCCCTCACGGGATATAAGGCGAGGAATAGGGCCACAGAGACGAGCGTATTAAGTTACGGTGAAACGCGGTAACCTCCACCTGGTGCAATTCCAAATAGGCACGCGATGATGCTGCTCGCGGAGCGTGCGGGTAGGAAGCTTGAGCGCTGGAGTAATCCAGCGCCTAGAGGAATGGCTGTCATAGCGCAGGTTCGCCTGCGCCGTAACAAAATCCGGCCTATCGGCTTGCTTCAACTAACAACCATTTTTTCGCGATGAAAAAATACATTCTTGCCCTGGACCAGGGTACGACCAGTTCGCGCGCCATTCTGTTTGACCACCAGGGCCAGATTTGTGGCTGCGCGGCGCAGGAATTTCCCCAGCATTTCCCCCATCCCGGCTGGGTCGAGCACGACCCGCATGACATCTGGCTGAGCCAGTTGGCGGTGGCCCGCAAGGTGCTGGCCGATAACCATGTCAATGCGCATGACGTGCTGGCCATCGGCGTCACCAACCAGCGTGAGACCACCGTGGTGTGGGACCGCAAGACCGGCGAGCCGATCGCCCCGGCCATCGTCTGGCAGGACCGCCGCACGGCCGATATCTGCGACGCCTTGCGCGCCGACGGCAAGGCCAGGAAAATTACCGACATCTCCGGGCTGGAACTGGATGCCTACTTCTCCGCCACCAAGCTGAAATGGCTGCTGGATCACGTGCCGGGCGCGCGCGAAAAGGCGCGGCAGGGCGGGCTGGCGTTCGGCACGGTCGACAGCTGGCTGGTGTACAAGCTGACTGGCCAGCATGTGACCGACGTCAGCAATGCGTCGCGCACCATGCTGTTCAACATCCATTTGATGCGCTGGGATTATGACCTGCTGCACCTGTTCGATATTCCCGAGCAGGTGCTGCCTCAGATCGTCTCGTCCAGCGAGGAAGTGGGCAACACGCATGCCAATCTGTTCGGCGCGCCGATACCGGTGGCTGGGATCGCCGGCGACCAGCAGGCGGCCACCTTCGGCCAGGCCTGCCATCAGCCGGGCATGGTCAAGAATACCTACGGCACTGGCTGCTTCATGCTGATGCATCTGGGACGGCATCCGGTGGCCTCGCACAACCGCTTGCTGACCACGGTGGGCTGGCGCGTCGATGGCGCGACTGATTATCTGCTGGAGGGCAGCGTCTTTATGGGCGGCGCCACGGTGCAGTGGTTGCGTGACGGACTGGGCATCATCAAATCGTCTTCAGAGGTCGAGGCGCTGGCAGCCAGCGTGCCGGACAGCGACGGCGTGTTCATGGTGCCGGCTTTCGTCGGCCTCGGCGCGCCGCACTGGGACGCTTACGCGCGTGGGGCGCTGTTTGGACTGAGCCGTGGCAGCACGCGCGCCCACATCGCCCGCGCCGCGCTGGAAGCCATCGCCTACCAGAGCGCCGAGCTGATGGCGGCAATGCAAAAGGACGCTTCGCTGCCGCTGACCGAAGTGCGCGCCGACGGCGGCGCCGCCCGCAACGACCTGCTGATGCAATTCCAGGCCGACTTGCTGGGCGTGCAGGTGGTGCGGCCGAAAGTGACCGAAACCACCGCCCTCGGCGCCGCCTATCTGGCCGGCCTGGCGGTCGGCTTCTGGGAAACGCAGGAAGAAATCGCCGCCCAATGGATTTGCGAGCGCCGCTTCGAGCCGGCCATGAGCGCCGACCGCCGCGCGGAATTACTGGCCAAGTGGTCGCGCGCCGTCGAGCGCTCCAAGGATTGGGAAAACTGAATCAGCCCAGCGAGGCAAGGAAGTGGTCGATTGCCTCGGCAACGCCCTGCGGCGATTCCAGCGGCGACAGGTGGCCTGTGCCGGGCAGCACGCGCAGCGTCGCTTGGGGAATGCGCGACAGCACTTCCGCCTGCAAGACTTCCACCGGATCGACCTTATCCTGTTCCCCGGCAATGACGAGGGTCGGCACGGCGATCTTCCTTACCTCATTGCTGATGTCCTTGCGGCTGGTGTAGTTTGGCCATGCAATGCGCGCTTGCGGGGCGCCGCGCAGGCTGTCATCGATAACCTGCTCACGCTGGCTGGCGCTGAGCGGCTTGGCGGTCAGCATGTGGTCGATGCTCATGCTCACCGACTCGGCCGAGTTGTAGGCGCTTTCCATCGCGGCGCGCGCTTCCGGCGCCAGCGCCAGCGGGGTCGGCGGCGCTGGCGCGACCAGCACCAATCCCATCAATCCTGGCGGCCGGCGCGACGCCAGCAACTGGGCGATCTTGCCACCCATGGAGTGGCCGATCAGCACGTACTGTTTGAGCGCCAGCGCGGCAATCAGGTGCTCGATGTCGGCGGCGAAGTCGGTCAGGGCGTAGGCGTTGTTCTCCGCCGCGTCGGAATCGCCCCAGCCGCGCAGGTCGGGGGCAATGGTGTGATGGCCGGCGGGCAGGGCGTCGATCACCGCCTGCCAGGTGCGCGACGAGCCGCCCCAGTAGTGCAGGAAGACCAGCGCGGGCCCTTTGCCGCTTTGTTCGCTGACGTGAAGCCGGATGTTGTTGACGGTGATATGCATGGCGATACTCCTTTATGGATAACTGGCCGCTCATTGTAGATTCGCGCAAATGCCGTGATAATCCCTATATCTTTATCATAAATCGATCGTAATATGATCGAATGGAGTTGCCGTGGACCGTTTTGCCTGTATCTCCGTTTTTGTGGCGGCAGTGGAAGAGGGGAGCCTGGTGGCGGCCGGGCGCAAGTTCGGCCTGTCGGCGTCGATGGCGGGCAAATACCTTGGCGGGCTGGAGGCTGAGCTCGGCGTGCGCCTGCTCCAGCGCAGCACGCGCAGCCTGAGCATCACCGAGGCCGGGCAGGCCTACTACGCGCGCTGCAAACGTATCCTGGAAGAGTTTGATGAGGCCAACCGGGAAGCCAGCGACAACGCCGCCACCCTGCGCGGCCGGCTGCGCATCGCCGCGCCGGTCAGCTTCGGCGCCTTGCACATGGGCGACGTGGTGGCCGGCTTTCTGGCCCAGCACGATCAGGTGACGGCCGAAGTGATCCTGGACGACCACTACACCGACCTGCACACGGCCGGCATCGACGTCGCCATCCGCATCGGCCGCCTGCCGGATTCCGGGCTGGTGGCGCGCCGGCTGGCGCCATGCCGCATGGTGTTGTGCGCCGCGCCGTCTTGGCTGGCAACGCACGGCACGCCGCACACTCCAGCCGATCTGCGCGATGCGCCACGCCTGGCCTTCAGCGGCGCGGTCACCGCCGGCGACTGGAGCATCACCAACGCCGCCCGGCAGGGGCACACCATCGCCGGGCCGCTGCGGGCCCAAGCCAACAATATGCAGCTGCTGCTGGCGATGGCCGTCGCCGGCCTGGGCATCGCCTACGGCCCGACGTTTGCGTTCGGTCCCGCGATCGCCGAGGGCAGGCTGGTGCAACTGTTGCCGGCGTACGTGCCGGAGGAACTGGTGGTGCAGGCGATTTATCCGAGCGCCCGCCACTTGCCGTCCAAGGTGCGCAGCTTTGTCGATTACCTGGCCAGCGCGTTTGCCGGCGACCCTGTTTGGGACGATTTTCAGCGCGTATAATAGCGTTGATGCGCCGCAAAATTTGTATAGACAAGTTGCGCTGTCGGTGTTGCCATGAAGTAAAGTTGAGTTGGTTGCGTGTGTTTTGTGAAGGTTCCCTCATTCCGCGTAAGCGCGCTGTTGATGCGCTTCTCGTCTCTATCCCGCGTATTTCCCCTGCCGATTCCCTGCTTGTCAATTTGCTACTGCAATGTTGGCGGTTTGCAACTTTATGCATTTAGATCACTATTTTTAACCGCATAATTTTTACGCAAAACACATGGGTATAGATGAAGTGTCACCTTCACAACCTGACATAAGTACTTAATTTATTGAACTATTTTGTTTCTAGCTGGCTTCAAGGAATCGCGCTAAGTCCTTAATTTCATTACTAAAATCGCTGTTTCGATTGGCTGAAAGCGCTTGACCACCATTCGTGCATCCTCTAAAGTGGGCATCTGTGTGAAAAAGTGTCTTTTTGTGGGAAATTTTGCCTGACTTAGCGGACAGGGGAGATGAAATACGAATGGTCATAGTTTCATGCTCCGCTAACCATACTGAGGTCAAAAGGTAATCACGTGTTTCAAGGCGCGTCCGCAATCAATCTCGATGCCAAAGGCAGGATGTCCATCCCTGCCAAGCACCGTGACGCGCTGTCGATCCAGTGTGAAGGCCGCCTCACCCTGACGCGCCATCCCGACGGCTGCGTCATGCTGTTTCCCCGTCCTGTGTGGGAACAACACCGTCAACAGATCTCCGCCTGGCCCCTGCAAGCGCGCGCCTGGCAACGCATTTTCCTCGGTTACGCCACCGACGTGGAAATGGACACCGCCGGCCGCATCCTCATTTCGCCCGAACTCCGCGCCGCCGTCGGCCTGGACAAAGAGGTGATGATGATGGGCATGGGCTCTCACTTCGAGATCTGGGACACCGCCAAGATGGCGGAAAAAGAGCAGCAGGCCCTGGAGGCCGGCACCCCTGATGTACTTGCCAATTTCTCCTTCTAAGGCCCCATTTCATGACCACGACAACGGTGCCTGAATTCCAGCATCGCACGGTGCTGCTAGACGAAGCAGTCGATGCGCTGGCGCTGGCCGGCGCGCGCGCCGACGGCGTGTTCGTCGACGGCACCTTCGGCCGCGGCGGCCACTCGCGTTTGATCCTGTCCAAACTGGGCGCCAAGGCGCGCCTGGTGGCGTTCGACAAGGATCCGCAGGCCATCGCCACCGCCGAACAAATCAACGACCCGCGCTTCACCATCGTGCACGACAGCTTTGCCACCATGCGCGAGTCGCTGGCGGCCAACGGCGTGGACCAGGTGGACGGCATCCTGCTCGACCTGGGCATCTCGTCGCCGCAGGTGGACGACGCCGCGCGCGGCTTCAGTTTCCGCAACGACGGCCCGCTCGACATGCGCATGGACACCACGCGCGGCATGTCGGCGGCGGAGTGGCTCGCCACTGAAAACGAACAGACACTGGAAAAGGTGATAAAGGAATATGGGGAAGAACGGTTTGCTTTTCAGATTGCAAAGGCGATTGTTGCTCGCAGGGCAGTCGAGCCAATTTCAACCACACGACAGCTTGCCGGCATCGTGGCAGGCGCGGTCAAGACTCGGGAAAAGGGCAAGGATCCGGCAACCCGCACATTTCAGGCTATCCGGATTTTCATCAATAAAGAGCTTGAAGACCTTGAAGTCGGTCTGACCCAGGCTTACGCCAGCCTGGCGCCGGGCGGAATTATCGCCATCATCAGCTTCCACTCGCTGGAAGACCGCATGGTAAAGCGCTTCTTTGCGTCCAAGGCCAATGTCGAGCAGCCTGACCGCCGCCTGCCGATCCGCGCGGTGGACCTGCCGCAGCCGGAACTCAAGCTGCTGGCCAAGATCAAGCCATCCGATGCGGAAGTCGACGCCAATCCGCGCGCCCGTTCGGCGGTGATGCGCGTGGCGCGCCGCCTGCCGATTCCTGTGGATGCGGAGGCTGCATGAGCGGCAAGATCAACCTGGTGTTGACGGCGTTGCTGGTCGCGTGCGGCCTGTCGCTGGTCAACGCGCAGTACCAGGCGCGTCATCTGTTCATCGAGCTGGAACGCGCGCAGACGCAGGCGCGTCAGCTGGACATCGAGTGGGCCCAGTTTCAGCTGGACCAGTCGACGCTGGGCAAGCACGCGCGGATTGAAGAAATCGCGCGCCGCGATCTGAACATGACGCAGCTGACCGCCGCGCGCACCCAATACCTGACGCCGGAGCCAGCAAAATGAGCCGCTCCAACAATGTGAACACCTCCCGCGTGGCCGCCGCCAAAGGCGTGGCCTTCTCCAAGAGTCCAGTGCTGGCAGTGCGTCTGCCAACCTGGCGTTCGCGCGTGGTGCTGTTCGTATTGTTCGCCGCCTTCGTGGCGCTGGGCGTGCGCGCGCTGTGGTTGCAGGGCGTGTCGACCCAGTTCCTGCAAAAACAGGGCGCCAGCCGCTATATGCACACGCTGGAACTGCCGGCCACGCGCGGCAAGATCACGGACCGCGACGGCCAGGTGCTGGCATCGTCGGTGCCGGTCAAGGCCATCTGGGCGATCCCGGAAGACGTGCAGGAAGCGCCGCCGGCCAAGCTGAAACAGCTGGCCAGGCTGCTCGACATGACGGATGCCGAACTGCAGAAAAAACTCGACTCGGACCGCAGCTTCGTCTACCTGAAACGCCAGGTGGAGCAGGACGTGTCCGACCAGATCGCGAAGCTGGACATCGACGGCATCCAGACCCGCAAGGAATACAAGCGCTTCTACCCGCAGGGTGAAGTGACCACCCACGTGGTGGGCTTTACCAACGTGGAGGACCAGGGCCAGGAATCGATGGAGCTGGCGCAGCAGAAAACCCTGCAAGGGGTGACCGGCAGCCGCCGCGTGATCAAGGACCGCCTCGGCCACATCGTTGAAGATATCGAGTCGGTGCGCGAGCCGCACGACGGCAAGGACCTGACGCTATCGATCGACAGCAAGATCCAGTACATCGCTTTCACGCAGGTGAAAGACGCGGTGGAGAAGTTCCACGCCAAGGCCGGCGCCGCCGTGGTGCTGGACGTGCACACCGGCGAAGTGCTGGCGCTGGCCAACTGGCCAACCTACAACCCGAACGACCGCTCCAAGCTCACCGGCGAACAGCTGCGCAACCGCGTGATGACCGACACCTTCGAGCCGGGATCGTCGCTGAAGCCGTTCACCGTGGGCCTGGCGCTGGACGAGAAGCGCATCACGCCGCACACCATGTTCGACACCGGCGCCGGCTCGGCGCTGATCGGCGGCCATATCATTCACGACACGCACCCGCACTACCTGATCGACGTGCAGACCATCATCCAGAAGTCGTCCAACATCGGCACCTCGAAGATCGCGCTGGGCATGCCGGCGCAGGATATGTGGGAGATGTTCACCAAGGTCGGTTTTGGCCAGCAGCCAAAGTGGGGCTTCCCCGGCGCGGTGGCGGGCCGCGTGCGTCCGTATAAATTGTGGCGCACGGTGGAGCAGGCCAATATGAGTTTCGGCCAGGGTATTTCGGTATCGCTGATCCAGCTGGCGCGTGCCTACATGATCTTCGCCCGCGACGGCGACATCATTCCGCTGTCGTTCCAGAAAGTGAGCGAGGCGCCGCATGGCACGCCGGTGGTCAGCCCGAAGACGGCGGCTGAAATGCGCGAGATGCTGGAAATGGTGACGCAGCCGGGCGGCTCCGCCGTCAAGGCGCAGGTACCGGGCTATCGCGTCGGCGGCAAGACCGGCACCGCGCAGAAGGTGTTAAACGGCCGCTACTCGCAAACCAAATATATCGGTAACTTCATCGGCATGGCGCCGATGTCCAACCCGCGCTTCATCATTGCCGTCATGATCGACGAGCCGGGTGGTCCGGTGCACGTCGGCGGCGACGTCGCCGGTCCGGTGTTCTCGGCGCTGGCGGCCCAGGCGCTGCGCGCCAAGAACGTGGCGCCGGACTCGGACCTGACCCATATCATCATTCCTGAATCTGCAGCACAGGGGAACATGTGACGACTTCTACTTTCGACCCGTTGGCTATTGCAGCCGCAATCCGCAAGCTGGCGCCAGGCGCGCAGCTGGCGTCGGATTCGCGCCGCATCAAGCTGGGCGATGTGTTCTTTGCGTTTGCGCCGGCCGCAGGCGACGCCGCCGATGGCCGCAGCTTTATCGACGGCGCCATCGAGCAGGGCGCAGCACTGATCGTGCTCGATCCGGCCGGCTTTACGTGGAACGACAAGTGGAGCGTGCCGTACCTGACGGTCGAGGACTTGAAGAGGAACGCGGGCGCCATCGCGAACGCTTTCTATGCGCAGCCGGATGCCGGCATGTTCACCGTGGCCGTCACCGGCACCAACGGCAAGACCTCCAGCGCCGTGTGGCTGGGCCAGGCCCTGTCGCGCGGCGGTGAACCGGCCGCCGTCATCGGCACGCTGGGCGTGGGCGTGTTCCGTCCGCGCGGTGAAGTGGAATACGATGTTACCGGCTACACCACGCCGGATGCAGTGCTGCTGGCGCGTTCGCTGGCGGAGCTGCGCGACAAAGGCGCGACCTCGCTGGCGATTGAAGCCTCGTCCATAGGGCTGGAACAGGGCCGCCTGTCGGGCATGCGCTTTGACGTGGCGCTGTTCACCAACCTGACGCGCGACCACCTGGACTATCACGGCACCATGGAAGCCTACGAGGCGGCCAAGCTTAAACTGTTCCAGTGGCCTGGCCTGAAAACCGCCGTCGTCAATCTAGACGATCCGGCCGGCGTGCGCATCATCGATCACCTGAAAGCCCAAGCCGCACCACTGGCCGGCGAGATCCCGCTGATCGGCTACACGCTGCACGACAGCACCGCGCGTCCCGACATCGACGGCGTGCTGATACTGCGCGCCAGCCAGTTGCGCGCAGGCCGCAGCGGCGGCACCGAATTCCATCTGGCGTGCGCTCTGGGCGTGGCGCAAGTGCGCACGCATCTGGTGGGCGGTTTCAATATCAGTAATGCACTGGGCGTGATGGGCGCGCTGTTGGCCAAGGGCCTCGGCCTGCGCGCCGCCATCGAAGCGGTGGAAGCGCTGGAACCGGCGCCGGGCCGCATGCAGCAAGTGGGCGGCCACGATGCGCCGCTGGTCGTCATCGACTACGCACACACGCCGGACGCGCTGGAGAAGACCCTGGCTGCGCTGCGTCCGGTGGCCACCGACCGTGGCGGCCAGTTGTGGTGCGTGTTCGGCTGCGGCGGCGACCGCGATCCGGGCAAGCGTCCGCAGATGGGCAAGCTGGCGCAGGCGGCCGACCATGTGCTGGTCACCAGCGACAATCCGCGCAGCGAAGATCCGCATTCGATCATCGAACAGATCCTGGCCGGCATGGACCAGAACAATCCGGCATCGACGGTGCAGGCACTGGACGACCGCGCTGGCGCCATCCTGTCGGCAGTCAAGCATGCGGCCAAGCCGGACGTGATCCTGCTGGCTGGTAAAGGCCACGAGCCGTACCAGGAAATCAAAGGCAAGAAGCTGCCATTCTCCGACGCCGATCACGCGCAACTGGCGCTGTCGGCCCGCTTAACCATGATGAGGACGAATTAATGCGTGCAGCACTCGCACAAATTCTGCCTTCCCTGACCGGCGCCCGCATTGTGGGTGACGGCGAAGTTGTATTCAACGGCGTCTCCACCGACAGCCGTAGCGTCATCGCAGCCAATCTGTTCGTCGCCCTGCGCGGCGAAGTGTTCGACGCCCACAGCTTCCTGCCGCAGGCAGCGGAGAAGGGCGTCGCCGCCGTCATCGTTGAAGAACTGCCGGAAGGATTTTCGCTGCCGGCCGTCGTGGTGCCGAATACGCTGGTGGCGCTGGGCCAGATCGCCAACTGGTGGCGCAAGCAGTTCAGCATGCCGGTCATCGGCGTCACCGGCAGCAACGGCAAGACCACGGTCAAGGAGATGATCTCCGCGATCCTGGCCGCCGCCCATGGTGAGGAAGGCCGCCTGGCCACGCGCGGCAATCTGAATAACGAAATCGGCGTGCCACTGACGCTGTTCCGCATGGAAGCCAGCCAGCAGTCGGCCGTAATCGAGATGGGCATGAACCATCCGGGCGAAATCGGTCGCCTGGCCGCCATCGCCGGCGCCAACATCGCCATGGTCAACAACGCCCAGCGCGAACACCAGGAATTCATGCACACCGTGGAAGCGGTGGCGCGCGAAAACGGCGCCGTGCTGGCCGCGCTGCCGACCGATGGCGTCGCGGTGTTCCCGCATGGCGACGAGTTCACGCCGGTGTGGGAAGAACTGTCGGCCGGCCGCCGCATGCTGCGCTTCGGCTTGACCAAGGATGCAGAAGTCAGCTGCACCTTCCGCGCCGACGATTTCGCCAGCGAGATGTTCATCACCATCTGCGAAAGCGAAGCCGATACACAGCAGTTCTTCGTCCGCCTGCAGGCGGCCGGTGAGCACAACGTGCGCAACGCATTGGCTGCGGTGGCGTGCACCTACGCCGCCGGCATCCCGCTGGAAAAGATCAAGCTGGGACTCGATACCTTTGCGCCGGTCAGCGGCCGCCTGCAGAAGAAGCAGGCCGCCAACGGCTCGGTGGTCATCGACGACACCTACAACGCCAATCCGGATTCGGTGCGCGCCGCCATCGACGTGCTGTCGAAAGCCGCCGCGCCGCGCATTCTGGTGCTGGGCGATATGGGCGAAGTCGGCACGCAGGGCCGCGAGTTCCACGAAGAAGTCGGCGCATACGCGCAAACAAAAGGCATCGAAACGGTGCTGGTTACAGGCGAACTGGCTGTGCACATCCACGGCGCAAATGTTCGTCATTTTGAAAACTTTGGCGATTTGCTGGCTGCTGTCGAAGCAGCGGCATCGCCTGATGCAACTGTATTAATCAAGGGCTCCCGATTCATGAAAATGGAGCGGGTCGTGCAGCATTTGATTGGGTCGCAACAAGCTAACAAGGAAAGTCACTAATCATGCTGCTCTGGCTCGCACAATTTTTCCAGCAGGACGTCGGGTTACTCCGGGTATTCAACTTCATTACCTTCCGCGCGGTGTTCGCCACCGCGACGGCGCTGTTCATCGGCCTGGCCGCGGGTCCGTTCGTGATCCGCAAGCTGACCGCGATGAAATACGGCCAGGCCGTGCGTACCGATGGTCCGCAGACCCACCTGAAAAAACAGGGCACGCCGACCATGGGCGGTGTGCTGATCCTACTGTCGATCGCGATTTCCACGCTGCTGTGGTGCGATCTGTCGAACCGCCTGATCTGGCCGGTGCTGATCGTCACGCTGGGCTTTGGCGCGGTCGGCTGGGTGGATGACTACCGCAAGGTGGTGTACCAGGACCCGGAAGGCATGCGCTCGCGCGAGAAGTATTTCTGGCAGTCGCTGGTCGGTATCGCCGCCGCGCTGTACCTGGCGTTTTCGGTGTCGGCGCCGAGCACCTCGCAGGTGTTCGAGCTGTTCTTCGCCTGGGTGCGTTCCGGCTTCGAGATGGATCTGCCGCCCAAGGCTGACTTGATTGTGCCGTTCTTCAAGACCATCAGCTATCCGCTGGGTGTGTGGGGCTTCATCGCGCTGACCTACTGTGTCATCGTCGGCTCGTCCAACGCCGTTAACTTCACTGACGGCCTGGATGGCCTGGCGATCATGCCGACGATTATGGTCGGCTCGGCGCTCGGCCTGTTCGCTTACCTGACCGGTAGCGCCAACTATTCGAAGTATCTGTTCCTGCCGCATATTCCTGGCGCGGGCGAACTGATTATCTTCTGCGGCGCGCTGGCTGGCGCGGGTCTGGCCTTCCTGTGGTTTAACACCCATCCGGCGCAGGTGTTCATGGGTGACGTCGGCGCGTTGGCGCTGGGCGGCGCGCTGGGCACCATCGCGGTGATCGTGCGTCAGGAGATTGTGTTGTTCATCATGGGCGGCATCTTCGTGGCGGAGACGGTGTCGGTGATGATTCAGGTGGTGTGGTTCAAGTACACCAAGAAGCGCTACGGCACCGGCCGGCGCGTGTTCCTGATGGCGCCACTGCACCACCACTTTGAACAAAAAGGCTGGAAAGAAACCCAGGTTGTCGTTCGCTTCTGGATTGTGACGATGATTCTGGTCCTGGTTGGACTCTCGACGTTGAAACTGCGCTGATGATTTACGACGGCAAAAACGCACTGGTATTAGGGCTGGGAGAATCCGGCCTGGCGATGGCGCTGTGGCTCGCCCGCAGCGGCGCGCGCGTGCGCGTGGCCGATACGCGTGAGTCGCCGGATCGTCTGCCGGCGCTGCGCGCAGCCGTGCCGGATGCTGAATTCGTCGCCGGCCCGTTTGGCGCGTCACTGCTGGAAGGCGTGGACTTCGTCACCGTCAGCCCAGGCCTGGCGCCGGGCCGAGAGTTGAAAGAGATTGCGCCGGCCGCCGCTGCCGCCGGCATTGAAGTGTGGGGCGAGATTGAACTGTTCGCGCAGGCGCTGGAAGCGCTGAAGACGGAACGCGGCTACTCACCGAAAGTCATTGCCATCACCGGCACCAACGGCAAGACCACCGTCACCACGCTGGTCGGCCAACTGTGCGAACGTGCCGGCAAGACTGTGCGCGTGGCCGGCAACATCAGCCCGGCCGCACTGGACGTGCTGCGCGAAGTGCTGGACGCGTCGCCAGCGCCCGCCGCTCCGGCCGGCCACGACGCATCCGATGCCGCACCAGCCGACGCTGCCGCCGCGCCGTCGCCCGCCGCGCAGCTGCCGGAAATCTGGGTACTCGAACTCTCGTCCTTCCAGCTGCAGACCACCTTCACGCTGGAAGCCGACGCGGCGACCGTGTTGAACGTGACGCAAGATCACCTGGACTGGCACGGCGACATGCCATCGTACGCCGCCGCCAAGCACCGCATCTTCGCCGCCAATACCGTGCGCGTCCTGAACCGCGATGACGCCACCACCATGCGCATGGCCAGCGCCACCGGCCATAACGTCACCTTCGGCACCGACGCGCCAGTGCTGCGGGACGACCTGGGCCTGAACAACGAGCGCGGCGTGCTGTGGCTGGCCACCGCCGTTCCGGCCGAAGAAGAGGGTGAACCGAAGAAACGCAAAAAGAACGATCCGCCGCCACCGCCGGTGGAATGCATCGTCAAGAACCTGATGCCGGCCGACGCGCTGCAAATCCGCGGCGTCCACAACGCCGCCAACGCGCTGGCCGCGCTGGCCCTGTGCCGCGCCATCGACCTGCCGCTGGCGCCACTGCTGCACGGCCTGCGCGAATATCGCGGCCAGCCGCACCGCGTGGAACTGGTCAGCGCGATCAATGAAGTTGAATATTACGACGACAGCAAGGGCACCAACGTCGGCGCCACCGTGGCCGCGCTGAATGGCCTGGGCAAGGCCTTCACCGGCGCCAACCAGCGCCTGGTGGTCATCATGGGCGGCGACGGCAAAGGCCAGGACTTCGCGCCATTGGCTGAGCCAACCGCGCAGTTTGCGCGTGCCGTGCTGCTGATCGGCCGCGATGCGCCGCAGATCCGCGCCGCGCTGCAAAACACCGGAGTCGAGCTGGAAGACTGCGGCACCGACCTGCCGCAGGCCGTCAAGCGCGCCAGCGCACTGGCGCAAGCCGGCGACGCCGTGCTGCTGTCGCCGGCCTGCGCCAGCATGGACATGTTCAAGAACTACGCGCATCGCGCCCAGGTGTTCATCGACACCGTGCGTGACATCGCCCTCGACGCTGGACAGGAGATCTGATGCCGCTCCAGCTGCCCTTCCGCTTTGGCGCCAAGTCGGCTGAATCGCCGATGGATAGCCGCGCGCGGCAGTCGAAGATGATGGAGTACGACCAGCCACTGGTCTGGGTCACGCTGTTGCTGATGCTGCTGGGGATGGTGATGGTGTACTCGGCCTCCATCTCGCTGCCGGATTCGCCGAAGTTCGCCAATTACGTCCGCTGGCAGAACACCTACTTCCTGCAACGCCAGGCGATGTTCATCGGCGTGTCGCTGGTCGCAGGCCTGTTCGTGTTCCGCATCCGCATCGCCGACTTGCAGAAGGCCGCACCGTACCTGTTTATCGGCACGCTGGTGCTGCTGGTGGCGGTGCTGATTCCCGGCCTGGGCGTGGTGGTCAACGGTGGCCGCCGCTGGCTGTCGCTGAAGGTTTTCAACGTTCAGCCATCTGAATTGATGAAAGTCGTGGCCGTGCTGTACGCCGCCGACTACACGGTGCGCAAGCAGCAATACATGCACAAGCTGACCAAGGGCTTCATGCCGATGGCGGCGGCAATCGGCTTTGTCGGCCTGTTGCTGTTGCTGGAGCCGGACCTCGGCGCCTTCGGCGTGATCGTCTGCATCGCCATGGGCATTCTGTTCCTGGGCGGGATCAACGCCGTCTGGTTCGGCGGTATCGGCGCCGTGCTGATGATGATCTTTGGCGCCATCATCGCGCTGTCCAAGTTCCGCCGCGAGCGTTACTTCGCCTACCTCAATCCGTGGGAAGAAGACAATGCGATGAACAAGTCCTACCAGCTGACGCACTCGCTGATCGCCTTCGGGCGTGGCGAGATTTTCGGCGTAGGCCTTGGCGGCAGCGTGGAGAAGCTGCATTACCTGCCGGAAGCGCATACCGACTTCCTGCTGGCAGTGATCGGCGAAGAACTGGGCCTGGCCGGCGTGCTGGTGGTGATCGCACTGTTCTACTGGATCATCAAGCGCGCCTTCGATATCGGCCGCCAGGCCATCGCCATCGACCAGACCTTTGCCGGCCTTACCGCCAAGGGGATCGGCATCTGGATCGGCGTGCAGACGTTTATTAACATGGGCGTGAATCTGGGTTTACTGCCAACCAAGGGCTTGACCCTGCCGCTGATGAGCTATGGCGGCACGGGTGTTGTGATTAACTGCGTCGGACTCGCGATCCTGCTCCGGATCGATTACGAGAACCGGGTCCTGATGCGTGGTGGCAGACTATGAAACGATTAATGATTATGGCGGCCGGCACGGGCGGTCACATTTTCCCGGGCCTGGCGATTGCGCAAACCATGCGCGCGCGCGGCTGGGAAGTGAGCTGGCTGGGCACTTCCACCGGTATGGAGCAGGACCTGGTGCCGAAACACGGCATCGCGATGGACAGCATCCACTTCACCGGCATGCGCGGCAAGGGCATCAAGCACTCGCTGGGCGGCGCGCTGAAGATGGTCAAGGCGTTCAAGGATTGCTTCAGCTTCATTGGTCGCCGCAAGCCGGACGTGGTGATGGGCATGGGCGGTTATGTCACCGTGCCGGGTGGTTTGATGTCGCGCATGCGCGGTACGCCGCTGGTGCTGGTGAACGCCGATGCGGCGCTGCTGCTGTCGAATAAAACGCTGGTGCCGTTCGCGGACAAGGTGTGCTTCGGCTTCCCGGCCAACTTCGGCACGGCCGCCGGAAAAGCGGTGGTCACCGGTAATCCGGTGCGCAAGGAAATCCTGGACATGGCAACGCCGGCAGCACGCTTCGCCGGCCGCGAAGGTCCGCTGCGCATTCTGGTGGTGGGCGGCAGCCTCGGTGCGAAAGCGCTGAACGACAGCTTGCCGGCAGCGCTGGCGCTGATTCCCGAAGCTCAGCGTCCGCTGGTGACTCACCAGTCGGGCAAGAAGAATATCGATGCGCTGCGCGCGGCGTATCAGCAGGCCGGCGTGACGGCCAACGTGGTCGACTTCATCGACGACATGGCGGCTGCCTACAGCGTTGCGGATCTGGTGATCTGCCGCGCCGGCGCCATCACCGTGTCGGAACTGACGGCGGCGGGCGTGGCCAGCGTGCTGGTGCCGTTCGTGGCGTCGACCACCAGCCACCAGCGCGACAACGCGCAGTGGATGGCGGCGCAGAAGGCGGCGATTCACATGCCGCAAACGGAATTGAGCGCGCAAGCAGTTGCGACGCTGTTGGAAACGCTGACCCGCGCCGCCTGCCTGGCCATGGCCACGGCGGCGCGCGAGGTCGGCAAGCGCGATGCGAATGAAGCAATCGCACAGGTATTGGAAGCATTAGCATTGGATAAGCTGTGAAACACAAAGTACAGAACATACACTTCGTCGGCATCGGCGGCAGCGGCATGAGCGGCATTGCAGAAGTGCTGCTGACGCTGGGCTACACCGTATCCGGCTCGGACCTGGGCAGCAACGCTGTCACCCAGCGCCTGGCCGATATGGGCGCGATCGTGTATCAGGGACACGCGGCGGAAAATATCGGCAAGGCCGATGTCGTCGTCACCTCCACCGCTGTGCAGCAGGACAACCCTGAAGTCGTGGCGGCACGCGGCCGCAAAGTGCCGATCGTTCCGCGCGCGCTGATGCTCGGTGAGTTGATGCGCCTGAAGCGCGGCATCGCCATCGCCGGCACCCACGGTAAAACCACCACCACCAGTCTGGTGGCGTCGGTGCTGGCGCAGGGCGGTCTCGATCCGACCTTCGTCATCGGCGGCCGCCTGACCAGCGCCGGCGCCAACGCCAAACTGGGCACCGGCGAATACCTGGTGGCGGAAGCTGATGAATCGGATGCCTCATTCCTGAACCTGACGCCGATGATCGAAGTGATCACCAACATCGACGCCGATCACATGGAAACCTACGAGCACGATTTCGAGAAGCTCAAGCAGGCGTTCGTTCACTTCACGCACCGCCTGCCGTTCTACGGCCGCGCCATGCTGTGCATCGACGATCCGCATGTGCGCTCGATCCTGCCGCAGGTGACCAAGCCAGTCACCACCTACGGCTTTGCCGAAGACGCTGAAGTACGCGCCGTGAACGCGCGCGCCGTCGGCGTGGAAATGCACTTCACCGTTATCCAGGAAGGCTATCCGGACCTGGACGTGGTGCTGAACCAGCCAGGCCTGCACAATGTGCAGAATGCCTGTTCGGCGATCGCCATCGCCCGCGAGATCAATATTCCCGACAGCGCCACGCAAGCCGGCCTGGCTGGCTTTGCCGGCGTTGGCCGCCGCTTTACTAAATACGGCGATGTCGCCATTCCTGGCGGCGGAACCTTCACGCTGGTGGACGACTTCGGTCACCACCCGCTGGAAATGGAAGTGACCATGGCCGCCGCGCGCGCCGCCTATCCGGGCCGCCGCCTGGTGCTGGCGTTCCAGCCGCACCGTTACAGCCGCACGCGCGACCTGTTTGAAGACTTCGTCAAGGTTCTCGGCGCGCCGGACGTGCTGGTGCTGGGCGAGGTGTACGCCGCCGGCGAAGCGCCGGTGGTGGCAGCCGACGGCCGCGCGCTGGCGCATGCATTGCGCGCACGCGGCAAGACGGAACCGATTTTTGTTGAGGCGATCGGCGATATGCCGGAAACCATCATGGGCGTGGTGCGTGACGGCGATGTCGTCATGACCATGGGCGCAGGCTCGATCAGCGGCGTCCCGGCCAAACTGACTAATTATCCAAAGGTCTGAATCGTGAGTACCCTGAACCTTCAAGACGCACAATCATTCGGCAAGGTCGGCGTGCTGTTTGGCGGCCGTTCTGCGGAACGTGAAGTATCCAATATGTCCGGCGCCGGCGTGCT
Source organism: Duganella margarita (assembly GCF_009857535.1). Lineage (GTDB taxonomy): Bacteria > Pseudomonadota > Gammaproteobacteria > Burkholderiales > Burkholderiaceae_D > Rugamonas > Rugamonas margarita. The sequence continues at coordinate 173,559 of NZ_WWCS01000002.1, forward strand.
GGCTGCGCTGCTGAGCAAGGGCATCGACGCCCACGCCTTCGATCCGGGCCAACGCTCGCTGGCCGAACTGGCGGCGGAAAAATTCGACCGCGTGTTCATCGCGCTGCACGGCCGCTACGGCGAAGACGGCAGCCTGCAAGGCGCGCTGGAACTGCTGGGCATTCCCTACACCGGCAGCGGCGTGATGGCCAGCTCGGTGGGCATGGACAAGATCACCACCAAGATCGTGTGGCTGAACGCCGGCTTGCCGACGCCGCGCTACACGGTGCTGAACGCGCAATCGGACCTGGCGGCCACCGCCGCCGATCTGGGCCTGCCGCTGATCGTCAAGCCGCCGCATGAAGGTTCGACCATCGGCATCACCAAAGTGAGCGAAGCCGGCGCCTTCCAGGCCGCCTACGACATCGCCGCCGCGCTGGACGATTCGGTGCTGGCGGAGGAATTTGTCACCGGCCGCGAATTCACGGTCGCCATCCTGGGCGGCGGCGCCACGGCGCGCGCGCTGCCGATCGTGGAGATCGTCGCGCCGGAAGGCAATTACGACTATCAGAACAAGTACTTCACCGACGACACCAAGTATCACTGCCCGGCGGTGCTGCCGGACGCGCTGACCGCCGAGATGCAACGCATTGCGGTGGAAGCCTACCGTACGCTGGGCTGCGAAGGCTGGGGACGCGTCGACGTGCTGCTGCGCGAGCGTGACCAGAAGCCGTTCCTGCTGGAGGTGAACACATCTCCGGGCATGACCAGCCACTCGCTGGTGCCGATGGCGGCGCGCGCGGAAGGCATCAGCTATGAGGATCTGTGCGTGGAAATCCTGCGCACCGCCCGTTTGAAGTTGAAGGGATAAGCAGTAGATGTGGCAAGACGCGAAGGCTTTGAATGCAACCGCCAGCGGCATCGTTGCGATGACGCTGCTGGCCTGCATAGCAGCCGGCGTGTGGTGGGTGTCGCAGCGGCCGATGTTCAACCTGCGCACCATCCGTATCGAGAGTATCGGGCCGCAGGACGATTTGCGGCATGTGAATCATCTGACGCTGCGTAACAACGCGCTGGGCCGGATCAAGGGCAACTTCTTCACCACCAACCTGGATGCGGTACGCCAGGCGTTTGAGTCGGTGCCCTGGGTCCGCCGCGCAACGGTACGCCGCGAGTGGCCGGACCAGTTGATCGTGGCGCTGGAAGAGCATGAGGCGCTGGGTACCTGGGGCGAGGATGGCCGCCTGCTGTCGACCAAGGGCGATGTGTTCACCGCCAACCTGGCCGAGGCGGAAGAGGATCATGCGCTGCCGGAGTTTGATGGACCGGACGGCAGCGAGAAGGAAGTGCTGTCGCGGTACGACGAGTTGCGCCACTGGTTTGCGCCGCTCAAGCTGGTGCCGCAGGCGCTGTCGCTGTCGGGCCGCTATGCGTGGACGGTGAGACTGGATAACGGAATGAGCGTGGCGCTGGGACGGGAACAGACCAGCACCACGTTGAAGGAAAGGGTAGACCGGCTGGTGGGCATTTATCCGCAGCTGGTGGAGCATCTGCCCAATATAGAAACGATCGACATGCGGTACCAGAACGGTTTGGCGTTGAGCGCGCAGGGATTGAAGATTCCAGCGGAAGGCGCGAAGCCAAAACCATTAGTGAAAAAACCGGACACCAAGCATAACTAGCAGGCAGAGAAGAAATGACTAAAGACGCGAAAAACCTGATCGTCGGCCTCGATATCGGCACCTCCAAAGTGGTGGCCGTGGTGGCCGAGGTGATGGCCGATGGACGCCACGAAGTGATTGGCCTGGGCCAGCACGAATCGCGAGGCCTGAAGAAGGGCGTGGTGGTCAACATCGAAGCGACCGTGGAATCGATCCAGCGCGCGCTGGAAGAAGCGGAGCTGATGGCCGACTGCAAGATCCGCAATGTCTACGCCGGCATCGCGGGCAGCCATATCCGCAGCTTCAATTCGAGCGGCATGGTGGCGATCAAGGACAAGGAGGTGACGGCGACCGACGTAGCGCGCGTCATTGAAACGGCAAAGGCGGTTAACATACCGACCGATCAGCAACTGCTGCACACCGTGCCGCAAGAGTTCATCGTCGACAGCCAGGAAGATGTGCGCGAGCCGATCGGCATGAGCGGCATCCGCCTGGAAGTAAAAGTGCACATCGTCACGGGCGCGGTATCGGCGGTGCAGAACATCGTCAAGTGCGTGCGCCGCTGCGGCCTGGAAGTGTCGGACCTGATCCTGCAACCGATGGCCTCCGCCGATGCGGTGCTGACCGGCGACGAGAAGGAACTGGGCGTGGTGCTGATCGACATCGGCGGCGGCACCACCGACGTGGCGGTGTTCTCCGACGGCGCGATCCGCCACACGGCCGTGATCCCGATCGCCGGCGACCAGATCACCAACGACATCGCGATGGCGCTGCGCACGCCGACCACCGAAGCGGAAGAGATCAAGATCCGCTACGGCGTGGCCAAGCAGGTGCTGGCCGATCCGGGCGAATCGCTGGAAGTGCCGGGCCTGGGCGACCGCGGTCCGCGCAACCTGTCGCGCCAGGCGCTGGCCGCAGTGATCGAGCCGCGCGTCGAAGAGCTGTTCGCGATGGTGCACCAGGTGGTGCGCGAGTCGGGTTATGAAGGCGTGCTGTCCTCGGGCATCGTGCTGACCGGCGGTACCGCGATCATGCCAGGCATGGTCGAAATGGCGGAAGACATATTCCTCAAGCCGGCGCGCCTTGGCACGCCGGACTACCGTGGCCAGCTGGCCGACGTGGTGCGCAGTCCGCGCTACGCGACCGTGCTTGGCCTGTTACAGGAAGCGAAAAAGCAGTACCTGCGTGGCCACATCGTCACGCGGCAGGATGGATCGGTAAAGGCAGTCTGGCAGCGCATGAAGGAATGGTTCTTAGGTAATTTCTGACAGCGTGTCGTTCCCGCACAGGCGGGAATCCATGCTGAGTATAGGTTCCCGCTTGAGCGGGAACGACACGTAGCTAAATTTTTTATATTAAACCGCAGTTTTCAATCTCCAGTTCTCCTACAATTATGAGGACTGGCGCTTGGAAACCGCATTCTGATAGGGAGTCACATCATGGAGTTCGATATGGTCGATAACGCAGCTTTAGGCACCGTCATCAAGGTCGTCGGCGTTGGCGGTGCGGGTGGCAATGCGGTGCAGCATATGATCAACAAGGGCATGTCGGGCGTCGAGTTCATCGCCGCCAACACCGATGCGCAGGCACTGGCCACCTCGAAGGCCGACAACATCATCCAGATCGGCGAGACCGGTCTGGGTGCAGGCATGAAACCGGACGTCGGCCGCAAGCTGGCGGAAGAATCGCGCCAGCGCATTGAAGACTCGCTGCGCGGCGCACACATGGTGTTCATCGCTGCCGGCATGGGCGGCGGCACCGGTACCGGCGCCGCGCCGATCGTCGCCGAAGTGGCGAAGTCGCTGGGCGCGCTGACCGTGGCCGTGGTGTCGAAGCCGTTCTCGCACGAAGGCCAGAAGTGCATGGACATCGCCGACGAAGGCCTGGAACAGCTGTCGGCCAACGTCGACTCGCTGATCGTGATCCTGAACGAGAAGCTGGAAGAGATCTACGAAGACGAATCGCTGATCGAATGGCTGCAACACGCTGACGATGTGCTGAACAATGCCGTTGCCGGTATCGCCGAGATCATCAACGTGCCGGGCCACATCAACGTCGACTTCAACGACGTCAAAACCATCATGGGCGAGCAGGGCAAGGCTATGATGGGCACCGCTACCGCGTCCGGCGTGGACCGCGCGCGCATCGCCGCCGAACAGGCCGTGGCGTCGCCGCTGCTGGACGGCGTCGACCTGTCGGGCGCCCGCGGCGTGCTGGTGAACGTCACCGCCTCGCGTGGCCTGAAAGGTAAAGAGATCAAGGAAGTCATGGCGGCCGTGCGCGCGTTTGCGGCGCCGGATGCGTCGATCGCCCAAGGTATCGCCTACGACGACGACATGGGCGACAGCATCCGCGTGACCGTGGTTGCGACCGGCCTGGGCAAAGCCAAGAAACACGTGCAACTGGTGCCGCAGCAAATGCTGCGTACCGGCACCCACAACAGCCCGATGATGCCATCGGCTGCGATGGGCGGCGCGGCGGCAGCGCAAGGCATGTCGATGGGCGCCACCGGCGGCTTGGGCGGCGGTGCATCGCCGGCCTTCGACGGCATGAAGGCGCCGGCGGTATGGCGTCGCGAATCGGCTTCCGAGCAGGTGCGCGCGATGGAGAAGAACGGCATGGAAACCTACGACATTCCCGCCTTCCTGCGCAAACAGGCCGATTAAGGCATACTGCCGGTTCTATTCCGGGAAGAGCCGCACCTCGGGTGCGGCTTTTTTATATTCATGCAGATAAAGGAGTCATCCATGACCATCAAAATCGGCGACCAATTGCCAGAAGGCAGCTTGTCCGAATACATCGAAATCGAAACCGAAGGCTGCTCGCTGGGCCCGAACACCTTCAACGTGCAGGATCTGGTCAAGGGCAAGACCATTGCCATCTTCGGCCTGCCAGGCGCGTTCACGCCAACCTGCTCGGCCCAGCACGTGCCGGGTTATGTGCAGCACGCGGACGAATTCAAGGCCAAGGGCGTGGATGAAATCTGGTGCATCTCGGTCAACGACGCGTTCGTGATGGGCGCCTGGGGCCGCGACCAGAAAGCCACCGGCATCGTCCGCTTCATGGCTGACGGCAACGCTGCATACTCGAAAGCACTGGGCCTGGACGCCGACTTCAGCAAGTTCGGCATGGGCACCCGCTCGCAGCGCTACTCGCTGCTGGTGGTGGACGGCGTGGTCAAGCAGCTGAACGTCGAACAGGGCGGCAAGTTCGAAGTGTCGAACGCTGAAACCCTGCTGGGCCAGCTGTAATCAGTCAAACGGCGCTGCGGCGCCGTTTTATTTTTCCCTATGATAACCCGCTCGCTGAGCATACTGGTGGTGGAAGACCATCCGATTATCGCCCACCAGATCGTCGCCTTTCTCGATGGGCTGAAGTGGCAGGCCGACCATGCGGCCAGCGGCGCGCTCGCCATCGATCTGGTCATGCGGGAAACGTATGACGTGGTGCTGCTCGACCTGAATCTGCCTGATCTGGACGGGCTGGAGGTCTGCCGCGCTATCAAGGAACGGGCGCCGCGCAATGTGCCGGTGCTGATGTTGACAGCGCGCGATGCGTTCGAAGACAAGGCGCGTGGTTTCAAGCAGGGCGCCGACGATTACCTCACCAAACCGTTCGACCTGCGTGAGCTCGCCTTGCGATGTGAAGCGCTGGCGCGGCGCGGGCAGTTGCATCTCAAGCAGGAAATGCAGGTCGGCCCGTTGACGCTGCTGTTGCGCGAAAAGCGCGCGCTCTATCACGACACGCCGGTGGCGCTGACGCAGGCCGGTTTCAAAATCCTGCTGCAGATGTGCAAGGCGTATCCGCATGCCGTTTCGCGCTCGGCCTTGCTGCATGAGTTGTGGGGCGCCGATCCGCCGCACAGCGATGCGCTCAAATCGCACGTCTATGCCTTGCGCAGGCAGCTGGAGCTGGCCGGCGCGCTGCAGATGATTGTCACCCTACCGCAGCTGGGCTACCGGCTGGACGTGCATGGCTAGCTCGATCCGCCGCGGCCTGTTCGCCGCACTGGCCGGCTTCACCATCTTCATTTGTCTGTGCTACACCGGACTGGCGCTGGTTATTTCCTATGTGACCGAGGACATGCTGATCGATCATCTGCTGAAAAGGGAAGCGGCCGCCATGACGGTGCATTTCCGCCAGCATGGCGTGCTCAAGCAACCTGCCGATGAGCTGATCCATGCCTATGCCGACGTCGACGCGCTGCCGCCGGTGGCGCGCGCCCAGGTTGCCGCCGGCCATGAGCGCGCCGAGATTGCCACCGGCACCGGGCAGCACTACCATTTGCGCACGCTCGATCTGCCGGGCGGGCAGCGGATTTATCTGTTGGCCGACGTGCAGCCGTTGCTGGTGGTGTCCAAGCTGTTCCAGGATGTTGGCGGCTTGCTGACGGCGATCGCGCTGGGCCTGATTGCGGCGGCGCTGCTGCTCGCTTATCTGCTATCCCGGCGGCTGGTCGCACCGTTGCAGGTGCTGGCGCAGGAGGTGCGCAGCCAGGCGCCGACTGGCCCGGTGGCGTTTAGCGGACGGCATCGGCGCGACGAGATCGGTTATCTGGCGCAAAAACTCAGCACCACCGTCAGCGAACTGCATGCGACGCTGAACCGCGAGCATGCGTTCACGCGGGACATCAGCCACGAGTTGCGCACGCCGCTGACGGTGATGCGCAACACCTTGCACCAGGCGGCGTCACGCCCGCTCGAGGCGCAGGAAACGGCGCTGCTGCAGAGCGGGCTCGATGAGATGGCCAGCACCATTGACGTATTGTTTGCGCTGGCGCGCGCGCAACACATCGCTGAGGAGCTAGTCGATCTGCGCGGCTGCATCGAGGAGAGCCTGCTGCGCCTGCTCGACGATACTGACCGTCTGCAACTGCACTTGCCCGAGCGGCTGCAGGTACTGGGCAATCGCCAGCTGGTCATGCTACTCATGAATAATTGCCTGGGCAATGCGCTGTTCCATGGCGGTGCGGGCGCGCGCTTGCGCTTGTCGTTTGCTGATGGTGTGCTCAGCGTGGAAAATTCGCTTGATCCTGCCCGCGCCGGCGCGATGCAGGGCTTTCAGCACGGCCAGCACCTGCTGCGGCGCATTGCTGATGCTATGCGGTGGGACCTCGGGTTCCACGCCGGTGCGGCGGCCTATCGGGTCGACATCACGCCGTTGCGCGCGCACTGAAGCCGGGCCGATTTCACCGGGATTTCACCGCAGCGCGGCTATCCTGCGTATTCCTCAACGTTCCCGGGTCCGCAGCATGAAAATCCTGATCAGCTTCATCTTCCTCGCATGCGTTTCGCTGTCCGCGTTTGCGCAGGTCAAATCGCTACTCCACAAGGAGGAAAAGCGCCGTTATCTGGTGTACACGCCGGCCTCCTATGCCAGCGAGCCGAACCGGGCCTTTCCGGTGGTGTTCAACTTTCATGGCAGCGGCATGAGCATGGCGGAGCAAATGCTGTATACGCAGATGAATCGCGCGGCGGACCGCCACCAGTTCATTGTGGTCTATCCGCTGGGGATAAAGCAGGACTGGAATGTCGGTTTCGGCATGTCTTATCTTGAGGGCACGGACGACATCGGATTTACCGAAGCGTTGCTGACGCGATTGCAGCAGGATTACCGCATCGACAGCCGGCGGGTATACGCCACCGGCCTGTCGCGCGGCGGCTTTTTCACGTTGCGCCTGGCGGCCGAGTTGCCGCAGCTGTTCGCGGCCGTCGCGTCGGTCGGCGGACCGATGCCCGAGCCGGTGGTGCAGCACCACACCAGGCCAGATAAGGTCGGCGTGCTGCTGATTCACGGTACGGCGGACCAGGTCGTAGCCTACGGCGGCAAGCCTGGCGGCTACCTGTCGGCCCACGACAGCTACCACTACTGGCTGAAACGGAACGACATCAGCGCGGTCGCCGCCAGCCGCCGCCTCATCGACAACGACGCAGACGATGGCACACAGGTGAACTGGATTGAGCAAAGCGACGGCAAGCAAAGCGTGGCCCTGGCGACCGTCAGCGAAGGCGGCCATACCTGGCCCGGCGCCGATCCGTTCAACGTTGGCCTACCCATCGGCAAAACCACCCGCGACATCGACGCTAACGAAATCATCTGGCAGTTCTTCGCAAAACACGCCCGTTAGGCTGCCGCAGGCGCATCCCCATCCTCGCATCGGCGAACAGGGTTTCAACCAGGTCGGACCCGGCCGCGTGGCACCATCTAGGACCGGTGCTGCTGCTCGCTTGTGGCGCCATTTGCTATAATCACAAGGACAGCGCAACGCTGTGCTGGCTCCGGACGTCGCCATAATGACGTTCCCAGTGGTCCGCCCGGACCGATCGTCAAGGAGCCGCTTCTGTCCTCCCGTCAAGAAAACCTGCACAGCATCTATGCGATGCTGATTGCCGTTGCCATGTTCTCGTTCATGGACACCAGCATGAAGCTGCTGTCCGCCCATTACCCCGCCATGCAGGTCACCGCGCTGCGCTCGCTCAGCTCGCTGCCGCTGCTGTGCGGCTACATGCTGTACCGCGGCGCGTTCAAGACGGTGCTGCGGGTGCGCTGGCCGATGCACGTGTTCCGCGCTGTGCTCGGCATCGCCATGCTGACCACCTTTGCCTACGGCCTGAAGTCGCTGTCGCTGGCCGAGGCGTATTCGATCTTCTTCATCGCACCGGCGCTGATTACGGCGCTGTCCGTATGGGTGCTGAAAGAGCACGTGGTGGCCGGCCAGTGGGTGGCGATCGCGGTCGGGTTGCTGGGCGTGCTGGTGGTGCTGCGGCCTGAAGGCACGGGCTTTCTGTCGCTGGGCGGCCTGGCGATTCTGGCGGCGGCGGCCTGCTATGCGGTGTCGGCCATCAGCGCGCGCGTGCTGGCGCGCACCGACAGTACCGAGTCGATGATGTTCTGGCTGCTGACCTTGATGGCGGCCGGCGCGGTGGCGCTGTCGTACAACATCTGGGTGCCGGTGCGCGCCGAGCATGGCTGGATACTGCTGGCGCTGGCCTTGTCCGGCTTCTTCGGCCAGCTGGCGATCACCAAGGCGTTCAGCACCGGCAAGGCGTCGATCGTGGCGCCGTTTGAGTACACGGCGCTGGCCTGGGGCGTGGCGATCGACTGGCTGTTGTGGCAGGCGCTGCCGGACGGCTATACGCTGCTGGGCGCCGGCATCATCATCGCCAGCGGCGTCTACCTTGTGCGGCGCGAAGCGGTCCATGTTGAAGCCGAGCATCCTTGACCACAGTTCGCTATAATCGCCTGATGTTAAAACAACGCACTATCAAAGAACTGGTCCGCACCACGGGTGTGGGCCTGCACTCCGGCACCAAGGTCGAACTGACCTTGCGCCCGGCCGCGCCGGATACCGGCATCGTGTTCCGCCGCGTCGACCTCGACCCGATGGTGGAATTCCCGTCGAGCGCGATGGCGGTGGGGGATACCCGCATGGCCTCGGTGCTGGTGAAGGATGGCGCGCGCGTCTCCACCGTCGAGCACCTGATGTCGGCCTGCGCCGGGCTCGGGATTGACAATCTGTACATCGAAGTCAGCGCCGAAGAAATTCCGATCATGGATGGCTCGGCGTCGTCCTTTGTATTCTTGTTGCAACAGGCGGGCGTGCTGGAGCAGCCGGCGGCGAAGAAATTCATCCGCGTGCTGAAGCCGGTCGAAATCCGCGAAGGCACGGGCGACAGGGAAAAATGGGCGCGTTTGCTGCCGCATGACGGCTTCAAGCTGGACTTCTTCATCGAATTCAACCACCCGGCGGTGGACGGCACGCAGCAGCGCGCGCATGTGGATTTCGGTGACGTCTCGTACGTGCACGACGTGGCGCGCGCACGCACCTTCGGTTTCATGCAGGACGTGGAAATGCTGCGCGGCATCGGCCTGGCGCGCGGCGGTTCGCTGGAAAACGCGATTGTGATGGACGAGTACCGCATCCTGAATTCGGACGGTCTGCGTTATGAAGACGAGTTCGTGCGCCACAAGATCCTCGACGCGATTGGCGACCTGTACCTGGTCGGCCATCCGCTGCTGGCCAGCTACGAGGCGCACAAATCCGGCCACGCGCTGAACAACCAGCTGCTGCTGGAGTTGCTCAAGCATCCGGACGCCTACGAAATCGTCACCTTCGACAACAACGACGCCGCACCGCAATCCTATGTGCGCCAGATGGCGCGTGAGTGGGCACTAACTTAAGTGGTTAACCGCCGCCCGCGCGGCGGCGCGCCACCATGGCTTTGACGGCGTCGATCAGCGGGCTGTTCTGCGGGCTGGCTTCCAGCGAGCTGCTGAGCTGATCGAAGGCTTCCACCGCCGCCGGCGGCAGTTCCAGCGCCCGCATTTTTTCCTTGATCTCGACCGCCTTGGTCATCTGGACCTTGAGCTTGACGGCGGCCACCTGCCAGCCGCGCCGCGCCAGCGTATCTTGCAGCTTTGGCAATTGCTGCTTCAACTTGGCCGCCAGCGCCGTGGTCGGCACCGACAGGATCAGCTGGCTGTCCTCGAACGCCAGGATCTCGCAGTGCTTGAACATGGCCGGCAGGCAGTCGGCGCAATCCTTCTGCAGGCGCGCCATGCGCTCGATGGCCGGCAGCAGCGCCGCCATGCGGTCGTTGCGGCGCAGAAAGTCGGTGGCGCCGACGGCAGTAGGGCGTTTGAGTGAGATATTGGAGGAGTTGAAGCGCATGCGGCGAAACATATCACAGATCGCCGCCTCTCCCTAAAATGCTGACCAGCGGTTAAAATCGGGTTGATTTTGTGACATTGTTCACCTAGCGGCTATTGTTATATAGGCCAATATCCCAATGTACCAGCGGACGCGTGATAAAATCACCGTCTTTTGCCATAGTCCAACTCAGTGCGTCAAGGCGCAGAGCTTTTTTTAACGGCGTTTTTTCAAGAACTCAAGCATGTCTTTTCTGACCAAGATTTTCGGCAGCCGCAATCAGCGCCTGCTCAAGCAATACCAAAAAACGGTACGCGAGATCAATGCGCTCGAACCGGCAATGGAAAAACTGTCGGACGCCGAGCTGCAAGCCAAAACGCCCGCCTTCAAGGCGCGCATCGCCAATGGCGAGACGCTGGACCAGATTCTGCCGGAAGCGTTTGCGGTCTGCCGCGAAGCGTCCAAGCGCGTGATGAAGATGCGTCACTTCGACGTGCAGATGATCGGCGGTATGGTGCTGCATTACGGCAAAATCGCCGAAATGGGCACCGGTGAAGGCAAAACCCTGACCGCGACCCTGCCGGCCTACCTGAATGCGCTGTCCGGCCAGGGCGTGCACATCGTCACCGTCAATGATTATCTGGCGCAGCGCGATGCCGAGACCATGGCCAAGCTGTACAGCTGGCTCGGCCTGACCACCGGCATCAACCTGTCGCAGATGGAGCACGCCACCAAGCAGGCCGCCTACGCGTCGGACATCACCTACGGCACCAACAACGAATTCGGTTTCGACTACCTGCGCGACAACATGGTGTTCGACGCCAAGGACCGCGTGCAGCGCGTGCTGAACTTCGGCATCGTCGATGAGGTCGACTCGATCCTGATCGATGAGGCGCGAACCCCGCTGATCATCTCCGGCCAGGCCGAGAATCATACCGATCTGTACTACAAGATCAACGAACTGCCGAAACTGCTGACGCTGCAAGTTGGCGAAGAAACCCCGGACGGCAAGGGCAAGGTTGAAGTCCCAGGCGATTACACCAAGGACGAAAAAGCCCACCAGGTGCTGCTGACCGAAGCCGGTCACGAAAAAGCCGAAGCCATCCTGACCCAGATGGGTCTGCTGCCGGAAGGCGCGTCGCTGTACGACTCGGCCAACATCACGCTGGTGCACCACCTGTATGCCGCGCTGCGCGCGCATGCGCTGTACTTCAAGGATCAGCACTACGTGGTGCAGAACAATGAAGTGGTGATCGTCGATGAATTCACCGGCCGTCTGATGACCGGCCGCCGCTGGTCCGACGGCTTGCACCAGGCGGTCGAGGCGAAAGAGGGCGTCAAGATCCAGAACGAGAACCAGACGCTGGCCTCGATCACCTTCCAGAACTACTTCCGCATGTATGCCAAGCTGTCCGGCATGACCGGCACGGCCGATACCGAAGCCTACGAATTCCAGGAAATTTATGGCCTGGAAACCGTGGTGATTCCACCGAACCGTCCATCGGCCCGCAAGGACCGCCAGGACCAGGTGTACAAATCGGCGCAAGAGAAGTACAACGCCATGATGCTGGAAATCCGCGAGTGCTACGAGCGCGGCCAGCCAGTGCTGGTGGGTACCACGTCGATTGAAAACTCGGAACTGCTGTCGAGCATTCTGACCGCCGCCGGTCTGCCGCACAACGTGCTGAACGCGAAGCAACACGCCCGCGAAGCCGAGATCATCGCCCAGGCCGGTTCGCCGAAAGCCATCACCATCGCCACCAACATGGCCGGCCGCGGTACCGACATCGTGCTGGGCGGTAACGTTGAAAAACAAATCCAGTTCATCGAAGCCAATCCGGATCTGAGCGACGCCGACAAGGCGGCCCAGGCCCAGGCGCTGCGCGACGGCTGGCAGGCGCTGCACGAACAAGTGGTGGCGGCTGGCGGTCTGCATATCGTCGGTACCGAGCGTCACGAATCGCGCCGCGTCGATAATCAGCTGCGTGGCCGTGCCGCCCGTCAGGGTGACCCGGGCATGTCGCGCTTCTTCCTGTCGCTGGACGATCCGCTGCTGCGCATCTTTGCCGGCGACCGCGTGCGCGCCGTCATGGACCGCCTGAAGATGCCGGAAGGCGAACCGATCGAGGCGGGCATCGTGTCGCGCTCCATCGAATCGGCGCAGCGCAAGGTTGAGGCGCGTAACTTCGATATCCGTAAGCAACTGCTGGAATACGATGACGTCGCCAACGACCAGCGTAAAGTGATTTACCAGCAGCGTAACGAGCTGCTGGAAGCGGTCGATATTTCGGAACTGATCCAGTCGCTGCGTCACGGCGCCTTTACCGACCTGGTGCGCGAATACGTGCCGGCCGAATCGGTGGAAGAACAGTGGAACCTGAAAGGCCTGCAAGCCGCCCTGGCAGCCGAATGGCAGATCGACCTGCCGCTGGTGTCGATGGTGGAAGCCGAGCCGAATCTGAACGACGACGACATTCTGGAACGTGTGATCGCTGCTGCCGATGCGCTGTACCAGTCGAAAATCGACATCGTCGGCAAGGAATCGTTCGGCGGCTTCGAGCGTAACGTGATGTTGCAATCGGTCGACTCGCACTGGCGCGAGCACCTGGCGGCGCTGGATCACCTGCGCCAGGGTATCCATCTGCGCGGTTATGCCCAGAAGAATCCGAAGCAGGAATACAAGCGCGAAGCGTTCGAACTGTTCGGCCAGATGCTGGAGATGATCAAGAACGAAGTCGTCAAGCTGATCATGACCGTGCGCATCCAGTCGCGGGAAGAGATCGATGCGGCGGAAGCGGCGATGCAGCAGTCGCACGTAGAAAACGTCAGCTACCAGCACGCCGCCTTCGACCCGAGCGCGGCGCCGGAAGACCTGCTGGCGCCACCGCAATACACCGGCCTGCCGCCGGAACTGCAAAACCTGAGCGGCGAGCAGCTGATGGAACTGGGCCTGAAAGTCGGCCGCAATGATCCATGCCCATGCGGCAGTGGCAAGAAATACAAAGCCTGCCACGGCAAGCTGGCGTAACAAGCCGGTCTGTTAGACAATGAACCCGTAACGCTGCAAAGCTTTACGGGTTTTTTATTTGGCAAGATAGCGGAGGCGCGCCATGCAGCAGACTTTGGATGCGGATATCGCGACAATCGCGAAAATCAGCGCGGTGCCGACGATATTGGAGGCGGTGGCCGAGCTGACCGGACTGGGGTTTGTCGGCATCGCGCGGGTCACGCCGACCTCGTGGCATGCCTGCGCCGTGCTGGATAAACTCGGCTACGGTCTGGGTCCCGGCAGTGAACTCGATATCAGCACCACGCTGTGCCAGGAAGTGCAACATACGCACTGCGCGGTCATCATCGACTCGGTCAGCGAGAGCGAGCAATACCGCGATCACCATACACCCCGGATCTACGGTTTCGAGAGCTATTTCTCGATCCCGCTGTATCGTCCCAGCGGCGAGTACTTCGGTTCCCTGTGCGGACTGCACCGCGAAAAAGCCGAGCTCAACAAAGCGGCTACGCGCAACACGCTGATGCTGTTTGCCGACCTGATCAGCCGCCAGCTGGCCAGCGAAGTGGTGCTGGACGAGGCCCAGGCCGCCCTCAGCGACGAGATGAAGACGGCCAAGCTGCGCGAACAGTTCATCGCCATGCTGGGGCACGATATCCGCACGCCGCTGAGCACCATCATGAACGGCACCGAAATCCTGCGGCTGCGCGCGCCGGAATCGCTGAAGCCGCTGCTGGACACCATGCACCGCAGCAGCCACCGCATCGCCTCGCTGATCGACGATGTCACCGATTTCACGCGCGGGCGGATGGGGGGCGGTATCTCGCTCAACCTGCGCCATGAGAGCCATCTGGAAACCTCGCTGCAGCAGGCGATTGCTGAGCTGCAAAGCGTGTTCCCGCAACGTCAGATTGTCGCCGAACTACCGCACGGCATCGCGCTGTTCTGCGATGCGCCGCGGCTGGTGCAGCTGCTGTCCAATCTGCTGAAGAACGCGATCATCCACGGCAGCCCGGCGGCGCCGGTGCAGGTGGAGGTGCAGCAGGCCAACGGCATGTTTGAACTGTCGGTGCGCAATAGCGGACCGGCCATTCCCGAGGAAAAGCAGGCGCAGCTGTTCAAGCCGTTCTGGCGCGCGGACAATGCGACCGGCGGCCAAGGGCTGGGACTGGGTCTGTTCATCGCGTCGGAAATCGCCATCTCGCACGGCGGCGTGCTGGAGGTGATATCGACTGACAACGCCACCACCTTCACCTACCGTGCCCGCATCGCCGGGCCGGTTCAGGCGTGATAGCGTAATTTCCTTACTTGGCCGGTTTCTTGTCGTCCGCCAGGATGCCGTACCCGGAGACGCGCCATACGCCATCCTTCTCGCGCACGGTGGTCACGCTTTCGTGGACGTTGTGATTGTTCTCGTAGTCGGCCACGTACTCGAAGGTGATGGTGGCCGGCTTGACGCTGGCCGACTTGTAGCTGCGTCCCTTCAGCGCGCCCAGCGGCAGATGAACGGTACTGGCCAACAAGTTCCAGGCGATCTTGGGCATATCCTTGCGCACGCTTTCGGCGCCGCTGTTCCAGGCGGCGGAATATTCCTCCGCATCCATCAGCTTCATGAAGCGTTCGGTGGCGGCACGCGCATCGCTCACCTCCGCGGCGCCTTGGGCGAAAGCGCCGCCGCTGGCCAACAGCATACCGGCCAGCACAAGGGAAGACAGTTTTTTCATCAGAAAATCTCCGGGTAAATGAACTCAGTACATCCTAAGCCGGATTGCCCAGCCAAGTTACCCGCATGCGATGAACTGCAAAAAATGGCTACCCAGCTGTAGGGTTCGCAGGGATTTTGTATTGCGTCAAAGCGGTCCAATCGCGCTCGGTGATACTGGCCGGATGCCGAACGCCACCCCATCCGCCCGCTATGACTCGCCCTGGAAGGCGGCGTTGACGCATGCCTTCCGGGCCTTCATGTGTTTCTTTTTCCGCGAACTGGCCGCCGAGATCGACTGGACTAAACGGCCGCGCTTCCGTGATAAGGAACTGGCCGGGATCAACCTCGGCGGCAAGCCAGATGGTGTTGTGGCTGACAAACTGGTGGAAGTGGCGCTGCGCAACGGCCGGATACAGTGGGTGCTGGTCCATGTGGAAGTGCAGGCCCAGCGCGATGCGACGCTGGCGCGGCGTGTGCTTGACTACAACTACCGAATTTTCACGCAATATGCGCAGCCGGTCGCCAGCCTGGTATTACTGGCCGATGATGATCCGCACTGGCTTCCGCATGCATTCCATAATGAAGTGCTGGGCACGGTGATGGGCATCTCGTTCGCCAGCGCCAAGCTGATGTCCTACGCGGCGCGTCGCGATGAATTGCTCGTCTCGCACAACCCGTTCGCCTGGATCACGTTGGCCCACCTGCGCACGCAGCAGGCCCGGCATGACCCTGCTCAGCTCTACGCGGCCAAGTGGCAGTTGACCAAACTTCTGTATCAACATGGGTGGCGCAAACAGCGCATAATTGTGCTGTTCAAAGTAATCGACTGGATGATGGCCTTGCCTGAGCTGTATCAGGAGCGTTACTGGCGGGCTCTTTTAAAGCTGGAAAGGGAGCGGAAGATGGAATGGATCAGCCCACTGGAACAGTCGTTCATCGACAAAGGCTGGCGCAAAGGCCTGAAGCAAGGCATCGAGCAAGGCATGGAGCGGGGGCGCGAACAAGGCCTGGAGCAGGGCTTGGAACGAGGGATTGAGCAGGGCCTGGCGCTGGGGCGCAAGGAGGGTGCGTTGGCGCTGCTTGAGCGGCAGCTTACGCGCCGTTTCGGCGCGTTGCCGAAGGCTACGCGGAGCAAGCTGGCGACAGCAACGCTGGAGCAGCTGGAAGCCTGGAGCGATGCGCTACCGGAATCGCAATCGCTGAATCAGCTGTTCGACTAAGCACCACTTATTTCGCCTCCCGCTGCGGCGCCACGCGTGGCAGCAGCATGCGGATGGTGGTGCCGGCGCCCAACGCAGAGTCGATGCTGATGCGCCCGCCCAGCACCCCGGTGACGATGTTGTAGACGATGTTCATGCCCAGCCCGGTGCCGCCCTGGCCCATCCTGGTGGTGAAGAAGGGATCGAACACGCGCCTGAGCACGTCGTCGCCCATGCCGCTGCCGTTGTCGCGGAACGCCAGCGCGATGATGTCGCCTTCCAGCCGCTCGGCGCTGACGGTGATGGCGGCGCCCTGGCGCTGTTCAAACGCATGCGTCAGGGCGTTGGTGATCAGGTTGTTGAGAATCTGATACAGCCCGCCCGGATACGAATCCAGCACCAGCCCGGCCGGGATCTGCAGCGTGACTTCGCACGGCACCCGGCGCAGGCGCGGCATGTAGGTGGCGATGGCGTCCTGCACCGCCGCCAGCAGGTCGAATGCGCGCCGCTGGTCATTAGTCTGGTCGACCGCGATCTGCTTGAACGACGAGATCAGCTCGGCCGCCTTGTGCAGCGAACCGGAGATCAAGGTGCTGGCGGTGCACACCTCGTCCAGGTGCGCGGTCAGTTGCGAACGGCGCAAGCTGCCGGCGCTGACCTGCTGCCCGAAGTCCAGCACGCGGTCGTGCAGGGCGGTGGAGGCCAGCAGGCTGTTGCCGATCGGGGTATTCAGTTCATGCGCGATGCCGGCCACCAGCGAACCCAGCGACGCCATCTTTTCCGACGACAGCAGTTCATGTTGCGTATGGCGCAGCGTTTGCAGCGTGGCGTTCAACTCGCCGTTGGCGCGCTCCAGCGCGGCCGAGCGTTCGCGCACCCGGCTTTCCAGCGAGACGTTGAGATCCTTCAGTTCGCGCTTGGCGTTCAGTTCCTCTGTCAGGTCCAGCAGCGCCCAGATGATGGCGTCGTTGCCGTCCAACGTCAGCGACGACGACCAGATCGCCACGCTGCCGACGCTGCCGTCGGGCAGCAGCACGCCGGCGATCGCGCCTTGCACGGCGCCTTCCTCGCGGTAGATTTGCCAGATGCGTTCGCGCTCGACCGCGCTGGCCCAGAACGGCACTTCGTTGCTGCGCTTACCGATGAGGTTGTCGGCCGCGCTGCCAAAGGTGTGGCGCACCGCGCGGTTGGCGGCGACGATGCGGCCTTCGCGGTCCGACACGGTCAGCGGCAGCGGCGCCATGTCAAACAAGGTTTTAAACCGTGCCTCCGACTCCGACAGCCGCCGCTGCGATTGTTCCAGCTGCGCAATGCGTTCGCGCAGCGCCGCGCTCATGGTGTTCAGCGTGCGCGCGAAGATGGCGATTTCATCGTCGCCATGCACCGGCAGCGCCTTGCTGTAATCGCCCAGCGCCATCTGTTGCGATTCGCCGGTCAGCGCCTGCAGCCGGCGGCCGATGCCGTGCGTGAAGATGTAGAACATCAGCACCCCCAGCGCAAAGCCGGCCAGCGCAATGACGCAGCTTTGCACCAGCACTTCGTCGCGCGCCTGGCGCAGGTCTTTGGTGCTGACGCCGAAGTTGATGCTGCCGATGCGGTTATCGGCCAGCAGCAGCGGTGCGCGCGCGTGCAGGGTAGCGCCGTCGAGCAGCGTGTGCGCGCCTTTGAGATTGTCCCCGGCCTGGCGCAGTTGCGGCGGCAGCGGTTGGTCGCGCTTGCCGACCGCGATGATCGGACTCTCGTGCTCGTCGAGAATGGTGAGATAGCGCAGCAGGCTGTCGTCCGGATCGGACAGCATTTCGGCCAGGTAGGTATTCAGTTCGGGCAGCCGTCCGCGCGTGGCGTACGGACTGAGGGAGAGGTTGAGGGTGACCGCATATTCCTGCGCCACGCGTTCGGCATTGCTGTTGACGGCGTGATTCATCAGCCGCAGGCCGTTCCAGATCAGCAGGCCCACCACCAGCGCCTGCACGATGGCACTCAGCATCAGAAACTTCGCGCGTAGCGATAAACTCAAAACGGTCACTCCTTGGTGGCGGGGCCAGGAGCGCACGCGCCTGCCGCGCGGATGGCGCGGCAGGCTGGCAGGGCGACCTGATTAAGGCAGCGTCAAAATCACTTTGACGGTATCGTCAACTGCCGACTTGTCAATATACCCGATTGCTTTCGGATCGGCAGCAACTGCTTTCTTGACGTCGGCGCTGTTCGGAAACTCCTTCGGTGGCGTGGCCTTGCCGGTAAACACCAGCTTGGACCACAGCGCCTTGACCTGCGCCGCATCCTTGTCCGCGACTTTTTTGTAGAACTCGTTGCGGATGGCGGAACCGTCGGCCTGGTCAACCGGCGTGAACAGGTTGGATTTGCCGAGGAAGAATTGCGACGCCTGTTCCGAGAACATGCGCGTGGCCGGATTCTGCTTGCTGACGATGACGACGATTTCGGCCGAGGCCGGGAGGGCAGCTGCGCCAAGGGCGGACAGCAGCAGAACGCTGAGTAATTTTTTCATTATGGTTGTCTCCCGATCAGAATACGAAGTCCAGGCCGGCAGCGACCACGGTAACGTCTTTGTTGTAGCCGGCGGCTGGCACGTTGATCAGCAGGCCCGATTTGGCTTTCGGCTTGACGCGGTCCACCTGCACTTTCAGCGCCACCGATTTGGCGAAGTCCCAACGCACGCCGACGATGTCCGAGGTTTGCTCGGCCGACGCCAGCAGGCCGGTGACGGCGGTGTTCAGGGCGGGCACGCGCGCCAGTGCGGCTGGCGTGGTGACCGAGCTGCCGGCGCCTTTGGCCGACGCATGCGCGTAGTACGGCAGCACTTTGCCGATGCGGTAGCCGACCATGGTGTACCAGGAGTTGGTGTCCGGCAGGTAGACCGCTTCCTTGGCGCGGCGCTGCGCGTATTCGGCCTGGGCGACGATGTTGTTCCAGTCCATGGTGCCGCCGATCGAGGTGAAGGCGATCTTTTTGCCGGTGGTGAAGGTGAGGTCCGACGCCAGTTGCTTGAAGCCGACGGTGTTGAGCGTGGTGGTCAGGCCGTTGATCGGTTGCAGGTCGTTGATGTGCATGTCGGCGCGCGCGTGCGCGAAGCGCAGCAGGAACGGACCGTATTCGCCCGACACGCTGAGGCCGGCGGCGGGCGCGCGGTAGGTGGCGGTCGAGCCGGCGCCGGACGAGACGAACAGCTTGCCGCGGCTGACGCCGGCAAAGGCCTGGGCCGTGAAGTTCAGTTCGCCAAAGGCATGCTGGTAGTTGATGTCGGCGCCGTCCGAGTTCTCAATCGGGTTCTGGCTGTACATTTCGATCGGCGGACGCATCATGGTGTTGGCGTAGCCGACGTTCTGGTAGTCGGAAATCAGGAAGGTCGGCACCACTACGCGGCCGACGCGCACCGACACTTCATCGTTGATGCGGGCCTTGAGGAAGGCCCAGGTCAGGTCGGTGGTGAAGCTGTGTTCGGTAGCCTTGCGGGTCAGCACCTGCGCGGTGCCGGACAGCCAGTCGTTGATCTTGTACGTTGCTTGCAGGCCGAGGTTGGTGTCGAGGCCGATGCGGGTGCTGTCGCCGACGCCGTCGGCCTGGTTGTAGCGCGCAAACTTCACGTCGTCGGTATTGCTCTTGGCCACGCCCACGGTGCCGAAGCCGCTGATGCTCAGGTTGCCGTCATCCATTGCGCCAGCGTGCGCCTGCATCGCGGCCGTGGCGGCCAATACGGCAGCTACTAAAAGTTGCTTTTTCATGTGATCAATCCTAGGGGGTAGTTGTCGGTGTGACGGTTGTGCCGTCTTTTGTATTTATGAACAATGCGGGGATGGGGCATTCGGTTCTCACCTTAAATCAGTTTCCTCAAAGCATGAAAGAGGAAAACGATAAACCGAACGATCGTACTAAAATTATGTGGTTTTTCTGCGAAAATCCCTGTAAAAACAGCAGGTTGTACGATATCTCTACAGTGATCTTTTAATAAATTTGATGTTCTGTTATCGGCGTACTGGTGGTTACTGCCACGCGGCCGGCAGATCAGGTATTACAATAGCGGCTCCCTCTTTTCACCCACGAGATCACGAATATGGCCGTCAACTCCCCCCTGCCCATCGCCGCCGACCTGAAGCCCGTAGCCGGCATTGAAATCGGCTATGCCGAAGCCGGCATCAAGAAGCCGAATCGCAAGGACGTGCTGGTGATGAAACTGGCGCCGACCGCCACCGTGGCCGGCGTGTTCACGCTGAACCGCTTCTGCGCGGCGCCGGTGCAGATCTCCAAGGCCCACCTGGCCGCCGCAAGGGCTAACTCCGGCGCCAGCGGCAAGCCGATTGCCGCGCTGCTGGTCAACACCGGCAACGCCAACGCCGGCACCGGCGAGCTGGGCCTGTCGCTGGCGAACGAGACCTGCGCCGCGCTGGCCGCGCAGCTGGGCGTGGACGCGGCGCAGATCCTGCCGTTCTCGACCGGCGTGATCCTGGAGCCGCTGCCGGCCGCCAAGGTGATCGCCGGCCTGCCGCAGGCCATCGCCGGCCTGAAGGCCGACAACTGGTACAACGCCGCCGAAGCCATCATGACCACCGACACGCAGCCGAAAGCCGGCTCGCGCACCGTCACCATCGGCGGCCACACGGTCACCATGACCGGCATCTCCAAGGGCGCCGGCATGATCAAGCCGAACATGGCGACCATGCTGGGCTACCTGGCGTTCGACGCCAAGGTGGCGCAGCCGGTGCTGGACCAGCTGGTCAAGCATGCGGCCGATCACTCGTTCAACTGCATCACCATCGATGGCGACACCTCGACCAACGATTCCTTCATGCTGATCGCCACCGGCGCCGGCGCGCTGGAGATCACTTCGGTCGAGCAGCCGGAATACGCACAGCTGCGCGACGCCGTGACCGAACTGTCGCTGTTCCTGGCGCAAGCCATCGTGCGCGACGGCGAAGGCGCCACCAAGTTCATGAGCATCATCGTGGAAGAGGGCGCCAGCGTGGAGGAGTGCCGCAAGATCGCCTATTCGATCGGCCACTCGCCGCTGGTGAAAACCGCCTTTTTCGCCTCCGACCCCAACCTGGGCCGGATCCTGGCCGCGATCGGCTACGCTGGCGTCGACGACCTCGACGTCAGCAAGCTGAACCTCTACCTGGACGACGTCTGGGTGGCCAAGAACGGCGGCCGCAATCCGGACTACAAGGAAGAAGACGGCCAGCGCATCATGAAGCAGAGCGAGATCACGGTGCGCGTCAAGCTGGCGCGCGGCGCGGCCACGGCCACCGTGTACACCTGCGACCTGTCGCACGATTACGTCTCGATCAACGCCGACTACCGCTCGTAAGATGTCGGCCGCCCTCGACCAATTCCTGGCGCGCGCCGAGGCGCTGCTGGCGCGCGTGGAAGCCATCCTGCCGCCGGCTGCGCCGCAGCCCGAGTGGGAGCGTGGCTTTGCGTTCCGCTGGCGCAAACGGGCGAACGGCCCGAGCTATCTGCAGGCGGTGGCGCATGTGTCCAACATCGCGCTGGACGACTTGCAGCACATCGGTCCGCAGAAAGAGCAGATCGAGCAGAACACCCGCCAGTTCGTCGCCGGCAAGCCGGCCAACAACGTGCTGCTGACCGGCGCGCGCGGCACCGGCAAATCGTCGCTGATCAAGGCATGCCTGAACCAGTTCGCCAGGGACGGCCTGCGCCTGATCGAGGTGGACAAGGCCGACCTGGCCGAATTGCCGGACATCGTCGACCTGGTGGCGGCGCGGCCGGAGCGCTTCATCATCTTCTGCGACGACCTGTCGTTTGAAGAAGGCGAGAGCGGCTACAAGGCGCTGAAGGTGGCGCTGGACGGCAGCATCTCGGCGCAGTCGGACAATGTGCTGATTTACGCGACCTCGAACCGCCGTCACCTGCTGCCGGAGCGCATGTCGGACAACATGACCTACAAGCACGACGAGAACGGCGACCTGCATCCGGGCGAGACGGTGGAGGAAAAGATTTCGCTGTCCGAGCGTTTTGGCGTGTGGCTGACGTTCTATCCGTTCCGCCAGGATGATTATCTGGCGATTGTGGGCCACTGGCTGGCCTCGCTGGGCTGCAGCGAGGCGCAGATCGAGGCGGCGCGCGGCGATGCCTTGCGCTGGGCCTTGCAGCGCGGTTCGCGTTCGGGACGCGTGGCATGGCAGTTCGCCAAGGATTACGCGGGGAAGCTGGCATGAAGCCGGTCGATGTGGCAGTAGGGATTCTGGTCAAGCCGAATGGCGATGTGCTGCTGGGGCAGCGTCCGGCCGGCAAGCCGTATGACGGTTACTGGGAATTCCCGGGCGGTAAAGTCGATCCGGGCGAGACGATCCTCGCAGCGCTGAAGCGCGAGTTCGTCGAGGAACTGGGCTTGCAGATCCATAGCGCCGAGGAATGGTGCGGCGTGGAGTATGTGTATCCGCACGCGCATGTGCGGCTGCACTTCTACATCAGCCGCGACTGGTCGGGCGAGCCGCAAAGCCTGGAAGGGCAGGCGTTCGCCTGGCAAGGCACGGTCGGCGTGGAACCGCTGCTGCCGGCCACCATTCCCTTGCTGGAATGGCTGGAGCAGGTGCGCTACTAAAATATTTTTGCACCGCACTGCATCCAAACTGCGTGCTGGCGGGTAGTACAGGTATCAGCAGCGATTTTCGTTCGCTGATCCCTTACAACTACCAGGAGCCATCCATGCAAGCCACTCATACCGCCGCTGTTGCCGCCGCCTTCCTGATGCTGTCCGCCTGCGCCAGCGCGCCGCAGTTTGACCAGCAAGTCCTGCCGCAAGCGGTGCAGGTTCCGGCCGGCCACCGCGTCGCCATGCAAACCGTCGGCGTCGGTGACATCACCTATGAATGCAAGGCCAGGAAAGACGCGGCCGGCCAGTTCGAGTGGACCTTCATCGGGCCGGATGCGGTGCTGAATGACCGCAGCGGCAAAGCCGTCGGCAAATACTTCGGCCCGCCAGCCACCTGGGAAAGCAATGACGGCTCCAAGGTCACCGCCACCCAGCTCGCGGTGGCGCCGGCCGGCACCGGCAATATTCCCCATCAACTGGTGCGGGCCAATCCCTCGGTAGGCATGGGCGCCATGTTCGGCGTCGCCTACATCCAGCGCGTCGCCACCAGGGGCGGCGTGGCGCCGGCCGCCAACTGCACCGCAGCCAACGCCGGCAGCAAGGAAAAAGTGCAGTACCAGGCCGACTATATCTTCTGGAAGGCTGCATGAGTACGGCTATAATCGGCTGATGCCCAGCTCGCCCGACCTGTTCGACTACGATGCCGTGCTGGCCGCCTGCGCGCAGGGCGATCAGCATGCCCTGCATCGCCTGTACCAGCAGGACGGGCGGCACTTGCTCGGCGTGGCGCTGCGCATCGTGCGCCGCCGCGATGTGGCGGAAGACGTGCTGCACGATGCCTTTGTCAGCATCTGGCAGAAGGCGGCCAGCTTCGATGCGGGCCGCGGCGCCGGCCGGGGCTGGGTGTACAGTGTGGTGCGGCACCAGGCGTTAAACGCCTTGCGCGGCAGCGAGCGCGAAGTCGCGGCCGATTCCGACCTGCTCGATGCGTTGCAGGAGGCGCAAGCCGACACGGTGGTCGAGCAGTTCGAACTGCAAGCGACCATGGGGCGGCTGCACGAATGCCTGGCCCACCTCGATAGCGCCAAGCGCAACAGCATTGTGTGCGCGTATGTCGACGGCTGCAGCCACCGCGAAATCGCGGAACGCCTGAAGGCGCCGCTGGGCTCGGTCAAGGCCTGGCTCAAGCGGGGCCTCGCTGCATTGCGGGAGTGCATGGGATGAAGGAAACACCGGAACAATTACAGCAGCTGGCTGGCGAATATGTGCTGGGCACGCTGCTGGGCGACGCGCGGCGCGAGACCGGGCAAAGGCTGGCGCGCGAGCCGCTGCTGCGCGCCGAGGTCGATGCATGGGAACGCCGTCTGCTGCCGCTGACATCGCTGGCGCTGCCAGTCGAACCATCAACGGGGTTGTGGCCGCGCATCGCCGCCAGCGTGCAGGCGCGACCTTCAGCCAGCGACTGGCGCGAGGCGGCAGCGACCGGCTGGCGTCGCTGGTGGCAGGACGTGCGCGTGTGGCGCAGCCTGGCCGGCGGCGCGGTGGCGGCCAGCCTGGTGCTGGCCACGGTGCTGGCGCTGCGGCCGCCGACGCCGGAGGCTGCCTACATGGTGGTGCTGGTGGCGCCGCAGGATCGCGGCGCCGGCTGGGTGGTGCAGACCAGCATGAACCGGCAACTGACATTGACGCCGTTGCGCGGCACCGTGGTGCCGGACCGCAAGGCATTGCAGTTCTGGACCAAGGCGCCGGGCTGGAGCCGGCCGATGTCACTGGGACTGGTGGAGTCGAATCGTTCGCTGAAGCTGGCGCTGGACAAGTTGCCGCCCGTCGAGCCGGATCAGCTGTTTGAAATCACGCTGGAGCCGGCCACCGGTTCGCCGACCGGCAAGCCGACCGGCCCGGTGCTGTATATCGGTACCGCCGTCAAGGTGATGTGACGCGGTTTATTCTTCTTCGAGCGGATCTTTTGGCGGCGCGGCCGGGATGGCATACTTTTCCTCGGCCCAGGCGCCCAGGTCGATTTTCTTGCAGCGCTCCGAGCAGAACGGGCGGAACTTGTTTTCCGGTTTCCACTCAACTTTGGCGGAGCAGGTCGGGCATTCAACAACAGTGGTCATGAGAGCGTACGTTAGAAGTTACAAAGCGTGAGCTCGAATGGTACATCATCTTCCAGTGGCTTGGGTTTCAGGTCGCCGCCTTGCGAGGTGAAGCGCACCCACAGCATGTACTTGTTGGCCGAAATTTCCGGAATCGCGCCCTGCGCTTCGTCCAGCGTCAGGCGCAGCATCTGATACACCTTGCCCTGCAACATCTGCTGATAGCTGCCGGCCACCGCGATCATCTTGACCGGGCCGCCCGAATCGCGCAGCAGGCGCAGCACCAGGGCCAGCGCGTCAAACAGCGGCGCCAGCGGCGTGAACCAGGTAATGATGTCGTTAAAGCGCGCCTCGGCCGGACGCTGCTGCCAGGCGTAGTACGACGGCAAGTCGAACTCGCAGGCGCCGCCGGGTATGATGGTGCGGCCGCGGATGCTCATCAGCCACTCGTTGTCGCGCACGTTCTGGCCGGTCTTGCCCTGCGCCGCCACCAATGCGCTGCTGACGCCGTCCACTTCGGCCAGGATCGCATCGAGCATCTCGGGCGCCACGTTGGGATTCATGCGGTAGCCCAGCAGCGTCTGGCGCTGGCGCTCCAGTTCTTGCAGCAGGTCGGATTTCAGATCGGCGCGGCCGGCGACTTCCAGCATGTCGAAGATGGTGGACAGCGCGACGTGGTGCTGCATCGGATGTTCTTGATGCACAAAGAACTTGAATTTCTCGTACAAATCCTCCAGGCGCAGCAACGTGCGGATGCGCTCGTTGAAAGGATATTCGTAGACGATCAAAATAACATCCCTCTATAGATGGACCTGAATTCTCGTGATTTTGAAGCAAGCCAAGCAAAATTACAAACGTTGCGAAGGCATTATTGCCTTAATCTGCGAAATTACCAGCGAATTTGCAGATATAAGGCATGCAAACGCGCGACTTGGGCCTCCAGTTCCGCGATTCCTGCATTATTGACAATGACGTCATCCGCCGCCGCCAACCTTTGCGCCCGGCTCACCTGCGCCGCCATGATGGCGCGGACCTGGGCTTCCGGCAAATTGTTACGCGCCATCACGCGGGCAATTTGCACCTGTTCCTCACAGTCTACCGCCAGCACGCGCGTGACCCGCGCACGCCATGTCCCCGATTCGATCAGCAGCGGCACCGCATAGATCACGTAGGCGCCGGTGGCGGCCGCGCCGGCCGCCAGCGCGGCGTCGCGGATGCGCGGATGCAGGATGGCTTCCAGCCGCGCCTTGGCGCCGGCGTCGCTGAACACCAGTTCGCGCATGCGGGCGCGGTCCATGGCGCCGCTGGCGTCGGCAAATTCTGGGCCGAATTCGGCGATGATGGCCGGCATGGCCGGACCCTGCGGCGCAGTCATGCTGTGGGCGATCAGGTCGGTGTCGACGATGGTGGCGCCGCGCGCCGCAAACATGTCGGCCACCGTGCTCTTGCCGCTGCCGATGCCGCCGGTCAGGCCAACGGCGAACGGGAGGCTGCTCATGGATGGACGATGCCCATGGTGAGCGCGGTCAGCGGCGCGCCGTACAGCATGGCGATCAGGCCGGCTGCGGCCAGGTAGGGGCCGAACGGAATCGGGTTATTGCGGCCACGCCTGGCGAACACGATCAGGCCGATGCCGACCAGCGCGCCGACCAGCGAGGACAGCAGGATGATGGCCGGCAGCATGGTCCAGCCCATCCACGCGCCGAGCGCGGCCAGCAGCTTGAAGTCGCCATAGCCCATGCCTTCCTTGCCGGTGGCCAGCTTGAACAGCCAGTACACCGCCCACAGCGCCAGGTAGCCGGCCGCCGCGCCGATCACCGCGTCCTGCAGCGGCACGTAGGTGCCGTTGACGTTCATCAGCAGGCCGGCCCACAGCAGCGGATAGGTCAGGTCGTCCGGCAGCAGCTGGGTATCGGCGTCGATGAAGGTGAGGGCGATCAGCAGGTAAAGGAACAGCAGCCCGGCCAGACCGGACCAGCCGCTGCCGAAGCGCCAGATCACCAGCGCCGACAGCGCGCCGGTCATCAGCTCGACCAGCGGATAGCGCGGTGAAATCGGCGCCTTGCAGTTGCTGCATTTGCCGCGCAGCGCGAGCCAGCTGAGCACCGGAATGTTTTCCATGGCGGTGATCTGGTGCTGGCAATGCGGGCAGGCCGAGCGCGGCACCATCAGGTTGTAGCGGGTGGTGTGCGGCAGCGGTTTGTTGCTTTCTTCCGCCACATAGTTGTCCGATTCGCGCTGCATCATGATAGGCAGGCGGTGAATCACGACGTTGAGGAAACTGCCGAACAGCAGGCCGAACAATCCGGCGATGAGACTGATGGCGAGGTCGCCCGCAGGGGCAAACAGCAGGGTCGATTGCAGCATGGGGCGTCAACAAGCATGAATGATCAGGCGCCCAGTGTAAAGCATTGCTGCAACATTGCGGCTGCTTTTTCGGATTGCACTACCCCGTCCGGGAGATAGTCAAAACATTGGTTCAATGGCAAGGTGGTTGCTCCGTTTATAAGCTCGGAGCAAACTTTGTCGTCACCTATTATTTTGCTGCTCGGGCTACTGCTGACCTGTGTGGCGCTGGGCGTCGCCGGGTTGCTGCGTTGGCGGCGCGCACGGCGCGTCTACGAAGACCGCCAGCGCCAGCTGGAGGAACGGGAACGCGTGGCCGCCAGCCTGCACGACACGCTACTGCAAAGCATGCAGGGCATGATCCTGCGCTTCCAGGGCGTCGGCCACCGGCTGGCGATCGACAGCCCGGAACGCGCCACCATCGAGCATATCCTCGACCAGGCCGACGACGTGCTGGCCGAGGGCCGGCATCAGATCCTGGCGCTGCGGGTGCCGGTGGTGTACGGCGACAAACTGAGCCAGGCATTGGCCGCCATCGGCCAGTCGCTGCAGGATAATTTCGCCATTCCCTTCAGCATGACCGTCAGCGGCCGGCCGACGCCGCTCAACGGCGACCGCAGCGAAGACCTGTACGCCATCGCCCGCGAAGCGCTGTACCACGCGTTCCAGCACACCCAGGCCAGCAGCGTCGAGCTCGAGATGGTGTTCGGCTGCGAGTTTTTTTCGGTGTATGTGCGCGACAACGGCGCCGCCACCGCGAAGCCGCTCGGCGGGCTGGCGGCGATGCGCGAACGGGCGGCGCGCCTGTCCGGCACGGTTGATGTGCTGACCTTGCCGGATCAGGGCACCGAGCTGGTGCTGAAAGTGCCCGGCGCGGTGTGCTACCAGACGCCGCGCCAGCTGGGCTGGCGTCACCGGCTGGCGGCGTGGCTGCGGCCGTCAGACCACCGCCCCTAGCTTGAAGATCGGCAGGTACATGGCCACCACCAGGCCGCCGATCAGCACACCCAGGATGACCATGATGGCCGGCTCCATCAGCGCCGACAGCGAGGCCACGGCTTCGTCCACTTCGTCTTCGTAGAAGTCGGCCACCTTGCCCAGCATGGCGTCCAGCGAGCCGGACTCCTCGCCGATGGAGACCATCTGCGTGACCATGTTGGGGAACACGTCGGCGTTCTGCATCGCCACTGTCAGGCTGGTGCCGGTGCTGACCTCGGTCTGGATCTTGCGCGTGGCGTCCAGGTAGACGGCGTTGCCGGCCGCGCCGCCGACCGAGTCGAGCGACTCCACCAGCGGCACGCCGGCCGCGAACATGGTCGACAGCGTGCGGGTCCAGCGGGCGATGGTGGCTTTGCGGATCACTTCGCCGAACACCGGCAGGCGCAGCAGCAGCTTGTCCATGAAGCGCTGCATTTGCAGCGACCGCTGCCAGGCGCGGAAGAAGAAGTAGATGGCGGCGAACAGGCCGCCGAAGATGATGTACCACCATTTGACGAAGAATTCCGACAGCGCCATCACGAACAGCGTCGGCGCCGGCAGGTTGGCGCCGAAGCTGGTGAACACTTCCTTGAAGGCCGGCACCACCCAGATCATGATCACCGCCGTGACCAGGAAGGCCACCGCCAGGATTGATACCGGATAGGTCAGCGCCGACTTGATCTTGCTCTTGATGGCGATCGTCTTTTCCTTGTAGATCGCCAGCCGCGTCAGCAGGTCTTCCAGGATGCCGGCCTGTTCGCCGGCGCCCACCAGGTTGCAGAACAGCGGATCGAAATACAGCGGAAACTTGCGGAACGCCTGGTTGAGGCTGGTGCCGGTCTCGATATCGGCGCGCAAGTCCATCACCAGCTTGGAGACCGACGGATTGGCGTGGCCCTTGCCGACGATGTCGAACGATTGCAGCAGCGGCACGCCGGCTTTCATCATGGTGGCCAGCTGGCGCGTGAACAGCGTGATGTCCTTGTCGGTCACTTTCTTGCCCGAGCGGTACACCTTCTTCTTGACCTTGGTGACCATGATGCCCTGGCGGCGCAGCGTGACGTTGACCACCGCCTCGCCGCCGGCGCGCAGTTCGCCGCGCACGGTCTTGCCGGTTTTGTCCTTGCCTTCCCAGGCGAAGACCGATTCCTTGACCTGATTGCCCGCGCCGCGCGATAGTGCCATGATCTTGTCCCGTTATTCGTTGGTGCAGCCGAGCACTTCTTCCAGGCTGGTGAGGCCACCCTTGACCTTGACCAGGCCGGACTGGCGCAGCGACTTGACGCCTTCCGCCTCCGATTGCGCGGCGATCTGCATGGCGTTGCCGTGCGCCAGGATCAAGCCCTCGATCGCGGGCGTGATCGGCATGATCTGGTAGATGCCGACCCGGCCCTTGTAGCCGCCGCCGTTGCAGCGCTCGCAGCCGACCGGCCCGTAGGGTTTCCAGCTGCCGTCCAGCTCTTCCGGCTTGAAGCCGGCCTTGATCAGCAGCTCGGGCGTGATGTCGACCGGCTGCTTGCAGCTGCACAGGCGGCGCGCCAGGCGCTGGGCGGTAATCAGGATCACCGACGAGGCGATGTTGAACGGCGCTACGCCCATGTTCATCAGCCGCGTCAGCGTCGACGGCGCGTCGTTGGTGTGCAGCGTGGAGAACACCATGTGCCCGGTCTGGGCCGCCTTGATGGCGATGTCGGCGGTCTCCAGGTCGCGGATCTCGCCGACCATGATGATGTCCGGATCCTGGCGCAGAAAGGACTTCAGCGCCACCGGGAAGGTCAGGCCGGCCTTGTCGTTGACGTTGACCTGGTTTACGCCGGGCAGGTTGATCTCGGCCGGGTCTTCGGCGGTGGAGATGTTGATGCCGGGCTTGTTCAGGATGTTGAGGCAGGTGTACAGCGACACCGTCTTGCCGGAGCCGGTCGGCCCGGTCACCAGCACCATGCCGTAGGGCCGCTGGATGGCGTCCAGCAGCAGTTCGCGCTGGTCCGGGTCGTAGCCGAGCGAGTCGATGCCCATCTGCGCCTGGGTGGCGTCCAGGATCCGCATCACGGTTTTCTCGCCGAACAAGGTCGGCAGCGTCGAGATGCGCAGGTCGATGGTCTTGGTCGGCGAGACGATCAGGCGCATGCGGCCGTCCTGCGGCACGCGTTTTTCCGAGATGTCCAGCTTGGCCAGCACCTTGATGCGCGAGACGAGTTTTTCCTTGATTGATATCGGCGGTTGCGCGTGTTCCATCAGCACACCGTCGACGCGGAAGCGGATGCGGTAGAACTTTTCAAACGGTTCGAAGTGCAAGTCGGAGGCGCCGAGGTTGACGGCGTCCATCAGCATCTTGTTGAGAAAGCGCACCACCGGCGCATCCTCGACTTCGTTGGCGGCGTTGTCGGCGGCGGCGCTGGACGTTTCTTCTTCCTCGGCGAACTGGATTTCGGCTTCGTCGCCGGCCAGGTCGGCGATGCTTTGCTCGCTGCTCTGGTTGAGGCGCGCCAGCAGCTGCAGCAGCGCGTCGTGCGCCACGATTACCGGCTCGACCGTGGACTCGGTCTGGAACTTGATCTGGTCCAGCGCCTGCGTATTGGTCGGATCGGAAATCGCCACCGACATCCGGTTGCCGCGCTTGGATAGCGCAATCACGCGCTGCGTCTGCATCAGCTTGTTGTCGATGATCTTGGCCGGCAGTGCCTCGACGCTGAGCGTGTTGACATCCAGCAGTGGGTAGGCAAAGGTGTCGGCGCAGAAGGCGGCCAGCGCCTTCGAGTCAATCGCGCCGCTGGACAGCAGCACATCGATGAACGCCAGCTTGTCCGCGACGGATTTTTTTTGCAAGGCTTCGGCCTGGACGGCGGAGAGCCGTCCTGCTTGCATCAATGCCCGCGCCAGTCCCGGCATCGGGGCGCCTGGCACTGCGTTCGGAAGGACTGCGGCCATAGAAGCGTCGGTCAGGTTGGGAGGCAATCTCACAATCATGCTCTCAGGCATTATTTTTGTAAAGCCTGCTTACCCGATTTTACTCCGCTCTGTTGCGCCCGCCCACGCGTTTGCGCGGTTTTAGCGGTGCGACTGGCCGGGCGGACGTCGCAATTTGACGACTTTGATGGCCTGGTCGTGGACCTGTACCACTTCAATGATGCACTGGTCGACCTTGATGCTGATCGGCGCGTCTGGAATTTCTTGCAACAGTTCCAGCAGCATGCCGTTCAGGGTCTTGGGACCGTCGAGCGGGAAGGACAGGCCGAGGCGCTTGTTGACGTCGCGCAGCGGGGTGGCGCCGTCCAGCAGGCATTCGCCGCTGGCGTCCCAGCCGAAGCTGTCGGCCTTGGCGGCGCCCGGCGTGGACGTGGTGAATTCGCCAATCATTTCTTCGATGATGTCGTCCAGCGTGACCAGGCCCTGCACTTCGCCGTATTCATCGACGATGATGCCGAGCCGTTCCTTGTTCTCCTGGAAGTACTGCAGCTGGGTGAACAGCCGGGTGTCCTGCGGGATGAAGTAGGGCGTGGTCAACAGTTCGCGGAAGTGCTCGATGGTCAGCTCTTCTTCCTGGTTCAGCAGCGCCACCGCCTTGCGCACGTGCAGGATGCCGACGATGCGGTTGATCTCGCCTTCGTAGACGGGCAGCTTGTTGTGGTAGCAGGTGGTCAGCTCGCGCTTGATTTCCTCGACCGGCAATTCCAGGTTGAGCGCCTCGACCTGCGCGCGCGGCGTCATGATGTCTTCGACCGAGACGGTCTCCAGGTCGAACAGGTTGAGCAGGATGCTCTTGTGCTTCTGGGGGATGAAATTGCCTCCCTCCAGCACGATCGAGCGCAGCTCTTCCGGCGACAGGCGCGGGTCGTGCGCGTGCGAGCCGGCCTTGATGCCGAACACTTTCAGCAGCTGCGACACGAACAGGTTGACGAACCAGATCATCGGCTTGGCCAGCGCCATCAGCGGCTTGAGGATCATGCTGGTCGGCAGGGCGATTTTTTCCGGGAAGGTGGCGCCGATGACTTTCGGCGAAATCTCGGCGAACACGATCAACAGGAAGGCCACCACGCCGGTGGAGACGGTGATGACGTTGTCGTCGTGGCCGAAAGTCTGGATCGCCAGCGAGGTGACCAGCGCGGTGGCGGCGGCGTTGAACAGCGTATTGGCGATCAGCACCAGCGACAGCAGCTTGTCGGTGCGGTCCAGCAGCCACAGCGTGGTGGCGGCGCGACGGCTGCCGCGTTTGGCTTCATGGCGCAGGCGATAGCGATTGGCCGCCATCAAGGCGGTTTCCGCCATCGCGAAGAAGGCTGAACACAGGATCAGGAAGAAGAGTGCAAGCAATTGCACCCAAAGGGGCACGGTATCCAAGGGTCACCGTAAAGAATCTTGCATGGGAAGGTGGCGAACCGGTCAGGCGCCAGCAGAAAGCAACAGTCTCGAATTCTAAGTCAATGATGAGTTGGATGCAAGTTTGTCTATGCGGCAGGTGCGTCCGTCTCAGGCAAAGACATCGATCAGGCTGCCATAGCCCGTTATTGCGGATGAGGCCGCCGCTGGTGGGTTTACCGGCGGGGCTGTCTGGCGGTCAGGGCGATTTTCCGCCTGCGCGATACGCTGTTCAATCTGGCTGATGCGCGCCGATATGGCTTGAATATCCGACTTGCCTTGCGGTGTTTTGGCGGACGCGCAATTGACGCAGTCGGACAACTGCTTTTGATACCGTTCTAGCTGCGCCTGCAAACTGGTGGCGGACGGCGCCCCTCCACCATAAGCGGTAGAGGCGGCCGAGGTGGTCGCGGAAGCGGCAACTGTCAGGGATGATGACATGGCGGATTCTCAGGCGTGCCCGGCGTGGTGGCCGGGCGCGGCGATTATTTTTTCATCGCGTCTTTGGCCATGTCATCCTTCTTCATGTCGTCCTTTTTCATCTCGTCCTTGGCCATTTTGTCCTTGTGCATCGGCTTTTTCATGGCGTCTTTTTTCATGCCGTCCTTGGCCATGGCGTCCTTGGACATCTCGTCTTTCTTCATCGCGTCCTGGGCGTAGACGGCGCCGGACATCATCAGGCAAGCGGCGATCAGGGTGGTGGTGATTTTGTTCATGATGTTTCCTCTGTGAGTAAAATTAGACAACGTGGGTACTGCTACTGCATGGCAGTCAACTGCCGCCGAACCAGTTATAGCCCTGGTCTTCCCAATACCCGCCGGGGTAGGTATTGGTAACGAAAATGGCCTGGATGTGTTTCGGATTCTTGTATCCCAGTTTGGTCGGCATGCGCAGCTTCATCGGGAAGCCATAGCGTGGCGGCAGGGTCTGGTCGTTATAGCTCAGCGCCATCAGCGTTTGCGGATGCAGCGCGGTGGCCATGTCGATACTCGTGAAGTAGTCGTCGGCGCATTTGAAGCCGACATATTTCGCGCTCAGGTCCGCGCCCACGTGGCGCAGGAAATGCGAGAACGGCACGCCGCCCCATTTGCCGATGGCGCTCCAGCCTTCGACGCAGATGTGGCGCGTGACCTGTGACTGCTGGGGCAGGGCGCGCAGCTGGGTTAGCGTCCATGGCTTGCGGTCGGCGATCATGCCGCTCAGTTCCAGCCGCCAGCTGTCGCCATCGATCTCCCGGATTTCCTCTTCGCCGTAGTAGGCGTTGAAGGGGAAGGGCTGGGCGATCATGGAATCGGGATAGGTCGGCGCCAGGCGGTTGGGATCGAACAGCAGGCCCTGGACCCGGTCGTTAAAGCGCGAGATGCCGGTCAGCGCCGCATCGATGCTTTCCTGGTTGTCGGGCGCGCAACCGGTCAGCAGCGTCAGGCCGCCAAGCGTCAGGCTGCGCTGCAGGAAGGCGCGGCGCGATGGCTGGGCGATGCGGCCGATGGCGTCGGTCAGCATGGCGGCGCCCTCGGCGGGAATCTCGATCTGGCGTTTCTTGAAGCGTTGCATCAGAAGGTCTCCAATTGGATGGTTAGCGGCCGCGCAGCATGGCCAGCAGCGTGCGCGGCACCAGCGCCACCATCACCACGTGCACCGCGATGAAGCCGCACAGGCCGGCCATGGCGAAGAAGTGGACGCGCCGCGCCGCCTCATAGCCGCCCACCAGTTCGCGCAACAGCGGGAATTGCACCGACTTCCACAGCACCAGCCCGGACAGCACCAGTACCACGCTGTCGAGCATGACAAACACATAGGCCAGCCGCTGCACGCTGTTGTAATGGCGCGGATCGGCATGGGCCAGTTTTCCGCGCAAGGCGGCGCCGAGGTCGCGCAGCACCTGGCGTGGCATAATCGGGAAAAACTGCCGCCGCAGCCGGCCAGAGAACAGGTTGATCAGCAAATACAGGATGCCGTTGGCGAACAGCAGCCACATCGCCGCGAAATGCCACTGCAACGCGCCGCCCAGCCATCCGCCCAGCGTGATACCGCGCGGAATGGCGAAGTCGAAAAATTGCGTGGCGTTGTAGATGCGCCAGCCGCTGGCGATGAGCAACAGCACCGCCGTAGCGTTGAGCCAATGCGTCAGCCGCAGCCAGAGCGGGTGGATGGTGCTGTGTGTGGCGATGGCATTCATACGGAACCGGTCGGGATTGTCGTTGGCGATAACAGGTAGTTCGCAGCCGCACCGGCATCGGTTACAGGGGAATGAATAAAATTTTTTTTGCCACAGGCTGTAACCTAAGGCGGCGATGCAACGAATACCTGAGGTGGATCCTTTACGCAGCACTGAATTACGCCTGCATGCCCTGTTCTTGCAGGGCACGGCCGGTGACGCCCTGGCATACCGTCGCTTCCTGCAGGCGACGGCAACGCATCTGCGCGCCTTTTTGCGGCGGCGCCTGAGCCGCTGGCCGGATGAGGTGGAGGATCTGGTGCAGGAGGCGCTGCTGGCGATCCACAATCAGCGCCTCAGCTACGATACCGGCGTGCCATTGACGTCCTGGGTGTATGCGATTGCGCGCTACAAGCTGATCGACTGGCTGCGGCGGCATGCCCGGCAGGACAGCCTGCATGATTCACTGGACGATGTCGACGAAGGCGAACACGCGCTGTTTTCCAGTAGCGACGAAGCGGCCGGCGACGCCCGGCGCGACCTGGCCAAATTACTTGCGCTGCTGCCGGACAGGCAGCGCGATGCGATCATTCTCACCAAGCTGGAAGGTTTGTCGGTACGCGAGGCGGCCGACACGTTGCAGATGTCCGATGCATCGATCAAGGTCTCGGTACACCGGGGCTTGAAAGCGCTGGCGACTATTTTAAGAGAAGCGACATGAAGACCGATGACCTGATCATGATGTTGTCCAGCGGGCCGGACGTGCGTCCCGCACCGCGGCCGCTCACGGCCAGTTTGTTGCCGCTGTCCGCTGGCTTGCTGGCTTGCGTGGTGCTGATGCTGGTGTTGCTGGGTGTTCGCAGCGATCTGATGCAGGCGACGGCATTGCCGGCATTTTGGCTGAAAGTGTCGTTCTCGGCCTTGCTGGCATGGGCCGGCTGGCTGGCGGCGAAGCGTCTGGCGGCGCCGGGCGCACGCACTGCTGCGTTGCCCTTGTATCTTGGTGCGCCGGTGGTGGCGTTGTGGTGCGTCGCGGCGATCCTGCTGTGGCAAGCTGGTCCAGAGGCGCGCACGCCGCTGTTCTGGGGCGCGACGTGGCGTTATTGCCCCTTGCTGATCGCGCTGCTGTCCATGCCGCTGTTCGTTGCCGCACTGCGGGTCATGCGCAGCCTGGCGCCGACGCGCTTGCGTCTGGCCGGGGCCGCAGCAGGTTTTGCGGCTGGCGCCACGGCAGCCTTGGTGTACTGCCTTCATTGCCCTGAAATGAGTCCGGTATTCGTCGGCTTCTGGTATCTGTTGGGCATGCTGATCCCGACCGCGCTCGGCGCCTTGATCGGCCGCCGGGTGCTGGCCTGGTAGCGTTACAGGTCGGACAGCGGCGTGTCGGCGCCGGCGTTGCCGGCTTCCAGCGCCGCAATCAGGATGTTGAGATCGTGTTCCAGCCGGGCCAGGGTGGCGGCGTCGATCGACGCCAGCGCATCGGGCAACACGCCGGCAAATGGCATCGGCGCTTTTTCAAGACTGCGCTCCCCGGCGGGCGAGAGCGTCATCGTCACCATGCGGCGATCGCTGCTGCTTTTTGCCTGCTCAATCAATCCTTGCCCCAGCAGCGTCTTGACCAGATTGCTGGCGGTGGTCTGATGAATATCCATCTTGCCCGCCAGTCCGTTGACGCCGATTCCGGGATGTTGCTGGATCACGCTGAGCGCCCACAGCTGTGAGCCGCCAATGCCGGCGGCTTTCTCAACGTTGCGGAAATGGGTTTTGACCGCGTTAAAGACAACACGGAATTGACGCAGCACGCGGGTTGATGGCGGCGCCGCCGCGTCCACTTGATTCTCTTGCATGGCTTGGTACTGACAAAAAGACGATTGATGTCGAGTTTAATTGACAGCATGGTTTAGTGCAAAGTATATTTGTACAAATGTATTTCTCCTTCGCCCATGAAAACCAAGCACAACATCACCGCGTCCTTCAACCGTGAATTTCGCGATTGGCGCCTGTGGGCGACCCGCGCCATCGTGGTCGCCGCCGCTTGCGTTGCCGGCCTGACGGTGGTCGCCTTTACCTGGCTGGGAGAGGAGGCGCTGGGGCTGTTCATGGACGTTGTGCAGATCCACCCCTGGGTCACGCTGGTATGGACGCCGCTGTGTGCAGCAGCAATCGTCTGGGTCACGCGCCGTTACTTTGCGGCGGCGGCCGGGTCCGGCATTCCGCAAGTGATGGCGGCGCTGGACCCCGCCGCGTCGGCGCCGGTGCAGGCGAGGCTGGTCTCCTTCAAGCTGAGCGTGGCCAAGGTGGCATTGACGACCTGGGGCTTGCTGGCCGGGCTATCGCTGGGGCGCGAGGGACCGTCGGTACAGGTTGCCGCCGGCATCATGCTGACGGCACGGCGCTGGCTGCCTGAGCGCACCGCCGTCACACCGCACGGCTTGCTGGTGGCGGGCGGCGCGGCCGGCATCGCCGCCGCCTTCAACACGCCGCTGGCCGGTATCATGTTTGCGATTGAGGAGTTGTCGCGCACGCCGGAACAGCGCAGCAGCGGGCTGTTGATGTCGGCCATCGTGCTGGCCGGTTTGATGGCGGTGTCGGTGTATGGCAACGCCACCTATTTCGGGATCATTCATGCGAGCGGGATCGACCTGTCGCTGCTGCTGCCCGGCTTGCTGGTGGCCGTGGTCAGCGGTGGGCTGGGCGGTCTGTTTTCGCGCCTGCTGCAGGCCTCGCTCGGCGGTAAGGGGCGCGACGTCATGTCGCGCCTGCGCGGGGCCAATCCGGTGTTGTTCGCTGCCGTATGTGGGCTGCTGGTGGCCGTGATCGGCTTTGTGTCAGGCGGCGCCACCTTTGGCAGCGGCTACAGCCACACGCGCGACATGGTGGCCGGCCAGGAGACCTTGCCCGCTCTGTTCCTGTTGTTAAAGTTTGTTGCCACCTGGCTGACCACCTGGTCGGGCGTACCGGCCGGGATCTTCGCGCCGTCGCTGGCCATCGGTGCGGCGATCGGCAATGACATTGCGTTGTTGTTGCATTCACCCAATGCGACCGCGCTGATTGCGCTTGGCATGGTGGGCTTTCTGGCGGCCGCCACGCAGGCCCCGTTGACCTCGTTCATCATCGTGATGGAGATGGTCGATGGCCATTCGATGGTGCTGAGTCTGATGGCGTGCGCGATGGTGGCGCGTACCGTGTCGCGCGTGATCAGTGCGCCGCTGTACAGCGTGCTGGCGCAACAGCAACTCAGCAATGCGACTAGCTCCGGGCCCGTCGCTCAATAGTGGAAGACCAGCGGCAGGGCGGGGCGGAGGTCGTGGCTCAAGCCGCGCGCTGCGTGGTCAAAGCTGATTTCCAACAGATGCGCGTTGCCTTCCTCGAACTCGATGCCGCTGGCCAGTGCGGCTGACGAGAGGGCGGCCAGTGACGGCATGGTGCAGCGCAGGCCGGTGATGCTGCCAAGGCCGGCGGCGTGATCCAGCGGCTGGCGGCGGTCGGCGGCGAATTGCTGCGGCGCCCTGCCGGCCGAGGTGCAGAACCACATCGGCTCGGACAGCGGCGCGTCGGCGATGCCGATGGTCATGCCCGGCGGCAGATAGGCCGGCGTGTAATCCCAGGTGGCAAACGGCACGGCGGGACGGAAGCAGATGCCGAACGGCGAGGCTGCGCCAGTATCGTCGGCCGACAGGCGTTCGCGCAGCATGGTCGGCCGGGTCTGCGCGTTGGCGACTTCCTCCGCATCGGCAATCCACAACAATTCAATAAACGCGTTGGCGAAGAAGAAGCGGCGGTTAGCCTTGCCCTGGCCGGGATGCGTGTTGCCGCTGCCTTCGCTCAGGCCGAACGCCCGCAGCAGTTCGGCTTCGGCGCCGCCGGGCGATACGCGGATGAAGATGTGGTCTATTTGCATAACAGGAAAGCGTGAGCGGCAATCGGTGCGCCATTTTCCTGGCGCGCGTCCAGCGCTTGCGTGGCCAGCACGGTGAAGCCGGTGTCGGCGGCCAGGCGGCGCAGGTAATCTTCCGTGTGGGCGTAGCGGTTGGACGGGCGCAGCACATAGTCGGCGCCATCGCCGGCTTCGACCGAGAAGCAGAACCGCCCGCCGGGACGCAGCGCCGCATGCACCGCGCGGAACACTGGCGCCAGGTCGCCGATGTAGACGAAGACGTCGGCCGCCACCGCAAGATCCCAGCTGGCGTCGCGGCCGTGCAGGTAGCTGGTGAGGTCGGCACAAGCCAGGGAATCGTACAGGCCGCGCCCGGCCGCCTTGTCCAGCATCTGCTGCGACAGGTCGACACCGTCCAGGCGGCGCGAATAGGCGCGCAGGTACGTCGCACACAGGCCGGTGCCGCAGCCCAGGTCCACGGTGGACAACTCCGACGCCGGCGCCACATGGCGCAGCAACGCGTCCAGCACGGCCGGGGTCTGGTAGCCCAGCACTTCGGTCAGATGCTGGTCGAAGTGATTGGCGTATTGGTCGAACAGCGAGCGCACGTAGTCGGTCGGCAGCGTGGCCGGCGTTTCACCGGCGCCGACCGAGGCCAGCGCGAAGGCGATGGTTTGCGGATCGTCGCCATGCGCCAGCGCGGCGCGGTAGGCGGCAATTGCTTCGTCGCGCCGCGCCATCGAACGCAGGGCGTTGCCGCGCTGGTAGTGGGCCAGCGCGTAATCCGGCTTGTGCCTCAGGGCCTGGTCAAAGCTGTCCAGCGCCGCTTCAAATTCGCCCAGGCGCTGTAGCGACGCGCCTTGCGCGCTGTAGGCCTCGGCCCAGTCGGGACGCAAGTGGATGGCGCGGTCGAAACTTTCCACCGCTTCCGGCAGGTAGCGCAGGCAGTGCAGGGCGTTGCCGCGCGCCAGCCAGGCCTCGGCATGGCGGTCTTTGAGGTTGAGCGCAGCTTCGGCCGCGCCCAGCGCGTCGAGATAGCGGCCCAGGTCTTGCAGCACGATGGCGCGATTGCTGTGCGCTTCCGCATAGGTCGGCTGGATGCGCAGCGCCTGCTGGTAGCTGTCCAGCGCTTCGTCGAGGCGGCCAAGCTTGCGCAGCGCGTTGCCGCGATTGCTCCACGCGAGCGCATAGGAGTTGTTCAGCGCCAGTGCGCGCTCGTGGCTGGCCAGCGCCTGTTCGGCGTCGCCGGCGTCCAGCCAGGCCACGCCGAGGTTGCAATGGGCGTTGGCGCGCGTGCTGTCGATCGCGATGGCTTGCGAGATCAGCGCGATGGCGCCGGCCGCGTCGCCCTGCTGGCGCGCGATCACGCCTAACAGATTCAAGGCGTCGAAGCGGCGCGGATCAAGGTCCAGCACCTGGCGGTACAGGGCTTGCGCCGGTTCGAGCCGGCCCTGCTGGTGCAGTTCGACGGCCTGTTGGAGGAGGGAGGCAAGCAGGGATTCAGTCATAGTCCGCATCTTAGCCCATGCGTGAATTCTCTCCAATTATTTCAATTTGACAATATTTTTCAGCGTGTTGGCATTTGACTAATTGCAACTTCATTGAGCCGCCATGCGCCTTCCTCTGTTTATGCTTGCCGCCGCGTTGCCCCTGCTGGCTTCGGGGCAGACAATGCCACCGCTGGTGCCGGTGACCAGCTTCGCAAAAATGGACCAGTACTACAATCCGGTGATGTCGCCCGATGGCAAGCACCTGGCGATTACGGTGCGGGTGCCGGTTGGCGCGCGCACGGTGCCGATGGTCAGCTTCTACAGCCTGCCGGATCTGAAGCTGGAGGGCACGGTGCGCATGCCGGCGTTCGAGGTGCCGGCCAGCTATACCTGGGTGGGCAACACGCGGGTGGTGGTGCAAAAGGCGATCGAGGTCGGGTCGCGCGAGCGGCCGCAGATCACCGGCGAGTTGTTGGCCATGGATTTCGACGGTAGCCATCAAACGTATTTGTACGGCTGGAACGTCGGCATGTATGGACGCAACCGTTACAACCCCGACGAGGGCTATGCCTATCCGGCCTATGTCTACAAGCAGGTGAATGACCATCTGCTGGTCGGCACCTACCAGTGGGACCTGGACCAGAGCGCCTTGTACGATTTTGACAGCCGTAATGGCCTGCGCAAGCTGGTCACCACGCTGAAGTCGCCGAGGGCGTCGTTCGTCGTCGACAACGCAGGCAAGCCGCGTTTTGCCACCGGCACCGATGAAGAGGGCTACGACCTGGTGTGGCGCCTGAACGACGCCACCTCGGCGTGGGAGGAATTCCAGCTGCAAAAGGGCGATACGCGCCTGACGCCGTTCGGCTTCTCGCCCGACAACCGAACCTTCTACGCGTGGCATGCGGAGTCGGAAGGGCGCGTCAAGGTGATCAGCGAAGACGTGGCCGGCGGTAACCGCAAACTGCTGGCCGAAGATACGCTCGGCAGTGTCGGCTCGATCGAGCTGGGCGGGCCGGGCGCCACCCCGCTGGCGGTATATTCCGCCGTCGGCCGGCCCAAGGTCACTTACCTGGACCCGGCCAATCCGGATACGCCGCTGATGCAGGACATGGCGCGCCAGTTCCCGGACCATACGGTGCGGATGGTGAGCGAGTCGGCCGACCAGAACCAGGTGCTGTTCTGGGTGATGAGCGACCGCGACCCCGGCGCCTATTATCTGTACAACCGCAAGGCCAACAAGGCCGACATGCTGTTCGCCTCGATGGATGAGATTGAGCCGGAGCACATGGCGGCGCGCCGGCCGGTCCTGTTCAAGGCGCGGGATGGCCAGGAGATAGATGGCTACCTGACGCTGCCGGCGTTCAAGACGGCGCACAAGCCGCCGCTGATCCTGATCCCGCATGGCGGTCCGTACGGCAGCCGCGACAGCTGGTACTTCGACAGCGATGCGCAATTCCTGGCCAATCGTGGCTACGCCGTGTTGCAAGTGAATTTCCGCGCCTCGGGCGGCCGTGGCGAGGGCTTTGAACGTCAGGGCTACCGTCAGTGGGGCGGCAAGATCATGGACGACCTGGTCGATGGCGTGAAATGGGCCGTCGCCCAGGGCGACGTCGACGGCGCGAAGATGTGCGTCTACGGCGCCAGCTTCGGCGGCTATTCGGCGCTGATGCTGGCCGCGCGCGAACCGGACCTGTTCAAGTGCGCGGTCGGCTATGCCGGTGTGTACGACATCGCGCTGATGCAAACCGAGGACGGCGTCGCCGGTAACAGCCGCCGGATCGCTTGGAACAAGCGCATATTTGGCGAGGACAAGGCGGAGTGGAACCGCTATTCGCCGAACCTGCAGGCGGCCAGCATCAAAGCCGGCGTGCTGCTGATCCACGGCGGCAAGGACAAGCGCGCGCCGAAGGAGCATGCTTTCCTGATGAAGGCGGCGCTGGAAAAAGCCGGCCATCCGCCGGAGTGGTACTACGTGGATTACGAAGGCCACGGTTTCTACGACACCGAAAACCAGGCGGAAGTCTACCGCCGGCTGGAGACCTTCTTTGCCAAGTATCTTGGCAAGCAGCGCTGATCAGCTGCCGCGATAGGTCGAATACGCCCACGGCGATACCACCAGCGGCACGTGGTAATTTTGGCTGGCGTCGGCAACGCCGAAAGCCAGCGTCACTTCGTCGATAAATTTCGGTTCGGGCAGCGTGACGCCTTGGGCATCGAAATAGGCGCCCGCGCTGAACACCAGTTCGTATTTGCCCTGTTTTAGTGCGTCGCCTTCCAGCAGCGGCGTGCTGCAGCGGCCATCGGCGTTGGTCACGTCCGACTTCAGCAGCTCACGGCCCTGCGGTCCCACCGCGTATAACGCCACCTTGACGCCGGCGCCCGGCTTGCCCTGGGTGATATCGAGAACGTGCGTGCTGAGTTTGCCCATAGTGTGGTCCTATATCCGTAGGTGACGAGTATCTATTGTACAAATCATATACCGCCATGCGCGTTGGCATATATGATTAAGGATATATTCCCCATAGACTTGCCTGCGCCATGACCACTTACGACAACTACCCGCGCGACATGATCGGCTACGGCCCGAAACCGCCGCATGCGCAGTGGCCCAACCAGGCCCGCGTGGCCCTGCAGTTCGTGCTGAACTACGAAGAGGGCGGCGAGAACAACGTGCTGCACGGCGACGCCGGCTCCGAGACCTTCCTGTCCGAGATCATCGGCGCGGCCTCGTTCAGCAATCGCCACATGAGCATGGAGTCGCTGTACGAATACGGCTCGCGCGCCGGCTTGTGGCGTTTGCTGCGCATGTTCGAAGAACGCAAGCTGCCGCTGACGGTGTTTGGCGTATCGATGGCGTTGAAGCGCCATCCGGAGGCGGTGGCGGCGTTCCAGCAGCTGGGGCACGAAATCGCCTGCCACGGCCTGCGCTGGATCACCTACCAGAACATGGACGAAGCCACCGAACGCGCGCACATGAAGGAAGCGGTGGACATCATCCGCGAACTGACCGGCAGCGCGCCGCAAGGCTGGTACACCGGCCGCGATTCGCCGCAGACGCGCAGGCTAGTGATGGAGCACGGCGGCTTCCGCTACGACGCCGATAACTACGGCGACGACCTGCCGTTCTGGCAGAAGGTCGGCTACACCAATAGCGACGGCGTGGCGGTCAGCGCGCCGCAGCTGATCGTGCCGTACACGCTGGACACCAACGACATGCGCTTCGCCGCCGCGCAGGGCTTCAATTCCGGCACCCAGTTCTTCGATTACCTGAAGGACGCCTTCGACGTGCTGTACGCCGAGGGCGATCCGGAAGGATTGAATCAGCCGAAGATGCTGTCCATCGGCCTGCACTGCCGCATTGTCGGCCGGCCGGCAAGGGCGGCTGCGCTGGCGCGTTTCCTCGACTACGTGCAAAGCCACGACAAGGTCTGGATCACGCGCCGTATCGATATCGCCGAACACTGGCGCAAGGTCCACCCATTTGCTGAATGAGATTGTGATGTCCGAACCGATTCGCTTTTACTTCCGTGGCGCCGTGCAGGAAATTCATGACGCCGCGCCAACCCGCACCGTGCTTCAGCATCTGCGCGAGGATCTGCATTGCACCGGCACCAAGGAAGGCTGCGCCGAAGGCGATTGCGGCGCCTGCACGGTGGTCGTCGGCAGCCTGAATGCGGCCGGCCAGCTGGAGATGAAGGCAGTGAACTCCTGCATCCAGTTCGCGCCTACGCTGGACGGCAAGGCGCTGTTCACGGTGGAGGATCTGCAGCAGCCGGATGGCGCGCTGCATCCGGTGCAGCAGGCGATGGTGGAATGCCATGGTTCGCAATGCGGCTTCTGTACGCCGGGTTTCGTCATGTCCTTGTGGGGCATGTACCTCGACAAGGACGGCAAGCCGGCGCAGCGCAAGGAGATCGACGACTGC
Source organism: Duganella margarita (assembly GCF_009857535.1). GTDB lineage: Bacteria > Pseudomonadota > Gammaproteobacteria > Burkholderiales > Burkholderiaceae_D > Rugamonas > Rugamonas margarita. Next base: position 217,554 of record NZ_WWCS01000002.1, read on the forward strand.
CTGTCCGGGAACCTGTGCCGCTGCACCGGCTACCGCCCGATCATCGATGCGGCGCACCGCATGACCGAACTGCCGAAAGTGTCGTTCGACCGCCCGGCGTTGACGCAGCAGCTGCAAGCCTTGCAGCGCGAAGCCGGCTCCACCTACACCGCGCGCGGCCAGTCGTTCCACGCGCCGCGCACGCTGGAAGAACTGGTGGCGCTGCGCGCTGCGCATCCGAAAGCGACGCTGCTGGCCGGTTCGACCGACATCGGCCTGTGGGTGACCAAGCAGATGCGCGAACTGGGCGACATCATTTATCTCGGCCATGTCAGCGCGCTGCAAAGCGTGCAACAGCACGACGGCATGCTGGAAATCGGCGCCGGCGTGTCGCTCAACGATGCGTACGAGGCGCTGTGCAAGCTGTATCCGGCGCAGCTGGGCGAGTTGTGGCAGCGCTTCGCGTCGCTGCCGATCCGCAATGCCGGCACCCTGGGTGGCAATGTCGCCAACGGCTCGCCGATCGGCGATTCGATGCCGTGGATGATCGCGCTGGGCAGCGAAGTGGTGCTGCAAGGCCCGTCCGGCCGCCGCGTGCTGGCGCTGGAAGCCTTCTATCTCGATTATCAGAAAAAGGATATGCAGGCCGACGAATTCGTCGCCGCCGTGCGCGTGCCGCTGCCGCGCGCTGACGTGCAGTTCCGTACCTACAAGCTGGCCAAGCGTTTTGACCAGGATATCTCGGCGGTGTGCGCGGCCTTTGCCTTCACGCTGGACGGCGACAAGGTGATGGATGCGCGTATCGCGTTCGGCGGCATGGCGGCCACGCCGCGCCGCGCGCCGCGCGCGGAGGCATCGCTGACCGGCCTGACCTGGAGCGAAACCAATCTGCGCGTGGCGATGGACCAGCTGGCGCAGGACTTTTCGCCGTTGTCGGACATGCGTGCGTCGAGCACCTATCGCATGCAGACGGCGCAGAATCTGCTGCGCCGCTTCTGGCTGGAGACGCGCGCCGATGCGCCGCTTGCGGCCGACGCCGTCAACGCTTTCGCTTGCCGCGCCTGAAAGGAGCCATCATGAATCAACCCGTTGCTCCCGCCGCGATTGCGGAATCGGCATGGAAGGCCGTGGGCGTCTCGCGTCCGCACGAATCGGCCGAGCTGCATGTGCTGGGCCAGGCCACTTACACCGACGACATCCCCGAGCTGCAAGGCACGCTGCATGCGGCGCTGGGTTTGTCGTCCAAGGCGCATGCGCGCATCACGGCGATGGATCTGGCGCCGGTGCGCAGCGCACCGGGCGTGGTGGCGGTGTACACTGCCGCCGATATCGTCGGCACCAACGACTGCGGTCCGATCATCCATGACGATCCTATTTTGTCGGCCGGCGAGGTGCTATATGTCGGCCAGCCGATCTTTATCGTGGTGGCGGATACGCACGACAATGCGCGCCGCGCCGCCCGTCGTGCGGTAATCGCCTATGACGAGCTGCCGGCGATTTTGACGCCGCAGGAAGCCAAGGCTGCCAATTCGTATGTGCTGCCGCCGATGCAGCTGACACGGGGCGACTACCAGACCGCTTTCGAGATGGCGCCGCGCGTGGTGAAGGGCCAGTTGTTCGTCGGCGGCCAGGAGCAGTTCTACCTGGAAGGCCAGATCGCCTACGCGATCCCCAAGGAAGACAACGGCCTGCTGGTGCAGTGCTCGACGCAGCACCCGAGCGAGATGCAGCACGTGGTGGCACATGCCATCGGCGTGCATTCGCACAAGGTGCAGGTGGAGTGCCGCCGCATGGGTGGTGGCTTCGGCGGCAAGGAGTCGCAGTCGGCGTTGTGGGCTGCTTCGGCCGGCATTGCGGCATCCAGGCTGCGCCGCCCGGTCAAGCTGCGCGCGGATCGCGATGACGATATGCTGGTTACCGGCAAGCGCCATTGCTTCTTCTATGAATATGAAGTGGGCTACGACGACAGCGGCAAGATCCTCGCCGCCAAGGTAGATATGACGTTGCGCGCCGGTTTTTCGGCGGACCTTTCGGGACCAGTGGCGACGCGCGCGGTCTGCCATTTCGATAACACCTACTATCTGTCGGACGTGGATATTCGCGCCGGCTGCGGCAAGACCAATACGCAATCGAATACGGCGTTCCGTGGCTTCGGCGGTCCGCAAGGCGCGATTGCGATTGAGTACATCATTGACGAAATCGCGCGCAATCTGGGACGCGATGCGCTGGATATTCGCCGCCAGAATTTCTATGGCACGACCGAGCGTAATGTGACGCCGTATGGCCAGGAAATTGTCGATAACGTCATCGAGGCGCTGACGGCGGAGCTGGAGCAGACCAGCGAGTATCGCGCTCGGCGCAAGGCGATTGAGGCGTTCAACGCTAGCAGTCCCGTGCTGAAGAGAGGGCTGGCATTCACGCCGCTGAAGTTCGGCATTGCGTTCAACGTCACGCATTTGAATCAGGCCGGCGCGCTGGTGCATGTGTATGTGGATGGTTCGGTACTGGTCAATCACGGCGGCACGGAGATGGGGCAGGGCATCAACACCAAGGTGCTGCAGGTGGTGGCGCATGAACTGGGCCTGGACCTCTCACACGTGCGCATCACGGCGACCGATACCAGCAAGGTGGCGAATACCTCGGCGACGGCGGCATCCACCGGCGCGGATTTGAACGGCAAGGCGGCGCAGGATGCGGCACGGCAGATTCGCGAGCGGCTGGCGGCGTATGCGGTCAAGCTGTATGGCGATGAGGACGGCCAGCCGGTGCGCTTCTTCGATAACCATGTTCATGTGAACGGCCACAAGGTGTTGTTTGCGGAACTTGTGCAGAAGGCTTATCTGGCGCGGGTTCAGTTGTGGTCTGACGGGTTCTACGCAACGCCGCATCTGCACTGGAATCCGAAGACGATGAACGGGCATCCGTTTTCTTACTATGCTTACGGCGCTGCGGTGTCGGAGGTGGTGGTGGATACGCTGACCGGCGAGTGGAAGCTGTTGCGCGCCGATGCGTTGTACGACGCGGGACGTTCGCTCAATCCGGCCATCGATATCGGCCAGGTGGAGGGCGCTTTCATTCAGGGCATGGGCTGGCTGACCACGGAGCAGTTGTGGTGGAATGCGGCGGGCAAGTTGATGACGCATGCGCCGTCCACCTACAAGATTCCTGGCATCTCCGATTGTCCCGAGGACTTCCGCGTGAAACTGTACGACAACGGCAATGTGGAGGATAGTATTCATCGCTCGAAGGCGGTGGGGGAGCCGCCGTTGCTGCTGCCGTTTTCGGTGTTCTTTGCGATTCGGGATGCGATTTCCGCAGTCGGCGGCCATCGCGTGAATCCGCCGTTGAACGCGCCGGCGACCAGTGAAGAGATATTGCGGGCGGTGTCCGCAGTGGAAATGGCTTCGTAATGAACGAGTGGCTGACAGCGCAGGTGGTGGAACCGGCAGTGCTGGTGACCGTGGCGATCGTGGAGGGCTCCGGCCCGCGCGAGCCCGGCGCCAAGATGCTGGTGACGGCGCATGGCCAGCACGATACGATCGGCGGCGGACATCTGGAAATGTGCGCGGTGGAGTTGGCGCGCGAGATGCTTGCCTCCAGCGATGGACCGGCTGCGCGGCTGGAGCGGTATGCGCTCGGGCCGACGCTGGGGCAGTGCTGCGGCGGCGTGGTGCATCTGTCGTTTGAGCCGGTCGATGCGTCGCTCGCGGCTGTATTGGGCGGCCTGCGCGCGCGCCGCCGTGAAGACAACTGGCGGCTCAGCGCCATCGACGGCGCACCGGTCGCGCTGCTGCTTGGCGCGGATGGCGCAATCGTCGCCGGCGCAGCGCCAGGAGAAGCAGGCGCCTTCGGCCCGGCCTTCCCGGCGGTGGACCGCGAGCGCGGCACCCACGTCCTGCGCGACACGGCCGGCCGCCGCTGGCTTGCCGACCCTTGCTTCGCGCCGCGCGCCCATCTGGTGCTGTTCGGCGCAGGCCACGTTGGCGCGGCCATCGTGCGCATGTTGGGCGAGTTGCCGTGCACCGTCATCTGGGTCGACGAGCGAGAAGACATGTTCCCTGCCACCCTGCCGTCCAACGTCACCGTTGAAGCCACCGACATGCCTGAAGCCGCAGTCGCCGCCGCCCCGGCCCACGCCAGCTACCTCGTCATGACCCACAGCCACGCGCTGGACCAGCGTCTGTGCGAAGCCATCCTGGCCCGCGACGACGTCGGCTGGTTCGGCCTGATCGGCTCCAACACCAAACGCGTGCAGTTCGAACGCCGCATGGCCGCGCGTGGATTGCCGCAAGACCGTATCGATAACATGGTCTGCCCCATCGGCCTGCCGGGCATCTCCAGCAAACTCCCCGCCGCCATCGCCGCCTCCGTGTGCGCGCAGCTGCTGATGGTGTGGGAACAGCAGCAAATCGCCGCCCTCAGCGCGCCAGCAAGACTGGCCGTCGCAAGCTAAACTACGCATTCAGATTCAAGAAAGCTCATCATGACCACCAACCTGCAAGCCTACCGTGGCAGCTTGCTGCACTTTCTCGCCGATCCGGCCTTCAGCGACGAGTCGCACCCGTCGCACGCATGGCACGAAGACGGCCTGTTGATCGTCGCAGACGGCAAAGTGCAGGCCGCCGGCGACTACGCCACGCTGCACGCCACGCTGCCACCGAACACCGTGGTGCACGACTACAGCGGCAAGCTGCTGATGCCCGGCTTTATCGACACCCACGTCCATTACCCGCAGACCGACATGATCGCCTCGCCGGCAGAAGGCCTGCTGCCATGGCTGGAGACCTACACCTTCCCGACCGAGCGCCAGTTCGAAGACACCGCGCATGCCGCCAACGTGGCCGAGTTCTTCCTCGATGAGCTGCTCCGCTGCGGCACCACCACCGCCATGGTTTACTGCACCGTACATCCGCAATCGGTGGACGCCTTCTTCACCGCCAGCGAACAGCGCGGCCTGCGCATGGTGGCCGGCAAGGTGATGATGGACCGGAACTGCCCCGACTTCCTGCGCGACACCGCCGAATCGGGCGCGCGCGACACCGAGACGCTGATCCAGCGCTGGCACAAGCGTGGCCGCGCGCTGTACGCCATCACGCCGCGCTTCGCGCCAACCTCCACCGAACGCCAGCTGCAACTGGCCGGCGAACTGGCGGCGGCTTATCCGGACACCTTTATCCAGACCCACGTATCGGAAAACGAAGCCGAATGCGCGTGGGTGCGCGAGCTGTTCCCCAATTCGCGCAGCTACATCGACGTCTACGACAGCTACGGCATGATGCGTCCGCGCGCCATGTATGGCCACTGCATCTGGCTCAATGAACGCGATCGCCAGCGCATGGCCGAAACCCAGTCCGCCGCCGCCATCTGCCCGACCTCCAACCTGTTCCTCGGCAGCGGCCTGTTCGACTTTGAACGCGCCGACGACGCCGGCGTGCTACTCTCGCTGGCCACCGATGTCGGCGGCGGTACTTCTTTCTCCATGTTGCAAACGATGAATGAAGCCTATAAAGTAGCGCGCTTGAAGGGCAGTTACCTGCCGGCCTTGCGGATGTTTTACCTGGCCACGCTGGGCGCGGCGCGCAGCATGCAGCTGGAAGGCACGATCGGCAATTTCGCCGTTGGCGCGGAGGCCGACTTTATCGTCGTCGATCCGCAAGCCACGCCGCTGCTGCAGCGCCGTACCGCACGCGGGGAGAGCCTGGAAGAGCTGCTGTTCGCGTTGGCGTTGCTGGGCGACGACCGCGCGATCGCCGCGACTTATTCGGCGGGCCGCCAGGTGCATGTCCGTGAAACGACTTAATTAAGGATACTCATGAAGAACAACATCAAAGCCCTGGCGCTGGCCGCCGCCGTGCTGTGCGCCATGCCGCAGGCGCACGCCGCCAACGCCAACGAGGAGGCCACCAAGCGCCACTTCGCCGCGCTGGTCGCGCCGGGCAAGGAGCCGAAACTGGCCGAACTGACGATGTTCTTCACCATGATGCCGAAGGGCGGCGACCTGCATCACCACTATTCGGGCGCGATCTACGCCGAGCAGTACCTTGAGTGGGTCGACAAGGAAGGCTTCTGCGTCAACAAGACCAGCTACACCATCGAGAAGACCAAGCCGGCCGCCGGCTGCCTGTCCGGCCAGGACGTCATGAACGACAACACCGTGCTGGCCAACCTGTTGCAGCGCTGGTCGGACAAGGACTTCTACAACCATAGCGGCATCCAGTCGCCGCCGGACCGCCAGTTCTTCGACACCTTCGCCTATTTCAACCCGGTGGCGTCGACCAACGCGGTGGACGGCATACAGCGCCTGAAGCAACGCGCCATCCAGGAAAACCTGAGCTACATTGAAACCATCTACGAGATCGCGCCGATCGCGCAGGATGCCGACTTCGACAAGAAGGCGCTGACGGGCGGCGTCAGCGACGCCGACTTCGCCGCGCTGAGCGCCAAGCTGGACCAGGACCAGGCCTACCAGGGCTGGATCGGCGCCTACCTGAAAAACGTGGAAACCGTCAGTGCCGGCATCGACGACGCCAACTTCACGCTGCGCTACCAGCCGTTCGCGCTGCGCTTCCTGGCGCCGTCGCAGGTGTTTGCGCAGATCGCTTCCAGCTTCAAGCTGGCGACCTCGAATCCGAAAATCGTCGGCGTTAATATTGTCGGACAGGAAAGCGTCAATGTCTCGATGCGCGACTACGCTTTGCACATGCAGATGTTCAAATTCCTGAAGACGAAGTACCCGAGCGTGAAACTGGCGCTGCACGCCGGCGAGCTGTCGCTCGGCATGGTGCCGCCGGAAGGCCTGACCTTCCACATCAAGGACGCCATCGAGGTGGCCGGCGCCAGCCGCATCGGCCACGGCATGGACATCGCCCATGAGAGCAATCCGCTGGCGATCATGAAAGAAATGCATGATAAAAAGATCGCGGTCGAGGTCAACCTGAGCAGCAACGACTTCATCCTCGGCATCAAGGACCAGGCGCATCCGGTGACGCTGTACCGCAAATATGGCGTGCCGTATGTGTTGTCCACAGACGACGCCGGCGTCTCGCGTAACAATTTATCCGGGGAATATGTGCTGTATGCGGCGCGCTACCAGCCGGATTACGCGGAAGTGAAAAAACTGTCGTATGACAGTATTCGCTATTCTTTCCTGGCCGATGCAGATAAACAACGTCTTTTAAAAGCCCTGGACGGTAAATTCGCCAAATTTGAGGCGGAGATCGCCGGCGCCGACGCCAAAGCCAAACGTTAAAAGTTCCACAATCTTCAGAAAAGCCGGCGGCGTCTTCCGCCGGCTTTGCTTTTTGTCAAAATTGTCCCGGTTTTCTGTCGCAGTTTTACTACAGATCAGAGTTTTCTCTCTAATAGTTGCCATGAACAAAATTCATCGGCACCTGATGCTCTTATAATTCCGCCCGTCCCCTACCTCAGCATCACTCTGAACTTGCTAATTAATCAGCATTTCACGCGCATTTATATGTTTTTCCACTGAATGGTGTAGCAAAAACGTATTTGTCGCGACCGGTTTTGACATGCAATAGTGGTAGATAGTTAGAGCAAATTGGCAACTTTTGTTGTCACACCAGTGTCATTTTCGGTCATTACACTCTCGCCTTTGTGCAGAGAAAAATTAGCTCTTCGGTATCGAATTCGGAAGTTTTCTCACGTTTTTATATAACACTCTAAGGGGTTTTGAATGCAATCCAAACAATCTCCGGTCTTGCGCTTGAGCGTAATCGCCGTAGCAGCTCACCTGGCCGCGCTGTCGGCCGGCGCTGCTTTCGCACAGGAAGCTGCCGAGCCAGCTGCTGCTACTCCAGGCAAGGCCGAAGTGGTCATCACCGGCAAAAAGCTGGGTATGGGCCTGATGGTGACCGAAGACGCGCCAAAAGCACGTTCGACGATTACCGCGGAAGAATTGGAAAAGCAGCGCCCAACCGGCAACGCTTATGAAGCTCTGGAAATGCTGCCTGCAGTGAACAGCTTCAACTACGACGCAACCGGCCTGTTCGGCGGCGGCCTGACCCTGCGCGGCTTCAACTCCGACCAGATCGGCGCCACCATCAACGGCGTGCCAGTCAATGACTCGGGTTCGTTCGCTGTCTACCCACAAGAATACGTGGACCAGGAAAACACCTGCTCCGAAACCGTGACCCAAGGTTCGACCGACGTTGACTCGCCACAGGTTGGCGCGACCGGCGGTAACTTCGGCATCACCACCTGCAACCCGGAAGACAAGCAACGCGTGCGCGTGATGCAGACCCTGGGCCAGCTGAACCTGACCAAAACCTACATCCGCTTCGACAGCGGCCTGTTCTCGGACAAGCGCTCGAAGTTCTTCATCTCCGCCTCGCACGCCGAAGCGGACAAGTGGAAGGGTGAGGGCGGCGCCAAGCGCGACCACATCGACGCCGGCTTCAACTACGACTGGGATCGCTTTAACTACATCCACGGCACCATTCTGTACAACGAAGCCATCAACAACAACTTCCTGAGCATGACCAAGGCTGAGTTGGCGACGAACGGTTACTTCTACGACTACACCACCAAGTTCCCTGGCCACGTGACCCCGGGCGCAGGCGCGCAGAACGACACCGCCCCATCGCCGGTTTACTACGGCCTGGCGCTGAACCCGTTCCGTAACGTGATCGCTTCGGCCACCGCCAAGTTCCGCCTGAACGAAGACACCGACATCAAGCTGGTACCATACTGGTGGTACGGCTACGGCACCGGCGGTACCCAGCAGCAGCTGATCACCGAAGCCAACGTGGCCATCGTCAAAGGCGCCGGCACCGGCGTCAAGACCGGGTCGATCGACCTGAACGGCGACGGCGACACCAAGGATAAAGTCCTGATGGCCGAAGGTTCGTTCACCCGCACCAGCCGTCCGGGCTTCAGCGCCGCGATCACCCACACCATGGGCAACCACACGCTGCTGGCCGGCGCCTGGATCGAGCGCGCCAACCACGAGCAAACCTCGCCGATGGTCGCCATCAACAACGACGGTTCGTACGATCCGTGGCTGCAAGCCAACAACATCTACCGTCCAGACGGCACCAAGCTGCAAGTGTACCGTGACGTGAAGACCGTATCGACCGCCTACCAGGCATTCGTGCAGGACACCTACACGGCAATGGATGACCGCCTGACCCTGAACTTCGGCGTGCGTACCCCGCACATCAAGCGCGACTTCACCAACTTCGCCAACGAAGGTTCGCTGCCGCTGTCGGGCAAACAGTACAGCGTTGTGCGTACCTATGACGATATCCTGCCGCAACTGGGCGCGCGCTTCAAGGTCACCAACGACGACCAACTGTACGCATCGCTGGCCAAGAACATGAAGGCCCCTGGCAACTTCATCTACCTGCCAAACAACGGTAACGTTGCGCTGGTTAATGGCGTGCCAACCGTCGTCAATGACGTGAAAGAAGAAGTATCGTGGAACCTGGACGTCGGCTACCGTCACCAGGACAAGAACTTCATCGCCACCTTCAACGTGTACTCGATCTACTTCAAGGACCGTCTGGCAACCGCGTATGATCCAGTGACCGACACCAAGGCCACCACCAACGTCGGCAACGTGCGTAACAACGGCTTCGAAGTTGAACTGGGTAATACCCCGATCAACGGCTGGGCGTTCTACGGCTCGCTGGGTTACTCGAAATCGGAAATGCAGGACAACCTGGCCACCACCAAAGGCGCTGCGCCACTGCAGACCAAGGGTAACGAGTTCCCGCTGACGCCTAAATGGAAAGTCGGCGTCAGCGCCGAGTACCAGGATGGCGCATTCTACGGCCGTCTGAAAGCGAAGACCACCGCGCGTCAGTACAGCACCATGACCAACGATGAATACGTTGGCGGCTACACCCTGCTGGGTCTGGACGCTGGCTACACCTTCCCTAACCAGGGCTGGCTGAAACGTCCGAAGATCACCATGAACGTGAGCAATCTGGGTAACAAGCAGTACCTGAACCCGGCCTCGGCAACCGCTACCAACGCCCTGGCTTATCCAGGTGTGACCGCCAACAAGATCTACTACTATGCTGGCGCACCACGCTTCCTGTCGCTGACCTTCTCGGGCGACTACTAATCGTCCCGGTGGCGGGCTTCCGGCCCGTCATATCGTGAGTACGACACAGGCCCGCAAGGGCCTGTTTTTCTTTGTATCCGCAATGTTTCCATACTGCTGGCGGAACCTTGAATACGCTATGCTGCACACCTTATGAAAACACATACCTCTACCCTCATCACTGCGGCCCTGCTGGCCGCATTGACCGGCTGCGCATGGCGCCAGCCGCTGCCACCGGGCGTGGCGGAAGTCCAGCTGGTGGCGCTGAATGATTTCCACGGCAATCTGGAAGCCAGCAAATACGTCTGGGACAGCGCGGCCGGCGGCGGCGAGCGCACCATCCAGGCCGGCGGCATCGACACGCTGGGCGCTGCGCTGAAGGCGTGGCGCAAGGACGATCCGGAACTGATGGTGGTCGGCGCCGGTGACCTGATCGGCGCCAGCCCGGCCATCTCGTCGATGTGGGCCGACGAGCCGACCATCGGCGCCATGAATCTGCTCGGCCTGCGCGTGACGTCGGTCGGCAACCATGAATTCGATCAGGGCCGCATTGAGCTGCTGCGCCAGCAGCAGGGCGGCTGCGTCTCGCCGCGCGCCGACAAGGCGTGCAAATTCGACGGTCCATATCAAGGCGCGCAGTTCCAGTACCTGGCCGCCAACGTGATCGACATGCGCACCCGCAAGCCGGTGCTGCCGGCGTATAAAATCGAGACTGTGCATGGTGTGAAGGTCGGCTTCATCGGCACCGTGTTGCGCGAGACGGCCGAATCGGCGCTGGCCTCGGGCATCGCCGGCCTGGAGTTCGTCGACGAAGCGGACGCCATCAACCGCCAGCTGCCGGAATTGCGCAAGCAAGGCGTGGGCGTGTTCGTGGTGCTGATCCACCAGGGCGGCCGCACCACCGATAAATTCGACCAGCAGGATTGCGGCAATCTCAAAGGGCCGATCGTGGATGTGGTCCAGCGCCTCGATCCGTCGATTCGCCTGGTAATCAGCGGCCACTCGCACCAGGGCTATCTGTGCAGGGTGGATGGCCGGCTGGTGACGCAGTCCGATATGGGCGGCCATGTGCTGGGCCGCATCACGCTGCAAGTGGACACCGCCACCAACACCGTGCGCGAGGTCAGCGCCAAACAGGAGGTGATGGTGCCTGGCACGTGGCCGGCCGATCCAGCGCTGACGGCATACCTGAACAAGGCGCGTGAGCAAAGCGCTGCCGCGCTGGCGCGTCCGGTGGCGGTCATCGCCGTGCCGAGCGTAAAGCGCGCCAAGGACCACGTCGACGAGTCGGCGCTGGGCGATCTGGTGGCGGACTCGATGCTGGCGGCGGGCCGTCCGTACGGTGCGCAGATCGCGCTGCAGAATCCGGGCGGCATCCGCCAGGATCTGGAGACAGTAGCCGGCAACCGCGTCACGCTGGGCAAGGCGATGGCGGTTCTGCCATTCGGGAACACGCTGGTGGCGATGAACCTGCGCGGATCGCAAATTATCCAGCTGCTGGAAGAGCAGTGGCTGGAAGACCGCGACGCCAAGCGCGGCTTGCTGCAACTGTCGGAAGGCTTTACCTATCAGTGGGACGCCAGCAAGCCGGAAGGCAGCAAGATTGTGCCGGGCAGCGTGAAGCTGAACGGCGTCAAGCTGGACATGGACACCTCGTACCGCGTGGTGACCAATAACTTCCTGGCCGAAGGCGGCGACGGTTTCCCGGCTTTCAAGAACGGCAGCAACCGCGCGCCGACCGGCATCCGTGACATCGACGCGCTGACCCAGTATCTGGCCAGGCGCGAACAGGATGGCAAACCAGCCGGCGCTGCTGCGCCGCTCAAGCGTTACGTACAAAAGGACCAATGATGCGTCGACTTTTACTTTCCGCCCTGGTGGCGGCCAGCGTGCTGGCCGCGCCGGCCCGCGCGGAGTTTTCGATTCCCGGCTTTGAGCTGGTGCAGACCGCGCCGGTGGAAACGCCGCTGCATAGCGATGACTTGCGCAATCCGGCGCAGGTGTGGAGCGAGCTGTTTGACAACGCCAAAAGCGAAATCGTCATCGGCCAGTTCTACGCCGTCATCAAGCCGGGCAGCGTGTTTGAAAAAGTGGTGGAGCATCTGGAGGCCGCCGGCAAGCGCGGCGTCAAGATCCGCTTCCTGCTGGATCAGAAAGGCGTGGGCCTGTCGGAGAAGCCGACCATCGAGCGCCTGAAGGCGATTCCGAATATGGACTTCCGCATATTGGACGTGAATAAGCTGACTGGCAACGGCATCATCCACGCCAAGTACCTGGTAGTGGATGGCATGACCGCTTACATCGGCAGCCAGAATTTCGACTGGCGCTCGTTTGAGCACATCCACGAAACCGGCTTGCGCATCACCGATCCGAAGATGGTGGCGCAAGTACAGGCGATCTTCAATCAGGACTGGAATGCGCAGGCGCTGATCTCGCAAGGCAAACCGGTGCCGGTGTTGAATGCGACGCCGGCGGCGCCGGACATTCATCAGGGTACCTTCCTGCTGGCCAGCCCTCAGCAATACAATCCTGCGGGCGTGGGCAATTCCGAGGCCGGCCTGCCGGCGCTGCTGGCGGAAGCTAAAAACGAAGTGCGCATCCAGTTGCTGGACTACGCGCCGCTGAGCTACGGCCCGAAAGGCACGCGGCCTTACTACGCGGTGATCGACAACGCGGTGCGTTCGGCGGCCAATCGCGGCGTCAAGGTCAAGCTGATGGTCTCCAACTGGAACCTGGAAAATCCGGCGCAGGTCTACCTGAAAAGCCTGGCGATCCTTCCGAACGTGGAAATTCGCGTGGTGACGCTGCCGGTGGCCTCGACCGGCTTTATTCCGTTCGCGCGCGTCATCCACAGCAAGACCATGGTGATCGACAACCAGATCGCCTGGGTTGGCACCAGCAACTGGAGCGGCGGCTATATGGACTTGTCGCGCAATCTGGAAGTGGTGATGCGCAATGAGAAAATGGCGCAGCGCCTGGCCGCGCTGCATGAGCAGACCTGGTCGTCGTCGTACGCGCAAGCGCTCGACATCAACAAACAATATCCAAAGCCAGCGAAAGGCAGTCCTGAATGAAAAAGCTTGCATGCATACTGGCGCTCAGCAGCGCCTTCGTCTCCGTCAACGCCCACGCGTGGGGCAATGACGGCCACCGCGCGGTTGGCGCGATTGCCGACCAGCTGATCGTCGGCAGCAACGCCGAGAAGCAGGTGCAGGCCTTGCTGCTGCCGGGCGAGAGCCTGGCCAAGGTGGCGTCGTGGGCCGACTGCGTCAAGGGCACTTACTGCGGCCCGCAAACGGAGGAGATGGTGGCTTACACCACCGCCAATCCGAAGCACAGCGAGTACCACTACACCGACGTGCCGTTCCAGCTGTCGCACTACCAGGACCATGGCGTCGGCACCACCGACCACGATATCGTGCAGACCCTGAAGCAGTGCATCGCGGTGTTGCAAGGGAAGGGCAACGCGACCACCAATCCGCACAACTTCACGCCGCGCCAGGCGCTGTTGATGCTGACCCACCTGACCGGCGATATCGCGCAGCCGCTGCATGTGGGCGAGGGCTATGTCGGCAAGAACGGCGGCTTCGTGCTGCCGACGCAGAAGCAGCTGGACGACAAGGAAGCCTTTGCGACGCAGGGCGGCAACAATCTGCAACTGGACGACATCAAGCTGACTGCCAACAGCACGCAGCAGATTCCCGCTGCACCGGCGGACGACAGCAAGCCAGCGCCGGCCACGCCAGCCCGCCCGCCGCAGACCACGCGCGCGTTCCACTCGTACTGGGACACCACGGTCGTCAACTATGCGTTCCGCCGCATCGGCGCGCGCACGCCGGAGCAGTTCGCGCAGATGGTCATCGCCGGCAATCCGGTGGTGTCGCCCAACAGCGGCGATCCGGTAACGTGGCCATATGAGTGGGCAGATCAGACGCTGGTGGTCGCCAAGCTGGCCTACGCCGACGTGGTGCCGGGCCCGATGGCGCAGCAGACCAGCAAGAACGGTGACGTCTACAACGTGTGGCCGCTGGCGATTCCGGACAACTATCCGGTACCATCGTCGGCCGCCGCCAAGGCGCAGCTGATCCAGGGCGGCTATCACCTGGCCGCCGTGCTGAAAGCCATCTGGCCGTAACCGTCGCTCCCGCGCACGCGGGAGTCCATGCTGAGTATGGATTCCCTCCTGCGCGGGAATGACGGCGATGCTTATTTGCCTTTCACGGGATCGAACCAGAGTTCGCCGCGTGACAGCGGTGTCTCTGGCGGCAGGTGCGGATTTTTGATGTGCAGCACGCGCCGCTTCGTCAGCCCGCCCGCCTTGATGCTCTCGCCCTTGAACTGCTGGAACAGGGTGTTGAGCGAACCATCCTTGATCATCATTTCCATGCCGTCCGTGATGCGCTGCGCCAGCAGCTTGCCTTCAGCGTCGCGCCGCGTGAAGAAGTACAGCGGCAGCGGATACTGCAGCAGCAAGGCCGGCTCCATCGCCATGTCCGGATAGCTCGGGCGGCGTTCCATATACTCGCGCTGTGCTTCGTCAATGCCGCGCGAGAACCAGTCGAAGCGGCCGGCCGACAGCATTGCGAACAGTCCCCGGTAGCTGGTGCCTTCCACCACGGTGAAGCCGGCGTTGCGCAGGATCGGCACATCCACCCAGTCCTTGCCTTGTCCTGCGCGCAGCGTGCGTAGATCGTCCACTGTGTGCACGGCCGCGAAGCGCGGCAGGTCGGCGGAACGCACGAGGAAAATGCGGTAGCCCAGCAGGCCTTTGTCGATGGGCAGGCGCACCGGGATGTATTGCTGCTCCAGCTCCGGCGACGTGGCGCGCGCAAAAACGTTGATGCGGCCACCTGGCGTGAGCAGCTCCTGCGCCACGCGCTGCGGTGACATCGCTTGAGTCGACTGTTTGAGTTCAAACGGCCCATAGCGCGGGGTGGTCTTTTGCAGCGCCACGCGCAGCACCGCCCAATCGTATTCGTAACGGCTATCCGCATCGTCAAGGCTGGTCAGCGGATACACCACCTGCGTCGTCGCACCGCACGCGCCGGCCGCCAGCCATAAAGCCGCCCATAGCAAAGCTGTGACCGAAAGCTTGAGATTTCGGCTATGCACTTTGCGTGCCCTCAAATGATAAAAGTAGTAGAGTCATACAGTGGCGCATGCGCCTCGTATCTTTAAAAGTATTGAAGGATTTCTGTAGCCGCCGCCCCGACGCGAGTGGCAGTGTTCGGCAATGGGCACAACGCATCGATTCCATCACGCCGGGTAACTTTAGCGAGCTGCGCAGCTTTTTCGGAAGTGTTGATCATATTTCTCCGTTCACCGTTTTTAACCTCGGTGGCAATAAGTTTCGGCTAATCGCCACTGTCCATTATGCAAGCGGGGCAGTGTTCATCAGGTGGATGTTAACGCATGCTGAATACGATAAATGGACTAGGCGCTACCTGCAAGGAAAGATCAAAAAATGAATAGCTTAGTGGATAATGTTGATGGCGGCGATTTGGCAGCGGCTTGGCTGGAGCTTAGTCGACTAGTTGAGCTGCGGCCCATCACCAATGAGGCTGAGTATGATCGCACGGTTACATTGATGAATCATGTGCTCGATATAATGGGCGAAAACGAACAGCATCCTCTAGCCGGGCTACTTGAATTACTGGCGTTGATGGTCAGCAGCTACGATAAGGAGCATTACTCAATTGAAGAGCTGTAAATGATAAAACGATGCCTGTTGCTCTTCTTGTTCATGCTGGCAATGCATGCCGGCGCCGCGCCGGTGGGAAATCCGAAGAGTGGCGCGTTGCTGTTTCAGCGTTGCGCGTCCTGTCATGCTGTGGGGCCGTTCGCCAGTGGCGGCTATGGGCCGCAGTTGAATGGCGTCGTCGGCCGGCGCGCGGCGTCGACCAAGGATTACAAGTACTCCGATGCGATGAAGAAGTCCGGGCTGACGTGGGACGAGAAAACCCTGAGCGCCTATCTGCGCGCGCCCCACGATGTGGTGCCAGGGACCAGCATGCGCTTTTGGGGCATCAAGGACGAACAGCAACTCGCCGATGTGATGTCGTATCTGAAGACCTTCAAGCCTTGATAACGTCGATGCCCATGGCGCGGTAGCGCGCCAGCAGTGCCTCCGGCGCGTCGCTGTTGACCACAATGGCGCTGACTTGCGACAGCGGCGCGATCTGATAGGGCGAGGCGGTGTCCAGCTTTTCCGGCGATGCCAGCACCACGGTGCGCTGGGCCATATTGCTGATGACGGCGGCCGGCCTGCTGGACCACGCCAGTCCGGAGGAGCGCATCAAAGCGGAGGTGGAAGAGGAAACCGGCTACCGCGTCAGCGAAGTGCGCAAGGTGTTCGAAGCCTTCATGAGTCCCGGCTCGGTGACCGAGCGGCTGTACTTCTTCGTTGGCGAATACGATGCGGCGTCACGCACCGGCGACGGCGGCGGCATTGCGGAGGAGGGCGAGGATATCGAGGTGCTGGAATTGCCGATGGCCGAGGCCATGGCGATGGTTGCCGACGGCCGGATCGCCGACGGCAAAACCATCATGCTGCTGCAATACGCAGCATTGCATTTGCTGGCGGCTTAACGCGACTTGACGAACGGTGAACCGAGCGCCTTCGGCGCCACCGACTTGGCCATCAGGCCGGCCAGCACGATTACGGTCAGCACGTACGGCACCATCTGGATCATGGCGCCGGGCAGGCGGCCGATCACCGGCAGTTCCACGCCTTCGATCTGGATCTGCACCGCGCCGAAGAAGCCGAACATCAGGCAGCCGAGGAAGGTGTACAGCGGACGCCAGTTACCGAACACCATGGCGGTCAGCGCCAGGTAGCCGGCGCCGGCCGACATGTCGCGCAGGAAGAAGCCACTTTGCACGATCGACAGGTAAGCCCCCGAGAACGCGCACAGGAAACCGGCGATCAGCATTGCCATGTAGCGCTGGCGTTCGACATTGACGCCGGCCGCATCGGCCGCATGCGGGTTCTCGCCGCAGGCGCGCAGGCGCAGGCCGAAGCGGCTGTGATACACGATCCAGTGCACCAGCGGCACCAGCGCGAACGCCAGGTACACCAGCACCGAGTGGCCGCCGATCAGGTGGGCGTAGAACCAGCCGAGGAAGGGGATGTGTTCCACCGCGGCGGAGCCGGGCAGCACCACGTCGAACAGGCGCGCCGAGCCCAGGTCCGGCGTGCGGCCGCCCTGCTGGAAGAAGTACTGCGCCACCACGAAGGTCAGGCCGCTCATGGCGATGTTGATGGCGATGCCGGCCACCAGCTGGTTGCCCTTCTGGGTGATGGCGATGTAAGCCTGCAGGCTGGCCAGCAGCATCGAGGCCACGATGCCGGCCATCACGCCGTACCACGGATTCTGCGTGGCGAAACCGACGGCGGCCGAGACGAAGGCCGAGGCCAGGATCTTGCCTTCCAGGCCGATGTCGATCACGCCCGAACGTTCGGCGAACAGGCCGGCCATGCCGGCGAAAATCAGCACCGGCGCATTGCGCACGGTGGATACCAGGATACTGCCGATATGGAGGTCGTCAAAAGTCATATCGTTCTCACTTCTTCAGTTTGAGCATTTTGGCGATCGCGGGACCGTACAGGTTTTCCATCGCGCCGCAGAACAGGATGATCAGGCCCTGGACCAGGATCACCATCTCGGGCGGGATGTTCTGCTTTTCCAGCGACAGGTCGAAACCGCCCTGGGTCAGCGCGCCGAACAGCACCGCCGACAGGAAGATGCCCACCGGATGCTGGCGGCCCATCAGCGCAATCGCGATGCCGATGAAGCCCGCGCCGCCGACGAAGTTCAGCGACAGGTAGTGGGTCGAGCCCATGATGGAGTTGACCGAACCCAGGCCGGCCAGCGCGCCCGAGATCAGCATGACGATGATGATCATCTTGCTGATGCGGATGCCCGCGTAGTGGGCGGCGTGCTTGTTCAGGCCCGTGGCGCGCAGCTTGAAGCCCCACGAGGAACGCGACACCACCACGCCATAAATCACCAGCGCGATGATCGCCAGGAAGAAGCTGATGTTGAGCGGCGTCTCGCCGAGGATCGGGAACCACTGGTTCAGGCGCGGCATCTCGGCGGCGGCGGCAAACGCGCGGCTGGCCGGATTCTGCTCGCCGGCCGGCACCAGCTTGACGATGATGGTGTTCATCAAGGCGCCGGCGATGTAGTTGAACATGATGGTGGTGACCACCACGTGGCTGCCGCGTTTTGCCTGCAGGTAGCCGGGCACAAAGGCCCACAGCGCGCCAAACAGCGCCGCGCCCAGCATGCCGATCGGGATCAGCAGCCATGCCGGCAGCGAACTGTCGAAGGTCAGCATGGCCAGCGTCAGGCCCAGGCCCGCGAAGTACATCTGGCCTTCCGCGCCGATGTTGAACAGGCCCGCTTCCATGGCGATCGACACGGCCAGGCCGGTGAAGATGAAGGTCGAAGCGTAGAACAGCGTGTAGCTCAAGCCTTCCGGATTGACCACGGCGCTGTTGACCAGGATCGCCAGCGATTCGGTCGGGCTCTCGCCCAGCAGGTGAATGACCAGCGCCGTCACCAACAGTGCCGACAGCAGGTTCAGGAGGGGCATTACAAAGCCGGTTGCCCAGCGTGGCAGGTCTTTATTCATGATTTGTGTTCGCCCCCCATCAGCAGGCCGATGCGGGTAGTGTCGAATTCTTCAATTTTCAGTTCGCCGGTGATGCGGCCGCCGCACATGACCAGAATGCGGTCCGCCAGCGCGCGCACTTCTTCCAGCTCCACGGAGACCAGCAGGATCGCCACGCCTTCGTCGCGCAGCTTGAGCAGCTGCGCATGGATGCTTTCGATGGTGCCGATGTCGACCCCGCGCGTCGGCTGGCCGACCAGCATCAGCTTCGGCTGCGCCAGCACTTCGCGGGCGATCACCACCTTCTGCTGGTTGCCGCCGGAGAGCAGCCCGATACGCAGGTCGTGGTTGTTGGGACGGACGTCGAAGCTCTTCATCAAGGCGTCGCAGCGGGCCGCGATGGCTTTGAAGTTGAGCAGGCCCCACTTGTTTTTCAGCTTGTCCTGGTAGCCGAGGATGGTGTTGTGCATGACCGAGAAGGCCTTCACCACGCCGTCGCGCAGGCGGTCTTCCGGCACGTGGGCGATGCCCAGTTCGCGGAAGGTGCGCGGCAGGCCGTCCGGATCGGAGCGGCCGTTGAACGGCAGGTCCTTGCCGAGGAAGGCCAGCTTGCCGGAAGTCGGCACGCGCATGCCGGCCAGGATTTCCATCAACTCGCTCTGGCCGTTGCCGGACACGCCGGCAATCGCGACGATCTCGCCGGCGCGCAGCGTGAAGCCGATATCGGCCAGCAGCTTGACGTCCTGGTCATCCCGCAGTTGCAGGTTCTCGACGTGCAGCACCGGCGCGCCAGGGTTGTACGGCGCGCGCGGCAGGTTGTTCTCGATCGGACGGCCGACCATCATATTGGCCAGCGCTTCCTTGGTGGTGCCGGCGGTCGGCACGGCGCCGATCACGCGGCCGCCGCGCATCACGGTCACGGTGTCGGTGATGTCGAGGATCTCCTGCAGCTTGTGGGTAATCAGGATGATGGTCTTGCCCTGTTCCTTGAACAGGCGCAGGATCTCGAACAGCGACGCGGTTTCCTGCGCGGTCAGCACGGCGGTCGGTTCGTCCAGGATCAGGATGCTGGCGCTGCGGTAGATCTGCTTGAGGATCTCGACCCGCTGCTGCGCACCCACCGACAGGTCGTGGATGGTGGCCAGCGGATCGACGTCCAGCCGGTAGCGGGCGCAGATCTCGCGCAGTTCCGCTTCCACGCTGGCGCGCTTGGCCTTGAGCCGTACGCCGCCTTCGCTGCCCAGCATGACGTTGTCGAGCACGGTCATGTTCTCGACCAGCATGAAGTGCTGGTGCACCATGCCGATGCCGAGGGCGATCGCCTCCTGGCTGTTGTGGATGCGGCGCGCCTGGCCATCGAGCAGGATTTCCCCGCCGTCGGCGCGGTAATATCCGTACAGGATGCTCATCAGGGTCGATTTGCCGGCGCCGTTCTCGCCCACCAGGCCATGGATGGAACCCTTGGCGATGGTGAAGTTGACGTCCGTGTTCGCTTTGACTGCTCCGAAATGCTTGGAGATGCCGCGAAATTCTACTGCTGGCTGCATAGGATCGTTTTTTATTTCAGTTGTGTAAAATACTAAACGCGCCGCGCGGGCGTACTCCCCGGCGGCGCGTTTAATGTTCAAACAGGTTTTAGACCGGGCAGGCAGCGCCCGAGCGGATGTCGATGACCTTGATCTTGCCATCGATAATATCCTTGCGCGCACCCAGCACGCGCTTTTCGATTTCCGGCGTGATCAGCTTGCGGTTGTTCTCGTCCAGCGCCCAATCGACGCCGCCTTCCTTGATGCCCTTGGCGGTGACGCCGGCTTTCCAGGTGCCGTTCTTCATCTGCATGAAGGAGTCGTACACGGCGTTGTCGACGCGCTTGACCATCGAGGTCAGGATCGAGCCAGGGTACAGGCTGTTCTGGTTGGAATCGACGCCGATCGCCAGCTTGCCTTTTTCCTTGGCGGTTTGCAGCGTGCCCAGGCCCGAACCGCCGGCCACGGCAAACACCACGTCCACGCCCCGGTCGAACTGCGAACGTGCCAGCTCGCCGCCCTTGGCCGGGTTGTTCCACGAATCCGAGGAGGTGCCGACCATGTTCGAGGTCACGTCCACTTTAGGATTGACGGCTTTCGCGCCTTGTGCGTAGCCGCAGGCAAAGGTGCGGATCAGCGGGATATCGACGCCGCCGATGAAGCCCAGTTTTTTCGATTTCGACGCCATGGCCGCAGCCACGCCCACCAGGTACGAACCTTCTTCTTCCTTGAAGGTGATGGAATTGACGTTGGCGCCTGGCGCCACACCGTCGATCAGCACGAACCGGACTTTCGGGAATTCTTTGGCGACCTTCTGCACGGCGGCCTGCTGGGCGAAGCCGATGGAGGCGATCAGGTCGAGGTTTTTGCGGGCGAGGCCGCGCAGTACCTGTTCAGCCTGAGTGTCGCTGGAGGCTTGCACCTCGATGAAATTGATGTTGGTCTCTTTTTTGAAGCGCGTGGCGCCTTCGAAAGCGGACTGATTGAACGACTTGTCGAATTTGCCGCCTGCGTCATACACGATGCCCAGTTTTGGGTCAGCCGCGGACGCGCTGGCAGCGATAAACAGTGCTGCAACCGTCAAACTAAGTTGTGAAAGTTTCATGAATAGGCTCCTGGAAGAACGGTATTGTATATTTTTATTGGCCGTTAGATGCAAATCGCGGTCGGTTTATTCCTCTAAATCCCTGATTCCACGTAGTAAGTGCTAGCAACTTGCTAAAAGATTGCCACATTGATAGCGTGGGCTTTCATGTCGCACCGCAACAACAGCGGCCACCAAATTAAATATTTTTATATTGTTGCTTTTTTGTCCGTTTGGAAAAAATAAACCGTCTCGGCAGCTTCCGGTCCATCACCCTGCTTCATAGGGCAAGCGGCTATTTGCCCCGTGTTGCGGTCAATTCCCCACTATGCATCACCCCGAATATGTACGACAAATTCGTTTTTTCTTGCGTATTTATTCAAAATAGATATGAATCAAGTCATACAAAAGGTACGTTTCTTGCATCATTTTTCCGTGCTAGCATGATTTGTAATTAACAAATACCACAACGACATATCAGGGAGCAGGACACAATGAGCAAACAAGGTTTCGCAGTGCGATCGATGATCGCCCTGGCCATCGCCAGCGCTTTTCCGCTGCAATCGGCCCTGGCCACCGAAGTAGCGGCAGCCGCTGAGGGACAGGACACCCCGGCCGCCAGCGCCACGCCTTCCACCGCCAACCAGCTGGAAACGGTGATCGTCACCGCCCAGCGCCGCGCGGAGAACATCAAGGACGTGCCGATGTCGATCGCCACCATCAAGGGCGACAAGCTGGACGCGGTGACCGCCGGCGCCGGCGACATCCGCGTGCTGTCCGGCCGCGCGCCGTCGCTGAACATCGAGTCCGACTACGGCCGCGCCTTCCCGCGTTTCTACATCCGCGGCCTGGGCAACACCGACTTCGACCTGAACGCTTCGCAGCCGGTCGGCTACGTGATGGACGACATCGTCCAGGAAAACGCCATGCTGAAGGGCTTCCCGATCTTCGATACCGACCAGGTTGAGGTGCTGCGCGGCCCGCAGGGCACGCTGTTCGGCCGTAACTCGCCGGCCGGCGTGATCAAGTTCGACTCGGCCAAGCCGGTGTTCAAGCAGGAAGGCTATGTCACGCTGGGCATCGGCAACTACTCGGCCAAGAATGCCGAAGGCGCGTTCAACTTCCCGGTCAGCGACACCGTGGCGCTGCGCTTCTCCGGCACCAGCCAGCACCGCGACGACCGCGTGCACAACACCAATCCGACCGCCGGCAAGGGTACCCAGGACTTTGAAGGCTACGGCGACAATGCCTTCCGCCTGCAGGCGCTGGTCAAGCCGAACCAGGATTTCGATGCGCTGTTCAACTACCATCAGCGTAACTACCACGGCAGCGCCACGCTGTTCCGCGCCAACATCATCAAGCAGGGCACCAACGATATCGTCGACGGCTTCGACTACGGTTCCTACCCGACCGACGGCGTCAACTACCAGAAGCTGGAAACCAAGGGCGGCAGCATTCGCCTGAAGTACAACCTGGGCGACATCACCTACCACTCGATCACCGGCTACGAAAAACTGAAGTTCAACAGCCGCGCCGACGTCGATGGCGGCTATGGCGCCGTGTTCGCGCCGCCGTATGGTCCGGGCCGCATTCCGTTCCCGGTCGAAACGGCCGACTTGCTGCCTAACCACAAGCAGTTCACGCAAGAGCTGCGCGCCGAGTCGAACTACAAGGGGCCACTGCAATGGATCGGCGGCCTGTTCTACTTCAACGAATCGATCCAGATCGACAGTATCGCCTTCGACACGCTGTCGCCTGGCAACCCGCAAGTGCCTTCGTATGCACGCCAGTTCCAGAAATCGAAATCGTGGGCGGCCTTCGGCTCGCTGAACTATGCCGTGTCCGACAAGCTGAAACTGCGCGGCGGCCTGCGTTACACCGACGACAAGAAAGACTTCTTCGCCTCGCGCACCGACTTCGACGCCACCAACACGCTGGTGACCGTGCCGCACACGCTCAACAGCAAGACCCACAACGTCAGCTGGGATCTGAGCGGCACCTATGAACTGGACAAGAACACCAACCTGTTTGCGCGCGCCGCCACCGGCTACCGCGCACCGTCGATGCAGGGCCGCCTGAGCGCACTGACCGACGTGCCGACCCAGGCCGGCGCCGAAAAAGCGCTGTCGTTTGAAGCCGGCGTCAAGCAGGACCTGTTCGATCGCCGCGCCCGTCTGAGCGCTGCCGTGTTCCAGTACCGCGTGAAAGACAAGCAGCTGACCGCCGGTAGCGGCACCGTCAACATGAACCGCCTGATCAACGCCGACAAGGTTACCGGCCAGGGTATCGAACTCGATCTGCAAGCCAACCTGGGCTACGGCTTCAGCGGCTCGGCCGGTTACAGCTTCAACGATACCGAGATCAAGGACAAGAACGTGCGCGTGCAGTATTGCGGGAACGTCGCCAACAACGCCGGCATGGGTTGCACCCCGACCAATGCTCCAGCGCCTGGCTTCCCTGGCTACTCGCTGATCGACGGTAACGACCTGCCGCGCGCGCCGCGTCACCAGGCCAACTTCACGCTGAAGTACAGCACCGAAGTGGCGAATGGTGAACTGTATGCGCTGACCGACTGGACCTACCGCAGCAAGTACAACTTCTTCCTGTACACCGCCACCGAGTACACCGCCAAGCCGCTGACCGAGGGCGGCCTGCGCGTGGGCTACAAGTGGGGCGATGGCAAGTATGAAGTGGCTGCCTTCGGCCGCAACATCACCAACAAGATCGTACTGCTGAGCGCGATCGAGTTCGACAACCTGACCGGCATGCTGAATGAGCCGCGAACCTACGGTGCGACCTTCAAGGTCAACTTCTAAGGTTAGAATCCCCGCTCCGTGCGGGGATTTTTCTTTGGGAGCAAAGTGTGAATCAGACTGTCGTTAATTTGTGGCCGCTGCTGGGCGTGGCCGTCATCATCGCCGGCTTCGTGCTGCGCGCGCATCCGGTGCTGGTGGTGATCGCCGCCTGCTTTGTCACCGGCTTTACCGCCGCCATGCCGGTCGAGCAGTTGCTGGCCACGCTGGGCACGGCCTTCGTCAAGACGCGCAACCTGCCGATGATTTTGCTGCTGCCGATTGCCGCCATCGGCCTGCTGGAGCGGCATGGATTGAAGGAGCATGCGCAGGCGTCGATCGCGCGCATCAAGTCCGCCACAACCGGCCGGCTGCTGATTGTTTACCTGGCGATCCGCGAACTGGCGGCCGCCTTCGGCCTGACCAGCATCGGCGGCCATCCCAATATGGTGCGGCCATTGATCGCGCCGATGGCGGAAGGCGCCGCCGAGGTGCGTTACCCGAATGTGACGATGGAGATGCGCTACCGCATCCGCGCCATGGCCGCCGCCACCGACAACGTCGGTCTGTTCTTCGGCGAGGATATCTTCGTCGCCTTCGGTGCGATTGTGCTGATGCAGACCATCCTGCGCGGCGAAGGGCTGGAAGTCGATCCGCTGCACATGGCGCTGTGGGGCATCCCGACCGCCATCTGCGCCTTCATCATCCATTCGTGGCGGCTGTACCGGCTGGACCGCTATCTGGCGCGGAGCGCGGCATGATACTCACCGTCGACTACTTCTACTATGTGCTGGGCGCGATGCTGCTGATGGTGGCCTGGATGGCGCTGCGCGACCGGCATAATCCGCGGCGTTACAGCAGCGCCTTGTTCTGGGCCTTGTACGCGGTGATCTACCTGGCCGGCGAACAGCTGCCGCCGGTGGCGGCGGGACTGATGATGGTGGCGATGGCGCTGATCGCCGGTTTCGGCGGTGTCACCCTGGGTCGTTACGCCGAGCGCACGGCGGAAGAGCGGCGCGGCAGCGCGCAACGCCTCGGCCACAGGCTGCTGATACCGGCGCTGCTGATTCCCCTCACCACCGTGATCGGCTCGACGCTGTTCAAGGACGTGAAATGGGATGGCCTGTTCCTGCTTGATCCGAAGAACATCACGCTGGTCAGCCTGGGTTGCGGCTCGCTGTTCGCGGTGGCCACGGCCTGCTGGCTGACGCGCTCCACGCCATTGCAGGCGATGCGCGAATCGCGCCGGCTGATCGATCATCTGGGCTGGGCGGTGGTGCTGCCGCATATGCTGGCCGTGCTGGGCCTGCTGTTCACCGACGCCGGCATGGGCAAGGCGGTGGCGCATGTTGTCACCTCGTACATCAATATGGACGTGCGGCTGGTGGCGGTGGCGGTGTACTGCATCGGCATGGCGCTGTTCACCATCATCATGGGCAATGGCTTTGCGGCGTTTCCGGTGATGGCGGGCGGCGTGGGGATTCCGGTGCTGGTCGGCGTTTATCACGCCAATCCGGCGGTGATGGCGGCGATCGGCATGTTCAGCGCCTACTGCGGCACCTTGATGACGCCGATGGCGGCCAATTTCAACATCGTTCCCGCCGCGCTGCTGGAGCTGCCGGACAAAAACGCCGTGGTCAAAATGCAGGTGCCGACGGCGTTGCCGTTATTACTAGTGAATGTAGCACTGCTTTATTTTTTCATGAATCTGTGAGAGTCTTCCGGGTTAGATAGCAGAATCCCGGAGTAGTCAAGATGAAAAAGATAATATTGTTAACTGGCTTTGAGCCATTTAACAAGGAGACCATTAACCCGTCCTGGGAAGCAGTGAGGCAGCTGGATGGCTGGCACGAAGGCGAGTTTGTGGTCCATGCGCGGCAGCTGCCATGCGTGTTCGGTCGCGCGCTGAAAGCGGTGCATCGGGCGGTGGAAGAACTGCAGCCGAGTATCGTTATCTCTGTGGGGCAGGCCGGCGGGCGAATGGATATTTCGGTGGAGCGCATCGCCATCAATATCGATGATGCGCCGTATGCGGACAACCAGCAACGGCAACTGATCGACCAGCCGATCGTCAATGGCGGTCCGGCGGCTTACTTCTCCACCTTGCCGATCAAGGCCATCGTGCACGAACTGCGCGAAGCGGGACTGCCGGCATCGGTATCGCAATCGGCAGGCACCTTTGTGTGCAACCACGTGTTCTACGGGTTGATGCACCAGGCGCATGAGTGGGGCACCACCATGCGTGCCGGCTTCATTCACATTCCCTACCTGCCGCAGCAGGCGGCGCGGCATCCCGGCACCGCCAGCATGAAACTCGAAGATGTCGTGGAAGGCCTGCGCATCGCTGTCCGCACCACGCTCGCCCACACAGTAGATGTGCGCGAGGCGGGCGGCTTGACGCACTAAGGCTGGTGGCAGGCGCTCATTCGGGCGCGTCTGCAACATCAGAGGCTATCCAGCCTGTGATGTTGCCCTTGTCGTCCTTCTCATACTTCAGCTTGTATGGGACGCGTAGCTGGCTTGGTTCGAAGTCGGCTGGATTGCGCGTGATGACCAAGCGGCCAAGTACTTTGGCTGTAGCGCCAATAATCGCGTCGGGCGCCTTGATCTTGCGCTTGGGCGTTCTAGCCAGGCCGGCTGAACGAATAGTTACTGCTGTCGCCATGATGGCGTCGTCGGGGTGCACAACCTGGACGTTCAGCATTTTCAAGAATGTTTCGAACTTTAAGGTGTCGGCCTGGGTCCTGCACCCGACCATGACCTGCATCCAGGTAAGCGAGCTGATAGCGAAGTCGGAAAAATATCCGAGTTCCGCCTTGGCCTCTGGCACGCCATTCATCAAGTCGATGAGAATATTCGTGTCAACAAGTACCTTGGTTACCATTCCTTGCGCATCTCCTGCTGAAAGGCGAGGCCGTCTTTTGGCACGTCATCACGGTCTCTCCACATGCCGAAGACCAAGTCCAGCGCCTGCATGCGCTTTTCTTGATCAGCATTGTTTGGGACATGCGGGGCAACTGCTGCGTTTGGGCTATCAGCAATGGTTTGAGCTGCGATTTTTCGCAACTTTCGCTTCGGGATTTTGGCAGGTGTGCTCATATGTGCCTCACTAAAATTGATGCGCTTGTGGCGAATACAATACCATGCCCACACACCATATGCCTGCTGTGCGTACCGTTTGCGCAGCAGGTTTCTCGCCAGTTTAGTTGTTGCCAGTAAAGCCCGCGGCTTGTTCTATCACTTTGGCCACTTCGGCTGGGTGGACGATGAAGGTTGCGTGGCTGCCGTTGATTTCGGTGATTTTGCTGCCGGCGCGTTTGGCCATGAAGCGTTCCAGGTCTGGATTCACCGTGCGGTCAGCCGTCGATACGATGGCCCAGCTCGGTTTGGTTTTCCAGGCGGCCTGGGTGACCGGCGCGGCGGCGGTCTGGACTGCCGGCAGAACCTGGGCCCGGGCCATGAAGTTGGCTTGCGCGGCCGGCAGGTCGGCGGCGAAGTCGGCGTGGAACAGGGCGTGGTCGAAGTACAGCTGGCCGTCGGCCGTGGCTTTCACGCCTTCGCTTGCCGGCGGCGTCTTTTTGACCAGCGTCAGCAGGCTTTCGCCGGCGTCCGGCGCGAATGCGGCGACGTAGACCAGGCCTTTGACCTTGGCGTTATTGCCGGCTTCAGTAATGACCACACCGCCATAGCTGTGGCCAACCAGGATGCTGTCGCCATCCAGCGCGTTGACGATGCTGTTGGTGGCTTTGACGTCTTCTGCCAGCGAGGTTTCCGGTTGCTGCACGACGGCGACGTTGAAACCGTCACGGGTCAGGATGTCGGCCACACCCTGCCAGCCGGAACCATCGGCGAAGAAGCCGTGGACCAGGACGATGTTCTTGACCGGTGCCGCCATGGCGGCCGGTGCGGCGATGGTAGCGGAAGTCAGGGCGAGGGCTGCTGCGATGCGGGTCAGGGTGTTCATGTTGATTCTCCAAAGTTGGTTAAGTGAGGCCAGTGTATGGAGATCAAGCCGGGCGAAGAAGGCGTGTTGTTATCCTATGAGTGCCAGTCATAGTTATGGTCAGTTCTCCCGTGATGGCGGATTGAGGATGTTGAGGAAAGCCCGCACCACCGGCGCATCGTCGGTGGTGGTGTAGGTGATGTACAGGTTGGCCGAAGGCGGATTGCTGCGGATCGGCACGAACACCACGCCCGGCCAGCCGATGCGGCTGGTGGTCTCTGGCATCAGCGCCACGCCCAGTCCCGCACCGACCATGGCCAGCAGCGTTTGCGGTTCGGACGCTTCCTGGAATATCGTCGGCTGGAAGCCGGCCTTCACACAGCACTGTATCAGGTAGCGCGGGAAGGCCGATTTGTCGAGCGCCAGCGTCAGCATCGGCTGGTCGGCGATGTCCATCAGTTCTATCGCATCCTGCTTGGCCAGCGGGTGATGCTCGTTGAGCGCCACGCACACGTCTTCGCGGAAGCACAGTTCCTGGCGCAGGTTGTCGCTCTTCAATCCATCCTCGTCCAGCCTGGGCTCGCGCCAGAAGCCGACGTCGATCTGCTTGGCGCGCAGCGCATCGTATTGCAGCGTCGGCCCCAGCTCATGCAGGGTCCACGTCACGCGCGGGAACTTGGTCTGGAATTCTTCCAGCAGGCTGGGAATCGGTCCCCACATGGCCGAGCCGACGATGCCCACCCGCAGCCGGCCCACTTCACCGCGGTCGATCTGGCGGATGGTGTCGATGGTCATGCGCATCTTGGCCAGCAGCTCGGCCGCTTCGTTCATCAGCGCCTTGCCGGCCACCGTCAGTTCAAAGGTGCGGGTGGTGCGGGCGAACAGTTTGACGCCCAGTTCACTTTCCAGCTTCATGATCTGCTGGCTCAATGGCGGCTGCGAGATGTGCAGGCGCTCAGCGGCGCGGCTGAAACTCTTTTCTTCGGCGACGGCGAGAAAGTACTTGAGTTGTTTCAGATCGATGGACATAGTGGCCTTAAGTGATGCCGTCATTCCTGCGCAAGCAGGAATCCATGCTGAGCGGGTGCGGCGACGCCGTATGGATTCCGGCGTGCGCCGGACTGACGGTGGCGGAACGATCAGTTATGCTGCATGGCCACCGCCAGCGCGGCGCCGCAACGGGCGTTGTTCTTCACCAGCGCGATGTTGGTCACCAGGCTGCGGCCTTCGGTCAGCGCCTTGATGCGCGCCAGCAGGAACGGCGTGACGTTCTTGCCGGTGACGCCTTGCTGATCCGCTTCCTGCAACGCCTGTTCGGTGATGCGGTCGATTTCTTCCTTCGGCATCGCCTCGGCGGCCGGCACCGGATTGCTGACGACGATGCCGCCCTTCAGGCCCAATGCCCACTTGGTGGCGATGAAGGCCGCCTGCTCGGCCGGCGTATCGAGCTGGAAGTCGGCATTGAAGCCGCTCTCGCGGGTGAAGAAAGCCGGGAAGCCGCGCTGGCCGACACTGACCACCGGCACGCCGTGGGTTTCCAGGTATTCCAGCGTCAGGCCGATGTCGAGGATGGATTTGACGCCGGCGCATACCACCGCCACCGACGTCTGCGCCAGCTCCTGCAAGTCGGCCGAAATATCAAAGCTGGTTTCCGCGCCACGGTGCACGCCGCCGATGCCGCCGGTGACGAACACCTGGATGCCGGCCAGCTCGGCGCAGATCATGGTGGCGGCCACGGTGGTCGCACCCAGCTTGGACTGCGACAGCACGTAGGGCAGGTCGCGGCGGCTCACTTTGATCGCGTCGCCGGCGGTGCCCAGCAACTCCAGCTGCTCGTCCGACAGGCCGACGCAGATTTTGCCGCCGATGATGGCGATGGTGGCCGGCACGGCGCCGCCGTCGCGGATGATCTGTTCCACTTCACGCGCCATCTGCACATTTTGCGGATACGGCATGCCGTGCGAGATGATGGTCGATTCCAGCGCGACGATCGGTTTGCCGGCGGCGCGAGCGGCAGCCACTTCCGGCGAGAACAACAGGTATTGGTGCATGGTCTTATCCTTTACTGGGGAACAGCGGAGCGCTGAGATCAAAATCGTGTATTTCGTCGAGGACGTCGGCGGCCAGCACCGGCGATACGGTCTCCGGGCTTTCCAGCGTCATGGCGGCGACTTTCAGGCCGCGGCGGCAGGCCAGCGTCAGATCGTCGCTGCCTTGATAGAGTGACCAGCAGACTGCGGCCGAAAAGGCGTCGCCGGCGCCGGTCACATCCACCACCTCCACCTGGTGCGCGGCCAGCCATACCAGCGCATTGCCACGCGTGTGGTACACGCCCTGGCTGCCGCAGGTGACGATGACGTCCCTGGCGCCTTGCGCACAGACCTCGTTGCAGGCGGCGCCTACGTCGGCTTCGGTCGGCAGGGCGCGGCCGACGCGGGTTTCCAGCTCGCTGCGATTGAGGATCAGCAGCCGCAGGCCGCCCAGGTCCGCCGGCAGCCGGGCCATCTTCGGCTGCGAGACGGCAACAATCACCAGGGGCACGTTGTCGGTGCGCGCACTTTCCAGGAGCGCTGTGATGCTGTCGGCAGGCAGGTTGAGATCGGCCACGGTCATGGCGGCGGCTGAGCGTTGGGGCAGGCGGCTGGCCAGGAAGGCCGGCGTGATGCGGTCGTACAGGGCCATGTCGGCCAGGGCCAGCACCAGCTCGCCCTTGTCGTCGAGGATGGCGGTATAGGTGCCGGTGGCGGCGTCTTGCAGCTTGAGGCTGCCACGGGTGTCGATGCCGGCCGCTTCCGCATGATCTTGCAGGTTGCGGCCGGCGCCGTCGTCGCCGACGGCGGTCAGCAGCGCCGCCGGCAGGTTCAGACGGGCCAAGTTTTCGGCAATGTTGCGCGCCACGCCGCCGTAGACTTCCTCGGCGGTGGCGGGATTGGAGGTGCCCAGCTGCATCGTCTGGATGGTGCGCAGCTTGCGGTCCAGGTTGGCGGCGCCGATGCACATCACCGGTCGCTTGTCCGGCAGCACGTAGGCGCGCCCCAGCAGGCGGCGTTCGCGGATCAGGCCGGCGATGTGGCCGGCCACGGCGGAACGCGACAGGCGCAGTTCCACCGCCAGGTCTTGCTGGGAGATGAAGGGGTTGGCACGGATCAGCTGGTAAAGCTGTTCCTTCTTGGAGGACTCGGTCACGGTAGTGGCCCTTTTAAACAATTGTCTTCAATGGTAAACATTAGTTTGAATCGAGTCAATCGCGGGTCCACGGCTAAGTTTCGCTTGGTTTATAATACCCGCGATTTATATCACTTTTATATAAATAGCTAAGAAAAATGGTATTTGCCATACATATGCACGATGATGCATAGTGCCAGCTTCCCCAGCCACATCAAAAAATTCGAGGATTTCCATGTCTAATAACTCCCCATTCCAGGCAGCCGACATTATTCGCGCCCGTCTTCCAGAAGGCTTCAAGCCGCGCGTTGCGATGATTCTCGGTTCCGGCCTCGGTGTGCTGGCGGAACAGATGACCGACGCGGTCACTATCGGCTACGACGAACTGCCGGGCTTCCCGATCTCCACCGTGCACGGCCATGCCGGCGAACTGGTGATCGGCACCCTGGCTGGCGTGTCGGTGGTGTGCATGAAAGGCCGCGGCCACGTCTACGAAGGCTACGGCCTGGGCGTGATGACCAGCGCCGTGCGCACCATGAAGCTGCTGGGCTGCGAGATGCTGTTCGTGACCAACGCCGCCGGTTCGCTGCGCACCGAAGTGGACGCCGGTGCGCTGGTTGCGCTGACCGACCATATCAACTACCTGCCGGGCACCCCGATGATGGGCCCTAACGATGAACGGTTCGGTCCACGCTTCTTCAGCATGGCCAACGCCTACGATGCGGAACTGCGCGCGTTGCTGCATACCTCGGCCAAAGAGAAAAACGTCACGCTGCATGAAGGCGTGTACATCGCCTACGCCGGTCCTAACTTTGAAACGCCTGCGGAAATCCGCGCATTCAAGACGCTGGGTGCCGACGTGGTGGGCATGTCGGTGGTGCCGGAAGTGGTGTCGGCCCGTCATTGCGGCCTGAAAGTGGTCGGTGTGTCGGCGATTACCAACCTGGCCGAAGGCCTGTCGCCGTTCCCGCTGTCGCATGACCAGACCTTGAAATACGCAGCGATCGCAGCGACGTCGCTGATTGAAGTGATCCTGGGCTTCCTGGGCAATGTGGCGAAAACGCCGCAAGCGTAAAGATCCCAAGGGGCGGCTGGTCCGCCCCTTTTTTGTTAGCCCGTCATTCCCGCGCAGGCGGGAATCCATGCTGAGCGTACGCTCAGGCGTTGTATGGGTTCCCGCTTTCGCGGGAACGACGGGAGGAAATGGAGTTCATCATGAAACGCGCATTTATCCTGCTGCTCGATTCGTTTGGTCTGGGCGCCACGCCCGACGCGGCGAAGTACAACGACGTCGGCGCCAATACCTTCGGCCACATCGCGGCCAGCATCGCCAAAAGCGGCAAGCCGATGTCGCTGCCGACCATGGAAAAACTGGGCCTGACCGCCGCCGCCCATCTGGCCAGCGGCGAGTGGGCCACCGGCTTTACGCAACGCGAAGGTTTCACCGCCGCCTATGGCGCCGCGCGCGAGCGTTCGACCGGCAAGGACACCCAGTCCGGCCACTGGGAAATCGCCGGCGTGCCGGTGGAATTCGACTGGGGCTATTTCCCGAAAACCGTGCCATCGTTCCCGGCCGAGCTGACCGCCAAGCTGCAGGAGCTGACCGGCGTTCCCGGCTTCCTGGGCGACTGCCACGCCTCGGGCACGGACATCATCAACAAGCACGGTGACGAGCATGTCGCCACCGGCAAGCCGATTATCTACACCTCCGCCGACTCGGTGCTGCAAATCGCCGCGCACGAAGAATCGTTTGGCCTGGAGCGTTTGTACGAAGTGTGCGAGATCGCCTTTAAACTGGTTGAGCCGTACAACATCGGCCGCGTGATCGCCCGTCCATTCCTGGGCGCGAACGGCAACTACACCCGCACCACCAACCGTCACGACTACGCGGTCGCACCGCCGGCGCCAACGCTGCTGGACCACGTCAAGAACGACGGCGGCGAAGTTATCGCGCTGGGTAAGATCAGCGACATCTTCGCCACCCAGGGCGTATCGCGCCTGGTCAAGGGCAAGGACAATATGGCGCTGTTCGACGCGCTGCTGAAAGTGGCCGACGAAGCCGGCGACAAGTCGCTGACCTTCGTGAACTTCGTCGACTTCGACCAGGCCTTCGGCCATCGCCGCGACGTCAATGGCTATTCGAACGCGCTGCACGAGATGGACGCACGCCTGCCGGAGTTCATCGCCAAGCTGCAACCGGACGATCTGGTGGTGATCACCGCCGACCATGGCTGCGATCCGACCTGGCCGGGCTCCGACCACACCCGTGAACACATCCCGATGATCTTCTTCGGCCCGAATGTGAAAGCGCAGTCGCTGGGCATTTCCGAAACCTTCTCCGACATCGGCCAGACCCTGGCCCATCACCTCGGCGTCAAACCACTCGCAAACGGAACCAATCTGTTATGAGCATCATTACCGATTTCAAACGCAATGAAGCCGTCCCGCTGGACCTGGGCTGGATCAATCACATCCACGTGAACAAGAGCGCCGCCGACCGCCGCGCCGCCAGCCTGGCCAACCGCCGCACGGTGAAGAAGGAATACCAGGCCGCCTGGCTGGTCAAGGCCATCGGCCTGATCGACCTGACCACGCTGTCCGGCGACGATACGCCGGGCCGCGTTGAACGCCTGTGCCGCAAGGCGCTGCGTCCGCTGCGCGCCGATCTGGTGGAAGCACTGGGCCTTGACGACTATAACCTCGCCACGGGCGCCGTGTGCGTGTACCACGAGATGATCAAGCCTGCGGTGGACGTGCTGCAAGGCCGCCTGCCTATCGCTGCGGTGTCGACCGGCTTCCCGGCCGGCCTGACCAGCATGGAAACCAAGGTGCGCGAGATCGAACTGTCGGTCGCCGCCGGCGCCTCCGAAATTGACATCGTCATCACCCGTCAGCACGTTTTGACCGGCAACTGGCAAGCGCTGTACGACGAGATGCTGGCTTACCGCAAGGCTTGCGGCGAAGCGCACGTCAAGGCGATCCTGGCGACCGGTGAACTGGTCACGCTGGAAAACGTCGCCAAGGCGTCGTGGGTGTGCATGATGGCTGGCGCGGACTTCATCAAGACCTCGACCGGCAAGGAGCCGGTCAACGCCACGATCCCGGTGTCGCTGACGATGGTGCGCGCGATTCGCGAATACCACGAGCAGACCGGCTTCAAGATCGGCTACAAGCCGGCGGGCGGCGTCGGCACGGCCAAGGCCGCGCTGCAGTACCTGACCCTGATGAAGGAAGAACTGGGCAACGAGTGGCTGGAACCGCACCTGTTCCGCATCGGCGCTTCCAGCCTGCTGACCGACATCGAGCGTCAGCTGGAGCATTACGTGACCGGTAACTACTCGGCCGCTCACCGCCACGCGCAACCATAAGAATCGGAACAGTCATGCCAACCATCAAAGAGATCCTGAACACCATGGAATACGGCCCAGCACCGGAAAGCACGAAAGAAGCGCAAGCGTGGCTGGAACAACGCGGCCGCCAATTCGGCCTGTTCATCAACAACGAATGGAGCGAGGCCGGTGAGCTGTTCGAGTCCATCAACCCAGCCAGCGGCGCCAAGCTGGCCGACCTGACGCAAGGCAGCGCGCAAGACGTCGACCGCGCCGTCGCCGCCGCGCGCGCCGCGCAACCTGGCTGGCAGGCGCTGGGCGGCCATGGCCGCGCCAAGGTGCTGTACGCGATTGCGCGCCTGATGCAAAAGCACGCGCGCCTGTTCGCCGTGCTGGAAACGCTGGACAACGGCAAGACCATCCGCGAAACCCGCGACGTCGACTTGCCGCTGGTCGCGCGTCACTTCTACTACCACGCCGGCTGGGCGCAACTGCAGGCCGAGGAATTCTCGGACTACCGCGCCGTTGGCGTGATTGGACAGATCGTGCCGTGGAACTTCCCGCTGCTGATGCTGGCGTGGAAAATCGCACCGGCGCTGGCCGCCGGTAACACCGTGGTCTTCAAGCCGGCCGAATTTACTTCGCTGACCGCGATGCTGTTCGCCGATATCTGCGTGCAGGCCGGCGTGCCGGCGGGTGTGGTCAACATCATCACCGGCGATGGCCGAGTGGGCGAAGCCATCGTCAAGCACGAAGGTATCGACAAGCTGGCCTTCACCGGTTCCACCGAAGTCGGTCGTTTGATCCGCGAAGCGTCGGCCGGCAGCGGCAAGAAGCTGTCGCTGGAACTGGGTGGAAAATCGCCGTTCATCGTGTTTGAAGATGCGGACCTGGACGCTGCGGTTGAAGGCCTGGTCGACTCGATCTGGTTCAATCAGGGCCAGGTGTGTTGCGCGGGTTCGCGCCTGCTGGTGCAGGAATCGGTGCAGGATAAATTCCTGGCCAAGCTGCGCGCCCGCATGGACAAGCTGACCCTCGGTTCGCCGCTGGACAAGTCGATGGACATCGGCGCGCTGGTCGATCCGGTGCAGAAGCAGCGCATCGAAGGCCTGGTGCAATCGGCGCGCGACGAAGGCTGCACTGTGTACCAGCCAGCGTGCGAACTGCCGGCCGACGGCTCGTGGTTCCCGCCAACGCTGATCACCGGCGCTTCGACCGCCGCCGCCGTGGCGCAGGCCGAAATCTTTGGCCCGGTGCTGGTGGCGATGAGCTTCCGCACTCCGCCGGAAGCCGTGCAACTGGCGAACAACACGGTGTACGGCCTGGCCGCATGCGTGTGGACCGAGAATATCTCGCTGGCGCTAGATGTTGCGCCGGCCATCAAAGCTGGCGTGGTGTGGATTAACACCGCCAACCAGTTCGACGCCGCTTGCGGCTTCGGTGGCTACCGCGAATCCGGCTACGGCCGCGAAGGCGGCCGCGAAGGCATGTACGAGTACCTGACCGCGCTGTCTGAAGATGCGCGTCCTGCCGCGCCGCTGCTGGCGCCTAAAGCCAAGGCCAAAGCCGCCGCGCCGGCCGGCAGCCCGTTCGCTGTCGATCGCACCGCCAAGCTGTATATCGGCGGCAAACAGGCCCGCCCTGATGGCGCCTACAGCCGCGCGATTCACGGCGCCGACGGCGCCTTCATCGCCGAAGTGGGCGAGGGCAGCCGCAAGGACATCCGCAACGCCGTGGAAGCTGCGCACAAGGCCACCGGCTGGACCAAGGCGACTGCGCACAACCGCGCGCAGGTGCTGTACTACATCGCAGAAAACCTGGCCGCGCGCGGCGAGGAATTCGCGGCCCGCATCGCCGCCATGACCGGCACCAAGACCGCCGAGAAAGAAGTGCAGGCATCGATCGAGCGTCTGTTCTACTGGGCGGCGTGGGCCGACAAATACGACGGCCTGGCGCATCAGCCGCCAATGCACGGCATTACCGTGGCGCTGAACGAGCCGCTGGGCGTGATCGGCATTGTGTGCCCGAACGAGTCGCCGCTGCTGGGCTTCATCTCGCTGGTGGCGCCGGCGATCGCGCTGGGCAACCGCGTGGTGGTGGTGCCGTCGGAAGCGCATCCGCTGTCTGCCACCGATCTGTATCAGGTGCTGGATACCTCGGACCTGCCGGCTGGTGTGGTCAACATCATCACCGGTTCGGCCGATGAACTGGCGCGCACGCTGGCAACGCACGGCGATATCGATGCGGTCTGGCGTCATGACGGTTCGGCCGAAGGCTGTGCTGAAGTTGAGCGTCTGTCGGCATCGTCGCTGAAGCGTACCTGGGTGGGCGGCGCAAAAGGCCGCGACTGGTACAGCACCGCGCAAGCCGGTGGCCGCGCCGTGCTGGCGCATGCGTCGCAAGTCAAAAATATCTGGATTCCTTACGGCGTCTAACAACGGCACTACCCACGTCATTCCCGCGTACGCGGGAATCCATAGAACGCCGGCTTCGGATGCTCAGCATGGATTCCCGCCTGCGCGGGAATGACGTTTTGAATTCCGGGAGAATTTTATGTCTTACCTACCTCAAGAGATCATCCGCAAAAAGCGTGACGGCGGCATTCTGTCGGCCGAGGAGATCCAGTTCTTCGTTGGCGGCATCACCTCCGGCGGCGTGACCGAAAGCCAGATCGCCGCGCTGGCGATGGCGGTCTACTTCAACGACATGACCATGGACGAACGCGTCGCCTTTACGCTGGCCATGCGCGACTCCGGCGAAGTGCTGGACTGGCGCTCGCTGGACCTGAACGGCCCGGTGGTCGACAAGCACTCCACCGGCGGCGTCGGCGACGTCGTCTCGCTGCTGCTCGGTCCTATGGTCGCAGCCTGCGGCGGCTACGTGCCGATGATCTCCGGCCGTGGCCTGGGCCACACCGGCGGCACGCTGGACAAGTTCGACTCCATCCCTGGCTACACCACGGTGCCGGACAATGCGCTGTTCCGCAAGGTGGTGAAAGAAGTCGGCGTCGCCATCATCGGCCAGACCGCGTCGCTGGCGCCGTCGGACAAGATCTTCTACGGCGTGCGTGACGTCACCGCCACCGTCGAATCGGTGGCCATGATCACCGGCTCCATCCTGTCGAAAAAACTGTCGGCCGGCCTGGATGCGCTGGCGATGGACGTCAAAGTCGGCAGCGGCGCCTTCATGCCGACCTACGAAAAATCGGTGGAACTGGCCGAGAGCATCGTCAAGGTGGGCAACGGCGCGGGCATGATGACCTCCGCCATCCTGACCGACATGAACGAATCGCTGGCGCCCTACGCCGGCAACGCTGTCGAAGTACGCGGCGCGATCGACTACCTGACTGGCAAGTCGCGTCCTGCGCGCCTGCACGAAGTGACGATGGCGCTGTGCGCCGAGATGCTGGTGCTGGGCAAACTGGCGGCGACCGAAGAAGAGGCGCGCGCCAGGCTGCAAGCGTCGCTGGACAGCGGCGAAGCGGCCGAACGCTTTGCGCGCATGGTGACGGCGCTGGGCGGTCCTGCGGACCTGATGGACAATCCGGACAAATATCTGGAACGCTCGCCGATCATCGTGCCGGCGCCGGCGTTGACGTCGGGTTATGCGGCTGCAGCCAACTGCCGTGAGATCGGCCTGGCGGTGGTATCGCTGGGTGGCGGCCGCCGTCGCGCCGCCGATCCGATCGACTTCGCCGTCGGCCTGACCGACCTGGCGGGCCTGGGCGACAAGATCGAAGCCGGCCAGCCGCTGGCCATGGTGCACGCGCGCACGCAGCAGGCGGCCGAACAAGCCATTCGTGAAATCCAGGCGGCGTATGAGATTACCGATGCCGCGCCTGCCGCCAACCCAGTTATCTACCGCACAATCCGCCCGTAACGCCCGTCCTCCCGGCGCAAGCCGGGACCCATAACCCGCATGCTCGCCATGGATTCCGGCGTCCGCCGGAATGACGGCACATAGGATAACTATATGAACAAATCAGAACTGATCGCCGAAGCCGCCGCCGCGCGCCTGAAGGCTTACGCGCCTTACTCCAACTTCAAGGTCGGCGCTGCGCTGCTGACCAACGACGGCAAGGTGTTCCATGGCTGTAATGTGGAAAACGCCGCCTATGGCCTGTGCAACTGCGCCGAACGCACCGCGTTCTTCAGCGCCTTCGCCCACGGCTACAAGCAGGGAGATTTCGAGCAGCTGGTAGTCATCGGCCAGACCGACGGCCCGATCGCGCCGTGCGGCGCCTGCCGCCAGGTGATCCTGGAACTGGGCGGCAACGAGCTGCCGGTGCTGCTGACCAACCTGGAAGGTGACATCTTCGAGACCACCGCAGCCGAACAACTGCCGAACGCCTTCGGCGGTGCGGACCTCAAGAAGAAGTAATGGCCCACAAGAAGACGATTGACGTGCAGGCGGCG
Organism: Duganella margarita; assembly: GCF_009857535.1. Taxonomy (GTDB): domain Bacteria; phylum Pseudomonadota; class Gammaproteobacteria; order Burkholderiales; family Burkholderiaceae_D; genus Rugamonas; species Rugamonas margarita. Next base: position 256,469 of record NZ_WWCS01000002.1, read on the forward strand.
GTCGCCATTGCGGCGTCCGAAGCCATCGCCGCCAGGACGCAAGGCACCTTCGGCGTCGGCGGCCTGATGCTCGACCAGCACGGCAATGTGCTGCAGTCGCTGCACAACAACGTCGTCAAGGACGGGCTGGTGTTCGACCCCACCGCGCACAGCGAGCGCCAGTTGATCGACTGGTACTACGCCGAACGCGCCAAGGGGCGGCACCTGCCAGCGCCGCAGGACATCACCATAGTCAGCTCGCTCGACCCGTGCAGCATGTGCAGCGGCGCGATTCTGGCGGGGGGCTTCAACGTGGTGGTGGCGGCCCCGGACCATGCGTCCGGCATCAATTACGACAATAGCGCCAGCTTCAAGGCGCTGCCGGCAGCGCTGCGCGCGCAGGCCGTCGACAGCTTCAGCTACCCGGCCATTCTCGGCTCATCGCTGTACGCGCGTGCTGCGTCCGGCGCCACGCCGAAGTCCTTCTTCATCGGCAAAACCATCTCAGAACCGACGCAGGCCTTGTGCTCGCTGGTGTTTGAGGCCACGTCGTCCGACGTGATGGCGATGCTGAACACCGACCTGCCGCAGCCAGCGCTGAAAGACCCGGCTACGCTGCCGGCCGATCACGCCATCGTACGTGCGCTGAAGCAGCAGTATCCGGACGCGCTGACTTACCGCTGCGCGCCGCACCGGCCCAATGCCGGCCTGGCGCCGTTCCTGCTGCAGGCGATGGCGCGCGACCGCGAACATGGCGGGGCAGGGGACGCGGTGGCCTTGCTGGATTCGTTCGGCAATCTGCTGTTGTGCATGGCGGGCCGGATGACGCAGTCGGGTATCCGCAGCGCCTTCATGGAAACCACGCGCGCCTACGCGCAGCTGCGCTACAAACTGCTGCATGGCGTTTCGCGGGGGCAGCAGGAAGATGTACGCCGCTACCTCGGCCATCCGAAAGACGGCACCTTCGTCTTCGCCAAAGGGCCGGACGCCAGCGCCGTCAGCTACATGAACCTGGGCGCCTACGGCTCCACCATGGAAGGCCCGCTGCCGCTGGAAAATCCCACCCAGTTCCAGTACGTGCTGCCATCGCTGCCGCCAGCCGAACTGGCCGACCTGTGCGCCGCCATGCCACCGCTCTACCGCGACATCATCCGCATCCACCCGGCGCAAGTGGCGGACGCCGCGCTGGTCAACGCGCTGTCTTAAACTCCGGCCTGAGCATAGGGATCGTAGGTGCCAATGCTCCAGATGTGACCTTCGGGGTCGCGGCAGGTGAAGCCACGGCCGCCGTAGTCTTCGTCCTTGAGGTCGAGCACGATCTGGCCGCCGGCTTGCAGCACGCGGCCATATACTTCGTCGGCGCTGTTGACCACCAGGTAGGCGCTCTGCGTGACAAAGCCGCCGGTTTCCATTGGCTGCTTGAGCAGGCGGCCGTACTCGGTGTCGAACACGGAGCCCAGCATGACCATGCTGTTGCCGAAGGTGAGCTGGGCGTGGGCGATGCTGCCGTCCTCGTTGGGTACCACGAACTGCACTTCAAAGCCGAAGGTGCTGCACAGCCAGTCGATGGCGGCCGGCGCATCGCGGTAGCGCAGGCATGGTATGACGCCGCAAAGCGTTTGCTTGGGTATGCTGGACATCGTTCCCTCCCTTGAGTGAAGCAATCCAGTATACGCCGATGGCCCGCCGATGCGATTACATTTGCTGGAATAAATGGGTGTGGCCGCGGCTTACTTCCAACAGTTGCGGGTGGTTGCGAATGCGCACCATCTGGCGGCCGCGCAGGTCGCGCGTGACTTCTTCGATGGCATCCACGCGCACCAGGGTCGAGCGGTGGATGCGCCAGAATTCGTCCGGGTCCAGCTCGTCCGCCAGCTCCTTGAGCGTCTTGCGGATCAGGACTTCCGACTGCTCGGTCTGCACCCGCGTGTATTTTTCGTCGGCCTGGAAGAACAGCACCTCGCGCGTCGAGATCATGCGCAGGTTGGCGCCGACCACGGCCTGGATCCAGCGCAGATAGTCGGTTCTGGCCGCTGCCGGTTTGCTGTGGTGCGACAGCAACTGGCTCAGCTGCCGCTCGATGTTGGACGGCTGCTGGCCGATCAGCGATTGCAGCCGGGCGCAGGTGGTTTTCAGGCGTTCGCCGCCGACCGGCTTCAACAGGTAATCCAGCGCGCCTTGCTCGAACGCTTCAATCGCGTACTGGTCGTAGGCGGTGACGAACACCAGGTGGCAGCGGTTGAACAGCATGCGCGCCGCTTCAATGCCGGACAGCCCCGGCATGCGGATGTCGAGGAAGACGATGTCCGGCTGGTGCTTGCCGGCCAGCGCCACGGCTTCGATGCCGTTCTCGGCTTCGGCGACGATGTTCAGCGCCGGCCAGGCTTCCTGCAGGCGGCTGCGCAGTTGCTGGCGCATGCCTTCTTCATCGTCGGCGATCAGGGCGGTGGGAGCAGTCATGTGGAACTCGCAGCAAAAATATCGGGGGCGTAGGGAACGCGGATGCTGGCGCGCGTGCCGCCGGTCAGCGGCGCTTCGATCACCAGCTGCGCGCGGTTGCCGTACTGGATGCGCAGGCGTTCGCGCACATTGGCCAGGCCGAGGCCGTCGCCGGCGAAGGCGTTGAAGCCGACGCCGTCGTCGCATACATCCACTTGCAGCATCTGGCCGTCGACCGCAGCGCGGATGTCGATGCGGCCGCCGGCGATCTTCGGCTCCAGTCCGTGCTTGATGGCGTTTTCGATCAGGATCTGCAGCATCATCACCGGGAAGGTGGCGCTCAGCATCTCGTCCGGCACGTCGATCGACACGGCCAGCCGCGAGCGCATGCGCGCCTGCATGATGGCCAGGTAGGCGCGCGACATCTCGATCTGCCGGCCCAGCGTGCCGGAACCCTTGGCGCGCATCTGCGGCAGCGTGGCGCGCAGGTAGTCGATCAGGTTCTGGTGGATGCGCGCCGCCTGCGGCGGGTCGGTTTCGATCAACTGGCCGATCAGCGCCAGGGTGTTGAACAAAAAGTGCGGCTCGACCTGGGCCTGCAAGGCCGCCATGCGCGCCTCGACCACGCGCCGTTCGATGCTTTCCTCGTCGGCGTGCGATTCGGCGTTGCGCGCTTCCAGCTCGGCCTTGCGCTTGCCGCCGGCCAGCACCTTCAGGCCGAACGACACCAGGATGAAGCCCCAGGTCTGGTCGTTCATGTGGAACAGCGACGCCGACAGGATCAGCAACAGCAGCCAGATGATGACCAGCTTGCGCCACTCCACCTGCGCCAGCCAGTCGAAGAAATGCCACCAGACGCTGACGGCGGTTTCGCCGATTTCGCGGACGATGTCCAGCAGGCTCTTGGCATTTTTATAGCTGGCCTGGGCCAGCCGGTGCTTTTTCATTCAACGTGCTCCTGGGCGCGTTTGGCGCGGCGGCCGCTGACGACACAGGCGCCGACCGCCACCTTGATCAGCATGAAGGCGACGAACAGCACCAGCGCCAACGGCAGGATCGAGAACAGGAAGGCCAGCACCAGCGCCGCACCCAGCAGGGCCGGCGGCGACATGCGGCCGATCAGGCGGCCGGCGTAGCGCAGCAGATTGGTCAGGGCCTGGAAAATTTCGTCGATGAGGGCGGTGGCTTGGTTCATTTTGTTGTCTCCATAAAGGCGTTGCGATGAGAGCACTGTAGCAAAGCCCTGCAACGCCGCGTAGTGGATTCCGATCAACTGCGCTTTCGCGGGCATGGCCGGTTATTGCGCAGGATGAATGGCGGCTTGCCATTCCCTTGCCAGCAGCAATGCGCGCAGGGGCGGCGCATCGGCCTGATTCCGCTAACGCAAGCACAAATGCGGCAGTGTAGGGTTTCTTTTGAAAAATTTATCATGGCTTTTTTGCTACGGACGGCGATAAAAAAATGCTAAAACGTATTTTTCTTTGCGGTATCTCATGATACACTTAATGCAATTAAATTTATGTTTGAGTAACTTAACGTAAATCAACGCTGTTTTCTCCCAAGGACCCACATGACCGCACGCAGCCTGACCCTGATCGCCGCCGCCACCCTGCTGGCTGGTTCCGCACACGCAACCACCGCGCTGACCGCGAAGGATGCCGTGACCCAGTTTAACGTTATCGCCTGGAACGACTACACCACCACCTCGCACGTACAGGGCCGCACTTTCGTCGGCAATAACCTGATCGGCAATGGCGCCGTGCTGAGCCAGGAATCCGGCAAGATGCCGGCATCGGCGTTTGCCGGTCTGACCGTCATCGGCAACATGAGCGGCGCTACCGTTGAAAACGGTGGGGTGTATGCCGGCAGCATCAGTAATTCGATCATCAACAACGGCTCGTCCTATATCAAGGGCAATTCGACCAACACCAGCTACAACGGCAGCGGCAACTATTACGCCGGCGGCACCGTCAGTGGCGGCAACCTCAACCAGCAACGGTCGACCACCGCCAATGCGCTGCAAACCGGCTACAAGGATGCGGCTCAGAGCACCGGCGTCAGCAATACCAACGACATGGCCAACATTGTGCAGGGCTACTCGGCGTATCTGAGCCTGCTCCAGTCCACCGGCGGCACCGTCGATATCAGCTCCGACAAGCATACCGTGACGTTCAACGCCAAGGCCGACGCCAACGGCGTTGCTGTGTTTGACCTGACCTCGTTGGAAAGCGACATCTTCAACAGCACCGTCACCGACTTTAAGTTCAACCTGAATGGCGCGTCCGGCGTGGTATTCAACACTAACGATGCGAATCTGACCCTGAACGTCAACGTGAACCGCGCCGACCTCGGCGGCAAACTGGTCTGGAACTTCGCCGGCGCCACCAGCGTCACTGCCGACAAGACCTTTGACGGCCAGATTCTGGTAGCGAATGGTACTTTCAGCAATCTCAACGCCAATGTCAACGGCGGCGTCTATGCCAAGAACGTGATCTCGACCGGCGAAATCCATCAGGTAACCCTGGCGGCGACGGTGCCGGAACCGGAAACCTACGCCATGCTGATGGCTGGCCTGGGCATGGTAGGCTTTATGGCGCGCCGCCGCCGGCAGGCTGCGCCGGCACGCTGATCGCCGCCAGCACCATATCGACGATGACCTTCTCGGCATCGTCGAAATCTTTTTTGGTCAGCTGTTTGCGGTTCAGCACCAGCGCCATCTGGGCCGAGAAGTCCGCATAGGACTGCGTCATCGCCCAGATCGCAAACAGCAGATGGGTCGCGTTCAGCGGCGCCATTTTCCCTTCGCTGATCCAGCGTTCAAATACCTCGATATCCTTGCGCACCAGCGGCACCACGCGGTTCTGTATCTGGCCACCGTACAGCGGCGCGCCGCTGATTACTTCCATCGCGTAGACGCGCGACGCCCATGGATTCTCGCGCGAGAATTTCAGCTTGGCCTGGACGTAGGTACGCAGCACTTCGCGCGGTTCCTGGTCGGCGGCCGCCAGGCTTTCCATGCGCGCCAGCCAGTCGTCCAGCACTTCGTCCAGCACGCGCTGGTACAGCGACTGCTTGGTGGGGAAGTAGTACATCAGGTTCTGTTTCGACAGGCCGGCGTTTTCCGCCACCGTGGCGATCGAGGTGCCTTCGTAGCCGCATTCGGCAAACACGCGCACCGCTTCGGCGGTGATCTCCGCTTCCAGCTTGTCGCGGTTGAGCAGGCGACGGTTGATTTTTACTGTCGGCATATCAGTTTCAGGAAGTTGAGCAGTTGCGGGTGGTCGGCATACGCCACGTTGAAGCGGAACCAGATCGCTTCCGGCGCGCGCAGCATGAAGAAGTCGCACGGCGACAGCAAAATGCCATGTTTCAACGCGAGGTCGGCGATGACTTTGCCGTTCCAGGCGGGCGAGGGCGCGTCGTGCCAGCCGGCGCTGACGAACATGCCGCCGCGCGGCCGCGCCAGCAAGGTCATGCCGACGTCGCGCAGGCTGGCCATGGCGCGTTCGCGGCCGGCGTCCAGCTGCGTCACCAGTTTGTCCACCATGCGCTTGTAGGGGCGGGCGGTGATGGCGTGGTAGACGGCGCGTTCGTTGATCTCGGAGGTGGTGAGGCCGGTCAGCATTTTCACCCGCAGCAGTTCGGGGATCAGCGACGACGAGGCGCTGATCGAGCCGACCCGCAGCACCGGCGACAGCGTCTTGGAAAAACTGCCGACGCGGATCACGCGCCGCAAGCCGTCCATCGCCGCCAGCGAAGCCTCGCCGCGCGGCGCCAGTTCGCGGTAAATGTCGTCCTCCACCAGCCAGAAGTCGAACTGCTCGGCCAGCGCCAGCAGCCGGTGCGCCTGCGCTGCGCTCAAGGAGGTGCCCAGCGGATTTTGCAGCACGGTGTTGACGAACATGAGCTTGGGCTGCGTCAGCGCGGCCTGCTGCGCCAGCAGATCCAGATCCAGGCCGTTTTCGCCGCGCGGAATGCCGACCGCGATGCAGCCATGGTGGCGAATTAACGACAGCAGGTTGCTGTAGCCGGGATCTTCGACCAGCACGGTGTCACCCGGCTTGGTCAGCGTGCGCAGAATCAGGTCGAAGGCGTGGGTGGCGCCGTGGGTTAGCAGGATTTGTTCGGCTTCGACCGGGAACAGCTCGTCGCCCAGCGTGGCGGTCAGGTGCTGGCGCAGCGTTGGGAAGCCGAGCGGGTGGCCGTAGCCGCGCAGACGGTTGGCCGGAATCTTCATGGCCTGGCGCACGGCGTCGAGGATGGTGTCTTCGCCATACCACTCGGGCGGCAGCCAGCCGGCGCCCACCGGCAGCGCCTCCGACACGCCGGAATACAGCTCGGGCGTGAGGGCGTCGATGGCCAGCGGCGCGGCGCTGGGCGCAGCCTGCAGCAGCGTGGCCGGCACGTCCTGGCGGGCGACAAAGTAGCCGGAGCCGCGCCGCGACGACAGCAGGCCGAGCGTCACCAGCCGGTCGTAGGACTCGACAACTGTAAAGGTGCTGACGCCATTACACTTGGCGAACTGCCGTACCGACGGCATCTTAGTTCCCACGCGCAACTCCCGGCTGCCGACCATGCTGCTGATGGCGCTCACGATCTGCTCCACCAGGCTGTCTTTGTGCCGGCGTTCGATGGCGACGCAGGGCCAGCTAGGCGGCCCGCCGGTTTGATCGATGACAGCACTTGCCTCTTCCATCCTTGACTCCACGCAGCGAAAGTGAAACTGTAGTGTTTTTGTTGCCAGTACGGTTGGACAGTTTGATGAATTGTGTATCTGTGCCATAGTTGTTGCGCTGTCTATTATTGCATCATCATTTTGCCAACTGGTAAATTTTTTTACGGTCTGTCAAAAAAATCCGAAAGCAGTTGTTTCATAGGAGAGGTGCATGAACGAGTCTCGACCAGTATCGATGGAATCCTTCTGGATGCCATTTACGAACAACCGCGATTTCAAGGCGCATCCGCGCCTGCTGGTATCGGCGGAAGGCATGTACTACAAGGACGTGGACGGCCGCAGTATCCTGGACGGCGCCGCCGGCCTGTGGTGCGTGCCGTGCGGCCACGCGCAGCCGAAGATCGTCGCCGCCGTGCGCGAGATGGTCGGCCAGCTGGACTTCGCGCCGACCTTCCAGATGGGCCACCCGGCCGCCTTCGACCTGGCGGAAGCGCTGATGGAATACACCAACCATCGCTTCGGCCACGTCTTCTACACCAATTCCGGTTCCGAGGCGGTCGACACGGCGCTGAAAATCGCGCTGGCGTATCACAAGGCGCGCGGTGAGGCCAGCCGCACGCGCTTTATCGGCCGCGAACGCGGTTACCACGGCGTCGGCTTCGGCGGCATTTCAGTGGGCGGCATCGCCGGCAACCGCAAGCCGTATGGCGTCATGCTGCCCGGCGTCGATCACCTGCCGCACACCCACAATCTTGAGAAGAACGCCTACACGCGCGGCGAGCCGGAACACGGCGCCAACCTGGCCGATGAACTGGAGCGCATCGTCACGCTGCACGACGCCTCGACCATCGCGGCGGTCATCGTCGAGCCGGTGGCTGGATCGACCGGCGTGCTGATTCCGCCGAAGGGCTATCTGAAGCGTCTGCGCGAGCTGTGCACCAAGCACGGCATCCTGCTGATCTTCGATGAAGTGATCACCGGCTTTGGCCGGCTGACCACGCCGTTCGCCGCCGATTACTTCGACGTCGAACCGGACCTGATGACCACCGCCAAGGGCCTCACCAACGGCACCATTCCAATGGGTGCGGTATTCAGCAAAAAGCATATCCACGACGCCTTCATGGACGCGCCGGCCGGCATTGAGCTGTTCCACGGTTACACCTACTCGGGCCACCCGGTGGCTTGCGCCGCTTCGCTGGCGACGCTGGAAGTCTTCAAGGAGCAGAAGATCCTGGAGCACGCCGCCGGCATGGCCGAATACTGGGCCGACGCGGTGCATTCGCTGAAAGGCCTGCCGCACGTGATCGACATCCGCACGATTGGCCTGATCGCCGGCATCGAGCTGGCGCCGATTGCCGGCAAGCCCGGTGCGCGCGCGTTTGCCGCTTTCAAGCAGGCGTTCGAGGATGGCATCCTGATTCGCGTGACCGGCGACATCATCGCCTTGTCGCCGCCGCTGGTGCTGGAGAAAAAACATATTGACGAGTTGTTCGGAAAGCTGAGGGAAGTACTTAAAAACCTGGACTAACCACGTCGTCCCGGCGAAAGCCGCGACCCATGCTGAGCATAACCGCCATGGACTCCCGCATTCGCGGGAGTGACGACCAATAAGGAGACAAACATGCTGGTCGGCGTCCCAAAAGAGATTAAGAACCAGGAGTCCCGCGTTGGCCTTACCCCGGCCAGCGTCAAAGAACTCATTTTGCGTGGTCATCAAGTATTGGTACAACAAAACGCCGGCGCGGCCATTGGCCTGACGGATGCAATGTATGAAGGATCCGGCGCCACCATCATCGCCGACGCCGCAGAAATTTTTGCGCGCGCCGAGATGATCGTCAAGGTGAAGGAACCGCAAGCGCAGGAATGCGCGATGCTGCGCGAAGGACAGATTCTGTACACCTATCTGCACCTCGCGCCGGACCCGGAGCAGACCAGGGCTCTTGTGGCGTCGGGCGCGGTCTGCATCGCCTACGAAACCATCACCGGCCCTAACGGCGGCTTGCCGCTGCTGGCGCCGATGAGCGAAGTGGCGGGGCGCATGTCGATCCAGGCCGGCGCCGCGCACCTGGAGAAATCCAAGGGCGGCATGGGTTTGCTGCTGGGCGGCGTGCCAGGTGTGGCGCCGGGGCATATCGCCATCATCGGCGCCGGCGTGGTCGGCACCAATGCCTTACAGATGGCGGTCGGCATCGGCGCGCGCGTGACCATCCTCGATAAAAACGTGGACCGCCTGCGCCAGCTGGATCTCGTGTACGGCAACCGTGTCGCCACCATGTATTCCAACGCGCACTCGATCGAGGAAGCGGTGCTGGATGCGGACCTAGTGATCGGCGGCGTGCTGGTGCCGGGAGCGGCGGCGCCCAAGCTGGTGACCAAGTCCATGATCGCGCGCATGAAGCAGGGTGCGGTGGTGGTGGATGTGGCGATCGACCAGGGCGGCTGCTTTGAAACGTCGCACGCCACCACCCACGAGCAGCCGACGTATGTGGTGGACGGCGTGGTGCATTACTGCGTGGCGAATATGCCCGGCGCAGTGGCGCGCACTTCGACCTTCGCATTGAACAACGCAACGATAGGCCATGCGCTAGCGCTGGCCGACAAGGGTTGGCAGAAGGCGCTGAAAGCCAATCCGCATCTGAAGAATGGTTTGAATGTCTGCCAGGGCAAGGTCACTTATGAAGCGGTGGCGCACGGCCTTGGTTATCACTACGTAGACGCGGACAGCCTCTTAGGTTAAGCCGTACACTTGAAAGAGCATCATGGATACGATCACCCATTTCATCAACGGCGTTACCGTCGATACGCAAAGCGGCCGCCATGCAGACGTGTTCAATCCAGCATTGGGCGAACCGGTAGCCAGGGTGGCGCTGGGCACTGCGGAAGAAGTTGACGCCGCCGTGCGCGCCGCCGAACAGGCATTTCCTTCGTGGTCCGCCACGCCACCGCTGACGCGCGCGCGCGTGTTGTTCAAGTACCTGCAACTGTGCCAGCAGCATGTGGACGAATTCGCGGCGATGATCACGCGCGAACATGGAAAGACCTTCGAGGATGCCAAGGGCGAAGTGGCGCGTGGCATCGAGATGGTGGAATTTGCAGTCGGCATTCCGCAAATGCTGAAGGGCGAATTCACCGACCAGATTTCGCGCGGCATCGATGCGTGGTCGATGCGCCAGGCGCTGGGTGTGGTGGCGGGCATTACGCCGTTTAACTTCCCGGTGATGGTGCCGATGTGGATGTTCCCGGTGGCGCTGGCCTGCGGGAACACTTTTATTCTGAAGCCTTCCGAGCGCGATCCTTCGGCGTCGCTGCTGCATGCGCGTCTGCTGAAGGAAGCCGGTTTGCCGGATGGCGTGTTCAATGTGGTGCAGGGAGATAAAGTGACTGTTGATGCGCTGCTCGATCATCCGGTGGTGCAGGCGATCAGCTTTGTCGGCTCGACGCCGATTGCGGAATATATCTACTCGCGCGGCTGCGCTGCGGGAAAACGCGTGCAGGCATTGGGCGGCGCCAAGAACCATATGGTGGTGATGCCGGATGCGGATATGGAGATGACGGTGGATGCGCTGATGGGTGCCGCTTTCGGCTCGGCCGGAGAACGTTGCATGGCGATTTCGGTGGTTGTCGCCGTCGGCGATGCAGGCGACAAGATTGTCGATGCACTGGCAAAGCGCACCGCTGCACTGAAAGTGCGCGACGGTATGGCGTCGGATGCTGAAATGGGGCCGGTCGTCAGCAGCGCAGCCAAGCAGCGTATAGAGCGCTTGATTGGCGAGGGCGTTGAGCAAGGCGCCAAATTGGTGGTCGATGGACGCGATCACAAGGTGGTCGGACGCGAGAACGGCTTCTTCATCGGCGGCACGTTGTTCGACCACGTCACGCCGGATATGACGATTTACAAGGAAGAGATTTTCGGCCCGGTGCTGTGCATGCTGCGCGCGCCGGACGTGGGCACGGCGGTAGAGCTGATCAACCGCAACGAGTACGGCAACGGCGTAGCGATCTACACGCGCGACGGCGGCGTGGCCCGCGAATTCGTGCGGCAGATTCAAGTCGGCATGGTGGGCGTGAATGTGCCGCTGCCGGTGCCGATGGCGTTCAACAGTTTCGGCGGCTGGAAGCGCAGTCTGTTTGGCGATCATCATGCCTATGGTCCGGAAGGCGTGCGCTTCTACACGCGCCACAAAGCGGTGATGCAGCGCTGGCCCAACACCGCCAGCGCTGGCGCGGAATTTGCATTCCCACAGATGAAATAATTCGCCACCGAGGACACCATGATCGAATCGATTAGCTATCTGCCGACATCGAAGGAAGCCAATGAGTCATTGGCTAAACACTTCACCGACCTGGCTCCGGCACTGACTGCGCGGCAGGCTGCGATTGAAGCATCGCGCTGCCTGTACTGCTACGACGCGCCGTGCACGCGCATCTGCCCGTCGGAGATCGATGTGGCCAGTTTTATCCGTAACATCCACGACGAGAATATTAACGGCGCCGCCGTCGGCATCCTCAAGCAGAACATCCTCGGCGGCAGCTGCTCGCGCGTCTGCCCGACCGAAATCCTGTGCGAAGACGCCTGCGTGCGCAATCACGATGCGGAAGGGCAGCCGGTCAAAATCGGCCTGCTGCAACGCTACGCCATCGACAATATGCAACTGGAAGAGCATCCGTTCAAGCGCTTTGCCGCCACCGGAAAGAAGATCGCCGTGGTGGGTGCTGGTCCGGCCGGCTTGTCGTGCGCGCACCGGCTGGCGATGCTGGGCAATGATGTGGTGATCTATGAGGCGCGCGAAAAATCCGGCGGCCTCAATGAATACGGCATCGCCAAGTACAAGCTGACCGATAACTTCGCGCAGAAAGAAGTTGATTTTCTGTTGCAGATCGGCGGCATCACCATCAAGCATGGCCAGGCGCTGGGCGTCAACGTGCAGCTGCGTGACCTGCATGCCGGTTACGATGCGGTGTTCCTGGGCTTGGGCCTCGGCGCCAGCAAGCAAATGGGCCTGACCGGCGAAGATGCGCCTGGCCTGCTGGCTGCGGTCGATTACATCGCCGAGCTGCGTCAGTCGGATGATCTGAGCAAGCTGCCGGTGCCATCGCGCGCCATCGTGATCGGCGCCGGCAATACCGCGATCGACATGGCGGTGCAGATCCAGCGCCTTGGCGCCGATGAAGTGACGCTGGTCTATCGCCGCGGCTTTGAGGCGATGAGCGCCACCGAGCACGAACAGCACATCGCCAAAGAGAATCAGGTCCGCATGCGCACCTGGGCACAGCCGCAGCAGGTGCTGCTGGACGATGCGGGACGCGTGCGCGGCATGCGCTTCGAGAAAACGGCGGTGGTCAACGGCCGCCTGGCCGGTACCGGCGAGACGTTCGAGATCGCGGCCGACGCCATCTTCAAGGCCATCGGCCAGAGCATGGATGAAGTCAGCATCAGCGATTCGCTGGCGAAAACGCTGAAGCGCGACGGTGACAAGATCTATGTCGACGCTCAGTTCCGCACCGTCCTGCCGGGCATCTACGCCGGCGGCGACTGCGTGGCGCCGGGGCAGGATCTGACGGTGCAGGCGGTCCAACACGGCAAGCTGGCGGCGCACGCCATCCATCAAGACATCAACGGTTTAAAAGAGGCTGCATAATGGCTGACCTGAGCATAGAATTCTGCGGCATCAAGTCCATCAATCCGTTCTGGCTGGCCTCCGCGCCGCCAACGGACAAGGCCTACAACGTGGTGCGCGCATTTGAAGCGGGATGGGGCGGCGTGGTGTGGAAGACGCTGGGTGAAGATCCGGCGGCCGTCAACGTGTCGTCGCGCTACTCGGCGCATTACGGCAAGAACCGCGAAGTCCTCGGCTTCAACAACATCGAGCTGATTACCGACCGTTCGCTGGCGCTGAACCTGGAAGAGATTACGCAGGTGAAGAAGGACTGGCCGGACCGCGTGATCATCGTGTCGCTGATGCTGCCTTGCGAGGAGCGCTTGTGGGCCGACATCCTGCCGCTGGTGGAAGCTACCGGCGCAGACGGCATCGAACTGAATTTCGGCTGCCCGCACGGCATGCCGGAACGCGGCATGGGTGCGGCGGTGGGGCAGGTGCCGGAATACGTGGAGATGGTCACGCGCTGGTGCAAGCAGAATACCAGGCTGCCGGTGATCGTCAAGCTGACGCCGAACATCACCGATGTCCGCGCGCCGGCGCGCGCCGCAAAGGCGGGTGGCGCCGATGCGGTGTCGCTGATCAACACGATCAACTCGATCACGCATCTGGACCTGGACCAGATGGTGGCGTTTCCGATCGTCGGCGGCGCCAGCACGCACGGCGGCTACTGCGGTTCTGCGGTGAAGCCGATTGCGCTGAACATGGTGGCCGAGATTGCGCGCGATCCGCAAACGGCGGGCTTGCCGATTTCCGGCATCGGCGGCATCGGCAACTGGCGCGATGCGGCGGAGTTCATGGCGCTGGGTTCGGGCTGCGTGCAGGTGTGCACGGCGGCGATGCTGCATGGCTTCCGCATCGTTGAAGAGATGAAGGACGGCTTGTCGCGCTGGATGGATCAGAAGGGTTACAAGAGCGTCGCCGAATTTGTCGGCAAGGCGGTGCCCAACACCACCGACTGGAAATACCTGAACATGAATTATCAGGTGATCGCGCAGATCAACCAGGACGACTGCATCAAGTGCGGGCGCTGTTACGTGGCGTGCGAAGATACGTCGCACCAGTCGATCAATCAGCTGATCGATGCGGTGACCGGCGTGCGCACGTATGAAGTGAACAAGCAGGAGTGCGTTGGGTGTAATCTGTGCGAGATCACCTGTCCGGTGCAGGGTTGCATCACGATGGTGCCGCAGGATACCGGCAAGCCATACATGAACTGGACGCAGGACCCACGCAATCCGCGTGCGGAAAAGGTGGTAGAGGCTGCGTAGCGGCGGCACATGCGTACCCCAAGGCAGAAAGGGGTCTGACCCCATGCGGGGTCAGACCCCGGCGGACCGCAGTGCGGGGCGAGCGCAAGCTCAAGGTACGGAACTTGCAGTGGTGTACGGAGACATCAACCCTTTGGAGAACGCCTCGTGAGCATTGAATCCCCTGGCAGCACGCAACTCTGGAACGAAGACCTCGCGCCGACTACGGCGGCACAGCGTACCTGGCGCTGGTATCACTTCTCGGCGCTGTGGGTTGGCATGGTGATGTGCATTCCGGCGTACACTTTGTCCGCCAGTTTGATCGAAGGCGGCATGTCGGGATACCAGGCGGTGCTGACGGTGTTCCTGGCCAATGCCATCGTGCTGCTGCCGATGCTGCTGATCGGCCACGCCGGCACCAAGTACGGCATTCCGTATGCGGTGCTGGCGCGTGCGTCGTTCGGCACCTCGGGCGCCAAGCTGCCGGCGCTGATGCGCGCCATCGTCGCTTGCGGCTGGTACGGCATTCAAACCTGGTTCGGCGGCTCGATGATCTACACGCTGATCGGCGTGATGATGGGCGGGGAAGTTGGCGGCGCGAAGATCGCGGGCCTGGGCATCAACGGCAGCCAGCTGCTTTGCTTCCTGGCTTTCTGGGCCATCCAGTTCTACTACATCGTGCACGGCATGGAGTCGATCCGCAAACTGGAAACCTATACCGCGCCGCTGAAGATCGCCATCTGCTTCGTGCTGCTTGGCTGGGTGCACAGCAAGGCCGGCGGCTTCGGCGACCTGCTGTCGGCGCCATCGCAGTTTGTCGAAGGCGGCAGGAAAGCCGGCCAGTTCTGGACCACGTTCTGGCCTTCGCTGACGGCGATGGTCGGTTTCTGGGCTACGCTGGCGCTGAATATTCCCGACTTTACGCGCTTCGCCAAAACCCAGCGCGACCAGGTGATCGGCCAGACCGTCGGCCTGCCGGTGCCGATGGGACTGCTGGCGGCGATGGCGGTGATCGTGACCTCGGCCACCGTGGTCTTGTACGGCAAGGCGATCTGGGACCCGGTCGAACTGTCCAGCCGCATGACCGGCGTTGCGGTGCTGGTGGCGCTGGTGATCCTGCTGATCGATACGGTGTCGGTCAACCTGGCCGCCAATCTGGTTGGCCCGGCGTATGACTTCTCGGCGTTGGCGCCAAACAAGATCACCTACAAAACCGGCGGCTACATCACCGCCGCCATCGCCATCCTCATGATGCCGTGGAAGATACTCGAATCCACACAAGGCTATGTGTTCACCTGGCTGATTGGCTACTCGGCGCTGCTGGGGCCTATCGCCGGTGTGCTGATCGTCGACTACTACCTGGTGCGCAAGACGGAACTGAACGTCGGCGACCTGTATCGCGCAGATGGTCAATACTCGTATGGCAAGGGCTGGAATACGGCGGCGCTGGTGGCGTTTGTGATTGGCGTGCTGCCGAATATTCCCGGCTTCCTCAACGCGGCGTTCCCGGCGTCTTTCCCCGGTGTGTCGGAAACGTTTAAAACGATTTATACCTATGCATGGTTCGTTGGCATCGCCATTTCGGCCGTGGTGTATGGGGTTCTGATGAAAGGGAAAACCGTATCCGCAGTGCGGACAGCGGCCCACCCGTAAGGAGACGCTTTATGAAAACTATCATCCGTGGCGGCACAGTCGTCAACGCCGACCGCGCCTTTCGCGCCGATGTGCTGTGCGATGGCGACAAGATCGTCGCCGTCGGCGAGAACCTGGAAGTGCCATCCGGCGCCAAGGCGATCGACGCCGGCGGCCAGTATGTGATGCCGGGCGGGATCGATCCGCACACGCACATGAACCTGCCGTTCATGGGCACGGTGACGCAGGATGACTTCTACACCGGCACCGCCGCTGGGTTGGCCGGCGGTACCACCAGCATTATCGATTTCGTGATTCCGGCGCCGAAGCAGAACCTGATCGAGGCCTACCACCAGTGGCGCGAGTGGGCCAAAAAGTCGGCCGGCGACTACACCTTCCACGTGGCGATTACGTGGTGGGATGAGACGGTCCATCGCGACATGGAAATCCTGGTGCGCGACCATGGCGTCAACAGTTTCAAGCACTTCATGGCCTACAAGAACGCCATCATGGCCGATGACGAAACGCTGGTGAAGAGCTTCCGCCGCTGCCTGGAGCTGGGCGCGATGCCGACCGTGCATGCGGAGAACGGCGAGCTGGTGTACCAGTTGCAGCAGGATTTGATCAAGCGGGGCCTGACCGGGCCAAGTTCGCATCCGCTGTCGCGGCCTCCGGAAGTGGAGGCGGAAGCGGCCAACCGTGCGATCGCCATCGCCAACGTGATGAATACGCCGGTCTACATCGTGCACGTGTCGTGCGCAGAGTCGCTGGAAGCCATCACCCGCGCCCGCGCACATGGGCAGCGCGTGTACGGCGAGGCGCTGGCCGGCCATCTGGTGATCGACGACAGCGTGTACCAGAGCGATGACCTGGAATTCGCCGCCGGCCACGTGATGAGTCCTCCGTTCCGCAGCAAGCATCACCAGGCGGCCTTGTGGCAAGGGCTGCGCGGCGGGAACCTGCATACCACGGCGACCGATCACTGCACCTTCTGCGCCGCGCAGAAGGCGATGGGCAAGGATGATTTTACAAAGATCCCGAACGGCTGCGGCGGCGTGGAAGACCGTATGTCGGTGGTGTGGGATGCGGG
This sequence comes from Duganella margarita, assembly GCF_009857535.1. Lineage (GTDB taxonomy): Bacteria > Pseudomonadota > Gammaproteobacteria > Burkholderiales > Burkholderiaceae_D > Rugamonas > Rugamonas margarita. The sequence continues at coordinate 273,191 of NZ_WWCS01000002.1, forward strand.
CGTCAACAGCGGCATGCTGACGCCATCGGAGTTCGTCAAGATCACGTCGACCAACACGGCGCAGATTTTCAATATCTATCCGCGCAAGGGCGTGATCGCGCCGGGCGCGGATGCGGACGTGGTGGTGTGGGACCCCGAGGGGACGCGCACCATTTCGGCGTTGACGCAATTCGCCAAGGGTGGCTTCAACGTGTTTGAAGGCCGCACTGTACGAGGAATTCCCAGCACCACGCTGTCTGCCGGTAACGTCGTTTTCCATCGCGGCGTGCTGATGGCGGTGGAGGGCGCGGGCCGCTATATCAATCGTCCGGCGTTCAAGGCGACGTCGGCCCGTTAAGGTTAAGGAGCAGCACATGAAGATTAATGGTGACCGCCTGTGGGCATCGCTGATGGAACTGGCGAAAATCGGCGCGACGGAAAAGGGCGGCGTCAAGCGCCTGGCGTTGACGGATCTGGATAAGCAGGGCCGCGACCTGGTGGTCGGCTGGGCCAGGGAGGCGGGTCTGTCGATTACCATCGACCAGATCGGCAATGTCTTCATGCGCCGCGATGGCGCTAACAACGCGCTGCCGCCGGTGATGACCGGCAGTCATATCGACACCCAGCCGACCGGCGGCAAGTTCGACGGCAACTACGGCGTGCTGGCCGGGCTGGAAGTGGTGCGCACGCTGAACGACTTGAACATCAAGACCGAGGCGCCGATTGAAGTCGCCTTCTGGACCAATGAAGAGGGCTCGCGCTTCGTGCCGGTGATGATGGGTTCCGGCGTGTTCTGCGGCGCGTTCTCGCTGGAGACGGCGTATGCGGCCAAGGACGTCGATGGCAAGACCGTCGGCGAAGAGCTGGAGCGCATCGGCTACAAAGGCCCGCAGGTGCCGGGCGATCATCCTATCGGTGCTTACTTCGAAACGCACATCGAGCAAGGCCCGGTGCTGGAAGATGCCGACAAGGTGATCGGCGTGGTACCGGCGGTGATGGGGCTGTCGTGGTATGACTGCGTGGTCGCCGGCATGGAAGCCCACGCCGGCCCGACGCCGATGGGACTGCGCAAGGATGCGCTGCAAGTGGCTACGAAGATCATGCAGGAAGTCGTTGCCATCGCCAATCGCTATCCGCCGTATGGCCGTGGCACGGTGGGTATGGTGCAGGTGTTCCCGAACAGCCGCAACGTGATTCCTGGCGAAGTCAAATTCAGCATCGATCTGCGCAACGTGAACGATGAGCTTTTGAATACCATGCACGAGGAGATGCTGGCGTTTATCGACCAGACCCGCAGCGAGTCGGGATTGAAGATCGAGATCGAGCGCGTATCCTACTATCCGCCGTGCCCATTCCATCCGGAGTGCGTGGATGCAGTTCGTAATGCGACTGCAAAGTTGGGCTATTCGACCATGGACGTGGTGTCCGGCGCCGGCCATGACGCTATCTATGCTGCGCGTCTGGCGCCGTCCGGCATGATCTTCGTACCTTGCAAGGACGGCATCAGCCACAATGAGATCGAGGATGCCAAGGCCGAGCATCTGGAAGCAGGTTGCAATGTGCTGCTGCACGCCATGCTGGAACGCGCCAGGGTAGCGTAACCTCGGTTTGACCGCCGGACCACTCGGGCGCATACTGATTGCATCAGATCAGAATGCCGGCCACGATGCCGGCCGGTTATTATGCAATCACCTCCCAAGCCCCATACGGAAGCGCTGCACGCGGCCTGCCTTACCGCCACTTTGGAAAGCATCTCCGATGCGGTATTGATGCTCGGCCATGCCTGGGAGATTCGCTACCTGAACCGCAACGCCGAACTGCTGCTGGAGGTGTTGCGTGGCGATGTGGTGGGACGTAATGTCTGGGAGATTTTCCCCGAGGCGGTGGGCGGCACGTATTACCGCGCCTATCACGAGGCGATTGATACCAACAAGCCGGTCACCTTTGAAGAGCATTATGCGCCACTGAACCTGTGGACCGAAGTGCGCGCCTATCCGTCGGAAGAGGGACTGACGATCTACTTCCGCGACGTCAGCGAACGCAAGGCCATCGAGGCCGAGATTCACCACCTGGCGTTTTACGACAAACTGACAAGCTTACCTAACCGGCAACTGCTGATGGACCGCCTGGAGCAGACGCTCGCGCTGGCCCGGCGCGACGGGACCGTCGGCGCAGTGCTGTTTATCGATCTGGATGACTTCAAAAGTATCAACGACACGCGCGGCCACGACAAGGGGGACATGCTGTTGCAGCTGGTGGCTGGCCGCCTGCATGACGCGGTGCGGGAGTGCGATACCGTGGCGCGCCTTGGCGGCGACGAGTTTGTGGTGCTACTGGCGGATCTTGGCCTGGATGGCGAGGCCTCGGCGCGAGAGCGCGCAGCCAGGGTCTTGCGGGCGTTTGATGCGCCGTTCGATGTCGATGGCATCGAACATTACAGCACGCCCAGCATCGGCGTGGCGTTGTTTTGCGGCGAGCCGCTCAGCGTGGAAGAGATCCTCAAGCGCGCCGATCTCGCCATGTATCAGGCCAAGGCGGCGGGGCGTAACAACTTCGTCCTATTTGACCCGGCCATGCAGACGCGCGTGACGCTGCGCGCGCAGCTGGAAGCCGACATCCGGCGTGCGCTGGCCAACCAGGAGTTCGAGCTCCATTACCAGCCGCTGGCGGGTATGCGTGGGCAGATTGCGGGCGTGGAGGCGCTGGTCCGCTGGCGCCATCCACAGCGCGGCCTGGTGTCGCCGGCGGAGTTCATTCCGGTGGCGGAAGAGACCAATATGATTTTGCCCCTCGGACGCTGGGTGCTGTGGGAGGCCTGCCGCGTGTTGGTGCGCTGGGCTGGTGACCCGGCCACCGATGCGCTGGAAATATCGGTCAACGTCAGCATGGTCCAGTTCCATCGTCCGGACTTCTGCGAGCAAGTGCTGGAGGTGCTGGCGCAGACCGGCGCACGGCCGGAGCGGTTGCGACTGGAACTGACTGAAAGCCTGCTGCTCAATGATGTGGAGTGCACGGTGGCGAAGATGCAGCGCCTGCGCGCGGTGGGCGTCAGTTTCGCGCTGGATGATTTCGGCACCGGCTATTCATCGTTGTCCTACCTGCATCGCCTGCCATTGTCGCAGTTGAAGGTCGACCGTTCCTTCATCTGGGGCGCCTTGACGGAAGGGCACGGCGCAGCCATTGTGCGCGTGATCGTCGCCCTCGGGAAGACGCTGGGGATGACGGTGCTGGCGGAAGGTGTGGAAACCGAGGCACAGCTGGCGTTTGTCACCGAGGAGGGATGCCATTTCTATCAAGGCTATTTGCTCAGCAAGCCGCTGCCCGAGGATCAATTGACGGCCTTCCTGTGCCGTTGAATACGCGATGATGTACACCGATCCGCAACAGGCTTACATTGATGGCAACCATCGCATGACCGCCGGCGACTACGCCGGTGCGGAGGCTTGTTATCTGCAAGCGCTGGCGCTGCAACCTTGGCATGTCGCGGCGCGCGCCAATCTGGGGTATCTGAAGGAGCAGCAGGGCGCGGTGGCGGAGGCGGAGTTTCATTATCGGCAGGCGCTTGGTCTGATGCCGGATCACGCGCAGCTGCATCAGAACCTGGGCGCGTTGCTGTTCAAGGAAAAGCGGTTGGCGGAGTCGGAAGCGGCGCTGCGCAAGGCGGCGGAGTTGGCGCCGGATTCGCCGACCGCGTGGAGCCAGCTTGGTGCGGTGCTGGTGTGTACGCATCGCGAGGCGGAGGGCGAGGCTTGCTACCGGCAGGCGCTGGCGCTCGATCCGGAGCATGCGCGGGCGCAGTTCAATCTCAGTTATCTATTGCTGCGGCAGGCGCGCTTTGAAGAAGGCTGGCGCATGCTGGAGGCGCGCTGGCAGTTCGACCGTTTTCCACTGTCCTTCGACTGTCCGTTCTGGAATGGCGAGCCGCTGGACGGCAAGTCGATTGTGATCGGGCTGGAGGCGGGGCATGGCGACATGATTCATTTCTGCCGGTATGCGGCCATGCTCAAGGCGCGCGGAGCGGAGCGGGTGGAGATGGTTTGTCATCCCGGCTTGCAGCGGTTGTTCGCCACGCTGGCGGGCGTGGATCGCGTGCATGCGCTGGGTGATGCACTGCCCGGCGGATGGGATTATTGGACGCGTCCGATGCGCTTGCCGGGATTGTTCGGCACGGAGATGGCCAGCATTCCGGCGGACGTGCCGTATCTGCACGCAGAGCCGCAATTGGTCGCGCAATGGCGCGATGCGCTGCCGCAGCAGGGACCGCGCGTTGGCCTGGCGTGGCGCGGTAACGCCAACTTCGAGAATGATGCGGACCGCTCGCTGCCATCGCTAATGGCGCTTGCCCCGCTGGGGGCAGCATCTGACGCTGTGCATTTCATCAGCCTGCAAAAAGGTCCCGGCGAGGCGGAGGCGTTGACGCCGCCGGTGGGCATGTATGTGCATCCGCTGGCCTCGCGCTTGCAGGACTTTGCGGAGACGGCGGCGCTGATCGCCAATCTCGATCTGGTGATCGCCGTGGACACGGCGGTGGCGCACCTGGCTGGCGCGCTGGGCAAGCCTTGCTGGCTGCTGCTACCCGATTATCGTTGCGACTGGCGCTGGATGGCGGACCGCGACGACACGCCGTGGTATCCGTCCATGCGCCTGTTCCGCCAGCCGCGCGGTGGCGGCTGGGCGCCGGTCATCGAGCAGGTGGCGGCGGCGCTGGTCAGTCTCGCAAGTAGTGCTGCGCCAGATCCTCAATAAGCCCCTGACCGGCAGGCTGCCAGCCCAATTGTTCGCGCGTCTGCGCGCTGGACGCCGGGCAGTCCGCGCCAAAGAAGCGCGCCAGGAAGCCGAAGTGCTCCAGTGCTTCTTCCGCCGCGAGACTGACGATCGGAACACCAAGCCCTTTGCCGATCACCTCCGCAATCTCCCGCGTAGCGACGCCTTGTTCGCCAATGGCGTGATAGCGCGCACCGGCCGTGCCATGTTCCAGCACCAGCCGGTAAAGTCGCGCTGCATCAAACCGATGCACGGCCGGCCAGCGGTTATTGCCCTCACCGATGTAAGCCGATACGCCCTTGGCGCGGGCGATGTCCACCAGCCGTGGCGCGAAGCCGTAATCGCCGTCGCCGTGCACCGACGGCGGCAGGCGTACCAGCGTTGAGCGCACGTCGCGCGCCGCCAGTGCCAGCGTGAGCTGCTCGGACGCTGTACGGTGCTGCGCCGGGCCGGCCGGATCGGGCGCGTCGTTTTCGGTGCCCACGCGGCCATGTGGCAGCAGCGCGCTGCCGGAGGTGGTGATCAGCGGCTTGCCGCTGCCGGCCATTGCTTCACCCATGGCTTCAATGGCGCGGCGGTCGGTCTCGCCGGCGGCGTTGAAGTCCTTGAAGTCATGGATGAAGGCGGTGTGGATCACGCCATCGCAAGCCCGCGCGCCGGCGGCCAGCACGTCGAGGTCCGACAGGTCGCCACGATGCACGGCGATGCCGCGCTGGCGCAACGTATCGGCGCCATCCTCGCTGCGCGCCAGTCCCAATATCTCGTGCCCGGCGTCCAGCAGTTCCTGAATGACGGCCGAACCTACCCAGCCCGTGGCGCCTGTGACGAATACTTTCATGTGCATCTCCCTGGTGTCGATGGTATGCATGATAGAAGATACGTGCAGGACGATCCATGCTATAGAATCCGTATTTTCTTTGCGATCGTCCGAATCATGGATCCCTTATCAGACGTACTCTCCCTGCTCAAACCGCGCAGCTATATGGCCGGCGGCTTTGACGCCGGCGGCGACTGGTCGCTGCAATTCCAGAAACATGAGGGCATCAAGTGTTACGCCGTGGTCTCCGGCCAGTGCTGGCTGGCGGTGCAGGGCGTGGCCGAGCCGGTGCTGCTGAAGGCCGGCGAGTGCTTCCTGCTGCCGCGCGGCCTGCCGTTCCGCCTGGCCAGCGATCTGGCGCTGCCGCCGCAGGATGCGCTGGAACTGCTGCGCCGGCGGCGTGAGGCCGGCGTAGGCGTCATTAATGGCGGCGGCGATTGCATGCTGGTCGGCGGACACTTCGTGTTCAACGGCCGGCATACCAGCATCCTGCTGGAGGCGCTGCCGCCGATCTCGCACGTGCACAAGGAGTCGGACCGCGAATCGCTGCGCTGGTCGCTGGAGAAGCTGGTGCAGGAGTTGAAGGAGCGCCGGCCCGGCTGCGTGCTGATTGCGCAGCACATGGCGCACATGATGCTGGTGCAGGCATTGCGGCTGGTGCTGGCGGAAGAGGAGAGCAATGGCGTCGGCTGGCTGTATGCGCTGGCCGATCCGCAGATCGGCGGCGCTATCGGCGCGCTGCACAGCGATCCGGCGCAGCGCTGGACGCTGGAGACGCTGGCGCAGCACGTCGGCATGTCGCGCTCCACGCTGGCGCTGAAGTTCAAGCAGACGGTGGGCGCGTCGCCGATGGAATACCTGACGCGCTGGCGCATGCTGCTGGCCGGCGACCGGCTGGTGCATTCCAGCCAGCCGGTGTCGGTGATTGCGCAGGCGCTGGGCTATGAATCCGACAGCGCCTTCAGCACCGCCTTCAAGCGCGTGATGGGCTGTTCGCCGCGCCAGTACGTTCGCGATCAGGTGGCAGCTTAGTCGCGGTAGCTGCGCAGGAAGTCGAGCAGCACGCGGGCGGCGATGTCGGCGTCATCGGCGGTCATGGTCTCCAGCGGATTGTGGCTGATGCCGCCGTTGCCGCAGCGCGTGAACAGCATGGCGACGTCGGTGATGGCGGCCATCGCCATCGCATCGTGGCCGGCGCCGGACAGCAGGTCGAAGCGCGGCAGGCCGGCGCGTTCGATGGCGTCGCCGAACTGCTGCATCAGGCGTGGCGCGCACGGTGCGGCGCTGGCGTTCAGCAGCGGTTGCAGCGTGAATTCGATCTGGCGGCGCGCGCAGATGGCGGCGATGCCATCCGTGACATCCCTGACTGCGGCCAGGCGCACGGCGTCGTCGGCGGCGCGGATGTCGAGCGACAGTTTGCAGGCGCCGGGGATGACGTTGACCGAACCATTCGGCACCTGCAACTGGCCGACCGTGCCGACCAGCGACGGCGCCTGCGCGCAGCGCTGTTCGACCAGCAGCACGATTTCGGCGGCGGCGGCGGCGGCGTCCTTGCGCATGGCCATCGGCGTGGTGCCGGCATGGCTGGCCAGGCCGGTGAGGTCGAGCAGGTAGCGCGAGCTGCCGGCGATGGCGGTGACCACACCCAGCGCCAGGTCGCGCTCCAGCAGCACCGGGCCTTGTTCGATATGGACTTCTACAAAGCCGAGCGAGTCGGCCGGATTGCGGGCGATGGCGGGGATGCGCGCCACGTCGTGGCCGGCGGCCAGCAAGGCGTCGCGCATGGTGACGCCGTCGGCGTCGGTCTGGTCGAGCAGCGACAGGTCGAAGCGGCCGGTGATGGCGGTGCTGCCCAGGAAGGTGCTCTTGAAGCGAACGCCTTCTTCTTCCGCGAAGCCGATCACCTCCAGATTGAAGGGCAGCTTTTCGCCGCGCTGGTGCAGATGGCGAACGATGGCGATCGGCAGCAGGATGCCGAGGCGGCCGTCGTACTTGCCGCCGTTGCGGACGGTGTCGTAGTGCGAACCGGTGATCAGTGTCCTGGCGTTTGGTGCGTCCGAGCGGTAGACGCCGGTGACGTTGCCGACGGCGTCAATGTGCGCGTCCATGCCGGCTTCGCGCATCCATTCCAGCAGCTGGGCAGCGGTCTGGCGATGGGCGGGCGTCATGTAGGCGCAGGTCAGCGCGTTTTCATCATCACTCCATGCGGCCAGATCTTCGCTCCACTGCATGATGGCAGGGCCGAACGCCAGCGGCACGGCCAGCAGGTCGTTGAGGCGGATCTCGGCGATGCGCTTGATCTGGCGGAGGCATTCGACGATTTCGTCGGCGCGCTGGTTCTTCAAGCGGCGCGCGAAGGTGGCGATGACGCTCTGGCGCGTGAGCCCTTGTCCGGTCGGGCCTTTGACGGCCAGGATGAAGGGGAAGCCGAATTTGGCGTTGTAGTCGGCGTTCAGCTGGTGCAGCGTGGCGAATTCCTCAGCGCTGCACAGGTGCAGGCCGGATCTGGCTTGTTCACTGGTCGATTCCGCCGTCAGCTGGCCAGCGACGGCGGCTTTGCCGGCCAGTTCCGGGTGGGCGCGGATCAGGCCCAGTTGCTCGTCCAGCGTGGCGGCGCTGACCACATCCTGCAAGGCCAGCTTCAGGGCGGTGACGTTGGCGAACGGACGGTGCGCGGCGGCGCGTTCCGGTATCCATGGCGAATGCTCGTAGATGCCGCGCAGGCGTTCGACGAAGGTGGCGCTGTCGCAGCTGTTCAGGTCTGGGAGTGTGGTCATCATGGCTCCATCATAACGCGCCAGTACCGCTGCGATATATGCGGTATGCGTTACGGTTTATATGACTGCGCTTACTTCTGCGTCAGCGCCTTGGCAGCCGCGCCCACCTGCTCGCGCAGCCATTTGTGTTCCGGCGCCTGGTGGACCCGCTCGTGCCACAGCTGGTAGAAGCGCATCGGCGGGAACTGCACCGGCACGCTGTAGGTCTTCAGCGGCATCTGCTTTTCGTAGTGGCGCACGAACTGGCTGCCGGTGGTCAGCACCAGATCGGTCTGCGCCAGCATATTGGGGATCAGTCCGAAGTAGGCCGATTCCACCACCACGTTGCGTTGCAGGCCCTGGCGCTCCAGGTAATCGTCGATGACGCCGACGTAGCCGGGCAGGATCTGTGTCGGCGCCACGTGCGGTAGCGTGAGGTAGTCGTCCATCGACATCTTGTCGGCCGGCGTGCGCAGCGCGTACGGACAGTCGGCGCGCATCACGCAGATGATCGGATCTTCGAACAGCTTGGACATATGCAGGTGTTCGGGCGGCTCGTCCCAGTTGGCGATGACCAGGTCCATGTCGCCGTCCGACAGCAGGCGCACGTAGTCGGAGCCGGCGCCCAGGCTGTGGATCTTGATGCGGCTGTTGGGCGATCCGCGCCGCAGCAGCGCAACCAGGTTAGGCAGGAACTGGCTGTCCAGATAGTCCGGCGCGGCCACGTGAAAGGTGCGTGCTTCTTCCTGTGGCACGAAAGCTGCCTTCTTGAGGAACAGGTTCTCGGTTTCGTCGAGAATGCGCTTTGCTGGTGCAAGCAGGCTTTCACCATGCTGGGTCGGCACCATGCCGCGCGCGCCGCGCACCAAAAGAGGATCGCCGGTCAGCTCGCGCAGTTTGCGCAAGGACGCGGAGATGGAGGGCTGCGGCTGATTCAGTTTGAGGGCGACGCGGGAGACGTTTTTCTCTACCAGTAGCAGGTAGAGGATGCGGATCAGATGAAGGTCCAGGTGTTGCGGCAAAGCGGACATGAGTTTGTTTCGTTTATACGGGAATGGATATGTCCAATATACTCTAATGTTCATGTAGCCGGAATCAAATCCGTTTATCTTCTGTAAATTAGCCACATTTTGACCTAGAAAAATACATGGAATATCTGATCCCTTATGGCCTTGAGTGGGCGAACCTGCTGGTGCGCTGGCTGCACATCATCACCGGCATCGCCTGGATCGGCGCGTCGTTCTACTTTGTGTGGCTGGACAATTCGATCCGGCCGCCGGCGCCCGGATCGGATCTGGCGAAGAAGGGCGTGTCGGGCGAGTTGTGGGCGGTGCATGGCGGTGGCTTCTACAATCCGCAAAAATATCTGGTGGCGCCGGCCGAGCTGCCGAAGGAGCTTCACTGGTTTAAGTGGGAAGCCTATTCCACCTGGCTGTCCGGCATTGCGCTGCTGACCATCGCCTACTACTTCAACGCGCAGGCGATGATGATCGATAAGTCGGTGGCCGATATCAGTAGCTGGCAGGCGGTCGGCATCGGTATCGGCACGCTGGTTGTCGGCTGGACGGTGTATGACCTGCTGTGCCGCTCCCCACTGGGCAAACGTGACTTGTGGTTTGGCGTGGTGATCTTCGTGCTGATCGTGGCGACGGCGTATGGACTGACGCATGTGCTGAGCGGACGCGCGGCGTATATTCACATCGGTGCGCTGATCGGCACCATCATGGTCGGCAATGTGCTGATGCTGATTATTCCCGGCCAGCGCAAGATGGTCGATGCGATGTCGGCCGGCCGCACGCCGGACCCGATCCACGGGCAGAAAGCCAAGCAGCGCAGCGTCCACAATAACTACTTCACGCTGCCGGTGCTGTTCATCATGATCAGTAACCACTATGCGATGACCTACCGGAACGACCGCGCCTGGCTGGTGCTGGCGTTTATCATGGCGGCCGGCGTGTTCATTCGTCACTTCTTCAACCTGCGTCACAAAGGACGTGTGGAGTGGCGTTATCCGGTGATCGGCGTGCTGCTGCTGGCCGGCGTGGCGGTGGCGATTGCGCCGTCCAAACCGGCGGCGGTGGCGCCGGCGGCTGATCCGGCGGCGGCTTTCGCCACGGTGCAGGCGGTGGTGGCGCAGCGTTGCGTGGCGTGCCATTCGGCGCATCCGACGCAGGCCGGTTTCGCGGCCGCGCCGCTGGGCGTGGCATTTGATAACGCCGCCGAGATCCATCAGAACGCGGAAAAAATCTACAAGCAGGTCGTGCAGACCAAGGCGATGCCGCTGGCTAACCTGACCAATATGACGGATGCGGAACGGACGCAGATCGCGGCCTGGTACGAGTCCGGCGCCAAATGAAAGAACGAGTAATGAACAAGCAAAAACTGGCCGAATGGATCGACGCCCACTTCGGCGAAGAAGTCGGCGTGCTGCAACAACTGCTGCGCGTGCCGACCGATACGCCGCCTGGTAACAACGCGCCGCACGCGGAGATGGTGGCGGATCTGGTCAAAGCCTATGGCTGGACCGCCGAGAAGCACGCGGTGCCGGAGCAGGCGGTGCACGATCACGGCATGCAGAGCATCACCAATCTGATCGTGCGCCGTCCTTACGCCGCGGGCGGGCCGACCGTGGCGCTGAATGCGCACGGCGACGTGGTGCCGCCGGGCGATAACTGGACTTATCCGCCGTATGGCGGCGTGGTGGAAGATGGCTTTATTTACGGCCGCGCGGCGGCGGTGTCCAAATGTGACTTTGCGACCTACATCTTTGCGGTGCGCGCGCTGGAAGCGCTGGGCGTGCCGCTCAAGGGCGGGCTGGAACTGCACTTCACCTACGACGAGGAATTCGGCGGCCTGCTGGGGCCAGGCTGGCTGCTGGATCAGAAATTGACCAAGCCGGATTATGTGATCGCGGCGGGCTTCAGCTACAACATCGTCACCGCGCACAACGCCTGCCTGCAACTGGAGGTGACGGTGCATGGCAAGTCCGGCCACGGCGCGATGCCGGAAACCGGGCATGACGCATTGCAGGCGGCGACGCGCATCCTGAACGCCATCTATGACCAGCTGCCGGAGCTGAAGAAGATCAAGTCGAAGATCGCCGGTATCGATTCGCCGACCATGCTGGTGGGCCGCATCGACGGCGGCACCAACACCAACGTGGTGCCGGGCAAGGTAGTGCTGAAAATGGACCGCCGCATGATTCCGGAAGAAGATCCGGTGGCGGTGGAAGCGCAGGTGCGCGCGCTGATCGAGAACGCGGTGCAGGGTATGCCCGGCATCACGCTGGAGATCAAGCGCCTGCTGCTGTCGCACGCGCTGCGCGAACTGTCGGGCACGGAGAAGCTGGTGGCCAGCATCCAGCAAAACGCCGAGACCTTCATCGGCGAGAAAATCCCGGCGCAGGGCACGCCGCTGTACGCCGACGCGCGCCTGTACGGCGAACACGGCATCCCCGCCGTGCTTTACGGCGCCGGCCCGCGCACCGTCCCCGAATCCAACGCCAAGAAGGCCGACGAGCGCCTCAATCTGGAAGACCTGCGCAAGGCCACCAAGGTAGTCGCCGCCACGCTGTTCGACTTCCTGGCCGCTACCTGACGAAGTATTTGCGGCGCAGTTCTTCTTTGATGCCTTGCGCTTGCAGGCGGCGGGCGGCGGCGTTGATGCCGGCGACCAGTGCGCGCTGGTCGGCGCCGACGTAGATGTAGAGGTCCAGTTGTTCCAGCGGCCTGCCGATGCGGCCCTGCGACAGCATGGCGCGCGAGGCGGCACTCAGGCTGCCGTCGTCGTAGACGCACGCCTGGTCCCTCCCTTTGATCACCATCTCCAGGCAGGCCGGTACGTTCTGGACGTCGTGCGGCCGCAGGCGCGGTTGCAGCGCTTCCAATTTGGTCTGGTAGGTGTAGATGCCGCGCTTGTAACTGACGCTGCGCGCAGTGGCGGCCAGTTCTTCCCAGCTGTTGATGGCCGGCTGGCCTCTTGGCGTGAAGACATATGTGTGTGTCTGCACAAACGGCTCCTCAATGCGCAGGTATTGTGGATGCTTGTAGCCATATTCCTTGACGCGCCCCATTTCCCCGGCCAGGCTGCCGTCGCCCAGCATGGCTTCGCTGCGCCGGCCGGGCAGGCTTTGCAGCGCGCAGCGCTGGTGGATTTCTGCGCACAGCCGTTGCAGGTAGTCGGTCGCGTACACGAAGACCACCGCCTCGCTTTCATGCGTGGTGCCGAAGATGAGTGTGTCCGGGCCTTGCGCGGCGGCGCTGGCGGCAAGCGTGGTGGCCAGGAGTGCGGACCAACGGCAGGGCATGGCGATATCCGTTGTTGTTATTGGAATGGCACCCTATGATAACTGATCCGCCTATACCGTATGATATGAGCATTATTGACCGAACAGCTAACCTGTGCACCGATACGATTTAATCAGTTGTCACGACTGCGGCGTGCTGCATATGCGCCGCCCGGTACGCCCGCGCGAGAAGGCGCTCTGCGTGCGTTGCCGCTCGGTCCTGTATCGCGGCATCTACTCGGACGCCAGCCGCATGGCGGCCATCACCATGGGCGCGGTGTTCACCTTTCTGATCGCGCAGTTCTTCCCGATCGTTCAACTCGATGTCGGCGGCTATAGCACCAGCGCTACGCTGCTGGGCGCGATCCGCGTATTGTGGACCGAGCATATGGAGGTGGTGGCCACGGTGGTGTTCTTGTTTACGATGGTGCTGCCGGCGGTGGAGCTGGGCTCTTTGCTGTACGTGACACTCTCCTTGCGCAAGGGCCGGCGTCCGCCCGGTTTCGATCATCTGCTGCGCGCGGTGGGCATTGCGCGCCGCTGGGGCATGACCGAGGTGCTGATGATCGGCATCCTGATCACCATCGTCAAGATGACCAGCCTGGCCGAGGTGATTGTGCAGCCGGGCGTATTCGCCTTCGGCGCGTTGACGCTGATGCTGGCCATCGTGGTGTCGTTCGATCCGAAAATTTTGTGGAACATCGGCGAGCATTTGCCGGGCCGGCGCCGCGCGGCGCAGAAGACCTTTCATTACGCGGCGTTGACCAAGGGCGCGCCGCTGCTGGCCTGCCACGCCTGCGGGCTGGTGGAATCGCTGAAGTACACGGTGCGGCACCAGTATTGCGCGCGCTGCGGCGCGCGCTTGCATCGGCGCCATCCGGACAGCATTGGCCGCACCTGGGCTTTTTTGCTGGCGGCGGCGATCCTGTACATCCCGGCCAATCTGCTGCCGGTGATGTACACCCATTCGCTGTTCGGCAAGGAGGACGACACCATCATCAGCGGCGTGGTCTACTTCTGGACCAGCGGTTCGCCGGCGCTGGCGGCGATTATTTTCATCGCCAGCATCGTGGTGCCGGTACTGAAGCTGGCGGCGCTGGCGCTGCTGGCGTGGACCACGCAGCGGCGCTCGCGCTGGCAGCCGCTGCAGCGCACGGCGTTGTATCGCGTCGTCGAGTTTGTGGGGCGCTGGTCGATGCTGGATATTTTCGTCATTACGCTGACGGTGGCGCTGGTGCGCTTCCAGTCGCTGGCGGTGATCACGGCCGGTCCTGGCGCGCTGGCGTTTTGCGCGGTGGTGGTGCTGACCATGATCGCGTCCATGCAGTTCGATCCCCGCCTGATCTGGGATCCTATCGATACACACGGAGAGAAGCATGTCTGATAACGAGAACGGCCAGCCGCCGTTGCCCGAACCGGAAGTGGAGAAGCCTAGCCGCATGCCGTCGCTGGTCTGGCTGATTCCCCTGCTGGCGGCGATCATCGGCGTGATGCTGGTGGTGCGGATGGTGATCGACCAAGGTCCGACGGTGACGGTGAGCTTCCGCAGCGCCGACGGCCTGGAACCGGGCAAGACCAAGGTCAAATACAAGGACGTCGATATCGGGTTGGTCAAGACGATCAAGCTGGACGGCGATCTGTCCAAGGTGCTGGTCACGATCGACATGACCAAGGAGGCCAAACGCTTCACCGCAGCCGATACCCGTTTCTGGGTGGTCAAGCCGCGCATCGGCGCCAGCGGCGTGACGGGCTTGAACACGTTGTTGTCCGGTTCTTACATCGGTGTCGACGCCGGCAAGTCGGAGGAAACCACGCACGAATTCACGGGGCTGGAAAAGCCGCCGCAGGTGACGCGCGACGAGAAGGGCACGTCGTTCGTGCTGCACGGCGAGTCGCTCGGTTCCATCGATGTCGGTTCGCCGATTTTCTATCGCCGCATCCAGGTCGGGCAGGTGACCGGCTTCGATCTCGATGAGAAGGGTCGCGGGGTCAAGATGTCGGTGTTCATCGCCGCGCCGTACGATCAGTATGTGGGCAAGAATTCGCGCTGGTGGCATGCCAGCGGTGTCGATGTGCGGCTCGATTCGTCGGGCTTCAAGGTCAATACGCAGTCGCTGGCGGCGCTGCTGGTGGGCGGCATTGCGTTCGAGTCGGTCAACGGGCAGAAGCCGTCTGCTGCGGCGCCGGGCGGCAGCGAGTTTTTGCTGGCGGCCGACCAGGCCAGCGCGCTGCGCGAGCCGGATGGCGTGGCGGTGACCACGGTGCTGTATTTCGACCAGTCGCTGCGCGGCTTGTCGGCCGGCGCGCCGGTGGACTTCCGCGGCATTGTGCTGGGTGAGGTGCGATCGGTAGGCGTGGAGTTCGATCCGGTGAAGAAGAGCTTCCGCATGCCGGTAACGGTCGATATGTATCCGGCGCGGCTAGGCCGCAGTTTCGCCCAGACGGTGGGCACCAATGAGGACCGTTCGGCCGGCACGCAGGTGCTGGAGCGGATGGTGGCGCGCGGCCTGCGCGGCCAGCTGCGCACCGGCAATCTGCTGACCGGCCAGTTGTATGTGGCGCTGGACTTCTTCCCCAATGCGGCGCCGGCCAAGATCGATACCACGCAGGAGGTGGTGGAGCTGCCGACCGTGCCGAATAGCCTGGACGAATTGCAGACGCAGGTTTCCAGCATCGCGCGCAAGCTCGATAAGGTGCCGTTCGAGGAGATCGGCAAGAATCTGCGCGATACGCTGAAGAGCGCCGATGTGTTGATGAAGCGTCTGGATGCGCAGGTGGTGCCGGAGTTGAAGGACACGCTGGCGGCGGCGCGCAAGACGTTCCACCAGGCCGATGAGCTGCTGCAGAAGGATTCGCCGGCGCAGTCGGACCTGCGCGAGGCGTTGCAGCAGGTGACGCAGACGATGCAGTCGCTCGATGCGCTGGCCGATTATCTGGAACGGCATCCGGAGGCGCTGATACGCGGTAAGGTCGATAAAAAAGGAGATCCGAAATGATGCGTGTATTTGGCCCGGTGATGGTTGCGGTGCTGGTGCTGGGCGGTTGTGCGAGTTCGCCGCCCGAGCATTTCTACAGTTTGAGCAATGGACTGGGCGTGGCCGCGCCGACGGCGCGCGCGGCGTATTACATCGAGATGCCGGCGGTGACGGTGCCGAAGCAGGTGACGCGCAACCAGCTGCTGGTGACCACCGGCGAGGGCCGCATGGACCTGCTGGAGCAGGAGCGCTGGGCGGCGCCGCCGGCGGCGGAGATCGGCCAGGCCTTGTCGCTGGCGGTGTCGGGCGAGCTGGGAACGATCGATGCGTTCCGCACCCCGGTGCCGGAGAATGCGCCGGTGTACCGCATCAGCACCAATGTGCAGCGCTTTGAATCGGCGCCGGGGCGGTATGCGCTGATCGACGCGGTGTGGAGCGTGCGGCTGGTGGGCAGCACCCAGGTGCTGACGTGCCGCAGCGTGGCGCAGGAGATGGTGGGCGCCGGTTATGACGCGCTGGTGGCTGGCCACCGCCGCGCCGTGGTCCGTATCGGCAGCGATATCGCCAAGGCCGTGCGGGCGCTGGCTGCCGGAGAAAAATCTGGCTGCTAAAGGTCGCTGCTAGGACGGGTCGCTGCTAGGACGGTATCAAGCCAGCTGATATATAACCCGCGATCAGTTGATCATAGACTGCGATGTCACACCGGCTGCGGGCGATCAGCTGAGCGCCTGCGACGGCGGCAAAAATGGCCTGGGCACGGATAACGGATTGATCGCTCGGGACACTGTCAGCGGCGGTCAGCACTTGTTTCAACCAGGTGATATTCACCTCGGCAAATTTGCGGACTTCGAGCTTGATCGGGTCGGGAAGATCGTCTGTTTCCGCCGCCATGAAGCTGCACAGGCAGATGCGATTGTCGCGGCCGAGGGCTTTGCGAAAAGTATCCGGATATCGGCGCAGGCAGGCCAGCGGGTCGCCCAACTCTTCGAGCATCGCCTGCAGCGTGGCTTCCGAGTCTTCCCAGTAGCGCTTGGCGACTGCCGCTCCCAGATCGGCCTTGCCGGCGAAATGATGGTACACGCTGGCAGCCTTGATGCCGACAGCGCTGGCCAGATCACGAATGTTCAGGCCGTTATAGCCATGCGCCTGGGCCATCCTGGTAGCTTCCATCAGGATCTTTTCCCTCGAATTTGCTTCCGCTTCAAGCTTCACTGTCACTCCAGCCGATAAAAGTGTTGACATGGCGCATGTATAACGCACTATCGTTAACCTACCAAACGTTAGGTAGGTAATTCGAGGCAACTTTCAAACAATTTTTATTCAGGAGTAATCATGACTTCCATGACGGTGTACGATTTTCCGGTCGGCCCCTATCCGACGCGTGTGCGGATTGCCATTGCAGAGAAGAAGCTGCAGGCGCAAGTCCAGTTCAAGATGGTCGATTTATACAAGGGCGAGCACAAGACGCCCGAGTTCATCGCGCAAAAAAACTACTCGGGAACGCTGCCCGTGCTGGAACTGCACGATGGGACCCTGATTGCCGAATGCACCGCCATCACGCAATATTTCGATACGCTCGATGGCGCTCCCAGCCTGACCGGTACCACGCCGCTGCAGCAGGGGATCATTCACATGATGAGCAAGCGAGCCGAAATCGAATTGCTGGATGCGATCAGCGTGTATTTTCACCATGGCACGCCAGGCCTGGGGCCGTCGGTGGAGCTGTACCAGAATCCGGAATGGGGATTCCGGCAGCGTGACAAGGCGATCCGTGGCATGCATTACTTCGACACGGTGCTTCAGCATCAACCGTTCATCGCGGGTGCGGAGTTCTCGATGGCCGACATTACGGTGATCGGTGGCCTGGTGTTCGCTGCCATCGTCAAGCTGGAGATTCCCGCTGAATGCCGCGCTTTGCTGGCCTGGTACGAACGGATGAAGCAGCGTGAGAGCGTGATCACCCAGCCGGCGTTTTCCAGCTAAACAGTTGGCCGCTGCCGGCGGCGATGCCCCTCAGGCCTGGGGATCGATGCACAGCGTCGCTTCGAAGTGCGCACGCAGTGCCTGGAGTTTGGGCGTGTGTTCGCGGCTGCGTTGCCACAGCAAGTGCAGCGGCAGACCCTGGGTGGTCAGCTGCGGCAGGATGTTGACCAGGCTGCCGTCGCGGATTTGCGGTTCCACCAGCCAGGTGGGGAATTGCGCCAGGCCCAAGCCGGCGACCACGGCGGCCACTTGCGATTCGGCCTGGCCGAACACCATGCGGCCGTTGATATGCTGGCGCGCCAGCGGGGCGGCGCCTTCCTGGATGCGCCACGGTTGCGTGCTGCCGTCGGCGCGGCCGTACAGGATGGCGTCGTACTGCGGCAGGTCGGCCGCGCGCTGCGGTGCGCCGTGGCGGGCGATGAAGGCGGGCGCCGCGCAGAAGATCAGTTCTTCATTGCCGAGATGGCGGTACCCCACTGCCGCCGGCCAGGCGTCGTCGCCGCCGATCCGCACCACCAGGTCCATGCCGTCTTCGACGACGTCGACAAAGCGGTCGGTGTACGAGATGTGCGGTGTGATGTGCGGGTGGCGGGCGGCGAACTCCAGCAGCGGCGCCAGCACTTTCATGCGGCCGAAAGTGGCCGGCAGGTCGATGCGCAGGCGGCCGCCGGGCAGAGTGTCTTCATCCGACAGCGCGCGTTCGGCCAGCGCTACTTCATCGAGGATGCGCAGGCACGAGGCGTGGAAGGTGGCGCCGGCGTCGGTCAGCGTCAGCTGGCGCGTGCCGCGCTCGAACAACTGCTTTTGCAGCCGTTCTTCGAGCCGGGCGATGGCTTTGCCCACTGCGGAGTTGGTCAGGTGCAGCCGGGTGGCGGCGGCAGTGAAGCTGCCGGCGTCGGCAACCGCGACGAAGGTTTCCAGGCCTTTCAGGCGTTCGGTGGCGCTCATGGAATTTATTTCTATAAATGAGTGGAATTATGGTCCAACATGGGAATATTTTTCTTGGCTATGATGGCCGGTGTTTTTTACCGGGTCAAGGCATGTTTACTTCTATTCTTCTGGCGGTCGCCGCGTTTGTGATCGTGACCACCGAATTTCTGATCGTCGGCCTGCTGCCGGCGCTGGCGCGCGATCTGCACATCGCGGTGGCGACGGCGGGGCAGCTGGTGACGCTGTTCGCGGTGGTAGTGATGCTGTGCGGGCCGTTTCTGACGGCGTGGCTGGCCAATGTCGAGCGCAAGCGCTTGTTCATTGCGATTCTGCTGTTGTTCGCGGCGTCGAACGGCTTGGCGGCGCTGGCGCCGAACGGCTGGGTGCTGGCGGTCGCGCGGCTGTTGCCGGCACTGGCGTTGCCGGTGTTCTGGGGCACGGCCAGCGAGACGGCGGCGCAGATCGCCGCGCCGGGGCAGGGCGGACGCGCGGTGTCGCGGGTGTATCTGGGCATTTCCGGCGCCATGTTGTTCGGTATTCCGCTGGGCACGCTGGCCTCGGATGCGATCGGCTGGCGTGGCGCCTTCGGCCTACTGGCGGCGCTGTCGCTGCTGATTGCCGTGCTGCTGGCGGCGTGCATGCCGACGGTGCGCGCGCGCCATCCGGTATGCATGGCGGATCAGTTGCAGATATTGAAAAGCCGGTTCTTCCTGGCCAACGTCGCCTTGTCGGTGCTGGTGTTTACGGCGATGTTTACCGGCTATACCTATCTGGCGGAGATGCTGGAGCAGTCGGCCGGCGTGGCGCCGGCGCGGGTCGGCTGGTGGCTGATGGGCTTTGGCGCCATCGGGCTGCTGGGCAACTGGCTGGGTGGCCTGTGGGCCGGCCGTCGGCCGCTGGCGACCACGGCGGTGGTCTGCGCGGTGCTGGCGGTTGGCATGGTGGCCAGCATGGCGCTGGCCGGCGGCGGCGCTTGGTTTGTGCTGGCGCTGGCGGTGTGGGGCATCGCCAACACGGCGCTGTATCCGGTATGCCAGATCCGCGTGATGCAGGCGGCGACGCAGGCGCAGGCGCTGGCCGGCACCATCAATGTGTCGGCGGCCAACGGCGGCATCGCGCTCGGCGCGCTGATTGGCGGCGGCAGTATTTCGACCTGGGGCGCGGGCAATATCGGCTACGTCTCCGGCGCGATTGCCCTGCTGGCGGCGCTGGCGGTGGTGGCTATCCGGCCGCTTGCATCGCGGCGGTGATCTGGGCGCGCAGCCAGGTGTTGGCGGGGTCGTTGTCGACGTTGGCGTGCCAGTACAGGTAGACGTCCAGTGACGGCATCGCCAGCGGCAGCGCCAGGATCTGGTTGTTGAATTGCTGGTTGACGATGCGCGCCAGGCGGTCCGGCATGGTCAGCGCCAGGTCGGTCTGGCTGACCACGCGGCAGGCGGCGAAGTAGTGCTGGCAGCGCAGGCGGATCTTGCGTTGCAGGCCTTGCCGGCTCAGTTCCACATCTTCCAGTCCCGGCCCGCGCCGGCGCGAGCTGGTCTGGATGTGCTCCATTTCCAGGTAGGTGTCCAGCGTCAGCGCGCGGCGCTTGACCAGCGGGTGGCCGCGCCGCACCAGCACCACGGTCTGGTCGCCGGCCAGCTGCGCGCGCCGCACCTCGTTTGGCAGCGGCAACAGCACGTCGATG
Source organism: Duganella margarita (assembly GCF_009857535.1). Classification (GTDB taxonomy): domain Bacteria; phylum Pseudomonadota; class Gammaproteobacteria; order Burkholderiales; family Burkholderiaceae_D; genus Rugamonas; species Rugamonas margarita. The sequence goes on from NZ_WWCS01000002.1 coordinate 293,364, forward strand.
GCGGCGTCCAGCGTGCCGGCCGCCAGTTCGCTTTCCAGTTCGCGCCGGCTCACTTGCAGGGTGTTCAGCGTGGCCGACGGCGCGGCCGCCGAGATGCCGGCCATCAGGCCCGGCAGCACGCTGGCCTCCAGTACGTCGCGCACCGCCAGCGAGAAGCTGCGCTCGCTGCTGGCGGGGTCGAAATGGGCGGCGCCGCTCAGGGTGACTTCAAAGCCGCGCAGCGCGCGCCGCACCTGGTCGATGATGGAGCGGGTCAACGGCGTCGGCGTCATGACGTGGCCCTGGCGCTCGAACAGCGGATCGTCGAACAGCTGGCGCAGGCGGTTCAGCGCGTGGCTGATGGCCGGCTGCGTCAGGTTCATTTTGAGGCTGGCGCGGGTGATGCTGCCTTCCGCATAGATCGCTTCCAGCACGATGAACAGGTTCAGATCGACTTTTGATAGATGCATGGAATTTATCCAATTCAATTAATTCTATTCATTTGATGAATTATAGGCTCCCCGGTAAGCTACAGGTCTGACGGAGGAGGCGAGATGGGACAAATTTTTCTGGTGCGTCACGGGCAGGCCTCGTTCGGCAAGGCCGATTATGATCAGTTGTCGGAGCTGGGCTTTGAGCAGGCGCGCCTGCTGGGGCAGTGGTATGCGAACACCCGCCAGAGTTTCAGCAAGGTGATTACCGGCGGCATGGTGCGGCATCGGCAGACGGCCGATACCTGCCTGTCCATGGTGCCGCGCAAGCAGTTGCTGGAGACCGAGTGGGTGACCGACGCCGACTTCGCCGAGTTCGATCATCAGGAGGTGCTGCTGCGCCATTGCCCGGAGTTTGCCGATGCGGCGGCGTTCAAGGCGCTGCTGGCCAGCCATGTCGATCCGCCGCGCGCGCTGGAGCATGTGTTCCGCGCCGCCATGCAGCGCTGGATGGGCGGCTGGCATGACGGCGACTATGCCGAGACCTGGCCGGATTTCCGCCGCCGCTGCGTGCGCGCGTTGGAACGGCTCGATACCGACAGCCGCCAGCAGACCACGATGGTGTTCACCTCCGGCGGCGTGATCGCGGCGCTGATGCAGCATCTGCTGGGCTTGCAGGATTTCCAGGTGATGGAGTTGAACTGGACACTGGCCAATTGCGCCGTCACCAAGCTGATGCAGCGGCCCGGCCAGTTCACGCTGAGCTATCTGAACAACTACGCGCATCTGGAATGGCTGGGCCAGCCTGGTGCGGTCACCTACCGATAATCAAGGAGACTTCATGGATTTCGATTACAGCCCGAAAGTACAGCAACTGCAAGCACGCCTGCGCGCTTTCATGGATGAGCATATTTATCCCAACGAGCAGGCCTTTCATGCCGAGGTGGACGCCAATCGCGCCGCCGGCAACGCCTGGGTGGCGACCAGGATCATGGAAGAGCTGAAGCTGAAGGCGCGCGCGGCCGGCCTGTGGAATCTGTTCCTGCCGGACTCGGAGCATGGCGCCGGCCTCACCAACCTGGAATACGCGCCGCTGTGCGAGATCATGGGCCGCGTGCACTGGGCGCCGGAGGTGTTCAACTGCGCGGCGCCGGACACCGGCAATATGGAAGTGCTGGCGCGCTACGGCACGCCGGAACAGCAGCAGCAGTGGCTGGCGCCGCTGCTGGACGGCCGCATCCGCTCGTGCTTCGGCATGACCGAGCCGGCGGTGGCGTCGTCGGACGCGACCAATATCGAAAGCTCGATCGTGCGCGATGGCGACGCGTATGTAATCAATGGCCGCAAGTGGTGGTCGTCCGGCGCCAACGATCCGCGCTGCGCGGTGTTCATCTTCATGGGCAAGAGCGATCCGCACAATGAAAACCGGCACAAGCAGCAGTCGATGATCCTGGTGCCGCGCGATGCGCCGGGGCTGACCATCCTGCGCCATCTGCCGGTGTTCGGCTTTGACGATGCGCCGCACGGCCACGCGGAAGTGGTGTTTGACAATGTCCGCGTGCCGGTTGGCAATCTGCTGCTGGGCGAGGGCAGGGGCTTCGAGATCGCCCAGGGCCGGCTGGGGCCGGGCCGGATTCACCATTGCATGCGGCTGATCGGCCTGGCCGAGCGGGCCTTGCAGCAGATGTGCCAGCGCAGTCTGGCGCGGGTGGCGTTCGGCAAGCCGGTGGCGCAGCAGGGCGTGACGCTGGAGCGCATCGCCGAATCGCGCATTTTGATCGACCAGGCGCGCCTGCTGGTGCTCAACGCGGCCTATATGATGGATACGGTCGGCAACAAAGTGGCCGCCAAGGAAATTGCCATGATCAAGGTGGCGGCGCCAAACATGGCCTGCCAGGTGATCGACTGGGCGATCCAGGTGCAGGGCGGCGGCGGCATGGCCGATCCCTTCCTGGCCCACGCGTACGCCAGCGCCCGCTCGCTGCGGCTGGCCGACGGTCCGGACGAGGTGCACCGGGCACAGATCGGCAAAATGGAACTAGCACGTTACAAGTGATCGGCCCAGTGTAAGGTAATCGTTTTCCGTCAAACTGTTGCGTGGCTTGCTCACAGGTGTCGACTTCGTGTTGACATCTGTAAAAGCCTGCTTTAATCTTTGTCACCACGCAAGTTAAACGATTAACTAAAACAAAAAGCTGGAGACGACGATGAAAAAACCTATCCTTCTGACGCCAATGGCGTCGGCCCTCGCGCTGGCCTTGCTGTCGATGAACGCCCACGCGCAACAAGAAGAATCGGCTAGCAAACCCGGCACGCTGGAGACGGTAGTAGTGACCGCGAATAAACGCGTCGAAAAATTGGAAAGCGTTCCAATGGCGATTTCGGTGATGAGCGAGCAGGAAATCCAGCGCACCAATATCCGCGAAATCGAGGACGTGGTGGCGATGATGCCCTCGCTGACCTTGAACTCGGGCACCACCGCCGCCAACAACGCCATCTTCATGCGCGGCATCGGCACCGTCTCGGTCGGCATCGGCGTCGAGTCGGACGTGGCGGTGATCATCGACGACATCCCGATCGCCACCCAGTTCCAGGCCTTCAAGGATCTGGCCGACGTGTCGCGCATCGAGGTGCTGAAGGGCCCGCAGAGCACGCTGTTCGGCAAGTCGGCGGTGGCCGGCGCCGTCAACATCGTCACCAAGCCGATTTCCGGCCCGATGGTGTACCGCGCCAGCACCTACCTGACCAATGACAACGAATGGCGCGTCAACGCCTCGGCCGGCGGCCAGCTGGACGAGCACTTCGCGCTGCGCCTGTACGCCGGCAAGAGCCGCCTGCCGGGCACTTTCCACAACCTGACCGACGGCAAGGACGTCAACGGTTCGGGCGGCAAGACCTTTATGGCCAAGCTGCAGTGGAATCCGACCGACACGCTGCAGGTGGACCTGTCGCCGCGCTACAACTTCCAGGACAACTCGCGCGGCGTCACCGCCGTCAACGGCTTCAACCTGCGCACCGGTTCGGCGGCGGCCGGCACGCTGGTGACGACGCCGATCGGCCTGAATGGCGTGTACCTGAACGGTAATCCGCTGCTGCCCGCCACCTCGGTGCTGGCCGGCATCAACGTCAACGATCCAAACAACCGCAACGTGCGCCGCGATTTCCCGACCGGGCTGATTTCCAGCGACCGCGGCGTCGGCCTGAAAGTGTCGTGGACGCTGCCGAACGAGGCGCAGCTGATGTCGATCTCATCGTGGAGCAAATACCTGGCCAACGACTTCCGCGACCAGGACTTTACCGACGTGCCGACCATCGCCGTCGCCGGTTCGACTATTCCGACCGTGGGCAACAACCAGTTCGGCACCTACGACATCCGCTCGAAGACGCAGGAGCTGCGCTATGTGTCGCCGGACAGTGGCAGCGTCAAGTACGTGGCCGGCCTGTGGCTGGCGCATAACGAGATCTACCGCCACTTCATTCGCGGCTACTGCGTGGCGCCAACCGTGTGCAGCTCCACCTCGCCGTCCAGCCCGACCAACTACTACACCGACATCTACAACACCAACAAGGCGGTGTTCGGCCAGGCGTCGTGGGAATTCATGCCGACCTGGACGCTGACCGGCGGCCTGCGCGTCAACGAAGAGATTTCCGGCTACCACTACAAGCGCAACTACTACACCGACCAGCTGACCGAGGCCTCGTTCAAGCCGGGTCCGGTCGGCGTCGACCAGTTCCAGAGCACCGGCAACAGCGACCGCGCCACCACCGGCAAGGTCAGTCTGCAGAAGCAGATCACACCGGAGTGGATGGTGTATTCGCAGGTCTCGACCGGCTACAAGGGCGAGGCGTATGACGTGACCTCGGGTTTGAAGGCGGTGGCGGCGTTCCCGATTCGCCCGGAAACCAGCCAGAGCTTCGAGCTGGGCACCAAGGCCAATCTGTTCAACAACCGCATGTCGATTGCGGCCACGTATTTCAAGTCGGATTTCTTCAATTACCAGCAGAACGTGACCTACGTGCTGCCGAACGATCCGACCATTTACAGCCAGCTCAATTCGATTCCGAACATCGCCACCCATGGCTTTGAACTGGATGTGAACGCGCTGGCGGCCAAGGATCTGAATGTGAATGCGGCGCTGGCGTTCACGCTGCCGACCATCGAGAAGTGGGCCAACGGTCCGTGCTACAGCGATTCGACCAATGTGGCGGTGGGCGGCACCAAGCTGGCGGCCAACGGTTCGATCGCCGGCCAGAACAGCGCCTGCTTCCCGATCGCGCCAGGCTCGACCACCGGCGTGCAGAATCTGGACCATTCCAACTTCCCGGGCACGCCGAAGATCAAGCTGAATATCGGCGCCACCTATGAGTTCAATGTGCCGACGCTGCCGCTGCGGGCCTTTGTCAACGCCAATGTGCGCTATCAGAGCAAGTATTACACCAATATCAACAACGATCCGAACTCGGTCAACGATCCGTACAGCATTACCGATGTGGGCTTCGGCGTGCGCGATCCGCAGGACAAGTACAAGCTCAGCTTCCGCGTCAACAATCTGTTCGATCGCTTCTATATTCCGAATGCGAACTCGAGCGGACCGTCGTCGTTCCGTGCCGGTCCTACCGCCACGTCGCCGCAGGTGTCGGCCAGCAGCTGGGTGCCGCCGCGTGACGTGTTCCGCTACTTCAGCGTCAAGCTGGACGTGAAGTTCTAAGCATTATGCGTTGTGTGAATCTCTGGCATCAGCAATATAAATTGGATAAATACTTTGGCCGCAGGCATGATTGCACCTGTCTCCTCTATTCTCCTCCAAGGAAATAGATTTAGCCCGCTCTCGTAGCGGGCTTTTTTTTATTCAAATGCGACGTCTTCAATACGGAAACGGAACTTGCGCCGCTCGGGCAAGGTCCAGCCTGCGCCCGGCGTGGTGTCGCGTGGCCGGGGCGGCGGTTCGGCCAGCTTTCATTCGATTTCTCCTTCTATGTATCACTGCTTTTTACCATTTAGATCGACAGTTTGCGGAATAGTTCAATGCAAATGAAAATAGTGAAAAATAGGGGCGAAAATAGAAGGAAATCCACAGGGGAGCGAATTGGGCAGCCCTAACCATATGCCCGGCAGATTTGGCGAAGGCAGGACGTGCCGGCTGTATGCACATACAGTATAATTCTGGCATGACGCATCCCGCACAAACCGGCTTCATCCTGACCCGCCACTGGCGCGACACGCCCAGTGGCACGGAGATCGATTTCTGGCTGGCCACCGACGCCGGTCCGCGCAAGGTGCGGCTGACCGGGCAGACCTCGGTGGCTTTCGCCGAGTCGGCGGTGCAGGACGCCATCCTCGCCCAGATCGGCCCGCAGGCCGGCATCGCGCTGCGCGAACTGCCGCTGAAAACCTTCCAGCAGCAGCCGGTGGTGGGCGTCTACGCGGCGCGCTACAAGCAGCTGACCGCGCTGGAGCGCACGCTGCGCGAGCACGGCATCAAGTTGTACGAGGCCGACATCCGCCCGCCCGAACGCTACCTGATGGAACGCTTCATCACCGCCGGCGTGCAGACCGAGGGCGGCCACGCCAGCGGCAGCGTGATCCACAATTGCAAGCTCAAGCCGGCACCCGACTACCGGCCGGCGCTCAGGATGGTGTCGCTGGACATCGAAACCAGCGCCTACGAAGACCTGTACTCGATCGCGCTGGAAGGCTGCGGCCAGCGCCAGGTGTACATGCTGGGCGAACCGCCGGCCGCCTATGCCGATGCCGACGCCATCGACTTCGAGCTCGAATACTGCGCCACGCCGCGCCAGCTGATCGAACGCCTGAACGGCTGGATGGCGCGCCACGACCCCGACGTCATCATCGGCTGGAACGTGGTGCAGTTCGACCTGCGCGTGCTGCAAAAAAACGCCGACAAATACAAGGTGCCGCTGGCGCTGGGGCGCGAAGGCAAGGGCATCGAATGGCGCGAACATCCGGGCAAGCAGGGCTACCTGTTCGCGCCGCTGCCGGGCCGCATCGTCCTCGACGGCATCGACGCGCTGAAAGCCGCCTCGTGGATGTTCCCCTCGTACAGCTTGCAAAACGTCTCGCAATCGATGCTGGGCGAGGGCAAGGACATCGGCGACGACTACGACAAGATGGCCGAAATCGAGCGCCGCTTCCAGCACGACAAGCCGGCGCTGGCGCTGTACAACCTCAAAGACTGCGAACTGGTGACGCGCATCTTCGCCAAGGCCAACCTGCTGGCCTTCATGATCGAGCGCGCCACCGTCACCGGGCTGCCGGCCGACCACCTGGGCGGCTCGATCGCCGCCTTCAACCACCACTACCTGCCGCGCATGCACCGCGAAGGCTATGTGGCGCCGAACGTCGGTGATGTCAGCGGCGGCGCTTCGCCGGGCGGCTTCGTGCTGGATTCCAAGCCGGGGCTGTACGACTCGGTGGTGGTGCTGGATTACAAAAGCCTGTACCCGTCGATCATCCGCACGTTTTTAGTCGACCCGGTCGGCCTGGTGGAAGGCGAAATCGCGGCCGATCCGGCCACGGTGGTGGAGGGCGTCAATGGCACCGTGTTCTCGCGCGACCGGCACTGCCTGCCGGCCATCACCACCGACCTGTGGCAACAGCGCGACGCCGCCAAGCGCGCCAAAAACGAACCGCTGTCGACCGCGCTGAAGCTGCTGATGAATTCCTTCTGCGGCGTGCTGGGCGCCACCGAATGCCGCTTCTTCAATCCGCGCCTGGTGTCGTCGGTGACGCTGCGCGGTCACCAGATGCTCAAGCAGACCCGCAAGCTGGTCGAGGCCGAAGGCTACGACGTCATCTACGGCGACACCGACTCGATCTTCATCTGGCTCAAAAAAGAGCACCCGAGCGCCGAAGCGCTGGCGATCGGCCAGCGGCTGGCCGACCAGATCAACCTGTGGTGGCGCACAATGCTGAAGGAACAGCACGGCCTCGACTGCCACCTCGAAATCGAGTTTGACACCCACTACCAGAAATTTTTCATGCCGACCATCCGCGGCACCGAACTCGGCAGCAAGAAGCGCTACGCCGGGCTGGCGGTCAACGCCAGGGGCGAAGAAGAAGTCATCTACCGTGGCCTGGAAGTGGCGCGCAGCGACTGGACGCCGCTGGCGCAGCAATTCCAGCAAGGGCTGTTCACCCGCATCTTCAAGGACCAGGCCTACCAGGACTACGTGCGCGACTACGCCGAGCGCACGCTGGCGGGCGACCACGACGACCTGCTGGTGTACCGCAAGCGCCTGCGCCAGCCGCTCGACGAATATAAAGTCAACGTGCCGCCGCAAGTGCGCGCCGCGCGCCTGGCCGACGAGTACAACCAGTCGCAACGCCGCCCGCTGCGCTACCAGAACGGCGGCTGGATCAGCTACGTGATGACCACCGGCGGCCCCGAGCCACTGGAAGCGCTGCGCTCGCATATCGATTACGAGCATTACCTGACCAAGCAGCTGCAGCCGATTGCCGACGCCATCCTGCAGCCGATGCACGACAGCTTCACCAGCCTGACCACGGCGCAAGCCAGCCTTTTCTAATGGAGATTGTATGAGCGTATTCAAGCAACTGCACGATGGCCGCCAGCTGCTACACCTGCCCAACGCCTGGGACGCCGGCAGCGCGCGCCTGTTCGAAAGCCTGGGCGCGGCCGCCATCGCCACCACCAGCGCCGGCGTGGCGTGGGCGCAGGGCTATGCCGACAACGACCATCTTCCGGTCGACAGCGCCATCGCGGTGGCGGCCAACATCGCCCGCGTGATCACGGTGCCGCTGTCGGTGGATTTTGAAAATGGTTATGCGGCTGACCCGGAACAGGTGGCGCGCAATGTGCTGCGGCTGATCCACGTCGGCGTGGCCGGCATCAACCTGGAAGACGGCAACGACGCGCCGGCGCTGTTGGCCGACAAGATCCGCGCCATCAAGGCGTTGGCCGCGCAGTCGGAGCGGGATATTTTTGTCAACGTCCGCACCGATGTGTATCTGAAAGGGCTGGCGCCGGAAGGCGAGCGCGTGGCCGAAGTGCTGCAGCGCGCCGCGCTGTACAAGGCCGCCGGCGCTGACGGCCTGTTCGTGCCCGCCATCTGCCTGCCGGACGACATCAAGGCCGTCGCCGCCGACGCCGGCTTGCCGCTCAACGTCATGGACTGGCCGGGCCTGCCGCCAGCGGCCGAATTGCTGCAACTGGGCGTGGTGCGCCTGAGCGCCGGCAGCGGCATTTCTCAGGCGCTGTGGTCGGTCGCCGCCGGCATGGCCAAGGGCTTCCTGGACACCGGCAGCGCCGGCCCGCTGATCGCCAGGGCCATGCCGTACGGCGACCTGCAGGCATTGTTCCTTAAGCCTTAGCCTTGTTGCCGTAGAACGCCACGATCTGCAACAGGCCGCCTGCCATGGCGAAGTTCTTCAGCAGATTGATCAGCTGATTCTGGTCGGCCAGGTTGTTGTGGAAGGCTAGCGCGGTAACGATCGAGAATGCAGCCAGGATGGCGGCCACAATGCGGGTCTGGAAGCCGAACGCCAGCGCCAGGCCGCCACCCAGTTCCACTGCCACCGCGATGGCAAAGCCCAGCGTGGCAAACGGCAGTCCGGACGAAGCGATGTAGCCGATGGTGGCGGCCGGCGCCATGATCTTGCCGATGCCGCTGAAGACGAAAATGGTGGCCAGCAGCACGCGGCCGATGATCGAGATGGTGTTGTTGTTCATGTTCGTGATCCCTGATGAATGATTAAATTAAGTTTGCAGCGCGCAGCTGTTTGCCGATGCGCTGGATTTCCTGCTCGCCCTGCGCCAGCGCCGCCGCATTGGTATGCACCGAGTAATAGCCGGTGACCAGATCGTGCGGATGCTTGACCGCCGAGCCGAGCACGAACTCGCTCGCCCCTTCCGCGACAAACTCCAGCGCCGCTGCGCCTTCCTCGAACACGGCCAGCTCGCGGCCGATGGTGGTGCGGCCACTACGCAGCGCTCCATTCGCCACCGCCACCCAGGCCACCGTATGGCCGGCCGGCGGCGTGTACGTCCAGCGCTCGCCGTCGGCCAGCTTGACGTGCAGATAGCTGAGCGACGCACGCGGCTGGATCGGGCTGGCCGCATCGCCATGTCGACCAAGGATTATGCGGGCTGGCCCCACGCTTGGCACCTGATCGGAAGACAGGTAGCGGCTGTCGCATGGACCGTTTTCATCTTCCGGCGGCAGCGCCAGCCACAGCTGGAAACCGAGTGCGCTTTCGCCCTCGGCCAGGCCGCCGTCATGCCAGACGCCGTTGCCGGCGTTCATCCACTCGACGCCACCGGTGCGCAGCACGCCTTGCGCGCCGGTGGTCTCGCGGTACTCGATGGCGCCGTCCAGCAGCACCGTGATGGTGGCGATGCCCGAATGCGGATGCATGCCCATCTTGCCGCCGTCGCCGACGGGCAGGTGGAAGCGGTCGAGGAAGACGAAAGGCTTGATCAGCTCACCTGCATCGCCGGGACTGGCCAGGCGCGTGATCGGGCCACGTGTATGGCCGGCGGTGCGGAAAGCAACGTTACGTTGGTTCATGATGGCTCCTGTTGTTGCATGATGAGGTGCATCTTAGTCCGTGCCGATCCATCTGGGTAGCCTATATAATTCGATGCATCATATCCAAGGAGTAGATAGATGCTGGACGCCATGTCGCTCGACCAATTGCGCACTTTCATCGCCGCCGCCGACGAAGGCAGCTTTTCCGCCGCCGGCCGCAAGCTGCGGCGCGCGCAATCGGTGGTCAGCACCGCGCTGGCCAACCTTGAGGCGCAGGTCGGTTTCGCGCTGTTCGAGCGCACCGGCCGCTACCCGCGCCTGACCGAAGCCGGCGCCGCCCTGCTGGAACAGGCGCGCGCGGCGGTAGACGGCATGAACGCCTTCAAGGCGAAGGCGCGCACGCTGGCCGAAGGGCTGGAGCCGGAACTGGCGGTAGCGGTGGACGTGATGTTCCCGATCGCCACGCTGACGGCGGCGGTGCAGGCGTTCCAGCAGCAGTTTCCCGCCACGCCGCTGCGGCTGTATGTGGAAGCGCTGGGCGCGGTGGTGCAGCCGCTGCTGGACGGCCACTGCCGGGTTGCCATCATCGGTTCGCTGCCGGAGATTCCGGCCGGCTGCGCCTCGGAATTTTTGCTCAGCGTGGCGGCGGTGGCGGTGGTGGCGCCGACTCATCCGCTGGCCGCGCTCGCCGGGCCGATTCCGCACGAGGAGGCCGGCAAGCATGTGCAGCTGGTGCTGACCGACCGCTCCACGCTGACGGCCGGGCGCAACTTCGGCGTCATGTCGACCCAGACCTGGCGCCTGGCCGATCTCGGCGCCAAGCACGCCTTCCTCAAGGCCGGACTGGGCTGGGGCTATATGCCGCTGCACATGGTCGAGGACGACCTGCGCAGCGGCAAGCTAGTGCGCATCGACATCGAGCTGCACGCGCGGCTGGGGCCGGGCTTCTCGATGCACGCGATTCATATGAAGGATCACCCGCCGGGACCGGCGGGGCGCTGGTTCGTCAACCACCTGAAGCAGAACTAGCGCGGTAAGCCGCGCTTGCGTGAAGCAGCGAACTTACCCGGCGGCGGCCGGCGTGCATGATGGAACACCTCAGTCATTGACACAAGGAGGTTGCCATGCCACGCGGAGCCAGTCCCAAGCGCGAGCACGAATATCAGAAACTGGAGCGCCAGTTCAAGAAAGAGGGCCGCTACAAAGGCCGGGAAGAAGAAGTCGCCTCGCGCATCGTCAACAAGCAGCGCGCGGCAAGCGGCGAGACCGAAAAATACCATCATAAACCGGTGCGCCGCGCGGCCTCACGCCGCAAGCACCGCGTCGCCCACCGCAGCAGTCGCCGCAGCACCGCGCGCAAGTAGCGGCCCTCCCTGCGCCGGGGCCGGGGCCGATGCGCCGGCCGCCGCCGGCTGCCGGAATCGATTGCGCTAGCGGCCAAAGTACGCGATGATCTTCTGAAAACGGTTTCAAAATAACAGAGGAGACATATGCGACAGATCATCACCCTGCTGGCGCTGGCCAGCGCGGGCGTTACCGCCACAGCAGCCGACGGCATCAAGCTCAACCAGCTCGGCTTCCTGCCCGGCGCGGACAAGGTCGCGGTGGTGCCGGCGGCGGCAGCGCAAGGCGCTGCCGCCGCGTTCAGCATCGTGCGCGCCGGCAGCGATACGGTGGTGCAATCCGGCACGCTGGGCCCGGCCGTCAACGTGCCGGAATCCGGCGACACGGTACGGCTGGCGCGCTTCGCCAGCCTGCAAACGCCAGGCCGCTACCAGCTGCGCGTGGCCGGCTTGCCCGACTCGCCGCCTTTCGAGATCAGCGCCAGCGCCTATCAAGCGGTCAACGCGGCCGCCCTCAAAGCCTACTACTTCAACCGCGCCGGCATCGCGCTGGACGCCGCCCATGCCGGCATCTACGCCCGCGCCGCCGGCCACCCGGACACGCAAGTGCTGATCCACGTCTCCGCCGCCTCGCCGTCGCGTCCCGCCGGCAGCAGCATCTCCAGCCCGAAAGGCTGGTACGACGCCGGCGACTACAACAAATACATCGTCAACTCCGGCATCTCGACCTACACGCTGCTGGCCGCCTACGAAGACTTCCCGGCCTACTTCCAGGCGCAGCGCCTGAACCTGCCGGAAAGCGGCAACGGCGTGCCGGACATTCTCAACGAAGCGCGCTGGAACCTGGACTGGATGCTGACCATGCAGGACCCGGCCGACGGCGGCGTCTACCACAAGCTGACCAACCTGCGCTTCGACGGCATGGTGATGCCGGCGCAGGCGACGCAGCCGCGCTACGTGGTGCAGAAGACCACCGCCGCCGCGCTCGATTTCGCCGCCGTCATGGCCACCGCCAGCCGCGTCTACGCGCCATACGACGCGGCCCTGTCAACCCGCATGCGCGCGGCCGCGCAGCAGGCGTGGCGCTGGGCGCAGGCCCATCCGCGCGACTACTACCGCCAGCCGGCCGACGTCGCCACCGGCGAATACGCCGATAACGACGTCAGCGACGAACAGGCCTGGGCCGCCGCCGAGCTGTACATCACCACCGGCGACGCTGCCTACTACCAGGCGCTGCATGCGCCGGACCTGGCGGCGACTGTGCCGTCGTGGAGCGACGTGCGCGGCCTGGCGTGGCTGTCGCTGGCACGGCACCGCAAGGCGCTCGGCGCCGCTGCCGACCAGGCGCTGATCGCCCGCCGCGTCGACGGACTGGCGCAGCAGCTGGCCGCCGCGTGGCAGCAATCGCCCTACGGCATCACGCTGCAAAAACAGGATTATGTGTGGGGCAGTAACGCCGTGGTGCTGAACCAGGCCATGGTGCTGCTGCACGCCTACCGCCTGAACGGCAAGCGCGCTTATCTGGACGCCGCCCAGTCCGGGCTGGATTATGTGCTGGGCCGCAACGCCGTCGAGCTGTCCTTCGTGACCGGCTACGGCGCGCGTTCGGCGCTGCATCCGCATCACCGGCCATCGGTGGCCGACGGTATCGCCGCGCCGGTGCCGGGCTGGCTGGTGGGCGGCCCGCAGCCGGGCCAGCAGGACAAGCAGGACTGTCCCCAGCCGTACCCGTCGGCGCTGCCGGCGCGTTCCTACCTGGACCACGCCTGCTCCTACGCCAGCAACGAAATCGCCATCAACTGGAACGCGCCGCTGGTGTATGTGTCGGCCGGCCTGCAGGCGCTGACGCCGGCGGCGCAGTAGTGAAGCCTAGCCGGCCAGCTTGACCATCTCGCGGTACAGGTCGGCCTTGCCTTCAAAACCGATGCCCGGCAGTTCCGGCAGCAGGATGTAGCCGTTCTCGACCTTGACGCCGTCGGGGAAGCCGCCGTACGGCTGGAACAGGTCCGGGTACGATTCATTGCCGCCCAGGCCCAGGCCGGCCGCGATGTTCAGCGACATCTGGTGGCCGCCGTGCGGGATGCAGCGCTGCGGCGACCAGCCGTGTTCGCGCAGCATGTCCAGCGTGCGCAGGTATTCCACCAGGCCGTAGCTCAGCGCGCAGTCGAATTGCAGCCAGTCGCGGTCGGCGCGCATGCCGCCGTAGCGGATCAGGTTGCGCGCGTCCTGCATCGAGAACAGGTCTTCGCCGGTCGCCATCGGATTCTGGTAGTAGTTGCGCAGCGTCGCCTGCAGTTCGAAGTCGAGCGGATCGCCCGGCTCCTCGTACCAGAACAGATCGTATTGCGACAGCGCCTTGGCGTACCGGATCGCCGTGTCGAGGTCGAAGCGGCCGTTGGCGTCCACCGCCAGTTTCTGGCCGTCTTGCAGCACGCTCAGCACGGAGTCGATGCGGCGCAGGTCTTCATCCAGCGAAGCGCCGCCGATCTTCTTCTTGACCACCGTGTAGCCGCGGTCGATGTAGCTGCGCATTTCGTCCTTCAGCTTGCCGTGGTCCTGGCCCGGATAGTAGTAGCCGCCAGCCGCGTAGACGAAGATATTGCGGTCGGCCTGGCCGTTGCCGTAGCGGTCGGCCAGCAGCTGGAACAGCGGCTTGCCTTCGATCTTGGCCACCGCGTCCCACACCGCCATGTCGATGGTGCCGATGGCCACCGAGCGCTCGCCGTGACCGCCCGGTTTTTCATTGGTGAACATGCAGTTCCAGATCTTGTGCGGATCGAGATTGTTGCCGCGGTCGTCGACCAGGCTGGCCGGATCGGCTTCCAGGATGCGCGGGATAAAGCGTTCGCGCATCAGCGTGCCCTGGCCGTAGCGGCCGTTGGAATTGAAGCCGTAGCCGATCACCGGTTTGCCGTCGCGGATGACGTCGGTCACCACCGCCACCAGGCTCAGCGTCATCTTGCTGAAGTCGATGTAGGCGTTGCGGATGGGGGAGCTGATCGGGACGGTTTTTTCGCGGATTTCGACGATGCGCATGGAGGTTCTCCTGTTCAAGATGGTGACAGCTTACTCTTGAATCGATCCTTTATAATTAACCGCAATTAAAACCATTATTCACTTAAAATGAAGATCGAAACGGCGCCCGACCTGCACTTCTTCGTCCTGCTGGCCAAGCTGGGCAGCATGAGCGCCACCGCGCGCGAGCTGGGCGTCACGCCGCCGGCGGTCACCAAGCGCCTCAGCCAGATGGAGCAGAAGCTGGGCGTGCGGCTGGTCAACCGCACCACCCGCCGTATCAGCCTGACCAACGAGGGCGAGGCCTACCTGGCGCAGGCCAGCGACATTCTCAACCGCATCCGCGACATGGAAGAATCGGTGGCCAGCGGCCGCGCCGTGCCCAAGGGCCTGCTGCGCGTCAACGCCACGCCCGGCTTCGGCCGCACCCGCATCGCCCCGATCGTCTCGCGCTTCGCCCACGCCTACCCGGAAGTGGAGGTGGAACTGCACCTGACCGACCGCCCGATCAGCCTGGTGGAAGAAGCCTACGACCTGGCGATCCGCTTCGGCGAGCTGCCCGACACGCGCCTGACCGCGCGCAAGCTGATGCCGAACCGGCGCTTCCTGTGCGCCTCGCCAGCCTACCTGAAGCAAGCGGGGGAGCCGCAGACGCCGCAGGAACTGCACCGCCACCGCTGCATCCTGCACCGCCAGAACGACGACGTCTACGGCACCTGGCGGCTGCACAAAGGCCGCGCGGTGGAACTGGTGAAAGTGCGCGGCGCCGTCTCCAGCAACGATGGCGACATCGTCCTCAACTGGGCGCTGGACGGCCACGGCATCGTGCAGCGCTCCGAATGGGACGCCGCCAAATACCTGGCCAGCGGCCGCCTGCGCGAAGTCATGCCCGGCTACACGCTGCCGCCGGCCGACCTCTATTTGTACTACCTCAGCCGCAGCAACCTGCCGGCCAAGATGCGCGCCTTCATCGATTTCCTGGTGGCGGAATTCCAATGACTTTTTAACAAAATTCAGTGTGATGGGGGGCACCGGCATTCGAACCTGAACTGGGCTTCGGCCGCGGTCTCACCGCCCAGCTGGTGGCCGCCAGCCATCCCAACGGCCAGTTCTACGCGGCCGACTTCAACCCGGTCCACGTGGCCGGCGCCAGCGCGCTGGCAAAACAGGCACAGCTGACCAACCTGACGCTGCTGGAAAACAGCTTCGAGGAACTGGCCAATGGCCAGGCCAAAGCCGCGCTGCCGCAGTTCGACTTCATCACGCTGCATGGCATCTACAGCTGGGTGACGGCGGCGAACCGCCGGCACATCGTCAATTTCATCAACCGCTACCTGAAGCCGGGCGGGGTGGTCTACCTGAGCTACAACGCCATGCCGGGCTGGGCGCCGGCGCTGCCGCTGCAACGCCTGCTGGTGGAATATGCCGACGCCTTCCCCAGCCGCAGCGACCTGCAGATCAAGGGCGCGACCGAATTCGTCGCCCAGCTGGAGGCGGTCAAGGCCGGCTACCTGACCGCCAATCCCGGACTCAAGGTGCGGCTCGACAGCCTGAACACCGCCAGCCCGCACTATCTGGTGCACGAGTATCTGCACAAGCACTGGCAACCGCTGTTCCACGCCGACATGGCGCGCGACCTGGCGGAGGCCAAGATGACGTTTGCCGGCCAGGCCGACCTGGCGTATGCCTATCCGCTGGTGTTCCTCAACGAAGAACAGCGGCAACTGATCGAACGCCTGCCGCACCCGGAAATGCGCGAAACGCTGAAGGACTACCTGCTCAACACCAGCTTTCGCAAGGACGTCTTCGTACGCGGCGCCCAGCGCATCGGCGCGCGCCGGCAGAGCGAACTGCTGGCGCAGGTCGGGCTGGCGCTGACGGTGCCGCGCGCCGCCGCCTCGGCCAAGATGAAATTGACGCTCGGCGAAGTGAATGGCCGCGAAGAACTGTACAACGTGGTGTTCGACACGCTGGCGCAGCGCCCGCACACGCTGGCCGAACTGCAGCAGTTGCCGGCGCTGGCGGGACAGAATCTCCACGCACTGGTGCAGGTGGCGGCATTGCTGACGGCCTCCAGCCAGGCGGCGTTTTATTTCCCTGCCGCGCAAGGCGCCGACCACGCCGCAGCGGCGCGTCTGAACGCCACACTGGCGGCGCAGACCCGCTATGGCGACGAACATCAGGCGTTGTGTGCGCCGTTGCTAAGTACGGGCATCGCGGCCAACTTCCTGCAGCGCTTGTTCCTGGCGGCCATTCAGCAGCAGGCCGGGTTGACGCCGCAAGGCCTGGCGCGGGTGGCCTGGCAGATCATGGCGCCGAGCGGACGGCGCCTGCAACGCGACGGCGTCACGCTGCAATCGGAGCAGGACAATCAGGCGCTGCTGGAGTCCCACGCACGCGAATTCCTGGCCACCGGCTTGCCGCTGTGGCGCACGCTGCAACTGCTGTGAGGTGCGGCCCACACCGCCCGTCTGGCTGGCGGACTTCTCGCGGTGCCCCTTATGTAGCTCTGCCATAGCCTATATACTGGAGGATTGCGTTCCGTACAACAGGGGGAAGTATGCGGTGGAGCCGGTTGGTGGGGACCCTGGTATGGGCGCTGGCCAGCCTGCCCGCGCTGGCGGCCGGGCCGGCCGACGATCTGTCGTTCGAACGCCGGCGCTGGACGCTGGTCGATGGCGCGCCTGGCGCTGCGATCGGCATCCAGCAGACCGCCGATGGTCTGATGTGGTTTGCGTCGCCGACCGGCCTGTATAGCTTTGACGGCATCAAATTCAAGCAGGAAAACCAGATCTACGGCCACAAGCTGCTGTCGATCAATACCAATGTCGTGAACGTCCATCGCAACGGTAGTGTTGGCGTGGGCTACAATTTCGGCGGCATCAGCATCATCTCGCCCAGCGGGGCGCGGGACTATGTGGCCGGCGTCGATTTTCCGCTCGGTACGACGCGCACCATCAGCGTTGACCCTGACGGCAATTGGTACGCCGGCACCACCACCAGCATGGTACGTCTGAAAGACGGCAAGTGGATCGCCGTGGGGCGCCGCGCGATCCCGGGGATGTTGGAAAGTACCTGGTTCGACAAGGATGGCGCGTTGTGGGCCCTCACCGGCGACGAGATTTATGTGTTGCCCAAAGGCGCCGAAGACTTCAGGTTCGTCATGAAATACGGCGGACGCGGCGCGGCAAATCTGTTCATGAGGCGCATGCATGTCAAGCGGGCCGACGGCAGCTTTGTCATCCTGAGCGCCGACGGCAAGTCCGAGCCGCTCAAACTCGCCAACGCGAAGTTGTACCAGACCATCGTTGAAGGGCCCAACGGCACGGTGGTGGCGACGCGCGGCGAGGGATTCTCCCGCCTGCTCCAGCGCGCCGACGGCACCTGGTACGAATCGGAATTCTATCCGCCGGTGTCCGGCTATGGCGCCGGCGCCGGCAGTGGGGCCGTGGGCGTCAGCATGTACCGTGACCGGGAAGGTAATTTCTGGCAGACCACGCTGGAGGGCGTGGAGAAATTCCGCCTGCAGCGCTTTCATCGCGTCAAGAGGAAGGATTATATCTGGCTGGTGCAGCCAGGCCTGGACGATGAAATGTGGATGGGCGGCTACACCAAGCCGATGTTGCGGGTGCGCCCGGACGGGAGCAGCCGGCCCACCCGCATGAAGGCGGCGACCGCGATACTGCGCGCGGCGGCGGACCACGTGTGGGTCGCTGTGCCGGGTGGCATATGGGAATTTCATGCCGGCGCCGAGCGGTTCTGGGCCTACCCCGCGCAGCTGGACAAGGCATTCGAAGTGCAGGCGCTGGCGCTGGACGCGGACGGTAAGCTGCTGGTGTCGATTGCGCGCCATGGCCTGTGGACGCTTGAGCACGGCCAATGGCGCCAGGACCAGCGGCTGCAGGGACTGCAGGATCCGACCCCGATCAGCATGCTGCGCGACAGCCGTGGCCAGGTGTGGCTGGGCTTGACCAACAACCGCCTCGGCACGCTGACGCCGCAGGCGCTGACGCTGCTGCCGGCCGGCCAGGTCCAGGTGGGCAATGTGCTGGCGATGGCCGACGTCGGCGGCCGCGTGCTGGTCGGCGGCGAAAACGGCGTGACGTGGATCGACGGCAGCCGCGCGCGCGCCCTGCGCTTTGAGCGCGACGGCCTGGTCCAGCAGGTCAGCGGTCTGGTGCGCGACCGCCTCGGTCAGCTCTGGATCCATTGCAACAGTGGGCTGGTGGTGGTGGCGGCCAGCGCGCTGCAGGCATTCTGGCACGCGCCGGCGGCGCCGCTGGCCACCGAATTGTTCAACTTTGAAGACGGGGTCAGCGGCATTGCTGCCGCCGTGCGGCCGTTGCCGTCGCTCAGTGTGGACAGCCGGGGGCGCGTCTATTACGCCACGGTATCCCAAGCCGGCTGGATCGATCCGGCCGGCATCCCCCGCAATCCGCATGCCCCGGCGGTCCTGATCCAGAACCTGCGCGCGGGGCGGGACGACTGGCGTCCGGCCAACGGCATGCTGCTGCCGCAACACACCACCGCCATCGATCTGAGCTTCACCGCCACCTCGCTGGCGGTGCCGGAGCGGGTGCGCCTGAAGTACCGGCTGCAAGGCGTGGACGCCGGCTGGCGCGAAGTCACGGGCGAGCGCAGCGCGCACTACACGAATCTGCGTCCCGGCCCCTACCATTTCCAGGTGATCGCCGCCAATGAGGACGGCGTGTGGAATCTGCAGGGCGCCGAGCTGCGCTTCACCATCCAGGCGGCGTTCTGGCAGCGTGCGTGGTTCCAGGTGCTGTGCACGCTGCTGGCGCTGCTCGCCGTGGCCTTGCTGTACCGCTGGCGGATCGCCGTCGTCAAGCAGCGTGCGCTGGCGCTGGCGGAGGCGCGCGCGGGTGCCCGGCTGGAAGCCACGCTGCAGGAGCGCGGCCGCATCGCCCGCTCCCTGCATGACAACCTGCTGCAGGCGGCGCAGACGCTGATTTTGCGCTTCCATACGCTCAACGAGCGCATGCCGCAGGAGCCGGACCTGCAATCCAAGCTCGACAAGGTGCTGGACTACGCCGAGCAACTGGTCGCCAGCACCCGCGACGAAGTGGTGGCGTTGCGGCGCATGCCGAGCTGCGAAGAACTGTTCGCCGAACTGAAGGCGGCGGTGGTCGCCACCGCCGCCGGCGCCGAGCTGGCGACCAGCTTCGTCACCACCGGTGAAGTGCGGCCCTTGCAGGACGACGCCGCCGGCGAAATCGCCTACGTGCTGCGCGAAGCGGTCTGTAACAGCGCGCGCCACGCGCAGCCTAGCCGCATCGCGGTGGCGCTGCACTTCGGCGCGCTGGCGCTGGAAGGCGCGGTGGTCGATGACGGCGTCGGCCTCGGCATCGGCCAGCAGCCCGCCGCCGGCCACTGGGGCATCATCGGCATGCGCGAGCGCATCGCGCGGCTCGGCGGCGCCATCGACATCGGCCCGGGCGCGCAGGGCGGCGTCAGCGTGTGCTTTTCGATTCCGGCCGCGCGGGCCTACCGGCCGGCCGCCAGCCACGCCACCAGCTGAACGCATACAGCGCCAGCGTGGCCAGCGCCATGCCCAGCCCAAGCCGGTTCATCCAGTCTTCTTCCGGTGCGCAGCTGGCGCACAGTTTTGCGGTCAGCAGCTGCACCCCGCTGACCGCGCACAGGATGACGATCGGCCAGCCGATGCGGCGGCGGAAGCGCTGAATGGCTTGGGCGCCGGCGCTGGCGGCGATGCGCGCCGTGGCATAGCCGTCCAGCGTGTCGGTCAGCGCCATCCCCAGCACGAACACGCCGGCCGCCGGCAATGCGCTCCAGGCGCCGCCCGCCAGCGTACTGGCGGCATAGCCCCAGGCGAACGCCTGCAACATGCTTTCCACCCCTAGCGCGAACAGCATACCGACCCCCAGCGCGACCGCGGGACCGACCGCCGACAATGGCGCCAGCAGGCGCGCCGCCAGCGCGCTGCGGCCGCGTGCCTGCTGCGGCCAGATCAGGCCGCGCGCATTCAGCACCGCCAGCGTCAACAGCAGCAAGCCGGGCAGCCATTCCAGGGCATTCAGCGCGCCCAGCAAGGCAGGCGCCGGTTGCAGCCAGGCCGACGCCATGCTGGTCAGCGCTACCATCAGCAGCACCACCGCGCCATGGCCCAGCGCGAACAGGGCACCCATCCAGGGCGCGCTGGCCGGCTGCGCGCGCATGGTCAAGCCGTCGATGGCGGCCAGGTGATCGGGCGCCAGGCCATGGCGCAAACCGAGCAGCAAGGCCAGTTCGATTGTCGGCAGCGCTTCGTTCATATACAATCCTTAATGCAAGTTAGTTGCGTTAATTATAGAGATGATCCGGTCCTGGCGCTTGCAAGCCATGACAGCGGCGGGGGCGTTCGGGTAGAATTCGGCTTCATACGTGAATGGTGCCCTGCATGCTTGTCAGCTGCGGGGTGAAACGGGAAGCCGGTGACGCGCGCGATTTGCATCGCGCGCCAGTCCGGCGCAGCCCCCGCTGCTGTAAGCCTGACGACGTTGACCGAACGCCACTGCGCATCGCGCGGGAAGGCCAGGACAGCGAAGGATGAAGGCCAGCCAGAAGACCGGCCAGTCACGATTAATGCGCAAGGCCCGGGGTGTGGCTTTGCCTGTTAGATGTTCGTCGCTCTCCGCATGCATCACTGTCATTGCGCGCTTTCCCGCGTGGGTGTTGGTGCGCCTGCGTCTGCGCGGCGGATTCCGCCAACCATTCATCATCGAGATGTCGTCATGACCGATTCCAAGCATTCCCGTAGCATTGCCGTTATTGTTTCCCTGCTTTGCGCCTCCGGTGCTTTCGCCCAGCAGGGCGACGAGATGCAGACCGTCACCGTGCAGGGCACGTCCAGCAACCCCGGACTGGGGCTGACGCGCCAGAGCGGCACCGCCAGCCGCCTCAATCTGACGGCGCAGGAACTGCCGGCCAGTGTCGACATCCTCAGCGCCGACACCATGCAGGCGCGCGGCGACCTGCTGGTGAAGGATGCGGTGACCCGCAGCACCGGCCTGACCGACATCAGCTCACCCGGCAATGGCGTGGCCTATTCGGCGCGCGGCTTCACCGGCAACGGCTCGATCGCCTTGCTGGAAAACGGCCAGCGCCCGCAGGTCGGTTCCGGCACCGCCACCTATCCGGCCGATCCATGGGGCTATGATTACATCGAAGTGCTGCGCGGTCCCGGCTCGGTGGTGTACGGCAGCGGCACCACCGGCGCCGCCATCAACGCGGTGCGCAAGGCGCCTGGCCGTAACAGTTCGTTCGAGGCGATGGCCGGCATCGGCGGCGAGGCGGTACGCGCCGGCGTCGGCGGAACGGGCGCGCTGGGCGAACACGGCGCGTTTCGCATCGACGCCTACGCGGACCACAGCGACGGCTTGATCGACCGTGGCGATGCGCGTCACGGCAAGGTGCTGACCAGCGTGCGCTACGCGCTGACGCCCGATCTGGACCTGGACCTGCAGCTCGACCATCTGGAACAAAAGCCGCAGCGCTACTTCGGCACGCCGCTGGTGAACGGCGGCCTGTCGCGCGCGCTGCGCGACCAGAACTACGATGTCAGCGACGCCGATATCCACTTTGCCGACGACAAGGCGCTGGCGCGCCTGACCTGGCGCTATTCGCCGGCGCTCACGATCAGCAACGAGCTGGCGTACATGAAGGCGCGCCGCAACTGGCGCAACGCCGAGTACTATCACTACGACGCCACTGCCAATGCGGTCGAGCGCAGCGACTACATCGCCATCCATCACGATCAGGAGCAGACCGGCAACCGGCTGGAAGCGCGCTGGAACGACGGCGCCAATCGGGTGGCGGCCGGCTGGGAAGCGGCCGTGATCAACTTCGTGCACACGAATAACTCGCCGTACGGCGGTTCGTCCACCGTGGCGCCGACCGGCTTCGATCCCGGCGTATTCGATAGCCCGGACCCGCTGCTGCCGAACTTCTCGACCCACACCGTCACCAATGCCTTGTATGTGGAAGACGCCTACAGCATCAACGACAGCCTGCTGTTGCTGGCCGGCCTGCGCCATGACCGTTACAAGGTCGATCGTGTCAGCCTGCTCGGCGCAGCGGGTTTCAGCTCGACGCTGCAAGCAAATGCCGCGCGCCTTGGCCTGACGTGGAAGCTGGCGGCGGATACTTCGCTGTACGGCCAGGTGAGCACCGGCAGCGATCCGGTCACCAGCCTGCTGTCGCTGAATCTGGCCAATAGCCGCTACAAGCTGACCTCCGCGCGTCAGGTGGAGGCGGGTGTCAAGCAATCGCTGGCCGGCGGCAAGGCCGAATGGACGGTGGCGCTGTACCACATCAGCAAGGACGACATCATCACGCGCGATCCATCCAATCCGGCGTTGTCGGTGCAGGGCGGTTCGCAAACCTCGCGCGGCGCGGAGGTGACGGCCAGCGTGGCGCTGGCCCAGGCCTGGCGCCTGGAAGCGAATGCGGCTTACACCGATGCGCAGTTCGGTCAGCTAATTGAAAGCGGCAACCTGTCGCGCGCCGGCAATCGGCCTTCAGACGTGCCGAAGGTGTCGGCCAATCTGTGGCTCAATTATCGCGACCACGGCTGGCGCGCATCGGCCGGCGCGCGCTATGTCGGCGAACGTTTCATCGACAACGCCAACAGCCAGGCGATACCTGCCTATACGACGTTCGACGCGTCGCTGGGCTGGAACTACAGCCGCAATGTGCTGGTGCAGCTCAACCTGCGCAACCTGACCGACAAGCTGTATGCCAGCACATCTTACAGCGACAGCCAGTATCTGCTGGGTGATCGCCGCCATGCCGAGTTGACCGTGCAGTGGCGTTACTGATCGTGGCCTTCTGGAAGCGTCAGCTGCACCTGTGGCACCGCTGGCTGGGCATCGTGCTTGGCTTGCTGGTGCTGCTGTGGTTCGGTTCCGGCATCGTCATGATGTATGTGCCGTATCCGTCGCTGACGGAGCAGGAGCGCATGGCGTGGCTGGCGCCTATCGATGCGCGGCTGGTGCGGCTGAACGCGTGGGAAGCGTGGCAGGCCGCCGCGCATCCCAATCGCGCCAATCCCGCCGCGCCGGCGGCGCTGCCGGCCGAAGTACGCATAACCACCGTCGCAGGGCGTCCGGCCTACCACTTCAAGGCCGATGGTCATTGGCTGTCGGTCTGGGCCGACACCGGCCAGCCGGTGCAGGTGACGCCGAAGCTGGCGATGAGCAGCGCCCGCAGCGCCGCGCCAGGCGCGCAGGCACTGTCGGCGGAGTTGATCGACATCGACCAGTGGAGCTTCGGCCGCCTGCAAGATCACCGCCCGCTGTACCGCGTGCACGCCGACGACATGGCGGGCAGCCTGCTCTACATCTCCAGCCGCACCGGCGAACTGGTACGCGACACCACGCGCAGCGAGCGTGCCTGGAACTGGGCCGGGTCGGTCATCCACTGGATCTACTTCACGCCCTTGCGCACGCACGGCCAGCCGTGGCGGCAGGTGGTGATGTGGACCTCCGGCGCGGCCCTGTTGCTGGTGATGCTCGGCATGGTGCTGGGCATCCAGCGCCTGCGCCTGCGCCGCCGTTACGCCGGCGGCCGACGCTCGCCATATCGCGGCTGGCAGGCATGGCACCACTGGCTGGGACTAAGCGTCGGCGTGCTGATGATGACATGGCTGTTCAGCGGCTGGCTGTCGGTCACGCCGTTCGACTGGCTATCGTCGCCGGGCGTCACTGCGCAGGACCGGCTGGCATTCGCCGGCGGCCCCCTGAACCGCGACGATTTGTCGATTGCAGCGGCAGACATCGTCGAGCGCCATCCCGGCGCACTGGAACTGGCATGGCGGCGCGTCGACGGCCAGCTGTATCTGGGCGCGTTGGACCGCGCACGGCGCCAACTGCTGGACGCCGACACCGGCGCCTCAGCCGGCCCGCTGCCGCCAGCACGCCTGCTGCACGCCATCCAGGCCATGCGTCCCGGCGCGCAATTGCAGTCAGTGCAAACGCTGACCAGCGAAGACAGCTACCATTACAGCCATCACCACACCGCCGTGCTGCCGGTGTTGCGCGCGCAATTTGCATTGGCCGACGACACCACGTTCTACATCGACCCGGCCCAAGGCCAACTGGTGGGCTACGCCGACCGCAACAGCCAGTGGAACCGCTGGCTGTTCAACGGCCTGCACCAGCTGGACTTCGCCGCCGTGCTGCGCGCGCGGCCCTTGTGGGACGTGCTGGTCATCAGCCTGTGCCTGCTGGGCGGCACGGCTACGCTGGCCGGCGTGACGCTGGGCTGGCGGCGCGTGCGCAAGCGTTAGCGTTCTATGCGTGGCTGCCGGAGTGGCCGGCAGGGGTTTTCCACTTGGGCAGGGACAACGCAAAATGCTCGGTCAGTCCCTGCGAGATGGCGATGCTGGCGGCCTCGGTGCGGCTGCTGGCGTTCAGTTTGACCATGATGGATTTGACGTGAAACTTCACCGTTTCGGTGGCGATATCCAGCTGGCGTCCGATCGATTTGTTGCACAGGCCTTGGGCCAGCAGCTGCATCACATCGTCCTCGCGGGTGGTCAGCGTGTTGCGCCCCGGCAGATGGGCTTGCCGCGCCAGGTCGCGGCACAGGAAGAAGTCGCCGCGCGCCACGCTCTTGACCCCGGCAATAAAATCCTCGACCGAGGCGGTACTCAGGATCACGCCATGTATCCCATGGCTGAACGCACATTCGATGGCGTGGTTGCGCGCGCAGGCCACCACCACCAGCACGCGCGCGCCGGCGTAGGTATGCGCGCCGGCGGCGAGGTGTTGCGGCAGCGTGGGGATGGCGGCACCGTCCACCACCAGCACCTGCACCTGCTGCGGCGTGCCGCCGGTATCGACCTGGACGAGGTCGCCCGCCTGCTGAAGCGCCGCGCAGGCGCCGGCCTGCAACAGCGGCTCGCGGATCTGGACGGCGACATGGATGCGCGATGTGGCTGCGTTGAGGTTCATTGCAATTTCCTGGCTATTAATGATGACATGTCGTAATCATCGCCAGTCAGCGCTACCGCGTCGAGTTAGCGCTTGTTGTAAGTTGTGAGCGGCCGGTTTCCGGCAGGCGCCAGGTGGCCACCAGCGCCGCGATGCTGGTGGCGGCGATGCACCAGGCCGGCGCCATCGGGTCGCCGGTCAGCGCGATCAGCCAGGTGACGACAAACTGCGCGCTGCCGCCAAACAGCGACACCCCGACGGAATAGATCAACGCCAGCGCCGCGGCGCGCTGGGTGGCCGGGAACAGTTCGCAAATGGTGGTCAGCACGGCGCCGGCGGTGAGCGCGGTCAACAGCGCCAGCGTGGCCGAGATGAGTTGCAGCGCCATGGCGTGCGGGTGCGCGATCAGCCAGCTGAACATCGGCAGGCAGACCAGCGCCGTGGCCAGGCGCGGCCAGAACATCAGCGGCCAGCGGCCATAGCGGTCGGCCAGATGGCCGCCCAGCAGCGCGCCCGCCAGCATGGTCAGGCCGGTGGCGATGGCCGTCTGCAGGGCGTCGGCCGGCGGCAGGTGCAGCACGGTAGCGCCGTAGGTGGTCATGTAGCTGCCGATGTAGGTCGATACCGTGCCGCCGGCAATCACCAGGATGCCCAGCACCACATGCTGGCTGCGCCACAGCAGCCGCCCGGCGTGATGCGTGGCGGCGCTGGCGGCGCCGGCCTGGCTGGGCAGCGTTTCGGGCATCTGGAAGCGCAGGTAGAGCGCGACCGGGATCAGCAAGGTGCTGATGGCAAACGGCACGCGCCAGCCCCAGTCCTGCATCTGCGCGGCGCTGAGCGACAGCGCCAAGCCCATGCCGAGGCCGCCGGCCAGTGCGGTGGCGATGCCCTGGCTGCCCATTTGCAGCGCCACATAGGTGGCCCGCTGGTGGGGCGGCGCGCTCTCCAGCAGAAAGGCGGTGGCGGGGCCGGTTTCGCCGCCGAGGGCGAAACCCTGTACCAGCCGGCACAGCGTGATCAGCAGCGGCGCGTACAGGCCGATGCTGGCGTAGCCGGGCGTCAGCATCAGCGCGACCGTGCCGAGCGTCATCAGGACGGCGCTCAGCAACAGTGCCGGGCGGCGGCCGGCCCGGTCGGCATAGCGGCCGATGACGATGCTGCCCAGCGGCCGGGCGATAAAGCCCACACCGAACACGCCGACCGCCAGCAGCAACGCCAGCGCGGACCCCGCACCGGGGAAGAACACCTTGCCGATGGTTTGCGCAAAGAACGCATAGGCGACGAAATCGAAGAACTCCAGCCCGTTGCAGATCACGGCGGCCAGGACGATCGCGGTGCCGGGACGCGTCGCGGCCATGTTAGAGCGCGGCCGGGACACCGGGCGCGGCGTCGCCGCGCGGATGGCCGAGCAGGGCGCGGGCCCGCGCCAGGTCCGGTGACTGCTCTTGCCGGGCGGCCTCCACCAGCGGCAGCAGCAGCGGCGCCACCGCGTCGGCATCGCCCTGCGCCAGGCGCAATTCCGCCAGCGCCACGCTGGCGCGCAATTGTTCCGACCAGGCGCCTTGTTGCTGCGCCAGCGCCATCGCCGCCAGGAAGCTCTGTTCGGCGTCGGCAGGGCGCGCCATATTGGCCTGGCATCTGCCGCGCGTGGTCAGGAACTCGGGCAGGCGCAGCAGGTCGCCGCCGCGCCGGATGGTGGCTTCGGCCTGTTCGCACATCGACAGACTGGCCGCGTGCAGGGCCAGGTCGGACAGGCCCCTGGCCATCAGCGTCAGCGCCATGCTGGTCAGCATCTCGTAGCCGTAGGCGTGCAGCGACTCCACTGCATCGCGGATGCGTTCGCCGCCGGCGGCCGGCTGGCCTTGCAGCAGCAGCACCTGGCCGTACAGGATGTCGGCGGTATTGCGATACGGTTCCAGCGAATGCTGCTTGCCGACCCGTTCCAGTTCGTCGGCGACGGCGGTGATGCGTTCGACATCCTCGGCATAGCTGTACACCGAACCGGCCCAGATCAGCGCCAGGCAATAGGTCACCGCGTGACCATGGTGTTTGGCCTTGAGGATGGTCTCGGCGGCCAGGGCGTAAGCCTGGGCCGGACGGCCGCTCAGCCACAGCGTGCGGCTGAGGCCGCACAGTGCGCGGATGTGGTATTCAAAGCCCACGCTGGAATCGAGCACGTGCGGCGCGCTGGCCGCGTAGCTGAAGCAGTTTTCCCAGTGCCGCCGGGCCGCCTCGACCTGGCCGACCAGGTGCAGGCAGACGCCCATCAGCGCATCGACCATGAAGCGCGCCTGCGGATCGTCCCGCCCCTGCAGCAGCGACTGCGCCTGGTGGGCGATGGCCAACGCCTCGGTGTAGGCGCCTTCCCGATGCAGCAGCACCAGGTAGCCGCTCAGCAGTTGCAGCAGCTCCGCCAAATCGCCCAGCTGCTCGGCCAGCGCGATGCTGCGGCGGTAGGCGGCGCTGGCGCGGCCGTTGCGGCCGCTGCCGAGGAACATCAGCGCCTGACCGAGCGCACGCTGCAGGCGCATTTCCAGCTGCGAACCGGCCAGCGCCGGCGGCAGGTGCTGCAGCGCCGCCTGCGCCCAGCGCGAGCATTCGACCAGCTGCGAGTGTTGCAGCAGCAGCGGGCAGGTTTGCGCCGCCAGTTCGATCGCGCGGCTGGCGTGCTGGCGGTCGCGCAGAAACCAGTCCAGCGCGGCGCGCAGATTGGGCAGGTCTTGTTCGATCAGCTCGGCGTGCGGCGACGGGCCGTCGAGGCGGCCGATCCAGCGCTGGAAAAATTCGGCGTGGCGCTGCGTCACCGCCGCCAGTTCGTCCGACCCCTGCAACAGGGTGCGGCAATACGAGCGGGTGGTGTCGAGCAGGCGGTAGCGCAGCGTGGCGCCGCCGGCGTTGACTGCCACCAGCGACTTCGACACCAGGTTGGCCAGCAGTTCCACCGCGGCAAACTGGTCCTGCTCCGGGCAGCAGATGGCGAGGGCGGCATCGAGCGAAAAGGTGCCGGTCAACACCGACAGCCGGCGCAGCAGCCGCCGTTCGGCGGCCGGCAGCAGGTTGAAGCTCCAGTCGAGCGTGGCGCGCAGCGTCTGGTGACGGGCGTTGGCGGTGCGGCGGCCGGGCCACGACAGCGAGGCGCCGGCGTCAAAATGCCGGGTGACGGCGTGCAGGCCGAGCGCGTCGATGCGGCTGGCGGCCAGTTCGATCGCCAGCGCGATGCCGTCCAGGTCGCGGCACAGGCGCGCCACCAGCGGCGCATCCTGGTCCGACAGCATGAAGTCGAGGCCGCCGGCGGCGGCGCGCTCGACAAACAGCTTGACCGCCGGGTAGGCCAGCGCCTGGGCGCCGGTCAGGCCATCGCCATCGGGCGGGCAGGCCAGCGGTTGCAGGCGGTAGACGTACTCGCCGGCGGCGCGCAGCACTTCGCGGCTGGTTACCAGGACGCGGATGCCCGGGCAGTGGCGCAGCAGGCTCTCGACCAGCGTGGCCACGGCATCGATCACGTGTTCGCAGCAGTCGAGCACCAGCAGCGCCTTGCGCTCGGCCAGATGGGCTTCGAGCGCGCGCGGATCGTCGGCGCGGTGGGCCATGCCGAGCGCGCCGGCCAGGGTGGCTAGCACCAGTTCCGCTGCGGTGATGCAGGAAAAATCGACGAAGTGCACATCGCCGGCGAAGTCCGCGGACGCCGCATGCATGGCGGTAATTGCCACCGTGGTCTTGCCGATGCCGCCGGCGCCGACGATCGACACCAGCCGGTAACGCGCCAGCGCGGCGCTCAGCAGGCCGACTTCCTCGTCGCGGCCCAGCACCTGGGTCGACAGCGACGGCAGCCGCAGCGGCGCGTCCGGCCGGGCGTCGGCCACGCGGCCGGCCGGCGCCGACGCGGCGGCGATGCGGTTGACCGGCGCGACAAAACTGTATCCCTGGTTGGCGACGTTGACGATGTAGCGGTGCTGGCCGGCGCTGTCGCCCAGCGCCTTGCGGATGGCGACGATGTGGAAGCGCAGGCTGCCTTCCTCGACCACCATATTCGGCCACACGGTGGCCAGCAGGTCGCGCTTGGCGACCACTGCGCCGGCCGCGGCGACCAGCGCGATCAGCACATCCAGCGCGCGCCCGCCCAGCCGGACGGCGACGCCATCCTGTTCGAGCAGGCGTTCGGCCGGTGACAGCGTAAACGGACCAAATTGAGCGCGCCACTCGGCATTCATTGATTAAGCACCACGGTGATTGAGCAAATACTTCAGGATTTTAACTTATTTTCGTGAAGTTAACTGAGCCGCCCCGCAGCCGGCGCCGTGGCCGGTCCACCCGTTTAGGTGGTTGCGGCCGCCTGACGCAGCGCGCACACTGCCGGGCACATACAAAAGATGGGGAGAGCAATGCGCGTCAACAATGTCGTGCTGGTGCATGGGGCGTTTGTCGATGGCAGCGGCTGGGAGCCGGTCTACCAACTGCTGACGGCCCAGGGCTACCAGGTGCACATCGTGCAGCATCCCACCACCTCGCTGGCGGCCGACGTGGCGGCGACCCAGGCCGTGCTGGATTTACAGGATGGCCCGGTGGTGCTGGTCGGCCATTCCTACGGCGGCGTGGTGATTACCGAAGCGGGCCACCATCCCAAGGTGGCGCGGCTGGTCTACCTGGCCGCATTTGCGCCCGACAGCGGCGAGTCGGTGCAAAAACTGTGCGCCCTGCCGTTGCCCGGCGCACCGCTGCCGCCGATGCTGGCGCCGGTGCGCGGGTTCGTGCGGCTGGACCAGGCCAAGTTTGCCGCCGCCTACGCCGCCGACCTGCAAGCGGAACGCGCCGCTTTCCTGGCCAGCGCCCAGCAGCCGCTGGGACTGGACGCCTTTACCGGCGAGGTGGGCATGCCGGCGTGGCGTTCCAGGCCCAGCTGGTACCTGGTGGCCAGCGAAGACAATATGATTGCGCCGCTGGCGCAACAGCTCATGGCGCAGCGCGCCGGCGCCGCCGTGACCGCAGCCCGCAGCAGCCATGCAGTGCATGAATCTCATCCGGCCGCCGTGGCCGCCCTGATCGACCGCGCGGCGCGCGACCTGCGCTAATCGGCGGCATGCGGCCAGCCCGGCATTTGCGCGCGTCGCGCCGAGAGCGCCAGGAAGGCCAGCGCCAGCAACAGCAAGCCCAACGAGCCGAGCAGGTTGGCGTGGTGGCCATAGCGCGCATACAGCAGCCCGGCCAGCGCCGAACCGAAGGCGATGCCGGCAAACACAAACGAGGCCGTCACCGCCAGCGCCACGCCGCGCAGTTCGGCCGACAACTCCACGATGCGGCGCTGCTGCGATGGCCAGATGATGTCGGTGGCAAAGGCCCACAGCAGCAGCATGCCGAACAGCAGGGCCAGCGTCGGCGGCGCCAGCAACAGCAGCAGGTCCAGCGCCAGCAGGCCCATGCCGGCCAACAGCATGGCGTCGGCGCTGTAGCGGCGGGCCGCCCGTACCACGAACAGGTTGCCCAGCACACCGGCCATGCCCAGCACCGCCATGCCGGCCGAAACCGTATGAGCGCTGCCATGGAACACGTCGCGGATGATCGGCGCGATGAACGCATACGTGGTGTAAGCGCCGGCGGCGATGAAGAACACCACCAGGTAGGCCGGCAACAGCACCGCATCGGTCAGCACCCGCCCCAGCGTGGTCAGCGAAATCGCCTGACCGCCGGCCTGTGCCGGCACCGCCAGGCGTATCAGCAGCGCCGTCAGCAGGCCGGCCGCAGCCACCGCCACGAACAGCGGCCGCGCGCCCCACGCTTGCGCCATCCAGGCCGACAGCGGCATGCCCACCAGCCCGGCCATGCTCAGCCCCAGCAGCACCATGGCGATCGCGCTGCCCTGTTGTCTGGGTTCGACCAGGCCGGCCGCCAGCGCGCCCAGCACCGGGCCGATCAGCGCGGCGCCCAGTCCCATTGCCACCCGGGCCGCCAGCAGCGCGCGGTAGTCCGGCGCGACGGCGAAAGCCAGCGCCGCGCTGCTGAACACCGCCAGCCCGATCAGCACCTGGCGGCGCCGCGGCAGATGGCCGAACGCCACCTGCAACAGCGGCGCGGCCAGCGCGAAGGTGACCCCGAACACGGTGATCAGCAACGCGGTCTGGGCGTCGCTGAGTCCCCATTGGGCGGCAATCGCCGCCAGGCTGCCGACCACCGACAGCGCGCCGGTGGCCTGCACGAAGTAAGCCAGGCTCAGCGAGCGTAGCGCCAGGACGGCAGGACGGGCGATGGCATCCATGGCTTAGTGGCCAACCGGGATCGGATTGTCCTTCATCTGCTGGTTGAAGCCCTGCACAAAGCCGTGCTCGCCAGAGCCGGGATTGTCGCGCAGCGCCTGGATGCCGTCGATATAGACCTCATCGCGGCCCTGCGCCAGTCTCTGCATGGTGTCGGCGACAAAAGCCGGCAACGGCATGGCGCGCGGATCGCCGCCTTTGTAGATCAGGTCGGTATCGACCCATGGCGGGGCGATTTCCACCACGCGCACGCCGCTACCCTGCAAGGCGAAGCGTTGCGACAGCGCGTACGAGTGAATCGCCGCCTTGGTGGCCGAGTACACGGCGGTGCTGGCCAGCGGCACGAACGCCAGTGCCGACGAATTGTGGATCACCACCGCGTCCTGCTGCTGTTTCAGGTGCGGCAGCAACGCCGAGGTCATGCGCACCGGGCCCAGCAGGTTGGTGCTGATGGTGGCGACGGCGGTGTCGTCGTCGATGGCGCCGGCGGCATCGTCAAACGGCATGATGCCGGCGTTGTTGAACAGCACGTTCAGCTTCGGGAAGTCCTTGACCAGCTGCGCCGCCACCGTGTTGATCTGCTGCGGATTCTGGATGTCCAGCTCGACGCTGTGCATGCCGGGATTGGCCTTGGTCACTTCGTCCAGCAGCGCCTTGCGGCGGCCGCTGATGATGACCTGGTTGCCCAGTTGATGGAACGCTTCGGCGATGCCGCGACCGATGCCCGAGCCGCCGCCGGTGATGAAGATCGTATTGCCGCTGGTTTTCATGATATGGCCTTTCAAGTGAGTTGATGCAAGCCATTCTGCGCCGCCATCCAACGTCTGCGGGGACATTAAACACGCAATTCAGGCCATCTTTAAATGGCGCCAAATGCCGAGAAAAGACATAAAATACCTTTTTTGATAAAAAAAGGACACGATGATGAGCAAGCGCATCGGCCTGGTGATCTTTCCTCAATTTCAGGCCTTGGACATGGCGGCACTGACGGTTTTCGAGTTCGCCAATACCTTGCTGGCGGCGCCGCTGTATGAACTGTCCACCTTGTCGCTGGCCGGCGGGCCGGTGAAAAGTTCCAGCGGCGTGGCACTCGACAGCCTGCCACTGGGCTGGGGCGGTTACGACACGCTGCTGGTGGCCGGCGCCCTCGGCAGCCCGGGGGCGCAGCCGGAACTGGAGGCGGCGCTGCTGGCCAGCGCCGCTGTGACGCGCCGCATCGCCAGCATCTGCACCGGTGCCTTCGTCCTTGCGCGCACCGGCCTGATGGACGGCAAGCGGGTCACCACCCACTGGGCGTTCGGCCGCAAGCTGCAGGAACGGCATCCGGCGCTGACGGTGGACGAGGACAAGATCTTTGCCCGCGACGGCGCGATCTGGTCGTCGGCCGGCGTCACTGCCTGCATCGACATGGCGCTGGCGATGGTGGAACAAGACTTGGGCGCCGAGATTGCCCGCAAGGTAGCGCGGGCAATGGTGGTATACCACCGGCGTAGCGGCGGCCAGTCGCAATTTTCCGCACTGGCCGAGATCGAGCCGAGTTCGGACCGCATCAAGGAAGCGCTGCTGTACGCACGCGACCACCTGCACCGCGACTTGAGCGTCGAAGAGCTGGCTTCGCAGGTGCACTGGAGCCCGCGCCACTTCAGCCGCGTGTTCCAGTCGCAGACCGGGCTGGCGCCGGCCAAGGCGATCGAGAAGCTGCGGGTGGAAGCGGCGCAGGCGCTGATCGACCAGGGCCATTCGTCAATCGGCCGCATCGCCGACCTGACCGGTTTTGGCGACGAGGAACGCCTGCGCCGCGCCTTCCTGCGCGCTTTCGGCCAGCCGCCGAAAGTGTTCGTGCAGCAGGCGCGCTCGCGCAACGAACACGTCTATTTATCGTAAGCCGGGCCGCGCGCCGGCCAAAGGTATAACCCCTTTCGGGGCTGCCTGCGTGCGCGGATGCTGCCTACAATGGCGGTTGATGCCATTCCAGGAGTCCATGATGCAAATCCCGATACCGCGCTCCGCCATGAAGGCCGGCGCCCTTGTGCTGGCGTTGAGCGCCGACCTGTCGCCGGCGTGCGCCGCCGGCCAGATTGACCACGATCATCAGGAGTACGGCATGAACGGCGCCACCACCGCAATCCCGGCCGCCGCGCCGCAAGAGCTGTTGAGCGCAGACGATTATCCGACGACATTGACGCGGTTGGTCGGCGCCTTCGAAGCGGCCGGCATGACCGTCTTTGCGCGCATCGACCATAGCGCCGGCGCGGCCGCTGTCGGACTGAGCGTGCCACCGGCCACCGTCCTCATCTATGGCAATCCGCGCGGCGGCACGCCAGCCATGCAGGCTGCGCCAACGCTGGCGCTCGACCTGCCGTTGCGGGTGCTGGTGCGGCAGGACGAAGCCGGCGCTACCCGGGTGGCGTTTCACTCCGCGCTGGAACTGGTGCGGCGCGCCGGCTTGCCCGACCAGATGGCCGCGCCATTGCTGAAAGCAGAAGCGCTGATCGCGGCCACGGTAAAGCCTTAAGCTGATGCATCAGAACGAGTGACGCATGCCCAGGTCGAAAGCGGCGTTGCCGCTGCCCGGATCGCCATTGCTGCCGACCGTGTAGCCGGCGCCGTTCCTGTTGTTGATCTTGGCGTATGCCAGATAGGTGCTGGTGCGCTTGGTCCAGGCGTAGGAATAGCCGATGCCGAACTGGCTGGCGTCCTGGTCCCATTGCTTGTCGTTTTTGTGCAGGTAGGACGTCATGATGGTGCCGCGCGCGCCGACCGGCACGGTGGCGCCGATCAGCAGGTCGGTGCTGTCGGTGCTGGCCTTGGGCGTGGTGCCGTAAGCGTTCGCCGACGGTAGCACGGCGCTGTTGTAGCCCCTGTCCTGGCTGTAGGAAAAGAACGCCTTCAGCACTTGGAAGTTGTAGTTCGCTACCAACAGCAGGTTGTGTCCCAGGTCATGCGACACCAGCGGTGCACCCGGCGTCGCGCTATCGCTGTTGCGGCTGTTGTAGACCAGCCGGGTATTCAGGTTGCCGTTGCTGTAGGCCAGCGCGGCGGCGTACTGGCGACCGGCGGACTGGCTGCCGGCCTGTTCGCCCATGCTGTAGGTGACTTCGCCTGACAAGCCTTCATAGGACGGCGTCGCATACGCCACGGTATTGCTGGTGCGGGTGTTGGGGCCGACCAGCGGGAACAGGTTTTTGGAGGTGCCGGCATAGCCCAGGCCAAACGGATCGCCGACTTCGCCCAGGGCTTTGTACAGCGGATTCTTTTGCCGGCCAAACGTCAGCATGCCCAGCGACCGGCTGTTCAGGCCGACCAGCGCCTGGCGGTTGCCGAAGGCGTTGGCGACGTCCGATTCGCCGGTGTCGACTTTAAAGCCGGATTCGAGAATGAACAGTGCCTGCAGGCCGCCGCCCAGATCCTCGACGCCACGAAATCCCAGGCGCGAGACGGAGCCGACCCCGCTGGTGACTTTGCTGACATTGCCGGCGGCGCCGCCGCGTTCGGCCACCAGGCCCGCATCCACAATGCCGTAGATGGTGACATTCGATTGCGCGCTGGCGTTGAAGACGAGGCCGCACAGGACGGCCGTAGCCAACCAGATTTTATTCATGGTATTGCCTTTTGGGAGGTGTCACGGCGCGAATGCGCCGCAGGACTGGTCAGGCTCCGGGGGATCGGTGGGCGATGAGACCCGGAGCCGCAGGGCGGTGATTAACCGCGGTAGAGCGGGTTGGAAGCGACGTAGACGCGGACATTGCCAAACTGGACGCCGGCTGGACTGATCTTGCTCAGGTCGAAGGACGTCGTGCCTGGGAAGGTGCTGAAGTTCCACGTAAAGGTCTGGCCGCCAACGCTGAACTGCACGGTCTCACCGTTTTCGACATTGACCCACTTGGTGTCGCCGTTGATGACGATGGTGCGGGCCGCTGCGGTGGCCGGCGCCAGCGTGCCGTAGTCGGCGGCGGTGCCGCTCGGACCGGCAGCCTGGGCGGAAGCCATCATGGCGGTGGAAGTCAGGCCAATCAGGGCCAGGGTGATTACGTTGCTCTTAAAGTTAGACATGCGATTACTCCGATTTGCTCATTTTTGGTTTATGTTTTTATCGGCGACATCGACAGGGTTGGTTTGCGATGTCGTCTGATTGAAATTATAGACAAGCAATTTATGGATGGCATGAATTGTGGGGAAACTTTTCAGTCGAAAAATTCATGATGAAATTTTATGCTGGCCGCTTTTCAAACACCTCCTTCACCACCGGCATGGCCGAGAAGACGCAGGGCCAGACGGAGTAGAAAGCCAGCTGAGTGAGCAGCTCCGACGCCTGGGCCTGGGTCAAACCGTTGTCCATGGCGCGATTGAGGTGGTAGCTTCGCCGGCGTACTGTTGCAATGCAGGCGCTACTGCTTGCAGCGGCTTGAGGGACGGACTACCGGGCAAGCTGGCGCACGGCATCCATTTCTTCATCCCGCCCCGCCGCCTGCCGCGCAAAACTCCGCAGCACCAGGATATCGGGCGTGATGGCGGCGTCCGGCGTATCGGCGCTGTAACTGGTGGCCAGCAGCGGAATGTCGACCGCCACGCCGGAGTTAGGCAGCGTGACCCAGGCCAGTTGTCCGCCGTTCAGGCCACGCAGGTTGCCGCCGGTCGGCTGGCCGACCAGTGTGGCGGCGCCAGACCGCTTGGCAAGTTGCGCCAGCGAGAACGTCGCCGAACTGTTTTCCGGTCCGATCAGCAGCCAGACCTTGCCGGTGTAGCGGTTCGGGCGGGGCGTGACCGTGTGCGCTTGTTGCGCCTTGGGACGAAAACGCCATCGGCCGGCCTGCGGTCCCTCGGTAATTTGATCGACCTGCCCGGTGCGGTCGAAAAAGCCGAAGTCCCAGGTATCCAGATAACGCGCCAGCTTGTACGGCACGCGCTCGTACATCGTCACCGACTGGTCCGAGACGTCGGTGATCGGCGACTTGACCAGCCAGGTCAGCAGTTCCAGGCCGATGCTGCCGTCGCCGCCCTCGTTATTGCGGATGTCGATGACCAGCCGGCTGACTTGCCGTTGTCGCAGTTCAGCGAAGCTGTCGGCAAAAAACTGGCGCCAGTCGAAGGTGCTGCGATACAGCGCAAAGGTCGGCAGCGTCATGACGGCGAGGTCGCCGTCAATCCGCAATTGCCACTTTTCAGCCGGCGGCTGGATGCCCTGTGTCTGCAGAGCTGCGGCACGCGCACGCAGCGTGGTGGCAGCGGCGTCGATGGCACGCGTCGCGCCGGCGCCGGTCCTGACCGTCAGCCGGTAGACGCCGTCCACCGGCGGCGACAGCAGCGGCCAGACGATATCCATCATGCTGTAATCGGGCCGGTCGTGGCTTAGCTGGCGCAAACGCTTGCCGTCGCTGCTGCCATCGGCACGCAGATAGGGCCACATCAGCGCTACCACCTCGGCGCTGCTGTGGCCGTCGATGGTCAACAGCTCGTCGCCGGCAGCAATGCCCGCGACGGCGCTGCCGATCACCAGCCAGCGACCGTCGACCAGGCGCATGGTCAGCGGTAACTTGTCCGCCGCTTCCAGCAGACGCTGTTGAATGGCGCCTTGCTGGTTGAGGACGTTGGTCCAGGTGTGGCCGCAGCGCACCGAGGCCGCCAGTTCGGTCGCCGCCAGATACATGGCGGCGGCGTTGCGCGCGGCGCCGGCACGCGTCTGGAAGCGCGCAAACGATGCGTCGACCTCGGCCTGGCTGCGGTATTTGTCCAGTGCCGGATGCAGCGCCCGCAAGGTGGTGGCGAGGATGGTCGCGTCGCGCCGGGCCTGGTCGGCAGACAGCGTATCGGCGGCGCTGGCGCACAGGCTTATCAGCAGCAGCATCAAGCCGAGCAAACTTTGGAAATGCGGAGTGGACATAGGTGACTTTGTGAAGTGAACAGAGTGTCCTACTCTAGCCATGCGCTACGTCCGACGCGTCGCAAAATCGCCTGCGGCCGATGAAATATGGGATCTGAGACTATCCGGAAGTTGAGACCTGCGTCGCCAGCGGGCCCTGGCGGCGGTATTCGGTCGGCGTGCTGCCCGTGTAGAGTTTGAATGCGCGGTTAAAGCTCGCTTTGGAATTGAAGCCTTCCGCCATCGCGAGGTCGAGTACCGGTTGGTCGTGGTGCTGGCTTAGCGCGACGATTACCGCCTCCACCCGCATGCGGTTGATCGTCTCGGTGAAGCTGACGCCCAGGCCGTCGTTGAGCGCGCGTGACAGGGTGGTGGTGTTGGTGCCGAGGCGGCGCGCCAGGGTCGCCAGCGTCAGCTCGGGATCGCGCCACCAGCGTTCGGCGGTGATGGTGGCGCGCCAGCGTGCGCCCAATTCAGCCAGGTTGCCGGTTTCAGTGGCGCCCGGAACTGGCGCGGCGGGAACAATCGCGGCCGGCGCCGGGACCGGAAAAGCAACGGCGCCGTGCCGATACCCCTCGGTGCCGAGGTAAGAGATCAGTATTGCCAGCCATAGGTAAAACGGGAAGCGCTGGAAATAGCTGAGGCCCGACCACGCCCATTCGGCCGCCGTCAGGGCGAGCCAGAACGTCACCGTCAGCCCCACGGCGACCAGCATATTACGTGCCCATTCTTTGAGCATGGCGTCGGATTGACGATACTGCCGCCAGGCCAGTATCGCATAGGCCACTAATGACGCCATCAGCCCCAGCGTTTCAACCGGTTCCACGTAGGGCCGATGCACCTCTGTGTCCCAGTTGTTTTTGAAGGCAAGCGGCTGGACGAACAGGTAGCTGTAGTACAGCAGCTGTAACAGTGCCGGCAGCAGATGGAAAGGCCGGCGGCGCTGGCCTGTCACGGGGACGCCGCCCATTGCGCTGAAGTATAAATACACCAGCGGGCCGACCGCCAGGCTGAGATTGTAGGGGGCGAATGACAGCCACGGACAGGCGTCGTAGTAGCCGGCGAAACCAATGATGTACGGCGCGGTATATAGAGCCAACACGGCGATGAGCGCCGCCAGCAGGCGATTGGCGCGGTGGTTCGCCGGTGTAAATATCAGCATTGCAGCACGCATGACGCCGTACAAGACGCCGCATAGCAGGACAATGCTCATTGGACCGAAGCGTATCATCAGGGCAATCGTGAGACGGTGGGAATTGCGTTGGACGCGTCGACTACCGCGTCAAAGTAGTGGTTGCCGCCCTCGTCGACATAAATATCTTTGAGAAGCATACCAGCACGTCGCAACCGCCGCTGGTATTCCGCCTCGCCCAGCGACAAGGACGGCTGGCCAGTCTGAAGGTCCCGCCAGGCGCATTGGGTACGTGGGGCGCTGAACAGGAAGCGGCCACCCGGCCGCAGCGCTTGTCCAACCCTGTCGATCATCGTCCGCTGGTCATCTTCTGACAGCAGAAAGACCAGGCCGATGGCAACGGCGCCGTCAAACTGTTGGCTGAAAAAAGTGGTCGTCTGCACCGTCTCGCAAGCAGCAGGCGCTGCGGGAAACCGGCGGCGGAACATCGATAACAGGGTGGGCGATGCATCAATTCCGAAGACGTTGAAGCCGGCGTCCACCAGTATTTGAGAAATGGGCAGGCCCGAACCGCAGCCAATATCCACCACCTCGCTGTGTGGCGTCAGCCCCTGCGTCCATTGCCGTACGACCTGGCTACCAATAGCGGAGCGGGCCGCGACGAAGTCCTCGGCAATTGCCTCCCACCCTGTAGATGCGTCTTCCATGAATGACTGTCTTTTGCAGGTATGTGCGGGCTGGGCGATGAAGTTGGGCGGCAGCGCTGGTTTTGGCTGGTTGTGGTCGGGGCGAGAGGATTCGAACCTCCGGTCTCTACGTCCCGAACGTAGCGCTTTACCGGACTAAGCTACGCCCCGACTGTGATGATAATTACACCAGATTTCCTTGCGCTTATCAACTGTGGCGCGGACGGCAAAGCGCGATGAACCGTCCGAAATTTCTTGCTTCATGGAAATTTAACTGCTACAGTATTTTCTTCTCCGCCGCTGAGCCCAGTGCCCGCCCTCCGGCCTAGTCGAGCGCCGTTACGCGCCCTCGCTCCGGTTCACCATCCGTCGCTGCGCCTCTCGATGCGCGCCGCTACCGGGGCCCAGACCAGGAAACCAACATGACCGATCTCTCCACCGCCGTGGCGCCCGCGCTTGCCATGCAGCGCGCCGTCACCGTGTTCGACGCCATCAACCGCACCCAGGGCGTGGTCGAATACGATCCCGACGGCCGCGTGCTGGACGCCAACCAGAATTTCCTCGACCTGATGGGCTATACGCGCGACCAGATCACCGGCCGCGACCATCGCATCTTCTGCTGCCAGCAGTTCATCGCCTCGGAAGCCTACGGCGACCTGTGGCGCCAGCTGGCGCTGGGCCAACCGGACACCGGCGAATACAAGCGCCTCACCAGCAATGGCAGCCTGGTGTGGCTGCAAGGCTCGTACAACCCGGTGTTCGACGACGACGGCAAGGTGGTCAAGGTAGTGCAGCTGGCGCGCGATATCACGGTGCGCAAGACCCGCGCCGCTGACCACGACGGCAAGATGGCGGCGATCCACCGCGTGCATGCGGTGACCGAGTTCAGCACCAGCGGCGCGGTGCTGTCGGTGAACGATAATTTCACCGCCATCTTCGGCTACACGCCGGAGGAGGTGCTGGGCAAGCCGCACCGGCTGTTCTGCGACCGCGACGAGGCGCAGTCGCCGGAGTACGCGGAGTTCTGGCAGCAACTGGCCGCCGGCGGCTTCCAGGTCGGCAAATTCCGCCGCGTCACCAAGGATGGCCGCCGCATCTGGATCAGCGGCTCCTACAGTGCGGTGCTGGGACCGGACGGCGATCCGGTCAAGATTGTCGAATACGCGTCGGACATCACCACCGTGATCCACGCCAATCTGGAATTTGAAGGCAAGGTCGCCGCGCTGGACCGGGTACAGGCGGTGGTGGAGTTCGATCTGCACGGCCGCGTGCTGCATGCCAACCAGAACTTCCTCGACGCCTTCGGCTACGCCGCCGATGAGCTGCTGGGCGGCAGCCACGCGATGCTGTGCGAGCCGGCGTTCAGCCAGTCGACCGAGTACCACGGTTTCTGGCGCCAGCTGGCCAGCGGCGGCTATCACGCCGGCGAGTTCAAGCGCCTGACCCGCGACGGCCGGGTGATCTGGGTGCAGGCCTCGTACAATCCGATCTTTGATGACGAAGGCCAGCCGGTCAAGGTGGTCAAGTTCGCCACCGATATCACCGACGCCAAGACCCGCGCCGCCGATTCCGCCGGCCGCAACGCGGCGGTGGACCGGGTGCAGGCAGTCATCGAGTTCGACCTGCAAGGCCGGGTGCTGACCGCCAATGAAAACTTCCTGGCCGTGATCGGCTATGGGCTGGACGAGATCAAGGGCCAGCACCACCGCATGTTCTGCGATGCGGAGTTTGCCTACTCGCCGGAGTACATGACGTTCTGGGATCGGCTCGGCCGCGGTGAGTTCCACGCCGGCGAGTTCCTGCGCCGCACCAAACAGGGCAAGGATATCTGGATACTGGCGTCGTACAATCCGATCTTCGACGCCGACGGCAAGCCGTACAAGGTGGTCAAGTTCGCCACCGACGTGACCGAACAGAAGCGCCTGCATGCCGACATCAAGAGCAAGCTGGACGCCATCGGCCGCTCGCAGGCGGTGATCGAGTTCGACCTGCGCGGCGAGGTGATTTCGGCCAACGAGAATTTCCTGCGCACGCTGGGCTACACGGTGGGCGATGTGCTGGGCCAGCATCACAGCATGTTCTGCGAACCGGAGCTGGTGCAAAGCAGCGAGTACCGTCACTTCTGGGCCAATCTGGCGCAGGGCTTGTACCAGTCGGGCCGATTCCGCCGCCGCGCGCGTCATGGCGCCGAGGTGTGGATTCTCGCGACTTACAATCCTATCCTGGACTTCAACGGCAAGCCTTACAAGGTGGTCAAGTTCGCCATGGACATCACCGATCAGGTGCTGCGCGAACAGGCCATCACGCAGAAGGTGCAGGCCATCGCGCAGTTGCTGGCGGGGCTGACCAATTCCATCAACGAGATCGCGCGCGGCTCCGAGCGTTCCAGCGGTCTGGCCGGCCAGACACAGAGCGAGGCGCATGAGGGGGGCCAGCTGGTCGACTCGGCACGTGCTGCCAACCAGGCAATCCAGACCTCGTCCGGCGAAGTGCACGAGATTGTCGACGCCATCGGCGACATCGCCGCGCAGACGCATCTGCTGGCGTTCAACGCGGCGATTGAGGCGGCGCGCGCGGGTGAGCATGGCAAGGGCTTCTCGGTGGTGGCCAACGAGGTGCGCAAGCTGGCCGAGAAGTCGGCCGGCGCGGCGCGCGAGATTTCCAAATTGATCAACCAGACCGTGAGCCGGGTGGACGAGGGCACGCGCCTGTCGGGCGAGGTGGAGGCGGCTTTTGCGCGCATCGTCAAGTCGGTGGCGACCACGCGCGAATCGATCGCCAGCATTCACCAGTCGACCGCCGCGCAGGCGGCCGCCACCAGCGATGTGGCCGGGCTGTTGCAGGATCTCGAACGCATGACGGCCAGGGCCTGATATGGCTACCCATGCCGACGGCGCACTGGCGCCGCATGTGGTCGTGCGGATCGGCGCGGCGCGCATCGGCATTCCGGCCGATAGCGTGGTGCGTGCCCTGTCCGCGCCGGAGCAGTACACAGCGCTGCCACGCCGTCAGGGCGCTTTGCTGGGCATGTTGGCGGTGGAAGGCTTGCCGGTGCCGGTAATCGATCTGGCTTGCTGGGTAGCGCTGGCAGGCGTCGGTGCTGATGGAAATGGCCGCCGGACGCGCGTGGTGCTGCTGCGTGCCGGTGAACGCATGGCGGCCGTGCAGGTCGATGTGCTGGAGCCGCTGGCGGCGTTGCCGGCCAGCGCGGTCACGCGTCTGTGTCATGACGATGATCCGCAGCAGCTGTTCCACAGTGCTGCCGTGCTGCCT
This sequence comes from Duganella margarita, assembly GCF_009857535.1. Lineage (GTDB taxonomy): Bacteria > Pseudomonadota > Gammaproteobacteria > Burkholderiales > Burkholderiaceae_D > Rugamonas > Rugamonas margarita. Next base: position 335,793 of record NZ_WWCS01000002.1, read on the forward strand.
GACAGCGGCGAGTTGCTGGCGTTGCTGGAGGTGGATAATTTATTCGATCTGGCGCGCAGTTGGTGCGTTGCGGCCGGTGTCGATAGTTCGCCGGTGCTGGAGCAACAGGATAGCGGTGTCGATGATGGGCACACCTGGGCGCTGGTGGAGGCGGGCGGTGAATGCCTGGCGCTGCGCGCCGATGATGTGGCCGAAGTGACGGCGATGCCCGAACATGAAGCATTCCCTGGCGGTAGCGGAGTGGCGCTGTGCCAGTGGCGCGGTGGTCACCTGGCCGTGCTGCCGCTGGCGCGGTTGTTGGGTAGCGATGCGTCGTCGCCGGCGCCGTTGCTGGCGGTGCTGCGGCGCGGCGAGCATGCGCTGGGCTTGCCGATCCAGTCGGTGCGGGAGTTGCGCCAGTTATCGGCTGGTCTGCAAGGCGTGCGCAACGATGCGCCGGGACGCCTGCCTTGTCTCACCGTGACGGGCGACGACGGCGTGCCGTTGCGGCTGGTGGATACGGAGGCGTTGTTTGCCATGCATCCGGAAGGCGCGCTCAATCTGGCGACGCCGGCGGGAGCCGGCAGCGTCGCGCGCCGCAATGAGCAGACTTATGTGGTGCTGGATGCCGGTGGCAAGCTGGCATTGCCCATCGACGCCTGCGAGGAGGTCTTGCACGTGGCGCAGGAGGAGTGCGTGCCTGCGCCGGGTGGTGCGGAGGCGACAGTGAATTGGCGCGGCGCCACCATCGCGGTGCGCGACTTGCGCAAGGCAAGCGCAGGCACAACGGCCGGGAGCGGGGCGACGCCCGCAGGGACGACGGCTACAACCACGCGGCGCGGCAAGGTGGCGCTGGTGGTGGTGCGCACCGACGCTGCGCCGGTGGCGCTGGCGGTGGATCAGGTAGTGTCGATGATTACGCCGGGCGGCGCCGAGCTGACGCGCATGCAGCGCGGCGGCGAGGCGGTCGAGTTGCTGATCCTGAATGAGGAAAGCGGCAGCAGCACTTACCGCATCGCCGACGCCGCCACGCTATTGCAGCGCCGGGCCTGATCGCGTCTATCCCCTGCAGCCTCCCTGCGGCGGTGTACCATAGCCGCTGGGAGGCCGTATGAATCTGAACGACATCGATCAGTGGAAGCGGCGGCTGGACGATTTGCGGCCGCTGCCGCCCGAAGTGACGCGCAACTTGCGCGAGGCGCTGGTGGTGAACTGGACGTATCACTCCAATGCGATCGAAGGCAACACGCTGACGCTGCTGGAGACCAAGGTGGTGCTGGAAGGGATCACCATTGGCGGCAAGTTGCTGCGTGAACATTTCGAAGCCATCAATCACCGCGACGCCATCTACTACCTGGAAGACGCGGTGCACAATGAAGAGCCGCTCAGCGAGTGGCAGATCCGCAACCTGCACCGGCTGGTGCTCAAGGAAATCGACAACGCCAATGCCGGCATCTATCGCCGCACCAACGTCGTCATCGCCGGTGCGCGCCATGTGCCGCCGGATGCGCTGCAAGTGCCGGCGCAGATGCATGCTTTGCTGGACTGGTACGCGAGCGTTCAATTGCATCCAGTATTACGGGCTGTGCAGTTGCATGCGGATTTCGTTAAAATCCATCCCTTCACCGACGGCAACGGCCGCACCGCGCGGCTGTTGCTGAATCTTGAACTGCTGAAGGCCGGCTATCCGGCGATTGTGCTGCCGGTGCAGCGCCGGCTGGCGTATTACGAGGCGCTCGATGCCGCGCACATCGATGGCGATCTGGCGCCGTTCGCAGACCTTGTCGCCGATTGCCTGCGCGAGGCGTTTGCGCAGTATTGGCACGCACTGAGATTGGAACCATGATGCACGCAGGAGTGATCTACGCCATGCTGGCGGCGTTGCTGTTTGGCGCCAGCACGCCTTTCGCCAAGCTGCTGGTGGGGCAGATGTCGCCGTTTGCGTTGGCTGGGGTGCTGTATCTGGGCAGCGGCGTCGGGCTGCTGGTTTGTTATGTGGCGCGCGCGGTGTTGCAGCGCAACGCGCAGGACCGGCCGGCGACGCTGAGCCGCAGCGACCTGCCTTGGTACGGCGGCGCCGTGCTGGCGGGCGGCGTGGCCGGGCCGGTGCTGCTGATGCTGGGCTTGGAGAGCGTCTCGGCGTCGTCCGCCTCGCTGTTGCTCAATATCGAGGGCGTGCTGACGGCGATGCTGGCCTGGTTTGTCTTCAAGGAGAATTTCGACCGCCGCATTTTTGTCGGTATGCTGCTGATCGTCGCTGCCGGCGTGCTGCTGTCGTGGGATCACGCGGCGTCGCAGGGCGGACTGTGGGGCATGGTCGCGGTGATCGGCGCCTGCCTGTGCTGGGGCATCGACAACAACCTGACGCGCAAGGTGTCGGCCAGCGATCCCTTGCAGATCGCCTGCATCAAGGGGCTGGTGGCCGGTTCGCTCAATCTGGCGATCGGCCTGGCGGTGGGTAGCCAGTTGCCGGCATCGTCTACTGTCCTGCTGACCGGCGTGGTGGGATTCGCCGGCTACGGTTTGAGCCTGGTGCTGTATGTGCTGGCGCTGCGTCACCTGGGTACGGCGCGCACCGGCGCCTACTTTTCGATGGCGCCGTTTGCCGGCGCGGCATTGTCGCTGCTGATGCTGGGCGACGCGCCCGATGCGCTGTTCTGGATGGCCGCGGCGCTGATGGGCGGCGGCATCTGGCTGCACCTGACCGAATCGCACGCGCATGAGCATGAGCATCTGCCAATGGCGCATGCGCATCTGCACCGCCACGACGAGCACCATCAGCACAGCCATGACTTTGAATGGGATGGCGCCGAGCCGCATGCGCATCCGCACCAGCATGCGCCGCTACGGCACAGCCACGCCCATTACCCGGACATCCATCACCGCCACGAGCATTGACGGTCGTTTACACGATCTGCCGCGCCAGCGCGCCGCCGTCGCCTTGCCAGAATTCGCGGTCGGCCTGGCGCACGCGGTTGGCGGCTTGCTGCATATGTTCGATGGCGGCGGCGCGCGCGTTTTCCGGTGAGCCGGCGGTGATCGCCGCCAGGATCTGGCGGTGCTCGTGCAATACCTGCGCCGCCAGCTCGGCCCGTCGCGCTTCATTGGCGCGGGTGACCTGCACCGCCGAGCGGATCGGCACGGCAAACATTTCCACCAGCCTGGACCAGGCGCTATTGCCGGTCGCCCGGGCGATCAGCAGGTGGAAGTGAAAATCTTCTGCTACGCCGTCCTGGCCGTTGGCCACGGCCGTTTCAATCCGCTGCAAGGCGCGTTCCAGTTCCAGCAACTGCGCCGGCGTGCGGCGCAATGCCGCCAGCGCTGCGGTTTCTCCCTCCAGTCCTTGCCGCACTTCGATCACATTCAACAGCGACTCGATGGAGGCGGCCGTCAGCGCGTCGGCCGTCGAGCCCGGTAAGCGGCTGACGAACGCGCCGCTGCCTTTGCGGGTGTCGAGTATGCTTCCCTGCTTCAGCAGCGCGATGGCTTCGCGCACGATGTTGCGGCTGACCTGGAAGTGGGTGGCCATGGCCTGTTCCGACGGCAGCCGCGTGCCCACGGCCAGACCGTCAGCCTGGATTTTCTTCAGCAACGCCGCCGCCACCCGCTGGCCCAGGGTGCCGGTGGCAAACGCCGGGTCAAGTGAGGAGGGGGACTGCGATTTATCCATGGAAATGTAAGCGAGGGTGGTCAGGTGCGCCGTTATTGTAGCGAGCGCACAGTCAGAAAGCACGCAGTTGAGCAGAATGCCCTGGCGATTCATTAATTCAGTAATGTACAAAAAAACTGAAATGCGGTTATCATTCCGACTCATAAAGAACAACTTAGAACAGATTTAATACAATCTGAAAGGCTAATCATGAAAGTCATTGGCATCTCTCCCCATCGGCGCAACTTCCTGCGCAAGGCGGCTTCGGCGGCGCCGGCAGTGGCATTGCTGGCTGGCGCAGGCGTTGGCGTGGCGGCCAGCGTGGGACCGGCGGAGGCGTATCGTCCGAGCTATTTCAACGAGTCGGAATGGACCACGCTGAAGGCGCTGGTCGAGCGCCTGATTCCGGCCAATGCCGACGGTCCGGGCGCGCTGGAAGCCGGTGTCCATGAATTCATCGATCGGCAAATGAATACCCCTTACGCCTACGGCAAGCTGTGGTTCATGCAGGCGCCGTTTGTGCCGTCCAGCCCGGAGTTCGGCTACCAGTTCCATATGGCGCCGCGCGAGATGTACCGCAGCGCGCTGGCCGGGCTGAACCAGGCCACCCAGCACAAACTGGGCAAGCTGTTCAGCGCACTGGATGCGGCCCAGCAGGACGCCATCATCGGCGAACTGGAGAAGGGCACGCTGGCCATCGGCGAGGTGCCGCCGGCCACGTTCTTCGGCCAGCTGCTGCAAAACACCCGCGAAGGCTATTTCAGCGACCCGGTCCACGGCGGCAACAAGGACATGGCGGCCTGGAAGATGATCAATTTCCCCGGCGCGCGCGGCGACTACATGGACTGGGTCGAGCAGTACGGCAAGCACTACCCGCTGCCGCCAGCTTCGATCGCTTAAGGAATCACAATGGCAGATATCACACTGAAAAAAGTCGAAGTGGTCATCGTCGGCTTCGGCTGGACCGGCGCCATCATGGCCAAGGAATTGACCGAGGCGGGGATGGAAGTGCTGGCGCTGGAGCGCGGCGAATACCGCGACACGTATCCGGACGGCGCGTATCCGAAGACGCTGGACGAGCTGACCTATATCCAGCGCTCCAAGCTGTTCCAGGACATGTCCAAGAGTTCGTTCACCTTCCGCCATGCGGCGAGCGGCGTGGCCGTGCCGTATCGCCAGATCGGCGCCTTCAAGCCGGGCACCGGCGTGGGCGGCGCGGGCCTGCACTGGTCGGGCCAGCACTGGCGCGTGCTGCCGGAAGAACTGCAACTGAAGACGCACTACGAAAAACGCTACGGCAAGAAGTTCATCCCGGAAGGCATGACGATCCAGGACTTCGGCGTCAGCTATGAAGAGCTGGAGCCGCACTTCGACTTCGTCGAGAAAGTGTTCGGCACCTCCGGCGTGGCCTACAGGGTCAAGGGCGAAGTCGTCGGCGCCGGCAATTTCTTCGAGCCGAGCCGCTCGGACCACTACGCGCTGCCGCCGCAAAAAGTGCCGTACACCGCGCACCTGTTCCACAAGGCGGCGGCCGAGGTTGGCCTGCATCCGTTCGTGGCGCCGTCGTCGAATGCGTCCGGCCCGTACACCAATCCGTATGGCTGCCAGATGGGGCCATGTAATTTCTGCGGCTATTGCTCCGGCTTCGCCTGCTACAACTATTCCAAAGCTTCGCCGCAGGTCAACATCATGCCGGCGCTGCGCCAGGTGAGCAATTTTGAACTGCGTCCCAACTGCAATGTGCTGCGGATTAATCTGGACGGCAGCGGCAAGAAAGCTACCGGCGTCACCTACGTCAATGCGGAAGGCAAGACCGTCGAGCAACCGGCCGACCTGGTGATCGCCAGTACCTTCGCCTACAACAACGCGCATTTGTTCCTGGTGTCCGGCGTCGGCAAGCCGTATGACCCGGTCAGCGGCGAGGGCGTGGTGGGCCGCAACATCGCCTACCAGACCATGTCGACCGTGCAGATGTTCTTCGATCCCGACAAGAACACCAACCCCTTCATCGGCTCCGGCGGCAACGGCGTGGCGGTGGACGACTACAACGGCGACCACTTCGACCACGGTCCGCTGGGCTTCGTCGGCGGCTCGCCGGCCTGGTGCAATCCGGCCGGCGTCAAACCGATTGCCGGCATCCCGGTGCCGAACGGCACGCCGGCCTGGGGCGCGGGCTGGAAGAAGGCGGTCAAGGACAACTACGCCAATACGGTATCGTTCGACGTCCACGGCGCCAACATGGTGTACCGCGACTGTTATGTCGATCTCGATCCGACCTACACCGACCAGTTTGGCCAGAAGCTGCTGCGCTTCACCTTCGACTGGAAGGACAACGACATCAAGATGAGCCGCTATGTGACCGACAAGATGCTGGCCGTGGCCAAGGCGATGAATCCGAAATCGATCCACGTCTCGGTGAAAAACTTCGGCGACCATCTGGACCTGCGCAACTACCAGACCACGCACTGGGCCGGCGGCACGGCGATGGGCACCGACCCCAAGACCAGCGTGCTGAATCGCTATCTGCAAAGCTGGGATGTGCACAACGTGTTTGCGGTGGGATCGAGCGTGTTCCCGGTTGGTATCGGCTACAACCCGACCGGCCTGGCGGCGGCGCTGACTTACTGGTCCGCCAGGGCGATCCGCGAGCAGTACCTGAAAGATCCTCGTCCACTTGTTGCCGCGTGAGCCATCCATGACTAAACATATTTCCATAAGCAAGGGCATCGCGGCCGTGGTGCTGGCGCTGGCTGGCGCAAGCAGCTGGGCCGCCGATCAGCAGTTGATAAAGCAGGGCGAATACCTGGCGCGCGCCGGGGATTGCTTTGCCTGCCACAGCGTGACCGGCGGCAAGCCGTTTGCCGGCGGTCTGGGCATGGCGACACCGATCGGCAAAGTCTATTCGTCCAACATCACGCCTGATAAAAAGGCCGGCATCGGCGACTGGAGTTTCGCCGACTTCGACAAGCTGATGCGCACTGGCGTGACCAAGGCCGGCTATACGGTTTATCCGGCCATGCCGTATCCATCGTACTCGCGCCTGAGTGACGCCGATATGCAAGCCCTGTACGCCTACTTCATGCAAGGCGTGCAGGCTGACCCGACGCCGAACCGCAAGTCGGACATCGCCTGGCCGCTGTCGATGCGCTTCCCGCTGACGATCTGGCGCTGGATGTTTGCGCCGAAGCCGGCGCCGTATCAGGCGCCGGCCGGCACCGTGGCTAACACTGCCAGCGCCCAGCTGTTGCGCGGCGCTTATCTGGTCGAAGGGCTGGGGCATTGTGGCGCCTGTCACACGGCGCGCGGCATCGGCATGCAGGAAAAAGCCCTAACCAGCCTGGATAGCACTCAGTATCTGGCGGGCGGACAGGTCATCGATGGCTGGGCGGTGCCGTCGCTGCGCAACGAGCATGGCGGTGGCCTGGCGGCATGGAGCCAGGCTGACATCGTCGCGTTCCTGAAGACCGGCCGCAATGGCCACACCGCGTCGTTCGGCGCGATGAACGATGTGGTGGCGCATTCGACGCAGTATCTGACCGAGGCGGATTTGACCAGCATCGCCGCTTACCTGAAGTCGCTGCCGGCGCGGAACGACGCCAAGCCGTTCGTCAGCGACCCGACGGTGGCGCAGGCGCTGTACAACGGCAAACCGGCGACCGCTGGCGCGCTGACGTACCTGAACAAGTGCGCCGGTTGCCACCGCTCCGATGGCATGGGCTACGGCAAAGCCTTCCCCGCATTGGCAGGCAACGCGGTGTTGCAGACTGCCGATGCCACGTCGGCCATCAACATCATCCTGTCCGGTGGCGCGGTGCCGGCCACGCAGACAGCGCCGTCCTCGTTGACGATGGCGCCGTATGCCAAGGAGTTGAACGACGAGCAGGTTGCCGAGGTGGTGAACTTCATCCAGACCAGCTGGGGCAACAAGGGCGGCACCACCACGGCCAGGCAAGTGGCCAAGGTACGCAAGACAGCGACGCCGGTTCAGCCGCTGACCGCTGCCGCCTATGCTGCCGGCCGCAGTGGCACGCTGCCACGGCCCATCGTGGAAGCTGGCCCGATCGACAAGCGCGATATCAAGTAGCGAGTCTTCACCCAAGGCGTCAGCGCTTATGCTGACGCCTTGTGGATGACGGCGATTTCGGCGGCCGGACGTTCCGGACCATCATCCACCTCGTACAGCGAGCGCATGTCCTCTTCGGTCGATTCGCCATTCAGCACGCGGTGCATGCGTTGCTCGTCCACCGCGCCGACCCACTTGGCGATCGCCATGGTGGCGACAGCGTTGCCGATGGTGTTGGTAATCGCCCGCGCCTCGGACATGAAACGGTCCACGCCCAGCAGCAGCACCATGCCCGCCACCGGAATCTTGCCCATCGAAGCCAGCGTTGCCGCCAGCGTAATGAAGCCGGAACCGGTCACGCCGGCCGACCCTTTGGACGTCACCATCAGCACACCCAGCACGATGAACTGATCCGTCATGGTCAGCGGCGTATTGGTGGCCTGCGCGATAAAGATCGCGGCCATGGTGTAGTAGATGCACTGCCCATCCGGATTAAACGTCACGCCGGCCGGAATCACCAGGCCAACCACCGGCTTGGATACGCCCAGATGTTCGAGCTTGCGCATCATCTGCGGCACCACCGATTCCGACGACGAGGTGCCCAGCACCGTAAAGATCTCGTCCTTGATATAGCGAAGGAACTTCCACAGGCTGAAGCCCGACACCCTTGCCACTACCCCCAGCACGCCAAACACGAACGCCACACAAGTCAGGTACATGCAGCCCATCAGCTGCCCCAGCGACAGCATCGAACCGGCGCCGTATTTGCCGACCGTGAAAGCGATCGCGCCAAACGCCGCCAGCGGCGCTACGCGCATGATCATGCCCACCACGACGAACATGCTGTTGCTGAACGCTTCCAGGAAGTCCACCACCGGCTTGGCGCGGCGCCCCATGTGCGACAGGGCGATGCCGAACAAGGTGGCAAACACCAGGATTTGCAGGATGTCGTTCTTGGCCAGCGCATCGACTACGCTGGTGGGAATCATATGCAGCAGGAAGTCGACAAAGCCGTCCGTGTGCGTGGCGGCGGCGGTGTAGCTGGCGATGCTGTGCGTATCCAGCGTAGCCGGATTGACGTTCATGCCGGCGCCGGGCCGGAAGATGTTCACCACGATCAGGCCAAGCCCCAGCGCAAAGGTGGACATCACTTCAAAGTAGATCAGCGCGCGCGTGCCGACGCGTCCCAGTTCCTTCATGCTTTCCATCTTGGCGATGCCCAGCACCACCATGGCAAAGATCACCGGCGCGAACACCATCTTGATCAACTTGATGAATGCATCGCCCAGCGGCTTGAAGTCGGTGCCGAGCGCGGGATAGAAATGGCCGAGCAGGCCGCCGGCGATCACGCCGATCAGCACCTGCACGTATAGCTTGCCGAAAAATCGCTTATACATGATGTCTCCTTTATGTGTTTCCCCCTGCGTGCCTCCCCGGCTCTTGATGGCTGGTGGAGGCGGGCGTTTGATCAAGCGTATCAGGCGGCTTTGCGCTCCTTGTCGGCGGCCAGGTGGGCGCAGACGGCGTTGGTGACTTCCACCGTAGTGGCTTTGCCGCCCAGGTCACCGGTATGCAGCGACGGCGTAGCGGTGACGGCTTCGATGGCCTGCATCACGCGCTGCGCGGCTTCGTGCTCGCCCAGGTGCTCCAGCAGCATCACCACCGACCAGAAGGTGCCGACCGGGTTGGCCAGGCCCTTGCCCATGATGTCGAAGGCGGAGCCGTGAATCGGCTCGAACATCGACGGGTAGCGGCGCTCCGGATCGATATTGCCGGTAGGGGCGATGCCCAGGCTGCCCGCCAGCGCCGCCGCCAGGTCGCTCAGGATATCGGCGTGCAGATTGGTGGCGACGATGGTGTCCAGCGTGGCCGGCTTGTTGACCATGCGCGCGGTGGCGGCGTCCACCAGTTCCTTGTCCCACTTCACGTCCGGGAAATCGCGCGAGACTTCCAGCGCGATCTCGTCCCACATCACCATGGCATGGCGCTGGGCGTTGGATTTGGTGATCACCGTCAGCAGCTTGCGTGGACGCGATTGCGCCAGCTTGAAGGCGTAGCGCAGGATGCGTTCGACGCCGACGCGGGTCATCATGCTGACGTCCGTCGCCGCTTCGATCGGGTGACCCTGGTGCACGCGGCCGCCGACGCCGGAATATTCGCCTTCCGAGTTTTCGCGCACGATGACCCAGTTCAGGTCTTCCGGCTTGCAGCGCTTGAGCGGGCCGTCAATGCCGGGCAGGATGCGGGTCGGGCGGACATTGGCGTATTGGTCGAAGCCCTGGCAGATTTTCAGGCGCAGGCCCCACAGCGTGATGTGGTCCGGGATGTCCGGGTCGCCGGCGGAACCGAACAGGATGGCGTCCTTGTTGCGCAGCGCATCGAGGCCGCTCTTCGGCATCATCTCGCCGTGCTTGCGGTAGTAGTCGCCGCCCCAGTCGAAATCTTCAAACGTGAACTGGAAGCTGTTGCTGGCGGCCGCCAGTGCGGCCAGTACCTGCTGTCCTGCGGGGACGACTTCCTTGCCGATGCCGTCGCCTGGAATGGTTGCGATGTGGTAGGTCTTCATTGCGGTCTCCTTAAAAGTGAATGGGGCTACTTTAAGGAATGGACGGCGCGCGTTAAGCTGGCTAAACTCAATCCATTATCAACCCTGGACTCCATAATCGATGAGCGCAGGATTTCAGCCCGCAGAGTTGAGTTTTATCGTCGCGCTGTCGAATGCGGGCAGCTTGAGCGGGGCGGCGCGCGAGTTGGGCATCACCACGTCGGCGGTCAGCAAGCGGCTGGCGTTTATCGAATCGCGCGTCGGCGTGCCGCTGGTGAACCGCACCACACGCCGCATGAGCCTTACACCCGAGGGCGAGGTGCTGCTGGAGCATGCGCGCCGCATCCTCGGCGAGATCGCCGACCTGGATCAACTGCTGACCAGTTCCAAAGGCGTGCCGAAAGGGCAGTTGCGGGTCAATGCGACGCTGGGCTTCGGGCGGCTGCATATCGCGCCGGCGATTTCCCAGTATGTGTTGAAGTATCCGCAGGTGGATGTGCAGTTGCAGCTGTCGGTCGATCCGCCGCCGCTGACGGACGACCAGTTCGACGTCTGCATCCGCTTCGGCGCGCCGGCCGATACACGCGTGACTGCCAGGCGGCTGGCGGCCAACCGGCGCTTGCTGTGCGCCTCGCCCAAATATCTGGAACAGCATGGCGAGCCGAAATCGCCGGCGGAACTGGCGCGGCATAACTGCATCTGCATCCGCCAGGGCGACGAGGCGTATGGCGTGTGGCGGCTGTTCGCCGGACGCGAAGCGGGGCGCACGGCCGATGCGGTGCGGGTGCGCGGCAATCTGACCACCAACGATGGCGAGATCGCCGTCAACTGGGCGCTGGACGGTCACGGCATCCTGATGCGGGCCGAGTGGGATATCGAGCGCTATCTGCAAAGCGGGCGGCTGGTGCAGGTGCTGCCCAACTTTAAGACGCCGGATGCGGACATCTATGCGGTGTATCCGCAGCGGCACCAGCTTTCGGCGCGGATCCGTACCTTCGTCGACTTTTTATCGGAAAGTTTTAAACGTTTCAAATAACCGACATCTTGGCAAGTTTTTTGCTTTGTAAAAATACCAATGTGGTAAATATAAGCATATGCCCTAATTTGGGGCGCCAAGGAGAAGATCGGACATGGATATTCGACGCAAACTCATCGCATCCGCCGTGCTGGCGGCTGTCAGTGCCCCGGTTTGGGCACAACAGTCGGACGAAATCGAAGTCGTCAAAGTGACCGCGCAAAAGCGCAAGGAAGATCCGGCCAAGGTGGCGATGAGTATCAGCGCCGTCACCGGCGCCCAGCTGCAGGCCGAGCACGTGCGCGACATCACCGACCTGACGCGCGTGGTGCCGAATATCTCCTTCACCGCCGCCAGCGGCAATGGCGGCGCGGGACCGGGCACCTCCAACGTCGAGATCCGCGGCATCAGCTCGACCGCCGGCGCGGCCACGGTGGGCATCTACCTGGGCGACACGCCGGTCACCGTTGGTAACGTCTACACCATGGGGAATATCGAGCCGCGCTTCTTTGACATCGACCGCGTGGAAGTGCTGCGCGGACCGCAGGCCACCTTGTACGGCGCCAGCTCCATGGGCGGCACCATCAAGTTCGTGCCGAACGAGCCGGATCTGAAAGAGCGCGAGTTCACCACCTACACCGAAGGCTCCAACACCAAGGGCGGCAGCGCCAACTACGCCGCCAATGTGGTGGCCAACTTCCCGCTGATTCCCGATGAACTGGCGCTGCGCATCGGCGTGCAGGCCCAGCACACGGGTGGCTTTATCAACCAGGTGGACGGCGACGGCAAGGTGCTGGCCAATGACATCAACAAGATCAACGACCAGGAATTCCGTGCCTCACTCAAATGGAAGCCGACGCGCAGCCTGACGATTACGCCGTCGGTCTACTACCAGCGCATCGACGCCAAGGACATCGCCGCCTTCAACCTGGATTTGCCGCTGTACCAGGCGCAGAAGCAGGTGCGCGAACCGTCGATCGACAAGCTGCTGGCGCCCAGCGTCACCGTCAACTGGGATCTGGGCGCGTTTGACCTGACCTCGGCCACCAGCTACTTCGAGCGCAAATTCGACCGTACGCAGAATGGTTCGGCCTACAACAGCTATTCGCTGTCGACCTTCCTGACCTCGACGGCCGATGGCGGCAAGGCGCCGCCGGAACTGATCGACGCGATCGCCGGCCTGCCGTCGGCCGTGTACCTGAATAACCAGGTGCGGCAGGTCTCGCAGGAATTCCGGCTGGCGTCGCGCGCTTACGATGAGAAGGTGTCACCGTGGACCTGGCTGGCCGGCACCTACTTCTCGCGCCAGCACACCAATATTATCGAGAACGATCCGATCTTCGGCGTGACCGACGTCTTCAAGCAGTATGGCTTTGATATCGCCGATCCGGACCTGCTGCCGGATGCGCGTCCCGGCCAGTTCCCCAACGATAACTCGTTTGCCGGCGCGTTCCATTATCGCGAGAAGCAGGCGTCGATCTTCGGCGAGTTGAATTACTACTTCACGCCGACCGTGCACGCCACCGTCGGCGCGCGCTACCTGAAGGCGAATACCACGCTGGAGCAGCGCAACGGCAATTATCTGGCCGGCGCCGGCAACAACAGCGGGGCCGAGACGGATTCCAAAGCGTTCACGCCGAAGTATGCGCTGACGTGGGAAGTCAATCCCACCAACACGGTCTACACCAGCGTGGCCAAGGGCTTCCGCCTGGGCGGCGCCAACATCTACGTGCCGACCACCACTTGCGGACCTGACCTGGAAGCGAACGGCATCACGGCGGGACCGCCGGCGTATTCGCCCGACAGCTTGTGGAGCTATGAAGTGGGCAGCAAGTCGCGCTTCCTCAACAACCGCGTGACGCTGAATGCGGACGTGTTCTACGTGAAGTGGAAGAACATCCAGCAGGGCGTGTACCTGCCGACCTGCGCCTACACCTACAACGCCAACGCGGGCGACGCCACCACCAAGGGCTTTGAGTTCGACATCAAGGCCAAGCCGCTGCCTGGGCTGACCTTGAGCGCGTCAGGCGGCTATGTGAAAGCGGAATTGTCGAATGACGTGGGCAGCCAGAACGGCGTGGTCGGCGCAATTGCCGGCGCGCGCATCCAGGGCGTGCCGAAATATAACGCAGCGGTGAATGCGACGTATAACTTCTCAGCGTGGGAGCGGCCGTCGTTTGTGATGGCGGGCATGCAGTGGGTCGGTTCCAGCCGCGGCTCGCTCGATCCGGAGCAGACCGACTATGAACGGCCGGCGTATCACACCACGGACTTCAGCGCCGGCATGACGTTTGGTTCGTACGCCTTCACCGTGTTTGTGAAGAACGCGTTCGATACCGACACCATCATCCAGCACCCGCAGGTGGCGTCGATCGTGCAGGGTTATCGTCTGACGCCACGCGCGATCGGCGTCAGTCTGGCCACCAAATTTTAAGCCATAATGCTGCCTTTGTTATTGAGCACAAGGGCAGCATCATGAGCGTCACCATCTATCACAACCCGGTCTGCGGCACCTCGCGCAAAACGCTGGAAGCGATTCGCGCCACCGGCGTGGAGCCACAGATTATCGAATACGTCAAACAGCCGCCAACGCGCGCGCAGCTGCAGGAGCTGATCGCCAAGGCCGGCATCAACGTGCGCCAGGCCATGCGCAACAAGGGCGACCTGTATGCGGAACTGGGACTGGCCGATGCCGCGCTGTCGGACGACGCGCTGCTGGATGGGATGATGGCGCATCCGGTGCTGATCGAACGCCCGTTCGTGGTGACGCCCAAAGGCGTGCGCCTGTGTCGTCCGTCGGAGCTGGTGCAGGAAATCCTTTAAAGCACGCAGGCGGCGATTTCCTTCATCGTCTCCGGCAGCGGGCGCTGGTTGCGGCGCAGGTGCAGGCCGATGTGATTGACGCCGGCGTCTTTCATCGCCTGCAGTTCGGCGATCAGGCCATTGCGGCCCACCGACGCGCCGAAGCGGTGCCGACGCAGCGGCGCATCGGGGTCGTCCAGCAGGTCGAGGTGGATGAAGCTGATGTAGGGCTTGTCGCCAGCGACTTCGCGCCATAGCGCCACGCGGCGGATGTGGTCTTCCGGCGCGCCGGGATAGGCCAGCCAGCCGTCCATATTGGCGCCCACCCATTGCGGCGTTTGCTGCGCCAGGCCGGCTACCAGCAGCGGAATCGGCTGCGTCACGCGTGGCAGCAGCTGGACGCCGGGCGGCCAGGCGGGATCGTGGCCGGCGCGCAGCAGCGCGACCTGCTTGCGGAACTCGGCGCCACGGCCTTCAAAATCCTTGTCGAAGATCGGATACTCCACCGGGCGGTCGCCGCTGGCGGCGCCCAGCAGCAGGCGGCCGTTGCTCAGCTGCTGCACGGTGGCGGCGGACTTCATGGTCAGTACCGGTTCGCGCAGCGGCAACACCACGGCGGCAGTGCCGAGCAGGATGTTCCTGGTGACGCCGGCCAGGTAGCCGAGATAGCTGAAGGTCTCGAACACCTGCGCCGCATCGCCGAAGGATGGATCGTACAGCGGCACGTCGCGCACCCACAGTGCGCGGAAGCCCAGTTGGTCGGCCAGCACGGCCAGTTCGGCGTGGTGCTGCATATTCGGTTCGCCCGGCAGGCGGCCGCTCTCGCGGCGGGCGCGGTCGCCGGCCGGCGACCAGTCGTTATCCAGCGGCAGTTCCAGGCCGACCGAAAAGCCGTCTTGCGTCAGTTTATCCAGCATGATGAGTCCTTGCGAAATCGAAGGTCCCAGTCTAGGCCGGTCGAGCGCAAAGAAAAATCCGTGCCGGCACAAATGATCCTTGCGCCGGCCGCAATGAAAAATGGCGCCTGAGGCGCCGTCGTTTTTTAGTGGTTGCGGTTGACCGAGAAGTGGGCCAGTTGCAGCAGCGATTCTTTGTAGAGGCTGTCGGGCAGGTCGGCGATGGCTTCGGACGCGCGCTGGGCGGCGATCACCGCTTGTTCGCGCGTGTAGTCCAGCGCGCCGCTGGTGGTGATGGCGGCCAGGATGGTGTCGAAGTGCTGCTCGTCGCCATTCTCGATGCACGAACGCACCAGCTCGCGCTGTTCCGGCGTGCCGTTTTCCATCAGGTAGATCAGCGGCAGCGTCGGTTTGCCTTCGCGCAGGTCGTCGCCGACGTTCTTGCCGATTTCGCTGGCGTCGCCGGCGTAGTCCAGCACGTCGTCAATCAGCTGGAACGCGGTGCCCAGCGAGCGGCCGTACTCGCCCGCTGCGGCGATCTGCGTGTCGTTGGCGCCGGCCACCAGCGCGCCCAGCTCGGCCGCCGCTTCAAACAGCTTGGCGGTCTTGGAGCGGATCACTTGCAGGTAGCGTTCTTGCGTGACGTCCGGATCGTGCATGTTGAGCAGCTGCAGCACTTCGCCTTCGGCGATGATGTTGGTGGCGTCCGACAGGATCTGCATCACGCGCATATTGTTCAGACCGACCATCATCTGGAACGAACGCGAGTACAGGAAGTCGCCCACCAGCACCGAGGCGGCATTGCCGAACAGGGCGTTGGCGGTGGCGCGGCCACGGCGCAGCGACGATTCGTCGACCACGTCGTCGTGCAGCAGGGTGGCGGTGTGGATGAACTCCACCACCGCCGCCAGTTCATGGTGCGCCGTTCCTTTATAGGACCAGGCGTTGGCCACCAGCAGTACCAGCACCGGACGGATGCGTTTACCGCCGGCACTGATGATGTACTCGGCAATTTGATTGACGAGCGGCACCTCGGAGTGCAGGCGTTGACGGATCACCGCGTTGACCGCGTCCATATCGGCGGCAATGGTGTGGGTGATGGTGTTTTGGGTGGCGTTTTGGGTAGCGGCAGACAAGGCGAACCTGTGCAGTTAGACTAATGGTGGCGAGATTATACGTCATGGCCCCGGCTACAGGGGCGTCAGCCCGCCGTTCGGCGCAATTACATTGCTGTAATGTTAAGCGCGACACGGGAAAAATTGTGTGACATACCACGCCCTCCGCCATTTGTGAATAGTTTTTGACGCAAATTTGGTTCCTGTGTATAATCTGCGGTTCTTCGGTTTATCCGGGGATTTTTATAAACATTTGAGAGGTTTCAAATCATGTACGCGGTCATAAAAACCGGTGGCAAACAATACAAAGTTGTCGCTGGCGAAAAACTTAAAGTAGAACAGATACCGGCAGACATTGGTTCCGAAATCACCATTGACCAAGTCCTCGCCGTTGGCGCGGGCGACAGCATCAAATTTGGTGCTCCCCTGGTTGAAGGTGCGAAGGTTCTGGTTACTGTTGTTTCCCACGGCCGTCACGAAAAAGTGACGATCTTCAAGATGCGTCGTCGTAAGCACTACCAAAAGCATCAGGGTCACCGTCAGAACTACACCGAAATCCAAATCGTTTCGATCAACGCGTAAGCGTATCGACACTTTTTTTAGTATCCAAGGAGCTTTAGCATGGCACACAAAAAAGGCGGCGGCACAACGCGAAATGGTCGTGACTCGGAATCAAAACGCCTGGGCGTTAAGGTTTACGGCGGTCAAACGATCAATGCAGGCGGCATCATCATTCGTCAACGCGGCACCCCAGTGCGCGCCGGCGAAGGTGTAGGCACCGGCAAAGACCACACCCTGTTCGCTCTGGTGAACGGCGTGGTCAAGTTCGTTAAAAAAGGTGAAGGCTCGAAACAGTTCGTCACCGTAGTAGCAGCAGCGTAAATTACGCTCCGGCCTTCATCGGCCGTTTGTAAGGCGCAAGCCTTCAATCGAAAGGCTCTGCCCATAGGTAGAGCCTTTTAGTTTTATGGCGGTACATCATGAAGTTTATCGACGAAGCAAAAATTGAAGTAATCGGTGGTGACGGCGGCAATGGCTGCTCGTCGTTTTGCCGTGAAAAATTCCGCCCGTTCGGCGGCCCTGACGGCGGCGACGGCGGCAAGGGTGGCTCGATCTGGGCCATAGCGGACCGTAACATCAACACCTTGGTCGATTTCCGCTTCTCCAAAGTGCACCGCGCCGGCAACGGCGAACCGGGCCGTGGCGCCGATTGTTACGGCCGCGGCGCCGACGACATGTTCCTGCGCATGCCGCTGGGCACCCTGATCATCGATGACGTCTCCGGCGAGATTCTGGCCGACCTGAGCGAGCACGGTCAGCAGGAGCTGCTGGCCAAAGGCGGCGAGGGCGGCTGGGGCAACATCCACTTCAAGACCTCGACCAACCGCGCACCGCGTCAGAAGACGCCGGGCAAGGAAGGCGAAATCCGCACGCTGCGCCTGGAACTGAAGGTGCTCGCGGACGTCGGTCTGCTGGGGATGCCGAACGCCGGCAAGTCGACCTTCATCACCGCCGTGTCGAACGCGCGTCCGAAGATCGCCGATTACCCGTTCACCACCTTGCACCCGAATCTGGGCGTGGTCCGCGTGTCGCACGAGAAGAGCTTTGTGATCGCCGACATTCCCGGCCTGATCGAAGGCGCCGCCGAAGGTGCGGGCCTGGGTCACCAGTTCCTGCGCCACCTGTCGCGCACCGGCCTGCTGCTGCACATCGTCGACCTGGCGCCGTTCGAGGCGACGGTCGATCCGGTCAAGGAAGCCAAGGCGCTGGTCAATGAACTGAAAAAGTACGACGAAGATCTGGTCGACAAGCCACGCTGGCTGGTGCTGAACAAGCTGGACATGGTGCCGGAAGCGGAGCGCGTCAAGAAGGTCAAGGACTTCATCAAGAAGTTCGGCTTCAAGGGCCCGGTGTTCGAGATCTCCGCGCTGAGCCGCGACGGCACGCAGGAACTGGTCAACGCGATCCAGAAGCACCTGGAGCAAACCCGTCACACCGAGCAGCGCGCGGAAGAAACGCAGATGACCGAGGAAGCACGCGGCATTTCGTCGATTGATCCAGACGATCCGCGTTTTAAAATCCTCGACTAATCGTCTGCATCACCGGCATAATCAGCTATCAGCTGATTATGTCTTTCCATCTCGGCGCCCGTCCTGCTCACCGCAGGGCCGGCGACTGTTAGCGGCAAAGCAGGGCAACCAGCCCGCCAAATCACAGCAGATTTTCCTACGCTTGTTTTGAGATTGTCGCCGCCATGAATTCCGTCATACAAAAAGCTACCCGTATCATCATCAAGGTTGGATCGTCGTTGGTCACCAATGATGGACGCGGGCTCGATCACGCCGCCATTGCGCGCTGGGCTTCGCAGATCGCCGGCCTGCGCGCGCTGGGCAAAGAGGTAGTGCTGGTGTCGTCCGGTGCGATTGCCGAGGGCATGCTGCGCCTGGGCTTTGAACAGCGCCCGACCGATATCCACGAACTGCAAGCCTGCGCCGCCGTCGGCCAGATGGGCCTCGCGCAGATTTACGAAACCAGCTTCCGCGCGCACCAACTGGGCACCGCGCAAGTGCTGTTGACGCATGCCGACCTGGCGGATCGTGAGCGCTACCTGAATGCGCGTTCGACGCTGACTACCTTGCTGCGCCTGGGTGTAGTCCCGATCATCAACGAGAACGATACGGTGGTCACCGACGAAATCAAGTTCGGCGATAACGATACGCTGGGCGCCTTGGTCGCCAATCTGATCGAAGCCGATGCGCTGATTATTCTCACCGACCAGCAAGGTTTGTTCAGCGCCGATCCGCGCAAGGATCCGTCGGCGGTGCTGATCCAGCACGGTCGCGCGGGCGATGCGGCGCTGGAGGCGATGGCCGGTGGCGCCGGCAGCAGCCTGGGTCGCGGCGGCATGCTGACCAAGATCCTGGCGGCTAAGCGCGCCGCCAAGTCGGGCGCGCATACGGTGATCGCCTACGGCCGCGAGAACGAGGTGCTGGCGCGGCTGGCCGGTGGCGAGACCATCGGCACCGAGCTGGCGGCGCAGACCGGCCATCTGACGGCGCGCAAGCAGTGGATGGCGGATCATTTGCACACCGCAGGCCAGGTGGTGCTGGATGCCGGCGCGGTGCAGAAGCTGACCGGCGAAGGCAAGTCGCTGCTGCCGATCGGCGTGGTGGAAGTGAAGGGCGAGTTTGGACGCGGCGCCGTCATTACCTGCGTGTCGGCGGACGGGGTGCCGGTGGCGCGCGGCCTGTCAAACTACACCAGTGCCGAAACCCGCCGCATCATGCGCAAGCCGTCCAGCGAAATCGAATCCATCCTCGGCTTCGTCGAGGGCCAGGAGCTGATCCACCGCGATAACCTGGTGCTGGTTTAAGCGCCCGCTGGCGCTGGCGTCTTGCTGCGGTAATCGCACAAGTCGATCTGGATGCAGTTCCAGCATTCGGGTTTGCGGGCTTTGCAGGTGTAGCGGCCGTGCAGGATCAGCCAGTGGTGGGCGTCCTGCAAAAATTCCTTCGGCACGAATTTCAACAGCTTCTGTTCGACGATGTCGACGTTCTTGCCCGGCGCCAGGCCGGTGCGGTTGGAGACGCGGAAGATGTGGGTGTCCACCGCCATCGTCGGCTGGCCGAATGCGGTATTCAGCACCACGTTGGCGGTCTTGCGGCCGACGCCCGGCAGTTCTTCCAGCGACTCGCGATCCTGCGGCACCACGCCGCCATGCTTCTCCACCAGGATCTTGCAGGTGGCGATGACGTTCTTGGCCTTGGTTTTATACAGGCCGATGGTGCGGATATAGGTGGTCAGCTCTTCCTCGCCCAAATCGAGGATCGCCTGCGGCGTGTTGGCCACCGGGTACAGCAGCCGCGTGGCCTTGTTGACGCCGACGTCGGTCGCCTGCGCCGACAGCAGCACGGCGATCAGCAGTTCAAACGGGGTGGTGTATGCAAGTTCGGTAACAGGATGCGGATTGGCGGCGCGGAAGCGCACAAACATTTCGTAGCGTTTGGCTGGATTCATTCTTTCTCTTGTTCTTTTTTGAGGCGCGTGCGCTCCATGGCGGCGGCGATAATGGCGCGCTTGCGTTCCAGCGCGGCGGCCGATGCGGCATCGGCAGGTTCGATGGTGTTGACCTTATCCAGTTTGGCGGCGGCCTTCTCGGCCAGGCGGGCGTCGTTTTCTTCCTTGTCGCGCTTGAGGCGGAAGCTGCGGAAGTCGTGCCGTTCGCGCGCGGCGTCGGCGTCGGCTTGCGTCCACGCGTGCCAGCCGGTGGTCTCGGTGACCGGGTACATGACGATGCAATCGACCGGACACGGTGACACGCACAGGTCGCAGCCGGTGCACAGCGACGGCACCACGGTGTGCATCAATTTCGCGGCGCCGATGATGGCGTCGACCGGGCAGGCCTGGATGCACAAGGTGCAGCCGATGCACAGCGCTTCGTCGATGTAGGCCACGGCGCGCGGCCGCTCCAGGCCATTCACCGGATTCAACGGGATGACCTTGCGGCCGGTGACCGACGACAGCCGGGCGATGCCTTCGGCGCCGCCGGGCGGGCACTGGTTGATGTCGGCCGCGCCGGCCGCTATCGCTTCCGCATACGGACGGCAGCCGTCATAGCCGCACTTGGTGCATTGCGTCTGCGGCAGGACATCTTCAATACGGTCGGCGAGGGTGGGTTCGGTGGACACGGCGGACTAACATCGGGCAAAAACGACATTATCCGATATCTGCGCCCGGCTTACCGAAAAACCGCACGCGGCGCACGGTTTGCCGCTCCAGCTCTTCGCCGTGCAGGCCGAGCGCGGGCTTCATCAAGTCGCTGGTGCTGACGATGCCGATCAGGCGGCGCGTCTGCATGTCGGCCACCACCGGCAGCCGGCCGACGCCATGCACGGCCAGGCGCGAGGCCAGCGCGCGGCAGGTTTCGTCGGCCATGGCGACGATCGGCACGTTGACGCCGAACAGGTCGCCAACGCGCAGCGCGCCCGGTTTGCTGTCCAGCCCTGCGCGGTCCAGCATGCCGACCAGCGCGCCGTCGCGCACCACCGGATAGGCGCGATGACGCGGATGGGCGTGGAAGTGAGTGTGCACTACGTCGGCGATCAGCGCCTCGGCGTCGATGCTGTCGACGGTGCTGGTCATCACCTCGGCCACGCTGTGGCGCTCCATCGGGTCGATGCCGTATTCGCGGTAGATGTGGTGGCCGCGGCGCGCGATCTTCTCGGTCAGGATCGAGCGGTTCATGGTGGCCACGGTGAAGGCGTAAGCCACTGTGGCGGTGGCCAGCACCGGCAGCAGGGCGTTGGCGTCGTGCGTCAGCTCGAACGCGAACACCACCGCCATCACCGGCGCGCGCATCATGCCGCCCAGCGTGGCGGCCATGAACACCAGTGGCCACACGGCTGGTTCGCCGCCCGGCAGGTAGGGGCCGAGCACGGCGCCGAGGCCGGCGCCGATCATCAGTAGCGGCGCCAGCACGCCGCCCGAGGTGCCGGAGCCGAGCGCCAGCAGCCAGATCACGGCCTTGACCACCAGCAGGCTGACAATCGCCGCTGCCGCCATGTGGTTGTTCAGCAGGTCGGCAATGACGTCGTAGCCGACGCCCAGCGCGCGCGGCTGGAAGTAGCCGCCGATGCCGACCGCCAGGCCGCCGATCGCCGGCCACCACATCCAGTGCACCGGCAGTTTGTGGAAGGCGTCTTCAACCCGGTACAGGGAGGTCGACAGCAGCCACGCCAGCATGCCGCACAGCACGCCGGCGATCAGGCAGGACAGCAGCGCCGACGGCGGCAGCGCCTCGGTATGCAGCGGGAACAGCGGGCCGCTTTCGATCAGCAGCGGCCGCAGGAAGCCGGCCACGGCGCAGGCAATCGCCACCGGCGCCAGGCTGCGCGGACGCAGTTCGAACAGCAGCAGTTCGACCGCCAGCAGCACCGCCGCAATCGGCGTGCCAAACACGGCGGTCATGCCGGCGGTGGCGCCGGCCACCAGCAGCGCCTTGCGTTCGGCCGCGCTCAGGTGGAAGTGCTGGGCGATCAGCGAGCCGACCGCGCCGCCGGTCATGATGATCGGGCCTTCGGCGCCGAACGGGCCGCCGCTGCCGATGGCGATGCCGGAGGCCAGTGGCTTGAGCAGCGCGACCTTGGGCGACATGGTGGATTTCTTGAACAGGATGGCTTCGATGGCTTCCGGGATGCCGTGGCCGCGCACCGCTTCGGCGCCGTAGCGGGCGATCAGGCCGACGATTAGGCCGCCGGCGACCGGCACGGCGATCACCCACGCGCCCAGCGTGTGCGTGGCGGGCGAGGTGAACACGGTGGAGAATTTCTGGAAGAAGAACAGGTTGGTGAAGAAGCGGATGGCGTGCAGCAGCAGGTCGGCGGTGACGGTGCTGAAGGCGCCGACCACGGCGGCGATGCTGGTGATCAGCAGCAGGCGGGCCTGGCCGTCGAAGTCGCGGCGGCTATCGTATTTATTCATGGCGGATTTGCGGAATGGTGAAGATGCCTTGCAGCGACAGCAGTTCGACACGGTGTTGTTCGGCCAGTTGGGCCAGGATGGTTTCGCCTTGTTTCAGCAGGTGGATTTCGACCCGGCGGCGGTCGATGGCGCTATGGCGGCGCTCCACCAAGCCCATGGCCTCGCAGCGGCTGATCAGGGCGACCACGCCGTGGTGCTTGGCTTGCAGGCGTTCGGCCAGCTCGCCGACCGTGGCCCAGTCGCGCTCGGGATAGCCTTTGATGTGCAGCAGCAGCAGGTACTGCAACGGCGTGATGCCCTGGGCCTGCACCACGTCTTCGGAAAAGCGTTCGAAGCGGCGCATCTGGTAGCGGAATTCGGACAGGGCGTGGAAGTCCGATTTGCTGAGTTTGGAAGAGGTCATGCCGAAATATATCATGACGTGATGTATTTGGTCGAAAAAAAACGCCTCGGAAGCGAAGCGTTTTTATCCAAGCGTAGCGGCTTAGGCGTGTTTCTTGATGAACGCGGTGATTTGCGGGCACACCATCTCGCGCCAGCGGCGGCCGGAGAAGATGCCGTAATGACCGGCGCCTTGCACCACCATGTCTTGCTGCATGTCGGCCGGGATGTTGCTGCACAGGTCGTGCGCAGCCTGGGTCTGGCCAGCGCCGGAGATATCGTCCAGTTCGCCTTCGACGGTGAACAGCGCTACCGTCTTGATGTCGGCCGGCTTGACCAGTTTGCCGCCCACCAGCCAGTCGCCCTTCGGCAGCGAAAACTCCTGGAACACGGTCTTGATGGTGTCCAGATAGTATTCGGCCGGCATGTCCAGTACGGCGTTGTACTCGTCATAGAACTTGCGGTGCGATTCGGCGGTTTCCTCGTCGCCCTTGACCAGGTGTTCGTAGAAATCGCGATGGCTCTCGGCGTGACGGCCTGGATTCATGGCGATGAAGCCAGCATGCTGCAGGAAGCCTGGATAAACCTTGCGGCCAAAGCCGGGATAGTTCGGCGGCACCGGATAGATCACGGTGTTTTCAAACCACGAGTACTTCTTCTCGGTGGCCAGGTTGTTGACGGCGGTCGGTGATTTGCGCGGGTCGATCGGGCCGCCCATCATGGTCATGGTCTTCGGCAGCTTCGGATCGTTTTCCGACGCCATCAGCGAAATCGCGGCCAGCACCGGCACGGTCGGCTGGCAGACGGAAATCACATGCACGTCCGGGCCCAGCTGGCGGATGAAGTCCTGCACGTAGTAGATGTAGTCGTCCAGGTGGAAGGCGCCTTCGGATACCGGCACCATGCGCGCATCGGTCCAGTCGGTGATGAAGACGTCATGGCTGACCAGCAGGCCGCGCACGGTGTCGCGCAGCAGCGTCGAGTGGTGGCCGGACAGCGGTGCGACCAGCAGCACGGTCGGCTGTTTCAGCGCCTTGAACTTCTTGTCGTCCAGGTCTTTTTTGAAGTGGATCAGGCGGCAGAACGCTTTGTTGACGGCCACGTGTTCGATGATGCCGACCTTTTCGCCGTTGATCTCGGTGGTGTCGATCTCGAATGCCGGTTTTTCGTAGTCCTTGCCCAATCGGTACATCAGTTCGTAGCCGGCGGCGATGCGCTGCGCGAACGGGGTGTGCGCCAGGGGCGACACCGGATTGGTGAACAATTTGGCCGAGGCGTCCGCCCACTGCATCAGGGGCGTGAGGAACGAACGCTGCATTTCATGGAGTTGGTAGAGCATGACACATCTCGATTCTTATAAGTTTGGTGCGGTGCACCAATATGACATCATAAGCCAAATTATAGGCGCTGTGTTTTTGGCGTAAAAGCACTTCCATGTGCTACAGAGCAAGACTACGTACTATCCACAGACAATCTTGTAAGAAAGAATAGTACTGCTGCGGGCATAAAAAAAGCAGCGTTTCCGCTGCTTTCTTGTAGGACATTTGCCCGTGCTTTGTTCTTAATCGAACACTGGGGTTTCCACGCCCAGCACCTTGTGCAGTTTCGGCGAGGTGGTGGTGTACTGCATGTGGATCTTCTTGTCCGGGAAGATGTACGGCGCGGCGCCGAAAGCGGCCAGCGCCGCTTCGTGGAAGCCCGACAGGATCAGCTTTTTCTTGCCCGGGTAGGTGTTGATGTCACCCACGGCGAAGATGCCCGGCACGTTGGTTTCGAACTTCTCGGTGTTTTGCACTTTCAGCTGGCGGCGCTCGATGTCCAGGCCCCATTCGGCGATCGGGCCCAGTTTTGGCGACAGGCCATAGAACACCAGCAGCATGTCCAGCGGCACGCGGCGGGTCACGCCGTCGGCGGCGGTCACTTTCAGGTGCTCCAGCTTGCCGTCGGCCGAGGTTTCGAAGCCGGTGGCGGTGCCGATCAGCAGCTGCATTTCGTAGTCGTCGCACAGGGCTTTCATCTTGGCGACCGAGGCTGGCGCGGCGCGGAAGTCGTCGCGACGGTGCAGCAGCACCACCGATTCGGCCTTGCCGACGAAGTTCAGGGCCCAGTCCAGCGCGGAGTCGCCGCCGCCGCAGATGACCAGGTTCTTGCCTTCGAACTGCGCCGGGTCCTTGACCTTGTAGTGCAGCTGGCTGCCTTCGAACACGTCGATGCCGTCCACTTTCAGCGTGCGCGCCTGGAACGAGCCGACGCCGGCAGCGATGAAGATGGTTTTGGCGATGAACCGGGTGCCGGCCGTGGTTTCCACGTCAAAGCGGCCGTCGTCGCGGCGCTCGACCTTGGTCACTTCCTGGCCCAGATGGAAGGTCGGCTCGAACGGTTCGATCTGCTTGAGCAGGTTGTCGGTCAGTTCCTGGCCGGTGCACGATGGCACGGCCGGGATGTCGTAGATCGGCTTGTCAGGATACAGTTCCACGCACTGCCCGCCCACGGCGCCCAGCGAATCGATGACGTGGGCCTTGATTTCCAGCAAGCCCAGCTCAAAGACCTGGAACAGGCCGACCGGGCCGGCGCCAATGATGACGGCATCGGCTTCGATGACGCCAGGTGGTGTAACGGTGCTATTCATACGTGTTTTCCTGTGATTTCAATAGTGCAGCGTCGATGCCGGCCGCGTGTTAGCGCGCCAGCAGCTGCAGTTTTTCTTTGACGTCCTTGAACTGTTCCGCATCCGGCAGCGCAGGAATAGTCTTGGTGATCGACGGCCATTTGCGTGCCAGATCGACGTTGATCTTGATGAATTGTTGCTGGTCGCTTGGCACATCTTCTTCGGCGTAGATGGCGTTGACCGGGCATTCGGCCACGCAGACAGCGCAGTCGATGCACTCGTCCGGGTCAATGGCGAGGAAGTTCGGGCCTTGGCGGAAACAATCTACCGGGCAAACATCGACGCAGTCCGTATAACGGCAGGCGATGCAAGATTCGGTGACAACGTGGGTCATAACAGTCCTATCAATGTTGGTGTGCTGGCGGCTTCGGCGGGCGGGGCAGTGCCGGCTAACCTTGGCAAAGCACTGTATTTTAAGGTAATTCGCTATTTCTCACAAATTGGGCTTATATACAATACATATAAGCAAATTCATTCGGCGAAAGCGTGGCACGTTGCCTGGCCGTTTGGAGACTGGCGCGGCGGGGGCGCAACTGGCATCATGGCGGCTTTGTTTATTGAGCGAGAAGCCACATGGCGGATATCAACATCGTCCAGGAACACCACCTGGCGCCCGAGCAGGCCCGCGCGGCCGCCCAACAAGTGGCCGACAAGCTGGCCGAACAATTTGAATTGACGTGCCGCTGGGAGGGCGATGTGCTGCGGTTCGAGCGCAGCGGCGTGAATGGCGCGCTGACGTTGCTGCCGAACCAGGCGCAGTTGTCGATCGAGCTGGGCTTCCCGATCAGCATGATGGCGTCGCAGATCGAGGCCAAGGTGGCGGAAAAGATGAAGAAGCTGTTTGTTGCTTAGAAAATAAAAATCCGTCGTTCCGGCGAAAGCCGGAACCCATAGAACGCATGCGGTGTATGGATTCCGGCTTTCGCCGGAATGACGAAGCTATCGCTAACTGACGGCATGCCCGTCAGGTTTTTTACTTCAGGTCTTCGATCAGGTCGATGTACAGCTGTTTGGCTTCGTCCTGGGTCTTGCCTTTGAGCTCGGCCCACGCGTCGAACTTGGCGCGGCCGACGAAGTCGGTCATGCCCGGACGCTCGCCGGTCGCATCGCCGCTGGACGCCTGCTTGAACAGGGCATAGATCTTCAGCAGCGTCAGGTTGTCGGGACGTTCCGGCAGGTTCTTCGAGTCCGCCTGGGCCTGTTCAAACTGTTCTTGCAAACTCATACCGCGCTCCTTGTTGTGTGGTTGATCAAATAGTTGATCACCGCATCATAACCGCAGCGCCGGCAAAAGCCGCTAGAGTGCGCGCTCCAAAACAGAACGGCGGCCATGCCGGGAATGCTCCCGCATGAACCGCCGTTTCCGGTGCCCTTGCGGGCACGCGTAAAACTCCGGAAGAATTACTTCTTCTTCGTCGGGTTGACAGCCGATTTCAGCGTGGCGCCAGCCGAGAATTTCGGGGTTTTCGACGCTGCGATCTTGATCGCTTCGCCGGTTGCGGGATTGCGGCCTTTGCGTGCAGCGCGTTTGGCTACGGAGAAGGTGCCGAAGCCGGTGATGCCTACCGTATCGCCTTTTTTCAGACGCTCGGTGATGATGGCGATCAGGGTGTTCACTGCGCCGTTGGCGGCAGCAGCGGACAGCTCGGTGCGTTTCGCAAATTCTGCAATCAGTTCGCCTTTTTTCATTACTACCTCCTTGGTTATTGGAGCGCGCAGATTAGCATAAATATTGTTAAAAGTAATGGTTTCTGTACGAACTCTTGATGAAGCAAGCCTTGCAGTGGCTGCCTCGCTGCGCCGCAGCGCGAACAAGGCCTTGTATTTAAAGGGTTTCTGCGCTTTCTGCAAAACCGCATTCGAGACAAAAAAGGTTTATGATTGAATGCATAAAGGACAGCGAAGATGAGCTTTTCAGACGAGACACTGATGGCGTATGCCGATGGCGAACTGGACGAGGAGACCCGCCAGCAGGTCGAGCTCGCCATGCGCCATGACAGCAGCCTGGTGCGCCGGGTGGCGCGGCTGCGCGCGGCGCGTGACGAAGGGGTCTACGCCGATCAGCGCAATTCGTCCGGAGGACGCGCGCGCCAGGGCGCCAATGTGGTGCAGCTGGCGGCGGTGCGGGCGCAGCGTCTGGCCGCGCAGCAGGCGGTGCGCAAGGCCACGCGGCGGCGCTGGAGCTGGCCGGAATGGAGCGCGCTGGGACTGGTGATGGTGCTGGGTCTGGCGGCCGGCAAGTTTGGTCTGGCCAGGTGGCAGCCCAACTGGTTCAGCGGCGAGCCGGCGCCGGTGCCTACCGAAGTGGTCAGCCGCAATGGCTGGCTGGTGGCGCAGGGGAAGCTGGCGGCGGTCTTGAGCCAGCAACTGGGCGGCGCGGCGGCGCAGGCCGAAGGCGAGGTGCGCGTGGGCCTGAGTTTCCTGTCGAACGAGGGGACGTACTGCCGCAGCTTTACGCTGGTGGGGATAACGCAGGATCTGGTGGGGATTGCTTGTCGCGCCAGCGAGGAGTGGCGGATACCGGTGCTGGTGCAGAATGCGCGGCCGATGCCGTCGACCGGCGGCTACCGCATGGCGGGGACGGAGATGCCGACGGCGCTGCTGGAAGCGATCGACCAGCGCATCGTCGGCGGCATGCTCGACACGCGAGCAGAGCTGGAAGCGCTGCGCCGCAACTGGCAGCGCTAGCTGTCGTCATTCCGCCCACTGGGCGAAATGACTTCCGGCGCAGGCCGGAATCCATGCTGAGGATGCGTTCCATGGATTCCCGCTTGTGCGGGAATGACGGTGCGGTGGTGCTGTTAAACGCCCAGCAGTTCCACGTCAAAAATCAGCGTGGCGTTTGGCGGGATGACGCCGCCGGCGCCGCGCGAGCCGTAGCCCAGTTCGGCTGGAATGATCAGCTGGCGAGCGCCGCCAATCTTCATGCCTTGCACGCCTTCGTCCCAACCGCGGATGACCATGCCGGCGCCCAGGGCGAATTCGAATGGATCGTTGCGGTCTTTGCTCGAATCGAATTTCGAACCCTTGCTGCCGTCGTCGTTTTGCAGCCAGCCGGTGTAATGCACGGTGACGTTGTTGCCGGCTTTGGCTTCTTCGCCTTCGCCGACGGTCAGTTCGATGTATTGCAGGCCGGAGTCGGTAGTAATAGTGGACATGATCTTCCTTTCATTAGAAACAGGCCAGAATTGTAGCAGGGCCACAGTTCGCGTGAAGATTTGTCGGCTTTCGTCTCGTCTGTGTCTGGTTTGCACGTAAAATAAGACTTTGTTTCTATCGGCGATTTTCTCCATGCTCCGCAGTTTCGTTTTCTTTAGCATCCTGATGGCCTTCGGCGCCGCCCAGGCCAATGTCGTCGTCGTCCTTAATTCCCGCGACGCCACCGTGCAGTTGCTGGACCAGGCGACCTACAAGGATTTGAACACCATCCCGGTCGGCAAGGAGCCGCACCACCTGATGGCGACGCCGGACAATAAATCGCTGATCGTCGCCAGCTCGGTCGGCAACGAGCTGATTTTCCTCGATCCGAAAACCGGCCAGCCCCAGCGCACCATCAAGGACATTCTCGATCCGTACCAGATCGGCTTTTCGCCGGACCAGAAATGGTTCGTGTCGAACTCGCTGCGGCTGGACCGCGTCGACCTGTATAAGTACGACGGCGCCAACATGACGCTGGCCAAGCGCCTGCCGCTGGCCAAGCTGCCGAGCCACATGGCGTTCAACGCCGCCAGCAATATGGTGTTCATCACCCAGCAGGGCAGCGACCAGGTCAGCGCCATCGACCTGAGCACGCAGACCGTCAAGTGGACGCTGCCGGTCGGCAAACTGCCCGCCGGTATCGCCATGACGCCGGACGATAACTATCTGCTGGTCGGCATCATGGGCAGCGACTACGTGGAAGTGATCGACTGGAAAGCGCAGAAAACCGTCAAGCGCATCAAGACCGGCATGGGCGCACACAACTTCCGCTCGGCCGGCGATGGCCGTTATACCTACGTCTCCAACCGTGTTTCCAATTCGATCAACATCATTGATCAGAAGACATTGGAAAACGTCGGCCAGATCAACGTGCCCGGCGGCCCGGACTGCATGGAGGTGACCGATGACGGCAAGACCATGTGGGTGACGCTGCGCTGGATTAAAAAAGTGGCGGTGATCGACCTGCCAAGCCGCAAGGTGATCAAGACGATTCCGGTCGGCCGCTCGCCACACGGCGTGTTCTTCTTTAACTCCGCACAACGCTGATGATGCGCGCCGCGTCCTTGATCATGCTGACGCTGGCGGCGCCGTTGCAGGCGGCGCCGGTGTGCAAGGGCACGATCTATCTGACCTTCGACACCGGCAGCCAGTCGCAGGCCGAACTGATTGCCGATACGCTGAAGCGCCACCAGATCAAGGCCACCTTCTTCCTGGCCAACGAGAAAACCGTGCGCGGCGATTATTCGCTCGATCCTTCATGGTCTTCTTATTGGAAGGCGCGGGTGGCGGAAGGCCATGCGGTTGGCACGCATACCTGGGACCACGCGGTGTTCGCGCGCGATGGCGCCGACGGTACAGTGGTGGTCAAGCCCGGCTTCGGTCCGCAGGCCGGCAAGCTGGTTACCTGGACGCCGCAGCAGTATTGCGAGCAGCTCAAGCGCGTCGACCAGCGCTTTACGGAATTGACCGGCGCGCGCCTCGATCCGCTGTGGCGCGCGCCGGCCGGCCGCACTTCGCCGCGCCTGCTGGACATCGGCAAGACCTGCGGCTATGCGCATGCGGGCTGGTCGCCGGCCGGCTTCTCGGGCGATGAACTGTCGAGCGAAAAGTATCCGAATGCGGTACTTTTGCAGAAGTCGTTGCGCGACCTGCGCGGCGGCGATATCGTGCTGATCCATATGGGCATCTGGTCGCGCAAGGATGCGTGGGCGCCGGCCAATCTTGAACCTCTGATTAGCGGGCTTGAGCAGAAGGGCATGTGCTTTGCCACGCTGCGCGAGCATCCGGATTACAAAAAATGATAGAAGCAATCTCTGACTGGCTGGGCGTGGCGCAGGGCTGGTTGTTTGAAACCACGATCCAGCCGCTGGTATTCGCGCTCGGCTTCGGCGAATTCGTCGAGGACGCGTTCGAGGGCACCGAGTGGCTGCTGATCGGCCTGCTGGAAGTGGCGCTGCTGTTCCTGGTGCTGCGGCCGCTGGAGTCCTTGATTCCGGCGCAGCAGATCACCGATCCGCGCGCGCGCTGGAATGATTTCCTGTACACCGTGCTGCACCGGATCGGCGTGTTCCCGGTGCTGATCTTCTTTACGCTCGATCCGCTGATGGACGGCCTGGCCGGCTGGCTGCGCTTTGACGGCTTCCATCCGTTCAACCTGGAATCGCTGTGGCCGGGCATCAGTCCGCTGGCCGCGTTCGCCGTGTATTTCGTGGTGCTGGATTTCTTCGATTACTGGTATCACCGCGCCTCGCACCATTTCAACTGGTGGTGGGGCCTGCACGGCCTGCACCACAGCCAGCAGAACATGAACCTGTGGAGCGACGACCGCAACCATCTGCTCGACGACCTGCTGCGCGATGTCTATATGGGCGTGATCGCGCTGGCCATCGGCGTCGAGCCGGCGCAGTATGTGATGCTGGTGTCGGTGTCGCGCATTGTGCAGAGCCTGCAACACGCCAACGTCCGCATCCATTTCGGCTGGCTGGGCGAGCGGCTGCTGGTGTCGCCGCGCTATCATCGCATGCACCACGCGATCGGCGCCGGCCACGAAAACGAAGATGGCAAGCTGGGCGGCTGCAATTTCGCCGTGCTGCTGCCGGTGTGGGACATCATTTTCCGCACCGCCAATTTCACGCCGCAGTTTGTCGCCACCGGCATCCGCGACCAGCTGCAAGGCCGCGACTACGGCCGCGGCTTCTGGGCGCAACAGGCGCTGGGCCTGCGCCGCATGATCGAATACGCACGCAAGGATATCGTCTGATGAGTAACGTTTTCCGCGCATGGGGCCGCGCTTTCCTGTCCCAATGGCACGGCAAGATGCTGATGATGAGCATCGTTCCCTTCCTGCTGGCGCTGGGCGTCTGGGCGGTGGCGCTGTATTTCTACCTGCAGCCGCTGGTCGATTACCTGCATGCGCAATTTTCCGACCATAATCTGTTCGCCACCAGCACCAGCTGGCTGCGCAGCCTCGGGCTGGGCACGCTGACGTCGGTGGTGGTGCCGCTGATCGCCATGCTGGCGCTGCTGCCGTTGATGATACTGACCGCGCTGATCTTCATCGGCGTGGTGGCGATGCCGCTGATCGGCCGCCATGTCGGCCTGCGCCATTATCCGCAGCTGGAGCAGCGCAAGGGCGGTTCGATTGTCGGCAGCATCGGCGTGGCGCTGGGCGGCATGGCGATCTTCATCGGCCTGTGGATACTGACCTTGCCGCTGTACGCCTTCCCGCCGCTGGCGGTGCTGGTGCAGGCGCTGCTGTGGGGCTGGCTGACCTGCCGCGTGATGGTGTATGACACGCTGGCCGATTACGCCAGCACCGAGGAACGCCAGCACATCCTGCGCGAACACCGCTGGCGCCTGCTGGTGATTGGCGTGGTATCGGGCGCGGCCGGCGCATTGCCGGGCGCGATCTGGCTGGGCGGGGTGATGGCGGTGGTGATGTTCCCGTTCCTCGCGGCCATCTCGATCTGGCTGTATGTGCTGATTTTTATCTTTACCGGCTTGTGGTTCGCGTACTATTGCCTGGATGCGCTGGCGCGGTTGCGAGCCGCCGACGTCGCTCCCGCAGACGCGCAAGCCGTCATTCCGGCGGAAGCCGGAATCCATACTCAGCATGGATTCCGGCTTCCGCCGGAATGACGATGCGACTTAACTTAAGGATACTCAGATGGCAATCGGACTCATCATCATTGGCGACGAAATCCTGTCGGGCAGGCGCGTCGACCAGCATTTCCCCAAAGTCGTGCAGATGCTGGCGGCGCGCGGCCTGCAGCTGACCTGGGCCGAGATTCTGCCGGACGATCCGGCCCGCATTACGGCCACGCTGCAACGCACTTTTGCCACCGACGACATCGTGTTCTGCTGCGGCGGCATTGGCGCCACGCCGGACGACCACACGCGCCAGGCCGCTGCCGACGCGCTGGGCCTGCCGCTGGTGCTGCACGAGCAAGGCAAGCTCAACATTCAGCAACGCATCCTGCAAATGGCGCAGGAAGCCGGCCAGACCGCCGACCTCAATTCCGACGAGAACCTGCACCGGCTCAAAATGGCCGAGTTTGCCGAAGGCGCGGCGCTGATCCCCAACCCGTACAACAACATCGCCGGCTTCGCGCTGCGCAAGCATTACTTCGTGCCGGGCTTCCCGGTGATGGCGTGGCCGATGCTGGAATGGGTGCTGGACAACCACTACGCCGACCTGTTCAACCGCGAACCGCACCTGGAACAATCGGTGCTGGTGTACGAAGCGGCGGAGTCGGCGCTGACGCCGCTGATGGTGGCGATCGAGCAGCAGTTCGCGCGCGTGAAAGTGTTCAGCCTGCCGAGCGTGGGCGACGCCAACACGCGCCGTCACATCGAGCTGGGCGTCAAAGGCGAGCCGGTGCAGACGGCCACCGCCTTCATCCAACTGTGCGACGAATTGCGCAAGCTTCAGGTAGAGTTCAAACCGACTTAGTCCGCTTTGTGACAGTCGAATGACACGGCGTTCCTTCTTCGGAGAGAGCGCCGTTGTTTTTTTGCGAAAAACAAACGGTGCTTTGCATTTATTGTGCGTCGGCTCCCATCGGCATCGCGCCGATGTGGTGCAATGGAAGCTAGCAAGACTGACTTGAAACACGCGATGCTCCCTCCTAATACACCTGAATCATCCGAAGCCCATCTGGCGCAAGCACAGATGGACCCACCCCTACCGCCGGACCAAGGCGCACCCAGGAAAAGCAAGCGCACCCGCAATGCCTTCCTGCTGGTGCTGCTGGTCGGCGTGTCGTTTACGATTTACTGGGGCTACCGCGAGACGCTGACCTCGTCGATGCAGGCGCGCATCTTCACCGACCTGGCCGGCAAGATGACGTACAAGGTCGAGAAGGGCCCGAGCAAATCGATCCGCTTCCCGCACGACAGTCCGTACGACGAGCGGCTCGGCTATGCCGGCCTGCCGGACTACATCGGCAAGCTGAGCCAGCGTGACTACAAGGTCGCGGCGCAGGCGCGCATCTCGCCCAAGATGGCCGAGCTGGCTGACATGGGCGTGTTTGCCACCTACCGCGAAAAGACCAAGACTGGCCTGACGATTTACGATTGCCGCGCGCAGGAACTGTTTGCCGCCAGCTATCCGGAACGCATCTACAGCAAGTTCGACGCCGCGCCGAAGGTGCTGGTGAGCAGCCTGCTGTTCATCGAAAACCGCGAGCTGCTGGACAACACCTATCCGAAGCGCAATCCGGCGGTGGAGTGGGACCGTCTGGGCAAGGCGGTGCTGGAGAAGACCGCCAGCGCGGTCGGCGGCGGCCACCGCGCGGCCGGCGGCAGCACGCTGGCCACGCAGATCGAAAAGTACCGTCACTCGCCGGAAGGCCGTACCGGCTCGATGAAGGACAAGCTGCAGCAGATGGTGTCGGCCAGCCTGCGTTCGTACCAGGACGGGCCGGAGACGCTGAAGGCGCGCCGCCGCATCGTGCTCGAATACCTGAACACGGTGCCGCTGTCGGCCAAGCCCGGTTATGGCGAAGTGAACGGCATCGGCGACGGCATGTGGGTGTGGTACGGCCGTTCGTTTGACGACGTCAACCGGCGCCTGAATGGCAAGCTGGACAATCCTGACGCGGAGACCGCGCTGGTGTTCAAGGAAGCGCTGAGCCTGATGATTGCACAACGCCGGCCGAGCTACTATCTGGGCGACGGCGCGGCCGATCTGGAAGTGCTGGCCAACAGCCACCTGCGGATTCTGGCCAACGACGGCGCCATCACGCCGGCCATGCGCGACGTGGCGTTGCAGCAGCATCTGCATCCGGCCACCGGCAACGGCCTGCAATCGGCGCCGGCGCAGACCTTCGTCAGCCGCAAGGCCTCGAACGCGATCCGCAACCACCTGGCCAATCTGCTGGGCGACAACCGCATGTACAACCTCGACCGGCTGGACCTGACCGTGGTCAGCACGCTGGATGCGCAGGCGCAGACCGCCGTTACGCAGGTGCTGCGCGACCTGCGCGATCCGGAGAAGGCCAAGGCCGCCGGGCTGACCGGCAAGGGCATGCTGGGCAATGGCGATCCGGCCAATGTGGTGTACAGCTTCACCTTGCTGGAGAAGGGCGAGCAGAACAATCTGCTGCGCCTGCAGACCGATAACTTCGACCAGCCGCTGGACATCAACGAAGGCGCCAAGCTGGACCTGGGCTCGACCGCCAAGCTGCGCACGCTGATCACCTATCTGGACATCATGGACCAGCTGCACAAGAAGTACGGCGGCATGGACAACGCGGCGCTCGGCCAGGTCAAGGTCGATCCGCAGGACAAGCTGACACAGTGGGCGCTGGATTACTTCAAGACCCTGCCGGTCGGCCAGCGCGAGCTGACGCCGATGCTGAATGCGGCCATGGAGCGCAAGTATTCCGGCAATCCGGGCGAGGGCTTCTTTACCGGCGGCGGCCTGCATCATTTCGGCAACTTCTCCAAGGAAGACAACAACAAGATCCTGACCGTGACCGAAGCGCTGCGCCACTCCACCAATCTGGTGTTCGTGCGGCTGATGCGGGACGTGGCCAAGTTCTACATGTTCTCCAATCCGGGCTCGTCGGCGTCGCTGCTGGCGGATGCGGACGATCCGCGCCGCGCCGGCTACCTGGCGCGCTTCGCCGACAAGGAGGGCAAGGAATTCCTGGGTCGCTTCTACGCCAAGTACAAGGGCAAGCCGCAGGAAGAGATCGACAAGATCCTGCTGGCCAACATCCGCAGCACGCCGGTGCGGCTGGCGGTGATCCACCGCACGCTGTATCCGCTGGCGACGCAGGAGCAGTTTGCGGCCTTCCTGAAAGAGAACCTGCCGTCGCAGAACGAAGTGCCGGAAGAGCGCGTGGCCAAGCTGTATGACCAGTATGCGATCGGCAACTGGTCGCTGGCCGACCGCGGCTATCTGGCCAGCGTGCATCCGCTGGAGTTGTGGATGGCGGCCTACCTGCGCCTGCATCCGGGCGCGACCCTGAGCGAGATGACCAAGGCCAGCGAGCAGGAGCGCCAGGATGTGTACCAGTGGCTGTTCAAGACCCACCGCAAGCACGCGCAGGACAAGCGCATCGCCGGCCTGATCGAGGTGGAAGGCTTCATGGAAATCCACAAGCAGTGGAAGAAAATGGGCTATCCGTTCGAATCGCTGGTGCCGTCGTATGCGACCACGCTGGGCGCTTCGGCCGACCGGCCGGCGGCGCTGGCGGAGCTGATGGGGATTATCGTCAACGGTGGCGTGCGCAAGAGTTCGCAGCGCATCACTTCGCTGCACTTCGCCAAGGACACGCCGTACGACACGCTGGTGACCAAGGCGCCGCCGACCACCAACGAGCAGGTGATTGCGCCGCAAGTGGCGCGGGTGGCGGCGGATGCGATCCGTGGCGTGGTGTCGGACGGTACCGCCAAGCGGGTCAAATCGGCGTTTGTCTCGGCCGACGGTTCGATCATTCCGGTGGGCGGCAAGACCGGCACCGGCGACCAGCGCTTTGATGTGTATGGCGGCGGCGGACGGCTGATCGAGTCGCGCTATGTGAACCGGTCGGCGACGTTTGTGTTCAATATCGGCGAGCGCTTCTTTGGGTCGATGACGGCGTATGTGCATGGGCCGGAGTCGAAGAACTATGACTTCACCAGCGCGTTGCCGGTGCAGCTGCTGGTGGTGCTGGCGCCGAGCCTGATGCCGTTGATCGAGCCGCATGCGGCGCCGAAACCCGGCGCCACGCCGCCGATCGTCAAGGTTGGGGCGGGAGCACCCGAAGTCGCGAAAGCGCCATTGCAAGCCTGCGGCGGTTAATTTCTACCCCGCACACCGCATGCCAGGGTCTGACCCCAAGGGGTCAGACCCTTTTTTGTCTTGCGGGTTTCTCTTGCATAGTTGCTGATTTATTGGCAAGGTGTGAGCCCATGAAACCTATGCGCCATCACATGTCCAAGATCCTCAAGTTTACCCAGTTCTCGTTCCGGGATCTGATCGTCGCGGCTGCGCCGACGGTGCTGACCATTGTCGGCATCTGCCTGCTGGCCTACTGGCTGGTCGACCCGGCGCCGCCGCGCACGGTGCGGCTGGGTACCGGCCAGGAAAACTCGGCCTACGAGGACTTCGGCAAGAAATACGCGGCGGCGCTGGCCAAGCATGGCGTCAAGGTCACGCTGGTGCAATCGGCCGGCTCCAGCGAAAATCTGCGTAACCTGAAAGAAGGCAAGGTCGATATCGCCTTCGTGCAAAGCGGCTCGACCAACGAGGAAGCGGCCGAGCGCGAAGGCCTGTCGTCGCTGGGCAGCCTGTTCGTTGAGCCGCTGTGGCTGTTCCTGCGTGAAGAGAAGGGCCAGCCGCCGATCACCCAGCTGACGCAGCTGCGCGGCAAGAAGATCAACTATGGCGCCAAGGGCGCCGGCTCGCCGCGGCTGTTCCGCCAGGTGCTGGAATTGAATGGCGTCGAAAAGGACGAAGTGCAGCGATTTTCGCTGGCCAACACGCCGGCCACGGTGGAGCTGCTGGAAGGCCGCATCGACGGCCTGGTGTTCACCTCGGCGCCGGAAGCGCCGCTGATCCAGATGCTGCTGCAAACGCCGGGCATCCGGCTGTTCGATTTCAACCAGGCCGAGGCGTATTCGCGCAAGCTGCCCTTCCTGACCCATGTGGTGCTGCCGCAGGGGATTGTGGACCTCGGCCGCAATATTCCGTCCGAAGACTACAACCTGATCGCGCCGACCGCCACGCTGGTGGCGCGCGATGATTTGCATTCGGCCCTGGTGGATTTGTTCGTGCAGGCGGCGGCAACGATTCATGGCGGCGCCGGCTGGTTCCAGCAGCAGGGCCAGTTCCCGTCCGCCAAGTACACCGAGATTCCGGTCGATCCGGAAGCGGCCAAGTACTACAAGAGCGGGCCGCCGTTCCTGCAGCGGTATATGACTTTCTGGCTGGCCAATTTCTTCGACCGCATGTGGGTGCTGGTGGTGGCGCTGGGCGCGCTGATCCTGCCGCTGTCGAAGGTGATCCCGCCGCTGTACGTGTGGCGCATCCGCTCGCGCGTGTACAAATGGTATGGCCAGCTGCGCGCGGTGGAGCAGCGGGTGGAGGAGGCGCCGGCGGCGACCCGCATGCAGGTCTACGAAGAGCAGCTGAAGCGGCTCGACGAGATCGAGGAACTGGTCAACCAGGTGTCGATCCCGCTATCGTTTGCCGACGGCCTGTATGGCTTGCGCAGCCATATCCAGTTCGTGCGCAAGCGCATCCTGTTCCTGATGGGCGAGGGCAGCCCGGCCGGCGTTGAAGCGGTGCCGGTTTAAGCGCCGATCCAGGGCAAGCCCGCGTGGCACCAGCCGCTGACGTTCTTGCGGTGGCCGTGCTCGTCCTTGTCGCCCTCAAAGCCCTCCAGGATGTCATAGCAATGCTGGTAACCGTGTTCGGTCGCCAGCTTGGCTGCACCACGCGAGCGCACGCCGGAACGGCACAGGAATAAAATCACCTGGTCCTTGCGCGCGATGCCGTTCAGTTGCTCGATAAATTCGTGGTTGGCGTTGCCACCTGGATAAGTCGCCCACTGCACCGCACCATGTTGGGCGTCCGGAATCGCCACCCGTCCGACCCAGTCGCGCTCGGCATTGGTGCGTACATCGATCAGCTTGATCGCGTTTTCCGCGCTGATCAATTCGTAGGCTTCCTGCGGCGTCACCGCGCCGGCATAGGGCCAATCCTTGCTGCGGCTACGGGCAAGGGCGAGGATCTCATCTATTTTGCTCATAAGGTGTTCCGGTAATAAGTTTAAGTTTATTATAGGCGTCCGTGCCCGGCCCGCGACGGTGATGCACCAAAACCATGCGCTTTTCAGTAAATATCCTAGAATGCACTTACGAGGTGCAAAATGTGGAAAACGCACTAAATCGGTGCGACATTGTTCTGCTGTAAATTGTGGCATTTGGATACGCCCGCCAATTTTAGAATGATTTTGGCCGCGCGTTCAAAGACGCTACCAACATATCGATCGTCGTTCTGTGGCTGGCATGGATACTGCTTAATAAGGCCTCACGAGTTCCACACATTCCTTTAGGAGATACGCATGGCAATGACAGCCGCAGAAGTTCTGAAAATGGTCCAGGAAAACGAAGTCAAATTCGTTGATTTCCGTTTCGCGGATACCCGTGGTAAAGAACAGCACGTTACCGTGCCTGTGTCGGCTTTCGACATCGACAAGTTTGAATCGGGTCACGCGTTCGACGGTTCCTCGATCGCCGGCTGGAAGGGTATTGAAGCATCCGACATGATTCTGATGCCTGATCCAAACACCGCGAACATCGACCCGTTCATGGAAGAGACCACGCTGTTCATGCAATGCGACGTCATCGAACCAGCTGACGGCAAGGGCTACGACCGCGATCCACGCTCCATCGCCAAGCGCGCTGAAGCGTACCTGAAATCGTCCGGCATCGGCGACACCGCCTACTTCGGCCCGGAACCAGAATTCTTCATCTTCGACAGCGTGCGCTGGAAAATCGACATGTCGGGTTGCTTCGTCAAGATCGATTCCGACGAAGCGTCGTGGTCGACCGGCGAAAAAATCGAAGGCGGCAACAGCGGCCATCGTCCAACCGTCAAGGGCGGCTACTTCCCGGTGCCACCAGTGGACAGCTTCCAGGACATGCGTTCGGAAATGTGCCTGATCCTGGAATCGCTGGGCATTCCGGTGGAAGTACACCACCACGAAGTGGCCGGCGCCGGCCAGAACGAAATCGGCACCAAGTTCTCGACCCTGGTTGAGCGCGCCGACTGGACCCAGAACCTGAAATACGTGGTCTGGAACGTCGCCCACAGCTACGGCAAAACCGCGACCTTCATGCCAAAACCTATCGTTGGCGACAACGGTTCGGGCATGCACGTGCACCAGTCGATCTGGAAAGACGGCAAAAACCTGTTCGCCGGCGACGGCTATGCCGGCCTGTCGGATACCGCGCTGTACTACATCGGCGGCATCATCAAGCACGCCAAAGCACTGAACGCGATCACCAACCCAGGCACCAACTCGTACAAACGTCTGGTGCCAGGCTTTGAAGCCCCAGTGAAACTGGCGTACTCGGCGAAAAACCGTTCGGCGTCGATCCGTATTCCACACGTGGCCAATCCAAAAGGCCGCCGTATCGAAACCCGCTTCCCGGATCCACTGGCCAACGTCTACCTGTGCTTCTCGGCACTGATGATGGCGGGTCTGGACGGTATCCAGAACAAGATCCATCCAGGCGAAGCAGCGTCGAAAGACCTGTACCACCTGCCGCCGGAAGAAGACGCACTGATCCCAACCGTGTGCGCCTCGCTGGAAGAAGCACTGGACGCCCTGAACAAAGACCGCGAGTTCCTGACCCGTGGTGGCGTGTTCAGCGATTCGATGATCGATGCTTACATCGAACTGAAAATGCAGGACGTGCAGCGCATGCGCATGACCACTCACCCTGCTGAGTTCGACATGTACTACTCGCTGTAATCACCGCGCGCTACGGCGCTGGTGAGGCGGTATCCAACGCGGGGCGAGCTGATGCTTTCCCCGCGTTTTTATTTGGATGCTGTATATTCGGGTGGACTGTTCCACCCACGGATTTACGAATGACAATGAGTTTGAAACTGAGTGTGTTGCTGGCTTTGTTGGCCCCGGCAGCGGCGCATGGACAGATCTATAAATGCCAGCCGCCCGGCGGCAGCGTCGAGTTCACCGACATTAACCGTGGCAGCTATTGCAAGCTGATGGATCTGCCCGGCATGACGGTGCCGGCGCCAGCGCGGCGCAGCGGGCCGTCGGCGCCGCGCGCCGCGCAACCCGTCGCCACGCCGGGCGAGTTCCCGCGCGTCGACAGCGCCGAACAGAAGGCGCGCGACGCCGACCGCCGTGGCATCCTCGAAGACGAGCTGAAGACCGAGCAGCAAAAGCTGGCCGAACTGCGGCGCGAATTCAACGGCGGCGAGCCGGAACGGCGCGGCGATGAACGCAATTACGCCAAGTACCAGGAACGGGTGGCCGCGCTGCGCGACAGCATCAGCCGCTCGGAAAAGAATGTCGATGCCTTGAAACGTGAGATCGCGAATATCCGATGAGCATAGTCAATAAGATCGCGGCCCGCGCGGCCGCCGCCATCCACCGCCCGCCGTCGCTGGCCGGGCTGGAACTGCTGGCTTCGGCCGTGGTGCTGCTCGACGCGCAAGGCCATATCGCCTACGCCAACGCGGCCGCCGAGAACCTGCTGGAAAGCTCGCTGAAGGCGCTGTCGCGCCAGACGCTGAGCGCGCAGTTCCTCAATCCGGACGAGCTGGAACATACCTGCGCGCAAGCGCGCGAACACAAATTCTCCGACCTGCGCCAGGACCTGGCGCTGGAGCGTCCCGGCCGCGAACCGCTGCACGTGCACAGCATCGTCTCGGCGGTGGAGGACCCGCCCGGCGGCGTGCTGATCGAGCTGCGCGAAAACCAGCAGCATCTCAAGCTGGACCGCGAAGAGCGCATCCTCGACCAGAGCCAGGTCAACAAGGAGCTGATCCGCAACCTGGCGCACGAGATCAAGAATCCGCTGGGCGGCATCCGTGGCGCCGCGCAGTTGCTGGAGATGGAACTGCCGGGCGCGCATGCGGTGCAGCTGCGCGAGTACACGCAGGTCATCATCAAGGAAGCCGACCGCCTGCAGACGCTGGTGGACCGGCTGCTGGCGCCGCATCGCCGGCCGCACATCGTCGGCGACGTCAACATCCACGAAGTGCTGGAGCGGGTGCGCAGCCTGATGCTGGCGGAGTTCCCGTCCGGCCTGACGATTCTGCGCGATTATGATGCGTCGATTCCCGAATTCCGCGGCGATAAGGAACAGTTGATTCAGACCGTGCTGAACATCGCGCACAACGCCGCGCAGGCGCTGGCGCTGCAGATCGACGCCGGCGAAGCGCAGATCGTTTTCAAGACGCGGGTGGCGCGCCAGGTGACGTTGGCCAAGGTCCGCTACGGGCTGGCATTAGACTTGCATATCATTGACAATGGACCGGGTATCGCACCCCAGATCCGCGACCGCATCTTCTACCCGCTGGTTTCAGGCAGGGAGGGCGGCAGTGGACTGGGACTGACCTTGGCACAGACCTTCGTGCAACAGCACATGGGCGTGATCGAGTGCGAGAGCCGGCCTGGATGTACGGATTTCCGTATTTTGCTGCCGTTGCCATAAGCCGCGGCGGGCATTGCGGACCGTGTCCCTTGATTGACGATCATCGCGGAAAAAATACAACACATGAAGCCAATCTGGATAGTAGACGACGACGAATCGATCCGCTGGGTACTGGAAAAAGCACTGGCCAGGGAAAACCTGGCGACCAAGAGTTTTGCCAATGCGCGCGACGCCATCGCCGCGCTGGAGTACGAGACGCCGCAGGTGCTGGTGTCCGACATCCGCATGCCGGGCGACTCCGGCCTGGACCTGCTGCAACTGGTGAAGTCACGCTTCCCCGGCCTGCCGGTCATCATCATCACCGCTTTCTCCGACCTCGACTCGGCCGTGGCGGCGTTCCAGGGCGGCGCCTTTGAATATCTGGCCAAGCCGTTCGATATCGACAAGGCCGTCGAACTGATCCGGCGCGCGCTGGATGAAAGCCTGCGCGAGACCAGCGTGGAATCGGGACCGGCGGAGACGCCGGAAATCCTCGGCCAGGCACCGGCCATGCAGGAGGTCTTTCGCGCGATCGGTCGCCTCTCTCAATCGAATGTGACGGTGCTGATCACCGGCGAGTCCGGCTCCGGCAAGGAGCTGGTGGCGCGCGCGCTGCACAAGCACTCGCCGCGCGCGGCGCAGCCGTTCATCGCGCTGAATACGGCGGCGATACCCAAGGATTTGCTGGAGTCCGAATTGTTCGGCCACGAGCGCGGCGCCTTTACCGGCGCCCAGACCACTCGCCGCGGCCGCTTCGAGCAGGCCGAGAACGGCACGCTGTTCCTCGATGAGATCGGCGACATGCCGTTCGACTTGCAGACGCGCTTGCTACGGGTGCTGTCGGACGGGCATTTCTATCGCGTCGGCGGCCA
Organism: Duganella margarita; assembly: GCF_009857535.1. GTDB lineage: Bacteria > Pseudomonadota > Gammaproteobacteria > Burkholderiales > Burkholderiaceae_D > Rugamonas > Rugamonas margarita. The sequence goes on from NZ_WWCS01000002.1 coordinate 378,623, forward strand.
CCAGCCGCTGAAGGCGAACGTGCGCGTCATTACCGCGACCCACCAGAATCTCGAGCAGCGCGTACGCGAAGGCCTGTTCCGCGAAGACTTGTATCACCGCCTGAATGTGATCCGTTTGCGCTTGCCCAGTTTGAGGGAGCGGCGCGAGGACATCCCTATTTTGGTGCGTCACTTCCTGGTGCAGAGCGCGAAACAATTGGGCGTGGAAGCCAAGCGCATGAGCGATGCGGCTTTACAGTTCCTGTGCAGCCTGGAGTTGCCGGGCAATGTGCGGCAGCTGGAAAATCTGTGCAACTGGATCACGGTGATGGCGCCGGGGCAGACCGTGGAGATCAAGGATCTGCCGCTGGAACTGTCGCAGGAGCAGGCGGGCGGCACGCCGGCGCTGACGGCGACGCCGGCCGAAAGCTACGGCGCGCCGCAGCATCATGGCACGGTCACGCCGGCGCCGGTGGCGGAGTCCGCCGGCAGCGCGCAGGCGTCGCCGGATGCATGGCTGGGACTGCTGGAGATGCAGGCCGCCAGCATGCTCAGCGGCGGCCAGCAGGAGGTGATGGCGGTGCTGGGACGGCAGTTTGAGTCGGCGCTGATCCGCACCGCGCTCAAGCACACACACGGCCGCAAGAACGATGCGGCGGTACGCCTGGGCATCGGCCGCAATACCATCACCCGCAAGATCGCCGAGCTCGGCATCGACGGCGCCAAGGACGACTGACGCCACCCGGTCGTTCCCGCGCAGGCGGGAATCCATGGAGCGCGATGATGCCGGCTCAGCATGGGTTCCCGCGTGCGCGGGAATGACGTTACATCAGCGCTACCGCGTCGGCGCCGGCGGCGATCCGCATCGGTGCTGCCGGATCGGTGGCGGCTTGCCATACCGCCTGCGCCACGTCGATGGCTTGCGTCACTTCTTCGGTCGATTGCTGCCAGCCCGCAAACACATTCTGCGCCATGGCCGCGTAGGCTTCCGGAATCGCGCCCTGCATGCGCGGCTGTGCGTTGGCGCCGAAGCTGGTGGTCGGCGCGCGTCCCGGCAACACCAGGTTGACGCGCACATTGAACTGCTCCAGTTCCAGCGTCAGCGATTCCGTGAAGGCATTCACCGCCGCTTTGCTGGCCGTGTACACCGACAGCAGCGGCAGCGGTTTCAAGGTCACGCTGGAGGTCACGTTGATGATCACGCCGGCCCGGCGCGCGCGCATCTGCGGCAGCACCGCCTGCGTCATTGCCATGGTGCCGAAGGTATTGGTCTCGAATACCTCGTGCACCTTGTCCATGCTGATGCCTTCCAGCGCCCCCAGCATGCCGATGCCGGCGTTGTTGACCAGTACGTCGACCTGGCCGGCGGCTTCAATCAGCTGGCGGATGCCATCCGGGTCGGTAACATCCAGCGGCAGCACGCGCAAATGCGGCGATGCCGGCAGCAGCTCGGCATTGGGCGTGCGCATGGTGGCGATGACGTTCCAGTCGCGCGCCAGGAAGTAGCGGGCGGTTTCCAGGCCGAAGCCGGACGAGCAGCCGGTGATGAGGATGGTTTTCATGGGAACTCCTGTTGGGTGGGGATGACAGCACTGTAGCTACCCGTGGCCGGACTTGCTACAATCGATAGTCCATTTATCGTTAGCAAGCGTCCAGATATGACCGATCCCCTCGATGAAGTAGTCAGCTTGCTGCAGCCACGTATCCGCTACTCGAAAGTCGTCAGCGCCGCCGGCCCCTGGCGCGTGCAGCGCTCGCATGAAGGGCAGCCGTTTTATTGCGCGGTGCTGGAAGGGGCCAGCCTGCTGACGGTCGGCGGCCAGGAAGCGCTGCCGTTGCAGCAGGGCGATTTCGTGCTGATACCGGAGTCGTATGCGTTCTCGATGAGCAGCGTGCAGCCACCCCCAGCCGCCGCACTGGACATGGCGCCGCTGGCCTTGCCGAACGGCGAGTTCCGCTTCGGCGCGCTGGACAGTCCACCCGAGGCGGTGCTGTTGATCGGCCATTGCGCCTTCGACTCACCGGACGCGGCGCTGCTGGTATCGTTGCTGCCGCAGCTGATCCACGTGCGCGGCGAGGCACGGCTGTCGACGCTGGTGCAACTGGTTGGCGACGAATCGCGCGCGCGCCGGCCGGGGCGGGAAGTGGTGCTGGCGCATCTGCTGGAAGTGCTGTTGATCGAAGCCTTGCGCGCCAGCGCCATCAGCGCCGCGCCGGGCCTGCTGCGCGGCCTGGCCGATGAACGCCTGGCATTGGCGCTGCGGCGCATGCACGAGGACATGACCGCGCCGTGGACGGTGGCGCAGCTGGCCAGGGAAGCCGCGCTGTCGCGCTCGGCGTTCTTTGAACGCTTCAGCCGCGCCGTGGGCTTGGCGCCGATGGCGTATCTGCTGCGCTGGCGCATGGCCAAGGCCAAGCACCTGCTGCGTCGCCAGCAGGGCCATGTGGCCGATGTGGCGGCGCAGGTGGGCTACGGCTCGGCCAGCGCGTTCAGCGTGGCGTTCACGCGCCACGTCGGCATGTCGCCGACGCGTTATGCCTTGTCGCCGCCAACCACTTGATTGGGCGCATCGCGCGCCGGGCGCACGCTATTTCAAAGCGGCTGAAGCCGTCCTTGCGCGCTTGAGGTAAGCTCTTGGCTGTGAAGCCAGGGGCTTTTTCTTTTTCATGGAATGCGTATGCTGATTAATTGTGTGGCCTATCAGGATGGTAAAAAACTGGCCGACATTGCGGTGGAAGACATCAGCGATTATGTCGAAAAACCGGAGACCTTTGTCTGGGTCGCGCTGCACGATGCGGAGCCGGAAGAGCTGGCGGTGATGCAGCACGAGTTCGGCCTGCATGAACTGGCGGTGGAGGATGCCAGCCGCGGCCACCAGCGGCCCAAGATCGAGGAATACGGCGATTCGCTATTTGTGGTGGTCAAGACCATCGAGTGCCACGAGGGCGAGGTGGCGGTAGGCGAGGTCGATATCTTCGTCGGCCAGAACTATATTCTGTCGTCGCGCGACGGCAGCAGCCAGCAGGGTTTCAAGAGCGTGCGTGCGCGCGCCGAGAAGGAGCCGCACATGCTGCGGCTGGGCCCGGCCTTTGTGCTGTATGCGCTGATGGATACGGTGGTGGACCGCTATTTCCCGGTGCTGGACATGCTGGAAACCGAGCTGGAAAAAATCGAGGAGCTGATCTTCACCCAGGGCCGCCAGCGCGACAACATCCAGCGCCTGTACGAGCTGAAGGGCAAGGTCACCACGGTGCGCCATGTGGTGGCGCCGTTGATGGAGGCGGTCGGCCGGCTGCACGGCGGCCGCGTGCCGGCAATGTGCCAGGACACGCAGGAATACTTCCGCGACGTGCACGATCATCTGCACCGCATCAGCAGTTCGCTCGACGGCATCCGCGACACGATTGCGACGGCGATCCAGGTCAACCTGTCGATGGTGGCGATCGATGAGAGTGAAGTGAACAAGCGGCTGGCGGCGTGGGCGGCGATCTTTGCGATCGTCACGGCGTTTGCCGGGCTGTGGGGCATGAATTTCAAGTACATGCCGGAGCTGGAATGGAAGTTCGGCTATCCGATGGCGATTGCCGTCATGATTTGTGTGTGCCTGTATCTGCACCGGCGCTTCAAGAAGGCGGGCTGGCTATAAAAAAAGCCCGCGCGGCTTGCACCGTGCGGGCTTCATTCAAGCACCAGCGATTAGAACTTGTAGCCAGCGGTCACGTAGACGAAGCGGCCACGTGGATCGTACTGGTTGATGTCGTAGCCAGCCTGGAACTGGTTGGTCACGGCGGTACCGATCGTCTGCGGCTGCTTGTCGAACAGGTTGCGCACGCCCAGCGCCAGGGTCAGGTTTTTGATGCCTTTCCAGGTCACGTTGGCGTCGTAGATCGCTTCGGCGCCGATGAACACGCGGTTGTCGTTCAGGTCGTGGCCAACTTCGTAGCCAGTGCGGAAGCGCTGGATCAGGGTGGTGGCCCATGGACCATTGCTCCAGGTGCCGGCCAGGTTATGTTTCCAACGCAGGATCACGCCGCCGTTTTGCGCGCCGATGACCGGGTTGCCGGAGTAGTCCACGATGGTGCCGACTTTGTGCGAGATGTCGCCGCCCGGGCTGGTCTGGTTGAAGTCGTCCATGTAGGTACCGTTCAGATCAACGCTCAGCTTACCGAAGCTGAAGTTGTCTTTCCAGTTAGCCGACAGGTCGATACCTTGCACGTTGGCATTGCCGGTGTTGGCCAGCGTCGAACGGATGCTGACGATTTCGTTGTCACGCAGCGTCACCAGACCAGCGTAGGCTGAGTCGCCGGCGCGGAAGCGCGAAACGATTTCCTGTGCCGACGGGGTCGCCAGAATGTCGCGGATGTTGATGTTGAAGAAGTCCACCACAATGCTGGTCGACGCCACCGGCTGCCATACCAGACCAACCGAGTACTGCTTCGATTTCTCTGGCTTCAGGTTAGGATTGCCGCCGCTCAGCGCGTTCACTTGCAGACCGTTCTGGTGGGTTGCCGGATCGTTGAACTGTTCCGACGTGCCCAGGGTTTGCGGAGTCCACAGGTCGACCAGCGACGGTGCGCGGAAGCCGGTGCCGTAGGAACCGCGCAGCGCGATTTCCTTGGTGGCGCGCCACATGAAGTTGCCCTTCCAGTTGGCGCTGTTGCCGACGTCGTTGTACTTGTCGTCACGCGCCGACAGGTTGACGTCCAGGTTTTTCAGCACCGGCACGCTCAGTTCGCCGAACACCGAGTTGACGGTACGGCTGCGGTCGATAGGCACCACCGAGCCACCCAGGCCGGAGATGTCGCCCGACTCGTAGGCCGCGCTCGGATCGGTAATGTATTTCTCTTTGCGCGACTGCAGACCCACGGCGTATTGCGGGGTGATGCCGGCCACCTTGAAGAAATCGCCGGTGATCTTGGCGTCGAGGGCGTCGCTGGTCGATTTGGCGTTCAGGAAGGTGCCGCTGAAGGCCGCGCTTTTCAGCTGGTCTGCCAGGGCGCCGGTTTGCACGCCGCCTGCCGCCCATGGATTCCAGTTGCTGGCATTGATGATTTTGGCGTAGGCCACTTGCGAGAAGTAGCCGCTGGTCACAGCGCTTTCCAGCTTGGACTCGTTGTGGCTCAGGCCCACTTCGTAGTCGCCGAAGCTCAGCGAACCTTTGGCGCCGACCACGATGCGGGCTTGCTTGGCGGTGTCGACGTTCTGGCGTGGACCGTAGTCAAATACGCGCGAGGTGATCGACAGCGGCTTGCCGATCAGCGAGGTATAACCCTGGCTGGTCAGGTAAGGCACGGCGATCGACTGGTACGCCGGGTTCGACGGGTACAGCAGCAGGGCGGCGTCCACGCCTTGGGCCGCAAACTGGCCGTCGGTTTCGAAGAACGACGCGCGCGCCGGCGAGGCCTGGTAGGTCTGGGTGATCTTGCTTTGCGAGTACAGCAGGTCGGCGAACAGCTCGTGGTTCTCGTTGAGCTTGTAGTTCAGGTTGCTGGTGAAGTTGTACAGTTCACGATCCGGGGTCAGGCCGACGTCCGGGCCGCTGTCGTAGGCGCAATATGGGCTGCCTTTGGCGCCGCCCTGCAGCGTGGCCATTTTGATGGTCGAGCACTTGTCGCCGATGGCCAGCGGGTTGCCGTAGCCGGAACCGCCGGTGCTGAAGCCGGTGTCAGGACCGCCGCCCGGACCCGGGGTGAACGAACCCTGGATGTTGCCCAGACCGGTAGCGGTCGAGTTGTAGTACGGCAGGCGGGTGGCCGATGCAGCGTACGAACGGTCGCGGCCGAACAGGGCTTTTTCTTTCTCGTAGGAGCCGGAGGCCACGATGCTCAGGGCGTCGTTGTTGTAACCGCCGGTGATCGAGGCACGACCGTTCTGGCCGCCGCCGCTCTCGCTCGGCGAACCGTAGGTGCCGGTGACTTCGATGCCTTCGACGCGTTTCGACAGGATGAAGTTGACCACGCCGGCCACGGCGTCGGAGCCGTACACGCCCGAGGCGCCGTCTTTCAGCACCTCGACGCGCTCGATGGCGGCCAGCGGAATGGCGTTGACGTTGACCGACGAGCCATCGCTACCGGCGAAGGCGGCCAGGCGGCGGCCGTTGACCAGCACCAGGGTGCGGGTCGAGCCGAGGCCGCGCAGCGAGATCGACGACAGGCCGCCGGTCGAGGTGCCGGCGCCGGTGGCGTTGCTGACGCCGCCAGCGGACGAGAATGCCGAGATCGACTGCAGCAGTTCTTCGGTGCTGGAGGCGCCGGTTTTGGCGATATCGGCTTTGGTCACGACCTGCACCGGCAGGGACGTTTCAGCGTCCACACGCTTGATCGACGAACCGGTGATTTCAACGCGTTGGATCACAGGGGTATCCTGTGCAAATACAGGCTGGGCCAGCAGGCCGGCGCCGATCAGCGCCGCGCTGCCCGAAAACATCAGGCGCACTGCACGCGAGATTGCGGTTTCCATCATCATTGGTTTGAGCTCCTAGGATTGTTGTACAACGTCACATTGAAAGACGTGCCAGGAATAATTTTTCTTAGTAAATTATCCAAGATAAGCATGAAACCACTGGAAGTCCTGGCGGTCAATTGTCAATGTGTAATGACAACGTAATAAACAACACTTTCGGTCATTTTTTACCCAATTGAGGGATCACTTTTACACAAAAATACAAAGTCTTTCGTCGATAAACTACTAATTGTGATAGTGACCCGTTTTTTATTCACCCAGGTTCATGGTGGGTAACGTTACAATGGGGCACTTAGCGACTCCCGGAGCCAGGCCATGAGCGACAACCACAGGCTGTTCGATGCGGAGGACGGCCGCCTGCTGGCCGAGGCGGCGCTACGCTCGATTACCGACTCGACCGCGCGAGCCCGCGGCGACGATTTCCTGCGCATCCTGGTGCGCGACCTGGCGCAGGCGCTGGACGTGCAGTACGTGATCGCCGGCCGCGTCGCGCCACTGGCCGACGGCGAAGGCATCCGCACGCTGGCGGTGTGGGGCGGCGCCGACTACCTGCCCAACATGGAATACAGCCTGCGCCACACGCCGTGCCAGGACGTCACCGGGCAGTGCATGTGCTTCCACGCCAGCGGCATCCAGGCCGATTATCCGCACGACACGCTGCTGGTCGAGATGCAGGCCGAGAGCTATATCGGCATGCCGATGATCGATACCGAAGGGCAGACGCTGGGCATCCTGTCGGCCATCGACACCAAACCGATGGACGAGGACAAGCGCCTGCTGGCGCTGTCGCTGCTGTCGATTTTTGCCGCGCGCGGCGCCGCCGAACTGCAGCACCAGGACCGCGAGCAGCAGCTCGAAGCGACCGTGCAGCGTCGCACCGAGGCTTTGCTGGCGGCGCAGGCGACGCTGGTCGAGCAGGAGAAAATGGTGGCGCTGGGCACGCTGGTGGCGGGGGTGGCGCACGAGGTTAATACGCCGATCGGCGTCGCTGTCACGGCGGCCTCCACCATGGCCAGTTATGCCGACGACTTGATCAAATGCGTCAGTGGCGAGCGCGTCAGCCGCTCGGAGTTACTGACCACGGCGCAGCGGCTGCGCGAAGGCGCCCAGCTGATCGAGCGCAACCTGGCGCGCGCGGCCGATTTGATCGGCAACTTCAAGCAGCTGGCGGTGGACCAGGGCAGCGCCCACGTCTCGGAAGTCGGGGTGCGCGAGCATGCGCTGAGCGTGGTGTCGGCGCACGGGCCCGAATTGCGCAAGGTGGGCATCAGCGTCGAGGTCGACATCGCGCCGGAGCTGCGCACGCGGCTCGATGCGGGACGCTGGTCGCAGGTGCTGTCCAACCTGCTGATGAACGCCGCCAAGCACGGCTATCCAAACGGCGGGCCGGGCCAGGTGACGCTGGCGGCGCGGCTGGCGCTGGAAGGCGGCGTGCGCTGGCTGCTGCTGGAGTTTGCCGACGACGGCGTCGGCCTGAGCGGCGAAGTGCGCGAGCGGCTGTTCGAGCCGTTCTTCACCACCAAGCGCGGGCAGGGCGGTTCCGGGCTCGGCATGCATATCGTGTATACGATTGTGCACCAGATGGGCGGCCACGTGGCGGTGGCTCCCGCCGCGCCCGACAGCGCCGGCTGCCGCATCAAGCTGCGGCTGCCGGTGCGCGACTAACGTCAGGCTTGCTGCGCGGCCAGCGACAGCGCCACCGCTTCCGCCACCTTGATGCCGTCGACGCCGGCCGACAGGATGCCGCCCGCGTAGCCGGCGCCTTCGCCGGCCGGGAACAGGCCCTTGGTGTTCAGGCTTTGCAGCGTGTCGTCGCGGCGCTTGATGCGGATCGGCGACGAGGTGCGCGTCTCCAGCCCGGTCAGCACGGCGTCATGCTTGAAGTAGCCCTTGAGCTGCTTGTCGAAGGCCGGGAAGGCTTCGCGCAGCGCCGTCACGGCGAACTCCGGCAGGATCTGCGCCAGGTCGGTCAGCGTGATGCCTGGCTTGTACGACGGCACCACGGCGCCAAAGTCGGTCGAGGCGCGGCCGGCGACGAAATCGCCCATCAGCTGGCCCGGCGCATTGTAGGTGCCGCCGCCCAGGTGGAAGGCTTTCTCTTCCAGGTCGCGCTGGAAGGCGACGCCGGCCAGCGGGTGGCCCGGATAGTCGACTTCCGGCGAGATGCTGACCACGATGGCGCTGTTGGCGTTGCGCTCGTTGCGCGAATACTGGCTCATGCCGTTGGTGACCACGCGGCCCGGTTCCGAGGCCGCCGCCACCACCGTGCCGCCCGGGCACATGCAGAAGCTGTACACCGCGCGGCCGTTCGACGCGTGGTGCACCAGCTTGTAGTCGGCGGCGCCGAGGATCGGGTGGCCGGCGTTGGGGCCGAAGCGGCAGGTGTCGATCAGCGATTGCGGGTGTTCGACGCGGAAGCCGATCGAGAACGGTTTCGCTTCGATGTAGACGCCGCGCTGGTACAGCATTTCAAAGGTGTCGCGCGCGCTGTGGCCGATCGCCAGCACCACGTGGCTGGTGACGATTTTCTCGCCGCTTTCCAGCATCACGCCGCGCACCTGGCGGCCGTCGGCGGTTTCTTCGATGTCGATGTCGGTGACCTTGCTGTTGAAGCGGTATTCGCCGCCCAGCGCCTCGATGTTTTCGCGCATCGACTCGACCATTTTCACCAGCCGGAAGGTGCCGATGTGCGGCTTGCTGACGTAGATGATTTCTTCCGGCGCGCCGGCCTTGACGAACTCGTTCAGCACCTTGCGGCCGTAGTGTTTCGGGTCCTTGATCTGGCTGTACAGCTTGCCGTCGGAGAAAGTGCCGGCGCCGCCTTCGCCGAACTGCACGTTGGACTCCGGATTGAGCTTGCGCTGGCGCCAGAAACCGAAGGTGTCGACCGTGCGTTCGCGCACGATCTTGCCGCGCTCGAGGATGATGGGACGCAGGCCCATCTGCGCCAGGATCAGCGCCGCCAGCAGGCCGCACGGGCCGATGCCGATCACCACCGGGCGCTGGAAATCGGGATGGGTGGCCAGCGCCTGGCCGTCGGTGACGTATTTATAGCCGGTGTCCGGCGACGGCATCAGGTGTGCATCGTGGTGCAGGCGCTGCAGGACCTCGGCTTCGTTGGCGACGTCGACATCCAGCGAGTAGATCAGGACGATGGCGGATTTCTTGCGCGCGTCGTAGCTGCGCTTGTAGATGGTGAAGCCGCGCAGGTCGGCAGCCGGGATGGCCAGGCGCGCCAGGATGGCGGCCGGCAGTTGCTCCGCGCTGTGGTCGAGCGGGAGTTTGACTTCATTTAAACGCAGCATGATGGGGGTTCCAGAAATTGCAGGGCTCCGTAGCTAGCGGAGATTCAGGCGATATTTTACCCTGACTGGCGGCCCCGGCGTCAGCTCAGCCGCTCAGGCCAGGCCGCCCCAGGCCGCGCTCAGCACCGACACTGCGGCCAGCGCCGCCGTCTCGGTGCGCAGGATGCGCGGCCCCATCGCCAGCGGCAGCGCGCCGTGGCGCAGTGCCAGGTCTTCTTCTTGTTCGCTGAGACCGCCTTCGGGACCGACCACCAGCGTCACCGCCTGCGGCGGCTGGTGGCGCGCCCAGTCGGCCAGCGACTGTTCGGCGCGCGGCGTCAGGATGAGGCGGCGGTGCATGTCCTGCTGGGTAATCCACTGTTTATAGTCCTGCGGCGGCGCCAGCTGGGCCAGCCGGTTGCGGCCGCTCTGCTCGGAGGCCGAGACGATGATGCCGCGCCAGTGCTCCAGTTTCTTTTCGGCGCGCTCGGCCGACAGCCGCACCACGCAGCGCTGCGCCGCCAGCGGCTGGAAGCCGGAGACCCCCAGTTCGATGGCTTTTTCGATAATCCATTCCATTTTGCTGCCCTCGGGCAGCGCCTGCGCCAGCGTGACGGCAAACGGCAGTTCGGCCTCGCGCGCGGTGTGCGCCTTGATCTCGGCGCTGGCGCTGCGGCGGCCGAGTTCGCTAAGGCTGGCGGTGTACTCGCCGCCGTCGCCGTTGAACAGCGTGATCAGGTCGCCCGGGGCCAGGCGCAGCACCTGCACATGGTGCGCGACCGCCTCGGGCAGCGACACGCGCTGGCCTATGGCCAGCGGATGGGGAATGTAGAAGCGGGGCATGGGCATCCAATCAATGGTAAGCCGCCATTTTAATCGGTGCAGCCGCAGGGAGGAATGCGGTGAAACTGCCGGTATATATATTCCCTGTTATGGTGCGGATTAATTCCAGCGTGGTGCAGCAGGGCTGGTGCGTGCACCACAAAGTTTCACCGCCGGCGATCGCACAAAACTTTATTCTGGCGAACCGGCGAAATCGACTTGGTCGGGAAATTTTATATCGATATGCGGATTTTGCTCAGAACAAACCACGGAGGTTTGCGCTGATGAGACGCATGAAATCTGCCGTTTCATCATAAATTATTTATCCGGCCGTTCACACAAAATTAATACGGTTTTCGTTTTTTTTTCTAATTCCCGTTGTTTTATTGCATAACAAAAGTTGTATTGTTGACACACTTGTTTGCTGCATGTTTTTATGGATGCATGGACGAAGATTACACGTCCGTAATTGTTGGTAAGAGATCTCCATTAGAGAGATAACGGGTATTGTTGCCTACAAGGCAAAATTTATTCAAATTGGGAATACACTCATATGTTACGTAAAACTGTTCTTGTGAACGCGTTGTCGCTTGCCTTCGGCACCGCGGCGCTGACCATGGCCGTCGTGCAGCCTGCAATGGCCCAGTCGAATGCCAGCGGTACCGTCTACGGTCGTGTTGCTCCTGGCAGCGCGACTTCGGTGGTGCTGAAAAACCTGGACACCAACCAGACCCGTACCACGGCTGTGGACGCCAATGGCGCCTTCAGCGTGTCCTCGCTGCCAGTGGGCCGCTACAGCGCCACGCTGCAGAACGGCACCACGCCTGGCGCCAGCACCAACCTCGAAGTACTGGTAGGCCAAGGTGTGGAAGCAGTCTTCAGCAGCGGCGTGCAAACCGTGCAGGTGAGCGGTCGCCGCAGCCGGATCGACATGTCCAACGCCAACAACGGCGCGACCTTCACCGCGCGTGAACTGGACAAACTGCCGATCGCCCGTAGCGTCGACGCCATCGTGCAACTGGCGCCGAACACCACCCGCGGCGACCCGACCTATGCGGCCGGCTCCTCGCTGGGCGGCGGCGGCGCATCGGAAAATGCGTATTACATCAACGGTTTCCCTGTCACCAACCCGCTGACCCAGCTGGGTGCGTTCGAGCTGCCATTCGGCGCCATCGCCCAGGCCCAGGTGCTGACCGGCGGCTACGGCGTCGAGTTCGGCCGTTCGGTCGGCGGTGTGGTCAACATCACGACCAAATCCGGTACCAACACCTGGGAAGTGGGCGGCCTGGTCTCGACCACGCCGAAAGACTTCCGCGCCAAGTACAACGATATGTACTACGCCAACACCGGCGTGTTCCCGGCCACGGATAAAACGCTGCGCATCCGCCGCGAAGACAACAGCCGCGAGCAGACGCAATACTCGGCTTACGTCGGCGGCCCGCTGATCAAGGACACCCTGTTTGCCTTCGTTGCCCTGGAGCAGACCGAAGATGAAGTCTCCGGCGTGTATGGCGGCCGTACCGCGCTGACCAATGCCGCCAACGGCTGGCGCGACTACCAGACCACCACCCAGCGCTACTACATGAAGCTGGACTGGAACATCACCGACAACCACCGTCTGGAATACACCGGCATCGGCGACCTGCCGAAGACCAATACCCAGTACCGTTCGTACGACTACACCACCCGCGCGGTCGGTTCGACCGTCAATTCCTCGACCCACGAAGAATACGGTCCGTTCAACCCGAACGGTGGCCAGGCCAACATCATCCGCTACATCGGCAATATCACCGATGACTTCACCGTCAATGCGCTGTACGGCAAATCGCGCGCGCGCCACGTCTACACCCCGTCCGGCTACGATCCAACCCTGGCCCAGGTCACCGCGTCGCCGGAAAACCAGGCGCCAGGCCTGAACTACAACGGCGGCCAGCCGTTCACCACCAACCAGCCATTCAACGGCGCGACCGACAACGTCATCTCGAAGCGTCTGGACCTGGAATATAAGCTGGGCAACCACAAGCTGCGCGCCGGTCTGGACAACAACTCGATGTCGTCGCTGAACGCTGGCGATGCGCTGGCAGGCGGCGTGCTGTGGACCTACCTGAAAACCGATCCGACCAAGCCAACCACCGTCACCGGCGGCACGGTGCCGGTGCTGACCGGCACTGGCCCGCTGGGTTCGCAAGGCTACTACGTGTCGAAATCGCTGTCGTCGACCGTGTCGAACGCCTATGCCGGCCAGGACGCGCAATACATTGAAGACCAATGGCAAATCACGCCGAAACTGCTGGTCACCGCCGGTATCCGTCGCGAAGGTTTCTACAACGCCAACCAGGACGGCACCAAGTACATCGAGATGAAGAACCAGATCGCGCCGCGCCTGTCGGCCGTCTGGGACGCCAATGGCGACAACTCGTTGAAGGTATTCGGTAGCGCCGGCCGCTACACGCTGCAGATGCCAACCCTGATCGCACTGCGCGGCGCCAACGGTTCGCTGAACACCAGCCAGTACTACACCTACACCGGTACCGACGCGCATGGCGCGCCGACCGGCCTGACCCCGGTCACTGGCGTGCTGTCGGGCAACAACGAATTCGGCCAGGCCAAGGATCCGAAAACCGTTGCTGCGCTGGACATGAAACCGTCGTACCAGGACGAGATCACGATCGGCTTCGACAAAGCGTTCAGCCCGAGCCTGAATTTCGGCGTCAAAGGCACCTACCGTACCCTGAAATCGACCATCGATGACTTCTGCGATGGCCGCGTATTCACCAAGTACGCCAAGGACCACGGCATCGACACCAGCAACTATGAAGGCTTCAGCTGCGCCTCGTTCAATCCGGGCGAAGCCAACGACTTCCTGGTCGACTATGCCGGTACCCACAGCAACTACACCCGCGTCCACCTGACCAAGGAAGACCTGGGCTTCGACAAGGCCAAGCGCGTCTACGCCGCGCTGGACTTCTACCTTGAGCACCCATACCGCGACGGCTGGTACGGTAAGCTGAATTACACGCTGGGCCGCAGCAAGGGCAACACCGAAGGCCAGACCCTGTCCGATACCACCCAGGGCCAGGGCGACGTGGCAGCGACCCAGACCTGGGATTACGCGCAGCTGATGAAGTATGCCGATGGCCTGCTGCCTAACGATCGCAAGCACCAGATCAAGGGCTATGGCTTCTACGACATCACGCCGCAGATCACCGTTGGCGGCTTCCTGACGCTGGCTTCGGGCCGTCCACGTTCGTGCTCGGGTACCAACCCAACCACGCTGAACGACATCGGCTACAACTACCAGTCGGCGTCGCACTACTGCTTCGGCGTCACCGGCGACAAGAACGTACCGTCGCCACGTGGCACCGTCGGCCGTCTGCCATGGGAAAAAACCCTGGACCTGAACGCCTCGTGGAAGCCAACCTTCCTGCCAGGCCTGGCACTGAAAGTGGACGTGTACAACGTTCTGAACGATCAGTCGGTACAGAAAGTGGTGGAGCGTTACAACACCAACAACGCCCGCTACGCGCTGTACGAATCGGTGCTGAACCTGACCGCGCCACGTTCGTTCAAGTTCACCGCGGAGTTCAACAAGAAGTTCTAAGCAGGTCGCCGCCGGCCCTGGCCGGCGCTTGACAGCGGGGGCGGCGTTCCGAAAAGGACGCCGCCCTTTTTAGTTTGGCGGGCGCTGCTCTGGTAAAATAGTCAGCTTCAGAAAGTAGCCGGCCTACTGCAAACGCATTCAAACTCCGTGATTGACCACACCATGACTTTTACGCTCCCACACCCACAAAAGGCTAACGCGATCCGCGCGCTGGCAATGGACGCCGTCCAGAAGGCCAATTCCGGCCACCCAGGCATGCCGATGGGCATGGCCGAAATCGCCGTTGCGCTGTGGAGTGGCCATTACAGCCATAACCCGGCCAACCCGCAATGGGTGAACCGCGACCGCTTCCTGTTGTCAAACGGCCACGGTTCGATGCTGCACTACGCGCTGCTGCACCTGAGCGGCTACGCGGTGACCATGGACGACATCAAGTCGTTCCGCCAGATGCATTCGAAGACCCCGGGCCATCCGGAAGTCGGCTACACCCCGGGCGTGGAAACCACCACCGGTCCGCTGGGCCAGGGCCTGGCCAACGCGGTCGGCATGGCGCTGGCCGAATGGCTGCTGGCGAGCGAATTCAATAAGCCGGGCCTGGACGTGGTCGACCACTACACCTACGCCTTTGTCGGCGACGGCTGCCTGATGGAAGGCATCTCGCACGAGGCGTGCGCACTGGCCGGCACCCTGGGCCTGAAAAAACTGATCGCCCTGTACGACGACAACGGTATTTCGATCGACGGCAAAGTCGAAGGCTGGTTCACCGACGACACCCCGGCCCGTTTCGAAGCCTACGGCTGGAACGTGATCCGCGCCGTCGACGGCCACGATGTGGCAGCCGTGTCGGCCGCCATCGAAGCCGCCAAAAAGGCTGACAAACCAACCCTGATCTGCTGCAAAACCATCATCGGCAAAGGTTCGCCGAACCTGCAAGGCGGCGACAAGGTGCACGGCGCCGCGCTGGGCGACAAGGAAGTGGCGGCCGTGCGCGAATACATCGGCTGGACCTCGGCCCCGTTCGAGGTGCCGGCCGACGTCTACGCCGCCTGGGACTTCAAGGCCGCCGGCGCCAAGCTGGAAGCCGACTGGAGCGCCAAGTTCGCCGAATACACCGCTAAATACCCGCAAGAAGCCGCAGAACTGCGCCGCCGCATGGCCGGCGAGCTGCCAGGCAACTTCGACGCGACCTTGGCGGCCGGCATCGCCGCGACCGTCGAGAAGAAAGAAAACATCGCCACCCGCAAGGCCAGCCAGAACGCCATCCAGGCGCTGGCGCCGGTGCTGCCGGAATTCCTGGGCGGCTCGGCCGACCTGACCGGCTCCAACCTGACCAACTGGAAGGAAATCACCCCGGTGCGTTCCGGCCAGCCAGGCAACCATATTAATTACGGCGTGCGCGAGTTCGGCATGTCGGCGATCATGAACGGCGTCGCCCTGCACGGCGGTTACATCCCGTTCGGCGCCACCTTCCTGACCTTCGCCGACTACAGCCGCAACGCGCTGCGCATGGCGGCGCTGATGAAACAGCGTTCGATCTTTGTGTTCACCCACGATTCGATCGGCCTGGGCGAAGACGGCCCGACCCACCAATCGGTCGAGCACGTTTCGTCGCTGCGCCTGATTCCTAACCTGGACAACTGGCGTCCATGCGACACCACCGAATCGATGGTGGCCTGGGGCGCGGCGGTCCAGCGCAAGGACGGCCCGTCGACGCTGATCTTCTCGCGCCAGAACCTGCCGTACCAGGAGCGTAGCGCCGAACAGATCGCCGACATCGCCCGCGGCGGCTATGTGCTGCGCGAAGCGGCCGACGCCAAGGTCACGCTGATCGCCACCGGCTCGGAAATCGAACTGGCCCAGGCCGCCGCTTCGGCGCTGGCTTCGGAAGGCATCACCGCCCGCGTGGTGTCGATGCCGTCGACCGACGTGTTCGACCGCCAGGAAGCCGCCTACAAGGCCAGCGTATTGACCAAAGGCGTGCCGCGCGTGGCGATCGAAGCCGGCGTCACCGATTTCTGGTACAAGTATGTCGGCCTGGAAGGCGCCGTGGTCGGCATCGATACCTTCGGTGAATCGGCCCCGGCAGGCGTGTTGTTCAAACACTTCGGCTTCACGGTGGAAAATGTCGTGGCAAAAGTCAAAGCGGTCATTGCTTAATCTATAATTGCTGGTTGCATTAACAATATTTTTAATCAGGAGCAAAGTATGACGATCAAAGTTGCAATCAATGGCTATGGCCGTATTGGCCGTAATGTACTGCGCGCTTTCTACGAAGGCGGCAAAAAGCAAGACATCCAGATCGTGGCGATCAACGATCTGGGCGACGCCAAGTCGAACGCCCACCTGACCCGTTACGACACCACCCACGGCAAGTTCCCTGGCACCGTGGAAGTGGATGGCGACAAGATGATCGTCAACGGTGACGTGATCCGCGTGTTCGCGCAGCGCAACCCGGCGGAAATTCCATGGGGCGAGCTGGGCGTGGACGTGGTGCTGGAGTGCACCGGCTTCTTCACCACCAAGGAAAAGGCTTCGGCCCACCTCAAAGGCGGCGCCAAGAAAGTCATCATCTCGGCCCCGGGCGGCAAGGATGTCGACGCCACCATCGTCTACGGCGTCAACCAGCACGTGCTGAAAGCGTCGGATACCGTGATCTCGAACGCCTCGTGCACCACCAACTGCCTGGCCCCGCTGGTCAAGCCGCTGAACGACGCCATCGGTCTGGAAAACGGCCTGATGACCACCGTCCACGCGTACACCAACGACCAGGTGCTGTCGGACGTGATGCACGAAGACCTGCGCCGCGCGCGCTCGGCCACCCATTCGATGATCCCGACCAAGACTGGCGCTGCCGCCGCAGTGGGCCTGGTGCTGCCTGAGCTGAACGGCAAGCTGGACGGCTACGCGATCCGCGTGCCGACCATCAATGTCTCGCTGGTCGACCTGTCGTTCATCGCCAAGCGCGACACCACCGTGGAAGAAATCAATGCACTGATGAAGGCCGCTGCGGAAGGCGACCTGAAAGAAGTGCTGACCTACCAGACCGAACCACTGGTGTCGGTCGACTTCAACCACAACCCGGCGTCGTCGAACTTCGATTCGACCCTGACCAAAGTGTCGGGCCGCCTGGTGAAAGTATCGTCGTGGTATGACAATGAGTGGGGTTTCTCGAACCGTATGCTGGACACCACCGTGGCGCTGATGAACGCCAAGTAATTAACGCTGTTCCATAAAAAAACCCTCGCGGCCTGCGCCGCGAGGGTTTTTTTTTTGCCATGACGCTTAGCGGAATTTGTATTCTGCGGTCACGCGCACCATGCGGCCCTGGACGTCCGCCGTGCTTTGTGGAATCACGGCGCCGCCGTCGAAGTTGAACGCGCGCAGGTCGACCGGCGGCCGGCGGTTGGTCACGTTGCGCACGTACATCGACAGTGTCAGATCCTTGATGCCGGCGTAGCTGAGGTTGTAATCCAGCCGCTCATAGGCCTTGATCTGGCAGTCGCTGGCGTTCCAGCCCAGATCCTTGCAGCCTTCGAGCGTGTACTTGTCGTCGAAATAGTCGGTGTTCAGCTTGGTTTTGCTGTTGTAGACCAGGCGCAGGCTGTTGGTGAACTTGCCGGTCTGCAGCGCCGCGCTGAAGTTGGCGACGGTTTTCGAGTAGCCGTAGCGGCCGGCCAGGTTGTCGCCGTAGTCGTTCAGCGTCGAGCTGAAGTTCTTCAGGTCCAGCAGGTAGGTGGCGTTGGCGCCCAGGTCCAGGCGGCCGTAGCGGGTGTCGAAGCGCGACGTGGCGGCGAGGTCAAGGCCGCTGGTCTTGGTGCGCGACACGTTCTCGAACTGGCCCGTGGTCGACAGCAGCTTGCCGGCAGTCACGCCATACTTGGCCTGCTCGGCGGCGCTGAAGGTCTTGTCCTGGGACAGCGGCGCGCGGTTGATGACGCCCGGCGCCTGGTCGGCTTCCGCCGCCAGCAGGTCGTCCACCGATTTCAGGCCGATTTCATCCTTGCGCTCGATGTGCCAGTAGTCCAGCGAGACGCTGGTGCCCTTGACTGGTTCCAGCACGAAGCCGGCGGTGGCGCTGCGGGTGATTTCCGGCTTCAGATTCGGATTGTTGCTGACGATGCTAGCCACCCCGGCCGAGCACTCGTTCTGCTGGACGGTGTCGGCCCGCGCCAGCAGCAGGGCCTGGTTCGGATCGCTGGACGGCAGGGCGTTGCCGGCGTTGCGCAGGTCGCGCGCCAGCGCCTGGGCCTGGTCGCACCGCTTCGGATCCTGGGCGCTGACGAAGGCGAACTTGCTCGATTGCGCGCTCTCGGTCAGGTTGGGGGCGCGGAAGCCGCCCTCGAAGGTGGCGCGCAGCATCAGCGCCGGCGACGCCTCGAAGCGGGCCGCCACTTTTGGCGATACGTGGGTTTTGAAACCGGGGAATTTGTCGACGCGGGCGGCGCCGACCAGTTCCAGCTGGCTGGTCACCGGCAAATTGAGCTCGGTGAACACCGCTTCGGTGGTGCGGCTGGCGTCCGCCGTGGCGGCGCCATAGCCGACGATATCGCCGGACAGCAGGTTGTCGGTCGGCGTGATGTTGAATTTCTCATGACGGACTTCGCCGCCGACGGCGATGCCGATGGCGCGCTCGCCGATCTTGCCGATTTCCCCGGTCACCTTGCCGTCGATGAAATACTGGGTGATTTTGCCGTCATAGCCTTGCTCCGGGAACAGCTGGCGCAGCACCTCGGGCGAGTTAACCTGGCCGAGTTTGTAGCCATGGTTGAAGAAATTCGGGTCCGCCGCCGTGTACTCGCAATAGCCGGGGAAATTGGCTTCGCAGTTGGGATCGCCCGCCAGCGTCTTGGTGTAGTCGCCCACCAGGGCCTTGAAGCCGCTGTCGCTGATCGCGCCGTTGTTGCGCGACTTGGTTTTGCTGCCCATTACGCCGACGGCGGTGTCCCAGTCGTATTTGCCGGCCCAGCTGCCGCGCGCGCCGGCAAGCACCCGGTACTGGTCACTGTCGTTGGGATTCTGGTCCGGCGCGTCGGCGTAGCGGTAGCGCAGTTCCAGCGGTTCGCCGGTGGTGTTGAGCGGCGAGTCCGGCGACAGGAAGCGGTAGCCGAACGCCTTGCCCAGGCCGGTGCGGGGATCGCCCCAGATCGAGTCGGAGCTGTTGGAGCCATAAGTGCCCGGCGCGCCGGTATAAGTGGTCTTGGTCTTGGAATACAGCACTTCGGCGTAGCCTTCGGTGCCGTTGCCCAGGTTGAGCTTGCCGGATACCAGCGCATTGACGCGGTCTGCCTTGGGCACCGCCTCGAAGTGGGCGAAGCGGTCGAACACGCACAGGCCGGCGGCGCTGACGGTGGCGCACCCGGCGATCGGGCCCTGGCCGATCAGGTTGCCGGGATAGGAAAACGTCGATGGCGCGCCGCGATTGCCGAACATCAGGCCGCTCTTGGGCGCCACGGTAGCGAATTTCTGGCCGTAGACCGGGTTGATGTCGTCTAGCACGTCGCGCCAGATGACATTGTCTCGGTGGAACACTTCTATGTTGGCCAGCACGTTGTAACCGTCATTGGCGTAGTTGCCGAAGCCGCCGGTGATGCTGGCGGTCTTGGTCTTGAATTGCTCGTTTGCGACCGATTGCTCGTAGTTGCCGCGCACCTGCACGCCCTGGAAATCGTTGCGGGTGATGATGTTGATGACCCCGGCGACGGCGTCGGAGCCATAAATCGCCGAGCCGCCGTTACGCAGAATTTCCACGCGGTCGATGGCGTCCAGCGGCAGCGCATCCAGATTGGTAAATACCTCGTTGTAATCGGCCAGCGCATAAGGGGCGACGCGGCGTGAATTCAGCAGGACCAGCGTCGACTGTTTGCCGAGATTGCGCAGCGATGCCGACGAGGCGCCGCTGGCAAATGAATTGGACCCGCCGATATCGGACAATGAGCTATTGGAAGAAGTCAGGGTATCGATAATATCGCGCACCGAATTGACACCGAGTCGGGCAATCTCCTCACGGCGCAGAATCTGCACCGGTGTCGAAGTTTCAGTATCAATCCGTTTAATATTGGAACCGGTGATAATAACTTTTTCGAGTGGTTTGGCGCCGTCATCCTGTGCCAATACCACTTGTGACGAAGCTAATGTCAACGCGACGGCAATCACGCCACTTTTCAAGGCAATTTTGTTCATTGATGCTCCCTGGGGTTTTTAAAAAATTATTTTTTTAATTACAAAGTCAGTATAGGTGACGTCCGGTAAAAAAACAGCATGATGGTCTGAAAAACAACAGTCAGTGCACCACGATGTGGCATACGCGGCATCTGCCGGGGCCAGGCACGCCGGCTATTGGTGTGATTAAGCTAATTTTTGG
The DNA here is from genome assembly GCF_009857535.1 of Duganella margarita. Taxonomy (GTDB): domain Bacteria; phylum Pseudomonadota; class Gammaproteobacteria; order Burkholderiales; family Burkholderiaceae_D; genus Rugamonas; species Rugamonas margarita. The sequence goes on from NZ_WWCS01000002.1 coordinate 399,133, forward strand.
CTTGCTGTGGATGCTGTTGACGAAAAAAAAGCCGGGATTAACCCGGCTGCCTGAGAAGTTCCGAAGGCTTATTTATACGCGCCAGAGCCTATCAAAAAATCGTCGACTTTCTCGACATAACCTGCTTTCGACTCTACCGTTTTAGTGACGGGATTCGGCCATTTAAAATCCACCGTGCCGGAGCCTTTGGTCTTGGCGACTTCAATCATTTCCTTGATCATTAACTTGCCCTCATTATCTTTCAGGCCGATCAAGGATTTACCCACCATTTTGGGATTATTTCCGTGGGCTAAGGCGACGCCATTAAAGTCGTACACATAAATATATAAATCGCGATCATGGAAAGTCGTATTGGTCGGATCGGAAATCGCCGCGAAGGTTTTTTCCTTGCCGTCCGACTTCACCATGGCCACGGCTTTTTTAACCATGGCCACTGCTTCTTCCTTGCTGCCTTTTTCCGCTGCCCCTGCAGCACCACATAATGCCAGACTGATCACCGCTGCTAATAAGGTCTTCATGCAAGTTCTCCTCTTATGATTATGTCTATCCATATTAGCGCAGCTTGCCGATGCTGTAGTCTTGGCCGTTGCTAAATGGCAACATCCTCCCCAAACAAGCTGTTCCACAACGCCCGCACTTGCTGCGCCTCGGTGGCCACCAGCGCCGGGTCGATACGCGCCAGATCCTGGCCTTGCAGCCGCAACTGGTGTTGCAGCTTGCGGTATTTGCGGTAGGCGTCGGCCACGCTGGCTGACAGCGGGCCGTCGATCAGCCCAAGTTCGGCACAGATGCGTAGCAATGCGATATTGCCAAAGTTGGCCGTCAGTTCAGGATAAGCCGCCGCGTATTGCAGTACCAGGAACTGGACGATGAACTCGATATCGATCATGCCGCCCGGGTCCTGTTTCAGGTCGAACAGCGCGCTGTGGTTCGGCTTGGCGTCCACCATACGCTTGCGCATCGCCAGCACTTCCTGCTTCAGCGGACCGTCGGCCGGGCGCTCCTTGCGCAGCACCGCCTCGCGGATCTGCTCGAAACGTTGTCCGATCGCCAAGTCGCCGGCGCAATAGCGGGCCCGGGTCAGCGCCTGGTGCTCCCACACCCAGGCCGCGCTGGTCTGGTATTTCTCGAACGCCGACACCGACGACACCAGCATGCCGCTGGCGCCGTCCGGCCGTAAGGCGGTGTCGATGTCGAACAGGATGCCGGCCGAGGTGTGCGAGGTCATCCAGGTAATGAAGCGCTGCGCCAGCTTGGCGTACTGGGCCGGCGCCTCCTGGTCCGGATCGTCGTACAGGAAGATGACGTCGAGGTCGGACACATAGCCCAGTTCCTTGCCGCCCAGCTTGCCGTAGGCGATGACGGTGAACAGCGGCACCTCGCGGTGGCGCGTGGCGACCGTCTGCCACACCGCCTTGATGGTGGCGGCGACGATGGTGTCAGCCAGCGCCGACAGGTGGTCGGCCAGTTTTTCCACGGTCAGGTCGCCGGCCAGGTCTTGCGCCAGCAGGTGGAACAGCTGGACGTGGTGCACCTCGCGCAGGATGTCCATCTGGCGCTCGGTGTCGCCGGGAGCGGCCGCCAGTTGCAGGTCGAGGTCGGCCGCCAGCGCGGCCGGGTCGAATACCGCGTTGCGCAGGCGGTCGTCCAGCAGTTCATCGAGCAGGATCGGGTGCTGGCTGAGGAACTTGGCGGCCCAGCCGCTGGCGTGCACCATGCGGATCACCCGCGCCAGCGTGTGCGGATATTCGGTCAGCAGCGAAAGATAGGCTGAACGGCGCGCCACCGCTTCCAGGAAATCCAGCAGCCGGCCCAGCGTAGCCAGCTGATTGCCGCCGCTCGATTCGCTGGCGGCCTGGATAATCAGCGGCAGTGCGCTGTTGATCAGGCCTTGCAACCGGTTGCGGCTGGCTTCCGGCAGCGATTGCAGGCGCGGCGCCTGCCAGGTGGCGATCAGACGCCTGGTGGCGTCCTCCGGGGCCTCGAAGCCGAGCGCGGTGAAGCGGGCCACCATGGCTTCGCGGTTGTCGGGATCGGCGCATTCATTGCTCGATTGCAGATCGATGTCGTTTTCGCTGCTCTCGGTCTTGTCCGAAAACATTTCGTCGAACTGGCCGGCGACGAACTGGCGGTGCGCTTCCAGCTGGACCAGCAGGGTGGCGACATCCGGCAGACCCATCATTTCGGCCACGGTCTGGCGGTCGGTGTCGTTGGCCGGCAGCGTGTGGGTCTGGGCGTCGTCCAGGTATTGCAGGCGGTGCTCCAGATTGCGCAGGAAGGTGTAGGAAGCCAGTAATTGATAGACGATGGCGTGGCTTAGCAGGCCTTTTTCGGCGATGATGCGCAGCGTGGTGCGGGTCGAGCGGTCGCGCAGGGCGGCGTCGCGGCCGCCGCGGATCAGCTGGAACACCTGTGCCAGGAACTCGATTTCGCGGATGCCGCCGCGGCCCAGCTTGACGTTGTTGCTGCGGTCCGGATGCAGTCGCTCCTGCCGGTTGACCTCGGCGCGGATCTGCGCGTGCATATTGCGGATGGCGTCAATCACGCCGAAGTCCAGGTAGCGGCGGAACACGAACGGCCGCACAATCGCGTCCAGCGCGGCGATATCCTCGGCGCGGCCGGTAACGGCGCGCGCCTTGACCCAGGCGTAGCGCTCCCATTCGCGGCCCTGGACGATCAGATATTGCTCCACCATGCCCAGGCTGGCGGCCAGCGGGCCCGAGTTGCCGTTCGGTCGCAAGGCCATATCGACCCGGAACGTGTAGCCATCTTCGGTGATCTCCGCCAAAGCGGCGATTAACTTCTTGCCGATGCGGATGAAGAATTCGTGGTTGGACAGGCTGCGCTGGCCAGGGCCGGCGACGGTGTCGCCGTCTTCCGGGTAGACGAAGATCAGGTCGATGTCGGAGGAGACGTTGAGTTCGCCGCCGCCTTGCTTGCCCATGGCCAGCACGATCATTTCCTGCGGCAGGCCGGACTCATGGCCGGTCGGCACGCCGTGCGCCGCGACCATTTCTGCGTACAGTTCGGCCATGTGCTGCTGGATGGCAAAGTCGGCGAACCTGGTCATGGTGGTGACCACTTCGGCCAGGTTGGCCTTGCCTTCCAGGTCGCGCCGGATCAGGGTGCACACCAGCAGATTGCGCAGGCGGCGCATGGAACGCACCAGCGGCAGGCTGTTTTCTGCTTCTTGGCGTAAATAATCCGCCAAATCGATGTCGGCAAGCGATAATTGCGATAGTTCATCTATTTTCACGGCACGATCGGGCGCGGCGGCCAGCCAGCGTTGATAAAAACGGGAAACAGTTGGCAAAACAGTCGGGGAGACAGGCGATGAACTCATAGAGGGATAAGGTAGAATTGCTGTGACAACCGAGTTTAGCGCGAGTTTCGTACTTATTTGACGCATGGCCTGATTTATTAGCGTATTAATGCAAAAACCAGAAGAGGAGACCGTGACAGGCGAGGGCCCATTGGCCGCGCGCTGGCACCGGCTTCGTACCGCCTATCGGATCTGCAATCTGGCCACCCATCACGTGCTGGGCTTCATGCTGAAGCTGGCGCTACTGCTGTATTTCGCGTTTACCATCCTGTTCCTGACGCTGCGCTATGTGGTGCTGCCGAATATCGACCACTACAAGGGCAATATCGAGCGCGCCGCCAGTGGCGCCGTCGGCAACCAGGTCACCATTGCCCGCGTGTATGCGTCATGGAACGGCTTCCGTCCCAACCTGTTCCTGGGGGACGTGGTGCTGCACGACCCGCAGGGCCGTCCGGCGCTGAGCTTGCCGAGCGTATCGGCCACGCTGTCGTGGTGGACGGCGGTGACGGGCAATCTGCGCTTCCGTTCGCTGGAGCTGACGCGGCCCGACCTGTCCATCGTGCGCGAGACCGACGGCCGCCTGTATGTGGCCGGCATGTTCATCGACCCGAACAAGCCGAGCGACGGCAAAGGGCTGGACTGGCTGCTCTTGCAACGCGACATCGTCATCCGCGATGGCCGCCTGCAGTGGACCGACCGTCTGCGCAACGCAGCGCCGCTGGCGCTGGACAACTTCCAGCTGGTGCTGCGCAACGAGTGGCTGCATCACCAGCTGTCGGTGCGGGCCACGCCGCCGGCGGCGCTGGCGCAGCCGCTCGACCTGCGGGCCGACTTCAGCCATCCGGCGTTTGGCGCCCGCATCTCCAACTTCTCCATGTGGAAGGGCGAGGTCTATGCCGACATCCGCAACACCGACTTGCAGGCGTGGAAGGCCTGGGTCGATTATCCGTTCGACCTGAGCAAGGGCCACGGCTGGCTGCGCGCCTGGGTCGGCTTCGACCAGTCGCGCCTGACCAACCTGACCGCCGATGTCGGCCTGGACGACATTACCGCCGTGCTGGGCAAGGACCTGCCGTTGCTGGACCTGCAGCAGATGAGCGGCCGCATCGCCGTGCGCGAAGACATCCGGCCGCCGGCCGCGCGCCAGGGCGCCGCCACGCCGCGCTTCGGCGCGCTCGGCCACAGCCTGGAACTGACCAAGCTGACGCTGACCACGCGCGACGGCCTGGTGATGGCGCCGACTTCGCTGTCGGAAACTTACGTGGCGGCGGCCGGCGCCAAGCCGGAGCGCTTTGAAGTGCGGGCCCGCCAGCTGGACCTGCAAACCCTGGCCGGCCTGGCCGAGCGCCTGCCGCTGAGCGAACAGCAGCACAAGATGGTGGCCGGCTTCGCGCCGCGCGGCCTGTTGCAGAATTTCTCCGCCGAGTGGCAGGGCGCTTACCCGGCCCTGCAGACCTACCGCGTCAAGGGCGACCTGGTGGGACTGGGCCTGAAGCCGCAGCCGCCGCGCCTGGCGCAGCCGAAGAGCGGCAAGACGCCGGCGATTGCCGGCATGCCCGCGATCCCCGGATTCGACAACCTCAGCGGCTCGATCGACGCCACCGAGCGCGGCGGCAGTTTCAGTCTGAGCTCGCAGCAGCTGGTGCTGCAGATGCCGGACTATTTCGCCGAAGCGTCGATGCCGTTCGACCACCTGAACCTGAAGGCGCGCTGGTCGTTTGAGGACGACAACCAGCTGCTGTTGCAGATCGATTCGATGGACTTCGAGCAGGAAGGCATGAGCGGCACCTTGCAGGGAACGCACACCCTGTCGCTGGCCGGCAAGGGGCCGGGCAAAGCCGACCTGAGCGGCACGCTGACCGGCTTCCAGATCAACCGTATCGGCCGCTACCTGCCGATGCAGACCCCGCGCGACCTGACCCACTGGCTGACCGGGGCGCTGGAAGGCGGCGTCGCCAGCGACGTGACGATCCGCCTGCGCGGCGACCTGACGCATTTCCCGTTCAAGGACGACAAGGCGCGCGGTGAATTCCGCGTGGCCGGCAAGCTGACCGACGCCAGGCTGAATTACGAGCCGGGTTACTACCTGCACGACGGCAAGGACCTGGGCAAGGACGGCCAGCCGCTGCCGTTGTGGCCGCAAGCCGAGCACATCAAGGGCAGCTTCCTGTTCGAAGGCGCGCGCATGGAAATCCGCGGCGACACCGCCACCACCGCCGGCGCCGCGCTGAGCAACGTCAAGGCGGTGATTCCGGATTTGAGCGTGCACGATTCCATGCTGGAGATCGACGGCAACGCCGCCGCGCCGATGCAGGAATTCCTGCGCTACCTGACCATCAGCCCGGTGCTGGACTGGATCTCGCACTTCACCGACGAGACCCAGGCCAGCGGCAACGCCAAGCTGACGCTGAGCCTGCGCATTCCGCTGGCGCACGCGATCGACACCAAGGTGCAGGGCACGGTGCAGCTGGCCAACAACGACATCGTGCTGATGAATGATTTGCCGGTGGTGCAATCGTCGCAGGGCAAGATTGAATTCAACGAGCGCGGCGTCAACCTCAACCAGATCAGCGGCAACTTCCTCGGCGGCCCGGTGTCGATCACCGGCGGCACCCAGAAGGATGGCGCCATCGTCGTCAGGCTGGGCGGCCTGCTGACCGCCGATGGCTTCCGCCAGGCCTTCCAGATGCCAGCCATGCAGCGTCTGGCCGATCACTTCAACGGCGGCACGCGCTACAGCGGCACGGTGACCGCGCGCGACCATCAGGTCATCGTCGCGGTCGAGTCTTCGCTGACCGGGCTGGCGCTGGACCTGCCGGCGCCGGCCAATAAAACCGCCACCGACAGCATGCCGTTGCGCTTCGTGCTGACCAGCGGCCTGACGGCGGACGCGGCCGGCTTCCTGCACGATGATATCCGCATCAACCTTGGCAGCGGCATCGCCGCGCGTTATCAGCGCCAGAAGCAGGGCAAGCAGCACTGGAAGCTGGTGCGCGGCGGCATTGGCGTCAACGCGGCGGCGCCGGAGCCGGACAGCGGCATGGCCTTCAATATCAGCATGCACCAGCTGAACGTCGACAACTGGCTGGACTTCGGCGACGCCATCGCCGGCCCGGCCGCTGCCGGCTCGGCGGCGGCGCTGGCGGCGCCGTCCGATGCCGGCGATTTCGCCCAGTACGTCATGCCGGACGCCATCGCCGCCCGCAGCAGCGAACTGGTGATCGGCGGCCGCAAGCTGGAAAACGTGGTGGTCGGCGTGACCCATAAAAAAGGCATGTGGCAAGCCAGCATCGACTCCACCCAGGCCAATGGCTACATCACCTGGGCCGAACCGTCCACCGGCGCCGGTCTCGGCAAGGTGACGGCGCGGCTGTCGTCGCTGGTGATCCCGGAATCGGCCTCGGGCGACGTGCAGGCGCTGCTGGACGACAAGAGCGCGGCCGCCACCATTCCGGCGCTGGATGTGGTGGTCGAGCGTTTTGAACTGTTCAACAAGCCGCTGGGCCGGCTGGAACTGCAGGCCAACAACGCCCAGCTGGCGAACGCGCGCGAATGGCGCGTCAGCAAGCTGTCGCTGGTCAATGCCGACGGCGAACTGAACGGCACCGGCAAGTGGGTCAGCAAGGACGGCGTGCACGACACCAGCCTGAATTTCAATCTCGCCATCATCGACGCCGGCAAGCTGCTGGAGCGCTTTGGCTATGCCGATACGCTGAAGGGCGGCAAGGGCTCGCTGAAAGGCGATATCGCCTGGAAAGGCTTACCGTACTCGCTCGATCTGCCAAGCCTGTCCGGCCAGATCACGCTGAATGTGGAGAAGGGCCAGTTCCTCAAGCAGGACCCCGGTGCGGCCAAACTGCTGGGCGTACTGAGCCTGCAAGCCTTGCCGCGTTTGCTCAAGCTGGACTTCCACGATGTGTTCTCGGAAGGGCTGGCGTTTGACGGCATTACCGCCAATGCCTCCCTGAATCACGGCATCCTCAAGACCGACAACTTGAAAATGCACGGCGTGGCCGCCACTGTATTGATGGACGGCAGCGCCGACATCGCCAATGAGACCACCAATCTGCACGTGGTGGTGATTCCCGAGGTCAACCTGGGTACGGCGCCGCTGGTGTATGCGCTGGCGGTCAATCCCGTCATCGGCCTCGGCAGTTTCCTGGCCCAGCTATTCCTCAGTGCGCCGGTGATGAAGGCGCTGACCTATCATATGGAGGTGGCCGGGCCGTGGAAGGCGCCGGTCGTCACCAAGCTGGACGCCACAAAACTGGAACCGTCAAAGGGATCGCCATGAACCATACCGTCGCCGCCGTACAAATGATTTCCTCGCCCACCGTGGATGAAAACATCGCCACCGCGCGCCGCCTGGTCACCCAGGCCGCGCAGGACGGCGCCGGGCTGGTGCTGCTGCCGGAGTACTGGGCCATCATGGGCCTGGCCGACAGCGACAAGGTCAAGGTGGCCGAGCCGCTGGGCCAGGGGCCGATCCAGGACTTCATGGCCGGACTGGCGCGCGAGCTGGGCATCTGGCTGATCGGCGGCACGCTGCCGCTGGCGTCGGACGATGCCGAAAAGGTCATCAACACCACGCTGGTGTACAACCCGCAGGGCGAGCATGTCGGCCGCTACGACAAGATCCACCTGTTCGGCTTCACCAAGGGCGCCGAGTCGTACAACGAATCGAAGACGATCGTGCCAGGCAAACACCTGGGCGTATTCGAAGCGCCGTTCGGCAAGGTCGGCATGTCGGTTTGTTACGACCTGCGCTTCCCGGAACTGTTCCGCGCCATGGGCCCGGTGTCGCTGATTGTGCTGCCCGCCGCGTTTACCTACACCACCGGCATGGCGCACTGGGAAATCCTGCTGCGCGCGCGCGCCATCGAGAACCAGTGCTACGTGCTGGCGGCGGCGCAGGGCGGCATCCACCCGAACGGCCGCCGCACCTGGGGCCACAGCATGCTGATCGACCCGTGGGGCACGGTCAAGTCGGTGCTGGCCGAGGGCGAGGGCGTGGTGCAGGGCGTGATCGATCCGGAATACATGCAGGGCGTGCGCGACAGCCTGCCGGCGCTCAAACACCGGACCATGTGATATCCACTACAATAGCGTCATTCCCGCGCACGCGGGAACCCATGCTGACTATGGATTCCCGCCGAGGCGGGAACGACGCGGCAACTCAAATAAAGACACTACCATGAAGCCATTTGAACCGAACCTGTCCACCCTGGCCGTAGCGCGCGATATCCTGCTGACGCCGTTCGGGCTGGACGAAGGCAAGCTGCTCAAGACTCTGGGCAGCATGTTCACCCACAAAGTCGACTATGCCGACTTGTATTTCCAATTTACCAAAAACGAAGGCTGGAGCCTGGAAGAGGGCATCGTCAAGACCGGCAGTTTCTCGATCGACCAGGGCGTCGGCGTGCGCGCGGTGTCGGGCGACAAGACCGCGTTTTCGTATTCGGACGAGATTTCCGAAGCGGCGCTGATGGATGCCGCCTCCGCCACCCGCACCATCGCCCGTGCCGGCGCTGGCAAGATCAAGGTGGCCGGCGCGATGAACCAGGTCGGCGGCCGTTCGCTGTATCTGCCGCACGACCCGCTGGTGTCGCTGGACGCCACTGCCAAGGTCAAGCTGCTGGAACGCATCGAGAAGATGGCGCGCGCCAAGGATCCCCGCGTGGTGCAGGTGATGGCCAGCCTGGCCGGCGAATACGATGTGGTGCTGGTGGTGCGCAGCGATGGCGTGCTGGCGGCTGACATTCGTCCGCTGGTGCGGGTGTCGCTGACCGTGATCGTCGAGCAGAATGGCCGTCGCGAAATGGGGTCGTCCGGCGGCGGCGGCCGCTACGACTACGGCTACTTCAGCGATACGCTGCTGGAAGAGTACGCAACCGAGGCCGTCAAGTCGGCGCTGGTGAACCTGGACGCGCGTCCGGCGCCGGCCGGTCCGATGACCGTGGTGCTGGGCCCTGGCTGGCCGGGCATCCTGCTGCACGAAGCGATCGGTCACGGTCTGGAAGGCGATTTCAACCGCAAGGGTTCGTCGACCTTCTCCGGCCGTATCGGCGAGCGCGTGGCCGCCAAGGGCGTCACGGTGGTCGATGACGGCACGCTGGCGGATCGCCGCGGTTCGCTGAATATCGACGATGAAGGCAACCCGACCCAGTGCACTACGCTGATCGAAGACGGCATCCTGAAGGGCTATATCCAGGACACCATGAATGCGCGCCTGATGAAGATGCCGGTGACCGGCAACGCGCGCCGCGAATCGTTCGCGCACCTGCCAATGCCGCGCATGACCAACACCTATATGCTGGGTGGCGACAAGGATCCGGGCGAAATCCTGGCGTCGGTGAAGAACGGCCTGTATGCGGTCAACTTCGGTGGCGGCCAGGTCGATATCACCAACGGCAAGTTCGTGTTCTCGGCCAGCGAAGCGTACATGATTGAGAATGGCAAGATCACCTACCCGGTGAAAGGCGCGACCCTGATCGGCAACGGTCCGGAAGTGCTGAACCGCGTGTCGATGATCGGTAACGACATGAAGCTGGATCCGGGCGTCGGCGTATGCGGCAAGGAAGGCCAGAGCGTGCCGGTCGGCGTTGGCCAGCCGACACTGCGTATCGACGGCGTGACCGTCGGCGGTACGGCCTGATGGCGTCGCTCCCGCGCAGGCGGGAGCCTATAGAACGCTTGCTCAGTATGGGCTCCCGCCTGCGCGGGAGCGACCTCTTTTAGAACTTGTAGCTGGCCTTCACGTAGAAGGTACGGCCCAGCGGATCCGTGAAGCGGGGATCGTAGCCGCTCTGGAACGTCGTGCCCTGGTTGGTGTATGGCGGCGCGCTGTCAAACAGGTTCTTGATACCCACCGTCAGGTCGGTATTCTTGAAACCGGTAAAGCTGCTCGACAGCGAGTACGTCGAGTACGCCCGCACCTTGTGGTAGTAGGCATCCGCCACATCGTTCTCATCCACGTAGCCGCTCAGATACTTGTTGGAGAAACTGGCGCTCCACGGCCCTTTCTTCCAGCTGATGGTGGCGTTGTGCTTCCAGCGGAACACCGGCGCATTGTCGCCATACACGCCGACGTTTTCCACGAATTCGCCACCGGTCTCGTTCTGGTACTTGTAGCTGTGTACCCAGGTGCCGTCGAACTGGAAGCCGAAGTCGCCCACCGAGGTGCGCGGCAGTTTCCAGCGCAGGCTGGTGTCGATGCCGGAGGTTTTCACTTCCCCCAGGTTGTCCAGCACGGCGTTGACGTACTGCAGCGTCTTGCCGTCGGCCGAGTAGACGAAGTAGTCCTTGTACTTGTCGTAGTTGTCGAAGATGGTCGACTCGGACACGGTGCCGATCGAATCCTTGATCTTGATGTTGAAGTAATCGAACGACACGCTGACTGCGCTGACCGGCTCGAACACCACGCCCAGCGCGAAGGTCTTGGATTTCTCCGGCTTCAGGTTGGCGTTGCCGCCGCTGCGGATGTACTGCTGCTGGTTGCAGGCGATGTTCGGATTGGCGCCGCTGGCCGCCACGCCGCCCGGGCACAGCACCGGATCGTCATACGCATTGCTGGTGAAGGTCGAGGTGGCCGGGCCGTGCAGGTCGTACAGCGTCGGCGCGCGGAAGCCGGTGTTGTACGAGGTGCGGAACAGCACCTGCTTGCTGGCTTCCCAGCGCAGGCCGACCTTCGGATTGAAGCTGCCGCCGACGTCGTTGTAGTGGTCGTAACGGGCGGCGCCCGACAGTTCCAGCGTCTTGGTCAGCGGCACGCTGACTTCCGAATACAGCGCGGCGATATTGCGCTGGCCGGCCTGGTCTTGCGCATCGGCGTAACCGGAGCTCGACGCCTGCGACGCCAGCGCGGTGTTGACGTCGTAGGTAGCCTTGTCGTGACGGAATTCCGAACCGATTGCAAAGCCGACGCCGCCTGCCGGCAGCTGGTAGATTTCGCGGCTGACTTTGGCGTCGACGCCGATGCTGGTCATCTTGGCGGCCAGGTATTCGCCGCGCAGCTGGGCCGCGTCGATGTAGGCGGTGCCGGCGGCCGACTGGTCGCCGAACGGATTCAGGATACCGCTCAACACGCCCGCCTTCATCAGCGAATCGTTGGTGTAGCCGCCGACGAAGGCGCTGGCAGCCTTGCTGATGCCGTAGGTCAGGCCGACGTTGTAATCCCAGCCGCCCACCAGGCCTTCCGACGCCACCACCAGGCGGTCGGAAATCGAGGTGTCGTAGCCCATGCGGTTGCCGGCCGCCACGGTGCGCCAGTTGATGGTCAGGTCTTCACCGGTCAGGCCGGCGACGGCCGGCACGCCGGCGCTGCCGCCCGGATAGTACGGGCTGGCCGAGGTCATGGTGATGCCGGTCAGCGGCGACGGCGCGATGCTGCTCTGGTTGGTCGAGCGGCTGTGCAGGTATTCAATCGTGGCGACGTTGTCTTCGCTCAGCTTGAAGGTGGCCTTGCCGAGGAAGGATTCCTGCTGCGTCTTCGGAATGTCCTGGATGTAGGCGATGGTGTCGGTGCGGCAGGTGCCGTTGGCGTTCTTGATCAGCCCTTTGCCGACGCAGCCGCTGGCGTAGTACGGGTTGCCGGTGATGCCGTTGTCCGAGTAGAAGTTGCCCGGCTGCGAAGTGCCGCTGCTGTTGTTGATGCCCTTGTCGGGACGCACGCTGGTGCTGGAGAAGTCGCGGTCGGCGGCTTGCAGCGCGGTCTGCTTGTGCAGGTCGATCACGCCGAACACATTCCAGCCGTCCTTGTCGAGGTCGCCGTAGCCGCCCGACAGGTTGAGGCGCGACTCGGCGCCGGCGCCGCTGGCCTGCGGCTGGTAGCGCTCGACGCTGACGGTGGCGCCGGTCACCGAACGCTTGGTGATGAAGTTGATCACGCCGCCGATGGCGTCGGTGCCGTAGATGGCCGAGGCGCCGTCGCGCAGCACTTCAACCCGTTCCAGCGCCGACAGCGGAATGATGTTGAGGTCGACCGACGAGCCGTTGAACGGGTGGCTGGCCAGACGGCGGCCATTCAGCAGCACCAGCGTCTTGTTGCTGCCCAGGCCGCGCAGGTCGGCAGTGGCGATGCCGCCGGTGCCGGAGCCGACCGACTGGCTGCTGCCGGTGACGCTCTGGTTCATCGACAGCGTGTTCATCACTTCGGCGGCGGTGGTCAGACCTTGTTTTTCGAAGTCGGAGGCTTTGATGGTGGTGATCGGCAGCGCCGTTTCAGTGGCCAGGCGCTTGATGCTGGAACCGGTCACTTCCACGCGCTGGATCGGCGCCTCATCGGTTTGCGCCTGGGCTGCGTGCATGCCGACCAACAGGCCGCCGGCAAACAGCGCACGCAAGGTACGGGACATCGCTCTTTCAATCGTCATTGTTTTAACTCCTGCATGGATATGGGAATGGGTGTTTGCTTTTTGAGCAAAGGCCATCAGACCATCCGGGCAGGGGCGGGAACAATGAAGCTTCGACAAGTGTGCAGCGCCGCCACAGTGCGCAAAGCGTCACAGGTGTAAAGGGCGTTTTGTGCCGGCAGCGCGGCGCAGCGGCGGCAGGGCGCTGGTGGCCGCCGTCGCGCCGCCATTACAACTGCTTACAAGCCCAAAGAACTTAACACGGTTTTGCGAAGTGTAAATCCATGTCAGAACTTGTAGGTGATGCGCGCATACCACGTGCGACCCAGCGGATCGGTGTAGCGCGGATCGTACCCCTGCTGGAAGGTGGTGCTCTGGTTGGTGAACGGCGGGTCTTCATCGAACAGGTTGCGCACGCCCACCGTCAGGTCGACATGCTTGATGCCGGTGTAGTTGCCCGACAGCGCCCACACCGAATACGACTTGACCTGGTTGAAGAACGCCGGCTCGACCGCGTTCTGGTCGGTGTAGCCGGACATGTAGCGGTTGGTCAGCGATGCGCCCCACGGTCCCTTGTTCCAGCTGATGGTGACGTTGTGGCGCCAGCGGAAGACCGGCGTGGCGTCGGCGTAGCGGCCGACGTTTTCGATGAAGGCGCCGCCGCGCTCGTTCTGGTAATCGTAGTTGCGCACCCAGGTGCCGTCGACCTGCAAGGAGATGCCGCCATACGGTCCTTGCGGCATGCGCCACAGCACGCTGGCGTCGACGCCGCTGGTCTTGACTTCGCCGAGGTTGTTGGTGATCAGCGAGACATCGTCGAGGCGGGTGCCGGCGGCGTTGTAGTGGAACAGGCTCTGGTACTTGGCGTAGTCGTTGAACACGGTCTGCTCGGCCAGCGCGCTGATCTGGTCGCGCAGGCGGATGTTCCAGTAGTCGAGCGACAGCGTCAGCGCCCGCACCGGCTCCAACACCACGCCGGCGCTGTAGGTCTTGGAGCGCTCCGGCTTGACGTCCGGATTGCCGCCCTGGCGCTTGTTCTGCTGCTGGTCGCACGACAGATTGGGATTGGCGCCGGGCACCGGCACGCCGCCCGGACACAGCACCGGATCGTTCCACGGATCGGAGGTGTTGGTCACCGTCTGCGGGCCGTGCAGGTCGAACAGCGTCGGCGCGCGGAAGCCGCGGTTCCACGAGGCCCGCAACAGCAGCGGCGTGACCGGCTGGTAGCGCGCGCTGAGCTTGGGCGTGAAGCTGCGGCCGACGTCGCTGTAATGGTCGAAGCGGGCGGCGGCGTTGAGTTCCAGGTTCTTGATCACGGGGGCGTTGAGTTCGGCGAACAGCGCGTAGATCCGGCGGTCGCCGGACTGGTCCTGGGCGTCGGCGAAGCCCGAGCTGGAAGCCTGCGACGCCAGCGCGCGGTTGATGGTGTACAGCGCGCGCTCCTTGCGCGCCTCGGCGCCCAGCGCGAAGCTGAGCGCGCCGCCTTGCAGCTGGGTCAGCTCGCGGCTGGCGCGGGCGTCGAGCGCGGTCGCGCGCATGCGCGCGCGCAGGTATTCGCCGATCAGCAGCGAGTCGTTGAGGTAGGCCAGGCCGGCCGCGCTCTGGTCGCCGAACGGATTCAGCAGGCCGCTGCCGACGCCGTCGATCATGCGCTGGTCGATCACGTAGCCGCCGGCGAAGGCGCTGGCGGCCTGGCTGATCGAGTGGCTCAGGCCGGCGCTGTAGTCCCAGCCTTGCAGCGTGCCTTCGGCGCTCAGCACCAGCCGGTCGGCGGTGCTGGTGGAGTAGTCGGCGCGGCGGCCGGTGACCAGCGGTCGCCAGCTGATATCGAGGTCTTCGCCGGCCAGGCCGGCCACGGCCGGCACGCCGGCGCTGCCGCCCGGATAGTAGGGACTGTCGCCGTGCATGATCAGGCCGATGCCGGCCAAGGGCGGCGGCGCCACCCGCGCGGTGTTGGTGCTGCGCGCGTGCAGCGCTTCGAGCGCCAGTGTGTGGTCGTCGTTCGGCTTGTACGACAGCCGTCCCAGATACGATTCCTGCTTGGTGTACGGAATGTCGTCGACTTCGCGCGTGTAGTCGTAGCGGCAGGTCGGCGAGCCGGTGGTGTTGGGGACCGAGGCCGGCGGCAGGCAGCCGCTGGCAAAGCCGGGATTGCCGCTGATGCCGTTGTCGGAAAAGAAGTTGGCGGGGAAAGGCGTGCCGCTGGTCTGGCTGACGCCACGGCTGGGGATGACGCCGGTGGCCGAGAACGGCCGCGCGGTGGCCGGCAGCGCCAGCTGGCGATGCACGTCCAGCACGCCGAAGACGTTGAAGCGGTCGGTGGCGAGGTCGCCGAAGCCGCCGCTGAGGTTGAGACGGCGCTCGCTGCCGCCGCCTTCCTGCTGCGGCTGGTAGGCTTCCACCGTCACTTCGCCGCCCTTGACCTGGCGCTTGGTGATGAAGTTGACCACGCCGCCGATGGCGTCGCTGCCGTACACCGCCGAGGCGCCGTCGCGCAGCACTTCGACCCGGTCCAGCGCCGACAGCGGAATCACGTTGAGGTCGACGCTGTCGCCGATGATCGGATGGGCGGCGATGCGGCGGCCGTTGAGCAGCACCAGCGTGCGCTCGCCGCCCAGGCCGCGCAAATCGGCCTGCGACTGGCCGCCGGTGCCGGCGCCGATGGATTGCGCGCTGGACAGCGAGGTCTGGTTCATCGGAATACTGTTGAGCACTTGCTGGGCGGTGGTCATGCCCTGCCGGGCAAAATCCTCGGCGCGGATCGAGGTCAGCGGCAGCGCCGTTTCGCTGGCGATGCGGCGGATCGAGCTGCCGGTGATTTCCACCCGTTGCATGGTGGGTTCCGGTTCCGGTTCCGTAGTCTGGGCGGCGGCGTTGGCCGCCAACAACGCCATGGCGAGCTGCGTGTAAAGTCGTTTGGTCATCATGTTTCTCCCGGGAAGTTGCCGCATTGCGGATGCATGCGCAGCCTTCCAGTTTTGCGGGGTTCAATGGGGTGAAACCTGATCTGCATCAGGTGTGCGCGATAAACCGCTTGCCAAACGGCGCAAGTTGTTGTTATAGTCGTTGGACACTTTACGGACCGACATGACCCACTTCTTCTTTACCGGCTGGTTTTACTTTAGCTTTCCAACCCTTCAGGCGGTGGATAGCGGCCGGTGCACGTAGAAGCAAGACGAGTCCCAGCAGAATCCTCAAAAAACCGCCTCCTTCCGAGGCGGTTTTTTTTTACCCATGTTTTTAGATCACTTGGAGAACAGCAATGCCCCGTACCGATGATTTGCGCATCCGCGAGATGAAGGAATTGACGCCACCGTCCCACCTGATCCGCGAGTTTGCGTGCACGGAAGCAGCGGAGCAGACTGCCGCCAACGCCCGCGTGGCGCTGCACCGCATCCTGCACGGCCAGGACGACCGCTTGCTGGTGGTGATCGGCCCGTGCTCGATCCACGATCCGAAGGCGGCGATGGAATACGCGCGCCTGCTGGCGCCGCTGCGCCAGGAGCTGGCCGGCGACTTGGAAATCGTCATGCGCGTGTACTTCGAAAAGCCGCGCACCACGGTCGGCTGGAAGGGGCTGATCAACGATCCATACATGGACAACAGCTTCCGCATCAACGACGGTCTGCGCATGGCGCGCGAGCTGCTGCGCGACATCAACGAGCTGGGCCTGCCAGCCGGCACCGAGTTCCTGGATGTGATTTCGCCGCAGTACATCGCCGACCTGATCTCGTGGGGCGCGATCGGCGCGCGCACCACTGAGTCGCAGGTGCACCGCGAGCTGGCGTCGGGTTTGTCGTGCCCGGTGGGCTTCAAGAACGGCACCGATGGCAATGTGCGGATCGCGGTGGATGCGATCAAGGCGGCGTCGCAGCCGCACCATTTCCTGTCGGTGACCAAGGGCGGCCATTCGGCGATCGTGTCGACCAATGGCAATGAGGACTGCCACATCATCCTGCGCGGCGGCAAGGCGCCGAACTACGATGCGGCCAGTGTGGACGAGGCCTGCAAGGCGATTGCCGGACAGGGCCTGGCGCCGCGCCTGATGATCGACGCGTCGCACGCGAACAGCTCGAAGAAGCCGGAGAACCAGGTGCCGGTGTGCGCCGATATCGGCGGCCAGGTGGCGGCGGGCGATACGCGGATTGTCGGGGTGATGGTGGAGTCGCACCTGGTGGCGGGACGCCAGGATCTGGTGCCAGGCAAGGAGCTGACGTACGGTCAGTCGATTACCGACGGCTGCATCGACTGGGACAGCAGCGTGCAGGTGCTGCAGGGGCTGGCGGCCGCCGTGCGTCAGCGCCGTCTGGCGACGCAAGCCGCCGAAGCGGCCGCCAAGTAAGCAGAGTCGTCGCCGTCACTCCCGCGCAGGCGGGAGTCCATGCTGAGCCGGCGTGGTATGGATTCCCGCCTGCGCGGGAATGACGGTGGTGATCAGAAGCTGTAGGTTCCGCGCAGGTACAGCGCGCGGCCGACCGGGTCGGTGTAGCGCGGATCGTAGCCCTTCTGGAACAGCGTGCCCTGGTTGGAGAACGGCGGCTCCTTGTCCAGCAGGTTTTTCACGCCGGCGGTCAGGATGACGCCCTTGAAGCCGGTGTAGCTGCCGCTCAGGTTCCACAGCGCATACGACGGCACCTTGTTCAGGTACTTGTCCTCGATGTCCAGGTTCTGGTCGGTGTAGCCCGATTTGTAGGACTGCGCCAGCGTCGCATTCCAGTCAGCCAGGCGCCAGTTCAGCGCCAGGTTGTGCTTCCAGCGGAACACCGGATTGTTGGCGGCATAGCGGCCGACGTTCTGGATGAACGGACCGTCGCGCTCGTCCTGGTACTCATACTTGTGCACATAAGTGCCGTCCAGCGTCAGCGTGAAATTGCCGGCCTGGGTCGCACCCGAACGCAGCGTCACGCTGAGGTCGACGCCGTCGGTGTTGACCTTGCCCAGGTTTTCCTTCAGGTCCAGAATCGCATACGGCGAACCGTCCGGATTGCGCAGGAAGCGCGCCTGGTATTTCGCGTAGTCGCCATAAATGGCTTCTTCCGGCAGCGCGTTGATCTTGTCCTTCAGGCGGATGTTCCAGTAGTCGATCGCCACCGTGGCTTGCGGCACCGGCTCCAGTACCACGCCGACCGAGAAAGTCTTGGATTTTTCCGGACTCAGGTTCTGGTTGCCGCCTTGCAGCTTGAACTGTTGCAGGTCGCAGTCGCGCAGCGGGTTGGCGATCGGGTTGGACGACAGCACGCCGCCCGGGCACAGGATCGGATCGTTGTACGAGTTGTTGGTATCGTTCTTCGACTGCGGCGCGTTCTTCTCGAACAGCGTCGGCGCGCGGAAGCCGGTCGAGGCCGAACCGCGCAGCAGCACTTCCTTGGTCGGCTGGTAACGCAGGCCCAGTTTCGGATTGGTGGTGCTGCCGACGTCGCTGTAATCATCGTAGCGGGCAGCGAGGTTGACTTCCAGGTCCTGCAGCAGCGGCAGGTTGACCTCGCCGAACACCGCCTTGATGGTGCGGGCGCCGTTGGTCGATTGCGAACCCGACAGGCCGGACGACGAAGCCTGGCCGGCGATGTCGCGGTTGACGATGAAGTCGGCTTCTTCGCGGCGCAGCTCGCCGCCGATGGCGACTGCCAGCTTGCCGCCGGCCAGGTCCATCAGGTCGCGGCTGGCCTTGGCGTCGATGCCGGTGTTGCGGCTCTTGCCGTTCTGCACCTTGCCGCGCAGCGCGGTGCTGGCCAGATAGGTGGCGCCAGCGGCGTCCTGCTTGCCGAACGGATTGAGGATGCCGTTGGCCACGCCGGCGGCGAATTTGGCGTCGTTGACGTAGCCGTTGGTGAAGTATTCCGCCGAGCGGCTTTCCGACAGCGTGAAGCCGGCCTTGTAGTCCCAGCTCTTGAACAGGCCTTCGGCGCTGAACACCAGGCGGTCGGCCGCGCCCTTGGAATTGATTTCACGCTGGCCGGCCTCGGTCGGACGCCAGTTGACCGACAGCGGGTCGCCCGACAGCCCGGCCACCGCCGGCACGCCGCCGGAATTGCCCGGATAGTATTTGCTGGTGATCGGCAGCAGCAGGCCGGTCTGCGGCGGCGGCGCAGTGTGCGACACCACGTCGTTTTCCGAGTGCAGGTATTCGATCGACGCCAGATGGTCGCCGTTCAGCTTGAAGGTGGCCTTGCCGAAGAAGGAGGTCTGCTTCTGTTCCGGCAGGTCGTCGATCTGGCGCGTGTAATCCTGGCGGCAGGTGCCGTTGCCGGAGATCGGCAGCGACAGCGGGGCGTCGCAGCCGGCCGCAAAATACGGGTTGCCGGTGGCGCCCGAGGTCGGGTCGAAGTAGTTGCCGGGGAAGGTGGTGCCGGAGGTCAGGCTCAGGCCGCGGTCCGGAATCACGCCGGTCTTGGAAAAGTCGCGCTGCTGCGAGGTCAGGATGTCGAGCTTGTGGTAATCGAACACGCCGAAGACATTGTAGCCGTCGGTGTCGAGGTTGCCGAAGCCGCTCGACAGGTTGACCCGTTTCTCATCGGCGCCGTCCTTGCGCGGCAGGATCGCTTCGGCGGTGATGGTGGTGGTCTGCACCGAGCGTTTGGTGATGAAGTTGATCACGCCGCCAATGGCGTCGGTGCCGTAGATGGCCGAGGCGCCGTCGCGCAGCACTTCGACCCGCTCCAGCGCGGAAACCGGAATGATGTTGAGGTCGACGCTGGCGCCGTCGTACGGGTGGTTGGCGATGCGGCGGCCGTTCAGCAGCACCAGCGTCTTGTCGCCGCCCAGGCCGCGCAGGTCGGCGCTGGCCTGGCCGCCGGTCGGCAGGCCGGAGCTGTTGCCGCCCACCACGTTGCTGGAGCCGAAGCTGGAACTGTTGGACGGAATCCGGTCCAGCACTTCCTGCGCGGTGGTCAGGCCCTGCTTGATGAAGTCGTCGGCCTTGATGACCGTCAGCGGATTGGCGGTTTCCGCCGCCAGCCGCTTGATCGACGAGCCGGTAATTTCCACGCGCTGCATCGGCGCGTCGGTTTGCGCTTGCGCCAGCGGCGCGATCAGTCCCAGGCCCAGCATGCCACTCGCATAGATACGGCGCATGGATCGGGACAACACAGTCTCTTTCAACATTGCTCTACTCCCAAAGCGAACTTCATATTATTATCAAATCAACTTCCTGATGGAAAGTTGGTGGCTGGGTATGACCGCCGGTAAGGAAGCCATCCCTGATAATTCACTGCCTGCGCTGGGGTGTCAAATATGTAAAGATTATCTGTTTGTAAAAAACAACGACGAAAAAAAAGGGCCGTGTGGCCCTTGATGTTTTTTGCAGCGGCTGCTTTACAGCATGTACGGGCCGTGCGAGTAGTGCTTGCCCAGCGTTTCGAAGGCGCGGCGGATGATGCGTTTCCACGATGGGGTGGTCGCTGGCTTGGCTGGTTTGGCGGCGTAAGTGGCGGTAGCGGTGGTCATGGAAGCTCTCCTGTGTACTGCGGTGAATGTCGATGGGTGTAGATTACAGGAAGCCCAGATATAAATATAATTCTATGTTCTGATAGGCGCCATAGCCAAAGTCGATATCTCTTGCCATATGAGATATGTCCTTCATGAATAATAAAAAAGGCCGGCGTGCGCCGGCCAAAGGTATTGCCTAGGGTACCGTTATCGCGTTGGTTAGAACTTGTACGACGCGTTCAGGTAGAACTGACGGCCCAACGGATCGGCGTAGCGGCCATCGTAGCCAGACTGGTTGCCGCCGCCGGCATTACGAATCGTGAATGGCGGCGCGATGTCGGCCAGGTTTTTGATGCCGCCGGTCAAGGTGAAGTTCTTGGCCAACTGGGCCTTGGTCTGCCAGTCGAAGGTGGTGTACGACGACACCTGGCGCGTGATCGGCACGTAGTTGCCGAGCGAGCCGTCGGCCAGCACTTCCCGCACCACCGAGTCGTCCTCGTTGTACACCTGGTCGGTGTAGCCGGAGTGGTAGTTGGCGGTCAGCGCATGGGTGAAGCGGCCGGTGTTGAGCGACGCGGTCAGCTTGGAAATCCAGCGGAAGGTGACGTCCGAGTAGGAATTGAAGCGGCCGATGTTTTTCTCCAGGCCGGTGCCCGGCGTGGTCTGCTCGGCCTTGCTCATGAAGGTGCCAGTCCACTGCAGCGCGGCCTTGCCGAGCGCGGTGTTGACCTTGTAGCTGTGATCCCAGTCGATGCCCTGGTAGTGCGAGCTGGCCAGGTTGAACGGGGTCAGCGCGGCCACCAGCACGTTCTGCTTCTGGATCGGATCGAAGTAGGTGCGCAGCAGGCTGTCATACACGGCCGGGTTGTTGAACACCAGGTCTTCCGACAGGGTCTGGATCTGGTCGCGCAGCTTGACGTCCCACCAGTCGAAGCCGATCGACAGGTTGCTGACCGGCTCGATGCGGATGCCCAGCGTGGCCTGTTTCGATTGTTCCGGACGCAGCGCACCGGCGCCGGTGGCGGCGTTGCCGCCCGACAGCAGGCCGTATTCCGACGAGCCCGGGTTGCACAGCTTGAAGCGCGGGTCGCTGGCCGAGGTGATCGGGCAGGCGTGGAACGCCGACGAGCCGCCGTTGACCAGTGGCTTGACGATGTTGGTCATGGTCGGCGCCTTGAAGCCGGTGCCGTACGAACCGCGGATCAGCACCGATTCCACCGGATTCCAGCGCAGCGCCACTTTATAGGTGGCCTTGCTGGCCGATTCACCCTGCTTGCCCGGCGCAATCAGGTTGCCGTCGGTGTCGAAGTTCTGGTTGTTGGTGACGGCGCTGAAGTCGTCGTAACGGCCGGACACGGTCAGGTCCATGTTCTTCAGCACCGGCAGCAGCAGCTCGCCGTAGGTGCCCCAGTTGTTGCGCTTGGCGTCGATCGGCAGCGCGCCGGCGCCGCCGCCGACGATGGCGTCGGTGAAGTTGGGCTGCTGCTTGTTCTGGCCCTGCGAGAACGCATCCGGCGCTTCCGAATATTTCTGCTGGGTGAAGTCGGCGCCGAGCGCCAGCTGGGCAACGCCAGCCGGCATCTTGAACACTTCGGTCGAAGCGCTGGCCTGCAGCATATCGATCTTCGACTTGGTGACGCTGAACTCGTTGTGCAGCACGGCCGGGGCCAGCACCGCCTGCGAGGTGCCCGGCGGCGCGAACGGATCGAACTTGCCGGCCGCGACCAGCGCGTCGAACATGTTCAGCGACATGTAGCCGCCGGCGGCGGTGTCGGTCTGCTTGTTCTCCGAGTGGGTATAGGCGGTGCGCCAGTCGAAGCCCTTGTAGCTGCCGTCGAAGCCGAAGGCGGCATGCTTGGCGACGGTCTTGTACTCGTCGGCGCGGCCGCCGGCGTCGACCAGACGCAGGTTCATGGTCACGCTGTTGACGGTGGCGCCGGCTGGTACGCCCAGCTTGGTGAGGTAAGGGGTGATGTACTTGGCGTACAGCGGGCTGCTCAGTGGCAGGCCCAGCGGTTGCGCCGGCGCGGCGTACTGCGCGGTGTTGCTGAACGACGAGATCAGGCCTTCGGCGAAGAAATTGGTATTCTCGTTGACCTTGATATTGACCGAGGCGAAGCCGCTGTCGCGGCGCAGGCCCGGGGTGTTTTCCACCGTGGCGGCATAGTCATACAGGCAGCGGTTGCCGACCTTGAACAGGTTGGCGCCGTTACAGGCGCCGGTGGCCAGCAGATTGGGGCTGAAGGCGACGCTGCTGGCGGTGCCGTCGGCCTTGGTGTATTTGACGGTGGCGGTGCCGGGAATCGAATTGGAGCTCAGCTGGTACAGGCTGTAGGCCTTGCCGTTGGCGTAGAACGGAATCACGCCGCTTTGCGAGAACGGCTGGTCCTTGGCGTAGGACGCGGTGCTTTCATCGTGGGACGCCGACAGCAGGATGTTGAAGCCGTCTTTGTCGAGGTCGCCCCAGCCCTTGGAAATGGAGGCGGTCGAGGTGGTGCCGCCGCTGCTGCGCGGCTGGTTATAAGACGCTTCGATGATGGCGTCGGTCTGGTTTTTCTTCAGGATGAAGTTGACCACGCCGGCAATCGCGTCGGAACCGTACAGGGTGTTGGCGCCGTCGGTCAGGATTTCGACGCGCTCGACGGCGGCCAGCGGAATGCTGGCCAGGTTGACGGTGGAACCGGAGGTGGACGGCGCCAGACGGCGGCCGTTCAGCAGCACCAGGGTGTAGCCTTCGCCGATGGCGTGGATCGAGGCCGTCTGCAGACCGCCGCCGCCGCCGTTGACCGACATCGACGAGGTGGTGAAGCCTTGCATCGACGGCAGGGTGGCGATCAGGTCGGCGACGTTGGTGGCGCCGCTCTGCTCGATCTGCAGTTTCGACAGGGTTTGCACCGGCAGCGCGCCTTCCGCGCTGATGCGCTTAATGCTCGAACCGGTGATTTCCACGCGCTGGATCGGCGCCTCGTCGGTACTTTGTGCCAAGGCGGTGTGCATGCCGAGTGCCAGTCCACTGGCGCAGATCAGGCGGACCGACCGCGATAATACGGTTTCAACCATCATTGATGTAGCTCCCAATTAAAACGATAAACAACGGGTGTGTTGGTATGTATTTTTTTATCCGAATAAGAGCGTGGCCGCTCTTTTCAGTAATTCATCTGACCATTTGGGTCAAATTACTGTCAATGTGGAAACCCCTACGCGGATGCCGAATTAACGCGGTGGGTCGCGCAGTAATCACGCCTGAAATCCGGGATAAAAGCGCTCTAATTTGGTGCGATGGATGGGGGTGACGAAAGAAAAACAGAGTTGCGATTTAAAAGTAAGTAAAAATATTGTCCGTAATCGGGCAGGTGCACTAGTTTAGTGAATGTAAATTTCTGTTAATCCAGGTTCATGCTGTTACATTTTGTTGCATTGTCCCCACACAGGCAAAATCATGTAGCCTTGCAACCTCACCGGAGATTGCATGTTTGCTTACATAATTCGCCGCCTGTGGCAGATGCTGCCGACCATGCTGGGCGTGGTGCTGCTGCTGTTCGTGCTGTTTAACTGGGTCGGCGGCGATCCGGCTTACCTGTTGGCGGGCAAGATGGCGGATGCGGACAGCATCGCCAATATCCGTCGCCAGCTCGGCGTGGATCAGCCGTACTACGTGCAGCTGTGGATTTTTATCAGGCAGGTTGCCACCTTTGATTTCGGCCTGAGCTGGGCGACGGGCGAGCCGGTTTCCGAATTGGTCGTCACCCGGCTGGGACCATCGCTGGCGGTGCTGGCGCCGCTGACGGTGCTGGAAACCGGCATCGGCATCGCGCTGGCGCTGATGGTGGCCTTCGTGCGCGGCTCGCTGACCGAGCGCGCGGTGATGCTGGCCTGCACGATGGGGATGTCGATCAGCATCCTGGTCTACATCATCGTGTTCCAGTACTGGCTGGCGTATCGGCTGGGCTGGTTTCCGGTGCAGGGCTGGGGCGGCTGGCGCTATGCGGTGCTGCCGATCCTGATCGGGCTGGCGGTGTCGCTGGCGCCGACCTTGCGCCTGTTCCGCAGCTTTGTGCTGGACGAGGTGGGGCAGGATTATGTGCGCACGGCGCGCGCCAAGGGGCTGAGCGAACGGCGCGTGATGTGGGTGCACGTGCTGCGCAATGCGGCGATCCCGATCCTGACGCATGTGATGTCCAACTTGCCGGCCTTGTTGATCGGCGCGTTCCTGCTGGAGCGTTTCTTTGGCATTCCGGGTATCGGCAGGGAGGTGATCCTGGCGGTCGAACGCAGCGATTTTCCGGTGATTAAGGCGGTTACGGTGTATGTCGCGGTTGCCACGATGGTGTTCAACTTGCTGACCGATCTGTTGTACCAGGCGGTCGATCCACGGGTGAAACTCGCATGACGGCCTGGCAGCGTTTGCGCGCGGACCGGGTGGCGATGGCGTCGCTGGCGGTGGTGGCGGCGTTCCTGCTGATGGTGGTGCTGTCGGCCACCGGGCTGGTCGCGGCCGACTGGGAGGATGAGGCCGGCGTCAGCTATGCGCCGCCGGCTTTTCTTGGTGCGGACACTGCCGAAACGCCGGCAGCGCCCGCGCAGCAGCGGGCCTTGCCCGACAATCCCTTCGATCCGCTGGCGGCGGATATCCGCGACCTGCGCGCCCAACTGGCGGCGCGCGGGTCGGCGGCCGACAGTGCGCGGCGCGCCACCTTGCCGTTCGGCGCCGACAAGTGGGGCCACGACGTCATCAAGAAAACCATCAAGGGCGGCCAGACCTCGATTGTGGTCGGGCTGGTGGCGGCTGCGCTGGCGGTGGGCCTGGGCTCGCTGTTCGGCGCGCTGTCCGGCTATTGCGGTGGCGTGGTGGACGATGTCTTTAATTGGTTCTACAGCGTGTTCACGGCGATCCCCTCGGTGCTGATGATCCTGGCCGTGGCGGCGGTGCTGCAACAGAAGGGCGTGCTGACCATTGTGCTGATTCTTGGCCTGACCGGCTGGACCGGCCCGTATCGCCTGATCCGCGCCGAATACCTGAAGCACAAGACGCGCGAGTACGTGCTGGCCGCCGACGCCATCGGCGCCTCGCACTGGCGCCGCATGTTCCGGCATATTTTCCCCAACGTCAGCCATGTGGCGCTGGTGCAGCTGTCGATCCTGGTGGTCGGTTTCATCAAGGCGGAAGTGATCCTCAGCTTCCTCGGCTTTGGCGTGCCGGTCGGCACGGTCTCGTGGGGCAGCATGCTGAACGAGGCGCAGAACGAACTGCTGCTGGGCCGCTGGTGGCAGTTGGCGGCGGCGGCCAGCGCCATGGCGCTGCTGGTGACGGCGTTCTCGCTGTTCACCGACGCGCTGCGCGACGCCCTCGACCCCAGGGTGAAATCATGAGCTTGCTTGATGTGCGGGATCTGCGCGTCGGCTTCCGCCTGGACCGCCACAGCACCAACGAGGCGCTCAAGGGCATCAGCTTCAGCGTGCCGCACAACGCCACCGTGGCGCTGGTGGGCGAGTCGGGCAGCGGCAAGTCGGTGGCGTCACTGGCGGTGATGGGCTTGCTCGATCCGGCGGCGGCGATTGTCGATCCAGCCAGCAGCATTCGCTTTGACGGCCGGGAACTGCTGGCGCTGGATGGCAAACAGCGCCGCGCGCTGTGCGGCAAGGACATCGCCATGATTTTCCAGGAGCCGATGTCATCGCTCAATCCGGTGTTCACGGTTGGCGCGCAGATCGCCGAGGTGCTCAAGCTGCACATGGGTATGAACCGGGGCCAGGCACGCCGCCGCACGCTGGAATTGCTGGAGGAAGTCGGCATTCCCGATCCGGCCGCCCGCATCGACGGCTATCCGAACGAACTGTCCGGCGGCCAGCAGCAGCGCGTGATGATCGCCATGGCCGTCGCCTGCGAACCACGGCTGCTGATCGCCGACGAGCCGACCACCGCGCTCGATGTCACCATCCAGCAGCAGATCATGGAGCTGCTCGCGCGCCTGCAACGGCGGCGCGCGATGTCGGTGCTGTTCATTACGCACGATCTCGGGCTGGTGGCGCAGATTGCCGACCACGTGGTTGTCATGCGCCGCGGCGAGGTGCGCGAGGCGGGGCCGGCGCAGCAGGTGCTGCAACAGCCGGCGGATGCGTACACGAGGGCTTTGCTGCATTGCCGTCCGAGACTGGATGCGCGGCCGTGGCGGCTGCCGGTCATCGCCGATTATCTGGATGGCGCGACGCCGCCGCCACAGCCCGAACGCCGGCGCGGCGCTTCGCCGGACGATGTGCCGCTGCTGGAGGTGCGCAACCTCAGCAAGCACTTCATGCTGCGCGACGGCTGGTGGCGCCAGCGCGAATTCCACGCGGTGAAGGACGTCTCGTTCACGCTGGCGCGCGGCAAGACGCTGGGCGTGGTAGGGGAGTCCGGTTCCGGCAAGACCACCGTCGGACTGACCTTGCTGCGGCTGCACCAGGCCAGCGGCGGCAGCGTGCTGTTTGACGGCCGGGACCTGCTCAGCCTGTCCCCGCGCGCATTCCAGGCGTACAAACGGCGCATGCAGATCGTGTTCCAGAACCCGTATGCATCGCTGAACCCGCGCTTCACCGTCGGCGACATTTTGCTCGAGCCGATGCGCATCCACCGCATCGGGGCCGACGATCAGGCGCGCAGGGCGATGGCGCAAGCGCTCCTGGAAAAAGTCGGCTTGCCCGCATCTGCCATGTCCCGCTATCCGCACGCGTTCTCCGGCGGCCAGCGGCAACGCATCGCCTTCGCCCGCTGCCTGACCTTGCAGCCGGAAATCCTGGTGTGCGACGAGTCGGTGTCGGCGCTGGATGTGTCGGTGCAGGCGCAGGTGCTTAACCTGTTGCAGGATTTGCAGGATGAGCTGGGTCTGTCATACATCTTCATCTCGCATGACCTGGCGGTGGTGAAGTACATGGCCGATCAGGTGATGGTCATGAAACAAGGAGAAGTAGTGGAACTGGCCGACGCGGACGCGTTGTACCGTAACCCGCAACATCCCTACACGCAGGCCTTGCTGGCGGCGATCCCTCGCAGCGGTTAAGCGTTTTTTAAGTTAAGATATCTGTATGGCGAATTTAATCCTCCTGCTCCAAGAATATGGCGTCCTGATTGTGTTCGGGATTGTGCTGGTCGAACAGATCGGCATGCCGATTCCTGCGTTCCCGATTCTGATCGTGGCCGGCGCCATGTCGGTTGACGGCGACACGCCGTGGATCTCGGTGCTGGCGGTGGCCATGCTGGCTTGCCTGATCAGCGACAGCTTCTGGTTCCGCGCCGGCCGCTTTTACGGCAAGCGCATCCTCAAGCTGCTGTGCAAGATTTCGCTGTCGCCGGATTACTGCGTCAGCCAGACGGAAGACAATTTCAAGCGCTGGGGCCCGAAGGCGCTGATCGTCTCCAAGTTCATCCCCGGTTTTAACGTGATTGCGCCGCCGCTGGCCGGCGCGCTGGGCACCAGCCGCGGCACGTTCCTGTGCTTCAGCATCATGGGCAGTTTGCTGTGGGCCGGTACCGGTATCGGCATCGGCGCCTTCTTCCACACCAGTGTCGACCAGTTGCTGGATATTCTCAGCACCATGGGCTCGACCGCGCTGATCGTGCTGCTGGTGTTGCTGGCCCTGTTCGTGGCGTTTAAATATGTCGAGCGTAAGCGTTTCCGCCAGTCGGTGGAAATCGACCGGATTACCGTCGAGGACTTCAAGCAGCTGATGGACCAAGGGCATGAACCGATCCTGATCGACGCCCGCAGCGCCACGGCGCAAATGCTGGACCCGGCCGTGCCCGGCGCTCTGCTGTTCAACGGCGGCGAACTGAGTGCGGAGATTAGTGGCCTGGATAAAAGCCGGCCGATCATCGTGTATTGCAGCTGCCCCAACGACGTCACCGCCGCCCATGTGGCCAAGAGCCTGATCGGGCAGGGCTTCCATCGCGCCCGTCCGCTGCATGGCGGGCTGGAGGCGTGGAATGCCGCTTTTCGTAGCGAATCGCTGCCGCAGGACACGCCCGCCTCGGTCTGATTGTCCCGCACCGCATTGCCAGTCATTCCCGCGCCGCATTGCCAGTCATTCCCGCGCAGGCGGGAATCCATACGGCGCTTGCACCCACTTTATGCCCATGGATTCCCGCGTTCGCGGGAATGACATGGGCTGACAGTAATCGGCGTTGCTGGTAGTCATACTACGCCTCTAATCTCGGCATTTCCCAATTTCTGTAGCAAACTGTACTAAAACTACAAACTTCGCTTGCCTGTTCTGACGAGTTACCTTAAGCTTAAGCCTCAACTATTTTCGCTCAATCATGACAGCTCAGTCCGTACAAACGCCTCCCTCCCTGACCACTGTATTCCCTGGTGGCCCGCGTCTGCTGGCGGACATCGGCGGCACCAATGCGCGCTTTGCGCTGGAAACCGCCCCTGGCAAGATTGAAGCGATCGAAGTGCTGGCGTGCGCCGCCTACCCAACCCTGGCCGCCGCCCTGGTTGCGTATCTGGCGTCGCCGGTGGTCGCCCAGGCTGGCGTGACCGGTATCCGCAACGGCGCCATCGCCATTGCCAACCCGGTCACCGGCGACATGGTGCGCATGACCAATCACCACTGGGCTTTCTCCATCGAGGCGCTGCGCCGCGAAGTCAATTTCGACACGCTGGTGGTGGTCAATGATTTCACCGCGCTGGCCAGTTCGCTGCCACAGCTGTCGGCCACCCAGAAACATCAGGTGGGTGGGGGCGTCGGCGTGCCGGGCACCCCGCTCGGCCTGATCGGCGCCGGCACCGGCCTCGGCGTCTCCGGCCTGATTCCGGGCAAGGACGGCTGGACCGCACTGCTGAGCGAGGGCGGCCACGTGACCTTCTCGCCGGCCAATCCGACCGAGGTGGCGATCCTGCAATTTGCCTGGAAAGAATTTGAGCACGTGTCGGCCGAGCGCCTGATGTCCGGCGCCGGTATCGAACTGATCTACCGCGCGCTGGCCGATCACGGTGGCCTGTCGGCCGAGAAGCTCAGCGCGGCCGAAATCTCGCGCCGCGCGCTGAGTGGCGAATGCCCGCTGTGCGACCAGGTGATCGAAGCGTTCTGCTGCATGTTGGGCACGATTGCCGGCAATATCGCCGTCACGCTGGGCGCGCAGGGCGGTATCTATATTGGCGGCGGCATCGTGCCGAAGCTCGGCGAACGTTTCGACCGTTCCGGTTTCCGCGCCCGCTTTGAAGCCAAGGGCCGCTTCGACAAATACCTGGCGGCGGTGCCGACCTGGGTGATTACCGCCGAATATCCGGCTTTTGTTGGCGTTTCCGCCATTCTTTCGGATCGCCTTACCGCCGTGTAAGTTAGATTGCCGGCGTCCGTTACATTTCGATGACGGCGAAATGCGCTTTTTGTCGTTTTATCAGGTACAATTCGCGTTGTTGGATGAAACGTCTGGCTTCCTGCCCACGTTTTACGTAGAAAGCAACGGCTTCGGCGGTTGCCGGCAAGTCCCTCCTTCCCGCCGGGTGCGCATAGGCCTTGGTGTCGGAAAAGCAGCTTCAGCGAGTCCTCCCGCACGTATCACTGACTCACTGAATGTGATTGATTTCTTTCGATTTTGCTTATGGATACAGTTGAGGCTAAAAAAGTCCTCGAAACCGCCTTGCTATGCGCCCGTGAGCCGTTGTCGATCCACAGTCTGAAAAAACTGTTTGTCGAGCTGGACGATCAGGACCGGCCGCGCGGCCCCGGTGTCGGCGCCGATACGATCAAGGAATTGTTGGAGGAGTTGCGGCTGGACTGGGCCGGCAAGGGCGTCGAGGTGATCAGCCTGTCGACCGGCTGGCGCTTCCAGAGCCGTCCGGAAATGAAGCTGTATCTTGAGCGCCTGAATCCGGAAAAGCCGCCGAAGTATTCGCGGGCCACGCTGGAAACCCTGGCCATCATCGCTTATCGCCAGCCGGTGACGCGCGGCGATATCGAGGAAATCCGTGGCGTGGCCGTCAATTCGCAGACGATCAAGATGCTGGAAGACCGTGGTTGGGTCGACGCCATCGGTTATCGCGATGTGGTCGGCCGTCCAGCCTTGCTGGGCACCACCAAACAGTTTTTAGATGATTTGGGCTTGAATTCGCTGTCCCAGCTGCCGCCATTGCAGCAAATCAGTGATGGTCAGAACGCGATGGAAACCCTGGAAGCGGCTCTGCAAGAGAACTTTGAGAAAGCGGCGCAGCAGGACGGTGCCGACCATGCGGACATTGAGCAAGAACCCGGCCCTGCGCCAGATTTAACGGTTGACGCTGAGCACAACCAAGAAACGAATAATGAACAAACCTGATACCCCAGAGATCATCGACGCACCCGCGGCGGACGTAGTCGCCAAGCCTAAGCGCCGTACCAAAGCCCAAATCGAGGCCGATGCCGCCGCCACTTCCGGTGACGCGCCAGCCGCCAAGCCGAAAGCCAAAGCCAAGCCAAAAGCGGAAGCTGCTGAAACAGTCGCTTCCAACACGCTGGCGCCAGTGAAAAAAGCGCGCGCCAAGAAAGCCGACGTCGCCGTGGAAGCCGCCGCACCGGCAGCTGAAGCAGCTGCTGCCGAGCCGGCCGTCAAGCCAGCCGCCAAGCCGCGTGCCAAGAAAGCCGCGCCAGCCGCCGATGCGGTTGTTGCCGAGGCGTCCGCCGCGCCGGCATCGGCGCCTGCCGCTGATGCAGCGCCGGCCGCAGCCGGTGAGCGCGTTGAGCGCCAGCAGCGTCCGCGTGGTCCGCGCCAGATGCGCGAACAGCGCGCCGTGCGCGAGGCGCTGAATCCGCGTCCTGAGCCAGTCGCCGTCGAGGCAACTCCAGTGGTTGAAGGTGCGGAAGGTGCGGCGCCAGTTGCTGCCGACGGCAAGCCACGCCACGAGCGCGGCGACCGCAACAATGCGCGCAACGGCAAGCCGCCGCGCAATGGCGGCAAGAACGGCAAGCAGCGCGGCGGTCAGAACGCCGGCGGCAAGCCAAACGACGCGGATGCCGCGTTCTCCTACGTCACTTCGGATGCGTTCGACAGCGACGACAGCAAGGGTCGCCAGCCACAGAAAGCGGCCCGCCGCGACCTGACGGCGGACGACGACGCGCCAAAACTGCACAAGGTGCTGGCGGAAGCCGGCCTGGGTTCGCGTCGCGACATGGAAGAGCTGATCGTGTCCGGCCGCGTGTCGGTCAACGGTGAGCCGGCCCACATCGGCCAGCGCATCCTGCCGACCGATGCTGTGCGCATCAACGGCAAGCTGATTCAGCGCCGCGTCAGCAAGAAGCCGCCGCGCGTGCTGGTGTACCACAAGCCAGCCGGCGAGATCGTCTCGATGGATGATCCGGATGGCCGTCCATCGGTATTCGATCGTTTGCCGACCATGAAAGCCGGCAAATGGCTGGCCGTTGGCCGCCTCGACTTCAATACCGAAGGGCTGCTGCTGTTTACCACCTCCGGTGATCTGGCGAACCGCCTGATGCACCCGCGCTACGGCATCGACCGCGAATACGCGGTGCGTACCCTGGGGCCGCTGGAAGAAGGCATGCGCCAGAAGTTGCTGGCCGGCGTGGAGCTGGAAGACGGCGTCGCGCAGTTCTCCAAGATCGCCGACGGCGGCGGCGAGGGCATCAACAAGTGGTACCGCGTGATCATCGGCGAAGGCCGTAACCGCGAAGTGCGCCGCATGTTTGAAGCGATCGGCCTGACCGTGTCGCGCCTGATCCGTACCCGCTACGGCGCCATGACCTTGCCAAGCAGCCTGAAACGCGGCCGCTGGGAAGAGATGGAAGAGAATGCAGTGCGCGGTCTGATGGCTGCTTACAGCATCGAGAAAAAAGGCAGTGGCGATGGCGCCGCGCCGGCTGCAGTCGCTCCGCGCGCCAAAGGTCCGGGTCAGCAGCAAGCCAAGCCGGCGCAGAACAAAGGTCCGGAAAAACGCGGCCGCAACGGCCAGGGCGATCAGCACATCGAACGCGGCAACCGGCGCGATGAGCGTGACTTCGACGATGACGACGAAGATGACGACAACGAGCCGAACTTCAACCGCGCCGACACCAGCAACGCCAATGCGTTGCCATTTGGCAAGCCAGCCCGCAATGGCGGTCGTGGCCAGGGTGGTGGTTTTGGTGGCGGTGCTGGCGGCGGCAATGCTGCTCGCGGCGGCAAGGGTCGTCCAGCTGGTCAAGGCGGCCAGGGACAGACTTCCGGCCGTCCGGGCGGTCGTCCGCAAGGTATTGGCGGCTACGCCGGTGGCCGTCCGCTGGGTGAAGGCCCGGCGCCGCGTGTACAAGGCCAGGGTGGTCGTCCGCAAGGTCAGGGCGGTCAGGGTCAGGGCGGCCAGGGGCAGCCACGCGGTCAGCAAGCCAAGGGGCCGAGCCGTGGTCCGCGTCAGCCAGATCCGTTGCAAACCACGTTTGGTTTCGGCGCGTCGAGCGGTGCGCCACGCCGTGGCCAACCGCCTCGTGGTGGCGCTGCCGATCATGGCATGCCACGTCGCCGCAAAGGCTGAGAGGTCGCTTAAAAAAGCCCGCAGCTTCGTTGCGGCTCCTCGTCGTGCAGGTGCACTGCCTTCGTCGCCGCGCCTCGCTGCGTGCATTTTGAAGCAACCTCAGGCAGCTTTCGCCTTGTTGTAAGTCTGCCATGCCGCCTGTGCGGCATTGCAGCGGACTTCATATAAGGTTATAATATGCAGCCTGGTAGAAGTTCCAATTGCGTCTCGCGGCGGAACTCTTCATCTGGCTGGGTGTTTTAGAAAGATGGGCAGATGCCCATTTTTTTTTTGTTGAACCGTTTTAAACGGCTTGTTTTGCACCATAAAAACAAGCCTTGGACTGGAGAATTTCTTGCAGCTTCTGGATTTAATTGAAAAGACCGTTGTCGGTCTGGGCTACGAGCTAGTTGATGTCGAACGGGCCGAGCGCGGACTGCTGCGCGTGTTTATCGATTTCAACGCGGAAGATGCCGAAGAAAAAGGCATGATCACCGTGGAAGATTGCGCCACGGTCAGCCATCAGTTGTCGCACGTGCTGACGGTCGAGAACGTGAATTACGAGCGTCTCGAAATCTCGTCGCCGGGCCTTGATCGTCCGCTGCGCAAGCTGTCGGACTTCAGCCGTTTTGCCGGCAGTGAAGTCGTGATCAAACTGCGCGCAGCCATGCCGGGTACGAACAACCGGAAATCGTTCACGGGTGTCCTGCTGGAACCCGTTGGCGAGAATTTGTCGTTGGAATTTGAAAGTAATGAAGGTCCGGCGCAGTTGGATTTTACGCTCGCCGATGTGGATAAGGCACGCTTGGTGCCGCAGGTGGATTTTAAGGGACGCAAAGCATGAGTCGCGAAGTTTTGTTATTGGTAGACGCGCTGGCGCGTGAGAAGAACGTCGATAAAGATGTCGTTTTCGGCGCACTGGAATTCGCGTTGGCACAAGCCACGAAGAAACGGTATGAGGGTGAAGTAGACATCCGCGTTTCGATCGACCGCGAGTCGGGTGAGTTCGAATCCTTCCGCCGCTGGCACGTGGTGCCGGATGAAGCGGGCCTGCAACTGCCGGACCAGGAAATCCTGCACTTCGAAGCCAAGGAACAGATCGCCGACATCGAAGTGGACGACCACATCGAAGAGCCGATCGAATCCGTGGAATTCGGCCGCCGCTTTGCGCAAGACACCAAACAGGTGGTCCTGCAGCGCGTGCGCGATGCTGAACGCGAACAGATCCTGGCCGACTTTCTGGAACGCGGCGACTCGCTGGTTACCGGCACCATCAAGCGCATGGAGCGCGGCGATGCCATCGTGGAATCGGGCAAGATCGAAGCCCGTCTGCCACGCGACCAGATGATCCCGAAAGAGAATCTGCGTATCGGCGACCGCGTGCGTGCTTACATCCTGCGCGTGGACCGCAATATGCGCGGCCCGCAGGTGATCCTGTCGCGCACCGCGCCGGAATTCATCGCCAAGCTGTTCGAGCTGGAAGTGCCGGAAATCGAACAAGGCATGCTGGAAATTAAATCGGCGGCGCGCGACGCCGGCGTGCGCGCCAAGATCGCCGTCTACACGGCCGACAAACGCATCGACCCGATCGGTACCTGCGTCGGCATGCGCGGTTCGCGCGTGCAGGCTGTGACCGGTGAGCTGGGCGGCGAACGCGTCGACATCGTGCTGTGGTCGGAAGATCCGGCGCAGTTCGTGATCGGCGCGCTGGCCCCGGCCAATGTGTCCTCGATCGTCGTCGATGAAGAGAAGCACGCCATGGACGTGGTGGTGGACGAGGAAAACCTGGCCATCGCCATCGGCCGCTCGGGCCAGAACGTGCGCCTGGCGTCCGATCTGACCGGCTGGAAAATTAACATCATGACGGCCGAGGAATCGGCCGACAAGGCAGCCCAGGAAACCGCCGCGATTCGCGCGCTGTTCATGGAAAAATTGGATGTCGACCAGGAAGTGGCCGACATTCTGGTGGAAGAAGGCTTTGCCAGCCTGGAAGAAATCGCTTACGTGCCGATCTCCGAAATGCTGGAAATCGAATCGTTTGACGAAGATACGGTCAACGAACTGCGCACCCGCGCCCGTGACGCCCTGGTCACCGAAGCCATCGCTTCGGAAGAAGGCCTGGAAGGCATGGACGAGGCGCTGGTCGGTCTGGAAGGTATGGACCGCATCACCGCCGGCAAGCTGGGCCTGGCTGGTATCAAAACGGTAGAAGCGTTTGCCGGCCTGGCTTATGACGAGTTCGGCGCCATTCTGGCCCTGTCGTCTGACCGTGCACGCGCACTGATTACGAGTGAATTTGAAGATGTGACCGACGATGAGATGAAGTTGGTTGATGCGAAGTACGACGACCGCGCCAAAGGCTTGCAAGCCAAGGCCTGGAGTCTGACTGAATCTGCAAAGGCTTAATTTGATTATCTTTATCATCTCCGCGACACATAGAAAAGAGGACTGAATGGCGAGTAACAACGTAGCCCAATTTGCCACCGAACTGAAGATGCCTGCAGACTTGCTGCTGACGCAGCTGCGTTCTGCCGGCGTCGAAAAAAGTTCGGCGTCAGATCCATTGTCGAAAGAGGATAAGGATAAGCTGCTCGACCACCTGCGCCGGACCCATGGCGCCGGTGCTGAAGAGAAGAAGAAAATTACGCTGACGCGCAAGGAAACCACCGAGATCAAGCAGGCCGACGCCAATGGCAAGGCCCGCACCATCCAGGTCGCCGTCAAGAAAACGCGCACCTTCGTGCAGCGCGACGAACCGCTGACCACCACGCCGGCCCCGGCGCCTGCGCCAGTGGTCGATCCGGCCGACGTTGCGCGCCGTGAAGAAGACGCCAAGAAACAAGCGGAACTGATCGCCCGTCAGGAAGCGGAACTGCGCGAGAAGCAGGAGCGTCTGGCCAAGCTGGAAGCGGATAAAGCCGCCCAGGACAAAGCCAACGCCGAAGCCGCCGCCGCCGCCAAGAAGGAAGCGGAAGCCGAAGCCAAGGAAGAAGCCAAGAAAGCTGCTGCCGCCGCCAAGGCCGCGACCGCTGCGCCGACTTCGGCTGCGCCGGCCGCGCCTGCGGTCGACACCGCTGCGGAAGACGCGAAGAAAAAAGCTGCTGCCGACGAAGCCAAGAAAAAGGCTGCCGTGGCCGCCAAGGAAGCTGCCGACCAGGCCGCTGCCACGGAGCGCGCCCGTCAGGCCGTCGCCGACGAGGTCGCCCAGATCAAGGCCATGATGAACGCGCCACGCCGCGCCATCAAGGCGCCTGAGCCTGCGCCTGCGCCAGTCAAGCCAAAAGTTGCCGAAGGCACGCTGCACAAGCCAGCCACCGGCGCCACCGCCAAGCCGGGCGACAAGCCAGGCGACAAGAAACCTGCGGTTGGTACGGCGGACAAGAAATCGATCAAGTCGGCCAATGTGTCGTCGACCTGGTCGGACGACGCCAAGAAACGCGGCGCACCAGGCGGCCCGAACAAAGGCCGTAGCGGTCCAGGTGCTGGCACCGGTCGCGACAGCTGGCGCGGTGGCAAGGGCGGCGGTCGTCGTCATCATCAGTCGGATGATCGCGAGACCAACTTCCAGGCCCCGACCGAAGCCGTCATCAAAGACGTGCACGTGCCGGAAACCATCACCGTGGCCGAACTGGCGCACAAGATGTCGGTCAAGGCGTCCGAAGTCATCAAGCAGCTGATGAAGCTGGGCCAGATGTGCACCATCAACCAGGTGCTGGATCAGGAAACCGCGATGATTGTGGTCGAGGAGATGGGTCACAAAGCCCACGCTGCCGAGATGGACGATCCGGAAGCGATCCTGGCCGACCAGGGCGAGCATGCGCACTTTGAATCGGTGCCGCGCGCACCGGTGGTCACTGTCATGGGTCACGTCGACCACGGCAAGACCTCGCTGCTGGATTACATCCGCCGCGCCAAAGTGGCGTCGGGCGAAGCTGGTGGCATTACCCAGCACATCGGCGCATACCACGTGGACACCCCGCGCGGCATGATCACCTTCCTGGATACGCCGGGTCACGAAGCCTTTACGGCAATGCGTGCCCGCGGTGCGAAAGCCACCGACATCGTGATCCTGGTGGTGGCAGCCGACGACGGCGTGATGCCGCAGACCAAAGAAGCGATCGCTCACGCGAAAGCAGCCGGTGTACCGCTGGTGGTGGCGATCAACAAGATCGACAAACCAGGTGGCAACGTCGACCGCGTTACGCAAGAGCTGGTTGCCGAGAGCGTGGTGCCGGAAGAATACGGTGGCGAATCGCCATTCGTGCCGGTATCGGCCAAGACCGGCGAAGGCATCGACAACCTGCTGGAGCAAGTGCTGCTGCAAGCCGAGGTGCTGGAACTGAAAGCACCGATCGATGCGCCGGCCCGTGGCCTGGTGGTCGAAGGCCGTCTGGACAAAGGCAAGGGCCCGGTTGCGACCGTGCTGGTGCAGTCCGGTACGCTGAAACGCGGCGACGTGATTCTGGCTGGTTCCTCGTTCGGCCGCGTGCGCGCCATGCTGGATGAGAACGGCAAGCCGATCAACGAAGCAGGTCCTTCGATTCCGGTCGAAATTCAGGGTCTGACCGAAGTGCCGCAAGCCGGTGAAGAAGTCATGGTCATGGCCGACGAGCGTAAAGCACGTGAAATTGGTCTGTTCCGTCAAGGTAAGTTCCGCGACGTGAAACTGGCCAAGCAGCAAGCTGCGAAGCTGGAAAACATGTTCGGCCAGATGGCCGAAGGCGAAGTCAAAAACCTGCCGTTGATCGTCAAGACCGACGTGCAGGGTTCGCAAGAAGCGCTGGTCAGCTCGCTGCAAAAACTGTCGACCTCGGAAGTTCGGGTCCAGATCGTGCACGCTGCGGTCGGTGGCATCACCGAGTCGGACGTCAATCTGGCGGTGGCCTCGAAAGCAGTCATCATCGGCTTTAACGCCCGTGCTGATGCCCAAGCCCGCAAGCTGGCCGAGTCGAACGGTGTGGACATTCGCTACTACAACATCATTTACGATGCGATCGACGAGATCAAATCGGCGTTGTCGGGCATGTTGGCGCCAGAGAAGCGCGAGACCGTTATCGGTCAGGTCGAAGTACGCCAGGTTATCCTGGTGTCCAAAGTCGGCGCGGTTGCCGGTTGCCTGGTCACCGATGGCGTGGTCAAACGTTCGTCGTCGGTTCGCCTGCTGCGCAACAACATCGTGGTGTGGACTGGCGAAATCGACTCGCTCAAACGCTTCAAGGACGACGCCAAAGAAGTACGCGCCGGTCTGGAGTGCGGCCTGTCGCTGAAGAACTACAACGACATCCAGGTGGGCGACTCCCTGGAAGTGTTCGAAGTACAGGAAATCGCTCGTACCCTGTAATTTCGGACGCATACAGCAGCATCTGGTAAAGTGGACGGGGGCATCAGCTCCCGTCCACTTGCCGTTTATGGAATCATCATGGCAAAACATAGTAAAAACATCCCCCAGCGCGGTCTGCGCGTGGCCGATCAGATCCAGAAAGACCTGTCCGAACTGATCGTTTTTGAACTCAAGGACCCGCGCGTCGGCATGATCACGCTGGCCGAGGTGCAAGTCACCCCGGACTACGCGCACGCGAAAATCTTCTTCACCATGCTGAAGGACGATCCGGAGTCGGTCAAAAACACGCTGGCCGGCCTGCACGCCGCCGCCGGCTACCTGCGCAATATGCTGGGCAAGCGCCTGCATATCCACACGCTGCCGCAGCTGCACTTCGTGCACGACACCTCGGCCGCGCGCGGCATGGCGATGTCGGCGCTGATCGACCAGGCCAACAGCACCCGCTCGCTGGACGACGGCCAGGAGTAATCAACCGTTCTATGGGCTCCCGCCGGCGCGGGAGCGACCGTCGTTCCCGCGCAGGCGGGAACCTATGCTGAAGCGAATATGAAGCAAAACCATCCCAAAAAAGTCCGCGATCTGGTGGACGGCGTGCTGCTGCTCGACAAACCGGTGGGCTTTTCCAGCAACGATGCGCTGATCAAGGCCAAGCGCGTGCTCAACGCCAAGAAGGCCGGCCACACCGGCACGCTCGACCCGTTTGCCACCGGCCTGTTGCCGCTGTGTTTCGGCGAGGCCACCAAGTTCTCGCAGGACTTGCTGGAGGCGGACAAGGCCTACGACACCACCGTGCACCTGGGCCAGACCACCGACACCGGCGACACTGAAGGCGAAGTGATCGATACGCGCGACGTCAACGTCACGCTGGAGCAGATCCACGCCGTGCTGGCGCAGTTCCGCGGTCCGATCAAGCAGGTGCCGCCGATGTATTCGGCGCTCAAGCGCGACGGCAAACCGCTGTATGAATATGCCCGCGAAGGCATCACGCTGGAACGCGAAGCGCGCGACGTCACCATCCACAAGCTGGAGCTGATTGCGTATGACGCGCCGTTCCTGAAGCTGTCGGTCACCTGCAGCAAGGGCACGTACATCCGCGTGCTGGGCCAGGACATCGGCGAAGCGCTCGGCTGCGGCGCCCATCTGAACGCGCTGCGCCGCACGCAGGTCGGCGCGCTGACCACCGAGCACATGATTACGCTGGAGGAGCTGGTCGCGCACGCAGCGCCGCTGACGCTGCTGTCGCCGGTCGACGCGCTGCTGTCCAGCTTTCCGGCGGTGCAACTGAACGCCGAACTGGCCAAGCGCTTCCTCAACGGCCAGCGCCTGGCGCTGGGCAAGGAGCCGTCGGTCAGCGTGCCGGCCGGGCAGGGCAGGGTACGCGTGTACCTGGACGCCAAGCTGCTGGGCACGGCCATCCTCGGCGAGTACAGCATCCTGCAACCGGAACGATTAATCGCCTTTGTCGCCGAATAAAGCGATGAAGTTGCATCGCAACATGCTATACTAG
The DNA here is from genome assembly GCF_009857535.1 of Duganella margarita. Lineage (GTDB taxonomy): Bacteria > Pseudomonadota > Gammaproteobacteria > Burkholderiales > Burkholderiaceae_D > Rugamonas > Rugamonas margarita. Next base: position 438,536 of record NZ_WWCS01000002.1, read on the forward strand.
CTGGCTACCCGTACGACTTGTACGCACCTGAAGTTTTTCCCCAAGATAACGACCATGTCTACTACTAAACGCGCAATTCGCAATATTGCAATCATCGCCCACGTTGACCACGGTAAAACCACCCTGGTTGACCAACTGCTGCGCCAGTCCGGCACCTTCCGCGAAAACCAGGCGGTTGATACCCGCGTGATGGACTCGAACGACCTCGAAAAAGAGCGCGGCATTACGATTCTGTCGAAGAATTGCGCGGTTGAGTACGAAGGCACCCACATCAACATCGTCGACACCCCAGGCCACGCCGACTTCGGCGGCGAAGTGGAACGTGTACTGTCGATGGTGGACTCGGTTCTGCTGCTGGTGGATGCCCAGGAAGGCCCAATGCCACAGACCCGCTTCGTGACCCGTAAAGCGCTGGCCCTGGGCCTGAAGCCGATCGTCGTGGTCAACAAGGTTGACCGTCCGGGCGCGCGCGCCGACTGGGCCATCAACCAGACCTTCGAACTGTTCGACAAGCTGGGCGCCACCGACGAACAACTGGACTTCCCGATTGTTTACGCTTCGGGCCTGAACGGCTACGCCGGCCTGACCGAAGACGTACGTTCGGGCGACATGAAGCCGCTGTTCGACGCCATCCTGGAACACGTGCCAGTCCGTGACGACAATCCGGAAGGCCCGCTGCAGATGCAAATCACCTCGCTGGACTACTCGTCCTACGTTGGTAAAATCGGCATTGGCCGCGTCAACCGCGGCACCATCAAGGTCGGCCAGGACGTGCTGGTCATCAATGGCCCAGGCGCCACCCCGATCAAGGGCCGCATCAACCAGGTGCTGAACTTCAAGGGCCTGGAGCGCGTGCTGGTGGACGAAGCCGTGGCCGGCGACATCTGCCTGATCAACGGTATCGATGAAATCGGTATCGGTTCGACGCTGTGCGCCACCGACACCCCTGATCCGCTGCCGATGCTGACCGTCGATGAGCCGACCCTGACCATGAACTTCATGGTCAACAACTCGCCACTGGCCGGCCGCGAAGGCAAGTTCGTGACCTCGCGCCAGCTGCGCGACCGTCTGGACAAAGAACTGAAAGCCAACGTGGCGCTGCGCGTTGCGCCAACCGACGACGACACCACCTTCGAAGTATCGGGTCGCGGCGAGCTGCACCTGACCATCCTGATCGAAAACATGCGTCGTGAAGGTTTCGAACTGGCCGTATCTCGTCCGCGCGTGGTGTTCAAAATGGTCGATGGCGTGCGCCATGAGCCGTTCGAGCAGCTGTCGGTTGACGTGGAAGAAGCCAACCAGGGCGGCGTGATGGAAGAACTGGGCCGTCGTCGTGGCGACCTGCAGAACATGGAATCCGACGGCAAGGGCCGTGTGCGCCTGGAATACCGTATTCCAGCGCGTGGCCTGATCGGCTTCCAGGGCGAATTCATGACCCTGACCCGCGGTACCGGCCTGATGTCGCACGTGTTTGATGCCTACGCTCCGGTCGACAACACCAAGGGCGAACTGGGCGGCCGTCGCAACGGCGTGCTGATCTCGCAAGATGACGGCGCCGCTGTTGCTTACGCGATCTGGAAACTGCAGGATCGCGGCCGTATGTTCGTGGTCCACAACGACCCGGTGTACGAAGGCATGATCATCGGTATCCACTCGCGCGACAACGATCTGGTGGTCAACCCGATCAAGGGCAAGCAGCTGACCAACGTGCGTTCGTCGGGTACCGACGAAGCCGTGCGCCTGGTGCCGCCGATCCAGATGTCGCTGGAATACGCCGTGGAATTCATCGACGACGACGAGCTGGTGGAAATCACCCCGAAATCGATCCGTCTGCGCAAGCGCTTCCTGAAAGAGCACGAGCGTAAGAAGGCTTCGCGCGAAGCATAAGCCGATCTTAGAGCGCTGTTAAAGAAACCGCCCGGTGCAAACCGGGCGGTTTTTTTTATTTCTGACGGTATTTTTTGCTACTTGGTGTTACTCGCAGTTACATTACGTTACGCAGGAATTTACATTTCGTTACCGGCGATACAAAACGGTGCATGACGATACAATGGTACGCATAGCGCGGATCGTCCGCCAACTGCACCATTCTGGGTGATGGCCTTTTAACTAAATTAAATTTCTAATTATTTGGTTTAATCTAATTTAAAACGCCGTTAAACCATGTTAAGTAAAATTTATGGCTAAAAATCACGGTGCACGAACGCTACAAAATGGTGATTTATTGCACTTATATGGTGCATTTTTCGACAAAACAACACTGCAACGTTGTATTAATGATGAAATTATTCCTGTGCAATTGACATCAGTTTGAGCAACATGGTCTGATCATTCCACGGGCTCATTCTTAGATTGTTAAGAAACGCCCTCTAAAAGTTGGTAGAAAAAGCGCTTTTTGGTTACAAAAAGTCGAATGACTAAAAAAGCTGGACGGTGGAAACACACCCACTCACCACCGCCAGCCTACTAATCGGGAATTGATAAAACTATGTTGAGAAAAACTGTGATCGCGCGCGCCTTAACCATCGCGTTTGGTAGCGTTATTGTCGCTGCGGGTGTCGTCCAGCCAGTTATGGCGCAGTCGAACTCCAGCGGTAACATCTACGGTTCGATCGATGCGCCTGCCGGCGCCTCGGTATCGTTGACCAATACCGAAACCGGTCTGAAGCGCGCCATCAGCCTGGACGCCAGCGGCCGTTACCAGGCCACCGCGCTGCCAGCCGGCCACTACCGCGTGGAGCTGCTGCGCGATGGCAAAGTTGCGCAAACCACGGAAGTGGATGTCCTGGCCGGCCAGGGCGCTAACGCGTCCTTCACCGCTGCGGCCGTCCAGGCCGTGCAAGTGACCGGTCGCCGCAACCGCATCGACGTCTCCAACACCAACAACGGCGCGATCTTCACCGCCAAGGAACTGGAGAAACTGCCGGTGGCCCAGACGTTGAACGCCATCGTGCTGCTGGCGCCGAACACCACCAAGGGTGACTCCGCGTTCGGCAATACCTCGTCGTTTGGCGGTTCGGGCGTGTCGGAAAACTCGTTCTACCTTAACGGCTTCCCGATCACCAATCCACTCAGCCAGCTGGGTTCGATGGAACTGCCATTCGGTGCGATCCAGCAAGCGTCGGTGATGACCGGCGGCTTCGGCGCCGAATATGGCCGTTCGATCGGTGGCGTGTTGAGCGTGACCTCGAAGAGCGGCACCAACACCTGGGAAGGCGGCGCGATGTACAGCATCGAGCCAGCCAGCATGCGCGCTTCGTATAAAAACATCAACTACGCCAAGACCGGCGACGTCAACAACGTCGGCACCGACGGCAAGCTGGACCTGCGCCGCGACAACCGTTCGGTCAGCAGCCAGCAGTATGGCGCCTACCTGGGCGGCCCGATCATCAAGGACAAGCTGTTCATGTTCATTGCCGGTGACCAGACCATCGGCAAGGATTCGTATGTCGGTTCGACCTCGGTCACCAACCCGGCCACCATCAACCAGAGCGGCTGGAACCGGAACCGTTCGCAGGAAAACCGCTGGTTGGGCAAGCTGGACTGGAACATCAATGACGATCACCGCCTGGAATTCACCAGTGCCGGCGACAGCAGCCAGACCCGCTACCAGAAATACGGCTACACGCTGAATCCGAACAATCCTAACGCTGCGGCGCAACTCGATGGCGTACCGAACGGCCAGTTGTACTCGTCGGCCGTGGGCAAAAACCTGGGCCCGACCGATCCTGAATTCCCAGGCACCCCAGGCGCTACCGTCAACATGCTGAAGTACACCGGCAACCTGACCGACAACCTGGTGATCACCGGCCTGTACGGCGTACTGAAGAGCAAACACGGCGTCAGCTACGAAGCACTGGGCGCCAATGCCGGCACCGGTGGCGTACCGCCGACCATTACCTACGGCACCACCGCCAAGTGGGGCGCGATCGATCCAGCGCTGTACCGCAACTACAATATCTTCCCTGGCTACATCAGCAGCCCTGGCGAAGATGAAACCAAAGCGGCACGTTTCGATCTGGAATACAAACTGGACAATCACACGCTGCGCGCCGGTATCGATTCCGCCAAGCTGAATACATCGGCTGCCGGTCAGGTCCGCAGTGGCGGCTCGTCGTGGGCATATAAATACGTTGGCGCCGCCAACGTCGGCCAGACCATCAACCTGTCGGGCGCCCGTCCTGGCAACGTCGCCGACTTCGGCGGCTCCGGTACCGCCGGCTACTACGTGTCGCAATCGATCTTCAACTCGCTGACCTCGGCTGCTGCGAAGCAATCGGCGCAGTATGTGGAAGACCGCTGGCAAGTACGCAAGGACCTGCTGCTGACGCTGGGTCTGCGTAACGATTCGTATAGCAACTCCACCGGTGACGGCGCCAAGTTCGTCGATATGAAGCACGAAGTGGCGCCACGCTTCTCGGCGTCGTGGGATGCCAACGGCGACGCCTCGCTGAAGATCTACGGTAGCGCTGGCCGTTACTACCTGCAACTGCCGACCCAGGTAGCTGCCCGTGCCGCCAGTCGTTCGACCTACACCACCCAGGAGTTCACCTACACCGGCATCGATCCGAATACCGGCGTACCGCTGGGCCTGAAGGCAGTCAACACCCCGGTCTCGTCGGACGGCGAATACGGCCAGGCCAAGAACGTGCAGTCGGTGGTGGCGGCAGATCTGAAGCCTAACTATCAGGACGAAATCACGCTGGGCTTCGAAAAAGCCTTCAGCCCTGACCTGAACTTTGGTATCAAAGGCACCTACCGCAAACTGGGCGCCGGTATCGACGACAGCTGCGACACCCGTCCGATTCTGAAATTCGCAGCCGAACACGGTATCGATATTCAGAACACCGGGGCCGTCAACTGCTTCATCTTCAATCCAGGCCGCGATGTCAGCCTGTGGGTGGACGGCAACGATGCAGCCGGTAATCCGGTGGTCACCGGCAAAGGCCAGATTGCCCACTTCAGCGCTGCGGAAATCGGCGAACCAGACGCCAAGCGTACCTACGCCGCACTGGACTTCTTCGCCGAGCACCCGATGCGCAACGGCTGGTATGGCCGCATCAACTATACGCTGTCGCGTAGCACCGGCAACATGGAAGGCCAGACCCGTTCCGACACCGGCCAGACCGACGTCGGCACCTCGGCAGGCTGGGACTTCCCAGAGTTTGCGCCAGGTTCCGATGGCCTGCTGCCGAACGACCGCAAGCATCAGCTGAAGATGTACGGCTTCTACCAGATCACGCCTGAAGTGACGGTAGGTGCGTTCGCGCTGCTGCAGTCGGGTCGTCCCAAGCTGTGCCTGGGCACCAATGATGCGTCCGACAACGGCAGCAACCCGGCGTACCCGCTGGGTCAGATCTACGGCGGTCCTGGTTATGGCGCCGAGTACTACTACTGCGGCGACAAGCCAAGCCCACGTGGCAGCCTGGGGCGTATGCCTTGGGAAAAACGTCTGGACCTGAACCTGGCTTACGCGCCGGCCTACCTCAAAGGCTTCACCGTGAAAGTGGACGTGTTCAACGTGTTGAACAAGCAAGTGCCGATCAGCACCAACCCAACCTATGACGACGGCGATAGCAGCGTGATCACCGCCAAATACGGTGAAGTGATGAGCTACCAATCGCCACGTTATGCCAAGTTCACCGTGGAATACAACCACAAGTTCTAAGCCTGTGTCATGGCGCCGGCAACAGGGCGCCACGTCACCGGAAACCGCAGCCTCGGCTGCGGTTTTTGTTTGCCTTTTCCGTTCCGCTGGGGTACTTTTGTGCGTGGCAGCATAAACGCAATGGAGGATCCCGGTGAGCGAAGACAAGAGCAATCCCTGGCTGAATTGGCCAGGCAATCCCTTCAACCTTGCCCAGCAGGCAAGCGATTACTGGATCGACGCTGCGCAGCGCTCGGTCTTGTTCATGGACGTGCTGCGCCAACGCGGCGATGAACGCAACCACCGTGCCGAGCAGACCGCGCCGCACGTGCTGACTTTTGCCTTCGACGTGGTGATGGACGGCCGTCACCTCGAGCGTCCAGTCAACTACGGCCTGCTGCACATCCAGCAGCCGGACGGCGTCCAGCCCGATCCCACCAAGCGCCCGTTTATCGTGTTCGATCCGCGCGCCGGCCATGGTCCCGGCATCGGCGGCATGAAGCACGACAGTGAAATCGGCGTGGTGCTGAAAGCCGGCCACCCGTGCTATTTCGTCGGCTTCACGCCGCACCCGGTGCCCGGCCAGACGATTGAAGACGTGTGCCGCGCCGAAGCGCAATTCATCGCCAAAGTGGCCGAGCTGCATCCGCACGCCGACGGCAAGCCGGCGCTGATCGGCAACTGCCAGGCCGGCTGGCAGATCATGATGACCAGCGCGCTCAATCCCGACCTGGTCGGACCGCTGGTGCTGGCCGGTGCGCCGCTGTCGTACTGGGCCGGCGTGCGCGGCAAGAATCCGCTGCGCTATCTCGGCGGCATTCTCGGCGGCACCTGGATGACGGCACTGGCGGGCGACCTGGGCAACGGCATTTTCGACGGCGCGCAACTGGTCGAAAACTTCGAGAAGATGAATCCGTCGAATACACTGTGGAGCAAGAACTACAACGTCTACTCGAAGATCGATACCGAAGCGCAGCGCTTCCTCGACTTTGAAAAATGGTGGGGCAATCCGGTGCTGCTGAACGCCGGCGAGATGCAATACATCGCCGACTCGCTGTTCGTCGGCAACCGCCTGAGCGACGCCGCGCTGCTCGACAGCGCCGGCCACCGCATCGATCTGCGCAACGTGAAGTCGCCGATCGTGGTGTTCTGCTCGTGGGGCGACGACATCACGCCGCCGCAGCAGGCGCTGGGCTGGGTGCTCGACCTGTACGAGGACGACGCGGCGCTGGTGGCCGGCGGCCAGACCATCATCTATTCCATGCACCAGAGCATCGGTCACCTGGGCATCTTCGTCTCGGCCTCGGTGGCCAACAAGGAGCATGAAGAATTCACCGCCGCGATGGACATGATCGACATCATGCCGCCCGGCCTGTACGAAGCGGTGTTCCTCGATAAAGACGAGGAAATGCTGCAGGCGGAAATCGCCGCCGGCGACCTGGCGGCCGGTGACTACGTGATGCGTTTTGAACGCCGCAACCTGGATGCGCTGCGCGCGCTGGGCGGCAACGACGTGGCCGACGAGCGCCGCTTCGCCACCGTCGCCCGCGTGTCGGAAATCAACAAGGGCCTGTACCAGACCCTGCTGAGTCCGGTGGTGAAAAGCCTGGTCACCGAGACCAGCGCCGAACACCTGCGCGAGGCCCATCCGCTGCGCATGCGCTACACCGCGTTCTCCAGCAAGAACCCGCTGCTGAACCACATTCCGGCGCTGGCCGAGAAGGTGCGCGCCGAACGGCGGCCAGTGGCCAAGGACAATGTGTTCATGCAGCTGCAGGAGGCGTGGTCGAAGCAGATCGTCGAGTCGCTGGACCGCTACCGCGATCTGCGCGACCAGCTCACCGAAAGCACCTTCCTCGGCGTGTATGGTTCGCCGTTGCTGCAGTCGCTGGTGGGGCTGAGCACCGATGGCGGCAAGCCGCGCCGCATCGGCCGCGACATCGCGCGCGAGGCCGCTGTCACCGCGCACCGCGCGGCGGCGGCGTTGCTGACCAAAGAGGGCGGCACGACCGAGGCCATCATCCGCGGCTTGCTGTACATCTTCCGCAGCCCGGAAATGAGCGCGGCCGACGAGCGCGCGTTCGCGGCGATGCGCCAGCTGCGCCTGCGCACCACGGACGACAAGGAGATGAGCGTAACCGTGCTCAAGCGCATCCTGCGGGAACAGTATGTGATGTTGCAGCTGAACGAGGCGGCGGCGCTGGCGGACTTGCCGCTGTTGTTGCCGGAGGAGCCCGAAGCGCGCGCGACCGCGCTGAGCATCGTGCGCCAGGTCGCCGGCGCCACCGGCACGCTGACCGGCGACGCCGCCGCGCGGCTGGAGCGGATCGCCGACATCTTCGGCCCGGCGGCGCCCAAGCTGGCGGTGGTGAACGGCAAGAAGAAGGGGGGCTAGGCCGGCAGCAGCCTAGCGCAGCTGCTTGCGCATGAAGACGCTGCAGGGATCGTCCGGATAGTCGCCGTACGGGCCGCAGCGCTCAAAGCCGTGGCGCTCGTAGAGAGCGAGCGCTGCCGGCTGCGACGGCCCGGTTTCCAGCACCATCAGCGGACAGCCGGCGTCGCGCGCGGCCTGTTCCAGCGTTTCCATCAGCCGGCCCGCCAGCCCCTGGCCGCGCGCCGCCGGCTGCACGTACATGCGTTTGATCTCGCCGTATGCAGGGGACAGCACCACCGCGCCGCAGCCGGCGATCACGCCGTCCACGCCGCGCGCCACGGCGAACTTTACTTCCGGCTGCATCAGCGCATTCAGGTCCAGCGCGTAGACGGATTCCGGCGGATACAACGTCAGGTGGTAAGCATCGAGATCGGCGATCAGGGCGATCACGTCCGGCTGGTTGGGGGATTCAAAGGTGATGTGCATGGAGCTAGTATAGCGGCCGTCACGGAGCGGCGTATCGCGTGGACTGGAAAAAAACTACGCGTTACCATTCATGCATGACCCCGCCTACTGCTCCCCACGCGCCCGCCCGCACGCCTGCCCGTTCCATTGCCATGCTGGTCGCGATGCTATTGCTGTCCGGCCTGGTGACGGTGATCGCCGCCTACCTCGCGCTGGAGTGGATGCCGTGTCGGTGGTTTGGCTCCAGTTTCGAAGGCGGGTGCGGTTACGGGGCCATGTGGACCGCTGCCGGCATGGCCGTGTTGCTATGGCCGCTGTTATTTCTCGGCGCCGCCGCACTGTATTTCAGGCGGGGGCGGGACGCCACGCCGCCACCGGTGCCGATGGCAGACGCGCCGTCAGCACAACTGGTGAAACTATCGCGCGTGGTGCTGGGGCTGACCTTGCTGATGCAGCTCATGCCGCTGCTGCTGGCGTTGGCCCACGTTGATTTGTCGCTGGTCGCCGATATGGCATTGCGGTGGCTGACCTTGCTCATGCTGGTGCTCAACGCCGTGTTTGTCTACCTGATTGCCGTGCACAGCCATCGACAGCTGCTGGCATTGGCGCTGGCGCTGATCGCCGTGCTGTTTGGCTGGATGGGGGCGGCGGGCGTCGGCATTTACCTGCATAGCCAACTCCGCCGCTCCCCGCCTGCCGGCTAATCCTTCGAGCCGGGCGAAATGGTTTTGCTGACGTTGCCGCGTTCGTCCAGCATCTGGATCAATGGCGCGCCGTCTGCGCTTACCAGCAGCATCATGCGCACGCGGCCCTGGGCGTCCTTCAGTTGCAGCGCCGAGCCCTTGTCGCGCGTATTGCCCAGCCAGATGCGGTTGACGCTCAGGCGTCCTTCGTCGCTCAGCTTTTGCCAGTAGGCGTCGCGCTGATCGGCCGGCAGCTTGCGCGCCTCCTCGCCGAAACGCTGGATGTCGGCCATCGAGGTTTTCTGGAAGTAGGGCACGTCGTTGATCCTGACACCGGTCTGCCGGTGGTTGGCGCTGTCGTTATTCAACAGTTGCAGCGCCTGGTCCTGGCGGAAGCGGTCGAAGGTCAGCGACAGGCCGGACGAGACCTTGCCGTCGGCGCTGATGCTGCCTTTCTGGATCAGGCCGCCGTTCTCGGTGCCTTCGTCATTAATGAACAGCATGCCGGCGAAGGCGCGGCGGTCGGGCCGCTCGCCCTCCTTGCCCTGCATGAAATCGCCGGGGAACTGCGCGCGGTTGGAAATCACCAGCCGCCTGGTGCCGTCCGGCTCGACGACGTTGATGCGGCCGACGGTGATTTCGTCAAACGCGGCCAGCTTGCCGGGATCGCGCGCGCCGGTCAGCAGGACTACCGCGATGAGGCCGCCGGCCATGGCGGCGGCGCCGGCCAGGAAGGTCTTAAGCTGCGACATGGCGACCTCCACCGGCTTTGCGCATGCGCCACTCGACCACTGCCAGCAACAGTCCACTAAACATCAGCAGCGCGCCGAGGTATTGCAGGAGGATGTTTTTTGACGAGTGGACATAAGTCACATCGACCAGTTCAAATTTGCGTTTGCCGTTGCCGGCGGGCTCGAAAAACACGCCGCCGCGATTGCCCCAGACCTCGATGGTCTGCACCTTGCCGCGGTTGGCCTGGAACTCGGCCTGCGAACGCATCGACTCTTCCATGGTGATAATGCGCGCGGCCATTTTGAGATCCTGGATTTTGGGGAACTGTTCGAAGATCTGGTCCGATTCGCCGTCCAGAATCACGCCCTGTGACTTATATTTGTACAGATTATTGGCGAAGAAAATGCCATCGTTGGCAGCGAGCATCATCGCAAAACCGAGCAGGCAGGCCGCCGCCGCACCCCAGATGTATTTGCGGGCGTCATGCAAACGCCGCTGCACTTCGCCGTTGAGGAACTGGCTGACCTCCGGAATATGGCGCAACGAGCTTTGCAGGATCGCCCGGTCTATATCGGCCAGCAACTCCTGTGGCGCCAATTGCAGCGCCTTGACGATGCTGCTGAACATATCGGCCGACGGCTGCGACTTGTCATTTTCCAGTTTGGACAGATACGACTGCTCAATGCCGATCGCTTCCGCAAACTGCGGCTGCGTCAGATTTCTCGCTGTGCGGATCTGCTTCAGCTTTTCTCCAAAATTCATACTCAAGACCTTTCGACGGTGAACATGGAACGTATTCTTGGGTATTCATGCAAGAATGGAAAGGTGAATATGGTGGAATATGCAAGAATATCGTTACCCGGCGGCGTGACAGGCCCGGCGGCAGGCCGGCTTTTCGCTGTATAATGACGACCCCCTGATTGTTTACTTCAGTTGCCTCCATGACCATCATCACTTTGCCGACCGCCGACCAAGCACCCGTAGTGCCAAGCCGCCGCCTGTCCGTTGCACCGATGATGGACTGGACCGACCGCCACTGCCGCGTATTCCACCGTCATATCAGCAAGCACACCTGGCTGTACACCGAGATGGTGACCACCGGCGCGCTGGTGTATGGCGACGTAGAACGCCACCTGCGCTTCAACGAGGAAGAGCATCCGGTGGCCCTGCAACTGGGCGGCAGCGACCCGACCGACCTGGCCACCAGCGCCAAACTGGGCGAGCAGTGGGGCTACGACGAGATCAACCTCAACTGCGGTTGCCCGTCGGAGCGCGTGCAGAAGGGCGCGTTCGGCGCCTGCCTGATGGCCGAGCCGCAACTGGTGGCGGACTGCGTCAAGGCGATGCGCGACGCGGTGTCGATCGACGTCACCGTCAAGCACCGCATCGGCATCGATGACGTGCAAAGTTATGACTTCGTCCGCGATTTCGTCGGTAAAGTGGCGGATGCGGGGTGTACCACCTTCATCGTCCACGCCCGCAATGCGATCCTGAAAGGGCTGTCGCCGAAGGAAAACCGCGAAATCCCGCCGCTGAAGTATGACTATGCGTACCAGCTCAAGCGCGACTTCCCTGACTTCGAAATCATCATCAACGGCGGCATCAAGACCGAGGCCGAAATCGATGAGCACCTGAAGCATCTGGACGGCGTGATGCTGGGCCGCGAGGCGTATCACAACCCGTTCGTGATGGCCAACTTCGACCAGCGCTACTACGGCGACAGCCGTGCGCCGCTGACCCGCGACCAGGTGCTGGAAGCCATGATTCCCTACATCCAGGCCCAGCTGGCGCAGTACGGCCCGCTCGGCCTCAAGCTCAATTCCATCACCCGTCACATGCTCGGCATCATGACCGGCCTGCCGGGCGCCCGCGCCTTCCGTCAGACGTTGTCCGACTCCAAAAAGCTCGCCCTCGGCGACGCCAATCTCCTGCTCGAAGCCGCAGCCCGACTGCGTATTGCTGCGTAGAACTACGTATATTGACAAACTTTCATTGGCTGTGGTGGCATTTCCACACAGAAAGTTCGTTTGCGTATTTTCCGGGCAGTAATTGCTTGCTTTGAGGCAAAATTTGCATCTATAATTCCTGAATATACACACATATCCACCGACTTTCGTGATGTATTGGGGTTCCAAAAAACGACACGCTGGCTGCTGGTGGAGCTGCAAATTTTTGCATTCGCAGTCATTGTTTGCTACTGTCACAGCTTATTACTTAGCAGCAAGGGTTTTGTTCCGATGACATCCCAAGCGTTGTGTCATCCATGGCAACTTCTATCAACTGTGTCACTTAAGAAGAAGACGAAATGAATTTAGCAAAAATGAAAGTCGGTACCCGCCTGGGCCTCGGATTCGCCCTGGTGCTGGTATTCCTGGTGGCCGTGACTGCTGTCGGCATCCTGCGCATGTCGCAGATCCAGAACCGTCTGGACCACGTCATCAGCGTCAACAACGTCGTCTCCCGCCTGGTGGTGGACATGCGCAACAACGTCGCCGAGCGCATCAACTCGCTGCGCGTGCTGACCATGATTGCCGATCCGGCCGACATGGAACAGGACATGAAGCGCATCAAGGAACTGTCGGTTACTTATACCGAGTTCCAAAACAAGCTGAGCAAGCAGTTCGCGGAGGAATCGCTGCCGGAAGAGAAAAACCTGCTGGTCGCAGTCAAGGAAGCGGAAGCGGTCGCCATGCCGGCCATCGCCAAGGCCTCGGAACTGTGGCTGGCCAGCAAGCCTGAAGAAGCCACCCGCGTGCTGGTGAAAGAAATTCGTCCAGCCCAGAAAAAATGGATGGCGTCCCTGGAGCAACTGGGCGCGCTGGAAGACAAGATGAACGCACAGATGCAGGTGGATGCCGCCAATGGCTTCTCCAGCGCCCGTACCTTTATGATCATCATGGGCCTGCTGGCCGTGGCGATCTCGGTCGTGGCTGCGCTGGTCATCACCCGCGGCCTGCTGAAGCAGCTGGGCGGCGAGCCGGACTACACCGCCTCGATCGCCGGCAGCATCGCCGCTGGCGACCTGTCGATCTCGATCAACACCACCGGCGCCGACAAGAACAGCCTGGTCGTGGAAATGCGTGAAATGCGCAACAGCCTGCGCGACATCGTCAGCCAGGTGCGTACCGGTACCGAAACCATCGGCACCGCCTCGCGTGAAATCGCCGCCGGTAACGTTGACCTGTCGTCGCGTACTGAAATGCAGGCATCGTCGCTGGAAAAAACCGCATCGGCCATGGACGAGCTGACCTCGACCGTGAAACAGAACGCCGACAACGCCCGTGAAGCCAACCAGCTGGCCTCGGCCGCTTCGGATGTGGCGGTCAAGGGTGGCCAGGTGGTATCGCAAGTGGTCGATACCATGAGCTCGATCGATGCCTCGGCCAAGAAGATTGTCGACATCATCGGCGTGATCGATGGCATCGCTTTCCAGACCAACATCCTGGCGCTGAACGCGGCCGTGGAAGCCGCCCGTGCCGGTGAGCAAGGCCGTGGCTTCGCCGTGGTGGCGTCGGAAGTGCGTAACCTGGCGCAACGTTCGGCCGGTGCGGCAAAAGAAATCAAGATGCTGATCGATGACTCGGTCGAGAAGGTCGGCGCCGGCACCAAGCTGGTCGGCCAGGCCGGTGTGACGATGGACGAGGTGGTGTCGTCGGTGCGCCGCGTGACCGACATCATGAGCGAAATCGCCAACGCCAGCCAGGAGCAGAGCGCCGGTATCGCCCAGGTCAACCAGTCGATCATCGAGATGGACAGCATGACCCAACAAAATGCCGCGCTGGTGGAAGAAGCCGCCGCCGCAGCACAAAGTTTGCAAGATCAGGCCAGCGAGCTGTCGCGCGTGGTCAGCGTCTTCAAACTGGTGGAAGGCGAGGAGCGCGCGCCTGTGGCAGCGCCTGCAATGGCCACCAGGGCAGCCGTGGTCAAGCCCATCACCGCCGCCCGTGCGCCCGTGAAGAAACTGGCGGCCAAGCCAGCGCCTGCACCGGCCGCCAAACCGAAAAAAGTCGCCGCAGCAGCCAGCACCGCCGGCAGCGATGAGTGGGAAGAGTTCTAAGCAGTTCTGAAAAATATTTGCCGCAGTCTGCCGTCCGCTGTTGTGGACAGATGGCCCGCTGTGGAGTTCGTTTAACCAGTCATTAATAACAAATTGTTGGGAAATCGTAATATGAACAAGTCTGTATTCGCCGCTGTCATCCTGTCCGTCGCCACCTCGGCTGTGTTTGCTGCTGAAGTGCCAGCCTCGCTGTCCGACAAAAACTGCAAAGCGGAATATCCAAAAGCCTCGCTGCTGAACGAAGAGCAGGGCGACGTCTCGATGGCCTTCCTGGTCGGCGCCGACGGCAATGTGATGGATTCCAAAGTGGAAAAGTCGAGCGGCTACAAAAACCTCGACAAAGCCGCGCTGAAAGCACTGAGCGCCTGCAAATTCAAACCAGGCACCAAGGATGGCGCTGTAGCCCAGACCTGGACCAAGGTCGACTACAGCTGGAAGCTGTAATTAGTCTCAAACAGGCTCTGCATGGGTAGAGCCTGCACGCCGGATTCTTACACTTTTGGGGAAATCAGATGTTTACAAATAAGCGTTGGTTGAGTGTGATCGCAGCTGTGTTGATGTCGGGCACCGCTTTTGCCGCTGAAGTTCCGGCATCGTTCGATGCCAAGAACTGCAAGGCTGAGTATCCAAAAGCCTCCCTGATGAATGAAGAGCAGGGTACCGTGTCGATGTCCTTCCTGGTCAAGCCGGACGGTAGCGTTGCTGATTCCAAGGTCGACAAAAGCAGCGGTTTCAAGAATCTGGACAAGGCCGCCATCAAGGCGCTGAGCGCCTGCAAATTCAAGCCAGGCACCAAGGACGGCGCACCGGCCGAAACCTGGACCAAGGTTGATTACGCCTGGAAACTGGACTAATCTGGCTGAAGGCGGCCGCGTGTTGAGCAAAAAGGAACCGACTGCGGTTCCTTTTTTTTTCGGCTGTCATGACTGTTGTAAGCAACTGTAATGGCGCAAGAGTGCCACGCGAGTTCCTTATATAGTACGATCTGGATTAAGGAGAAAACCGCCATGAAAACACTTGTTATCGCCGTTGCCGCGCTGGCGGCGCTGACCGGCTGCGCTACGCAGCGTCCAGCTTATTACACCACTGCCCGCGTGCAGGACCCGTATCAATGGCATACCGTGTCGGTGCTGCCCTCGGGTTCGCAGGCGCAGTCGGGCACGTGGACCGAGGAGCTGCCGGCCCAGCCGCAGTCGCGCGTGGTCTACAGCACCGAACCGGCCTACAGCACCAGCACGGTGTATGTAACGCAGCCGACCTACTATGCGCCGGCACCGGTATATTACGCTCCGGCGCCATCCTATTATTACCCGCCGGTATCCATCGGCCTCGACTTCTCGTTTGGCCGCTGGTGCTGTGGCGGTGGCCGCGGTTGGGGCGGTCGCGGCTGGGGTGGCTACCATCGCCGTTAATCAGGTTGCGGATGCAAAAATCCCGCTGGCGCTTCACGGCGCCCGGCGGGATTTTTTTTGACCGGTGTGGAATGGGTTAAACGGCCGTGCTTAACGCAGTACGTAGATCGATGCCTGGTTCAAGACGCTTTCCGAGCATAACTCGTAAGCCGAAGCGCCTGCCACGACAAGCAGCAAAGCACCAAATGCAATGTGTAGATAGCGTGCCATCATGACGGGCTCCTGAAGGAAGGGAACTGGAATGACTTCAGAATAGTCCACAATCCATATCGCCGGCATCAGCCGAATGTCCGACAAAATGTAGGACAAAAGCCCGTCTCTAGCTTTTCAACAACTTTATTTGGTTTTCCACAGCGTGACCGGACCGGCGGGCGCGGTGTCGAGCGCGTTGGACACGCTCAGCCATTGCTGCAGGCGTTCCGGGTGTTTCAGGTGGATGCCCATGCCGTCGATGATGCCGATCTGTTCCAGCATGCTGGCGCTGATCTTGGCCTTGGAGACGGTGGGGGCGCCCATGACCATGCGGTCGTAGGCCTTGCGTGCCTTGTTTTCCCACTTGTGCAGGCTGGTCTCGTCGAACCGGTTGGCTTCGAAATAGACGGTCAGCGTGCCATCGGGGTTGCCGAAACCGACGATGCCGGCACCCATGCGGATGGCGGCGTTGTTGCCGGCGTCAAATGCTTCGGACGGGACAAACACTGCGGCGCGGCCGTCGGTGTCCGGGCGGCCAATCGGCGTGTCTTTGCTATAGGTGCTGACTTCAATAACAGGTTTTTCTTGGGACATACACTTATGCGTTTTCGGGGGATAAGTCGAGCTGACGGCGGTTTTGCATGGGGATGCAAAGTTCATTCTATTGTAGCGTTAACCTAGTTCCAACGGGCAATAGACGTGGTCAAAATGTTGTAACGTTACGCATTGGTAACGACATTCGGCTATAGTTTGCAACATGATAGCGACAGGAGGCCGGCATGCCCGCACACCAGCGACTAAGCGTTTTCATCATCGACGACGACGGCATGACGCGCAGCCTGTTGCGCGTGATTATCCAGGGCGACCACTACGATGTGGTGGGGGATGCGGGCACCGCTGAAGCCGCGCGGCTGCGGCTGCTTTCGCTGCGCGCCGACATTATTTGCCTGGATGTGGTGATGCCGGATGGTAATGGCCTGGAGCTGCTCAACTGGATCAGTGAAAAGCAGCCTGCTGCGGCCGTGCTGATGGTCACCGCCAGCACCGACCGCAGCACGGTCGAGCAATCGCTGCGTAACGGCGCCAGGGGCTACATCGTCAAACCCTTCAATCCCGGCACCGTGATGAATACGCTGGATAAAATCGCCGCCCAAATTCATGCCCAGCGCATTGCCGGCAAAGCTTAAAGATAGCGCACGATGGCGCCAATGCTAGCCACGGCGAAGCCCGCCATGCGCCAGGTGAGCTGGTAGACGGCATCGGCCAGTTCGGCCTTGGCAGCATGGTCATGCTGGAGGCTGAGAAGGACATCCACCTTGCCGTTCAGGACGGCTAGCTCTTCCTTGGTAGCGTAGGGTGTGCTGACGATTCAGCAAGACATTGCCACTCTAAGTGCGGGCGTACAGTAATGCCGTTAAGTTAGCAACGTCGTTCCCGCGCAAGCGGGAATCCATGCTGCGTTTGCCCGGCAGACGTCCTATGGATTCCCGCTTGCGCGGGAATGACGATGTGAAATTCCAGCTTAACTTAACGGCATTAGGGCGTAGAGGCGCATCAAGCGCGGGCCCGAAACGCAAAAAGCCCAGTCCGGAGACTGGGCTTTTCACTTAATTCTTTGGGGTGGCTGATGGGGCTCGAACCCACGACAACAGGAATCACAATCCTGGACTCTACCAACTGAGCTACAGCCACCACTGTCTTTACTACTCGCTGTCTAAGTACTGCTGAACAACGAGCCAGAATTATACAAGCCAGTTTCGATTCCTGCAAATTTAATTTTCGAAACTTGAAGATGACCTAAACATCAACCTTTTCCACCGCCGGCTTCAGGTCCAGCAAGTGAGCAAATGCCTGCGCCAGAGCGGCCGCATCGCCGGTGGTGTAGCCGCGCAGCGTGGCGACGCCATCCGCACCATGCGGCAAGCCGGACGCAGCCAGCAGGCGGCCCAGCTGGCGCGCCACGGCGTCACCGGTGTCGATCAGCACCACATCGCCGCGCGCGTGATCGCGCAGCACACGCTCGATGCCGGCGCGGACAAACGGGTAGTGGGTGCAGCCGAGCACCAGCGTATCGGCGCCCTGGTCCAGCAGCGGCGCGACGTAGTGTTCCAGCATGGCGGCGATGGCTGGTGCGGCCAGATCGCCTTTTTCAATTTCGTCGACCAGGCCCACGGCCGGCTGCAGCAGGAACTCGGCCTGTGTGGCCGCACTGATCTGCTCGCGCAGTTGCAGGAACTTGTCGCCCTTCAGCGTGCGCGCCGTCGCCAGCACGCCGACCTTGCCATTGCGCGTAGCGGCAGCGGCTGGCTTCAGGCCGGGCTCCACGCCCACCACCGGCAACTCGGGATACTTGGCGCGCACCGCCTTGATGGCGGCCACGGTGGCCGTATTGCAGGCCACCACCAGCGCCTTGGCGCCATGCGCCAACAGGAAATCCGTCACCGCCAGCGCACGGTCGACCACGTACTGCTCGGTCTTGTCGCCATACGGCGCGTGGCCGGAGTCGGCGAAGTACATCAGATCTTCATGCGGCAGCTGCGCGCGGATGTGGCGCAGCACCGACAGCCCGCCCACGCCGGAATCAAAAACCCCAATCGGGGAGCCGGGAGAGCGGGCGATTTGCATCAGGCAGTCACAACAGGCACGTTGAGCTGCTCGATGCGGGTCTTCCATTCCGCCGGGCCGGTGTTGTGCACCGACGTGCCTTGCGAATCGACGGCCACGGTGACCGGCATGTCGACCACGTCAAACTCGTAGATCGCTTCCATGCCCATGTCGGCAAAGCCCAGCACTTTCGATTGCTTGATGGCTTTCGACACCAGGTAGGCCGAGCCGCCCACCGCCATCAGGTACGCCGACTTGTGCTTCTTGATCGACTCGATCGCAGCAGGGCCGCGCTCAGCCTTGCCGATCATCGCGATCAGGCCGGTTTTCTCCAGCATCATGTCGGTGAACTTGTCCATGCGGGTGGCGGTGGTTGGGCCGGCCGGGCCGACCACTTCATCACGCACCGGATCGACCGGGCCGACGTAGTAGATCACGCGGTTTTTGAAATCGACCGGCAGTTCTTCGCCCTTGGCCAGCATGTCCTGAATGCGCTTGTGCGCGGCGTCGCGGCCGGTCAGCATTTTGCCGTTCAGCAGCAGGGTCTGGCCCGGCGTCCACGAAGCGACTTCTTCCTTGGTCAGCGTGTTCAGGTCGACACGTTTCGACTTCTCGGTATCTGGCGCCCACGACACGTCAGGCCAGGTCGACAGCGGTGGCGGCGTCATGTAGGCAGGACCGGAACCGTCCAGCACGAAGTGGCCGTGACGGGTGGCGGCGCAGTTCGGGATCATCGCCACTGGCTTGGACGCCGCGTGGGTCGGATGCATCATGATCTTCACGTCCAGCACGGTGGTCAGGCCGCCCAGACCTTGCGCGCCGATGCCCAGCGCATTGATCTTGTCGCACAGTTCGATACGCAGCTCTTCCAGCTTGTTCTGCGGGCCGCGCTGTTTCAGTTCGAACATGTCGATGTCTTCCATCAGCACTTCCTTGGCCATCAGCATGGCCTTTTCAGCCGTGCCGCCGATGCCGATCCCCAGCATGCCTGGCGGGCACCAGCCGGCGCCCATGGTTGGCACGGTTTTCAGTACCCAGTCGATCAGCGAATCGGAAGGATTCATCATGATCATCTTCGATTTGTTTTCCGAGCCGCCGCCTTTGGCTGCGACCTTGACGTCGACGGTGTCGCCTTCGACCAGTTCCATGTGGACCACGGCCGGCGTGTTGTCCTTGGTGTTCTTGCGGTCGAAGTGTGGGTCGGCCACGATCGAGGCGCGCAGCTTGTTGTCGTCGAAGTTGTAGGCGCGGCGCACGCCTTCGTTGACCGCGTCGGTGACGGTGCCGGTGAAGCCTTCAAAGCGCACACCCATACCGATCTTCAGGAAGACGTTGACGATACCGGTGTCCTGGCAGATCGGACGCTTGCCCTCGGCGCACATGCGCGAGTTGGTCAGGATCTGCGCGATGGCGTCCTTGGCGGCCGGGCTTTGCTCGTGCTCGTAGGCGCGGGCCAGGTGCTCGATGTAATCGGCTGGATGGTAGTAGCTGATGTACTGCAGCGCGGCGGCAACGGATTCGATCAGGTCTTCTTGCTTTATGATGGTCATGATGTTCTCGCGGGGTTAATGGGATTTCGATTCGTTGTGCGTCGATGTGGTGATGCGGTCGGTGTAGGCGATCGCCAGCGCCGACAGGAGGAACACAATATGGATCACGGTTTGTGAGATCAGCACCTTCGGATCGTAAGCGGCGGCGTTGATGAAGGTCTTCAGCAAATGGATCGACGAAATGCCGATGATCGCCATCGCCAGCTTGGTCTTCAGCACCGAGGCGTTGACGTGCGACAGCCACTCCGGCTGGTCGGGATGCGTATCCAGATTCATGCGGGAGATAAAGGTCTCGTAGCCGCCGATGATCACCATCACCAGCAGGTTGGAAATCATCACCACATCGATCAGGCCCAGCACGACGAGCATGATGGTGGTTTCATTGAGCTTGTCCGGCACTGGCGCGTTGGGCACGGCAACGGCCTGGAAGATGTGCTGCAGCGCGGCGTCGTTGCCGAGCGCGGCGCCGATCAAGTCTTTCAGCTCGACCCAGAAGTGGAACACGTAAACGCATTGCGCCAGAATCAGGCCGAGGTACAGCGGCAGTTGCAGCCAGCGGGTCATGAAAATAAAAGCGGGCAGGGGGCGCAGCTTTTGTTTAGGCTCGGTCATTACGGCAAAACTCCTGGAAATGGTGCAGACTATGAAGACTGCCGACATTTTACACGCGCTGCCGAGCGACCGCATCCGATCGCTGCGTTGAATTATTGGTAAAATTGTCCGGCATGCCATCCTCCGCCGGGGTTGGCGACGGCTGTAAGGGCGCAGTAAGCGATACCGTTTATGTTGCTAAGCAAACGATTACAACATTTGGAGACACCATGAGCAGCACTACCACCCAACAAGGTCCACAGGAATCCCGCGTCTTCGCGCCACCGGCGGCGTTTGCAGCACAGGCTGCCGTGTCCGGCATGGATGCCTACAACGCACTGTGCGCGGAAGCCGAAGCCGACTACGAAGGCTTCTGGTCGCGTCTGGCGAAAGAACATCTGGACTGGCAAACGCCGTTCACCAAAACCCTCAACGAAGACAACGCGCCGTTCTACAAATGGTTTGAAGACGGCAAGCTGAACGTCTCGTACAACTGCCTCGACCGCAATCTGACCAACGGCAACGCCGACAAGACCGCCATTATCTTTGAAGCGGACGACGGCCAGGCCACGCACGTATCGTACAAAGAGCTGCACGAAAAAGTCTGCAAATTTGCCAACGGCCTGAAGTCGCGCGGCATCAAAAAGGGCGACCGCGTCATCATCTACATGTCGATGTCGGTGGAAGGCGTGGCCGCGATGCAAGCCTGCGCGCGCATCGGCGCCACGCACTCGGTGGTGTTTGGCGGCTTCTCGGCCAAATCGCTGCAAGAGCGCATCATCGACGCCGGCGCCGTGGCCGTCATCACCGCCGACGAACAACTGCGCGGCGGCAAACACCTGCCGCTGAAAGCCATCGTCGACGAAGCGCTGGCACTGGGCGGCTGCGACACCATCAAAGACGTGATCGTCTACAAACGTACCGGCGGCGCCATCGCCTTCAAAGAAGGCCGCGACCTGTGGCTGCACGACCTGGTCGAAAACCAGTCGGCGGAATGCGAGCCGGAGTGGGTGGAAGCCGAGCATCCGCTGTTCATCCTCTACACCTCGGGCTCGACCGGCACGCCAAAAGGCGTGCAGCACTCCAGCGGCGGCTACCTGCTGTGGGCGGCGCTGACGATGAAATGGTCGTTCGACCTGAAGCCATCCGACGTCTACTGGTGTACCGCCGACATCGGCTGGGTGACCGGCCACAGCTACATCGCCTACGGCCCGACCGCAGTCGGCGCCACGCAAGTGGTGTTTGAAGGCGTGCCGACCTACCCGAACGCGGGCCGCTTCTGGGAAACCGTGGCCAAGCACAAGGTCAACATCTTCTACACCGCGCCGACCGCGATCCGTTCGCTGATCAAAGCCTCGGACGTGGACCCGAAAGTACATCCGAAAAACTACGACCTGTCGTCGCTGCGTCTGCTGGGCACGGTGGGCGAGCCGATCAATCCGGAAGCGTGGATGTGGTACTACACCCAGGTCGGCGGAGAAAAATGCCCGATCGTCGACACCTTCTGGCAGACCGAAACCGGCGGCCACATGATCACTCCGTTGCCGGGGGCAACGCCGATGGTGCCGGGTTCGTGCACCTTGCCGCTGCCGGGCATCATGGCCGCGATTGTGGACGAGGCAGGCGTCGATGTGCCGAACGGGCAGGGCGGCATTCTGGTGGTCAAGCGTCCGTGGCCGTCGATGATCCGCACCATCTGGAATAATCCGGAGCGCTTCAAGACGTCCTACTTCCCGGAAGAACTGGGCGGCAAAATGTACCTGGCGGGCGATGGCGCGATCCGCAACAAGGACACCGGCTACTTCACCATCACCGGCCGTATCGATGACGTGCTGAACGTGTCGGGTCACCGCATGGGCACGATGGAGATCGAATCGGCGCTGGTGGCCAATCCGCTGGTGGCGGAAGCGGCGGTGGTCGGCAAGCCGGATGACACGACGGGCGAATCGATCTGCGCGTTCGTGGTGCTGAAGCAGGCACGTCCGACGGGCGATGAGGCCAAGAAGCTGGCGCTGGAGTTGCGCAATTGGGTCGCCAAGGAAATTGGTCCGATCGCCAAGCCGAAGGAGATTCGTTTCGGCGACAACCTGCCGAAGACTCGTTCGGGCAAGATCATGCGTCGCCTGCTGCGCGTGCTGGCCAAGGGCGAGACGATCACGCAGGATGTGTCGACGTTGGAGAATCCGGCGATTCTGGAGCAGCTGAAAGAAACCTCGTAACAGCGTCATTCCCGCGTAGGCGGGAATCCATGCTGACGGGGTGACGTACCGGCAAATAATGTTGGTACTTGCTGGAATCTTTGCTATAATTCGGCGCTTCCCGTGGTTTGGGAAATGCAGGAGAGGTGGATGAGTGGTTGAAGTCGCACGCCTGGAAAGCGTGTATAGGGTCAAACCTATCGGGGGTTCGAATCCCCCTCTCTCCGCCAAGGATTCAAATTGGGTGATCCGAGCAAGTCCGAAATCATCCAGAAAAAGCCGCTTTAGCCCCTGCTACAGCGGCTTTTTTGTTTTCTGGCGTCCTCCACTGTCCAGCTGCATCCAACTCTTTTAAGGGTAAAAAAAGGGAGGCCTCATACCCTTATCCCAAAACCATACCCTCTTAGCGCGGTCTAACGTACTTAACGTTAGTGCAAAGGAGATTGGTCATGCCAAAAATCATCGCACCGCTGACCGAGATGCAAGTCAGGAAGGCCAAGCCACACGAAAAGGCTTACCGGCTGTTTGATGGCGGCGGGCTTTACCTGGAGGTCACTCCCAAAGGCTCCCGTATCTGGCGTATGAAATTTCGACAGGCGAACGGAAGCGAGAACGTGCTCACCTTCGGCCCCTATCCCGAAATAACGCTGCAGAACGCGCGAGAAAAGCGCCTGGAGGCCCGGCGGCTCATCCTCCAAGGGGATGACCCAGCCAAGCTACGCGACGCTACCAAGCGCCGCGCAGCTGAAGAGGCCGCTAATACCTTTGAAAAGATCGCACGGGAATGGTACGCCAACAAGGTCCCGACCTGGAGTGAGCGCACGTCCAAGAACATGATTCAACGGCTTGAAGCTGACATTTTTCCGCAGATCGGCAAGCTGCCGATTGCAGAACTGAAGCACCGCGATGTCATTGCCGCCCTGCGCAAGATCGAACAGCGCGGTGCGGCCGAAATCGCCCACCGCATGAAGGCCGTCTGCGCGCAAATCTTTAGCTACGCGATCCAGTGCGGCCTGACCGATCGCAACCTGGTCGTCGACATGAAAGACGTACTGAAAACCCGGCGCGCTTCGCACTTCGCCGCCATCGATGCAGACGAACTCCCTGCATTCCTTGGCGTCCTCGAACGGAACGAAGCCCGGATGTTCCAGCCTACGCGGATTGCATTACGCCTGATGCTGCTTGTCTTCGTGCGGACAAGCGAATTGATCGAGACGCCGTGGAGCGAGATCAATCTGGAGAAGGGCGAGTGGATCATCCCCTGGCAACGCATGAAGCGCGGGAAGCTGACAGTCAACCCGGATATGACCGACCATCATGTTTGTCTTTCGCGACAGGCGTGCCATCTGCTACGCGAACTCCACGCCATCACAGGAAGCGGGACGTATCTTTTCCCGAACCAGCGCGACCACCATAAGCCCATCAGCAACAACACGCTTCTGGTGGCGCTTGAGCGTATGGGCTACAAAGGGCGCATGACCGGGCACGGTTTCCGTGCGCTGGCGATGAGCACAATCAAAGAGCGACTAGGGTATCGACACGAAGTCGTTGACCGCCAGCTGGCTCACGCTCCGAAGGACAAGGTTGCCAGCGCCTACGACCGTGCGCAGTTCCTTGCTGAGCGCCACAGGATGATGCAGGACTGGGCCGACTACATCGATTCAGTCGCGGCCGATGTGCTGCAGAAATAGGGGTACTTTTCAAAGCTCGCACTATTGTCCGCTGTGCTTAGCCTTTGCAGACAATTGAAAGTATTTGTATTGCAATGCCGTCCTGGTTGAGCTTGGTTTCGCGGAGTGGCGTTCAGTGGCGTTCGGAAGCGCCGAAATCGCACTTAGTGGCGTTTGGAAGCGCAGAAAATCTCACTTCAGTTGTATTCAGAGGCGGAAAAATAGCGTTGAAACGGCGGGCAGGATATGTGAAGTTAGCTAACCTTGCGGTTTGCTAACTTCACTTCCCTTATTCGCGCCTGCGGCGCTCAACGGGAACCTGCCCTGCGGGGCCAGCCGCTCCGCGTCAGGTCGCAACCCTAGTCTGCCTAAGGCAATACTCGTCGAGCGGCCTTGCTACTGGGCTAGCGGTGATATTTAGTGCATTTTCCTTCTAAGCAAGATGATATGCTTACTAGGCCGAGTTCGGTCAAGAGCAGTCCAAAGTTTTATTGAGGGATGATATGCACCTTGTCACTATTTTAGGGATCGCAGGTTGCGCCTTAGCGATGGTTAGTTTCGCTTGGCAGAAGAAATGGCTACCCTCCCTGGCATATGCCTTCGGGTTAAGCTATTTTATTTTCGACAAGGTATATCCATCTCTGCTACCGGACTATTTGGTTCTCGGATTTTCCGTCGCGTTTCTAGTATTAGCTTTAATCTTTTGCTGGCAGTCTTTATCTAGTAGAAGCGTCGGTTAGCGGCCAATAGCGGAAGTTCCAGTTAATACAATCAATTTTCAATATGACTAAATTCTATTCTTATTATTTTGAGGAGATCGGCTTCAAGTTTTCCTTCGATAAAGATGATGGCGCCGACTGTCCTCGCTGGTCCGAGACCGAAGATTTTCCTCCGTTGCCCCCTCGGGCTGCCATCGCTACATCGAAGGCAGCCTTAATCGAGATGCTGAGCGCATATCCAATTGGTGAGCCACAGTTTGCCGCTTGCGCCTTGAGAAGAACAAGTGACTACGAGGGTGGATGGTGGTACTACGATATTAGCTGGTTTGTCTGCCCACCAGAATGTGACGGTAGTGATAGCGGCGAAATTCGTGTTCCAGTTATGATGAATGGGAAGTGTCCGCCATATGCAGTGTTCAAATTTGAAGACCGTCGCAATGTGTGGTAGTCCTAAGTCTATTATCCACTCTGGTGCCAGATCCGCACGCCGGCCCCATAAAGGCCGACGGCTGTGATCGGCCAACAACGGACTTTCAACTGTTTATCGGAATTTGAATGCCAGAATTTTCTTGGGAACCGTTAGATTTTCTTGATGCACTAGGTGTCGTGCCTGTAGGTGAGGAGTATGGCATTTCCTATATCTATTCAGTCGAACGTCGTCCGTTAAATTTAGCTCTCACCATTTGGCCAATGGCCGGTGACGTGGAGCTAGCTATCCGATGTGAGGGAGTCATCGAGCCAGTGATATTCTTGAATCTCTTAGGTAGTCCGGGGGCGAGAGTGGTCGCCGGTAAGGATGGTAAATTCATCGAATTCGCGGCGGCCAATTTATTCGCTGGGCGTTACGATATTACCCGCCCGGCCCCTTATGGCTTCCGCCTCCGATTAGAGCCCAGCTGGCAGGTGACGGCATTTAGCTATGACGTGTAGCGGCCAGCAGCAGACATCGAAGAACAATGTGAGAGCAGAATGCCTGAAAAAACTATTTCTACTCAACTTATTGATGAAGTTGTTGCATTGGGCATTTCACCAATCCTACGCGAACACGGATATAAGAAATTACGTCGCCATTTCTTTCGGCAAACCTCAGAGGCTACTCTTCATCTAGTTGTTCAAGCTAGCCAATTTAACGCGCCGGATCGGACTCGTTTTACCATCAACCTTTATTCGTACCTGCCAGCGGTCGCAGCACAGAATGGCGAGGCTTTGATTTCTGAGCCCCAAAAGCAACGTGGTCATGCAGGGATAAGAATCGGTCATTTATTGCCTATTCAAGAGGACTTTTGGTGGAATGTGGTGTCATCAAATGAGGTTCGCAGCGTTGCATTCGATGTTGAGCAAGCGATACGCGAATACGCGCTTCCATACTTGAATCGAATTTCTGATTTAGAGGGGATTGCGAAGTTTATCGGGTATATTCCTAAAATTGGGCAAGTGCCGACTCCTTCTAGCCAAAGTGCCCGATTTCTTCTTGGTGAAGTCTAAGTTGCTCAGAAAATCTTGTTGACTAGGTTCGTTGCGGAAAATCGCGACAGTCCGAGATGGGGCGACGGCAGCCCGATGCGACAAAGTGTGAACCTTCCAACCCTGCAAGATGCTACCCTGTGTGGCGTCGGCTGAACCCGGCCAAAAACGGTCATTCGAAAATATTGAAACGAATAGGCTGTATGAATGCATGTGCTCTTCCTCGATCAGAATAAATGGATTGATCTCGCACGGGTGCACGCGGGTAAGACAACCTCAGGGCCGCACCTAATAGTGTATCAAGAGCTTTTGGCTGCGGTACGCACAGGGAAATTGATAGCTCCTTTGACTGCTTCCCATATTTTAGAAACATCCAAGCGGAACGATCCGGAAAGCCGGGCAAATGTTGTCGAAATTCAAGCTTTACTAAGCAAGGGTTTCGTATTCCGCAGTCGAAAAGCGCGTCTGCTAATTGAAATGCGAAATGCCTTGCATATAGCGTTCGGGGATGAGCCCGAACAACCACCCGCTAATTGGACTGTCGTGCCGGGGTTTATGCAGGCGTTTGAAATGTTCGATACACTTGTGGCGTCGCCGGAAGATGCCGCTACCTCTCGCTTTATGAATCAGCAAGTTGACCCACAAAAGCAATACGTCGACTATATGATGAATCAAGATGATGGACGTCGGCGTGCGGCACACTCCGCCTTCGCGAAAGAGTCGGATCAGCTTCTCTCTCGGATTGAAGCGCGCCGCACAATTATGGAAGGCTCGACAATGGATCTCCGTTGGCGGGCATATGCAGCGAAATTATTCCTTGATCATCAGGGTTTTGTCGCCCATATGCTCGACGTTGTTGGACATACCGTTGATGAGATGAAGAAACTCGGCGGCGAAGCAATAGTCAAGTTTGTTCGTGAGGTCCCTACATTGAATGTGGAGGCGGAGTTGGCTGCTCGCCTTGAAGTAAAGACTGGACCACTAAAGGTCAACGATATCCAGGACATGCACTCCTTTTGTACGGCTATTCCATGTGCAGGCAGATTAGTCGCTGAGCGGGGATTCATATCACTTGCGCGGCAAGCAAAGCTTGATAATCGCTATGATGTTGCGCTTTCAACAGAGTTGGCCGAGCTCCAAGGAATTTATCTGTAACTTCAAAGGGACGCCTAGCGGCAAGTAGCGGCCTCTAGGGGCCACGGTGCAAACATTTAATACCTTTGAAACGCTTTTATGCAGCCAACTTTCGAAACCATTCGAGCCTTAAAAACCCGTTTTGTTGTCATAAAAAATGACAGCGAAGAATTTATCTTAAACGTAGCCGAAGCCAGGTTGGTTGATATGCAAGGCCCTGCCGAACTCAGATTTTTGAACCCGTCACATACGTGGGCCTCGGTGTGGGATGACGATAGTAGCGAATGGCGAGATGTTCTCGGTTTTCAATTGCCGGAAAAAGGCGAAATTAATGAGGCGTTCGTTAAGGCTGTGGGGAATCGGTTGATGCTCAGTTTCACTGATAAGAAAATTCCCTTACTTCGTTGGGGATTTACCGCAAAAGATGTGGAAGCAACCTTTAGGAAATAGGTCACCGGCGGCTTTGGGGCGAAAGCGGCCTCAACTAATAGATCCGACATTCGGATTTTCATTGAGTGATTGAGCGCTAATGAAAGGAACAGACGCGCATCTGGCAGAAAATTAATATTCGCAAGGGGGTATATTCGGGGGTATCTTGTTAGTGGTTTCAATGCGGTTTACTTCAGATAATATTTCCTGCTTGAATATATTTTGTGGACATACAGAAACTAATTTCTATGCAAGAGATTTTAATAAAAAGAAATGCGAGATGTGTTGAAAGTTCTTTAGTTGAGCAGCCATGCCAAAATTAAATTCGGACTATGTGGAAAAACACTAAATATTGATTAAATGATAACTTTTCGGGGTATGGATGGGGGTATTTTCAGATGCTCTTCAATCAGGAAGCCATAGTTGGCGGACTTTCTTTAATGATGGGAATCCCCCTCTCGAATAGAGCCGCCAATGCGAACGGATCGTCTAAGCTTGCGCCGCAGCGGAAGGATTGCTTGCTAGCCAGGCCTCGAACAGGAGGCGGTTTTCCGGCTTGGTCAGCGGGTACAGGCCGATGATGCTGGCGCCGCCGCGTACCTGCTCCAGCACGAAGTCCTCGTAGCGCTCCATCGGCACTGCGTCGCGGGCGATTTCTTCGGCCAGGTGGGCGGGGATGCAGACCACGCCGTCGTCGTCGCCCACCATGATGTCGCCGGGATAGACCGGTACGTCGCCGCAGCCTATCGGCGCGTTGATGTCGAGCGCGTGATGGCGGATCAGGTTGGTCGGTGCGGACGGGCCGGAGCACCAGGCCGGAATCTCCAGCTTGGCGATGCCGCTGGCGTCGCGCAGGCCACCGTCGGTGACGATGCCGGCCACGCCGCGCACTTGCATGCGCGTGGCCAGGATGCTGCCGGCCGACGCCACCGACACGTCGCCACGGCAATCCATCACCAGCACCGCGCCGGCTGGGATTTCCTCCACTGCCACCCGTTGCGGATGGCGCGGGTCGAGGAAAGCGTCGATGCCGTCGAGGTCTTCACGCGCCGGGATGTAGCGCAGCGTGAAGGCCGGGCCGGCCAGCCGCTGGCCGGTCTTCAGCGGCCGCGCGCCCTGGATGAAGACGTTGCGGAAGCCGCGCTTGAACAACAGCGTGGTCAGGGTCGACGTGGCGATGGTCTTCAGGGTCGCCAGCGTTTCGGCGGATACGGTGGTGTTCATGGCTGCGCTCCGTTGCGTTCAAAAATGGTGTGGCTGAAGCTGATCTGGCTGCTGTCGATGTGGTTCAGGCGATAGTATTCATCCCACTTGGCCGCGACGATGGTGTGCTTGCCGGTGTCGGGATCGAGCGCTTGCAGGTAGTCGCCAAACTTGAAGTAGATCTGGCGGTCGTCCCCTTTGATGCGGGTAAGCGGCGTTTTCAATTCGACACCGCTGGCAGTGCGCGCCGTCACCAGCGCTTCGCCCGCGTTGAAGACGATGTCCAGGTCGAAGCCTTCGCCAGAATGCACTGTGCCTAGCGCGGTTGTCGCTTCCTTGCCATCGGTGCCGAGGATGCGCACCAGGATGTCGAACACGCCGTTGCCGGCCTTGCCGTCCAGCCCCTGCTTGTCGGCCGTATCCTGCACGTAGACTTTGAGGATGGTGTCCAGTCCTTCCACATGGTATTGGGCGACGATGGTCTTGGCGCCGGCCGGCAGCGTTGGCGTGACGCGCGCGGCGAAGTGCTCGTGCGTTTGTGCGGCGCTGAGGCGTTGTTTGTCGGTGACCTTCACTTCATTGCGGTAACCGTGGCCGTGGCCGGAATCGTATTTCGACGTCAGCGCGCTGAAATTCAGCGTGCCGGCGTAGGGCGATGGATAGGGCGAGTTGCCCTCGACCGCAAACAGTTTTTGCAGCGCGGCCTGCGGCGTGTAGCTCTGTGCGGTGGCGGGCAGTGTCATCGCGGCGAGCAGCGACAGGGCCGCGGCGTGGAGGGCGGTTCTCATTTCAGCATTCCTTCGAGCGTTGGTTGCATGGCGTCGGCCCACAGCTGGTAGCCGGCCGCTCCGGGGTGCAACTGGTCGGGCATGATGGTGTTCGGGATACGGCCATCCTGGCCGAGGAACACGTGGTTGATGTTGAGGAAGCGGATGGTCTTGCCGTCATCCAGCTTGGCCAGGTCCTGGTTGACGGCGTCGATGGTCTGCATGCGCTTGGCCGCTTCGGCGACGCCGGCCTCGGTTACCGGCGCGCCTTTCGGATCGCGCGGTCCGCGTGGGAAGACGCCCAGCAACAGGATCTTGGTCTGCGGCAGCTTGGCGCGGATCATGTCGACGATCTTGCGGTCGGCGGCGGCGATTTCCTCGGCTGTGTAGTCGAGGCTGTTATTGGTTCCGAGCATCAGCACGGTGACCTTGGGCGAGATGCCATCCAGCTCGCCATGTTCGATGCGCCAGATGACGTTCTGCGTGCGGTCGCCGCCGATGCCGAAGTTGGCCGGCTGGTACTTGCCGTAGTAGGCGTCCCAGATGTGCGGCGCAATCTTCCAGCGTTCGGTGATGGAGTCGCCGAGGAACAGCAGGCCGACCGGGCCGCTCTTGCCGCGTGCGAGGATGGCCTCATGCTTTTTAAGGAAGGTGCCGTCGTCTTTTTTCTCGAATGCTTCGGAAGCGCTGAGCTTGGGACCGGCGGCGTGGGCGGTGAGTTGGCTGCTGGTCAGCAGCAGGGCGAGCAGCAGGCTTTTGTAGAAATTCATGGTGATCTCCTGTTTAGTTTTTCGGCTGTACGCGCACCACGGCGCCGCCCAGCCAGATGGACACGAATACCAATGGCAGCAACAGCGCGCCAAGTATGAAGAACGGGGTGTAGTTGCCGCCGGTGGTCAGTTCCGGCACCAGTTGCATGCAGACGATCACGCCCAGCACCGCCGACGTACCGCTCAGTCCCGCCAGCGTGCCGACCGTCTTGCCCGAGAAGAAGTCGCTGGGCAGGGTCTGGATGTTGGTGATGGCGGCCTGGAAGCCAAACAGGATCACGCCGATCGCCAGCACGGCCAGCAGTGGCGTCTGCGCGGCGGCGCTCAGCAGCAGGGCAGGCAGCATCAGCGCCAGGCCGATGGCGATCACCAGCTTGCGGGCGCGATCGACCGACCAGCCGCGCTCCAGCAGGCTGCCGCACAGCCAGCCGCCGGACAGCGCACCGGCCGCCGCGCCGACGTACGGCACCCAGGCGAACATGCCGATCTGCTTGACGTCGAAGTGGAATTTCTCGTTGAGGTACAGCGGCAGCCAGCTGACGAACAGCCACCACACCGGATCGATGAAGAAGCGTGCCGCGATTACGCTCCAGCTTTGGCGATGGCGCAGCAGCTGACCCAGCGTCGGCACGTATTCATTTTGAACGGCTTGCACAGTCTGTTGCTGGCCGCGCAGGATGTACTGGCGTTCTTCTTCGCTGATCCAAGGATGGGTACCGGGGCCGGACTTGTAGACGATCAGCCACGGCACGATCCAGATGAAGCCCAGGCCGCCGATGAGGATGAAGGTGGTTTTCCAGCCGACGTAGGCGTACAGGAAGGCCACCAGCGGCGGCGCGATGACGGAACCGAGCGAAGCGCCGGCGCCGAAGATGCCTTGCCCCAGCGCGCGCTCGCGCACCGGAAACCATTCGGCGATGGCCTTGGTGGCGCCGGGCCAGTTACCTGCCTCGCCGACGCCCAGCATGATCCTGAACAGGCTGAACGACAGCGCCGAACGTGCCACGAAGTGCAGGGCGATGGCGCCGGACCAGACTACGATCGACAACAGGAAGCCGATGCGCGTGCCGAGCGCGTCGAACAGTTTGCCGAACAGCGACTGGCCGACCGCGTAGCCGATCAGGAACACGGTGATGATGTTGGCGTAGTCGCGCTTGTCCATGCCGAGGTCGGCCGCGATGCCTGGCCACATCACCGCCAGCGCCGAGCGGTCGATGTAGTTGATGATGGTGGCGATGGCGACCAGTGTGATGACCAGCCAGCGCAAACCTTTGATTGTTTTCATGCCTTTGTCTCCGTTATTTTTGTGGGGCAGGCGTGTCAGGCGGAAGCCAGTTGGTCGCGGCTGGGCAGGCCTTCGCAGTCGCCGCGGAACTGCACCACGCGCGCGCCGATGGCGTTGCCGCGGGCGGCGGCGTCGCTGAGCGGCAGACCATCCAGCAGGCCGCTGATGACGCCGACCGCGAAGCCGTCGCCGGCGCCGACCGTATCGACCACCTCGCGCACCTGCAGGCCGGGAACGATGCAGCTGCCGCCGTCCGCGCTGGCGGCGTAGGCGCCGCGCGGCCCAAGCTTAACCACCACGTGACGCGCGCCGCGCGCCAGATACCAGTCGGCGATGCCGCCGGCGTTCTGGCAGCCGGTGAGCAGCTGTCCTTCCGCCAGGCCGGGCATCACCACGTCCGCCTGGCTGGCCAGCGC
Source organism: Duganella margarita (assembly GCF_009857535.1). Classification (GTDB taxonomy): domain Bacteria; phylum Pseudomonadota; class Gammaproteobacteria; order Burkholderiales; family Burkholderiaceae_D; genus Rugamonas; species Rugamonas margarita. The sequence continues at coordinate 470,898 of NZ_WWCS01000002.1, forward strand.
ATTGATGGTGGCGACCATCTCCGCCTGCGACGGCCACAGGCGCGGCCGCAGGTTGGGATCGAAGCTGACCAGCCGTCCATCTGCTCGCGCCTGCCGCGCCAGTGCCAGCGCCAGCTCGCCACAGCCGGGCGACAGCGCCGGCGAAATGCCGGTCAGGTGCAACAGCCGCGCCTGCTGGAATGCGCTTCCCGGCGCCGGCAGATCCTCCAGCGACAAATGGCTGGCGGCCGAACCGCGCCGGAAATACTCCACCTGCGGATCGCTGCCGTCGGCCACCATCTGCTTGAGCATGAAGCCGGTCGGATAGCGGTCGTCCGTGCGCAGGTGGCGCAGGTCCAGCCCCTCGGCCGCCATGAACGCGTGCAGATGCCGGCCCAGGCTGTCCGGCCCCAGGCTGCTGATGTAGCCGACCTTGAAGTCCAGCCGGCTCAGTCCCACCGCCACGTTCAGCTCGGCGCCGGCGGTGGCGCGCTCGAATTCGCGCACCTCCTCCAGCAGGCCGGGCTGGCGGGCGATCATCAAGGCCATCGCTTCGCCCATGGTGACTACATCGGGTATCTGCATGCGTGCGGCTCCTTAGAACTTCAGTGTGGTGGTCAGCGTGGCGGTCTTGCTGGCCGGCAGGGAGACGCGCAGCACGGCGCCGCGTTCTTCCTTCGGTCCCTTGTCGACGTTGCCCGGCGGGCCGGCGGCCACGACGATGCCCGGTGCGATGACGGCTTTGGCGCCGACGGTGGCAACGTCCACTTTCAGCGATGCCGGCTGGCCGGGTACGACGAAGCTTTGTGCGCCGGTCTGCGTGATGGCGCGGTCGCCATGTACCTGCGCCGTCAGCACCACCGGCTTGCTGGCGCGCAGCGTGTCGGTCACGGTCCAGACGCCGCGTGCGTAGCTGAAGCGGCGCTCCAGTTTTTCCACGCCCAGTTCCGGCCGGTAGGCGCCGGCCAGGTCGGCGACGATGTCGGCGCGGTCGCGTTCCAGTTTGGCGCTGGCGATGCGGATGCTGTCCAGCCGCGCATACGGATAATCGCGGAACGCGTCGTGGCCGCCGCCTTCGTTGGCCTGGCCATGGTCGTCGATCAGCAGCGTGTTGCTCAGGTTGCTTTTCGGGATGCCAGCGTAGCCCATCGGGCCGGTCAGGTAGCTGCCGCCGCCGAACAGGATGAAGCTGCCCGCGTCGGGATGCGAGTGGCCCATTTCCAGGTGCCAGTCCGGCAGCTTGTCGATTACGTGCGCCACGTGGTGGCCTTCCGGCGGGCCGGCGCGGAAGGCGAAGGCGGTGGCTTTCGGCGTCCAGTCGCTGCGCCAGTAGACGGTCCCGAGATCCTCGAAGTGATGGTGTGGCGTCATGGCCGACATCGGCGACGATTTCAGCGCGGGATCACGCCACAGCAAGGTCCAGAAATCCTCCGCGCAGACGTGGCCCAGCGAGGCCATCCAGTCTGCCACGCCTTGCGCTTCGGGATTCCTGAAGCGCGCCGCCAGCCGGTACAGCAGGTTATAGTTGGAGTTGAGCTTGCCGCCGGGATGGGTGCGCGCCGGTTCTTCGCCGATACGGGAACGCGTGATCGGGCCTTCAAAGGCGTCACCGAAGTCGTAAATGTCCTGACCGTTCGGCGTGATCGAGTGGGCGATGTACAGGTGCGCCTTGCTCAAGGCCGGCGTGTCGTACAGGTCGTCGCCGGCCGCGTGGGCGAAGGCGTCCAGCGCGTGGATGATCCATGGCATGGAGAAGATCCAGTATTCCACGCCTTCGTAGAAGTAGCCGTCCGGCGAGGCCACTTCCAGCACGCGCGTGAAAATGGCGCGCGACAGCGCCGCCCATTGCGCCGCTTCCGGCGTGTCGTCCCATACCGCATACGCCGCGACGGCCAGGCCGGCGATTGGAATGAAGCAGTGGTTCTGGCTGTACGAGTAGGACTTGCCCGGCTTCGGCGAGAAGTGCCTGGCCAGGATGCCGGCCTGGCGGATCAGCTTGTCGCGGTAGCGCTTGCGTTCTTCCTCGGTCAGCGCGTCGTACAGCAGGTCGTAGCCGGCGCCCAGGCCGTACAGCAGGTGACCGGCGGCGAGGTCGATGTCCGGCTTGCTGAAGGTATAGCCCCAGACGTCATAGCTGACCGCCGCGTCCATATAGCGCTTGGCCGCCTCCAGGTATTTGGCGTCGCCCTCGATCTGGTAGGCCAGCGCCGCGCCGATGATGCCGATGGCGGTGTTGTTCTGCGCACGGCGTTTCTGCGCCGGCGCCACAGCTGGTGCTTCGCGCATGGCGATCAGGCCGGCAAGGCCTTTCTGCCATTCGGCGCGCTGGCTGCCCTTGGCGCGCTGGCGCAGGTCATCGAGGCCAGCCTTGGTGGTGTAGACGCGTGGATGCACGCCGCGCAGTTCGGCGCGCAGCGCCGCCGGATGCGCTTTCATCAGCGTTTCCAGCGGATGCGGACCGGACATGGCCTTGCCCTGCATGGTGCCCAGCGACTCGCGCGCATCCTGCGCCAGTGCGCTGCTCAGCGAAAACGCGGGCAAGGAGAGGGCCGCAGCGCCAAGGAAACGGCGCCGTGTGAAGGTTGGATTCATCGAAGGCTCCGGAAGGGAATCAGTAGAGGCCGAGGCCGCCGTTGACCTGGATGATTTCGCCGGCCAGGAAGGCGGCGCGTTCGGACGCGAGGAACACCACCACGTTGGCGACGTCTTCCGGCGTGCCTTCGCGGCGGGCCGGCGTGCGTTCGGCGATGGCCTGGCGGTTGGCCGGCGTGTTGAAGGTGTCGTGGAAGCGGGTGGCGATCAGGCCCGGCGAGACGCCGTTGACGCGGATGCCCAGCGGGCCGACTTCCTTGGCCAGCGCGCGGGTGAAAGTGGCAATCGCCGCCTTGGAGGCCGCATAGTGCGCCGAACCCGGACCGCCGCCGTCGAACGCCGCCAGCGACGACATGGTGATGATGGCGCCACGGCCGCGCGGCTCCATGCGCTTCAGCGCCGCCTGGCTGATCAGGAAGGTGGTGGTGAGGTTCAGGTTCAGCGCCTCGTTCCACAAGGTCAGCGGCATTTCCGCCACGCGGCAGCGCTGGATCAGGCCGCCGATGTTGGCGAACAGGATGTCGATCTCGCCGATGGCGCCTTCCGCTTCGGCAAAGACCTGTTCGGCGATCTTGTCATCGGTCAGGTCGGCCTTGATGGCCTGGGCGTTGCGGCCGAGGGCGCGGATCTGCGCCACCACCTCCGCCGCTTCGTCGGCGCTGCTCCAGTAGGTCAGCACGACGTCGGCGCCGGCCTGTGCCAATGCCAGCGAGCTGGCCTTGCCGATGCCCGAGGCGCCGCCCATGACAAGTGCGCGTTTTCCGATAAGTTCCATGGCTATGCTCTTTCAGGTAAATGGTTGAGTTGACGAATGCGTGAACTACTTGGGTGGCGCCGCAGTGGACGCCCGTACGATCAGTTCCGGCGCAAACAGCTCGCCGCCCGCCGTCGCCGTGTTCGGCGCGAGGATGCGTTGCACCGCCGCGTCGGCCATGGCCTGGATCGGCTGGCGCAGCGTGGTCAGCGGCGGGTCGTTGGCGGCGGAGAAGAAAATATCGTCGATGCCGATCAGCGAGAAATCCTGCGGCAGCCGCTTGCCCAGTTGTTTCAGGCCGATGCCGATGCCGATCGCCATCATGTCGTTGATGGCGATGGCGGCCGTCGGCTTGCTGGCGGCCGACAGCAGGCGCGCCGCCGCGCTGCGGCCCAGCTCGAACAGCTGGGTATCGCCGTGCAGGTCGGTCGGCGCGTCGGTGGCGTCGGCGATCACCAGTTCGCCGCTGACGCCGGCCGCCGCCGTCGCCTGCTGGAAGCCCTTCACGCGGTCCTGGCGGTTCAGCGTGAACGGCGGCGGCGTCACCAGCGCGATGGCACGGTGGCCCAGCGCCACCAGGTGTTCCACCGCCTTGGTGGTGGCCGCCACGTTGTCCACCGAGATGGTGGTAATGCGTTCGTGGCTGTCATCGGAGCGCTTGATGTCGAACGCCACCACCGGGCAGCGCGCCGTCATCGCCACCAGGTGGTCGGTGTCGTTCAGCGCCGAGCCGGTGATGATGCCCTGCGCGCCGTAGGCCAGCAGGTCGGCCATCACGGCCCGTTCGCGCTCCGGATCGCGGAAGGTGCTGAAGGTCATCACGTGACAGTGGTGGCGCGCGGCGGCCGTCTCCACCGCGCAGGCCAGCGAACCGAAGAACTGATTGGCCAGCGACGGCACCAGCAGTCCCACCATGGAGGCGACGCCGGTCTTGAGCTGGCGGGCGGCGTTGTTGGGCCGGTAGCCCAGCTGCTCGATCGCCTGCTGGATCTTGCGCTGGGTGTCGGGCCGCATCTGCTCCATGCGGTTGTTCAGAAAATTCGAGATGCTGGTGGTCGATACGCCGGCCAGTCTCGCTACATCCTGAATTTTTGGTTCGCTCATGATTTCCTTGTTGAGTGTTATGCGCTCAGAACGCCACGTCCAAACGGATCGAGGTGTAGCGGAACGCGTCGCGGGCGGGTTGCCAGCCGTAAGATCTGATATCGGAGCCGCCGGCGGCCTTCTTGAAGTTCAGGAAGGAGCCGACATTGCCGACAGCATAATGGTGGTCGAACAGGTTTTTGACGCCGAACGACAATTTATATTTGCCCTTGGCGTCCTTGATCGAGGCGCCGAGGTCGAAGATGCCATAGCCGGGCCGTTGCAGCGACGGGTCCTGGCTGATCGCCCCTTGCACCTTGGCCTGGGTACGCCACTGGGCGTTGATCGCCGCCACATACGGCATCCACGACACGGCCGGCAGCGTGTATTCGCCGCCCATGCTGGCCTTCCATTTCGGCGCATTCGGCATCATGCCGCCGCTGGCGTCGCGCAGGAAGGAGCCGGGCACCAGCTGGTTGGGGATGGTGCAGTCGGTGGCGCCGCTGTAGCACGGACCCTGGGTCCAGTCGCGCACCACGGCGCGGGTGTAGGCCATGCTGGCGTTGAGCAGCAGCGCGCGCGTGGCCAGCACGGTGGCGTCGGCCTCGAAGCCGCGCGTCTGCAGCGAGGGAATGCTGTACAGCACGCTGGCCTGGCTGCCGTCGGTGAAGCGTTCGGTGGCCGAGGTCTGGTAATCGCGGAAGCGGGTCTGGAAGATCGCCGCGTTCAAGGTGGCGCGGTTGTTCCACAGGTTGGCCTTGAAGCCGGCCTCGAAGCTGGTGGCTTTCTCGGGCGCCAGCGGCAGGTGGGCGAACACGTTGACGTTGTTGGCGCCGCTGGTCATGTCGTAAGCCACGCCCTTGTGGCCGGTGGAGGCGGTGCCGTACACCATCATCTCGTCGTTCAGGTGATAGGTGTAGCCGACCTTGCCGGTGACGGCGTTTTCCTTGTTCTGCGGCGCCACGTACAGGTTCTCGCCGGTGTGCACGTTGTTGGCGGCGGTCGACGACAGGCTGTCGATGGTGTGGAACGAGTAGTCGTTGGCCTCGTGGTTGTAGCGCAGGCCGGCGCTCAGGCTTTGTTTCGGCGCGAAGTCCCAGTTGGTGTTGGCGTAGATCGCGTGCGTCAGGCTGCCCGAGTTGGTATCGTAGTTGGTGTAGTTGGTTTCCTTGACGAAGGCGTTGCCGCGCAAATAGGTGCGGTACAGCGTGTTACGCGCCGCCCACAGGCCGACCAGGTAGCGGAAGTTGCCGCTGTCCGGTGACGTCAGGCGGAATTCCTGGGTCGAGGTCTTGCTCTCCAATGTACCGTTGATCATCGGCGACTCGGCGATGCCGGACGGCTTGCCGGCGGCGTTGACCTGGTAGTAGGTTGAGATCAGGTCGATGTTGTCGTTGTCGCGGAAGTCATTGGACAGATTGTTGTCCACCGAGGTGATCGAGGTCAGCGAATGGCCGGCCAGCGGCGAGCTGTCCGGGAAAGCGTAGTTGACGCGCACGCCCAGCGCGCGGTCGGTCGCTTCCAGCCCGGTCGGCGAATCGTTGCGGATCTCGCGGTTCCACTGGCTGACGTGGATGCCGCGCAGCACGGCGGTGTTGGACAGCGCCGTGTAGTTCTTGTTGTACAGGTAGCCGACGCCTGGACCGATGGAGGTGATGGCGGCGGTGTTGCCGGTCGCCAGCGAGTGATCGAAGCGCGGCGTGATCAGCACGTCCAGGTCGTTGGAGATTTTCCATTGCAGCTTGGCCATGAAGGTCTTGGCGCCGGAGCCGTTCTGCATGCTGTCGTTGGTCAGGTTGTGCAGCATGCCGGGGAAGTTGGTCTTACTGGCATACAGGCGCAGGCCGAAGGTGTCGGTCAGGCGGCCGCTGAGCGAGGCGGCGACGCGGTACTCGTGGTCGCTGGTGTCGTAGACGCTGACGCGGGTCTGCATCGGGCCGGCGCCGATCGGCTTGGTGGTCATGACCACGGCGCCGGCGATCGCGCTTTTGCCGAACAGCGTGCTTTGCGGGCCCTTCAACACTTCGACGCGGGCCATGTCGGTCATGTCCTTGAACGCCTGCTGGGTCTGGGCGTAGGGGATGTCGTCCACCAGAATGGCGACGTCGCCCTCAATGCCGAGGTTGTTCGACGTGGTGCCGATACCGCGCATATTGATGCTGTTGGTGCCGACCTGGGTGCCGACCGACACCGACAGCGCCGGCGACAGGTTGATGATGTCGACCAGTTCGCGCACGTTGTTGCGCTGCATGTATTCCTCGCCCAGCACCGAGATCGAGGCGGGCACGTCTTCCAATTTCTCCACGCGGCGGTTGGCGGTCACCACCACCGATTCCAGCTTCAACTGATCGGTGGCGGGCGCCGCCGGCGTCGTCGCTGCTGCATCGCCAGATTGCTGGGCGTGCGCGGGCAGGGCGCCCAGCACGGCCAGCGCCACGGCGGAGGCGAGCGGCGTGAGCCGGAAAGCGGGGCGGCGGCGCAACGCGCCGGGCGTAAGTGGTCCAGTCATCATAGTCTCCGTTATCTTATATTTATCATCTTGGAACTGCAACGATTTACTGTATCGATACAGTAAATCGGGAAAAAAATATAGCGGTGAAACGTACGGCGAAAATCCGGTTATGGCTGAAGCGGTTACTGTATCGATTTACTGTAACGATGCAGTAAGCATAAACCAACGAGTGACGATGTCAACAGTTTTTTGTGCTCGCCGATAGACAAAGAGCCGCCCGGAGGCGGCTCTTCGCATTTTTACATGAGCGAAATCAGGACCGTTTCAACTGCCCGATAACGCTGGCTACTTTGGTGGTGATCATATCCACTGCCGGGCCATTGGCGCCGTGCGGAATGATGATGTCGGCATTGCGCTTGGTGGGTTCGATGAATTGCTTGTGCATCGGACGCACCGTTTCCAGGTACTGGCCGACGACGCTTTCCACCGAGCGGCCGCGTTCGGTGATGTCGCGTTGCATGCGGCGGATGAAGCGGATGTCGGAAGCGGTGTCGACATAGATCTTCAGCGACATCATGTCGCACAAGTCCGCGTCATACAGCGCAAACAGACCTTCGATCACAATGACCGGGGCGGGCTTGACGGTGATGGTGCGGTCGGAGCGGTTGTGCAGCGTGAAGTCGTACTCCGGCATTTCGATCGTTTCGCCATTGCGCAACGCCTGGATATGTTGCACCAGCAACGACCATTCGAAGGCCTGGGGATGGTCGTAATTTTGCTGGGGACGGATTTCAGGGCTGAGATGGGTTTGGTCGCGGTAGTAATCGTCCTGCATCACGACCGAGACCATATCTGCGCCAAACGCAGCGAGCACTTTCTGGGACACAGTGGACTTGCCACTGCCGCTACCGCCTGCGACGCCAATAATAAACGGTTGGAAGGAAATCGTATTCATGCCGAATGATACCGGAATCGCGCCCGAACCGACAGGGACCGGCGGCGGCGGCAGGACTTTTCCCGCTCCGCTAAGATGATGTCTCTTCAAGGAAATTGGAGGAAATGTGAAAAAATATGCGCGGCAGTCGCTGGCGGTGGTAGTGGCTGTTTTTATACTGTTGTCGCCTGCGCACGCCGGCGATCCCTCGTCCGCCGTGGCTGCGGTGGCCGACGCGCCGCCCGAAACACAGGTGCGTATCCTGAAGATTGTCTTCAACGATATGTTTGGCTCGCGCGCCGAGTTGAAGGCGAAATTCGTCGCGGCTTGCCAAGCGCGGGAAAAGGCTGCGCCAGCACCGGTCGCTGTGCCGGCCAAGCCAGCCAAACCGCTATCGGAGGCTGCCCAGCAGAAGGCGGGGGAGCTTTCCAAAGAGGCGGTATTGGCTGCGCTGTGCAGCGGCCCCGCGCGCCGCCAGGTGGAGGCGGCCTTGACGCCGCCGGCACGCTAACCGGTAGCCAAACGGCAATGACCGGCCGATTCCAAATTTATTTTTCTGTGACCGAAACTTTTCCGCTGCCCTGGGCGAACCTCCGATATGGCCATGATCACATGGTCACTAATCCATCAACAGGAGTTCACAATGGCACGTCTCGGGACCTATGTGGCGCAAGCTACGCTTTCAACTTTCCTGGCGCTTTCGGCGTCTTATGCGCTGGCGGCGCTGCCTGAAGGCGCGAAAGCCCCGGATTTCCAGCTGGACGCTGCGCTGGCCGGCAAGCCGACCACGTTTGCGCTGGGAAAAGCACTGCGCCAAGGTCCGGTGGTGCTGTATTTCTTCCCCGCCGCGTTCACCCAAGGCTGCACCCTGGAAGCGCACGAATTCGCCGAGGCGACGGATGATTTCCGTAAACTGAACGCCACCGTGATTGGCGTCACGGCCGGCAATGCCGACCGCGTTGCCGAGTTCTCGAAGCTGGAATGCCGCGACAAGTTTGCCGTCGCCGCCGATCCGGGCGCCAAGGTTGCCGCGCTGTATCACACCCAGTTCACCACCAAGGACGGCAAAGCGCTCTCGGAACGTACTTCGTTCGTGATTGCGCCGGACGGCAAGATTTTGCTCAGCTACACCGATCCAAACCCGGAGTTGCATATCAAGAAAGCGATGAGCGCTGTCGAAGCGTGGCATAAGACCGCCAAATGACCATGCTGACCACCCTTGCCGCCGCCTTTCTGGGCGGACTGATCCTCAACTGCATGCCGTGCGTTTTTCCGGTGATTTCACTGAAAGCGTTCGGCGTGATCCGTCATACCGGCGACCCGAGGGCGGTGCGTATTGATGGGCTGGCGTTTCTGGCCGGCGTGGTCGTCACCATGATGCTGCTCGGTGGCGCGCTGCTGATGGCACGTGCCGGCGGGGCGGCGGTGGGGTGGGGCTTCCAGTTGCAGTCGCCCGTGCTGATTGCTGCGCTGGCACTCGTCATGCTCGGTTCGGCGCTGAATCTGATGGGCGTATTTGAAGTCGGCCTGTCAGTGCAACGCATTGGCGGCGTTGGCGCCTCGCAAACCGGGCCGCTTGGTGCTGCACTGACCGGAGCGCTGGCCATTATTGTGGCCACGCCTTGCACGGCGCCGTTTATGGCCGGCGCGATCGGCGCGGCCCTGGTGCGTCCGCCGGTTGAGGGCATGGCGATTTTCCTGGCGCTCGCGCTTGGCTTTGCTGCGCCGTTCACGGCGATTTCCCTGATGCCTGCCTGTGCCCGGCTGTTGCCCAAGCCCGGTGCATGGATGGCAGTCCTCAAGCATGTGCTGGCTTTCCCGATGCTGGCTGCCGCTGCGTGGCTAGCGTGGGTGCTGGATCAGCAGGCTGGTTCCTCTGCGTTGGGAACGTTGCTGGCTTCATCGGTCGTGCTGGGCTTTGCCGCCTGGATTTATGGACTGGCACAACAGCGTCTGCTGGCTGGACGATCGTACAGGCTGCTGCTGGGCTTTTCGATTGTGCTGTTGGTGGGCCTGACGGTGCCGCTGGCCGATTTGCCCAAGACCAGTGCCGGTGGCGCTATCGCCAGCGCCGGTCCGTCCAAAACCATGTCGTCGGCAGCGCCAATCGCATGGACGCCGCAGGCGGTGGAGGCGCAACGCAAAAGTGGCAAGCCGATCTTCGTCAATTTCACGGCGTCGTGGTGCATCACTTGCCAGGTGAATGACAAGGCAGCGCTATCCACCTCGGCGGTGAAGCAAGCCATGGCGCAGACAGATACAATTTACATGGTCGCGGATTCAACCAAATATAATCCCGATATTGACCAAGCCATCAATCAGTTTGGCCGGGGCGGACTGCCGGTGTATGTTGTCTATCCAGCCGACGGCGGCGAGCCGACGCTGCTGCCGCAACTGCTGAGTCCGGAGATTGTGATATCGGCCTTGCAGCACGCCTCAAAAAAACGGTCGTAAAAAACATTGGGAACGAGATTTGATCGATACATCGCCAGCGGAGAGCCTTGCTTCAGGAGCTGCCTGGGCGCAGCTCATGGTGCGGGCTCAAGATGGCGATCAGATTGCCTATGCGCGTCTGCTGAAGGCGATGGTTCCCATCATTCGCGGCATGGTGAGGCGCAGGATCTATCACGATGACGCCTTCGTGGAAGACGTGGTACAGGACGTCTTGCTGACAGTGCACCGGGTGCGCCACACCTATGACCCGGTCCGTCCGTTCTTGCCGTGGCTGGCGGCGATTGCTGCCGCGCGCGCGATTGATGCGTTGCGCGCGCGCGGCCGCCGCCAGGGCTGGGAAGTGCTGGACGAGGAGGCCGTGTTGGCGCATCCCGACGGTTCGGTCGCCGAGGCGCATGACAGCCTGGCGGCCCACCAGCAACTCGACGGTATGCTGCGCCGTCTGCCCGACCGGCAACGGCGGATGGTCGAACTGGTGCATTTAGCTGAATTGAGCCTGGCTGAAGCAGCGACGGCCAGCAGCATGACGCTGTCGGCAGTGAAGTCCTTGCTGCACCGCGCTTTCACCACGCTTCGCCGAAATGGAAACCCAGATCATGAATAACCATGATGCCCTGATTGAACGCCTCAGCCGCGCAGCGACGCCGGTGAAAAGACCCGCATCGCCGTGGCAGCGGGCGCTGCGCTGGATACTGCTGGCGCTGCCATGCGGTTTTCTGGCGTCGTTGATAATGCCGTCGGCAGCGGCGAACTGGTCTGACCCCGGCGCGCTATGGGCGGGCTTGGGCATGCTGGTGTCGCTGGGTCTGGGCGTGTTTGCCCTCAAGACCGCATTTGCGCTGAGCATCGCCGGCCACAAGCTGCCGCAGTGGCGGTGGCTGGCCGCGTTTTCGGTGGTGTGGTTGCTGGTAGAATTGCTACAAATCAACAGTTCAGGCGATCCGGTAGGGCACTTTGGCGATGGGATCTACTGCTACACCTTCATGCTGATTGCCGGCATCCCGATGATGATCATCGCGGTCTCTGCGCTGCGGCAGACGCGCTCACTCTATCCCGCTGGTAGCCTGGCGATTGCGGGCCTGGGCATCGCCGCAATGTCGCAAATCATCCTGGGCTTCTGTCATCCCGTGGCGGGAGAACTGATGGATTTGTTGATGCATCTCGCCGCAGCCATCACGCTGATCGCCATCGCCGTGCTTGCAGGGCGCCGCTGGATTGCAATATAGTTCGGGAGGTCGTCAAGACGGATTTTAGGCGGCCTATGTGGCTCAATATCCGGCAGCTTTTCGTCCGTGCATCAAGATAGATGCTGTGGCTGCTGTCGTGCCGAAGTCCTTGCCAAACACGGACAAGATCGCTTCAATCATGTGTATAGCTCACGTATGCGCCTATGCTGCCAGCGATCACGGCGCCCAGTAACACTCCAGTGATGCCTAAGCACAAGCCGCCGATAGTACTGCCGCCGATGGAACATGCGAAGATCGTGGAGAAGGCGCCGCCATGGTGGTGGTCAGGCTTTTCTATATCAACGCTTGGCGTGGATGGCACGCCGGCTGCTTTTTTGCCAGTCTTCATGGCATTGCCTCCTGAATGGGCGATATTGACCAGACTAGCATGTGTCGTTACGCAGTTTCGTCGAATAGCGCGTTGATTGATACATAACAATAATCTCTGACATACCAGCGGTAAAAAAGTTCAAGGTTGCGCAATCATGTGGGTGCCAAGTATGGTATCGTCGCGGTCATTATAAAATGATTGCGCAATCATGAAAATACGGGGACTACGCTGGTGGATGATCAGTCTGATCATGCTCGGGGCGATAATAAACTATCTGACGCGCAGCACGCTGGCGGTGGCGGCGCCGACGTTGCTGACGGAACTGGGCATCAGCACCAGGGAATATTCCTATATAACAGCAGCCTTCCAGGGCGCGATCATGCTGCAGCCGCTATGCGGCTACATACTCGATGTGATCGGCCTGAAGTTTGGCTTTGCCATGTTTGCCGCCGCCTGGTCGGTGATCTGCATGGCGCATGGTTTCGCTACCAACTGGCATACGCTGGCGGTGTTGCGCGGCATGCTGGGGCTGGCGGAGGGTTCGGCCAACCCGGCCGGCATGAAAGCCGTATCCGAATGGTTCCCGGCCAGGGAGCGCGGCATGGCCGGCGGGATTTTCAATATCGGCGCTTCGTTCGGCTCGATGCTGGCGCCGCCGCTGGTGGTGTGGGCGATCCTGCATTACAACTGGCAGTCGGCGTTTGTGATCACCGGCGCGCTGGGCCTGGTCTGGGTGGCGGCGTGGCTGCTGCTGTATGACGCGCCGGCGCGTCATCGCCGCCTGTCGCAAGAGGAGGCGCAGCATATCGCCGCAGGCCAGGAGCAGCATCTGGAAGGCGACGGCAAGCGGCCGTCCATTCTCAGCATTTTGAAGATGCGCAATTTCTGGGGTATCGCGCTGCCGCGCTTCCTGGCCGATCCGGCCTGGGGCACGCTGTCGTTCTGGGTGCCGCTGTACCTGACCACGGTGCGCCATTTCGACCTGGCGCAGATTGCCATGTTCGCCTGGCTGCCGTTCCTGGCGGCCGATCTGGGCTGCCTGTTCGGGCCGATGGTGGTGCTGGCGCTGCAAAAGCGCGGCGTGCGGCTGATCAATGCGCGGCGCGGCGCTTTCACGCTGGGCGCGTGCATGATGATGGGCGTGGCGTTTGTCGGCTTCGTTGACAGTCCGTATGCGGCGATTGCCTTGCTTAGTCTGGCCGGCTTTGCGCACCAGACCTTGTCGGTCACGGTGATCACGATGTCGTCCGACCTGTTCCGCCGCAACGAGGTGGCGACGGTGGCCGGCATGTGCGGCACCTTCGGCAATTTCGGCCTGCTGATTTTTTCGCTGATGATCGGCGGGCTGATGGCCACGGTTGGCTACACGCCGTTCTTCGTGAGCCTGGCGGTACTGGACTTGGTGGCGGCGCTGCTGTTGTGGACTTTGGTGCGAGAGAAAACTTCATGATTCAAAATCCCATCCTGCGGGGCTTCAATCCCGATCCGTCCATCGTCCGTGTGGGCGATGATTACTACATTGCGACGTCCACGTTTGAGTGGTATCCCGGCGTGCAGATTCATCACTCGCGCGACCTGGTCAACTGGCGTTTGCTGACGAGGCCGCTCACGCGCGCCAGTCAGCTCAATATGCTGGGTGCGCCCGATTCGTGCGGCTTGTGGGCGCCGTGCCTGACGTATGCGGACGGTTTGTTCTGGCTGATCTATACGGATGTGAAGCGCTATGGCCGCACCTCCACCGGCGGTGCATCGGGCAGCGCGTCCTTGCGCGATTTCCATAATTATCTGGTGACCAGTCCGACGATTGAGGGGCCGTGGTCGGAGCCGGTGTATCTCAACAGCAGCGGTTTCGATCCGTCGCTGTTTCATGATGACGATGGCCGCAAGTATCTGCTGAACCAGCTGTGGGATCACCGGCCGGGCAGCAACCGCTTCAATGGCATTGTGGCGCAGGAGTATTGCGACGGCCGCTTGATTGGCCAGCGCCAGACGATTTTCAAGGGCACGGCGCATGGGCTGACCGAGGCGCCGCATCTGTACAAGCGCAATGGCTATTACTATTTGCTGACGGCAGAGGGCGGCACCGGTTGGAATCACGGCGTGACGATGGCGCGTTCGCGCAATCTGCACGGACCGTATGAGTTGCATCCGGATCAGACCATGCTGAGTTCACGCCATCGGCCCGACGTGGCGTTGCAGCGCGCCGGCCACGCGGATCTGGTCGAGACGCAGGATGGCCAGACTTACATGGTGTATCTGTGCGGCCGGCCGCTGCGCAATCGCGGCACTTGCACGCTGGGGCGCGAGACGGCGATCCAGTCGGTGGTGTGGGGCGAGGACGGCTGGCTGCGCACGCTCGATGGCGTGGGCACGCCGGAGTTGCAGGCTGCCGCGCCGGGATTGCCTGAGCATCGTTTTGCCGAAGACCCGGTGCGCGAGGAGTTTGATGTGTCCGAGCTGCCGATGGCGTTCCAGTGGCTGCGCACGCCATGGCCGGATGAGTTGTTCAGCCTGACGGCGCGGCCGGGGCATTTGCGGCTGTATGGCCGCGAGAGCATGGGCAGCACGTTCCGCCAGTCGCTGGTGGCGCGGCGGCAGCAGGCGCATAGCTATAGCGCGTCGACGGTGGTGGCGTTTGAGCCGGCACATTACCAGCAGCAGGCGGGACTGGTGTGCTACTACAATGCGTCCAAGTTCCACTACCTGTACATCTCGCACGATGAGGTGCTTGGCAAACATTTGCGGGTGATGAGCAGTTTGCCCAATCATGTGCAGACCGATACTTTTACCGCATCGATTGCGTTGCCGCCGGGTGTGCCGGTGCAACTGCGGGTTGAGGTCGACGACGAGCGCTTGTATTTTGGCTATCGGCTGGATGACGGTGAGTGGCAGTGGCTGCCGCAGCAGTTTGACGCCAGCATCCTGTCGGACGAGGCCAACGCGCCCGGCATGCCGAACTTTACCGGCGCGTTCGTGGGCGTGGCATGCCAGGATATGGCGGGCACGGCGTTGCATGCGGACTTTGATTACTTCGAGTACCGCGAACGGGCGTATTGCATCAATCCGAAGGCGGCTGTTTAGGCGGCTTTTTCTCTTCCTGTGCTCGCTTGAGGAGGATGGCGGTTTCGGCGACGATCCGCTTGACTTCTGCCTGGGTTTCCGCCATTTCCTTGCCGGCGCTCAGCGCGGCCAGCATGTTGGAGTAGAGTGCGGCGTTGAATGCCGAGATGCCGAGAACGGCAGCCAGGACGCTGCTGACGCCGGTGACCACGATGGTGGTGCGCAGACTGGCGATGCTGGCGCGCATCTCTGCAATCATCGCTTCCATCCGGTCCATGCGGGCTTCTGATGCCTTGTGGCGTTCGCTCGCAACTTTTTCGCGCTCGTCCATTACCTTAACAAAATTCGCGAATGTCGCTTCGACGGACGAAATCCGGCCATCCACCCGGGCTTCAAGGATGGCGACTTGGGCTTCGCTGTTGTTGGTGGGAGGCGTCATGATGGTTTAGACCGCCGATTGCGAGCACAAGTTCAATATTGTTGTGCTGGTTGGTGATTTTCGTAATTGCGGTGCGCGGTGGGGCACCGCACAATGGTGTGTATAAAAATACGTGAGACATCCCCCATGAATATCCGCCTTGCCGCTACCCTGGCTGTTCTGTCGACGTCCGCTTTCGCGGCTGCGCCCAATGATCTGAACGTGTATGCCGGCCAGCCGCTGGCGTCCGGCCGTATCGTCGTTTCGGATTCCGACTCCGTCAAGACGATGACCGGCGCTGCGGCCACCATTCCCAAGGCCGACAATGGCGTGGTCGCCGTCAGCAAATCGGCCAAGGCGAAGAAGGATGATGCGCTCACGCTCAATTTCAACAAAGCCTGGTACGCCAGCTTGCGCGTGCAGGGCGGCCAGCCGGTCGATCTGCGGCCCTATCTGGACAAGGGCGTGCTGGCGCTGGACCTCAAGGTGGAGGAGCTGGCCGAGGGCGGCCTGAGCTTCCGCGTCAAGTGCGGCGAGCAATGCGAGCGCGGCGTACCGTATGTGATCCCGGCGCGCGCCGCGCAGGGCAAGGGGTGGCAGCATCTGGTGATGTCGGCCAGCTGCTTCTACCGCGATGGCGACGATTTCAGCCAGATATCCCAACCGTTCGAGCTGAACGGCACCGGCAAGGGCAAGGTCGCCATCGCCAACGTCAAGTATCAGCTGAGCGGCACGCCGAACGTTTTGTGCCCGGACTACAAAACCGTTTCGGTCACGCCGGAGAAGCTGAACGAGTCGTGGTCGATCAGCTGGTGGACCGCGCGTCACGAGAAAAAGCTGGCCGAAGCCAAACAGGTAGGCAAGAGCGCGCAAGTGGTCTTTATCGGCGACTCAATCACCGAGGGCTGGGAAAAAAGCGGCGTGCCGGTCTGGGACCGCTATTACAAGCCATTGAACGGCATCGCCCTCGGCTTTGGCGGCGACCGCACCGAGAACGTGCTGTGGCGCCTGCAGCATGGCGAAGTGGACGGCCTGGCGCCGAAAGTCGCGGTGCTGATGTTCGGCACCAATAACACCGGCCATCGCCAGGAAGATCCGAAGACTACGGCCCTCGGCATCAAGCGCAATATCGAGGAATTGCAGCAGCGCCTGCCGGACACCAAGATCCTGCTGCTGGCGATTTTCCCGCGCGGCGAAAAGCCGGACGACAATCTGCGCCAGCTGAACGACAAGGTCAACGCCGTCATCGCCGGCTATGCCGACAACCAGAAAGTGTTCTTCCTCGACATCGGCAAGGCGTTCCTGCAGGCGGACGGCACGCTGTCGCGCGACATCATGCCGGACCTGCTGCACCCGAACGAGAAGGGCTACGAAATCTGGGCCAAGGCCATGGCGCCGACGCTGCAACAGCTGCTGCCGGGCGCGGAAAAGTATGCGTGGGATAACGTCTCGATCGGCGGCAGCGGCTTTGTCTCCGGCCTGATCACCAGCAAGACCGAGCCGGGCCTGATCTACGCCCGCACCGATGTCGGCGGCGCTTACCGCTGGGACGTAAAAAAAAACGCTGGATTCCGCTGATGGACTGGGTGTCCGATAAGGACACCGGCCTGCTCGGCATCGAATCGCTGGCGATCGACCCATCATCGCCCAACAAACTCTACATGACCGCCGGCGTCGCCTATCTGAATGGCGGCGCCAGCGCGGTCCTCAAGTCCGACGATTACGGCAACACCTTCAAACGCATCGACGTCACCAGCCAGTTCAAGGTGCACGGCAACGGCATGGGGCGCGGCAACGGCGAGAAGTTGCAAGTCGATCCGGACAACGGCAAGATTCTGTACGTCGGCACCCGCGCCAACGGCCTGTTCAAGAGCACCGACGAGGGCCTGAGCTGGCATCGTCTGGCTGGCCTCGACGTCACCACCACCAACAACCAGAACGGCATTAGCCTGGTGCTGCTGGACCACGGCAAGATCTACGTCGGCGTCTCGCGCTTTGGCGAAAATATGTATGTGTCGGCTGATGGCGGCAAGACCTTCCGCGCCATGACCGGCGGTCCGCAGAAGCTGATGCCGCATCGCGCCGTGGTGGCCAACGGCAAGCTGGTGCTGACCTTTGCCAAAGGCGCCGGCCCGCATGCGGACAAGGCCAAGGATGAGGGGCTGGAACAGGGCGGCGTGTGGCAATACGACATCGCCAGCGGCAAGTGGGCGGACATCTCTCCGCCGCTCAACGCCGCCTATGCCGGCATCACCGTCGATCAGCGTAATCCGCTGCGCATGGTGGTGTCGACCATCTCGCACTACGACATGCGCGGCGGCATCGGCGACCAGTTCTATGAAACGCTGGACGGCGGCCGTAGCTGGAACAGCATCGTCGCCAAGGGTGTGCAGATCGATTCCAACGGCGTCAGCTGGATTGCCGGCAGCTTCATTCACTGGACCGCCAGCATTGAGTTCGATCCATTTGACAGCCAGCGGCTGATGGCGGTGTCCGGCAACGGCGTGTTCGTCTCCAGCGACATCCACGGGGAAAAGCCGGTGTGGAAGTTTGAGGACATCGGCCTGGAAGAATCGGTGCCGCTGAACCTGGTCAGCATTCCCGGCGGTCCGGTCATTTCGGCGATTGGCGACTACGATGGCTTCCGCCACACCGACGTCACGCATTACTCGCCGATCCACACGCCGACCATGGGAACGACCTGGGGACTGGATTACGCCGCGCAGCAGCCGAACGTGGTGGTGCGCGCCGGCAAGGCGATGTATCTCTCGAAAGACATGGGGGTGACGTGGGCGAAGACCGCCAGCATGCAGGGCACCCAGGGGCAGGTGGCGCTGAGCGCGGACGGCAAGGTCATCGTCCACTGCCCGGAAAAATCCACCACCTGCTACCGCTCGGCCGACGAGGGGGCGACCTGGACCGAGGTGGCCGGCCTGCATACCGAGCGTGGCCGCGCCGTCGCCGATCCGGTCGAGGCCCGCAGATTCTACGCACTGGCCGGCGACCGCCTGCTGGTCAGCACCGACGGCGGCGCCAGCTTTGCGCCGACGGCGGCCCAGCTGGCGTCCGCGCGCGGTTCCAAAACCGTGCGCGCCATGCCGGGCCGCAGCGGCGACGTCTGGGTGGCGCTGTACGACGGCGGTCTGGCGCGCTCCACGGATGCCGGCGCCAGTTTTGCCAATCTACCGGGCGTCAGCTACGCGGCGGCGGTCGGTTTCGGCAAGTCCGCGCCGGGCGCCAGCGACCCCACCGTCTACATCTGGGGCGAGGTCGGCGGCGTGCGCGGCGTGTTCCGCTCTACCGACAGTGGCGCCAGCTGGCTGCGCATCAATGACGACCAACATCAATACGGCGGCCCCGGCGACGCCCAGTTCGTGGTCGGCGATATGAACACGTTTGGTGTTGTCTATATGAGCACGGCAGGGCGCGGCATCGTGTTCGGCAAGCCGAAAACGTAATTTCCTTTAGGTATTTAGTCAAATTCGTTATGGATGAAGCGAAATTTTTCATATCTGCACCACGCGGGCGGGCTGTAGTATCAAGACGGCCAAATTCGTCCTGGAGCGGGGTAGTAGAGATGCAGATGAAGTCACACCGGATTGCGCTACTGTTCAATGCAAACAAAATCTTCGACCGCGAAGTCATCGCGGGGATCGCGGCGTACCTGAGTTCCACGCGCGCCAGCTGGGATTTGTTCCTGGAAGAGGACTTCCGCCTGCGCCTGCCCGGCATCGAAAGCTGGCAGGGCGACGGCATCATCGCCGACTTTGACGACCCTGCGGTGGCCGACGCCCTGACGCGCAGCCGCGTGCCGGTGGTGGCGGTCGGCGGCTCGTATGAGAACCAGGCGGCCTATCCCGAGGACGTGCCCTACGTCGCCACCGACAATTTCAAGCTGATTAAAATGGCCCGCGATCACCTGATCGAGGCCGGCCTGCGCCACTTCGCCATGTTTTCGCTGCCGGAAGCGCAGACCAACCGCTGGGCGCAGGAGCGCGAACACGCCTTCCGCACGCTGATGGGGCAGGACAAGATGGAGCCGCATATCTACCGCGGCCTGGGCACCAGCGCGCCGTCGTGGGACGCGGCGGTGGAGCAGCAGATTCAATGGCTGCATAGCCTGCCCAAGCCGGTCGGCATCATTGCCGTGACGGATGCGCGCGCGCGCCAGCTGATGCAGGCTTGTATCATGGCCGGCATCGCGGTGCCGGAGCAGGTGGCGCTGATCGGCATCGACAACGATCCGCTGGCGCGCATGCTGACGCGGATTCCACTGAGTTCCGTGATCCAGGGCGCGCAGGAGATGGGCCGCACCGCCGCCCACCTGCTGGACCAGATGCTGCACGGCGTGCGCATGAGCGGCACGCGGGTGCTGGTGCCGCCGGTCGGCATCAATGTGCTGGCGTCCACCCAGCACGAGGCGCCCAAGCATCCGCACGTGATGCGCGCGCGGCACTTTATCCGCCAGTACGCCTGCCAGGGCATCAAGACGCACCAGGTGGCGGAGTATGTCGGCATCTCGCGCTCGTCGCTGGAGTCGTACTTCCGCCAGGAGCTCAATTGCAGCGTGCATGATGTGATCCTGCGCTTCAAGCTCGATGCGGCGACGTCCATGCTGGCGCGCGGTGAGCGCAGCATTGCCGAAGTGGCGCTGTGCTGCGGCTTTACGTCGGTGCAGTACATGCACGCGGTGTTCAAGCGCGAACTGGGATGCACGCCGCGCACCTACCAGGATCGCGCCATGATGGGCATCGTCGATGACGGCTCGGCACTGCCGCCGCCGGAGCTGGCGGCGTAATATCATTGCCGCGATTGGTGATTTTCGTAATTGCGGCTTATGTTTGGCCGGGTCAGAATTCTCCAGCTATTTTGGAGAACAGACCTTGGAAAAAAATTACAACACGCCGCGTGAGCAGGCCATCTATCCCAGCCTCGCCGGCAAGCGCGTGGTTATCACCGGCGGCGGCAGTGGCATCGGCGCCGGTATCGTCGAGGCGTTTGCGCGCCAGGGGTCGCTGGTCACCTTCCTCGACATCGCCGAGAAGGATTCGCGCGCACTGGCGGCCAGCCTGGCCGCGCTGCCCACGCCGCCGGCCTTCGTGCCGTGCGACCTGACCGACCTGCAAAAGGTGGCGCAGATCTTCGAGACCATCGGCCCGGTCGACATCCTGGTCAACAACGCCGCCAACGACGACCGCCATGAGATCGCCAACGTCACCCCGGCGTACTGGGAAAACCGCATGGCGGTCAATCTGCGTCACCTGTACTTCTGCGCGCAAGCCGTGGTGCCGGGCATGCGCGCGGCGGGCGGCGGCGTGATCCTCAATTTCAGTTCCATCTCGTGGCATCTGGCCTTGCCGGAGCTGACCCTGTACATGACCGCCAAAGCCGGCATCGAGGGCATGACGCGCGGTATGGCGCGCGATCTTGGCCGCGACAACATCCGCGTCAACAGCGTGATTCCAGGCGGCGTGCGCACGCCGCGCCAGGAAGCGCTGTGGCATACGCCGGACGAGGAAGCGCGCATGCTGGCCGGTCAATGCCTGCCGCGCCGCGTGGAAATCGCCGACGTGGCGGCACTGACCCTGTTCCTCGCTTCCGACAGTGCGGCGCGTTGTTCGGGACGCGAATACTATGTGGACGCGGGGTGGCACGGCGCGTGAGGTAACATAGCGGTGCATTGCGCGGTGTAGTGTTTAGTTGGGCATAGAACTCGGCAGCATAATTGGAGACTTAATTGATGAAGAAATTACTGAGCACGGCGGCTATTGCCGTGATGATGGCTTTTGCAGGCGGTAACGCCATGGCCGACGCCAAGAACCCGAAAATCGGCTTTTCGATCGACGACCTGCGGCTGGAGCGCTGGGCGCGCGATCGCGACTACTTCGTCGCCGCCGCCGAGCAGCAGGGCGCCAAGGTGTACGTGCAGTCGGCCGACGCCAGCGAGCAGCGCCAGATCGCCCAGATCGAGAACCTGATCTCGCGCGGCGTCGACGTGCTGGTCATCGTGCCGTACAACGCCACGGTGCTGACCAACGCCATCCGCGAAGCCAAGAAGGCCAAGATCAAAGTCATTTCCTACGATCGTCTGATCCTGAACGCCGATATCGACGCCTACATCTCGTTCGATAACAATATGGTCGGCCAGTTGCAGGCGCAGGGCGTGCTGGCGGTGAAACCGAAGGGTAATTTCTATCTGCTGGGCGGCGCGCCGACCGACAGCAACGCCAAGATGCTGCGCGAAGGCCAGCTGAAAGTGCTGCAGCCGCTGATCGACAAGGGTGATATCAAGGTGGTCGGAAAGCAGTGGGTCAAGGACTGGAGCCCGTCCGAGGCGATGTCCATCGTTGAAAATGCGCTGACCGCCAACGGCAACAAGATCGACGCCGTGGTGGCCTCCAACGACGCCACCGCCGGCGGCGCGATCCAGGCGCTGGCTTCGCAAAAGCTGGACGGCAAGGTGGCCGTGTCGGGCCAGGACTCCGATCTGGCCGCCGTCAAGCGCGTGATCGCAGGTACGCAGACGCTGACCGTGTACAAGCCGTTGAAGTTGATCGCGTCGGAAGCAGCCAAGCTGTCGGTGCAGCTGGTGCGCGGCGAAAAGCCGGCCTTCAACGCCAAGTACAACAACGGCTTCAAGGAAGTCGACTCGGTGTTCCTGAAGCCGATCGCGCTGACCAAGGCCAATGTGGACGTGGTCGTGAAAGACGGCTTCTATACCCAGGCCCAGCTGGCGGCCAAGTAAGGTATGCGTTCTATGGGCTCCCGCCTGCGCGGGAGCGACGCGTCCGCCGTCATTCCGCACCGGCGGGCCGCCGCGCAGGCGGGAATCCATGCTGCGTGAGCTCTGCACATAACTTCCCGAGAATTCCATGTCCGGCTATTTGCTAGAAATGAAGGACATCGTCAAAAAATTTGGCGGTGTACCTGCGCTCGACGGTATTGACCTCAAGGTCAGTCCCGGCGAGTGCATTGGTTTGTGCGGCGAGAATGGCGCCGGCAAATCGACCCTGATGAAAGTGCTGTCCGCCGTCTACCCGCACGGCACCTGGGACGGCGAGATCCTGTGGAACGGCGCGCCGCTGAAGGCGCAATCGATCCGCGAAAGTGAAGCGGCCGGCATCGTCATCATCCATCAGGAGCTGATGCTGGTGCCGGAATTGTCGGTGACCGAGAATCTCTTCCTCGGCAACGAGATCACGCTGCCCGGCGGCCGCATGGATTATCCGGCCATGAACCAGCGCGCCGAAGCGCTGCTCAAAGAACTCAAGCTGGATGACGTCAACGTGGTGCTGCCGGTGTCGAACTACGGCGGCGGCCATCAGCAGCTGATCGAGATCGCCAAGGCGCTGAACAAGAACGCCAAGCTGCTGATCCTCGACGAGCCGTCGTCGTCGCTGACGGCGGCCGAAATCCAGGTGCTGCTGGAGATTATCCGCGACCTGAAAGCCAAGGGTGTGGCCTGCGTCTACATCTCGCACAAGCTGGATGAAGTGGAAGCCATCTGCGACACCATCGTGGTGATCCGCGACGGCAAGCACATCGCCACCACGCCGATGCAGCAGATGGATGTGCAGCAGATCATTGCGCAGATGGTCGGCCGCGAGATGAACCAGCTGTATCCGCAGCTGGAGCGCACGCAGGGCGACATCGTGTTCGAGGCACGCAACGTCACCTGCTACGACGTCGACAAGCCGGAACGCAAAAAAGTGAAGAACGTCTCCTTCCAGCTGCGCAAGGGCGAGATCCTTGGCATCGCAGGGCTGGTCGGCGCGGGCCGAACGGAACTGGTGTCGGCGCTGTTTGGCGCCTATCCCGGCGCGAGCGAGGCCGAGGTGTGGCTGGACGGCGCGAAGATCGATACCTCGACGCCGCTGAAGGCCATTCGCAACGGTCTGGCGCTGGTGCCGGAAGACCGCAAGCAGCACGGCATTGTGCGCGACCTGGATGTGGGGCAGAACATCACGCTGTCGGTGCTGGGCCGCTACTCGCGCTTCAGCCGCATCGACCGCGAGGCCGAACTGAAAACCGTGAGCGAGGAAATCGCGCGCCTCGGCCTGAAGACGGCCAGTCCCTTCCTGTCGATTACCTCGCTCTCGGGAGGCAACCAGCAGAAGGCGGTGCTGTCCAAGATGCTGCTGACCCGGCCCAAGGTGCTGATCCTCGATGAACCCACACGCGGCGTGGACGTCGGCGCCAAGTTCGAAATCTACAAGCTGATGCTGGAACTGGCCAGCCAGGGCATGTCCATCATCATGGTGTCGTCGGAACTGGCCGAGGTGCTGGGCGTGTCCGACCGCGTGCTGGTGATGGGCGAAGGGCAATTGCGCGGTGATTTCGTCAATCAGAATCTGACTCAGGAAATGCTGCTGTCGGCAGCGATACATCAATGAATCCAACCAAAATCAAACAGCTGTTCACGCAGTACAAAATCCTGGCGCTGCTAATCGCCATTGCCGTCATCTGGGCCTTCTTCAGCTTCAAGACCGATGGCGGTTTCATCTCCCCTCGCAACCTGTCCAACCTGATGCGCCAGATGGCGGTGACCGGCGTGGTGGCGTGCGGCATGGCCTTCGTCATCATCGCCGGCGAGATCGATCTGTCGGTCGGTTCGCTGCTCGGGCTATTGGGCGGTATTGCGGCGGTGCTGGACGTAACGCACCACTTGCCGGTGGCGGCCACCATCGCGGTGGTGCTGGCGTGTGGCCTGGTGCTTGGCCTGTTCAATGGCTGGCTGACAGCGTATGCCGGCATCCCGTCGTTCATTGTGGGCCTGGGCGGCATGCTGGCGTATCGCGGCATTGTGCTGGGCGTGACGGACGGCGCGACGGTGGCGCCGGTGTCGGATTCGCTGGTGCAGTTGGGGCAGGGCTACCTGCCGCCGCAGATCGGCGTGGCGCTCGGTGTGGCCTTGTTCGTGCTGGCGGCGGTGCTGATCTGGCGCCAGCGCGTGAACCTGGCGCGCCACCATCTGCCGGTGCCGGCATTGTGGCGGCATGGTCTGCGCCTGGCGGCGATTGGCGTGGTGTTGTTCGCATTTGTCACCACGCTGAACGAATACGAAGGCATTCCGCTGCCGGTGCTGCTGTTGCTGGTGCTGTTGGGGATCTTCAGCTACGTGGCGACGCAGACGGTGTTCGGCCGCCGCATCTACTCGGTGGGCTCGAACATGGAGGCCACGCGACTGTCCGGCATCAACGTGCAGGCAGTGAAGCTGTGGATCTTCGGGATCATGGGTTTGATGTGCGCCCTGGCCGGTTTGTTGAACACTGCGCGGCTGGCGGCAGGTTCGCCATCGGCCGGCACCTCCGGCGAGCTGGATGCGATCGCGGCCTGCTTCATCGGCGGCACCTCGATGCGAGGCGGCTCAGGCACCGTGTACGGCGCGCTGATTGGCGCGCTGGTGATGGCGTCGCTCGATAACGGCATGTCGATGCTGGATGTCGATACCTACTGGCAGATGATCGTCAAGGGCGCGATCCTGACGCTGGCGGTATGGGTGGATGTGGCGACGCGCTCAGGCCGGCGTTAAACGTTTTTTTCAACGCGGCCCGCGCAGCCGGGCCGCGTATCTGTGGGATTCTCGCGACGATTGCTGATTATCATTCTTCGCATTGGTGAATTTCGCAATTGCGACTCAATTGTGTAACTTGCACAATGGTTCAAAGTCGCGCGCCGTGGCACCCCGCCAGCCGGCAGCAGCGATAAAAAAATACAGACGAGCGAGACCTTATCAATGACGACCAGTTTAATGCGCTGTCCAGCGCCGGCGGGCTCCCTTACCCCGCAAGTCCTTTAACCCCCACAGATGACGAGAAATACCAATAATAAGTGGCCAAAGAGCCATGAAATATTCGTATAACTTTGGAGAGTGTAGATGAAACAGTTCAAAAAAACGGCTATCGCAATGGGCCTGGCCCAGATGACGATGATGCTGAGCGGCGCGGCAATGGCCCAGACGACCGATGCACCGAAGACCAATGACGCGCCGGTTGCAGAACCGGTCGCGGTGATCGTGACCGGCCAGCGCGCAGCGCTGCAATCGGCGCAGAAGATCAAACAGAATTCCGATGAAATCGTTGACTCCATCGTCGCCGAAGACATGGGCAAGCTGCCGGACCGCTCGGTGACCGAGGTGCTGCAACGCGTGGTTGGCGTGACCATCGACCGCACCATGGCCAAGGGCGATCCGGAGCACTTCTCGGTGGAGGGCTCGGGCGTGTCGATTCGTGGCCTGAGCTACGTGCGCTCGGAACTGAACGGCCGCGATTCGTTCTCGGCCAACGGCGGCCGTTCGCTGAACTTTGAAGACGTGCCACCAGAACTGGTGTCCGGCGTCGACATCTACAAGAATCCATCGGCGGAACAGATTGAAGGCGGCATCGGCGGCCTGGTCAACCTGCGCACCGCCATGCCGTTCGATTACAAAGGCTTCAAAGCCTCGATCTCGGCCGACCGCACCTGGTCGGAACTGAAGAAGGGCAAGACCTCGCCATCGTATTCCGGCCTGGTGTCGGACCGCTGGAAAACCCCGATCGGTGAAGTCGGCGCCTTGCTGGATCTGGCCTACTCGGAAAGCGCGACCCGCACCGACGCTTTCCAGGTCGAGCCGTACTATCCACTGAAGGATGCCAACGGCAATGCGGTCTACGTGCCGAAAGGCGCGCAATGGCGCACACTGGAATTCAACCGCAAGCGCGAAGGTGCGTACGGCGCGCTACAGTGGAAAAAGGACGAGTGGTCGAGCGGCCTGACTTACTTCAAATCGAAGTACGAAATGAAGTGGGACGAGCAGGCGATTTTCGCGCAATCGAGCCCGTACAATATCCGCGTCTCGCCTGATTCGACCTTCAATGCCCAGGGCGCGCTGCAGACCGGCACCCTGACCGATTCCACCGGCGCCGGCATCAACTTCGGCGACGACACCCGCGCCGCCAACCGCAAGTCCGACACCACCGACCTGTCGTGGAATCTGCGCTGGCGCAAGGACAGCTGGACCGTCACCACCGACCTGCAGCACATCAAGGCCAAGACCAACAGCTTCGACTCCACCGTTGCTACCGCCATCCAGCTGCCAAAGGAAAAGCTGGACCTGACCGGCAGCGTGCCGAACCTGATCTTCGACGCTTCGGACCGCGCTTACCTGGCCAACCCGAACAACTACTACTGGGCCTTCACCCAGGAGCACCTGGACCGCAGCACGGCCAAGGAAAACGCCTGGAAGACCGACGTCAAATATGACTTCGACAATCCGGTGCTGCGCGACGTGCGTTTCGGCGTGCGCTTTACCGACCGTTCGGCGACCACCACCAACAGTAACCCAAGCTACAACTGGGCCGCGATCACCCAGCCATGGCAGGGCGAGATCTCGCACCTGGCTTACCTGAGCGATCCGCGCTTCTCGGGTAATACCAACCTGCATAGCTTCAATAACTTCTTCAACGGCAGCGTGTCCGTGCCGTCGGTGGTGTTCCCGAATGTGTCGCTGGCCCAGGGCTATCCAGGCACCTACGCTACGCTGCACACCTATCACGATCTGCTGTGCGCGGAAGCGGGCAATACCTGCGCGCCATGGACGCCGGCCACCTTCGGCACCGATCCTGCCGGTACCAACGACCAGTCGGAAAAAACCAAGGCCCTGTATGGCCAGCTGCGTTTCGGCTGGGATGAGCTGAAATATCCGGTGGACGGCAATATCGGCCTGCGTTATGTGAAGACCGATTCGACCGCGCATGGTTACACGGTCTTTACTGCGAACCTGCCGACCGGTCCAACCCAGGGTGTGCCGATTCCGACCATTTCGCCGTTTTCGAAAGCCCAGGATTTCGACAACACCTACCACAACGTGCTGCCTAGCCTGAACCTGCGCCTGAAAGCCACCGACACGCTGCAATTCCGCTTTGCGGCAGCGACGGCGATCTCGCGTCCGGACTTCACCCAGCTGCAGGCCTACACCACGCTGTCGCAGACGGCCAACACCACCACCGTCAATGGCGTCACCACGGTCAACAGCGTGGACCTGAGCGGCACTGGCAGCGGCAATCCGAACCTGCGTCCAACCACGTCCAAGCAGCTCGACCTGACCATGGAATGGTATTTCGCGCCTACCGGTTCGTTCACCGCAGCGGTGTTCAACAAGCGCCTGAAAGACATCATCATCAACCAGGTGTACAACTACCAGTTGCCGGACACCAGCGGCAAGCTGCAGAACTTCACCACCACCGGTCCTGTCAACGGCGCCCGTGGCCATGCTCGCGGTATCGAGCTGGCTTACCAGCAGTACTTCGACAAACTGCCGGGCGCCTTGTCCGGCCTGGGCGTGCAGGCCAACTTCACTTTCGTCGACAGCAAGCGCGATCTGTATAACCCGGTGTATTCGAAGTACTGCACCGGCGGCGACAGCGCAGCGAACGTCAATCTGAACCTGAACGGCTGCGATACCAACGGCACCACCTTCGGCAATCTGCCGCTGGAAAACCTGTCGCGCCAATCGTATAACCTGGCGCTGTTGTACGACAAAGGTCCATGGTCGGCGCGCCTGGCCTACAATTGGCGTTCGAAATCGCTGCAAGGCGTGAACGTCAACGGCACCAAGGGCAGCGACGGCACGGATTCCAATCCAGCCAGCCCGACCTACGGCCAGACCAATGTGGCGTGGGCGCTGCCTACCTGGGCAGATTCCTACGGCCAGCTGGATGCGTCGGCGTTCTACAAATTCAGCGACAAGGTGTCGCTGGGCGTGGAAGCGCAGAACTTGACCGACTCCACCTACAAACAGCTGATGCAGCAAAATATCGGTATGATGGGACGCGCATGGTTCAAGACCGGCCGCCGCGTGGTGGCTAAACTGAGCTACGACTTCTAATCTGAAAAAGGCTTAATCACGATGAAGCAAACCGCCCGCCAGCTTGTTACCAGTTTCAGTTTTTTGATGGCCGCAGCTGGCGCGGCGGCCGCCGCCTCCGAGCTACCGCAGATTGTGAAGAAGGATGGCCGTTTCGCCTTGATGGTGGACGGCGCGCCTTTCGTCATTCTCGGTGGCCAGGCGCAGAATTCCAGTAACTACCCGCTGGCCCTGAACAAGGTCTTCGCGGCCATCAAGGACATGCACGCCAACACCCTCGAAATCCCGGTCGCCTGGGAGCAGGTCGAGCGGGAAGAGGGCAAGTTCGATTTCAGCTACGTCGATACGCTGGTGGCTGAAGCGCGCAAGAACAAAGTCAAACTGGTGCTGCTGTGGTTCGGCACCTGGAAGAACACCGGTCCAAACTACGCGCCGGAATGGGTCAAGTTCAACAACACCCGTTTCCCGCGCATGGTGTCCAAGGACGGCAAAATCACCTACTGCCTGTCGCCGCAAGGCGAAGAAACGCTGAAGGCCGACAAGAAGGCCTTCGTGGCGCTGATGGCCCACATTAAGAAGATCGACGAAGCACAGCGCACCGTGATCATGGTGCAGGTCGAGAATGAAGTGGGCACCTACGGCTTTGCGCGCGACTACGCGCCAAAGGCCGAAGCGCAGTTTAATCAACCAGTGCCGCAAGCGGTGCTGGACTATAAAAAATCCCCGGTACCGCTGGCCAAGAGCGGCACCTGGAAGCAGGTCTACGGCGACTACGCCGACGAATACTTCCACGCCTATTCCGTCGCCAGCTA
Source organism: Duganella margarita (assembly GCF_009857535.1). GTDB lineage: Bacteria > Pseudomonadota > Gammaproteobacteria > Burkholderiales > Burkholderiaceae_D > Rugamonas > Rugamonas margarita. The sequence continues at coordinate 499,837 of NZ_WWCS01000002.1, forward strand.
TATCGAGGAAATCGCCAAGGCCGGCCGCGCGGTCTACAACCTGCCGATGTACGTGAATAACTCGCAGCGCGATTCGACCGAAGATCCGGTCAAGCCGTGGCATGAGAACTTCGCCAGCGGCGGCCCGACTTACGACGTGATCGATATCTACCGCGCCGCCGCGCCGCATATCGATTTCGCCGGCCCGGATATCTATGGCCCGAACTGGAAAAAGTTCAACGCCTCGCTGCGCCTGTTCCAGCGCAAGGACAATCCACTGATGGTGCCGGAGATGAGCAACGCCGCCGAATACGTCCGTTACACCTATCTGGTGCTAGGCAAGGGCGCGATCGGCTTCTCGCCGTTCGGCATCGACTACGCGGACTACAGCAATTTCCCGCTCGGCCACAAGGCGATCGACAAGACCATGGTGGAACCGTTCGGCAAAATCTACGCCGCCTTCCGTCCGATGGAACGCCAGTGGGCCAAGTGGGCGTTTGAAGGCCGCACCTACGGCGTGGCCGAAGGCGACGACCGCGCGCCGCAAACCGTGGACATGAAAGGCTGGAAGGCCACCGTCTCGTTCCGCGAGTGGCAGTTCGGCGAGCGCGAATACTTCAAGGACATCAAGGATGTGCCGGCGGGGACCGAGATCCCGAACGGCGGCGCATCGATCGCGCAGATCGGCGACAATGAATTCATCATCATCGGCCAACGCGCGCGTGTGAAGATCGACCATGCCGAAGGCAAGTCGTCGATGTGGGGCCGGGTTGAAGAAGGCCACTACGACACTGCCGGCAAATGGATCATGGAACGCAACTGGAACGGCGACCAGACCGATTATGGCCTCAACCTGACCGGCAATCCGGTGGTGTTGAAGGTGACGGTTGGTACATACTAAATAAAAGAACGGAGACGATATGCGCTTTACGACGATCGCCACGGCTGTAGCCGTGCTGGCGGCCGGCCATGCGATGGCTGGCACTTTTGAAAAAACCGCCACCGGCGTGGTGATCAAGCCGGATACCGGCGCCGCCAGGGAAGTGCGGCTGGAGGTCATGGCAGATAACATCGTCCACGTAGTGAAGCTGGACCAGGCGGGGAAAGCGCTGACGCCATCGCTGATGACCGTGGCCGCACCTGTTAGCGGTAACTTCAGCGTCACCGCATCGGGCAAGGACAGCGTGACGTTGAAGGCAAAGAAAATCTCGGTGGCGGTGTCGCTGGCGACCGGCCAGGTGCAGTTCTTTAACGCCGCCGGCAAAGCGTTTCTGACGCAGCAGGCGGAGAGCATGTCGCCGGTGGACATCGACGGCAAGCCGTTCCTGGCGGTGAAGCAGGGCTTCAATTACGGCACCAAGGACGCCTTCTACGGCCTGGGTCAGCATCAGAATCACCAGATGAACCTGAACGGCGAAGACGTGCTGCTGATGCAGCACAATATGGCGATTGCCGTGCCGTTCGTGGTCTCTGACAAGAACTACGGCGTCCTGTGGGATAACAATTCCATTTCGCGCTTTGGCGACAGCAAGCCGTATGCGTGGCTGAGCCGCGACCTGCAGCTGACCGATGCCGACGGCAAGGCCGGCGGCCTGACCGCGCGCTACTACATCGGCGACAAGCTGGTATTCACACGCCAGGAAAAGGACATCGCCTATCAGTATCTGAAGGACGTGGCTGAGAACTGGCCGAAAGAAGTCGATCCAAAAGCCGCTAATCTGAAGGTGGTGTGGGATGGTGCGATGGCGTCGCCGAAAGCGGGCGTGCACAAGCTGCAGCTGTATTCGTCGGATTACGCCAAGCTGTCGTTGGACGGCAAGGAGATCATGGACGTGTGGCGCCAGGGCTGGAATCCGTGGTATCACAATTTTGAAGTGAAGTTCGAGTCCAACAAGCCGGTCAAGCTGCACCTGGAGTGGAAGCCGAGCGGCGGTATGGTCGCCATCACCCACAACGATCCGCTGCCGCAGGACGAGCGTCACTCGCTGACCTTCTCGTCGGAAGTCGCACAAGGCATCAACTACTACGTGGTGAGCGCCGAGAATATCGACAACGTCATCGCCGGCTACCGTCATCTGACCGGACAGGCGCCGATGATGCCGAAATGGGCCTACGGTTTCTGGCAGTCGCGCCAGCGCTACGAGACGCAGGAGCAGTTGCTGGGCGTGTTGCGCGAGTACCGCAAGCAGGGCTGGCCGGTCGATAATATGGTGCAGGACTGGTTCTACTGGCCGGAGAATGGCTGGGGTTCGCACGATTTCGACAAGGCCCGTTTCCCTGATCCGAAAGCGATGGTGGATGAAGTCCACAAGGCCAATGCGCGCATCATGATTTCGATCTGGGGCAAGTTCTACTCGAATACCGACAACTACAAGGAGCTCGCATCCAAGGGCTATATGTGGACCAAGAACGTGGAAGACGGCGCACTGGACTGGGTAGGCCCTGGCTACAAGAACAGCCACTACGACCCGTACACCAAGGAAGCGCGCGACATCTACTATCGTCAGATGAAGCCGAAGCTGGTGGACCTGGGCTTCGACGCCTGGTGGATGGATAACACCGAGCCGGATGTGTTGTCGAATACCCGTCCTGCGGACTTCAAGAAGCTGATCGGCCCTACCGTGTATGGCGGCGGCGAGATCACCTTCAATCCGTATAGCCTGGTGCATACGGAAGGCTTCTACTCGCACCTGAAGAACGATCAACCGGAGAAGCGCCAGTTCATCCTGTCGCGTTCCGGCTTTGCCGGCATCCAGCGCAACGCCACCGCCGTGTGGAGCGGCGACACGGCCAGCCGCTGGAACAATCTGTATGACCAGATTTCGGCGGGCGTGAGCATTTCGATGTCCGGCATTCCTAACTGGACGCACGACATCGGCGGCTATGCGCAGGAGACGCGCTTCCAGGTCGGGGATGTTGGCTCGGCGCAGGAAAACCGCAGCACCGGCATCAAGCAGGGCAATCCGGAAGACATCAAGGAATGGCGCGAGCTGAATCTGCGCTGGTTCCAGTTTGGCGCGTTCTCGCCGCTGTTCCGCTCCCACGGTGAAGTGGTCAAGCGCGAGATCAACGAGATTTCGCCGGCCGGTTCGCCGATGCGCGAATCGATGGTCTGGTACGACCAGCTGCGCTATCGCCTGATGCCTTACATTTACTCGACCGCCGCCGAGACGCACTACGAGTCCGGCTCCATCATGCGCGGCCTGGTGATGGACTTCCCTCAGGACGACGCGGTAAAGAACATCAACGACCAGTACCTGTTCGGCCACAATATGCTGGTGGCGCCGGTGTACGTGTACGGCGCGCGCGAACGCAGCGTGTACCTGCCGAAAGGCGCCAACTGGTACGACTTGTACACCGGTGAGCTGCACAAAGGCGGCGCCACGGCGACCATCAAGGCGCCGGAGACGCGCATGCCGGTGCTGGTGAAAGCCGGCGCCATCGTGCCGGTCGGCCCGCTGACGCAGTACGTGGATGAGAAGCCGGATGCGCCGATTACGCTGGTGGTCTACACCGGCGCCGACGGCAAATTCAGCCTGTATGAAGATGATGGCGTCAGCAACGCGTACCTGCGTGGTGAGGCCAGCCGCATCCCGCTCAGCTACAATGACAAGACCGGCGTGGTCACCATCGGCGAGCGCGCGGGCCAGTACAAGGGCATGGTCGCCAAGCGCCAGTTCAAGATACGCTTCATCAAGCCTGGCGTGTCGAGCACCGACAACTTCGACGTGGCCGACAAGACCGTCAGCTACGAGGGTAAAACCGTTATTGTGAAGCGTTGAACATGAAGACTTTGACCGCAGCTGTTTTGTTTGCGCTGGGCGCGTCGGCCATCGCCGCGCCGGCCGCCGATCGTCACATCGTGGTGGATGCAGCCGATGCCGGTTCGCCGCGCGATCGCTTCGCCGATCTGTCGGTGGGCTCGGACTATCCGGGCACGCTGATACGCGACGACAGCCTGGCGCAGCTCAAGACCGCGAAGGACGAACTGGGTTTCCGCTACATTCGCTTCCACGCCATCTTCCATGATGTGCTGGGCACCTACAAGGAGGTGGACGGCAAGCCGGTGTACGACTGGACCAAGCTCGATTATCTGTATGACCGCTTGCTCAAGATCGGCATCAAGCCATTCGTGGAGCTGGGCTTTACACCGCTGGCGATGCGCAGTTCTGACCTGAGCATCTTCTACTGGAAGGGCAATACCTCGCATCCCGATCCGAAGAAGTGGGCGGCGCTGGTGGATGCGTTTGTTCGCCACGCGCAGGACCGCTACGGCAAGGAAGAAGTGCGCAGCTGGTTCTTCGAGGTGTGGAACGAGCCGAATCTGGACGGCTTCTGGGAGAAGGCAGACCAGAAGGTGTACTTCGAACTGTTCGACATCACCTCGCGCACCATCAAGGCGATTGATCCGGCGCTGCGCGTTGGCGGTCCGTCCACTGCGGGTGCGGCGTGGGTGCCGGAGTTCCTGGCGCATGCCAAGTCGTCCGGCGCGGCGGTGGACTTTGTTACCACGCATACCTATGGCGTGGATGGCGGTTTCCTCGACGAGAGCGGCAAGGAAGATACCAAGCTGTCGCCATCGCCGGATGCCATCGTTGGCGATGTGCGCAAGGTGCGCAAGGAGATGGCGGAAGCCGGCCATCCGGAGATGCCGCTGTACTTCACCGAGTGGAGCACCAGCTATACGCCGCGCGATCCAGTGCACGATTCGTATATCAGCGCGCCGTACATCCTGAGCAAGCTCAAAGCCACCGAGGGCATTGCGCAGGGCATGAGCTACTGGACCTATAGCGATCTGTTTGAAGAACCTGGGCCGCCGACGGCGCCCTTCGAGGGCGGCTTTGGTTTGATGAACCCGCAGGGCATCCGCAAGCCGTCGTGGTTCGCTTACAAGTATCTGAATCAACTGGGCGATACGGCGGTCAAGACCGCCGATGTGCAAAGTTATGCGGCCAAGGATGGCCGTGGCGTGCAGGTGTTGGCTTGGGACTTCCAGACACCTAAACAGGGCCGCAGCAATCGCGGTTTCTACACGACGGTGCAGCCGACGCGCGATAGCCAGCAGGTCAGCATTGATCTGAAAGGGCTGAAGCCGGGCGCGTATTCGGTCAATGTGTATCGCACCGGCTTTGAGGCGAATGACGCGCACACGGCGTATCTGAAAATGGGTTCGCCGAAGACGCTGACGCCGAAGCAGGTGGAGCGCTTGCAGGCTTTGACGACGGATCGTCCGCAAACCAGCACTGTGCGCGTACCGGCGTCCGGCGCGGCCAGCGTGAAGGTGAAGATGCGCGTTAATGACGTGGTGCTGGTCAAGATTAATCCGCAATGAGGTCTTTGCTGCTGGCTGCCGCCTTGGTCGAGGCAGGTGCATCGGCTGCGCCGGATCTGACGTTGCGTTACACTCAGCCGGCGCCGGATACGGCGGCGGGTTGGGAGAAGGAAGCGCTCCCCATCGGCAATGGCCGCATCGGCGCGATGATCTTCGGGCAGCTCGCGCGCGAGCGCTTGCAGTTCAATGACATCACGCTGTGGACTGGCGACAGTGTGGCGATGGGGGCGTATCAGCCGTTTGGCGATGTGTATATCAATCTGCCGGGGCATGAGCAGGGAACGACGGCGTATGCGCGCCGGCTGGATTTGTCGCGCAGCGTGCATACGGTGAGCTACACGCACGATGGCGTGCAATTCAAGCGCGAGGCGCTGGCCAGTTATCCGGCGCAGGTGATTGCGGTGCGGCTGACTGCCAGCAGGCGTGGTCAGTACACTGGTTCCATCGAGCTGACCGATATGCATGATGCGCAGATCAGCGTGCAAGGCAATCGCATCACGGCGACCGGCGCGCTGCCGAATGCGCTGCAGTACGCCAGCCAGGTGCAGGTGCTCAACGAGGGCGGCAAGCTGGCAGTGGCGGGCAACAAGATCACCTTCACCGGCAGCGATGCGATCACGCTGATCCTCGGCGCCGGCACCAGCTACGCCAACGACGCCTCCCGCCGCTTCCAGGGCGAGCCGCCGCTGCCGCGCGTGAGCGCGCAGGTGGCCGCCGCTAGCGCCGTACCGGCCGCCGGCCATGCTGCCGCGAGCGTGAACGCTGCATCGGCCGCCGCATCTGCCACGCCGCGCGCGTGGGCGCTGCTGCTGGCGGCGCATCAACGCGATTATGCGGCGCAGTTTGGCCGCGTGGGCGTGGACTTCGGCGACGCGTCGCCCGCCCGCCGCGCGCTGACGACCGACAAGCGCATCGAAGCCTACACCGCCGAGGGCAACGATCCCGAACTGGAAGCGCAATTCTTCCAATACGGCCGCTACCTGCTGATTTCCAGTTCGCGCGGCTCGCTGCCCGCCAACCTGCAAGGCCTGTGGAACAACAGCCTCACGCCGCCGTGGAATTCGGACTACCACACCAACATCAACATTCAGATGAACTACTGGCCCGCAGAACCGGCCAACCTGTCCGAACACGCCAAACCATTCCTCGACTTCGTCCAGGGCATGGCGCCGGTCTATCGCCAGCTGGTAGCCGACACCGCCGCCAAAGCCATCGCCCATCCTGACTCCGTGAAGATGTCGCAACCGGACCTGAGCGGCGAAGCGGTGCAGCGCGAAGAAACCTTTGTCAGCACCAAAGGCAAGCCAGTGCGCGGCTGGACCGTGCGCACCGAATCCAATCCCTTCGGCGCCACGGGGTACGTGTGGAACAAGACCGGCAACGCCTGGTACATGCAGCACTTCTGGGAACACTACGCCTACACCCAGGACAAAACCTACCTTCGCACCATCGCCTACCCGATGATGCAGGAAGCCGTCGCCTTCTGGGAAGACTACCTGAAAGAGCTGCCGGACGGCCGCCTGGTTGCACCACTCGGCTGGTCCCCAGAACATGGCCCGATCGAAGATGGCGTCAGCTATGACCAGGAAATCATCTGGGACCTGTTCAACAACACCGTGGAAGCCGCCGACGTATTGGGCGACACCGCCTACCGCAACCGCATCGCCGCGATGCGCGACAAACTCGCCACGCCGGGCATCGGTAGCTGGGGCCAACTGCTGGAGTGGATGGACGAGAAAAAAGACAAGGTGCTTGATACGCCGGGCGACACGCACCGTCACGTTTCGCATCTGTTTGGCCTGTTCCCCGGCCGCCAGATCTCGCCGGCGCGAACACCTGCACTGGCCAACGCTGCGCGCAAATCGCTGGAAGCACGCGGCGATGCTGGTACAGGATGGTCGATGGCGTGGAAGACCGCATACTGGGCACGCCTGCTGGACGGCGACCATGCCTACAAAATGCTGCGCGGCCAGCTAGCCAAGCCCGGGGCGCGCGCCGCACAGCAAAGCGGCCAGGGCACGGAAGTGAACAACGCCGGCGGCACCTATCCGAATATGTTCGATGCCCACCCGCCATTCCAGATTGACGGTAACTTCGGCGCCACCGCCGCCATGTGCGAAATGCTGCTGCAATCGCAGACCGGTGAAGTCCATCTGCTGCCGGCATTGCCGTCCGCATGGCGCAATGGATCGGTCAAAGGACTGCGCGCACGCGGTGGCTACGAGGTCGATATGGCCTGGGCCGACGGCAAACTCACCGCCGCCGCGGTGCGCCGTATTGCCGGGGAGGGCGCCGGCCAACTACGCTACGGTGACAAGGTTGTGCCGATCCAACTCAAGCCTGGCGAGAGCAAGCGCTTTGGCGCAGGCCTTTAAAGTGTCCGCGCCAGCCAGTCGGCGGTGAGGTCCATTACGCGCTGCGCGGCGCCGCCGTCCGGCGCGAACACATTGAAAATGTGGTCCGCGCCGCCGATCAACGCCGCTTCGGCAGGCTTGCCGCCAACGAGCTTCAGCATGTGCGCATCGGCTTGCGGCAGGAAGTCGCCGCTGCCGCGTATCGTCAGGAAGGCGCCCGGATACTTGGGCAGCGACTGGTCCAGGTTCACGCCACGGAAGCTCTCGTAAAACTCACGCCTGGTGGTGATGCGCTTCCAGCCCTTTACGTCCTCGCTGGCGACGCCGTCGCGGAGCGCTTTCTGCGCCAGCGGCGATGAGGCCATCTGCTGCCACTGGTCGCCGCTCGGCGAAGACCACAGCACCATGCTGCGGAACCATTGCGGATGACGGCCGCCGGTGACGATGGCGGTGGTGGCGCCCAGGCTCCAGCCCAACACCGCGCTGCGCGCCGGTTGAACGCCTGGCTGCTTCTGCAGGAAGGCATATGCGGCCTCGGTGTCTGCGATGCGCGAGTCCAGCGTTGATTCGATGTTGCTGCGGTTGCGGTCACCTTCGCCGCGGAAGTTCACGCGCAGCGAGGCGATGCCCATTTGCGCCAGCCGCGCCGACATGCGCTTGCTCAGGTCCCCGGCGCCGTTCATGTCGTCGGCAAAGCCGTGCAGGAACAGCACGGTGCGGCCATCCCACGCGCCGTCCGGCGTGACCCAGGCGCCATTGACGTCCGGCGCGATGGCGACGTTGTGTTCTCCGGCGTGCGCCAGCAGGGTGGAAGCGCTCATGGCGATGGCGGCGACGGTGGCTGCAAGGCGGCGCATCATGGCTGCTCGGCGACGACTTCGGCGCCGCTCAGGAAGTTGACGATCAGCAGATTCACTACATCGGCATGCGTGATCGGACCCATATGGGCGGTCGGCGTGGTCAGCGCGCTGGCGTTTGGCAGCGACACGCCCAGCTGCTCCACCAGCAGGCGGGTGGAAGCGGGGCTGCTTTCGCCCGCCATCACCAGCGACGGCATGGTCAACATGGACAGGTCGTCCAAGGTTGCCGGTTCGCCCAATAATGCCTGGAAGTCCAGCTTGACCTTGGCGATCTGCGCCACCATCTTGGCTTGCGCGCCTTCCGGCGCGGCGTCGAAGGCGCCGGCGCGGTTCCAGTAGTCGATAAAGATGCGGGTGGCGTCGCGGTCGGTGGCGCTGGCTTTGATGCGTTTGACCACCCCGACGATTTCCGCCTTGGCAGGGTGCTGTGCCGGCAGCAGGTGGAAGGCCACCGGCTCGAACAGCGTGAGCGACTGCACGCGCTGCGGCATGCGGCGCGCCATGTGCAGCGCGCAGGCGCCGCCGAAGGAATGGCCGATCAGGTGAAACGCTTCGCCCGGCTCCAGCCGCGACGAGATGGCGGCCACCACCGCGTCCACCTCGTGCGCGAGTGTGTGCACATAGTCGGCGCCGGCATCGGCCGGGAAGGGCGAGGCGCCATAGCCCTGCAAATCGACCGCGATACAGCGGTAGTCATCACCCAGCTGTGCCTTCAGGGGCAGCCACTGGGACTTGGAACTCATGGAGCTATGCAGCAGGACGACAGCAGGTTTCATTGTCAGCGAATCATGAAAAAAGCGAAGCGCAGATTATACCGGGTTGCGCCATCCACCTTGAGAAAGAGACAATCGCCTCCAAGTGTGGTCTATACCACGGCGCCGCAAATTTTATACGATATGCATGTAGCGGCGTCGTCGGACGGGAGTAGACTATCAATCATGAATCATTCTAAAAAAGTCGCGGGCCTGGCAGGCATCGTCAGTGTGCTCTGGGTGGGACTAACCGCAGCGGTGGCCGCCAATCAAAAGCGGATACTGTTTAATCCATTGGGCAGCAGGCGCGAAGTGCTGAAGCCTTACAGTTCGGGGCACCGCACCCGGCCTATCGTGGTGCGCGCCAAGGATGGCACGCGCCTGTCCGGCTGGTTGATGACGCCGCCGGTGGCGGGGCCGCATCCGGGCGTGGTGTATTTTGGCGGCCGGTCGGAAGAGGTGTCGTGGGTGGCGCGTGACGCCGGCAAGCTGTTCCCCGGCATGGCGGTACTGGCGGTGAACTACCGCGGCTACGGCGATTCGCACGGCGATCCGGCCGAAGCACACTTTGTCGAAGACGGCCGCATGCTGTTCGACTGGCTGAGCGAACGTCATCACGTCGATCCGAAGCGGATTGCCGTCGTTGGCCGCAGCCTGGGTTCTGGCGTGGCGGTGCAGGTGGCGATGGAGCGCGACGCCAATTCCATTGTGCTGATTACCCCTTACGATTCGATCCTGGCGCTGGCCAAGCGCAAGTTCAAGACACTGCCGGTGGACTACTTCCTCCAGCATAAATTCGAGTCGGTGAAGTACGCAGAGCAGATCAAGGCGCCGGCGTATGTGCTGCGCGCGGCGGTGGACGACATCGTGCCGCATTCGCACACCGACATGCTGGTGAAGAAGCTGGCCACATTGCATGCGGACGAAGTGGTGCCGGACTCCGATCACCTGAATATCCCTTACCTGGAATCGACCCAGGCGCGCATCGCCAGTTTCCTGGCGAGCCGCTTCAGTGCTTAGCGCTGCCTGACAACTGGTGATGCAGGCGGCGCAGGCCTAGCCACACGGCGCCGATCACCAGCGGCACGGCGATGCCGGTCACCAGGTCCGGGTTCACCGGCACACTGCCGGCCTTCAGTGCCTTGCCGACGTAGCCCACCAATCCCAATGTGTAGTACGAGATGGCCGCCACCGACAGGCCTTCCACCGCCTGTTGCATGCGCAGCTGCTGGGCCGCGCGCGCGTCCAGCGATTGCAGGATCTTGCGGTTTTGCTGTTCCTGCTCGATGCCGACGCGCGTGCGCAGCAGGTCGTTGCTGCGGGCGATACGCTGGGCCAGCGCTTCCTGCCGCTGCGCCACCGAGGTGCAGGTGTTCATCGCCGGCGCCAGGCGGCGGCCCATGAATTCCGCCAGCGTCGGAGTGCCTTCGATGCGGATCTCGCGCAGTTCCTGAATGCGGGCCTGCACCAGGTTGAAGTAAGCCTGCGAGGCGGCGAAGCGGTAGCCATTGTTGACCGAGATTTTCTCTACCCGCGCGGCCAGGCCGGTAATGCGTGCCAGCAGATCCTGGTCCTCGTTGCCTTCATCGTTGACCAGCGTCGCGGTCAGCGTCGCCAGTTCATTCTCGATGCTGCTCAGGTCCGGCTGCGTGGCTTCCGCCTGCGGAAGGCCGAGCAGCGCCATCATGCGGTAGGTTTCGATTTCCAGCAGGCGGCCGACCAGGCGGCCGGGCTGGAATTCGCGCAGCCGCTGGTCGCGCACAACGAAGCGGCTGAAGCCATCCGGCTGGATCAGGAAATCGGTCCACACTTCCGCATTGCCGCCGGTGCTGCTGCCCACCAGCGACTTGCCCTGGAACAGATCGCGGATGCCTTCGGCGAAGCTGTCGTCGCTGCTGTCGTCCTTGCACAGCAGGACGTGGGCGGCGACGATGATCTTGCCGTTCAGGCCTGCCAGCCATTCCTGCGGCACGTGCTGCAGCGGCATGCGCTCGAACGAAGCGCGGCAGTCCAGGCCTGGTTCGCCGCGTTCGACGAAGGTGTAGGTGGCGAATTCGGTGTGGCATTCCCATTTGAGGCGGAAGCGGCCGAAATCGTGGAAGAAGTAGCGCGCCTGCGGATGCGGCGTCGCCACGCCGTAGTGGCGGCACAGCTGCTCCAGGATCTGATGCTGGCTGGCGCGGTGATTCAGGCGCGAGGGCTGGTCCTGTTGCAGGTACAGCGCGAAGTGCGTCAGGCTTTCCGGCGCCTGCAATTGCAGGAACGGGCGCGAATGGATCTCCGCAGACAGCGGTACCCGCATCGGGTGATTCAGCTTGGCGAAATCGGCGTTGGCGCGATAGGCGAGCGACATGAAGGTCCTTAAAAAAAACTAAATAACGGGTGGTCTGTCCGGCACCCACAGCAGCAGGTCGGTGACGCCGATATCGACGCCGGCCTGCGTCAGCAAGGTGCTGGCCTGGCCGCGATGGTGGGTCTGGTGATTGAAGAAGTGCAGCAGTAGCATGCCGAACTCCTTGCGGTAGACGTCACCGCGCGTGCTGCGGTACTCGAATGTATTGGCCAGGTCGGCGTCGCCGATCTGCGGCATCCAGTCGGTGATGATGGCATCCAGCGTGGCGCGGTAGGCGCGCAGCGTGGGCAGGTCGTCGCCGAAGCTGTGCGTCAGGCCGGAAGGCTGGGGAAGCGCCTGGGCCGCCTGCAACGCCGGGAATTGCGCCGGGTGCGTGCTGAATCGTTTGAGCCAGATGGTGTCGCCCGCCAGCAGGTGATTCAGCGTGCCGGCCAGCGAGCCAAAGAAGGCCTTGCGGTCGGCCGTGAATTCGCCTGCCGGCAGTTTGGCTGCGGCGTCGTACAGGTTCTGGTTCATCCCGGCGTTGTAACGGGCCAGCAGGGCGAAGTGCGCGGGTGTCGTCATGCAGTGATCAGGTTCGGATTCGATTGCAGGAAGATCTGGTTGTTCAGCTTTTCCAGCATTTGCGCGCGCTGGGCGCTATTCAGCGTTGGCTCGCCGACGCGCTCCGGCTCCAGCATATTCACCAGGTCGCGCGTCAGCGACTTGTCGGATGGCGTGCTTTGGTTGCTCTGCATTTTGCCAAGGCTGAACTGCTTCACGCCCATCAGCTGGTGCGCATGCTTCTCCAGCGTGGCCGTGGTCAGCACGCCCTGGTCGTAGCCGATGCTGGTGCTGCTGCTGGCCGTGTCGTCAATGGTGATGTACTTGTAATTCTGCGATTGCGGCGACAGCGTCAGCGCCAGTACGGCGCCGGCTTTCACCGGCGCGTGATAATGCGCGTTCAGGTGCGACTGCTGCTGTTGCGAGATACCGCGATTCATCTGCGAGGTGCCGGTGATGCTGGTCGTCTGCGACAGCTCGTAGGAAAACGTATCCTTCTCCGACGGACGGGCGGGATTGGACGGCACCTCGGTCTGGGCGAAGGAGGCAGTGAAGTCGGCCAGCCCGGTGGTCATGGCCCGGTCCTGGTCTTCCAGCGCAATGCTTTGCGGCGCGGCGGCGGGCGGTGTGCCGTAGTCGCTGTTCATGCCGGTGAAGGCGTCTTTGAACATCGCGATCATGGTGCTGTCGCCGCGGCCACGCGAACCCGCTTCGTCTACCTGGCCCAGATAGTTTTTCAACGCGATGGCTTGCTGTTCCTTGCTGCCCCAGCTTGCGGACTGGCTCAGGTCCACGCCGATTTTGGCGCTGCCTGCCGGGCCGTTGAAGTTGACGGTGCGCTGCTTGCTATCGGCGTGGAACGCCAGCGTCTGCGTATCCTTGGCGTTGATCTTGACCTGTCCCTTCAGGTCCACCGACGCCAGCGCGCTGCTGTCGAACTGCGTCAGGCCGGCCAGGTCGATGCGCGGCGGGTCTTCGGTCAGGCCGTCGATCGATTTCTGGAAAGCGTCCGACAGCTTGCCCAGCGCCTTGCGCTCGGTCTCGGTCAGGTCGCCGTCCACGGTCGCTTCCACCGCGATGCTGCCATCGCCGGCATCCAGCTTCAGTTCCACCTTAGCGCCGCTGCGGGTGGTGATGCTGAGCGCAATCTGGTTGTCGCCCATGCCGTGCTGCGACACCTGCGACGGCGACACCAGCATGTCGTAGGTATCGGCTTGGGTGCCGCCCGGCGCTACCTGCGCCGTTTGCGAGAAGTTCGCGCCGTCGTAGGCCACCTGTTTCAGCAGCTCGCCGCCCAGGCCTTTAAGGCGGCCGGCCAGCGATTCGTTGTCCATGTTCTGCGCCATCAGGGTGGCCGAGGTGCTGCGGGTGCGGTTTTCCCACACCAGCGCCTTGGTCGACACCGGCGCCGCGCCGTTGGCGCCCAGCGACACTACAGTGGATGAACCAGTGCCTGTCTTGCCGGTGGCGCTGGAGGTGGACGTGGATGCGGACGTGTTGACGCCGGCGGCGGCCGAATTGGTAGTGGCGGCGGCTGGCGTGGTCCGGTTGAGGGAGGATATCGTTGTCATAACCTGATTATAGGCCGGTCTGGCAGCGTTGAAACCTCCGCGAAGGGAGGCTTTCAGGCCGCCTTGTGCAGGCCCGGCGCCGGGCGTTGCTGGTCCGGCGTGTAGGGGCTGGCCTGCAGTTCATGCAGGGCGTCGAAGGTGATGAACTGGCGTGGCCGCACCACGTCGGTGCCGTAAGGCGCTACCGAGACGGTCCACAGGCCGGCATCGGCGGCGGCGCGCAGGGCCGGCACGGCGGTGTCGATGACGATGGCGTCCTGCGGCTGCACGCCCATGGCGTTGAGCGCGTAGGCATACGGGCCAGTGCCGGCCGGGCCGTCGAAACTGGCGCCGCCGGCGACCACGCTGAACAAACTGGTGACGTCGGCGCCGAAGTAGCGCTCCAGCAGCGCGCCGGTGGCGGGCGCCGGCAAGTCGGTCAGGATGCAGATCTTGCAGCCGGCGGCCACTGCGTCTTCGATCAGGGCCAGCGCGGCGGCTTGCGCCTGTGGTGGGCGCGACAGGATCGCCTGATGGAACTGGCGGTGCTTGTCTTCGAACAGTTCGGCCACGCGTTGCTTGTCGCGCGACAGCGGCGGCGTGGCGACGGCGGAACCGATGGCGCGTGCATAGCCGTGCCTGGCGGCGGCTGCGCGCAGCGCCGGCAAGGTCCAGCGAATCGACAGGCCGGCGTTGGCAAACGCCGCGTTGCAGGCTGCCAGATGCAGGGCCTCGGTGTCGAACAAAACGCCGTCCAGGCCCAGGAAGATCACGTCGATGCTCATGCCACGCTCCCCTTAATGATGTCAGATAGGCTTCAATATAGAGGTAGAATGAACAAAAGAAAAATTAAAGATTCTGGATAATTAATAAGGAATGCTTATGCATCACGTCAGTTTCCGCCAGTTGCAGTCGCTGGTTCTGGTGGCGCGGCACGAGAGCGTGTCGCGCGCGGCGGACGCCATGCACCTCACCCAGCCGGCCGTGTCGCTGCAATTGCGCACGCTGGAAGAGATCACCGGCATGGCGCTGACGCGCAAGGACGGCCGCAACATCCAGCTGACGGCAGCGGGCGAGGTGATGGCCGACTTCTCCGAGCGCATCCTGCGTTTGTGGGAGCAGGCCACCGACGAACTGGCGGCGCTGCAAGGGGTCACCTCCGGTACGCTGCGCATCGGCGCGGTGACCACGGCGGAGCACTTGCTGCCGCCGTTGCTGGTGCCGTTCACGCTCAAGCGGCCGGACGTGCGCCTCAAACTCCAGGTGGGCAACCGCACGGAGATCATCAACATGCTGGCGCGGCACGAGATCGAGCTGGCCATCATGGGCACGCCGCCGCGCGAGCTGCGCACCAACGCGGCCCGCTTCGCGCGCCACCCGATGGCCTTTGTCGCCAGCCCGTCGCACCCGCTGATGAAGAAGAAAAAGATCACGCTCAATGACGTGATGGCGGCCAACCTGCTGGTGCGCGAACGCGGCTCGGGCACGCGCACGGCGGTGGAAAAGCTGCTGCGCGAGGAAGGGCATGCGGCAGAATTCGGTTCCGAGGTGTCCAGCAACGAGGCGATCAAGCGCATGGTGTCGGCCGGGCTCGGCGTCGGCTTCCTGTCGGTGCACGCCTGCGGACTGGAATTTGAAACCGGCTTGCTGGCGATGCTGCCGATGGCGCACAATCCGGTGGAAGCGGATTGGCACATCATGCACCTGACGGACCAGCCGATTCCCAAGGTGGCGGCGTCGTTCCAGGACTTCGTCATTGAAAATGGCCAGGAGCTGGTGCGCAAGGAATTGGAGAGCTTTTACAAACAGCTGCGCAAGCGTCCGGCCGCGTACCGGTAAAGTTACCTATACAGTGGTGGCAACTGTTTGCTTAAGTGTACTGGTCAATGCCAGTACACTTGACCTTACAATGCAAGCACACCTTACGAACGGATACTGTCATGTCGCCCGAACTGTTGCTGCCCCTGTGTACCTTTGTCGCCGTCAGCTCCATCACGCCCGGCCCGAACAACACCATGATCCTGGCCTCGGGCCTGAATTACGGCTTTGTGCGTTCGCTGCCGCATCTGTTCGGCATTACCTGCGGCTTTTCCTTTATGATTTTTGCCACCGGACTGGGACTGCATGCGGTGTTTGAGCAGGTACCTATGCTGCAAATCGTACTCAAATATGGCGGTGCGATCTATCTGCTGTGGCTGGCGTGGAAGCTGGCGCACGCGGCGCCGATGACCGCCAACCAGGCTGCGCTGTCCAAGCCGATGGGCTTCTGGAGCGCTGCTGCCTTCCAGTGGATTAACCCGAAGGCCTGGGTAATGTCGCTGACGGCGCTGACTACCTATCTGCCGCAGGGCTTCGGCGTCGGCGATGCGGGCCTGCTGGCCGGCCTGTTCGGCGTGATCGGCACCTTCTGTGTCGGCTGCTGGGCCTTGTTCGGCGTGGCCATGCGGCGGGTGCTGCAAAACCCGCGTTCGGTGCGCATCTTCAATGTGGTGATGGCATTGGCGCTGGTGGCCACCCTGTATCCGCTGCTGGCCTGATACCATAGCGTTTTACCGGATTTTTAGGGAATGCCCATGTATCGTCGAATTGCGCTGGCGTTGAGCGCCACCTTGCTGTCTGCCGCCGCCGGCGCCGCCGCCATTACCGTGCCGTCCAACCTGATGCTGCCGGAAGCGGAGCGTGCCGCGCGCGGCTATGTCGAAAGCTGGATCTTCAGCATCGAGCTGGAAGGGGAAGAACTGACCGGCATGAACGCCTGCCGCAAGATCCTGACGGAGCGCGGCTTTGCGCCGACCTTGTCCAAGACCGCCAGTTCGGCCTTGCCGGCGCTGCATTTCAAAATCTCCGGCCAGAAGGAATATGCGCAGGCCAGCACCGAGGCGGATGACGCCCTGGCCGCCGTGCAGCAGGCCAAGTGCAAAGGCACTTTGAGCTGGACCGTGACCTCCAAGCCGGCGCGCCGCTGATTCAGCGCATGTGTGGCAGCCGCAGCGCGTGCAGGCGGCTGCTGATCGCATTCAGGTCGGCCGGCTGCATCAACTGCTGCGCCACCAGGTAGCCGCGCGCGAACTGGATCGCGCCATCGGCTGGCGGATGCTGCTGCGCCAGCTCTTGCAGCAGGCGGTCGGCTACCACCAGATCGTTGTGCTGCCCCAATTCCTCCTGCGCGGCGGCCAGCGCTTTCAGATAGGTGCGCGTGCTTTTGTCACGATACAGCGCGTGGAAGAACTCCAGCGCATAGCGGCCCCGCTTGGCCGCGATGCGGGTGCGGTGCGCGCTGGCCGGATCGCCGTCGTCCATGCGGGCGGCGCGCTTGAGCAGCGACTTGTGCAGCTGCTGCATTGTCTGGCGCGAGAACTGTGCGGCCGGGCCGTTCAACAACGGCGCGGTTTGCAGCATCCACGATCCCAGTGTCAGCATCAGTTTGGTGTAGCGCGGCGACAGCAAGGCTTGCGCCGCCTCCTGCCGCTTGGCTTGCGCGGTTTGCTGTGCCAGCGATTGCAGTTCCATCAGGCCGTGCTGGCCGCCGGGCGAGACGTCGATGTGCTGGAGCGTGGAGGTTAGCATCACGTCCCAGTCGCGCGCCGCGCCCAGCACCGTACCCAGCCAGCTGATGTCCTCTTGCAGCGCCGGCGGGCAGGGCGCCACCGGGTCGAACAGCTTGATGGCCGAGCGCAGGCGGCGTACGCCCACGCGCATCTGGTGCAGCGTTTCGGGATCATCGCTGTCGATCACGGCCAGCTCGTTGCGCTGAATATGCTCCAGGCAGTTGCCCAGCACCGCCGGCAGCGCGTCGGATAGCGTGGCGTCGGCGTCCAGTTCCAGCGCCTTGGCGCGGAACGGCGCCTGGCCGGTGTCGCGCACCAGCATATAGCCGCGCTCGGCCTTGTTGATGTTGCTGAGGCGCAGCGGAATATCTTCCAGCAGTTGCAACGCGAATGCGTACAGGCCGGCCGGATCGCCGTCCTTCAGTTCCAGTTCGATCTCGTTGACCGGCACGCGCTGCGTCTTGCGCTCGATGTGGCCGACGTCCAGCGCCACTTCGATGCGGTTGCCGTCGATTTCCAGATCCCATACGTGGCGTTGCACATCCACCAGAAACAGCGGCTCCAGCCGCTCCTTGAGATTGGTCTCGTCCAGCACGGCCAGCCATTGCGGATCGTCGCCGATCAGCTTGCGCAGCTTGCCGAGACGCGGCCACGAGCGGTCGACCACGCCTTCCCATTCGTTGCGGCTATGCAGGCCGCTTTGCACGCTGCCGCCGGCCTTCATGGTCTGGACCCATTCGCCATCGACCTTGCGCACGCGCAGACCGGCGCCGTGGCGCAGCAGGTGCAGGTCGGGCGTGTCGAAATAGCGCGCCGTCAGTTGCTGCACGCGCGCGGGTTCACCAAGCAGCGGATGCTGCTGCACTAGCTCGTTGTGTTCCGGCGCCAGCAGGAGTTTGAGTTCGACTTCCATCCGTTCAGTGTACGAAAAAATGCTGAGATACGGCGCACCGTTTCACGGCTGGCGCGGCAGGGTTTGCAGAAGTTGCGCCCAGGCAGGCGTGGCAGTGCGCCAGAAGGCATCGATCGTTTCCGCGTGTATATCCAGGCCGAGGAAGCGGGCGGCCGGCAGCATGGCGTCGCGCAGCAGCACCTGCGGATCGGCGCCGGTATCGAAGGCTTGCGCGCCGGTTTGCTTGGACAGTTTTTCGCCGACGTCGTTGACCACCACCGGCACATGCAGATAGGTTGGCTGCGGCAGGCCCAGCACGTGTTGCAGGTACAGCTGGCGCGGCGTGGAATCGAGCAGATCGGCGCCGCGCACGATATCGGTGATGCCTTGCGCGCCGTCGTCCACCACCACCGCCAGTTGATAGGCCCAATAGCCGTCGGCGCGGTGCAGCACGAAGTCGCCGACTTCAGCGGTCAGATCCTGGCTGTAATGGCCGGCCCAGCGGTCCTCGAAGGAGAGCACGCAGTGCGGCGATTGCGGCACTTTCAGGCGCAGCGCGCGGCCGACTTTGCCGGGCGCCAGGCCGTCGCGGCAGATGCCGGGATAGATCAGCGCCTGCGCTTGCTGGCCGCTCAGATTGAGCTGCGAATCGGCGATTTCGCGGCGCGAGCAGCCGCAGGGGTAGACCAGGTCGCCGAGTTGCCCGATCGCCTGCTGGTACAGCGGATAACGCTGGGTTTGCCAGGTGACGTCGCCGTCCCAGTGCATGCCGCAGCGTTGCAGCGAGGCGAGGATGTGCTGGTCGGCGCCGGCCACATTGCGGCCGACATCGACGTCCTCAATGCGCACCAGCCATTGTCCGTGATGGGCCTTGGCGTCGAGATAGCTGGCCATGGCCGCCACCAGCGAACCGATGTGCAGCGGGCCGGTGGGCGACGGCGCAAAGCGGCCGATGTAGGAAGTGCGTGCAGTCATGCCGCCATTTTAACGCGGCGGTCGGCAGTGCTTGCAAATCGCATACAATGTGCGCGCGGAAAAACCGCACTGACCACTGACCAGGACATCACAACAATGAAGACATCCTACGTAGCATCCGCGCTGGCCATGAGCCTGGCGCTGGCATTCCCCGTTCACGCCGCCGACGCCGGCAAAAACGCCGTGGTGCAGGAAGCGCCGTTGCGCGCGCATCTGCAGTTTCTCGCCAGCGATTTGCTGGAAGGCCGCGGCACCGGTCAACGCGGCGGCGACCTGACGGTGGCGTACCTGGAAGCGCAGGCCATGGCGCTGGGGCTGAAGCCGGGCAACGGCAACAGCTTCCGCCAGCCGGTGCTGATCGCCGGCGTCAAGACGCAGCCGGCCGACAGCACGCTGAAGCTGGAAGCGGGCGGCAAGCCGCTCGATATTTCCTTCGGCAAGGACTGGGTGTTTTCGCCGGGTGATGCGACCGCAGTGCACAACTTCAA
Organism: Duganella margarita; assembly: GCF_009857535.1. Lineage (GTDB taxonomy): Bacteria > Pseudomonadota > Gammaproteobacteria > Burkholderiales > Burkholderiaceae_D > Rugamonas > Rugamonas margarita. The sequence goes on from NZ_WWCS01000002.1 coordinate 519,463, forward strand.
TGCGGACCTGGTGTTCGTCGGCTACGGCATCACCGCGCCGGATGAGCAGTGGAACGATTACAAGGGCATGGATCTGAAGGGCAAGATTCTGGTCATGATGGTCAATGACCCGCAGCCGACCGCCGAGCAGCCGAACCGTTTCAACGGCAAGGGCCTGACTTACTACGGTCGCTGGACTTACAAGTTTGAAGAAGCGCAGCGCCAGGGCGCGGCCGGCGTGCTGCTGATTCACACCACGCCGACGGCGTCGTATGGCTGGAGCGTGATCCAGAATAGCTGGTCGGGCGTCGAGCGTTTCCAACTGGCAGCCGGCACGCTGGGCACGCCGCTGCAAGGCTGGATGACGGACGACACGGCGCGCGCGCTGTTCACCGCTGCTGGTCAGGATCTGGACGCATTGCGTGCGGCTGCCGAGAAGAAAGACTTCAAGCCGGTGCCGCTGGCCGCCAAGCTGAACGGCGAGATGAAAGCGGCAGTGCGCAAGGTCGAACAATTTAACGTGGCGGCGGTAGTGCCGGGCACCGATCCGAAGCTGAAGGATGAAGTCGTCATCTACAGCGCGCACTGGGATCATCTGGGCAAGCAGGGCGACAGTGGCGATACGATTTTCAACGGCGCGGTAGACAACGCCTCCGGCTCGGCGGCCTTGCTGGCGATGGCGGCGGAGGCGCAACGCGTCCCGGCCAGGCGCAGCCAGATGTTCCTGTGGGTAGCGGCCGAAGAACAAGGCCTGCTGGGCAGCGCCGCGTATGCGTCGTCGCCACTATGGCCGTTGACCAGGACGGCGGCCAACCTCAATCTGGACAGCCTGAACTTCGTCGGCGCCACGCGCGACATCGGCACGCAAGGCAGTGAACGTACCGAGCTGGGCAAGCTGGCGGAAACGGCGGCCAAGGCGATGGGCATGCAGATCGCGGCCGCCAAGCCGGACCTGGCCGGCGGCTACTTCCGCAGCGACCACTTCAACTTTGCGAAAAATGGCGTGCCGGCGTTTTCGATCTCATCGGGCCGTGACTACATCAAAGATCCGGAAGCAGCGAAAGCCAAGGCGCAAGCCTACGGCAAGCGTTACCACCAGGTCAGCGACGAATACGATGCCAGCTGGGACTTGTCGGGCATGGTGCAAACCGCCCAATACACGCTCAACCTCGGCCGCCTGATCGCCAACGCCGCCAAGCTACCCGAATGGAAAGCCGGCGACGCCTTCGCCGTCCCGCGCAACTAATAAGCCCGGGGGCAGGTCTCACATTTCAACACGGCCTCAGCCGCTATCCGGATCAGCTCGTGTAGAAATGGGAGACCTGACCCCGGATTAATGGAAGCCGAGGGTGATGGTGGTGCCGGTCAGGTCGATGCCTTTGATCGAGATGCTGCCGAAGCTGCTGCCTTCGGTGCCGCGCACGCGGATGTTGTTGAAGGCGATTTCGCCGATGGAGGACGGCAGGTTCAGCGTCAGGCTGCCGTCCTTGTTGAGCGTCGCGGCGGCTTTGCTGGCGTCGTAGACGACGTTTTTCATGCTGGTGTCGGCTTCGAGGAAACCTAGCACCGGGTTCAGCAATTTGCTGATGTCGCCCACCACTTCCAGGTTGTTGCTCCTGGCGTGTTTAACGGCATTGACCAGGTCGTCGCTCAGGCCCTGGGCCGAGGTGTCGCCCAGTTCTTCTTCGCTCAGCGCGCGCAGCGCGCGGGTGGTGGGCGCGCTGGTCGTCATGGCAGCGGCCGGCAGTGCGGTGGCGGCGTAGGTTTCCATCGGCGCCAGCAACGAGGTGGCGATGGCTGCCGCCAGCCGCAGCCGTCGTTGCTTGCGCAGCGCGTCTTCGATGTGCTGATGGGTGATGAGGTTGAGCTCGGCGAAGATGTCGCCCAGCCGCTGCCCGGTCTGCCGTTGCAGCGCGATGGCGCTGGCCAGTTGTTCTTCGGTAATCAGCTTTTGTTTGACCAGCAACTGACCCAGCAACGATTTATTCTGATTGCTTGTTAGCCATCCCATGGCTGTCTCCTTTTTTATGCTGGATGTCCGACGGCGCCATGCCGAACCAGCGTTTGCACGCCCGGTAAAACGCGCTGGGCTCCGAGAAGCCCAGCTGGAAGCTGAGCATCTTCAACGACAGTTCACCCGCGCTCAGCGACTGCCGCGCCAGTTCGCGCCGGGTGTCGTCGACCAGGTTGGTAAAGCTGGTGCCTTCCTCGGCCAGCCGGCGCTGCAAGGTGCGTTCGCTCATCATCATCTGGGCGGCGACGTCGTCGCGGTGCGGCGGGCCTTTCGGCAGCAGGCTGGCCAGCAAGGTTTGCACCTTGGCGCTGAAGGTCGGCGGTTCGGCGGCCGCCAGCGAGGCCAGCACCTGTTCGCCGCCGCCGTTCATCAGTGGCGGATTGGCGGGCAGCGCGGCGACCAGGTCGGTATCGGAAAATTCCATGACGTTGTGCGGCATGGCAAAGCGCACCGGGCAGCCGAAGGTGTCTTCATACGCGCGGGCGTTGGCCGGTTCCGGAAACGCGTATTCCACCACCACCGGCGCCACGTCGTCGCGGCCGGCAGCGCAGCGCAGGGAGCGCAGCAGTACGCACCAGACGAAGTCGTAGCGTTGCTGTGGCACGTCGCGCCGCGCACCGGGCAGCAGCAGGCCGACGCGGGTGTGACCCTGGAAGCGCTCGATCGAGCTTTGCACCGTCGGCGATACCAGCATGATGTGGCCCATCACGCCCAGCCAGCCGAGCCGGTGCGGCGCCGAGATTTTCAGGCCGATCAGCGGATCGCCCGATTGCGCCACCAGCAGTTCCCACAGGTGGCTCAGTTTGTCCGATAGCGTCAGCGCATCGCACGCCAGGCCGTCGCCTTCGTCCAGGCCGGCTTGCTGGAACAGCGCATCAGCGTGCACGCCGGATTGCGCCAGCCGTGATTTCACGCCGCGCACCAGATGCAGGGCGGACGAGTACGTCATGGCGTGACCGCAGCGCGCAGGCGCAGGCCAATTTTTTCCTTCAAGCCTTGCAGCTTGGGATCGATCACCGGACGGGTATCGGCCGCCACGCCTTCGCCCAGGGTTTTCTGCATTTCCGGCAGCATGGCTTCAAACTTTTTCTTGACCGGCGACTCCAGGATGGCGATCAGCTGCTTCAGTTCTTCTTCGGTGTAGCGTTCGGCCAGCATCGGCGCGATGGTGGTGGGGATCAGCTTGTCCGCGCTGGCGCGGGTGATCGGCGTGGCTTCGTTCATGAATTGCTTGGCTTCGCCGACGATGTCGTTCATGGCCGCATCGCGCTTGTCCGGCGCGGCGCGTCCTTGCAGCATGGCGCGCGCTTGCTGCACGGCGTCGGCCACCGGCACTTGCAGCATCGATTGGCCGATGTTGTCGATGTTCCACAGCTTCAGCACGTGGTCCACCAGCGCCTGCTTGGATGGCGAGACCGGCGCCGCGTACGCGTGCAGGCAGGCTGCGCTCAACGTCAGCAAGGCCAGTTGATGTTTTATTTTTCTCATGATGTGCTCCTCCAGATCAGAAACGCTTGTTGATTTCAAAACCAAAATAACGGACGTGGATGTCGCCGCGCACGTCCTGTCCCGCATACGGGTTGTAGATGATGTTGAGGAAGGTGTTGCAGTTCATATTGCAGCTGGTGTTGGCCGGCGCATTGAACTTGCCGGTCATGTACGAGCCGGTGATGTTGATGTCGGTGTTCTTGTTGAGTTTGAAGCCGATGCCGGCGCTGAGCAGTTTGGTATCGGGCAGCGGCGCCAGCAGGTCGATCTTGTCGGTCGGGACCGAACTCTTGCGCGGCTCAAAGCCGAGCCGGATTGACAGCCGGTCGATCGGATTGAGTTGCAGGCCGTAGGCGAAGTTGACCACGCTCTTGTAGCCGCGCGGGATCACCAGCTTGCCCGAATCCGGGATGCCGTACAGCCGCGCCACCTCCAGCAGCTTGACGCTCTGGTCGAACTGGAAGCGCAGCGCATCCCATTCACTCCAGCGGGCATAGCTGGCGTCCACGTTCAGCTGGATGTATTTCACCGGTTTGAGCTTGATGCCGACCTGCAGGTGGGCAGGGAAGGGAATGGTCGCGCTCATATTGCCCTTCTGCTCGGCCGGAATCGACGACGGAAAGCCCAGCACCGCGCCGGCAATCGGTCCCAGCAGGCTGGCGTTCATGCCGCGCACAAAGTTGCGCAGCATCGGATCGGTGGTGAACACGTAGTTGCCGGTGTAGTGGGTTTTCGAGCCGCCCTGGTACACCGCGCCGATCGCCAGCTTGGGCGATGGTTCCCACAGCACGCCGAAGTTGATGGTGGGATCGAATGGCGACGTCAGTTCCACCCGCATATTGGCCGCCTTCTTGAACGGGCTGACCATGCCGTCCTTGCCGCCGCCGCACACGCCAAAGCCGAACACGTCGATGATGTTGCCGCCGTCTTCCGGGCACCAGCCTTTTTGCAGCTGGCCGAACACGCCCAGCAATTCGTTGGGGAAGCGCATATTGGTGTCGACCACAAACGCCGCGTGCGCGATCGGCACCGAGACGCCGAAGCGCAGCGTGTCCGAGTACTTGTAGCCGACCGACGGCGCGGCGTACACCAGCCGCTGGATCTGCAACTGCCGGCCCTGGTACTGGCCGGGATCGTTGGGATCGGTGGTGCGGTCCAGGCTCATCGCCTGCGCCATATAGCTGTCGGTGGCGAAGGTCCACGGCGAGCCGGCCTTGTTCCACGCCATGCCGATGCCGGGCACGGCCACCGCCGGCAGGCGCCAGCCCGGCATGCCGTAGCCGGGCACGTACATGATTTGCCGCACCGGTCCGGTGGAAGTGTTGGACAGCGGATCGTCGCGCCAGCCGCCGACGTCGAAACCCTGGCCCGGCGTGAAGCTGGCGCTGGTGCGGATCGACGCCACGAAGTTGTGGATGCTTTCGCTGTCGCCCGTCAGGCGCGCCAGGCCGGCCGGATTGAAGTGGATCGACTGGATGCCGGGCGGATCGGCCGTCACGGCATTGCCCATCGCCATGGCCACCACGCTGGTGGTCAGGTTTTCGGTCAGCGCAGCATGGGCCGGCGCGGCAAACGCGCAGGCCACGGCGGCGGCGATGGCGAGACGGCGCATCATTACAGGCTCAGCGGAATGTTCATGCCGACCACCAGGTTCGGCGAATCCGGCGTGACGCCGATGCCGACCGAGAAGTTGACCGTGGTCTTGGGCGAGATGCGGTAGCCCAGGCCCAGGTTGAGGATGCCCGAGGTCTGCATATGCGTCTTGGCCTCCAGGCCATCGGCAAAGCGCAGCTTGGAGCCGGCCGAAATCGCTTCCTGGAATGAGACGGTGGTCGAGATGCCGTACGACAGCGCATAGGCGAAGCCGACGCCGAAACCGAAGCTGCTGCCGGGCTGCACGCGGGTCAGGATGCGCGAGCCGTTGATCTGCCACAGGTCCTTGGCCGGCGCGCTGACCGTGTAGTTCAGCGAACCGAACAGCGCGACCGGATCGACGATCTTGTTGACGTTGAGGCCGACCGTCAGCGCGCCGACGCCGCTGCCGGTGGCTTCGCCGGTGCCGGCGATGATCTTGAACGGGCTGCGGCCAGTCGGCAGGCGCACGTTGCTGACCACGGTGAGATTCGGCGTGTCGCGGCGCGCCTCGAACGGCTGCCAGCGCACGCCTGCGCTGATGTCGCCCAGCGAGTTGGACATGCCGCTGCGCGCGGCCGTGTCGGCATAGCGCGAGATCAGCGGCAGCGTGAGGTTGGTGGTCAGGTTGTCGCGCAGGCCGTAGTCGGCCGACAGCGTGTTGGTGACCGTGTGCGAGTTGTTGTTTTCGATGTTGAACAGCGTGGCATTGCCGTTGGCGATGTCGGTGACGATGCGCTCCTCGCCGACGTAGCTGTAGCTGAGGTCATAGTTGAGCGCGATCTGGCCGGTGCGGATCAGCGAGTATTGCTTGTCGACGGCGGTCAGGGTCTGCTTGAGCAGCGCGCTCTGGTCGCCTTCGCCTTCCTTCTTGGCCAGCGCGTCGCGCGCGTCGGCGGTGGTCGCGGTGGTGGCGGCCGGCGTTTGCTGGGCGAGGGCAGAGGTCGCGGTCAGCGCAACGGCGACGGCAATAGCAGTGGTACGGAACATCATATCGGCTTCCTTGTGAGAGTGAGTGCGCTGGGGAGGGGGTTAGTTACGGTGCATCCAGGTGCCGGCCGCGCCGGAATTGACGGCGCGCATCAGCAGCAGGGCGCTGTTGCTAAGCGCTTCCTGGCGGCCCTTGCCGGTCACGCGGTCCATGTCGACCACGCCCAGTTCCTGGTCGTTGAGCGCCAGCTGGCCGAGCGGCGCCTGGCCCTTGGCCGGCGAGATGATGAACAGGGTGTTCTTGTCCCACCAGCGGGCAAACTCTTCGACCGAAAACACGATGTTGCCGGCCGAGGGATCGGCCAGGTAGACCACGCCGTCGCGGATGCCGCGCAGCACCACGAAGTGCTTGGCGCCGGCGTAGTCGATCGGCACGATGGCCGGTTCGGTCAGCGTCTGCAAGTCCCTGATCTCGGCCTTGAAGCCGGCGCCGGACAGGCCCATCGAGCCGACGTAGCGCTTCATGTCCAGCAGCGAAAAGCCGCGCCGCTCGATGATCTTGTCCTTCTCGCCCTTGTCCAGCATGCCTTCCATGGCTTGCTGTTCGTTGACCATTACGCCCAGGTGGTAGTTGAGGATGGTGACCAGCGCGGCCGAGCCGCAGCTGTAGTCGAAGGCCTGACGCACGATGTGTTTGTACTTGAGCTCGGAGAACGGCTCCATCTGCACCGACTGCACATAGCCGCCGCCGCCCAGCTGCGTTTGCGGCATCTCGAACTGGCTCCTGGGCCGGTCCTGCGGTTCGTGTCGGGACATGACACCGGCGCCGCCGATCAGCACGGCGACCACACCCAGCAATAGCATCAGCATGGGCTAGCCTCTTGCGCGGGCGCGCGAAAAAGTGTCGGCTGGCGAAGCGCTGGCGTGCGCTCCGCCCAGAGGCGTCGGGCGCCCCGTTGTTGTGTTCATGCTGTCTCCGTTATTCTAGATTAGTACGGTCGTGCTTTATTTAAGCGGCAACTCGTCTTTTCATTTTTGTAATTTATTAACGCATGTTTGGGCTTGCCATCGCAGCTACTTTTTTAGAAATATGACTCTAGGTTTTGTTCTGCAACTTATGCTATCGCGCGCAACAGTGCCGTAACCGCCGCGTCGCTCTGCTGGCTCCCGGGGCCAAGCGGTTGGCTTTGGCGGTCAGCGCGACAAACTGGACCCGTGGCGGCAACGACTCATAAGATTGTTTTTAATTAATAGTCAAATATTAAGAGTTTTACGAAAAAAACCAACCATAACCGGAGATACCCACATGCAGATCATCAAAACCATTCTGGCCGCCGCCCTCGCCACCGCAGCTTTCTCGGCCTCGGCCATGACCCCGATCCAGGACGCCGAGCTGAGCACCGTCAGCGGCCAGGACGGCGTCTCCATCGCGGCCAACCTGAACATCAAGATCAACTCGTTCACCTACACCGATACCGACGCGCTGGACGCCAACGGCCTGGGCGGCGGTTCGGTGTCGTTCAACGGCATCAAGGTCAACGGCCTGATCGCGGCCAATATCGACATCCTGTCGCGCAACTCCTTCCTGGCCGCGGCGACCGCTGCCGGCGTGACCAATCCTGGCACGTTCTACAACGCCACCACCGGCGGCGACGTAGTGCAGATCGCCATTCCGCAAAGCGTGGTGGCCGATGGTCACTACCTGAACGTGTCGGTTGACGCCATCAAGATGGGCAACAGCGCTGCCTCGTTCGGCTCGGTAGCGATGAACCAGATCGACATGCGCGGCACCACCGTGTGGATCTTCGCGCACTGATTGCGCGGCGGCTCGTGACGCATGTAGCTTGGCTTGGTGCGTCATGGCGCTGGCAGTAGCGGCACCCTAAGATGGTTGTCGCGGTAACCAAAAAAACATAACCCAAACATAAATATTTAGGAGACTGATTCCATGCAAACCATCAAAACCGCAGTCGCAGCAGCTCTGGCAACCCTGGCCTTTTCGGCCTCGGCCATGACCCCGATCCAGGACGCTGAACTGAGCACCGTCAGCGGCCAGGATGGCGTGTCGATCGCCGCCAACCTGAACATCAAAATTGACTCCTTCACCTACACCGATACCGATGCGCTCGACGCCAACGGCCTGGGCGGCGGTTCGGTATCGTTCAACGGCATCAAGGTCAATGGCCTGATCGCCGCCAACATCGACATCCTGTCGAAAGCCTCGTTCCTGCAGGCTGCCGGCGCCGCTGGCGTGACCAATCCAGGCACCTTCTACAACCCGGCCACCGGCGGCGACGTGGTGCAGATCGCCATCCCGCAAAGCGTGGTGGCCGATGGTCACTACCTGAACGTGTCGGTTGACGCGATCAAGATGGGCAACAGCGCCGCGTCGTTCGGCTCGGTCGCCATGAACCAGATCGATATGCGCGGTACCACCGTGTGGATCTTCGCTCACTAATCTCATTTATCGGCTGAGCGACGGCGGTTCCTACCGGGACCGCCGCTTTTTCCCACATGACTTTCCCCACATTGCGCCGGCTGCTGCCGGGCCTGGCCCTTCTGTGCGGCATGCACGCGGCCTCGGCCCAGATGCAGCCCATGAGCGAAGACGAACTGTCAAGTATTCACGGCCAGGGCATCGTCGCGATGACCAATACCAGCCTGGGCGGATACGATTTCAGCAAGGTCTCGCTGGAGGCGGATATTTCGCTGAGCGCCAACCTGCGCAATATGCGGCTGGGCCAGTACGCCTACGCGCCGCGCAATGGCGGCGGCGCCGATCTCGACATCTCGCTGATGCAGTTCGGCCGCAGCGACGGCACCGAGGCGCAGCGCCTGGTGCAGATCAGTAATCCTTATTTCGAATTTGTGTACAAGAACGCCGCCGATGGCGCGTCGCGCGAGGCGATCGGCATGCGCTATGGCTTTGAGACGATCAGCGGCGATATCGGCTTGCAGATCAAGACCCTGTCTGGCTCGATGCGCGTAACCGGCACGGCGGCCGACGGCAGCGTGCTGGTGCTCGACTCGCGCACCGACGCGCTGGGCGGCAAGCGCTGGGACGGTGCGTGCAGCGGCGCGTGCCTGTCGCTGGCGCAGCTGGGCGGCGTGACGGCGGGCGACGCCAGCGGCGGCAGCCGGGATTTCTGGGTGTCCATGCTGAAGACGGCGGTGCAGTTTCCAACGGCGGCGGGCCTGCCGCCGTCCGACCCGGCGCAGGCCGGCGTGTGGCTGAACTGGCGCGATAAATTGCAGGCGCTGAATACCAGCGGCATTACGCCGCCCAACTTGCCGAAGGGGCGTTGATGAGGACGCTGCCTGGCTTGTTGCTGATGGTGGTTGCGTCTGCCGGCGCGATGGAGCCGTTGAGCGATAGCATACTGTCGTCGGTGCGCGGACGTGACGGCGTCAGCTTCGACCTGAACGGCTTTGCGATGAGCGGCGATGCACGCGTCACCTACACCACGCCGACCGGCGCCAGCTTGTACGCGGAAAAATTTGCAGCGTCGCGCAGCGATAGCCTGTTGCTGTTTTCCGATCCGTTCCGGCTGGATATCGTGCCCGGTGCGCCGGGGCTGGCGGATGTGATCAACATCGCGTTTCCGGTCAATGCAAATGGCGAGCAGCGCTGGCAAATGGCGTATGACTGGGGCGTCGGCGCCAATGGCGTGGTGCGCGAGCAGGGCAGTGTGGTGGTCAAGGATATGGTGCTGACGGGCGGCGGCCTGCAGTTCACCACGCCGCAGGTGAATGACGGCATCGCGTTCGGCGCGGCGCTGAAGCTGGATATCGGGCAGCTGTCGTTCCAGCCGCGCGGCCGCGACGATGCGACCGAGGCGATGGTGTTGAGCGGCATCCACATCGGCGGCGCGGATGGCGGCGCGTGGGCGATTGCCAATGTGGCGTCGCAGCCGGCGGTGATCAATGCCTTGAATGATGAGTCGGGCCCGCGCCTGCATATCGGCATCGACTGGCCGGATGCGCGCTACGGCAGTGGACAGGCGGCGGCCGGCAGCATTGCGGTGGACAATATTTCGTTCGTAAGTCCGGGGCAGCCGACGGTAGATCTGGGCTCGTCGCGCATTGGATCGATTCAGATCCAGTATCTTGATATCAAGTTCAAGCAATGAGGCGCGGCTTGCTGTGCTTGCTGATGGGGATGGGCGTGGCGCAGGCGGGCGAGTTGCGGGCGCTGGATGACCAGGAACTTTCGCAGGTGCGCGGCGGCGATGGCATCAGCTTTGCGGCGCATGTGGTGCTGAATGATCCGACGCTGGTGGGGGCGGTCAGCGACAGCCGCTTGTCGCTGGGCTTCAGTGGCGGCGGGCAGAATCGCTACATCGTATTCAGGAACGTGCGGGGGGCGGTGGATATGTTCGCCGTCAACCTGGGCGTGCAGACGCGCACTGATGGCGGCGGCGACTATATCGCGATCGGGCTGCCGGGCTATGTGCGCTACACCAACTTCGGCTTCGAATCGCTGAGTGTGCAGAACGATCCGAGCGCGCCGGTAACGGGTAATCTCGGCAGCCTGAATATCAACGGCACCGTGTCCTTACAGGGACAGGTGCGTTTCTGGGGGCATTAATTCGGGGTCAGATACCGTCTTGAATAGCAAGCCCTTTCGCCAGGTAATTGGGGTCAAAGGGCTTGTTTGTTTTGATGACGCCGTAAATGAAATGCGCCAGCTTATGCATGACGGCGCCGATGACGGCCT
>NZ_WWCS01000030.1 GCF_009857535.1 Duganella margarita
GCCACAACCACCGCGGGATCCGGGAGCGCGACCACCGGCGCACGGCGCGGACGCGCCTCCACCGCCGCCGCCTGCGCCAGGTGCGGATGTCCCGCCGCCACCGCCGCCTCCGGCTATCCCGCAACGTTAACCCGGCGCCGGGAACCGCTGCCATGATCGTGACCCGGCATTTGGCCGCTCTGGTGCTCACCGCCGTGCTGGCGATCGGCGGCGCGGCCCCGGTGCGCGCCGATGCGCCGCCGCCAGCCCCGTCGGACGTGGCCGACGGCGTCGTGCAGCGCTATCTGACCACGCCTTACGGCGAGCTCAATGGCCTGCGCCTCGCTGACGGCCGTGTGGTGGTGTTCGGTCCGCTGATGGCGCGCTCGGTAGCGGCAGCGGCGCCCGTCGGCGAGCGCATCCGCGTGATCGGCAACAAAATGGCGGATGGCGCCATTCGCGCCGCCGCCGTGGTGAACCTGGTTTCCGGCAGCACGGCGGACGACCAGCCGCCCGGTCCACCCGCGCTGCCGCCATCCCCGTCGCCCGGGCGCAAGCCACTCGAACGCTACGAAACCGCCGCTCCCATCGATCTGGTGCTGCACGGACCGCGCGGCGAAGCCAACGGCGTCATCCTCGCCGACGGCAGCCTGGTCTACTTCCGGCCGGGCCTGGTGCGCGGGCCATTGCGTCCCGGCCAGTCGTTCGCCGCCATCGGCATCGGCTCGCGCGGGCCGCATGGCCTGGCGATGGAAGCGATCGTCGCAGCAAGCGATCTGGCCGCCGCCCGCGCGGCAGCCGCCACGGTTTTCAATCCCCCTTCACCACCAGAGGCACCCGCACCACATGTCGACTGAACCCTTATTGTGGGCCATCACCGGCCTGACCATGACCGCCATCGTGTTGCGCCCTTGGGGACTGCCGGAAGCCATCTGGGCGTCGCTGGCGGTGCTGGCGTTGATCGTCTTCAAGCTGATTCCGCCATCACAGGTGCTGCCCGGAGTGGCGCGCGGCTATGACGTCTACATGTTCCTGGCCGGCATGATGACGCTGGCGGAACTGGGCCGGCGCCAGGGCGTGTTCGACTGGCTGGCGGCGCACGCCGGGCGCGCCGCCGCCGGCTCTGGCCGCAGGCTGTTTCTGCTGGTCTACCTGGCCGGCACGCTGGTCACCGTTACACTGTCCAATGACGCCACCGCCGTAGTGTTGACGCCGGCCGTGTACGCCGTCGCGCGCGCGGTCGATGCGCCGCCGCTGCCCTATCTGTTTATCTGCGCCTTCGTCGCCAACGCCGCCAGTTTTGTGCTGCCGGTGTCCAACCCCGCCAACCTGGTGGTGTTCGGCGCCAACATGCCGAGCCTGGCGCATTGGCTGGCGCTGTTCCTGCTGCCGTCACTGGGCGCCATCCTCGCCACGTATTTCGCACTGCGCTACCTGCTGCGGACCGACCTGCCGGCCGCCATCCGCGCCGACGTCGACACGCCGGGGCTGACGCCGGCCGGCCGCTTGACCGTCGGCGCGCTGGCCGGCACCGCTGCGGTGCTAGGTCTGGCGTCAGCCTACGGCATCGAGCTCGGCCCTGTCACGCTGGCCGCCGCCGGTGTCGCGCTGCTGCTGACCGCTGCGCGCGGCGGCGGCAATCCCATCGCCTTGCTGCGGTCCTTGTCGTGGGACGTGCTGCTGATGGTGGCCGGCCTGTTCGTGCTGATCGAAACGCTGCAGCAGCATGGCGTCGTCGCTGCCCTCGCGGCGCAGCAGCAACAACTGCAGGCCGCCGCGCCGAGCATGGCGAACCAGCTCACCGGGACCATCCTGGCGGTCGCCTGCAATCTGGTCAACAATCTGCCGGCCGGCCTGCTGGGCGCCGCCACGCTCGACCATCTGGCCGCGCCGATGCCGTTGCGCGCGGCCGCGCTGATCGGCATCGACCTCGGGCCGAACCTGTCGGTCAGCGGCTCGCTGGCGACGATTCTGTGGCTGGCCATGTTGCGGCGCGAAGGCGTACAGGTCGGCGCCTGGCAATTCCTCAAGCTGGGCGCCATCGTCATGCCGGCCGGCTTGCTGGCGGCGCTGCTGCTGTTGCAGGTGACGTCATGATGCAGGCGGCGCGCGCACCGTCCCGCGCCAGCCTGCTGGCGCTTGGCCTGCTGAATTTTTTCCTCGCCGATGCGCGCGATGGCCTCGGGCCCTTTCTGGACGCCTACCTGAGCACCAAGGGCTGGGCGCCGATGGATCTGGGCCTGCTGGCGACCGTCGGCGGCGTGCTGGGACTGGTGGCCGGCATGCCGGCCGGCGCGCTCACCGATCGCAGCCATGCCAAGCGTCTGCTGGTGGTGGCGCCAGTCACGCTGATCACGCTGATGAGTTTTTTGTGCCTCGCCGCGCCCAGCCGCTGGATGGTGTTCAGCACCCAGGCGCTGGCGGCGGTGGCCGGGGTGCTGATCGGACCGGCCGTCGCGGCCATCTCGCTGGGGCTGGTCGGCGCCCAGCGCTTCGGCCAGCAACTGGGCAAGAACGAATCGTGGAACCACGCCGGCAATCTGGTGCTGATGGGCGGCACCTGGGCCGCCAGCGTGTGGTTCGGCCTGCCGGGTGTGGCGGCGCTGATGCTGGTCACCACCGCAGCCACGGTTGCCGCTACGTTGTCCATCGCGCCGGGCAGCATCGACCACGCGGCGGCGCGCGGCATGGCCGGCGCTGACAGCGGCGGCGATATCAGCGTCAGCGAAGGCGGCGCCGTGGCCCAGCCCTCCTCTTTGCGCGCGCTGGCCGGCAACCGTCCGCTATTGTGGCTAAGCCTGGCGTTGGCGCTGTTCCACTTCGGCAACGCACCGCTGGCGCGGCTGATCGCGCAGCAGTTCGCGGTGCAGATGCAGCGGCCGTTCGAAACCACGGCCGTCATCACCATGGTGTCGCAAGTGGCCGCACTGGCAGCGGCGCTGGCGGCGCCATGGCTGCTGCGCGCGCGCCGGGCCGGTCCGGCCGCCGTGCTGGCCTTACTGAGCCTGCCGCTGCGCGGCCTGCTGGCCTGGAATTTTTCCGAGTTTGGCATGATCTACCCGGTGCAGTTGCTGGATGGCGTCGGCGTCGGCCTGCTCGGCATCCTGACGCCGTTCATGGTGGAGCGCCTGACGCGCGGCAGCGGCCATTTCAACCTCGCGCTGGCGGCGGTGATGACGGTGCAAGGCATCGGCGCGGCGTCGAGCAACGTGGTGGCGGGCTACCTGGTCATGCGCTTCGGCTATCCGCTCACCTATCTGGCGCATGGCGCGGTAGCCTTGCTGGCAATCGCGGCGTTGCTGCCGGCGCTGCGCGGCCTTCGCGCAGGCGACAACAACGCCAACCGCCGCGCCGGCACCGCCATGGGCGCGAGCGCGGCGTCGGACGCCTAGAACTTTACCGACACGCGACCACCGAAGGTGCGCGGATTGTTGTAGTACGCCGCCCAGATCTGCTGCGTTGGCTGGCAGGGTGCGCCGACCTGCGTGCAGACTTCGATCGCGTCGTACTTCACTTCCTTGTCGGTAGCGTTGTTGACGAACAGCTCCGCCGTGTAAGCCTTGTTGCGCGGCTCGAAGCGCAGGCTCAGGTCCAGCGTGGTGTACGAATCCTGCATCTTCACGCCTGGATGGCCCGGCACGTCGTTGGCGAACGCACCTGAACCAACGAACGACTTGGTTTCGTAGTGCGCCGAGATACGTGGCGTGATGCGGCCTTTGCCGATGTCGAAGTCACGCTCGTACATCAGCGTGCTGGCAAACGTCGGCGCGTGTTTCAGCACCGTGCCGCCGACGTTGACGGTTGGCGCGGTGGTGCCGCAGGCCTGGCCATTGGCGCGCGCCGCATCGACGTCGCAGGACAGGAAGTCGTCATAGCGCGCCTTCAGCCAGGTGGCGTTGCCGCTGAAGCGGTCCACGCTGGTCGGACGCCACATCCACTCCGCTTCCACGCCCTTGACCGAAGCGCCGGCCGCGTTGAAGTTCTGCAGCGTGTTGTTGACCACCTGCGACTCCAGCTTGTCCTTGTACTTCATCCAGAAGGCGTCGATGTTCAGCGACAGCTGTTTGTTCAGCAGGTCCGACTTGAAGCCGAGTTCATAGCTGGTCAGCTTTTCAGGCTTGGTGGTGGCGCCGCCGTCGCCGATGGCCGGCGAGTGGAAGCCGGTGGTCACCGAAGCGAAGGTCAGGATATCCGGCGATACCTTGTACTCCACGCGGCCCAGCCAGGTCGCCTGGCCGTATGCCAGATCGGCCGTGTTGTCGCCGTAGGTATTGCCGCAAGTGGCTTGATTGACCACGCCGCCCGGCCCGATGTTGTGGGTGTTGATGGTGCCCACGCCTGGCGTGACCAGTTGCGCGATCTGGCTCGGCGTCAGGGTGGCGCCGCGCGGCGCATTGTCCGGCCAGTTCGGGCAGGCCCAGTTCTGGCCCCCGATGTCGAACTTGTGGTCCTTGGTGTAGCGCGCGCCGGCGGTCAGCTTCCAGACCGGATCGATATCGTAGCTGGCTTGCGCAAAGGCGGCCTTGGAATGCAGCTCGCGGTCACCCTGGATGAAGGACATGGCCGATGCATACTGGCCCACCGTCGGCTGCACGAAGATCACGCTGCCGCTGGCGATGTCCTGCGCCAGCATGGCTTCCGAAATCTGGCTGCGGTCGATGTCGAAGCGCACCTTGTTCTTCTCGCGGAAGAAGAACAGGCCGCCCACCCATTGCAGCGGCGAGTCATACTCCGAGCGAACCTGCACCTCGTTGGAGACGCTGTCGAACTGCGACCATTCGGTGCGGTTCTCGGCCTTGAAGCCAGGGTAGAAGCCGGCGTCCGCATCGCTGGCATTGGTCCGTTTCAGCCGGCTCCACGCGCCCAGGTACTGGGTGGCGATGCCTTCCACCGGACGCCATTCGACCTTGGTCTTGGCGGTGATGATTGACTGGTCCAGGTTACCCGGCGTGTCGATCAGCGCGGAGCGCAGGTTCTGGCCCGGCTTCGGTTCGGCCGACAGGTAGATATTGCCGGCGCCGGTGTCGCTGTAATAATCGGCGATGAAGGTCGCCTTCAGGTCCGGCGTGAACTTCCACAGCAGCGAGGCGCGCGCGCCCGACTGGTTGCCGGCGCCGTACTTCTGCGCGCCGGGCGAGACGTTGGAGCCCTTGAGGAAATCGACATAGCCGTCATGCTGGTCCTTGATGGCGGCAATGCGCAGCGCGATATCGTCGCTGAGCGGGATGTTGATCATGGCCTGCGTCTGAATGTGGTGATAGTCGCCGATGGTGACGCTGGCCGAGCCGAACACCTTGGCGGTGCTTGGCGCGCCGGACACCAGGTTGACCGCGCCGGCGGTCGAGTTACGGCCGTTCAGCGTGCCTTGCGGGCCGCGCGCCACCTCAACGTGGTTCAGGTCATACATCAGCGCCGTCGCGCCTTGTGGACGCGGCACATAGATGCCGTCCACATAGAACGCCACCGCCGGGTCGCCCAGCTCCGTGTGATTGGCCGAGCCGACGCCGCGCATGTAGACGTGGACGCCCCCCGAATCGCTGTGCGGCTCCACCACCAGGCTAGGCACCATGGCTGTCATGGTCGCCAGATCCTTGACCTGGTTGTTGGCCAGCGTGTCCTGCGTGTAGGCGGTGATGGCCAGCGGCGTATCCTGCACCAGCGTGTCGCGGCGGGTGGCGGTGACGATGATCTTCTCCATGTTGTCGCCGGCGGCCGAGGTGGCGGCTGCCTGCTGTTGTTGCTGCTGCGCGTATGCTGCGCCGCCGCTCAACATCATCTGGGCGATGCTTAAAGCTAGAACTGTTTTTTTCATTGAATGTCTCCTCGCTTCTTCCAAGTGGAACCGGTTCCACCACAAGACGCACCTGGGCGTCGGGCCATACCATGGCAGACCCGGTGATTTAGCAACTACGATTCTTTAGAGCCGCTGTTCGCTGGCTCCGTCAAACAGGGAAATACGATTGGTACGGATCGATAAATTGATGTCCTTCTCGGTCTCGATTTGCAACTGGTCCTGCACGATGCCCGCAACCTGGGTGCCGTGGAAGTCCAGCCACACTACGCGGTGCGCACCCATGGCCTCGATCAGCGAGACCGATGCGCGCACCGCTGCACTGCCAGCGACGTCGCCATAACCGACGTCGATGTCCTCCGGCCGCACGCCCAGCACGCAATCGTGCTTGCCGGTGAGCGGCTGCTTGAATGGATAGCCGGTCACGTCGACCGACAGATGCTGGTTGCTGAAGATGGCCTTACCAGCCTGCTGCTCCAGCGTGCCCTTGAACAGGTTCATGCCCGGCGAACCGAGGAAGGTCGCCACGAACAGATTGGCCGGCGTGTTGTAGATGACGTCCGGCGTGTCGAACTGCTGCACCACGCCGCCCTTCATCACCGCCATGCGCTGCGCCAGCGTCATCGCCTCCACCTGGTCGTGGGTCACGTAGATCATGGTGGCGCCCAGTTGCTTGTGCAGCTGTTTCAGTTCGCGCCGCAGTTCGGTGCGCAGCTTGGCGTCCAGGTTGGACAGCGGCTCGTCGAACAGCATTACATCCGCTTCGCGCACAATGGCGCGGCCGATCGCCACGCGCTGACGCTGGCCGCCCGACAGGTTGGCCGGCTTGCGCTTCAACAGCGGGCCGAGTTGCAGCATGTCGGAAGCGCGCGTCACGCGGCGGGTAATCTCCGCCTTCGGCGTGCCGTTGATGCGCAGGCCGAATGACATATTCGCTTCCACGTTCATGGTCGGGTACAGCGCATAGGACTGGAACACCAGCGCGATGCCGCGGTCTTTGGGATCGGCCCAGGTCATGTCCTTGCCGCCGATTTCGATCTGGCCGGCGCTGGTGTCGATCAGGCCCGCAATACTGTGCAGCAGCGTGGACTTGCCGCAGCCCGAAGGCCCAAGCAGCACCACGAACTCCCCCGCTTTCACATCGAGGTTGAGCGATTCAATCACCTTGTTGCCGCCCAGCTGGATCTGCAAATTACGAATAGCTACGTTAGACATGATTTAACCCTTCACAGCGCCAGAGGCGATGCCGCGCACGAACCAGCGGCCAGAAATAAAGTAGAGCGCCAGCGGCACGATCGACGTCAGGATGGTCGCCGCCATGTTCACGTTGTACAGGCGCTCGCCGGTGGTGGTGTTGATGATGTTGTTCAGCTGGACCGTCATCGGCAGATGCTCCGAACCGGCAAACACCAGGCCAAGCAGAAAGTCGTTCCAGATGCCGGTGACCTGCATGATCACCGCCACCACGATCACCGGCGTCGACATCGGCAGCATCAGCTGCAGGAAAATGCGCCAGAAACCGCCGCCGTCGATGCGCGCCGCCTTGAACAATTCCATCGGCAGCGCCGCGTAGTAATTGCGGAACAACAGCGTCATCACCGGCATGCCGAAGATGGTGTGGATGATGATGATGCCCGGCAGAGAGCTAAACAGATTCACCGACGCCAGCACCCGCACCAGCGGATAAATCATCACCTGCACCGGAATGAAGGCGCCCATCATCAGGATCGCGAACAGCACGCCGGCGCCGCGCGGACGCCAGAACGACAGCGCATAGCCGTTCACCGCGCCGATGGCAATAGACAGGATGGTGCTCGGCACCACGATGGCGACCGAGTTCCAGAAGCCGCCACGAATGCCATTGCATTCCAGCCCGGTACAGGCCGTGGACCAGGCTTGCGTCCAGGGTTCCAGCGTCATATGCTGCGGCAACGCGAACAGCGTGCCAAGACGGATTTCTTCCATTGGCTTGACCGACGTTACCAGCATCACGTACAGCGGCAGCAGGAAGAACAGCGCCGCGACCATCAGGAAGCCGTACACGCCGAGGCGGGCCGGCGTCCATGCCGGGCTGCGGCGCGGGCGAGGCGTCGGGATGGTGGCGTCGTTGGCGGCCGCCAGCTGGCGTGCTGCGGCGGCGGCAGTCGCGGCGTCGGCCGCAGTTTTATCGAGTTTCACAACTTGTCCCATCATGCCCCCATTGCGGCGCGGCGATTGCGCACGAAGTACAGCGGCGCGACGATGGCCAGCACCGTCAACAGCAGCACGATCGAGGCGGCGGAAGCCAGGCCGATATTCGCGCGGCCAAACAGATAATCCATGATGAACTTGGCCGGCACTTCACTGGCCGTGCCCGGACCGCCCTGCGTCATCGCCACCACGGCGTCGAACACCTTCACCACCATCACGAACAGCAGCACGAAGGCGGTCGATACCGAAGGTTTGAGCATCGGCAGCACGATGCTGGTATAAACGCGCCAGCGCGGGATGCCGTCGATGCGCGCCGCCTTCCAGATTTCGTCATCCACGCCGCGCAGGCCGGACAGCATCAGCGCCATCACCAGGCCTGAAGCCTGCCACACGGTGGCGATGACGATGGTGTAGATCGCCATGTCCTGGTCGACGATCCAGTCGAATTTGGCGCTGGTCCAACCCAGCTTGTGCAGCACTTCCTGGATACCCAGTTCCGGATTCAGTATCCATTGCCAGATCAGGCCCGTGGCCACGAACGACATCGCATACGGATACAGAAAGATGGTGCGCAACGCGCCTTCCGCCATTACCTTCTGGTCGATGAACACCGCCAGCAAAAAGCCGATGACCAGGCAGGCGGCGATAAACAGCACGCCGTACAGCGCCACGTTTTGCAGCGACAGCAGCCAGCGCTCGTTGTTGAACAGGCGGATGTACTGCGAGGCGCCGACAAAGTCGCTGGCCGGGAAGGTGCGCGAGCTGCTGACCGATACGCGCGCCGTCCACAGCATGGTGCCGAGGTAAGCCAGCAGCACGGTCAGCGCCATCGGCGCCATGGCGATGTAGGCCGCGAATGAAACGCTTTGACGTTTCTGTGCCATGGCTTATTCGCCCTTGAGCGCGCGGGCGAACGCTTTTTGCGCGTCTTCCGGCGACTGGTTCTTGTTCCAATAGCTGGTCAGCACGTCCTGCAATGCGCCGGTGGTATCCGGCGACGCCAGCATCTCGGTGTTAGGCAGCTGGCGCGATTTGTCCTTCATGATCGCCAGGCCCTGGCGGGCGCAAATATCCAGCTGCGATTCATCGACATCGCCGCGAATCGGGATCGCGCCTTTACGCGCTGCGAAGGCCACTTGCGCCGCTGGAGACGTTACCACATTGGCTAAAAGTTTTTGCGCCTTGACGGCATTGGCGTCATTCGTCTTCGGGAAGACGAATGCATCACCGGCCACGATGTACGGCGACTTCGGACCAAAGCCCGGATAGCAGCCGAAGTCCTTGCCGGCCACCTGCTTGGCGGCGGCGAATTCGCCCTTGGCCCAGTCGCCCATGATCTGCACGCCGGCTTTGCCCTGCACCACCATGGCGGTGGCGTCGTTCCAGTTGCGGCCCGGCGAGCCGGCATCCACAAAGCCTTTCAGCTTCTTGAATTCGATCAGCACCTGCTTGAAGGCCGGCGACATCACGGCCTTCTGGTCGCGGTCGCGGTACACCTTCAGGTACAGGTCCGAACCGCCCACCATGGCGAAGATGGCGTCGAAGGTGATCTTCTCCTGCCACACCTGGCCGCCGAAGGCCAGCGGCACCACGCCGGCGGCTTTCAGCTTGCCCAGCTGTGCGAGGAATTCTTCCCACGTCTGCGGTTCGTTGGTGATGCCGGCTTTTTTATACGCGGCCTTGGAGTAGAAGAACCATGCGGGCATATGGATGTCCACCGGCGCGGCATAGAAATGGCCGTTGATCTTGATCGCCTGGAGGATCGACGGCGGCATGATCTGGTCCCACTTGCCGGCGATCGCCACGTCGTCCACATTGTTCAGCAAGCCCTGTTCGACAAAGTCGCGGAACTGTTTGGAGGTGTTGAACTGCGCGGCGGTCGGCGCATTGCCGCCGACGATGCGGTTGATGGTGGTGGCGCGCGACTGGTCGGCGCCGGCCACTGCCTGGTCGACCCACTGGCCGCCGGCCTTGTTATAGGCTTCTGCAAACTGCTTGACGGCGGCGGACTCGCCGCCCGAGGTCCACCAGTGAATTACGGTTGCCTTCAACGGCGCTTGCGCTTGGGCGGGCGCGCCGCTTACTGCCAGGGCTAGCGCGATGGCGCTGCCCATTTTTGTGGCCTTCAACATTCTGTCTCCCATTGGGCGTCGAGCGCCCATTTTATTCGGATAGCTTACTGGCGGCTTACTGTGCGGCTCTCTCCGCCAAAAATTGTGTGACCAATTTGGCGCTGCGCTTCAGCGTACGCTTCTGCGTGGCGTAATCGACATGGATCATACCGAAACGGCGCTCATAACCAAAGGCCCATTCGAAGTTATCCATCAGCGACCAGATAAAGTAGCCGCGCACATCGACGCCCTGCTTGACCGCCGCATCCACCGCCGCCAGGTGCCGGCGCAGGAAGGAAATCCGCTGGTGGTCGTCCACTTCACCGTTGACGACTTTGTCATCGGTGGCCATGCCATTTTCGGTGATGTAAATCGGCGGCAGGTTTGGGTAGTCGCGGTGGAAACCGACCAGCAGGTGGCGCAGGCCTTCCGGATACACTTCCCATCCCATCTGCGTGCGCTCCACGCCTTCCAGATCGACTTCGGTGTAGCCATGCTGACCGTCGCTGACTACATTGGTGCGGAAGTAGTAATTGATGCCCAGGAAGTCCAGCGGCGTGCCGATGATGTCCATGTCGCCCTGCAGGATGGTCGGCTCGGCGCCGGGCCACAGCTCCCACAGCGCCGACGGATAGGACTTCTTCAGCAGCGGATCGAGGATCCAGTTATTGTGCTGCAGTTCGAACAGCCAGGCGGCGCGCTGGCCGGCGGCGCTGCTGTCGGTGCTGGTGCCGCGTCCCACATTGGCGACGATGCCGACCTGCGCCTGCGGATCGTTGGCGCGCAGGTGCTGCACCGCCAGCCCGTGACCGAGCAGCAGATGGTGCATGGCCTGGGTGGCGAACACCACGTCCTGCTTGCCCGGCGCATGGTGGCCGGTGCCGTAGCCGTGCATGGCCGAGCACCATGGCTCATTCAGCGTGGCCCAGGCGTCGACCAGGCCGGCCAGCTGCTTGCTGATCATGTCGGCGTATTCGGCGAATCGGTAGGCGGTGTCGCGGTTGACCCAGCCGCCCTTGTCTTCCAGGTGCTGCGGCAGGTCCCAATGGTACAGCGTGACGTAGGTTTTCAGGCCCTTGGCGCGCAGCGCCTTTAACAGCTGGCGATAGAAATCGATGCCCTTCTGGTTCGGCTGGCCATCCTGCGTCATCACACGCGGCCAGGAGATCGACAGGCGGTACGCGCCGACATTCAGGCTGGCCAGCAGCTCGACGTCGCCTTGCCAGCGGTGGTAGTGGTCACAGGCCACTGCGCCGGTGTCGCCAGCCAGCACTTTGCCGGGAATGGCCGAGAACGTGTCCCAGATTGACGGGATGCGGCCGTCCTCATTGACTGCGCCTTCGATCTGATAGGCGGCGGTCGCCGCGCCGATCAGGAAATCCTTGCTCCACAGGACCGAGTCGGCCGGCGGCGTGAACTTCTCCTCATTTGCAACTGACACCACAAAAACTCCTTCGCTGACACATGGAGTGGAAGCGCTTCCACTTAGTGTTGTCAATAGTAATACTGATGAAATTGAGGTGTCAACGGAATTATCGGAATTTTGTAATCAAGTTACAAAAACGGCACAGCCACCGTGGTGCACTGTGCCGCTGAGCTACTGCAAAGCTACGTAGCGAAATTACTTTTTGTCGGTCGGCGGAACCGGGACAAACGGGAACGTGCCGAACAGATTCTTGCTCTGGCTCTGCATCTGTTCCTGCATCTGCACGAACAGGCTCTTGCTCTGGTCGATGTAGTTGTTCATCATGCCCTGCATCATCGGGCCCTGGACGTTCATGAACTGGGTCCACATTTCCGGGCTGAACGGTTGGCCGCCCACGGCGGTGCCGGTGGTGAACTTGCGCTGGATGTCGGTGAAGGCCTGGACGTTCTTTTCCAGGTAGGAGCCCATCATGCCCTGCATGGCGTGGCCGTAGAAGCGGATGATCTGGGCCAGCACGTCGCTGGAGAACATCGGCGCGCCGCTGGCCTCTTCTTCCAGAATGATTTGCAGCAGGATGCTACGGCTCAGGTCTTCATTGGTCTTGGCATCGACAACGGTGAACACCTCGTTGTCCAGCACCAGCTGTTTCACGTCGGTCAACGTGATGTAGGAGCTGGTCTGCGTGTCGTACAGCCGGCGATTGGGGTATTTTTTGATCAGGCGGTCAGCATTTTTTTTCGCACTACTCATCACAAGTCCGTTTATTGCGCCGCAGCGCATGTCTCTTAAATATCGGATAGGAAGCGAACTGGTGGTCCCCTTCCCGCGTGCCTACTTTACTTATTATAGAGGCGAAACAGAATATCTTGCACAATCTGATATAAGTTTCCACCTTTATTGCAACGCAACTAATTTTTGCCGTTAATCGGCTTTCACTTTGACGTAGCGGCCCGGCGCCGGCTCGATCGGCTTGTACTTGGCGTTGCCCGGCTTGGCCTTGGCCTTGACCTTTTTGCCGCCGTGCTGGTTCAGGAACGCCGACCATTCCGGCCACCAGCTGCCCGCATGTTCGGCCGCGCCCTGGAACCAAGCGTCGGCGCTGTCGGCCTTGCCGCTGTCGTTGGTCCAGTAGTTGCGCTTGTTCTTCGCCGGCGAATTGATCACGCCGGCAATGTGGCCGGAGGCGCCCAGCACGAAGCGGGTCGGACCGCTCAGGATCGCCAGCGAATCGTAGGCCGACGGCCACGGCACGATGTGATCTTCGCGCGAGCCGTAGACGAAGGCCGGGGCGTCGATACTGGTCAGATCGACCGTCTCGCCCGCCACCACCAGTTCGCCGCTCTTGAGGCGGTTTTCCAGGTAGGTGTTGCGCAGGTACCAGCAGAACATCGGCCCCGGCAGATTGGTGCTGTCCGAGTTCCAGTACAGCAGGTCGAACGCGGCCGGCTCGTTGCCCTTCAGGTAGTTGGACTGCACGTAGTTCCACACCAGGTCGTTAGGACGCAGGCTGGAGAAGGTGCTGGCCAGGTCGCGGCCCGGCATCAGGCCGCCGTCCTTGAGCTGTTGCTCGCGCAGCGCCACCTGCGTTTCGTCGACAAACACATCCAGCACGCCGGTGTCGCGGAAATCGAGGAAGGTGGTCAGCAGCGTCAGGCTGTTGGCGACTTGCTCGCCGCGCGCGGCCAGCACCGCCAGCGCCGTGCCGACCAGTGTGCCGCCGACGCAGAAGCCGAACATGTTCAGCTTGTCTTCGCCGCTGATCTCCTGCACCACGCGGATCGCCTGGATCACACCCTTGTCGACATAGTCGTCCCAGGTGGTGCGGGCCAGCGATTGGTCCGGATTGCTCCACGAAATCAGGAACACGGTATTGCCCTGCTCCACCGCGTAACGCACCAGCGAATTTTCCGGCTGCAAATCCAGGATGTAGAACTTGTTGATGCACGGCGGCACCATCAGCAACGGCTTCTGGTTGACGGTGGCGGTTTTCGGCGTGTACTGGATCAGCTGGAACAGCGGGTTTTCATACACCACCGTGCCTTCGGTAATCGCCAGGTTGCGGCCGACCTCGAACGCGGATTCGTCGGACAGCGAAATGTGGCCCTTGCTCATGTCGCCCAGCATATTGGCCAGGCCGCGGGTCAGGCTTTCGCCCTTGGTTTCGATCAGTTTCTGCTGCGCTTCCGGATTGGTGGCGAGGAAGTTGGCAGGCGACATGGCGTCGACGATCTGCTGCACGGCAAAGCGGATCTTCTGTTTCTGCTGCGGCGTGACATCGACGGTTTCCACCATCGCGTTGAGGAACTTGGCGTTGAGCAGGTAGGCGGCGGCGTTAAACGCCGTCATCGGATTGCCCTGCCAGGCGGCCGAGTTGAAACGACGGTCGCTGACAGCCGGGGTTTTACCGGACAACAAATCCTGCCACAACGCGCCGAAATCCTGCAGATAGGACTGCTTGAGCGCCTCCATCGCCTCCGGCTTGATGTGGGCGCCAACATCCTGCATCATGGCGGCCATCGGATTGGACTGCATCCAGTTGGCAAAGGCTTGCGGATCGGGCAAATTCATCTGTGGTTCCCTAAAAGTGAGTTAAACACAATGCTGATTGTCGCTGTTGCTTGGATCTACGTGGTCGGCCTGATGGCGTTGACGGAACCGTCCATCGTTGCGGGAATTGTAACGTTTTTATTCTACTGCGTGCTGCCGCTAAGTACCCTGATTTACATCGCAGGGACGGGCAAACGCAAGGCCCGGCGGCGGGCTGCAGAGCAAGCCGCGCGGGACGCTGGTTCATTTGAGCCAGATTAAGGTGGCCTGACGGCCGGTGACGCCGTCGCGCCGGTAGGAATAGAAGCGGCCGGAGTTGGAGACGGTGCAGAACTCGCCGCCATGCACTTCCTTGACGCCGGCCCGGTGCAGCAGATAACGCGCCAGACCGTAGATATCGGCCAGGTATTTGCCCGACTTGCCCTCGATCAGGCTGAACGCCGCCTCGACATGGCGCACATCGGAATCGTCCAGCGCGCCTTGCAGGAAAGCCTGCTTGACGTCCGGCCCGACCTCGAACTGGTACGGCCCGATCGCCGGCCCCATCCACGCCATCAACTCGCCAGCGCCGGCCGCGCGCATCGCAGCCACGGTATGCTCCAGCACGCCGGAAGCCAGTCCGCGCCAGCCCGCATGGGCGGCGCCGACGGCCTTGCCTTCCTTGTCGGCAAACAGCACCGGCAGGCAGTCGGCCGTCATGATCACGCACACCTTGCCGGGAATGGTGGTGACGCTGGCGTCGGCGTCCGGCACCTGCTGCGGCCCGACATCCGCCAGATTGACCACCGCCGTGCCATGCACCTGCGACAGCCAGGCTGGATCGCCAGGCAGCATGTCACGCAGGATGGAACGGTTGCGGGCGACGTTGTGCGGCTGGTCGCCGACGTGCGTGCCCAGGTTCAGGCCGCCGGCGCCCATGCCATCGCCATACGGCGCGGGGCTGACGCCGCCACGCCGGGTGGTCGACAGCACGCCCACGTTGGCTGGCAAACCCGGCCAGTGCGGGAACAACCATTGCTGCTGTGTAGCCATCAAATCTGTTCCGGTTCCTCAATTCCAGCCCGCGCCAGCAGGCCGGCAAAGTCTTCCGCCAACGGCACGATCCATTCGCATTGCTCACCCGTGGCCGGATGCACCAGGCCCAGGCGCCGCGCCTGCAGCGCCTGGCGCGGGAAATAATCGGCCAGATGCTGCTTGCCATACACCGTGTCGCCCACCAGCGGGAAGCCGATCGACTGCATGTGCACGCGGATCTGGTGGGTGCGGCCGGTTTCCAGGCGACACTGCACCAGGCTCACCGGACGGCCTTCGCCCAGCTTGCCGCTGGCGATCAGCTGGTAATGGGTGATGGCCGGCTTCGAACCCATTCCGGTCGAGACCGCCATTTTGACGCGGTCGCGCGGGTGGCGGCCCATCGCCGCATCAATAGTACCGCTAATCCGCGGCGTGCCCCACACCACTGCGAAGTACTCGCGCTTGACGGTGCGCGCGGCCAGCTGGCGCACCAGATCGGTCTGGGCGGCCAGCGTCTTGCCGACCACCATCAGGCCGCTGGTGTCCTTGTCCAGGCGGTGCACGATGCCGGCGCGCGGCACGCCGCTCAGTTGCGGATAGTGGTGCAGCAGGCCGTTGAGCAGCGTGCCGGACCAGTTGCCATTGCCCGGATGGACCACCAGACCGGCCGGCTTGTTGACCACAATCAGATGGTCGTCCTCAAAAACTATGTTAAGTTCCATCGGTTCAGGCTTAAAAGCCTCGTCTTCCGGCTCCGGTTGGGGCAGAATGACGATCTTCTCGTCGCCGTAGACGGTGTCCTTGGTGCTTTTGGCGGTTTTGCCGTCGACCGTCACGAAGCCATCGGTGATCCAGGTCTGCAGGCGGCCACGGGAAAATTGCGGTACCAGGCCCGAAATGACTTTGTCCAGGCGCTGGCCGCAGTGCTCAGTAGCGAGTTGCAGTTCGATGGGAGCCAGGCCGTCATCATCGTCGCCAAAGTCGCCGTCATTGACGATCAGGTCAGTGTCGGCAGCGTGTTCGGAAGAAGATTCGGCCACATTCGGCTTTGCGTTTAATATCACGGTAATCCTATCGGCTATAATTAGCCTCGTAAAACTTTGGTTAAACAGTCTCTTGCAAAAGATATGCAAAAAAAATTAGCGGTAGTCGCAGCAACGGTTGTTCTGCTTGGTTTGTCCGGTTGCGGCCTTTTCTCTGAAAAGATCGACGAAACAAAAGGTTGGAGCGCATCGAAATTATACTCGGAGGCGAGCGAAGAACTGGATGGCCAGCACTACGAGCGCGCAATTCAGTTGTTCGAGAAGCTGGAATCGAGCTATCCATTCGGCACCTACGCCCAGCAGGCGCAGATGAATATCGCCTATGCGTACTACAAATCGCAGGACCAGGCGCAAGCCCTGGCGGCGGTGGAGCGCTTCATCAAGCTGCACCCGAATCATGCCAACGTCGATTATATGTACTACCTGCGTGGCCTGATCAACTTCAACGACCAGGTCAGCTTCCTGAACTTCATCTACGAACAGGATGCCACCGAGCGCGACCCGAAAGCCACGCGCGAAGCGTATGCGGCCTTCAAGGAACTCGTCACCAAGTTCCCAAACAGCAAGTATACGCCGGATTCGCTGGACCGCATGCGTTATCTGCTGAATGCGATGGCGTCGTATGAGATCCACGTGGCGCGCTACTACTACCGTCGTGGCGCCTACCTGGCGGCGGCGAACCGCGCGATGGGCATCATGAGCGACTTCCGCGACACGCCGGCGATTGAAGAGGCGCTGTTCATCATGATCCGCAGCTACGACAAGCTGGGCATGACCGAACTGAAGAACGACACCGAGCGCGTCTTCAAGCTGAACTACCCGAACTCCAAATTCCTGGACGAAGGCAAAAAAGCCGAGCGCCACTGGTGGCGTTTTTGGAGTTCCAACGCTTCGATGTAATTTTCAGAGCATCCGTCATTCCGGCGCAGGCCGGAATCCATGCTGAGTCAGCTTTACGCGCTCTATGGATTCCGGCTTTCGCCGGAATGACGCATTTCAGGCCTCCAGCTTGCGGCGGAACAGCCAGGTTTTATCGTTGGAAGCGTCCGGCACGTAGCTGTAGCCGTCGAGGTCGAACTTTTTCAGCTTTTGCGGATCGGTGATGCCTTTGACGGCCGCGTAGCGCGCCATCAGCCCGCGTGCGCGCTTGGCGTAGAACGAGATGATTTTGTATTTGCCGTTTTTCCAGTCCTCGAACAACGGCGTGACCACCGGTACGTCCAGCAGCTTCGGCTTGACGGATTTGAAGTATTCCTCGGACGCCAGGTTAACCAGCGTTTCGGCGCCCTGCTCCGTCGCCTGCCGGTTAAGCGCCTGGGTGATGGTCTCGCCCCAGAAATCGTACAGGCTCTTGCCGCGCGGCGTGCTCAGGCGGGTG
Source organism: Duganella margarita (assembly GCF_009857535.1). GTDB lineage: Bacteria > Pseudomonadota > Gammaproteobacteria > Burkholderiales > Burkholderiaceae_D > Rugamonas > Rugamonas margarita. The sequence goes on from NZ_WWCS01000030.1 coordinate 17,480, forward strand.
CCCATTTCCAGACGGTGCGGGTGGATCAGGTCCAGCGGCCGCAACATGCCGTACAGCCCGGACAGGATGCGGATGCGCGCTTGCGCGTAAGCCAGCTGTTTCGGCTGCAAACTGCGCGCGTCGAGGCCGTCATAGACGTCGCCGTTGAAGGTCATCACCGCCTGGCGGCCTTCGCGGGTGTCCTTCGTCCAACTCGCATAGCGGGCCACGTTCAGCGCGGAAAGATTGTCGGACAAGTCCATCAGTTCACCCAGCTCGGCCGGCGAAAATTCCCGCAGCCGGTGGATCAGTTGTTCGGAGTGGTCGAGAAACGACGGTTCGGTGTGCAGCTTGGTGGTGGGTGGCGTCTCCAGGTCGAGACTTTTTGCCGGGGAAAGCACTATCAGCATAAGATTCCAAAATACATTTATACGTAACTAGCCTCCATGATACCTGTTCCAAAGAAAGTCGTTATCGACACCAACGTTTGCCTCGACCTGTTCGTCTTTAACGATCCGCGCTGGGCCAAACTGGTCGCCGCCATCGAAAGCGGCGAGGTCGAGGCGGTTACCCGCGCCGATTGCCGCGACGAGTACAACATCGTGCTGCACTACAAGCATTTGCCGCTGGACGACGACAGCCGGCCGCTGGCCGCCGCCCGCTTCGACGCGCTGATCAAGGTGGTGGCGCCGCCGGAGTCCAGCATCAAGCTGCCGGTGTGCAGCGATAGGGCCGACCAGAAGTTTCTCGAAATCGCCCGCGACGCCGGCGCCGAGGTGCTGATCACCAAGGACAAGGCGCTGCTGAAACTGGCCCGCCGCCTGGCCCGCGAAGGTATGTTCAAGGTGATATTGCCGGAGAAGTGGATTGCGCTAGAATAGCTCATCGACTTTTCGGTCAGTCACCCATACAGCCACCAATGATCAGCAGCAATACTTTGCCGACAACGCCCACCTTGACCACCCGCCTGCCGGCGGTCGGCACCACGGTGTTCACCCGCATGTCCCAGTTGGCCGCGCAAGCGGGCGCGGTCAATCTGGGCCAAGGCTTTCCCGATTTCGGCTGCGAGCGCAGCCTGCTGACCGCGGTCAACGACGCCATGCAGGCCGATTTCAACCAGTACCCGATGATGAGCGGCGCGCCGGTGCTGCGCCAGGCCATCGTCGCCAAGATCGCCGCACTGTATGGCCATCACTACCACGTCGACAGCGAGATTACCGTGACCGCCGGCGCCACCCAGGCGCTGACCACGGCCATCTTCTGCTGCGTGCATCCGGGCGACGAAGTGATCGTCATCGAGCCGGTCTACGACAGCTATGTGCCGGCGATTACGCTGGCCGGCGGGGTGCCGGTGGCGGTGGAAATGGAAGTCGGCGCGGCCGGCTACACCGTGCCGTGGGCTAAGGTGGCCGCCGCCGTCAACAGCAGGACGCGCCTGATCATCATCAACACGCCGCACAACCCCACCAGCACCGTGCTGCGCGCCGCCGATCTGCAGGCGCTGGCCGATATCGTGCGCGGCACCGACGTGCTGATCCTGTCGGATGAAGTCTACGAACACATGGTGTACGACGGCCACCAGCACGAGTCTGTCAGCCGCTACCCGGAACTGGCGGCGCGCGCCTTCGTCGTCTCCAGCTTCGGCAAGACCTATCACGTCACGGGCTGGAAGATCGGCTACGTGGCGGCGCCGGCGGCGCTGATGGCCGAGTTCCGCAAAGTTCACCAGTACAACGTTTTCAGCGTCAACACGCCGATGCAACATGGCATTGCCAGCTACATGGCCGATCCGGCGCCGTATCTCGAACTGCCAGGCTTTTACCAGCGCAAGCGCGACCTGTTCCGCGACGGCCTGAAAAATTCGCGTTTTGAGTTGTTGCCAGCCGACGGAACTTACTTTCAATGCGTGCGCTACGATAAAATCTCCTCACAGACGGAAGCCGAATTTGCCGAATGGCTGACCACCGACATCAAGGTGGCGGCGATTCCCGTGTCGGCGTTTTACCAGCAGGGCAAGGAGTCGGGCATCGTGCGCTTCTGCTTCGCCAAAAGAGATGAGACCCTGGCACTCGCGCTGGAGCGCCTGGGCAAAGTTTAAGATTGGGATCTACCATGTCCGAGACCACCCAACTGGAGGCACCGGTGTTTGCGGAAGCCTCGCCGTCGGTGCTGCACCAGCTCAACCTGTGCAACCGCCGGCTGGAACGCCTGCTGCACAATCTGCGCAACGAACACAATGCCGAGGCGGAAATCCGCGACATCGCGCGCGACGTGATCCGCGCGGTCGAGATCAATCCGGACGTGGCGCTGGCCTGTATCTTCCTCAGCCAGATCAACGGCACCTACGCGGTGCGGCACTGTATCGAAACTGCCGTGGTGACGGTGGTGATCGCCCACAGCATGGACCTGAAACCGGCCACCATCCTGACCGTGACGGCCGCCGCGCTGACCATGAATGTCGGCATGCTGCGCCATCACGAGGGTTTCCAGAACAAGCATACGCCGCTGAGCCGTGAGGAAATGGCCATCGTGCACCGTCATCCGGAAGAAAGCGCCGACATGCTGCGCGACGTCGGCATCGACGATGACGACTGGATTTCCTGCGTGCTGATGCACCACGAAAATGACGAAGGCAGCGGCTATCCGGCCGGCATCGCCAGCCCGGAAGTGACGCTGAACGCCAAGCTGCTCAGCTTTGCCGACCGCTACTGCGCGCAGGTATCGGCGCGCAACTACCGCAAGTCCATCCTGCCCAGTCTGGCGCTGCGCAATCTGATCGAGGACAAGCAGGCGCCGGTCGATCCGCATCTGGCCGACTGCTTCCGGCGCGAACTGGGCGACTTCCCGCCAGGCTGCCTGGTGCGGCTGGGCGGCGGCGAAATCGGCGTGGTCAGCCGCCGCCAGGGCTGTAGCCGCGGCCTGCAGGTGCACTACCTGCGCGACGCCGCCGGCACCCTGCTGTCGCCGGCACTGCCGCGCTGCCTCGACGACGGTCCGCTGGCCATCAGCGAAGGCCTCAGCGAAGATCAGGCCTCCACCCGCTTCAGCATGAAGCAGATCTGGGGCGCGCAAGCCAGCCTGTAATCAGCGCGACAGCTGTTCGATCTTCTTGTCGACGAAGGCTTTCAGCTCCGGCGTGAGGCCGGCGTTGCCGCGCGCGCGGGTGTAGGCTTCGCGCGCTTCCGGCAGATGCTGGTCGGCTTGCAACGAAATGCCCAGCCCCATCCACCAGACGGCGTTGCTCGGCGAAATGGCCAGCGCATCGCGATAGTGCTGGGCGGCCTCGGCGTGACGCTGGTCGCGTTGCAGCACGCCGGCCAGGAAGGCCTGGTAATCGGCGTTGCCGGTGGCGTATGGCAGGGTTTTCAATAGCGTGTCCAGCGCCGGGCCGCCTTTTTCCAGTTGCAGACGGGCCAGCACCATGGCCAGGCCGGGCTGGCGTGGCTCGACGCCGAGCGCCAGCCGCAGTTGGCGGATGGCGTCGTCGGTGCGGCGGTTTTCCAACAGCAGGCTGACGTAGGTCTGGCGCGCGGCGTCGTTGCGCGGATCGAGCTCGACGGCTTTGTCCAGATCCGCCAGCGCGGCGCTGACGCGGCCTTCCTGCAATGCCACCAGCGCGCGGCGGTAGCTGTTTTCCGACATCTGCTTGGGCGTCAGTTCGCGCAGCACTACGCCGTCCGCCGGCGTGGCTGCTCCGGCAGCAGGGCCGCGTGCAGCCTTGCGCGCCGGCGTCGGCGTCGCCACTTTGGCAACAGTCTCCCCAACCTCGCCGTCCGCCGTGTGCGCATGCGCGGCACGCGATGGCTTGGCGGCGGCGCGAGGCGCCATCGCTTGCACCGTATCGCCCTCTTCCGCCGACACATCCTTGCGTGGGACCGGCTGCGCGCCACGGGAACCCGCTGTGGCCGCGTCGCCGGATGCTGCCCCGTGCGCGACGGACGCTGCGTCGCTGCTTGCCGTGGCTGGCGCCGCATCAACGTGCGCCGGTGCGGCAGCAGTGATGGCCTTGGCAGGCGGTTCCTGGAAGCGCGGTCGGTCCGGAATGCGATTCCCCTGTACCGTCGGCACCGGCCCCGCCGGCGCGCGATGCGACTGCCAATACTGCCAGCCAAACCATCCGCCCGCCGCCAGCACCAGCACGCCGGCCAGCGCGCCGCCCACCACCAGCGGCCGGCGGTCCCGCTCGCCCGCCGGCACCGATTTCACCTCCGCCTGCTGCACAGCGGAAGCCGCGCCACCACCGCGCGCGTCCAGATCCTGCAGCATTTTATTAATCAAGCTCATTTCGTCAACGCCCAGGTCAGTCCGCACGCGGCGATCAGCAAGCTGACACCGGCCGCCATCCACGGCCAGCGCAATCCGCGCGCCGGCGCCACGGTGTCGCTGGCCGCCAGACTCACATGGCGCCGCGTCACCTGCTGCTTACCTTCGCCGAAACACAGCATCAGCGACTTGTTCGCCATAATATTCACCAGCCGCGGAATCCCGCCGCTGGCCTTGTACAGCCGCGAGATCGCCGCCCGGTGGAACAGCCGTCCACCGGTATAGCCTGCCACGCGCAGGCGGTGCGCGATGTAATACTCGATATCATCCCGCGACAACGGCCCCAGGTGATAGTGAAACGTGATGCGCTGCGCCAGCTGGCGTATCGCCGTTGCCTGCAAATGCTGGTTCAGCTCCGGCTGTCCGAACAGCACGATCTGCAACAGCTTGCGCTTCTCGGTCTCCAGATTGGTCAGCAAGCGCAACGCCTCCAGGCTCTCGGTCGGAATCGCCTGCGCCTCGTCCAGCAACAGCAGCACCTGCTTGCCCTCGCGCGCCAGATCCATCAGGCGGTGCGTGATCGACTTTAACAGCTGATGCTGATCGACATCCTTCTCCAGCACCACCTCCAGCTCATCGGCCAACGCCAGCATCAGCGTGCGCGGCTCCAGGTACGGATTGGGAATATACGCCGTCACAAACTCCGGCCCCACGGTGGCGATGAATTTACGGCACAGCAGCGTCTTGCCAGTCCCCACCTCGCCGGTGATCTTGATGAAGCCTTCGCCACTCTTGGCCGCCACCAGCAAGGTATTCAACGCCTCCTGCGAATGCGGGCTGGTGAAGAAATAGCTGGTATCCGGCGTAATGCTGAACGGTGCTTCGCGCAGGCCGAAATGTTTGCTGTACATGATTAGCGTCCCTTGTTCCGGCCAGGGTCCAGTTCTTTCATACGGCGGCCGCTGTCGAGCAGGTCCTGGTTCCAGTCGGACGAGGTCTCGACGATGGTCGGCTTGATCAGCACCACCAGTTCACGCTTCTGCAGCACCTCGCTCTTGCTGCCGAACAGCGCCCCCAGCACCGGCAAGGTGCTGGCGCCCGGCACGCCGGAATTGTCGGTGGTCGTGGCCTGACGCATCAGACCGCCGATGGCCACCACCTGCCCATTCTGGCCGCGCACCATGCTGTCCATCTCCGACGTTGACGACGCCGCCAGCGGCAGCGTGAAGGTGCCCAGCGAACCCAGGTTCAGGCCCTTGTTCACGGTCGACACCTGGCTGACCGAGGGATGCACGTGCAGGATGATATTGCCATCCTCATCGATCTGCGGCGTCACGTCCAGCACCACGCCGGAGAAGAACGGTTGCAGCGTCACGGTCGGCGTGGTGACGCCAGTGCCGGTGCCGCTGGTGGTGGTGGTGGTGCTGACGCCGGTGACGAAGAATTCATCGGTACCGATCTTCAGCAGCGCCTTCTGGTTGTTCAGCGTGGCGATCCGCGGGCTGGACAGCACATGCACCGTGCCCTGCCCCTCCAGGAAGGAAATCAGCGCAGCGAAATTGCTGGTCTGGAACGCCAGGCCAAACAGCGATCCGATTGCATCGCCCGAGGCGCCGATGGTGCTGCCCGGCGAAGCGTTGATGCCGCCCGCCCCGCTGCTGCTCAGCGGCGTGCCCAGCGGCCCGAGCGTGGTGCCAGGCTGCAGCGTACCAGCGGAAAAGCGGTTGTTGCCGCCGGCTGCAAACTTGCCGAACGCCGCCCAGTTGACCCCGCTCTGGAAGTTGCTGTTCAGTTCCACCTCCAGAATCTTGGCTTCCAGGATCACCTGGCGATCGACCGAGATCTGCGTGGCCTTCAGGTACAGGTCCACATTGCGCAACTCGTCCGGCATGGCGCGGATCACGATCACGCCCGATTGCGGGCTGATGGTCACGCTGCGGCCATCCTTGCCGATATCAACCAAAGCCTCCAGCGCCGTCTTCAACTCCAGCCAGAAATCGCTTTCCGACGTGGTGGAGACATTGGCGGAGTCGCGCTGCTGCTGGTTGCCGCCACCGTTGGGATTATTGGGGTCGTTGCCGCCGTTATTGCCGCCGTTGTTATTACCGTTATTGGCGCTGTTGTTCTGGTTGTTGCCGCTGCTGCTGGTGCCGGCGTTGGACACCGAGGTCGACGACACGCGCAGGCTGGACACCCCTTTGCGCTTGGCCGTCAGATAATTAATCTTGAACATCTTGGTCTGCATGGTCAGCGGACGGATGTAGATGCGCGTGCCTTCCACCTTGTAGTCGTAGCCGTAGAGTTCGCGCACCGCATCGAGCGCCTCGAACAACGTCACATCCTTCAGGTTGGCGGTGATCGTGCCGGTCACTTCCGGATTGATCAGCATGTTGTAGCGCGTGCCGGCCACGATCGAGTTGTAGAACTGCTGCACCGGCACATTGTTGAACGACACATTGAAGCGCTCCTCCAGCACCGCGCGCGCCTTCGGCAACTGGTCGGCCATCTGCGACACCGGCGGCAGCAAGGCGCTGGCGACCGCGTCGCTCTGGGTCACCACCGCCGGCTTGGCGGCGGCCGCGTTGACCTCGTTGCTGATCTTGTCGTAGGTGTCGCGCGTGGACGGCGTCTGGCAGGCGCTGAGCAGCAGCATGGTCACGACAGCGATGGTGAGGAGTTTTTGCATATGCATTCTTCGCGTTTAATAAGCTGACTTCGGCGCCGGTTTCTTGGCGTCGTCAGGTAACAGGGTCAGCACCTGCTTGCTGCGACCGCTTTGCAGCACCACAGAATTCTTGTTGACCTGGACCAGCGTGGCGCCATTGAACTTCTCGCCCTTGCGGACGGTCTGGCCGTCGATCACCGCCACCTGCCGGCCATGCGATCCGGTCAGCACCGATTGCAACTGCGGGCCGCTGACCACCGGCGCCATATCCGCGCCGGCTGGCAACAGGCGCGACTCCGGCGGCGGCTGGGTCGGATCGGCCAGCGTTTGCGCGCCGGCGGCGGCGCTCAGCACCAGAGAGGCGCACAGAATCGGCAGGCGGTTCATAGTTTCATCCATTTCTGATCCAGGCTCAGCGTGTATAGCGTCAGCGTCAGGCGCGAGTTCGGGTATTGTTGGGCGTCCAGGTTGGCCTTGCCCCAGAACAGCTGGACCGGCAACGACTCCAGCGCCGCCATATAGTTGACCATGTCCAGATAACTTCCCTGCACGACGATTTCCACGCCATGGCGGTACAGTAGCTCACGCGGCTTGGCCGGCGCCGGCTGGCCGGCTGGCGTTGGTGCAGGCGCCGCTGCCGCTGCGGCGGCAGGCTTGGCCGCCTCGTTCAGGCCGGTCACCGGCAAGGTCTTCAGCGAAATCAGTTTCAACCGGCCGTTGCCGCGCAATAGATGTTCCAGCAGGGGCGCGATCTTGTCCGGCGCGACCAGGCCTTTTTGCACCGCCATCAGGCTGGTGCTGGTGGCGTCGATGTCGCGCCGCACCGCAGCCAGCTGCTCACGCGTGGCGGCGTCGGGATCGACCTTGAAACCCTGCGCCTTGAGCACGATTTCCTGATCAATGCCGGTAATCTGGTTTTGCTGCTGTTTGATCTGCAATTGCAGCGCGCTTTGCTTCTTGAGCAGCGGCTCGGCCGACACTGTGTAGATCAGAAAAAGAATGCCGGCCACCACCGCCGCAAACACCATCACGCGTTCGCGCAGCGTCATCGCGTCCAGCCTGGTGCTCAACTTAATCCATTGTTGCAACAGCTGCTGTTTCATTTGGCAGCCTCCTGCACGGCGGTTGATTGCAAGCTGAACTCCACAAACGGCAACGTCGCCGGCGCCGCCGCCCCCGGCGTGGCCGCAGGTGCTGGCGCCGCTGGCGCATCCGGCCGGCCGATATCCAGGCTGGCAAAGCTCTTGCCATGCATGACCCGCTCTGCGGTCAGGCGGGCGATATAGTTGGGAATCAACGTCGCCTGCATGGCCCGGCCCTGCACGCCGATCTCATTACCGGCGCCGCCGATGGTCACGCCGGTCAGCCACAGGCCGCTGACGTTCTGGCGCGAGAACGCGCGGAAGTATTCGGCATAGCCATTGGTATTGCCCAGCGCGCCGCCTTGCAGTACCGACGACACATCATGCAGCGCCTTCAACTCGGCCTGCGCATCGGCCAGCTCGGCCGCCAGCCGTGGATCGTTGGCGCGCGGCGCAAATTGCACATTGGCCTTGACCAGGCGCTGCTCGCGCAAGGCCAGCCTGGCCTTGCCCTCATCCGCTTCGCGCTGCAAGTCCGACACCCGCTGTGCCGCATACCAGTTCAGCAGCAGCGCGCCGGCGACGATGATGCCCAGCGCCTCGGCCATCGGCAAGGCGGTGAAAATCTTCTTCTGCTTGAGGAAGATCGGGTTGAACAGATTGATCTGCTGGCTCACAGCCGCACCTCCTCATGCCGCAGGGCCGCGCCCAGGGGCAGGAAGAACCGCCGCTGCTGCGCGACGTCCAACAATTCCGGCGCCTTGCTGAGGTCGAATACATCGCCCAAGTCCATCGCCTCCACCGGCATGTACAGATTACCGGTCAAATGCTCGTGCAAGCCCTCGGCGCCGGTCGGCGCCAGCAGCAGCTTGAGCACGTTCACAAACGAAAACTGGCGGTCGAAGTGATCCAGCGACCGCTGCAACTCCAGCGTGATCTTGTCGAAGTGGATTTGCTGGCGCATCGAATCCTGCTCCAGCAGATGCTCCAGCGTCACATCGATGCGGCGCGACAGGTACAGCTCGCCCTTGTAGGTAATCGTCAGCAGGCCGCCGTCGGCGTCGAACGACAGCATGGCCAGGCCGCGGTTTTCGGTTTCCAGCAGCGCCGAGATATTCCGTTGCGCCATCTCGGGGATATCGATCACCGTCAGGTCCAGCTTGGCTTCGCTGAACAAGGCCTGGCGCGCCTGGATCACCGTGTTGCGCGCGGCGATGGCAAACATCGAATGCCCGCGCGAGGCGGCGGCGCTATCGACCGGGATATCCAGCACATCGATGGTGGCGTCGTCGACATGGAAATCGAGCATATCCTTCAAGCGCCAGCGCACGGCGGTTTTCAGTTCATCCTGCGGCACGTTGGGGGCGTCGACCGTCAGCATCTGATACTCGCCACCGCTGAGCATGGTGCCGCAACGGTAGCTGCCGGCCTTCTGATCCTTGTTAAGCCGCTCCAGCGCTTCGAGCGAAAAACTGCTGTCGGCCGGATAGAACGCCGCCACCTCGACAACCGCCTTGGCGTCGCGCACGCGCTGCACGCGGCCCGCACAGACACCGTCCCTCAAGAAAGTGACAGTCAGCCAGCCATCGGTTTTTTTCGCTCTTTTAAAGAAACCCATATCTCAGTCGAGGTTTACGCGCTAGATGCTTGATTATATTCAACTTACCAAAAACTTTATGCCCAAAATGGCAACACTTCTGCAAAAACAGCCACATTTCCGCACAGATGCCGCATTAAAGTTGCGCCCGGATCTCGCGCTGCACATAATCCGGCCCCGGCACGGTGTTCAGGCAGGAACCGTTGACCGGCTGGTTGCAGGAGACCGACCTGATCAGGACATGGTATGCGGTCGGGTCGTTCGGGCCGCCACCGGCGATGCCGGCTTGCAGCGCGGGCGTATCGCACCTGATCTCCAGCGTCACCGTGAACGATGACAACGTGCTGTCAGGCGGCAGAGCCACGTTAGGCGTGGAACCGCACACCAGCGAAGTCGATGGCTGCGGCGGCGTCAACCCGGATTGGAGGCCGGTGTACAGCGCCCACTCGATACCGGCACGCGCGGCCTGATAAGCACGTTGCCCCTGCAAATCCTTGGCCGAGGCATCCTGTTGCGTGGTGGTCAGCGAAATGATGGCGACCGCTAACCCAGCTACCACCACCAGCAAGAAAATCGCCGTGACGATGGCAATGCCGGCGGACTTGCGGCGCTGGAATATAGATGGCTTCATGGGGTGTTATCCACGTGAATTTGCTGGGCTAGCTTGACTGTTTCGAGGTCGTTGGCGGCAGCGCCAGGCTTCACGCGCGCCAGCGCAAGCGCCAAGCCGACCAGTGCCGTCTGGCGATTAGCAGTGGTCGCCGTGGTGAAATTACACCCCAACACATTGTCGGCCATCAGCGTCATTTGGACCTGGAGCGGTTGCTGCTGGACGACTGTAGCGGGATCTACCTGATTAGGCTGGAAATCATAGCCGGAATACCGCAGCAACCGCTGCCTGCCAGTGGTCGCATCGTTCACGCAGGCGAACGTGACGGGAGAGCCGGCAACGATGAAGCGTTTGTTGGGCAAAGGATCAACGTTACCCGCGAACCGGTTCACACCCAGGGTGACGAAGTTGCCATTGCCATTGCTACTCACCGCCGTCACAACGGCGCGATTGTTGGCGTTTTGCGCGTAAGCATCCGCATTGGTAAAGCCGGTACCAAAGTTGCTAATGATGATGTAGTCGTTGACGCGAATCGCGTAAGGCGCTTGCGGCATCGGGCCCACCACCTCGAACTGGGTAGCAGACGGATCGGTGAAACTGAGCGGTGGATGCGGGTTCTGTGCCGTGGACGGAGCCCCATCCTCCACTGCAAGATAGCGCCCACCTGCCTTACTGGGAATGAATTCCAGGAAGGTCGAAGTGCCGATGGAGGTCAGACGTATGCTGTTGGGCACGGCGCCGTGGATCTCGCGCGTCATGCGCCGCAAGGCGATTTCAGCCATATCAGTCAGTTCGGCGCGGCCGGCGGTCTCCACATAGCTTTGCACCGGCTTACGGATGAACACCACCATGATGCCGGCCACGATGCCGGTCAAGACCATGACGACAATCGCCTCCACCAGCGTAAAGCCGCGCGCGCGTCTGGCGGCCACGAATTTCATCTGGCCTCCGGTGCGTAGCGGGTGCGGTAGCCTTCCAGCGTGACCGACTGGCCCGGCCCATAGGTGGTAGTAATGGTAATCCGCATCACCGTCATATTCTGGAGGGTGGAGTTCAGGTTGCCCAGCGTGGTCACCGGATTGAGCGCCAGCGTGGTGGTGATACCGCTCAGTGTGGCGCCCACGGTGCCAGCGCCCAGCGGATTTCCGGCCACATCCGTATCCACCAGATTGCCGGACGAGTCAGCGACAGCAAATGCGCGCACGGCGTCGCCCACTACGTATTGATTACTCAGGACGTAGTCGTTGATGTTGTCATAGGGGCGGCTGTTGGTGGGCTCTGGGCCGAAGTGCTGAGCGTTCTCCTCGAGGTTGGCGTCGGCGCATTGCCCAGGCACGGTTGCAGTCGCCGCATTGGCGTCCTGCGGATCGCAGACCGTAAACGGGGCCTGCTGCACTTCTTCCATATATGCCTCTGCAATCAGCAAAGCCTGCTTGCGGCGCAGTGGGTCGGTACTGTTCCGGTTCGCCAGGTTCATCACCTGCACGAGGGCGGCGGCGGCAATGCCGACGATGACGATGAACATCACCAGTTCGATAATCGTCAGGCCTCGCTGGCGACGCGCGTTAGCGGACATTTTGCACATACCCCGTTTCTGGCCAGATCGCCAGGATGGCCGTATTGCCGCCACTGGCGAAGGTCAGCGTCATGGCAGGCACGTTGATAACCGCCGCGCCTGGAAGTGTCGCAGTCATCGCAGTACCATCTTTGTTGAAAGGACGCCCCATCGCATCGAACGAGAAGAAGCCGCCCGCAGCCAGTTCCGGGCGTACGGCCTCGGCGGTGATAACGACATTCGCGGGGCGGCCGACGCACATCCATTGTGCGGCGTAAGCGTTTCCCTGCAGGCAATTGAGTTTGGTGGCGGGGCTTCCATTGTTGCCGCCCGGAGCGACAATGATGTCGTTGGCGTTACAGGCGGCGTTGGAGCAGACAGCAAAGCTGTTGCCGTCCGAGCGCACGAAAATCGCACGGTTCTGCACGACGGCCAGTTTCTGTGCGTAGCGGATGAGGCTTCGGACCTGATCGGCATAGGCCCGGTTCTCGAAAGCAGTGTTATCGAAGAACCGGGAGGCGCCGATAGCGCCAAGAATGCCGATCACCACAATGACCGTGACCAGCTCCACAATCGTGAAGCCGCCCGCCCGTCGGCGGCTGCCCACGCCGCCGGAGTGCATTAGTTGCAGTTGTTGGTGCTGGTCACCGTCACAGTAGGCGGCGTGACGACGTTATTCGCCGATGTTGCGGCTGTGTACATCACGTAGCATGTCAGGCCGACCGTGCTGTTCGCAACGCCATTTGGCTGAATTACCAAGGTGCCTGCAGGCGCGCCGGGACGGTTGTTGGTCGCCGCAGCATTGGCCGCCGAGCCGACAGTGATAGCGTAGTCCGGCGCGGAAATGCCAGCGGCGGTCGCCGTAAACCCATCTGCCGCAGGGTAACCATTGGCATTGGTAATCGTAACGCCTTCGTTGACGAACGGACCAGCTGGATTCATCAGGAACTGACCGTGCATCATCGATGATGTGGTGTTCAGTGCCCCGCGCGCCGCATTCAGGGAGGCGATACGGGCGTCACCGCCCAGATTGGCAAACTTCGGCAACGCGGTCGCCGCCAGAATGCCCAGGATCACGATCACCACGATCAGTTCGATCAGCGTGAAACCGCCTTGGGCGCGTTGACGGGATGCGATGCTAGCTTGCTTGTTCATTACTTTCTCCAAATCGTCCGAAAAATTTGCGCGGATTGCGCTAGTCCTTCACTTGCTCAAAGGCCACACCTACGGTTTCAGGTGCGCCTGACGGCTTGGCGGGGCTATGGGGCAAGCGAAGCAATTTTACCTTGAATTTCAAACGTTTCGTTTGAGCATCTCTAAAAGAATTTCCAAAATTTAACAAATAAATCAGACTTTTATCAGTACGGTCGAAGCACCAATTGCCGGCGCCGACCTCCTGGTTGCTGGGGCTGAACAACTCGCCCGCGTAATTGGGCGGCTTAGCTTTTAGCAAATCGAACGGATTTTCTTCGGTTAAGAAGGTTAAATCGGCGCTGCGCCCAGGCAATTTTGCTTGCGCCGCCTTAATTTCTAAGGCGGTGCGGACGTTGGCCACCGTCATCTGCACAGCGGTCTGTTCGGCTTCGCCCTGGTAATACCAAAGCCGTTGCAACAGCAAGCCCATCAAAATGCCGATCACAATCACGGCGACCGCGAATTCCAATAAACTCGTACCCCGTTGTTTTGCAGTCACAAATATTGTTGAGAAAGCCACTATTTTCACGATCAATGATGCAAGGCCGCTTTGCCCAGGTCCCAGATCGGCAGGAAGATGCCCAGCGCCAGCACCAAAACCATGATGCCCAAGAACACAATCAGGATCGGCTCGATCTGCGACGACAAGGTCTTCAACTCGTAATCGACCTCGCGCTCATACATCTGCGCGATCTCGTCCATCAGCTCGTCGAGGGAACCGCTCTCCTCGCCCACCGCGATCATTTGCAGCACGATCGGCGTGAACACATTGGTGGCGGTGGCGGTGCGCAAGATGCTTTCGCCGCGCTCGACGCCATCGCGCATCTGCTCCACGCGGGCGGTCAGGTAGGCGTTGTCGACCGTCTGCGCTACCACTGACAGCGCCTGCACGATCGGCACGCCGCTGCGGCTGGACAGCGAAAAGCTGCGCGCAAACCGCGCCAGCGTCGCCTTGAGGATGATTTTCCCGGCCACCGGGACTTTCAGTTTGAACTTGTCCCACTGATACAACCCCTTGGCGGTGCCGACCCACATGCGAAAGCCCCACACCGCCGCCACCAGCGCCACGGCCAGCACCGGCCAGTAGCGCACGGTGAAATTCGAGGTGGCAATCAAGATCCGCGTCATCAGCGGCAGCTCGGCGTTAAACTTGGAAAACACGCCGACAAACGCCGGAATCACGAAGATGTTGACCACCACCATCGCCGCCACCATGGCGAACACCACAAAACTCGGGTAGCGCAGCGCGGTCTTGACGCGCTCGCGCATGTCGCGGTCGAACTCCAGGTGGTCGAACAAGCGCAGGAACACTTCCTCCAGCCGCCCGGTCATCTCCCCTACCCGCACCATCGACAGGTAAAACGGCGTGAACACGGCCGGATGGCGGCGCATGGCGGCCGACAGTTCGCGGCCGGAATCGAGCGACTCGCGCAAATCCTTGATCACCTTGCCGAACGATTTGCTGACCGCCGATTCCTGCAAGCCGGCCAGCCCGCGCATGATGGGCACGCCGGACTTGAGCAGCGTGTACATCTGGCGGCTGAACAATTGCACGTCCATCGACGTGACCTTTTTTTCCAGTAGCTTGGACCACCAGCTGTCGCCATCGGCCACCTTTTTACTGGTGACGCTGATCTCGACCGGCGTCACGCCGGTATTAAACAGCTGGTCGGCGACGGCGCCGCTATCGGCCGCTTCCAGCACGCCCTGCATCAGCTCGCCGCGCGAGTTGCGGCCCTTGTAGGCAAAGAAAGGCACGGCTTAGTCCTCGACCTGGTTACTGATGCGCATCGCTTCGGAAATCGTCGTCCGGCCCTGCACCACCAGCTGCACCGCGTGGCGGCGCAAGGTTTCGCCGGCCATCTGCTGCTGCGCGACCTTGAGGAAATGGGCCGGATCGGGATCGTTGGCCGCATCCACCACCGAGCGCGTCATCTCCAGCAATTCGTAGACGCCGGTCCGTCCGCGATAGCCCATGCCGTTGCAATGCGAGCAACCCTTGCCATGGAAATAGCGCGCCTTGTCGACCTTGTCGTTCAGCTCCAGACTGAGCCATTCGCGCTCGGTCGGCGTCGGCTCATACGGCGTGGTGCAGCTCTCGCAAATCACCCGCACCAGGCGCTGCGCCAGCACCGCCTGCAGCGACGAGCCCACCATGTAGCGCGGCACGCCCATGTCCATCAGCCGCAGCGGCGTGCTGACGGCGTCGTTGGTGTGCAGAGTCGACAACACCAGGTGACCGGTCATGGCGGCGCGCAGGCCGATGGCGGCGGTTTCCTGGTCGCGCATCTCGCCGACCAGCACGATGTCCGGGTCTTGCCGCAGCGCGGAACGCAGCACGCGGGCAAAGTTCAGGTCGATCTTGTCGTTGACCTGCACCTGGTTGATGCCGGCCAGCCGGTACTCGACCGGGTCTTCCACCGTAATCAGCTTTTTCTCCACCGAATTGAGCTCGGACAGCGCGCAATACAGCGTGGTGGTCTTGCCGGAACCGGTCGGCCCGGTCACCAGCACCAGCCCGTTTGGCCGCTGGACGATGGCGCGGAATTTCTCCAGCAGCGCGCGCGGCATGCCGATCGCGTCCAGCCGCAGTTGCGTGCCGCCCTGGCTCAGCAGACGCATCACCACCGATTCGCCGTACTGGGTCGGCATGGTCGAGATCCGCACGTCGATCCGCTGATTTTTCACGCGGACGGCGAAGCGGCCATCCTGCGGCAGGCGCTTTTCCGAAATATCCAGGTCCGACATCAGCTTTAGCCGCAGCGCCAGCGAGGGCGCGATTTTCATGTCGGCCTCGGTTTGCAGGTGCAGCACGCCATCGATGCGGAAGCGGATCTGCAGCCGGCCTTCCTGAGGTTCGATGTGGATATCGGAGGCGCGCACCTGCGCCGCATCCTCAAACACCGATTGCAGCAGCTTGACCACCGGCGCTTCCTCGACGTTGGGATTGGCCGCGGCCAGCGCGCCAAAGTCGACCGAGACCTCGCCGACGTCCTGCTCCAGCTCGCGCGCCAGGTCGGAAATATCCTCGGTGCGGCGGTAGATGCGGTCGATCGCCGCCACCACCTCGGTCTCGTTGACCACCGCCAGTTCGATATCCTGGCGTACGATGCGGGCGATTTCGTCGTAGGCGAACAGATCGGTCGGGTCGGACATGCCGACCAGCAGCGAGCCGCGCCGGTCTTCCAGCACCAGCGCGCGGAAGCGCCGGGCCTGGGTTTCCGGCAGCAGCCGCACGATCTCCGGATTGATGTTGAAGAACTTCAGGTTCAGGTATGGGATGTTGAGCTGCCGCGCCAGCGCGCCGGCGATCTGTTCCTCAGTAACATAGCCGTTCTCGACAAACACGCGGCCGAGCTTGCGTCCGCTGCGCTTTTGATCGGCCAGCGCCAGGCCCAATTGCTCCTCGGAGAGCAGCTTTTGCTGCACCAGAATTTCACCCAACCGTACTTTTTCTGGCCTCGACATGCCCGCTCCTTGTCATTTGTCACCAAAACTTGCGGCCATTCTATGACAGATGGGCTGGCAGAGCGAGTTAAGCGAGGGGGTAGGTGTCGCTTTCTTTGGACGGATGCGCTACAGTGTGGCTCGTTTCTTTCGTCCCTCGATCCATGACCAAACCTGCCCTGCGCTTCCAGCAAGTCGTCAAACGCTACGGCGCGGCCAGCGTGCTGCACGGCGTGGATCTGGAGCTGAGCGCCGGCGAATGCTTCGGCCTGGTCGGCGTCAACGGCGCCGGCAAGACCAGCCTGATCAAGTGCCTGCTGGATTTTTGCGCACTCGACGGCGGCCGCATCGACATCTTCGGCCAGCCGCACCACCAGCCGGCCGCGCGCCGGCCGCTGGGCTTCCTGCCGGAACGCTTCACGCCGCCCTACTACCTGACCGGCGCCGACTTCATCCGCTACCTGCTGACCTTGCAGGGACTGCCCTACCAGCCCGACGCCGTGGCCGCCATGCTGGCCGCGCTGGACCTGGATGCGGACGCCCTCAAACGCATGGTGCGCAGCTATTCCAAAGGCATGACCCAGAAACTCGGCCTGGCCGCCTGCCTGCTGGCGCGCAAGCCGCTGTACGTGCTGGACGAGCCGATGAGCGGCCTCGACCCGAAAGCGCGAGCACTATTAAAAGAACAACTGCGTGCGCTGCACCGCGCCGGCAGCACGCTGTTCCTGACTTCGCACGCGCTGGCTGACGTGGACGAGCTGTGCGACCGCATGGCCATCCTCCATGACGGGCACATCCGCTTCGCCGGCACCCCGGCCGAATGCCGCGCCCAGTACGGCGCCGACACCCTTGAGCAGGCCTTCCTGGCCTGTATCGCGTGATCTGAGTCTAGCCATGTACCAATCCCACTTCGGCCTGCGCGAATCGCCCTTTAATATCACGCCCAATCCGGCCTTCTTCTACGCCGGCAACGACCGTGGCGATATTCTGGACGCCATGCTGTACGCCGTCAGCCATGGCGAAGGCATTATTAAAGTCACCGGCGAGGTCGGCGCCGGCAAGACCATGCTGTGCCGCATGCTGGAAAGCCGCATGCCATCGCACATCGACGTGATTTACCTGGTCAATCCCAACCTCGATCCGCTGGAAGTGCAGCACGCCATCGCCGCCGAGCTGGGCCTGCAAACACACGGCCTGCGCGCCGACGAAGTCCAGCGCAGCCTGCAAGCCGAGCTGATCGCCCGTCACAGCGCCGGCCGGCAGGTGGTGTTGCTGGTCGAGGAAGCCCAGGCCATGCCGCTCGACACGCTGGAAGCCATCCGCCTGCTGACCAACCTGGAAACCGCGCGCAGCAAGCTGCTGCAAATCGTGCTGTTCGGCCAGCCGGAGCTGGACCAGAACCTCGACCTGTCCAGCATGCGCCAGTTAAAAGAACGCATCACCCACAGTTTCCACGTGCCGCCGCTGCCGGT
The DNA here is from genome assembly GCF_009857535.1 of Duganella margarita. GTDB lineage: Bacteria > Pseudomonadota > Gammaproteobacteria > Burkholderiales > Burkholderiaceae_D > Rugamonas > Rugamonas margarita. The sequence continues at coordinate 35,344 of NZ_WWCS01000030.1, forward strand.
GGCGCTGACCGGCGACTTCCTGGCCCACCGCCTGCGCGCGGCCGGGCATGACTGCGGCGCCATCTTCAGCCCGGCGGCGGCGCGGCTGATCGCCGACGCCTCGGAAGGCATTGTCCGCCGCATCAACATTTTGGCCGACAAGGCGCTGCTGGCCGCGTTTGCGGCCGACGCCGACATGGTCGAGGCCAGTCACGCCCGCCAAGCCATCGCCGAATCGCCGTTTGGCCGAGGACGCGGCCTGCCGGGCCGCCGGCGCGGCGGCTTGCATTCCAGAGCTGTTGTACTCGGGTGTTTGCTGCTGCTCTTTATTGGGGGAATTTGCTGGGCCGTCCTTGCGGCGACACGGAATTTGTAAGATCATGTTACTCACAATTGCAAAATCGCAACAAAAAGAACCTCCTGCATCATCCTGGGCCGGAAAGATACGATGAAAAAATTCAGCTCCCCTCTCGCCCCCGTGGTTTGCAGTGTCTTGCTGAGCGCTTGCGCCAGCCATAGCATCCCCAATTCGCCGCTGCACATTACGGAAGCGCCGCCGGCCGCCGGTACGATTCCGGAGCCGGTGCAGCAAAGCGTGGCGCTGCCGCCCCCCAAGCCGGCCGCCAAGGTGGAGACGTTCAGCGTCACCGTGCACAAGGTGCCGGTGCAGTCGCTGCTGTTTGCGCTGGCGCGCGACGCCGGCATGAACGTGGACGTGCATCCCGGCATTGAAGGCACGGTCACGCTGAACGCGCTGAACCAGACGCTGCCGCAACTGCTGAGCCGCATCCAGCGCCAGGTCGACATGCGCTACGAAATCAACGGCACGACGCTGACGGTGCTGCCGGATACGCCGGAGTGGCGCAACTATAAAGTCGATTACGTCAACATCGCCCGCAGCACCACCAGCAGCGTGAATATCGCCACGCAGATTTCCACCACGGGCGCCGGCGGCAGTGGCGGCAACGCCGTCCAGCAGGCAGCGCAGAACAATACACAGCAACAGCAACTGGGCCCCAACGGCCAGCCGCTCCAGCAGCAGGGCAACAACGGCCAGCAAGGCAACGGCAGCAATAACTCGACCACCTCGGTCACCAACCGTTCGGACAATAACTTCTGGTACAACCTGGAACGGAATATCCGCGACATGCTGCGCGCATCCAACCTCAACGACAATCCGGTGGACCCGCTGGCGGGCCAGCAGCAAAGCGGACCCGGCGGCACGCAGCCGCCACAACCACAGCTCAACGTGCTGGGCGGCCTGGGCGGACTGGATACGGGCAACAAGGCGCGCAGCTCGGTCATCGTCAATCCCGAAGGCGGCCTGATCGCCGTGCGCGCCACCGCGCGCCAGCACGAGAAAATCGCGCAGTTCCTCGATGTGGTGCTGGGGGCGGCCAAGCGCCAGGTGCTGATCGAAGCCACCATCATTGAAGTGAAGCTGAGCGACAGCTACCAGCAGGGCATCGACTGGAAGTCGGTCGGCCGTGGCGGCCTGACGCTGAAGCAACAGCAGATCGGCACGACTACCCTGCCCAGCGGCGTACAAACCAATGTGTCGCCCGGCGTGTTCCTGCTCAATTACACCAATCCGACCAGCCGCCTGGGCGACATCGCCGCCACCATCCAGCTGCTGGAGTCGTTCGGCAAGGTCAAGGTACTGTCCAGCCCTAAAATCAGCGTGTTGAATAACCAGACCGCGCTGCTCAAGGTGGTGGACAACAATGTGTTCTTCTCGATCAAGGTGACGCCGGCGGTGCTCAATTCCAGCGGCGGCGTCAGCACGCCCGCCGTCTATGAATCGACACTGCAGACCGTGCCGGTGGGCTTTGTCATGAGCGTGACGCCGCAGATCTCCGATAATGACGAGGTGACGCTGAACGTGCGGCCGACCATCACCCGCGTGGTGGACCATGTCAAGGACCCGAATCCGGCACTGGTCAACGTCGCCAGCGAGATCCCGGTGATCCAGGCCCGCGAGATGGAGTCGATCATGCGCGTGAACAGCGGCCAGGTCGCGGTCATGGGCGGGCTGATGCAGGATTCGGCAGATAACGCCAAGGACGGCATCCCCGGTCTGAGCAGTCTTCCGCTGGTGGGCAACCTGTTCTCGTACCGCAATGAAAACAGTACCAAAACCGAGCTGGTGATTTTCATGCGCCCGGTGGTGATCAAGGACGCCAGCGTCAACGGTGACTACAAGGACTACCGTTACCTGCTGCCTGGCCAGAAACCTGACAATGAACCGTACCCCGTGCCGAAGGCGAATGGATCATGAGTCTACTAATGCAGGCGCTCAAGAAGGCCGAGCGCGCAAAACAAAATTCGCTGTCCGAGGAGGAGATCGACCGGCCGTCGGAGGCGTTTGACGAGATGCTGGCGCTGACGCCGGAACCCGGGCCGAGCACGGCCGTCTCCGCGCCGGCGCCCATGGCATTCAGCCTCGAACCGATGGATGGCCTGAGCCTGGAACCGCTGGCGCCGCCCGTTGCCGCTGCCGCCGACGCCGCCCCGCGCCCGTCGCCCAGCCCGCTGCCGCCCGTCAGCGACCATAAGGAACCCGGCTTGACCATGGATCTGGCGCTCGATCCGATCGCCGCGCCGCCGATAGTCAAGGCGGCCGGCGCGCCGGCGCCAGCGGCCGCAGCTGCATCCCAGGCGGCGATGGCGAACAGCCATGCGCCAGCCAGCCCGCCAGC
>NZ_WWCS01000031.1 GCF_009857535.1 Duganella margarita
GTCAAAGCTTGATGACCATAGTAAGTCGGTCCCACCCCTTCCCATCCCGAACAGGACCGTGAAACGACTCTACGCCGATGATAGTGCTGCAACCAGTGTGAAAGTAGGTTATCGTCAAGCTAGTTATATAGAAAAAGCCCCTTCCGGTATCAATCTGGTTGGGGCTTTTTTGCTTTTGTGCATTAAAATGGGTCGATATCGGATATGCAACCCAATCTTATGCCTCATGTGATGCGTTGTGCCTGTGTTTTTCTCCTGCTGGCGCTGTTGACGGTGGCCCGCGCGGCGCCGCTGACGCTGCGTTTTGCGCATCTTGGCGTAGAGCAGGGCCTGACACAGGAGTCCGTCACCAGCATGGTGCAGGACCAGCAGGGTTATATCTGGCTCGGTACCCAGGCCGGCCTGAACCGTTTTGACGGTTACCGCATCACCGCCTTCAAAAACGATCCCTCCAATCCGCAAAGCCTGCAGGACAACTACATTCAGTCCTTGTATGAAGATGCCGCCGGCCAGTTATGGATCGGCAGCAGGAGCGGTCTCGACCGCTACGATCCTGCCACCCAGGTGTTTACCCATGTGCTGTCCCAGGCGGCGGTGACCGGTATCGTCAGCGATGGCAAGCAAGGCTTGTGGCTGGCCACCGGCGATGGGTTACAGCATGTGGAGATGGCCAGCGGGAAGTTGCAAGTCCTGCGTCACAGCGATGCCGACCAGGGCAGCATCAGCGACGACCGCGTGTATGCGCTGGCGCCGGACCGGCAGGGCAATCTGTGGCTGGGTACGGCGCGCGGCCTGGAGCTGCTGCCGGCTGGCGGCACGCAATTCCGCCACTTTGGCACGCAGGAAAACCGGCCGGAGAATAGCTTTGCGTCGATGTCGATCGGGCCGGACGGTGTGTTGTGGGCGGGGACGCTGAAGGGCGTGCAGGCATGGCGTCTGCACGGCCAGTCGGCCGAGCGGCTGCCGGTGACGCTGCCGGCCGAGCTGGCGCAACAGCGCATGACCAAGCTGATGCACGACAGCGACGGCACCCTGTGGCTGGGCACGTTTAGCGACGGCCTGCGCCGGCGCGATCCCGTCAGCGGCCGTTTCTATCGCTATTCACGCGACAATTTGAACCGCCACGGCATCAGCGACACCCAGATCAGCGCGCTGTACCAGGACCGTACCGGCACGCTATGGGTCGGCAACTGGTATGGCGGCGCCGACCGCGTCGACCTGAACAGCGGTGGCTTCGAGCGCTACACCGAACATGGCGGCGTGTTGCCCGGCATCGGCAGCAACAAGGTGCGGGCGATTGCCGGCGCGCCGGATGGCAAGCTGTGGCTGGGCTCGGCGCAAGGGCTGGCCTTGCTGGACCCGGCGCACGGCACGGTCGCTTTTACCTCCAATGAAGTGCAGCGGCCCGGGTCGCTGCCGCCGGATGCGCTGGGGGCGTTGGCGACCGACCAGACCGGCCGCTTGTGGCTCGGTTCGCCCAGCGGCTTGTTCTGGCGCGAGGCCGGCGGCGGCACTTTCCACGCGTTGCCGCTCAATGACGATCCGCAGGCGCGCTCGATCCAGCGCATCCTGGTGACCAAGGACGGCATGATCTGGGTCGGTTCGCGCTCGGCCTTGTATCGCATCGATCCGCAAACGCTGGCGGTGCAGACCTATCTGGCCGACACCGACGATGCCGAAAAACTGTCCGGCCGCGTGTACACGCTGTTGGAGGACCCGCAGGGCAATCTGTGGGTGGGGACGGAGAATGGCCTGGACCGGCTGGACCGCGCCAGCGGCAAATTCGAGCGCTATCGCCACCAGCCCGCCAAACCCGACAGCCTGAGCCACAACCGGGTCTACTATCTTTATCAGGATCCGCAGCAACGGCTGTGGATTGGCACGGCGGCCGGCCTCAACATGGCGCAGCTTGGCGCCGATGGCAAACTGCACTTCCGCGTCTATCCACCGGCCAATGGCCGCTCTTACGATCCGATCGGCGCGATTTTGCCGGACCAGCAAGGACGCTTGTGGATCAGCACGACGGCGGGCATCTCGCAGTTCAATCCGGAAACTGGGCTGTTCCGGAACTATGTGGCGCGGGATGGCCTGATCGACGGTTCATATTTCGTCGGCGCCGGCTACCGCGCGCCGGATGGCACCTTGTACTTTGGCGGACTGGAGGGCGTGACCGCCTTCCAGCCGGCGCAGATTCATGACAACCCCGCGCCGCCGCTGCTGGCCATTACCGATTTCTCCATCTTCAACCAGTCCATCCTCAGCACGCCGCTGCCGGCCGGCGCGGTGGCGCGCGGGCCGCTCGGCAGCTTGAACGCGCTGTCGCTGTCGTACCGCGATGCGGTGTTCTCGTTTGAGTTCGCCGGCATGCACTATGCAGACCCGCAACGCAACCGCTATGCCTATCAGCTGGAGGGTTTCGATCCGGGCTGGGTGACGGCCGATGCCGCCAAACGTTTCGCCACTTATACCAATCTCGACCCGGGTCAGTATGTGTTCCGCGTCAAGGCCGCCAACAAGGATGGCGTGTGGAGCACAGCGCCGGTGTCGCTGACGGTGACGATCGTGCCGCCGGTGTGGAAGACCTGGTGGTTCCGCATCCTGACCGCGTGCCTGGTGCTGGGCAGCGCCTACCTGCTGTTCCGCATCCGCATCCGCCTGCTGGTGCGGCAGAAGCAGGAGCTGGCGCAACAGGTCGACAGCCGCACGCGCGAACTGGTGCAGCAGAAGGAGTCGATCGAGCGCGAGAAGGAAAACGTCGAGCTGGCGCACCGCAATATTTCGCTGCTGTCGGACATCGGCCGCCGCATCACGGCCAACCTCGACAGCGAGGCCATCATGTCGTTGCTATACCAACAGGTGCATGCGCTGATGGACGCCAGCGTGTTCGGCATCGGCATTTACCGGCCGCAGCAGGAGGTGATCGAGTATCCGTTCGCGATGGAGCGCGGCAAGCGCTACACGCCGTACACGCGCAGCATGCGCGAGCCCAACCAGCTGGCGGTGTGGTGCATCCAGCATAACCAGGAAGTGTTCATCAACGACCTGGAGCTGGAGTATGGCCGCTATATCGGCAGCCTGGACCTGGTGTCCGGCGCCGAAGACATGGGCACGCTGGAAGACGGCTCGTTGCCGACCGAGCCGCGTTCGCTGATCTACGTGCCGATCTCGGTCGCCGGCCAGGTGCGCGGCGTGATCACGGTGCACAGCTACCGCACCCATGCGTACCAGCGCATCGACCTCGACATGCTGACCACGCTGGCCTCCTACGTGGCGGTGGCGTTTGCCAATGCCGACTCCTACCGCCAGTTGCGCGACGCCCAGCAGCAGCTGGTCGAGCGCGAGAAGCTGGCGGCGCTGGGGTCGCTGGTGGCGGGCGTCGCGCACGAGCTGAACACGCCGATCGGCAACAGCCTGGTGATCGCCAGCACGCTGGAAGACAAGACCAGTGAGATGGAGCTGCTCAACAACGGCAACACGCTGCGCCGCTCCGACCTGCGCAGCTTCCTCGATGCGTCGCGCGAGGCGTCGACGCTGCTGATGCGCAGCCTGCGCAGCGCGGCTGAACTGGTCAATAGTTTCAAGCAGGTGGCGGTGGACCAGGCCAGCGCCAAGCGGCGCCCGTTCAATCTGCATCAGGCCAGCAACGAGATCGTCATGACGATGAAGAACCAGGTGCGCAAGGCCGGCCACCAGATCGTGGTGGAGATGCCGGACGATATCGTGCTGGACAGTTTCCCCGGTCCATATGGCCAGGTGGTCATCAACCTGATCAACAACGCCCTGCTGCATGCGTTTGAAGACCGCGAAGGCGGCGCCATGCGCATGTGGGCGGTACAGCTGGGCGCCGACCGGGTGCGCATCGTGTTCGAAGATGACGGCAAGGGGATTTCGACGGAACATCAGGCGCGCATCTTCGATCCCTTCTTTACCACCAAGCTGGGGCAGGGTGGCAACGGCCTGGGCCTGAGCATCACCTACAACATTGTGACGTCGCTGCTGGATGGCTCGATACGGGTGGACAGTGCGGTGGGCGTCGGGACGCGCTTCACGATGGATTTACCGTTGAAGGCGTCCCTGGCAGGGGATTAAATGCCCCAGATGATGTGCTCGTTTTCCGCCTTGGCGGTGCGCAGCATTTCCAGCAGCGGATAGGCGCGGGCGGAGAAACCGACCCGTTGCGACGCCGCATGTTCCTTGGTTTCGCCCTCTTCCTGCTCGTGGGCGTGGACGTCGTGCTCGACGTCGTTTTCCGGATGCAGCCGGGTTTCGGCCACTTCATGTTCCAGCACCGACAGCGCTTGCGCGGCCTCGGCGGCGGTGATCACGCCACGGGTCGGATTCTTGTGCAACAGATCCAGGATGCGCTGCGCATGTTCCTGGTACATCAACACTTCCGGGCTGGATTTTGATTTGAATGCAATTAACATAGCGGCACTTTCCTTGTTCGGCAACGGTACTTCCGTTAGCTACGACTTTAATCTATAACTGAAACTTTACAACACTTCCGGGACCCGGTTTAGGCGCTACCGCACCCCGATTAAGGATTCCCTAAGCGAATACTTCAGTTTTCAGAGAAATTTAAGGGAAGTGAAGAATGTTTCGGCCTGGTCGGCCTCGATTTTCTGCGGCGGGCCGATGATGACAATTTGGTAAACCCGGCGCTCCCTGGCCACAAAACGGCCGAGCAGGCGCATGGTGTTGCCACGGGCATCCACCTCCACCGCGCCGTTGGCGAGCGGCTTGCTGCTGGTGATGATACCGCCGATGTTGTTGACCATGGCGCGCTGCATTGCCGCCAGCGCGGCCGGCGCCAGGGCGGCGTCGGCCAGCTGCGCGCTGCCGATGGCGAACACCACGCCGTCGATGTTGGCAGCGGTCATGGTCATGCTGACCGCCAACTGGTCGAGATGAATGGCACGGGTTTGCGTCGCCGGCTTGCCGGGGAATAGCACGCTGTAAGGCGCATCGGCGCTGCGGTAGTCGCGCCAGTCGTATTTCGGGCTGCAGGCCGACAAGGTGACGGCCGTCAGCAGCGCCAGCAGCAGTGTCGGCATGCGCGTCCTCATCGCTTGGACTTCTTCTTCTCGTCAGCGGCCTTCCAGGCGTCGATCCACGGCTGCTGGCGCAGCACGCGCGACATCGGGTCGATGGTGACCATGGCGTGCGCGGGCACGGTGACTACGCCGACGCCATTGCTCATCGGCAGCTTTTCGATGCGCTGGTTGACGCGCACTTCGATCGGCATCGGGAAAGCGCCGCCGTCTTTCAGCTTCCAGCGCAGCGTCAGCTGGTCGCCGTTGCGTTCTTCCACCAGTTCCGGCAGCGCGGCGTGGTAGAGGTAGGCGTCGAAGAACCAGTTCAGGTCGCGGCCGCTCGCTTCGTTACTGAACTGGACGAACTCCCTGGTGCTGCTCCAGCGCGGCTGGAAGTTGCCCGGCGTGGGCGTGGCGGTACCGTACACCATGCGGCGCGTGGCGGTGAAGAAGGCGTCGTCGCCGATCAGGTTGCGCAGCGTGTGCAGGATCAGCGCCCCCTTGGTGTAGATGTCGTTGCCGGGGCCGCCGCGCGCCTCTTCATAAATATCCTCGATGCGCTGGGTCTTGCCGCTGACCACCGGCGCCTTGTTCGACAGCGACTTGCGGAAGTTGAACAGCTCGGCCTGGAACTCGCGTTCGCCGCGCAGCGATTCCAGGTACAGCGGCTGCATGTAGGAACCGAAGCCTTCGTGCAGCCACATATCGTCCCAGTCGGCGTTGGTCATCTGATTGCCGAACCATTCATGCGACAGCTCGTGGTGCAGCAGCCAGTCGTAGCCGTAGGCGGACTTGGCGTAGCCGTTGCCGTAGGCGTTGATGGTCTGGTGCTCCATGCCCAGGTGCGGGGTTTCGACCACGCCCATTTTCTCGTCGCCGAACGGATACGGGCCGACGCGGTATTCAAAGAAATCCAGCATCGGCGTGAACTCGGCGAACAGGCCTTTGGCGTCCTCGGCGTGGCCCTTCAGGTACCACATGCGCAGCGGGATGGTGTTGCCGAAGCGGCTGACGTAGTCGCCGGACAGCATCTCGTACGGGCCGATGTTGAGGGCGACGCCGTAGGTGCTGGGGTTCTTGGCGCGCCAGTTGTAGGTGCGCCAGCCGTCTTTCTCTTCCATGCCGGTGGCCACGCCGTTGCCGGCCACCACCAGCGGCGACGGCACGGTGATGTGCAGATCGATCAGCTTTGGCTTGCCCATCGGATGGTCGATGCAGGGCCAGAACATATCGCAGCCTTCGCCTTCGACGGTGGTGGCGATCCACGGCTGGCCGTCCTTGGTCTGGCTCCAGGTGAAAGCGCCGTCCCACGGCGCGTGCTTGGCCACGTGCGGCACGCCGTGGTACTGGATGCGCACGGTGGTGCGGGCGCCGGCTTGCAGCGGCGTCGGCAGTGTGAGGTACAGGCGGCCGTCGGGATTGCTGATGGCGGCGGGCGCCAGCGTGACGCCATCGACGCTGGCGCTGTCGACCGGCAGGTTGCGGTCGAGCTCGACGGCGATGCGGGTCAGCGGTTCTTTCAGCAGGAAGGTCAGGGCGGCGTCGCCGCGAATGCTCTTGGTGGCCGGATCGACGCGCAGCGCCAGATCGACTTTTTCAAACGTCACCGCCAGCTGCTCGGGCGTGCGCGGGCTGCCGGAGTTGGACGTGAAATCGGTGGGCGGCACTGGGGTCGTGGCACAGCCGGCCAGCACGGCGCTGGCGGCGAGATACAGAGGCAAACGGGTCATCGTGGTCCTGGAGTGAGTGAGCTGCGAGCAAATATAGCAGCAAGCGGGCAAGACTTGGTATGTAGATACCGCGCCGGCACCACTTTTTATATTGGCTTGGCTAGTCCTTGAGCAGGGCGCGTCGATATTGGATCGCTTCGCTCATATGTGGTTCCTGGATGCGGTCGCTTTTTGCCAGGTCGGCGATGGTGCGCGCTACCCGCAGAATGCGGTGGTAGGCGCGGCCCGACCAATGGAAGGATTCCATGCTTTGCTTGAGCTTGGATTTGCTGAGACGGTCGAGTTTGCAGTAGTGGTCAATTTCGCGCGGCGTCAGGTCTTGATTGCGCTTGCCCTGGCGGCGCATTTGCAGCGTGGTGGCCGCCTGCACGCGCGCGGCAATCAGCGCCGACGGTTCGCCATCTGCGGCGGCCGCCAGCGTGTCAGGCGAAACCGAGGCGACTTCGATTTGAATGTCGATGCGGTCGAGCAGCGGGCCGGAGATCCGGCTTTGATAGCGCTGGATGCTCTCCGTGGTGCAGCGGCAGGCGACGCTGGCGTGACCGGAATAGCCGCAGGGGCAGGGATTCATCGCTGCGATCAGCTGGAAGTGGGCCGGAAAATCCGCCTGCCGCGCCGCCCGCGAAATGGTGATGCGGCCCGACTCCATTGGCTCGCGCAGCACGTCCAGTACGTGACGGTTAAATTCCGGCAGTTCATCGAGGAACAGCACCCCGCGATGGGCCAGCGAGATCTCGCCCGGACGCGGCACGCTGCCGCCACCCACCAGTGCCGGCCCGGACGAGGTGTGATGCGGCGCGCGAAACGGCCGGTGCTTCCACTGCTCGATGCGGAAGCCGCCCGTCAGCGACTGCACGGCCGCCGATTCCAGCGCCTCTTCATCCGTCATTTCCGGCAGCAGGCCGGCGAAGCGCGAGGCCAGCATGGTCTTGCCCGCGCCCGGCGGCCCCACCATCAGCACCGAGTGATTGCCGGCTGCCGCCACTTCCAGCGCGCGCTTGACGAACAGTTGCCCTTTGACGTCGGCGAAGTCGGGAAATTCCTGCGGCAGCACTACCGGCGCCGTCTCATGGCGCGACAACATGGTCTCCACCGATTTGCCGGCGAAGTGGTGGCACACCTCGAGCAGCGACGTGGCGGGATAAATGGCTGCATTCGAGACCAGCGCCGCTTCGTCGGCATTGGCCATGGGCAGGATGAAGGCCAGGCAGCCGCCATCGCGGCGGGTGGCCAGCGACATCGCCAGGGCGCCGCGAATGGCGCGCAGTTCGCCGGACAGCGACAACTCGCCGGCAAACTCGTACTGGTGCAGGCGGCGTGACGGGATTTGCTTGGAGGCGGCCAGGATGCCGAGCGCGATCGGCAGGTCGAAACGGCCGGATTCCTTGGGCAGGTCGGCCGGCGCCAGGTTGACGGTGATGCGCTGGGCAGGAAATTCAAAGCCGCCGTTCTGGATGGCGGCGCGGACGCGGTCCTTGGCTTCTTTGACTTCCGTATCCGCCAGGCCGACGATGGTGAAGGCCGGCAGCCCGTTGGCCAGATGCACTTCGACGCTGACTTCCTGCGCCTCCATGCCCGCCAGAGCGCGGCTTTTCAGTATGGCAAGGATAGACATGACCAGGGCGGGGCGTGAAGAACCAACCGCCAGCGTAATCCCGGCCCGGCGGGCCAGCTTGCGCTAGCCCAAACCTCGCTCACATTACGGGTTGGCCTTGGCTTCCAGTTCGGCCAGGCGGGTTTCCAGCGCTTCCAGCTTGGCGCGGGTCTTGGCCAACACCTGGGTCTGGATGTCGAATTCCTCGCGGGTCACCAGGTCCAGCTTGGAGAAACCCTGCGTCATCATGGACTTGACGTTTTTCTCAATGTCCTTTGCTGGTGAGTTTTCGATGGCTTGGCTGATCTTGTTTTGCAAGTCATTAAAAAAAGTGTTCATATCCATAATATTCCTTGATCTAGTGGGTCTGTCGTTGCACCATCACGGTGCGACTCGGCGTCAATGTGGTGCGAAACCGCCGAAATCCCGCTGGCCGCTCGTCAGCATTCTCACTTTGGGGTGAGCGGGGCCGTTATCAACCATGATACGCCACCTGTTTGCTGAACAACATTAGCTGGCACACATTCTGCTAAAGAAGCCTATGAATGCTTTCATCGCTTCGCTTAACAAGGATTTTAAACCGCAACTGCTAATCAAGTTCAACTCACTAGGAAAAACAATTATGAAAATGGCCCAGAACTTTACCCTGATTGCTGCGTTGACCTTAGCATTCGCGTCCATGGCGCGCGCCGAAGAAGCGACACCCGCTCCTGAAGCAAAACCAGATAACGAAGTCAGCTTTAACGCTGCCGTTGTCAACGACTACCGCTACCGCGGCGTATCGCAAACGCATCTCGACCCAGCCTTACAGGGCGGCGCAGATTACGTGAACAACCCGACCGGCTTGTACGTCGGCACCTGGCTGTCGAGCATCAAATGGATCAAGGACGGCGGCGGCGACGGCAGCGTCGAGTGGGATATCTACGCCGGCAAGCGCGGCGCCATCACCGACTCGATCAGCTATGACGTCGGCGGTCTGTACTACTTCTACCCGTCCAACAAGCTGCACCCGAGCGCCAATACCTTCGAGCTGTACGGCCAGCTGTCGTTTGGCCCGGCATCGATCAAGTATTCGCAATCGACCACCAATCTGTTCGGCTTTGCCGACTCCAAGAATTCGGGCTATGTCGATGCCCAGCTGAACCAGGAAATCTCCGATGGCTACACGCTGAACCTGCACATCGGCCACCAGAATGTCAAGAACAACGGCGCCGCCAGCTACAGCGATTACAAGGTGGGCCTGACCAAAGATTTCGGCGTATTTAGTGTGGCATTGGCGGCGGTCCGTGCCGACACGAATGCATACGTCGGAAACGGGAAGAACCTGGGTAAAACCGGCGCCGTCCTGACCATTTCCAAAACCTTCTAAGCGAGGCCAGTATGAAAATGATTACCGCCATTATCAAGCCGTTCAAGCTTGACGAGGTGCGTGAAGCCCTGTCGGCGATTAACGTGCAGGGCATTACCGTGACCGAAGTGAAAGGCTTCGGTCGCCAGAAGGGCCACACCGAGCTGTATCGCGGTGCCGAGTATGTCGTGGACTTCCTGCCGAAGACCAAGATCGAAGCGGCAGTCGACGACGCGGTCGTCGAGCAGGCCATTGAAGCGATTGAAGGCGCTGCCCGCACCGGCAAGATTGGTGACGGCAAAATCTTCGTGACCAACCTGGAACAAGTGATCCGCATTCGTACCGGTGAAACCGGCAACGAAGCTCTCTAAGAGGATGATGAGAATGAAGAAAACTATAACAAGCGTGCTGGCTGGGGTCTCCATCCTGTTTGCATTGGCCGCACCTGTGCACGCCCAGGACGCCAAACCGGCGGATGCGCCGGTCGCTGCGGCTGCCGCGTCCGCGCCCGCACCGGCCGCTGCGCCGGCGCCTGCCGCGGCTGCACCGGCTGAAGCTGCGCCAGCTGCCGCCGCGGCGCCGACCCCGCAGAAAGGCGACACCGCCTGGATGATGGTGTCGACCCTGCTGGTGATCCTGATGACGATTCCTGGCCTGGCGCTGTTCTACGGCGGTCTGGTGCGTTCCAAGAACATGCTGTCGGTGCTGATGCAAGTGTTCATGGTGTTCGCGCTGATCATCGTGCTGTGGTGCATCTACGGTTACTCGCTGGCGTTCACCGAAGGCAATGCGTTCTTCGGCAACCTGCATGACCGCACCTTCCTCAACAATATCTGGGATCCGGTCAAAGGCACGTTCGCCTACGCCGCCACCTTCAGCAAAGGCGTTGTGATTCCCGAGTTCGTGTACGTGGCGTTCCAGGGCACCTTCGCTGCCATCACCTGCGGCCTGATCATCGGCGCCTTCGCCGAACGCGCCAAGTTCACCGCCGTGCTGGCGTTCATCGTGATCTGGTTCACCTTTGCTTACCTGCCGATGGCGCACATGGTCTGGTTCTGGACCGGCCCGGATGCGATCAAGGATGCCGCCACGCTGGCATCGGAAACCGCAAAAGGCGGCTTCCTGTTCCAGAAAGGCGCGCTGGACTTCGCCGGCGGCACCGTGGTGCACATCAACGCCGCAGTTGCCGGCCTGGTCGGCGCCTTCATGATCGGCAAACGCGTCGGCTACGGCCGCGAATCGATGGCCCCGCACTCGGTCACCATGACCATGATCGGCGCCTCGCTGCTGTGGGTGGGCTGGTTCGGTTTCAACGCCGGTTCGGCGCTGGAAGCTGCTGACATTGCCGGCCTGGCCTTCATCAACACCCTGCTGGCAACCGCCGCCGCCACCGTGGCCTGGGTCTTCGCCGAATGGATGTTCAAAGGCAAACCATCGATGCTGGGTGGCGCTTCGGGTGCGGTGGCCGGTCTGGTCGCCATCACCCCGGCCTGCGGTTTCGTCGGGCCAATGGGCGCACTGATCATCGGCCTCCTGGCGGGCGTGGTCTGCCTGTGGGGCGTGAACGGCCTGAAACGCCTGCTGGGCGCGGACGACTCGCTGGACGTGTTCGGCGTGCACGGCGTCGGCGGTATCCTGGGTGCGATCCTGACCGGTGTGTTCGCTGCACCGTCGCTCGGCGGCCAGGGCGTATTCGATTATGTTGCCAACAAGGCATCGGCTGACTACTCGATCTCGTCGCAAGTGATCGTGCAGGCAACCGGCGTTGGCGTGACCATCCTGTGGTCCGGCATCGTGTCGATCATTGCTTACAAGCTGGTGGACATCGTTATCGGCCTGCGCGTTCCGGAAGAAGAAGAGCGCGAAGGTCTGGACATCACCACCCACGGCGAGTCGGCGTATCACTCCTAAACCCATTCTTAATTAACAAGGTTTCATCAAAAAAGCGCCCTGCGGGGCGCTTTTTTTATTACCAGCCTTTAAAATGATGTTTTTGCCCTCATTTGGCATAGTCCGCACGGTAATAAGGAAGTAATAACATGGTTCCCCACCTCGTCACGGCCCTGAGCGGACCACTGCTCGACCTGGAAGAAAAAATCCTGGCCGCCACTCCCGCAATCGAACGCTGGTTCCGCCTCGAATGGCAGGAGCACACTCCGCCGTTTTATTGCTCGGTTGATATGAGGAATGCCGGCTACAAGCTGGCGCCGGTGGATACCAACCTGTTCCCCGGCGGCTTCAATATGCTGGCCACCGAGATGCTGCCGCTGTCGGTGCAGGCAGCCATGGCCGCGATCGACAAGTATTGCCCGGACGCGCGCAACCTGCTGCTGATCCCGGAAGTGACCCAGCGCCACCCGACCTACTGGCAGAACGTGGCCCGGCTGATGCAGATTTTCCGCCAGACCGGCCTGCATGTGCGGCTCGGTTCGCTGTCGCGGGAGGTCACCGCGCCGACGCCGATCGCTCTGCCGGACGGCAATATGCTGGTGGTGGAGCCGCTGGTGCGCTCGCCGAACGGCCGCCGCGTCGGCCTGAAAGACTTCGATCCGTGCACGATCCTGCTGAATAACGACCTGTCGGCCGGGATTCCGGAGATCCTGCAGAACATCCACGAGCAGAGCCTGCTGCCGCCGCTGCACGCCGGCTGGGCGCTGCGCCGCAAGAGCAATCACCTCAACGCCTATGACGAGGTGTGCAAGAAGTTCGGCAAGCTGATCGGCGTCGATCCGTGGATGCTCAATCCGCTGCACGCCAAGTGCGATGCCGTCAATTTCCGCACCGGCGAGGGCTATGACTGCCTGGCCGCCAACATCGACACGCTGCTGGCCAAGATCAAGAAGAAATACAAGGAATACGGCATGAAGGACCAGAAGCCCTTCGTGATCGTCAAGCCGGACGCCGGCACCTACGGCACCAGCATCCTGACCATCAAGGATTCCAGCGAGATCAAGGACCTGACCCAGGCCCAGCGCGACAAGATGATCGTCATCAAGGATGGCAAGGAAGTGACCGACTTCATCATCCAGGAAGGCGTGCCGACCTTCGAGAGCATTCGCGAGGCGGTGGCCGAGCCGGTGGTGTACATGATCGACCGCTATGTGGTGGGCGGTTTCTACCGCATCCACGCCGAGAAGGGCATCGACCAGAACCTGAACGCGCCGGGCTCGCAGTACGTGCCGCTGGCGTTCGCGCAGCAGCACGCGGTACCGGACCTCAAGGCCAAGCCGGGTACGGCAGCGCCGAACCGCTTCTATGTGTACGGCGTGGTGGCGCGGCTGGCGCTGCTGGCGGCGTCGCTGGAAATGGAACGCACCGATCCCAACCCGGAAGTCTATTAGCGTCGTTGCCGCGAAAGCGGGAATCCATGCTGAGTATGCGTTCTATCGATTCCGGCGTGCGCCGGAATGACGCCGGGGACGGTACAGGTTTTTAATCTCGGCTAAAATCAGGCATTAACTCTACTGGATGCACCCATGAAAATCGCTTTCCTCGCCGATCCGCTGTCGACCTTCAAGACCTACAAGGATTCCACCTACGCCATGATGGTGGAGGCAGACCGGCGCGGCCATGAGGTGTACGCCTTCCAGCAGATGGACATGGCGGTCGAGCAGGGCGTGGTCACGGCGCGCGTGCAGCGCATCAGCTTCACCGGCGATCCGAAAGACTGGTACCGCGCCGCTGATCCGGTCGAAACCAACCTCGGCGAGTTTGACGCCATCCTGCAGCGCAAGGACCCGCCGTTCGACATGGAATATGTCTACAGCACCTACCTGCTGGAGCTGGCCGAGAAGCAGGGCGCCAAGGTCTTCAACAAGCCGTCCGCCATCCGCGACCACAATGAAAAGGTTGCCATCACCCAGTTCAGCGAGTTCACCTCGCCGACCCTGGTGACCGGCGACGAAGCGCGCATCCGCGCCTTCCAGAAGCAGCATGGCGACATCATCCTCAAGCCGCTGGACGGCATGGGCGGCGCCGGCATCTTCCGCATCGGCGCCGACGGCATGAACCTGGGCTCGGTCATCGAGACGCTGACCGGCAACGGCAAGTACACCATCATGGCCCAGCGCTTCATTCCGGCCATCGACAAGGGCGACAAGCGCATCCTGGTGATCAACGGCAAACCGGTGCCGTTCTCGCTGGCGCGCATCCCGCAAAACGGCGAAGTGCGCGGCAACCTGGCGGCCGGCGGCATCGGCGTGGCGCAGCCGCTGACCGAGCGCGACTTTGAAATCGCCAATGCGCTGGGACCGATTCTGGCAGCCCGCGGCCTGTTACTGGTAGGATTAGATGTTATCGGTGATTTCCTGACGGAAGTAAACGTCACCAGCCCGACCTGCTTCCAGGAGATTACCCAACAGGCCGGCTTCCCGGTGGCGGCCACTTTCATCGATGCGGTGGAAGCGGCGGCTGCAGGGAAATAAGTCTCCGATGACAAGAAAACTTTAATCCTGACTGGCGGTTTAACAATATGGTAGGCATACTACTTATGACGCACGCGCCACTGGGGCAAGCCTTTCTTGCGGCTTGCGCCCACGTGTTCCGTGGTCCCACCGAGCACCTGGAAGCGATCGACGTGATCGCCGACCAGGACCTCGGCGAAGTCCAGGATCTGGCGGCGGCGGCCATCAAGCGTCTCGACGATGGCGACGGCGTGCTGGTGATCACCGACGTCAAAGGCGGCACCCCCGCCAACTGCTGCAACCGGCTGGCCGACGCGGGCCGGGTGGAGGTGATTGCAGGCATCAGTTTGCCGATGCTGCTGCGCGCCATCACCTACCGCCGCGACACGCTGGATGTGGTGGTCGAGATGGCCCTGGCCGGCGCGCAAAGTGGAGCCGTGCGCGTCGACAACCGGATCCGCGTCGGGGAAACCTGACGATTTTTTGCAATGCGCATTGATTGAGACAAAACAAAAATGATTCAGCAAGAACTCGAAATTATTAACAAGCTTGGTTTGCATGCGCGCGCCTCCGCCAAATTTACCCAACTGGCAGCAAAATACAAAAGCGATGTCTGGCTGACCCGCAATGCACGCCGCATCAACGCCAAGTCCATCATGGGCGTGATGATGCTGGCCGCCGGCAAGGGCGCCAAGGTGTTGCTGGAAGCGGACGGCGATGATGAAGCCGATTGCGTCGCCGCCCTCAGCGCACTGGTCAACGACAAGTTCGGCGAAGGCGAGTAATGGGGGCGGAGCGCAGCCGACCCCGTTTCCCCGCAGGCCCGCCGATGGCCTCGTTCACCTTGCACGGCATTCCGGTGTCGCGCGGCATCGCGATCGGCCGCGCGCACCTGATGGCGCCGGCGGCGCTGGACGTCAAGCACTACCTGGTGGCCGAGGAACAGGTCGAGGCCGAAGTCTCCCGTTTGCAGCAGGCGCTGGCCGCCGTCCACAAGGAACTGCAAACGCTGTGGAATGAATTGCCCAAGGACGCCCCCACCGAGCTGGGCGCGTTCATCGATGTGCATGCGCTGATCCTGTCCGATCCGATGATTTCCGAAGCGCCGCTGGACATCATCCGCGCCCGCCACTACAACGCCGAATGGGCGCTGCTGACCCAGATCGATGAACTGTCGGCGCAGTTCGACGAAATCGAAGATCCCTATCTGCGCGAGCGCAAGGCCGACATCCAGCAGGTGGCCGAGCGGGTGCTGAAGGTGCTGATGGGCACCGAGCGCCTGCTGCCGGAGCCGGCGCCGACCGGCGACGACGAATACCAGCCGCAGATGATCATCGTCGCCCACGATATTTCGCCGGCCGACATGCTGCAATTCCGCGACCGCTCGTTCATCGGCTTCGTTACCGATGTCGGCGGCCAGAACTCGCACACGGCCATCGTCGCCCGTTCGCTGGATATTCCGGCGGCGGTCGGCATGTCCGGCGCCTCCACCCTGATCGAGCAGGACGACTGGCTGATCATCGACGGCGAAGCCGGCGTGGTGATCGCCAATCCGAGCGCGCTGATCCTGAATCAGTACCGCGAACGCCAGGGCGCCGCCGCCCGCGCGCGCAAGAAGCTGCAAAAGCTGAAGAAGACCCCGGCCATCACCAAGGACGGCACCGAGATCACGCTGCTGGCCAATATCGAGCTGCCGGACGATTGCCCGGCCGCGCTGGAAGCCGGCGCCAATGGCGTGGGCCTGTTCCGCTCCGAATTCCTGTTCATGGGCCGCAACAACAAGATTCCGTCGGAAGAAGAGCAGTTCGAGCAGTACAAGAAAGCGGTCACCGCCATGAAGGGCCGGCCGGTCACCATTCGCACGCTGGACATCGGCGCCGACAAGCCGCTCGACCAGAGCGAGCAGACGGCATTGAATCCGGCGCTGGGCCTGCGGGCGATCCGCTACTGCCTGGCCGAGCCGCAGATTTTCCTGACCCAGCTGCGGGCGATTCTGCGCGCCTCGGCGTTCGGCAAGGTGCGCATCCTGATTCCGATGCTGGCGCACGCGTTCGAGATCGACCAGTCGCTGGCGATGATCGCCCAGGCCAAGGCCGAGCTGCGCGAGCAGGGCGTCAAGTTCGATGACGACGTCGACGTCGGCGCCATGATCGAGATTCCGGCGGCGGCGCTGGCGCTGCCGATGTTCGTCAAGCG
Organism: Duganella margarita; assembly: GCF_009857535.1. Taxonomy (GTDB): domain Bacteria; phylum Pseudomonadota; class Gammaproteobacteria; order Burkholderiales; family Burkholderiaceae_D; genus Rugamonas; species Rugamonas margarita. The sequence continues at coordinate 16,305 of NZ_WWCS01000031.1, forward strand.
CATGGACTTCCTGTCGATCGGCACCAATGACCTGATCCAGTACACGCTGGCGATCGACCGGGTTGATTATGAAGTCGCACACCTTTACAATCCGCTGCATCCGGCTGTGCTGCAATTGATCTCGATGACGATTGCGGCCGGGCATAAAGCCGGGATCGACGTCGCCGTGTGCGGCGAAATGGCGGGCGATGTCAAGTTGACGCGCCTGCTGCTGGGCATGGGGTTGCGCGAGTTCTCGATGCATCCGGCGCAGCTGCTGTCGGTCAAGCAGGAAATCCTGAACAGCGATCTTGCGCGCATCATGCCGCAAACCCGCAAGATCATGCGCTCGATGGAACCCAACGTAATTGCAGACGCGGTCGAACAATTACAGTTGATGTGAACTGGCGGGACCCACCATTCGCGGTCCCGCCCTGATAGATGGCCCGTGGGGCCGCCCCCAAACTACAATCAAAAAAATGTCATCCCTCGGATACGTTAAGCCGCAAACCATGCATTTTGCCGAGCCCTTGCTCCTGCAAAGCGGCGCGTCGCTGCGCGACTATATGCTGATGTACGAAACCTACGGTACGCTCAACGCCGACCATTCCAACGCGGTGCTGGTGTGCCACGCGCTGAACGCCTCGCACCACGTGGCCGGCGAATACGAAGGCCAGCCGAAAAGCACCGGCTGGTGGGACAATATGGTCGGCCCGGGCAAGCCGCTCGATACCGACAAGTTCTTCGTGATCGGGATTAACAACCTCGGCTCCTGCTTCGGCTCCACCGGTCCGATGCACACCAATCCGGCCACCGGTAAACCTTACGGCGCCGCCTTCCCGGTAGTGACGGTGGAAGACTGGGTGTCGGCGCAGGCGCGCCTGGCCGACCAGCTGGGCATCAAACAATTCGCCGCCGTCATGGGCGGTTCGCTGGGCGGCATGCAGGCGCTGGCCTGGTCCATCATGTACCCGGACCGCTTGCGCCACTGCGTGGTGATCGCCTCGACCGCCAAGCTGTCGGCGCAGAACATCGCCTTCAACGACGTCGCCCGCCAGGCCATCCTGTCCGACCCCGACTACCACGGCGGCGATTTCTACGCGCATGGCGTGGTGCCGAAGAACGGCCTGCGCGTCGCGCGCATGGTCGGCCACATCACCTATCTGTCGGACGACGACATGGCCGAGAAATTCGGCCGCAAGCTGCGTGATATTGCCGAAAGCGGCGACTACAAGTTCGGCTTCGGCGTCGACTTCGAAATCGAATCCTACCTGCGCTATCAGGGCGACAAGTTCTCCGAATACTTCGACGCCAACACCTACCTGCTGATCACCAAGGCGCTGGACTACTTCGACCCGGCGCGCAAGCACGGTGGCGACCTGGCCAGGACGCTGGCCGGCACGCAGGCCAAGTTCTTCCTGGCGTCGTTTACCACCGACTGGCGCTTCTCGCCGGAGCGCAGCCGCGAAATCGTGCAGGCGCTGGTCAGCAACCGCCGCCAGGTCACCTACGCGGAAATCGATGCGCCACACGGCCACGACGCCTTCCTGCTGGAGGATGCGCGCTACATGAACATGGTGCGCGCCTACTACGGCCAGGTGTGGAAAGAAATAGAGGGAGCGGTATGAACTTCAATGAACTGAGCGCGGCGCGGCCGGACCTGGCCTTCATCGCGCACTGGGTGGACAACCGGGCGCACGTGCTGGACGTCGGCTGCGGCGACGGCGTGATGATGGACTATCTGCAAAGCGACAAGCAGTGCAGCGGCTACGGCATCGAGATCGCCGACGACAAGGTGCTGGCATCGACCCAGCGCGGCGTGCAGGTGGTGCAGCAGGATATGGAGAATGGCCTGGGGCTGTTCGGCGACAATTCCTTCGATACGGTGCTGTGCCTGTCGTCGCTGCAGATGATGAAGCATGTGGAAGCGCTGCTGCGCGATATCGTCCGCGTCGGCAAGGAGGCGATTGTCTCGTTCCCCAACTTCGCCTACTGGCCGCACCGCGTGGCCTTGCTGAAGGGCCGCATGCCGGTGTCGGAATCGCTGCCGTACGAGTGGTACGACACGCCCAACGTACGCTGCGCCACCATCACCGACTTCCGTGACCTGGCGCAGGAATGCGGGCTGGAAGTGATCGAATGTGTAGCGCTGGCCGAGGGCAAACGGGTATCATTCCTGCCGAACCTGCGCGGCGATCTTGCCGTCTTCCGACTACGAAAAAAATAATGACCGACACTAGGCCCTGGTACAGCTACATCAACGGACGCACCGTCTCCATTCTGTTCCTGGGCTTCAGTTCCGGGCTGCCGCTGTACACGCTGATCTACCTGATGCAGGCCTGGCTGGCCAAGGCCGGGCTGGACGTCAAGGCGCTGGGGCTGTTCGGTCTGGCCATGTTCCCGTACACCTTCAAGTTCCTGTGGGCGCCGCTGATGGACCGCTACACCGTGCTGCCGCTGGGCCGGCGGCGCGGCTGGATGGCGCTGACGCAGCTGGCGCTGTTCCTGTTCATCGGCGGCATGGGCATGCTCGATCCCAAGCTGGAACTGTCGGTGATCGTGGTGGCGGTGTTTATGATCGCCTTCATGTCGGCCAGCCAGGACGTGGTGATCGACGCCTACCGGCGCGAGATCCTGGCCGAGGAAGAGCAGGGCCTCGGTGCGGCCATTATCGTCAATGCTTACAAAGCCTCGAGCCTGATCCCAAGCGCGCTGGGGCTGGTAATGGCGGACAGCCAGCCGTGGCAAATCGTGTTCTGGACCGTGGCGGCGTTCATGCTGCCGGGCTTTGTCTGCACGCTGCTGGCGAAAGAGCCAACGCTGTACGGCTCACCGCCGAAGAATCTGCAGGAGGCTGTGGTCATGCCGTTCCGCGAGTTCGTGCTGCGCGACGGCTGGAAACAGGCGCTGTTCATCATTGCCTTTATCCTGCTATACAAGATCGGCGACACCATGAGCACCGCGCTGTCGACCAAGTTCTTTCTTGATACCGGCTTCACCACCAAACAGATCGGCCTGGCCGCCAACGCCACCGGCTGGTGGGCGGCGCTGGCCGGCGGCGCGGTGGGCGGCATCTGGATGATCAAATTGGGCATCAACCGCGCGCTGTGGGTGTTTGGCGTGTTGCAGGCGCTGGCTATCCTCGGTTTCGCGTGGCTGGCCCAGGTTGGTTCCGATCCCTTGTTGCTGAGCGCTGTCTACGGCTTCGAGGCGTTTGCCAGTCCGGGACTGGGCGCGGCGGCGCTGGTGGCCTTCATGTCGCGCGCCACCGACCCACGCTACACCGCCACGCAGTACGCGCTGTTTTCCAGCCTGGCTGCGGTGCCGCGCACATTCATCAACTCGTCGGTGGGGTATATTGTTGCTGAAACCGGGTGGTTCTGGTTCTTTATCGTGTGCTTTATCCTCGCCTTTCCTGCGATGATGATGCTGCCGAAAATCGCTCCGTGGAACAGTGGTCATGAAAAAACCTGAACTAAAGACAGCCTTGCTGGCGCTGGTGCTCTGTACCAGCGCGCTGTCGCTGCACGCGCAAAACGATGGCATTCCCGTCACCAGCATGTCGCGCCTGCGCGGCCTGGGCGGCGATTCGCGCCAGTTCGACCAGCAGTCCAAACTGCAGTACGACCAGATGCTGAACGAGGCGCATAAAAAGGACGCCGTCGCCACCGACCGCAATCCGCAGCTGATCCGCCTGCGCGCCATCGCCAAGCGGCTGATCCCGTTCACCACGCGCTGGAATCCGGATGCCGCCAAGTGGGACTGGCAGGTTAACCTGCTGCGCTCCGACACCGTCAATGCCTTCTGCATGCCGGGCGGCCGCATCGCCTTCTACAACGGCATCCTGACCAAACTCAATCTCACCGACGACGAAGTGGCGATGGTGATGGGCCACGAGATCGCCCACGCGCTGCGCGAGCACGCGCGTGAACAGGCCGGCAAGAATACCGTGACCAATGTCGGCGCGCGCATTCTGGGCGCCTTGGGCTCGGCTTACTTCGGCGTCGATCCGCGCCTGGGCGACGCGGCGGCCGGTATCGCCGCCAAGGGCGCGGCGCTGACGTATTCGCGTGGCGACGAGAGCGAGGCCGATCTGGTCGGCATGGATCTGGCGGCCCGCGCCGGCTTCGATCCGCGCGCCGGCATTGCGCTGTGGCAGAAGATGGGCGCCGTCAGCAAGGGAGCGCCGTTGCCTTTCCTCTCGACCCACCCGAGCGGCAGCCGGCGCATCGAGGATATGAACAAGAATATGCACCTGGTACTGCCGGTGTACGCGCGCGCCAAGGGGCTTGATCCGAACAACCTGCCGCCGTACCACACCATCGCCTTGCCACGTTCCTGATATGTCGCGTTATCCACTGCCGATGCGCGACGGTGTCGCGCCCAGCTATCTGTATCTGCCCGAGGGCGACTGGCCGGACCTGATCCGCTTCCTGGTCGAGCGGTTTCCCGATGTCTCGGAAGCGGCGTGGCGCGAACGCATGGCACGCGGCGATGTGGTCGATGGCAGTGGCCAGCTGCTGCAGCCCACCAGCCGCTTCAAACGCGGCCTGCGCATGTTCTACTACCGCGAACTGGAGGAGCCGGAGACGCCGATTCCATTCCAGGAAGAGATCCTGCACATCGACGAGCACCTGGTAGTGGTCGACAAGCCGCACTTCCTGCCGGTGATTCCATCCGGCCGCTTCCTGCACGAGACGCTGCTGGTGCGACTGCGCAAAACGCTGGGCGAGGAAGACCTGGTGCCGATCCACCGGCTGGACCGCGAGACGGCGGGCGTGGTGATTTTCTCGCGTAACGCGGCCAGCCGCGGCGTGTACCAGTCGATGTTCCAGAAACGCGTGATCGACAAGGAATACGAAGCGCTGGCGCCGCGCCTGCACGATGCCCAGTTCCCCTTTACCTACCGCAGCCGCATGGTGGAGGGCGATAAATTCTTCATCATGAAGGAGACCGAGGGCGAGCCGAATTCGGAAACGCTGATCGACGTCATCGAGCATCGCGGCGACCTCACTTTGTACCGCCTGCATCCGCACACCGGCCGCCAGCACCAGCTGCGCGTGCACCTGTCGTCGCTCGGCGTCCCGATCGTCAACGACGCCTTCTACCCGGTGGCGCTGCCGTGCAAGCAGGACGACGTGTCGCAGCCCCTGCAACTGCTGGCGCGCGCCATCAGCTTCATCGACCCGCTCAGCGGCGACTGGCGTGAGTTCCGTTCTCAGCGCAGCTTATAGCCGCCTGCGTCGCGATAAATTCCCTTAACCACGACTGCGCCGGATGGGTGTCGCTGCGCCTGTGCCACATCAGGTCGAAGACGATTTCCGGCAGCGCCAGCGGCGGCGGGAAGAGTGCCAACTGGTGACTGGCCTGCGCATGTAGCGCCACGCGTTTGAGGATGGTGGCGGTCATGCCGGTCTGCGCGATGACGGCCGGTACAGCGAACATATGCGGCAGCGTCAAGGCCAGCCTGCGGCGTCGGCCCTGTTGCGCCAGCGCGTGATCCACCGCGCCGTACAAATGCCCTTCCGGCGACACCAGCACATGCTGCAGGGACAAATAGATGTCCAGATCCATGCCGTGCCGGCCGGCCGGGTGATCATGCGCCAGCACCGTCACAAACTCGTCGCGCAGCAGCGGGCGCGCCTTGATGCGGCCATCGGCATTGGAGGGCGGCACGCCGATGGCGGCGTCAATCGCGCCCGCATCGAGCAGTTCGACGGCGTCGTCGCGGCCATTCACGGCATGCACGTTCAATGAGATGCCCGGCGCTTGCGTCTGTAGCGCTTGCAGCAGCGTGGGCAGCAGGACGAAGCTGGGGTAATCCGGCAGTCCGAGGTTGAAAGTCAGCGTGGCGCTGGCCGCATCGAATGCAGGCTTTTCCACCATCGCCGCTTCGATCTGCCGCAGCGCCTGCGCGATCGGTTCCGCCAGGTCGCGTGCGCGTTGCGTCGGCAGCAGGCCGTCGGCGCTGCGCAGGAACAGGGGATCGCCGAGCAGCGTGCGCAAGCGGGACAGGGCTGCGCTCATGGCCGGCTGGCTGACGCCGACCTGGTTCGCCGCGCGCGTGACGTTGCGCTCGCCCATCAAGGCGTCGAAGGCGACCAGCAGGTTTAAATCGATGCCATGAAAATCCATAAGACAAATAAATATCTATACAGGTTATTTGTTGGACTGATTTTACCGCACGGCGCAAACTTGTGTCTTCTCAAAATCAACGGAGCAAGCCATGAGCACTACCGAACAACTGCGCGCCGAGCGCATTGCAGTCGAAACGCTGTACCGCGCCTTCAACGACAAGAATCCAGACCTGGTCGACACTGTGCTGGCGCCGGATTGGGACGACATTCCGCTTGCGCCGGGCCAGCAGCCTGGCCCGACCGGAATCAAGGCCATTATCCGCGAGTTCGTCGTCGCGTTTCCGGATGTGCAAATCACCATTCACGACATGGTGCAGGAGCCCGGCAAGATTGGTGTGCGCGCCGAAATCACCGGCACGCATCAAGGGGCGCTGTTCGGCATTGCGCCGACCGGCAGGAAGGTGAGCTTCCGCCTGCACGAGTTTCACAAGGTCGTGGACGGACGGCTGGTCACGACCTGGCATATGGAAGACTGGTTCGGCGTGTTTCAGCAGCTGGGCCAGTTCCCGCCGCAACCATAAGGCTTACAGCGCGCCGTACTCGATGGTCAGCGGCGCGTGGTCGGAGAATTTCTCATCCTTGTAGACGGCGACCGTGGTGGCCTTGGCGGCAATGCCTGGGGTCGCCACGTGGTAGTCGATGCGCCAGCCGACGTTCTTTGCATACGCCTGGCCGCGATTGCTCCACCAGGTGTATTGCTCCTCGCGCGGATCGAGGCCGCGGTGGACGTCGACATAACCGACTTCGTCGAACAGGCGGGTCATCCACTCGCGCTCTTCCGGCAGGAAGCCGGAGTTCTTCTTGTTGCCCTTCCAGTTCTTCAGGTCGATTTCCTTGTGGGCGATGTTCCAGTCGCCGCAGATGACGATTTCGCGGCCTTCGGCGTGCAGTTGCTGCAGGTGCACCATGAACAGGTCCATGAAGCGGAACTTGGCTTCCTGGCGCTCCGGACCGGACGAGCCGGATGGGCAGTACACCGAAATCACGGTCAACTGGCCGAAGTCGCAGCGCACGTAGCGGCCTTCGGCGTCAAACTCGGGCGAGCCGAAGCCGATCACCACGCGGTCTGGCTCGATCTTGCTGTAGACGCCGGTGCCGGAATAGCCTTTTTTCTCGGCATAGTGGAAGTGGCCGTGGTAGCCGCCCGGGTTGAGGAATTCCGGCGTCATGTCCGGCGCTTGCGCCTTGAGTTCCTGCACGCAGACGAAGTCGGCGTCCTGCTTGGCCAGCCAGGTGAAAAAGCCCTTGGAGGCAGCCGAGCGGATGCCGTTCAGGTTGGCGGAGATGATTTTTGGCATAGAAGATTCGGGGCAGAAAGTACGGAAGGCGTTAGTGTAGCGGTAAAATACCGGCACTTTACAGAAATGAGGCACCACGATGGCTATTGCAACTAATTTACGTCAGGAATTTATCGCGTTCTCGGTCCAGGCGGGCGTGCTGCGCTTCGGCGAGTTCACCACCAAGGCAGGACGCCAGTCGCCGTACTTCTTCAACGCTGGCCTGTTCCATGACGGCGCCACGCTGGCGCAGGTCGCGCAGTTCTACGCGCAGACGCTGATCGATTCCGGCGTCGAGTTCGACATGCTGTTCGGCCCGGCCTACAAGGGCATCACGCTGGCTTCGGCCACTGCCGTGGCGCTGGCCGGCAAGGGCCACAACACCTCGTTCGCCTATAACCGCAAGGAAGCCAAGGACCACGGCGAGGGCGGCACTATCGTCGGCGCCAAGCTGCAAGGCAAGGTGGTGATCATTGACGACGTGATTTCGGCCGGCACCTCGGTGCGCGAATCGGTGGAAATGATCCGCGCCGCCGGCGCCGAACCGTGCGCCGTGCTGATCGCGCTGGACCGGATGGAGCGCGGCGGCAAGGATGGCCAGATCTCCGAATTGTCGGCAGTGCAGGAAGTGACGCAGAAGTACGGCATTCCGGTGATTTCGATCGGCAACCTGGACGATTTGTTCGGTTTCCTCAACGGCGCCGGCGCCGATCCGCAGCTGGCTCAGCACAAAGAAGCGGTGGCGGCCTACCGCAGCCGTTATGGCATTGCATGATTGGCTATGTTGCTAGACTTTGATATTTCTATGGTGTAACCTTATTGTGGTAGGAGACCAATAAAGGTAGACCATGAATATCGCAACACTCAAGGTACACGGCGACCCCGAAGGCTTGGCAGACGTCCGCGACGGCCTGCCGAGCGAACCGCATGGCGACTGGCAGAAGGGCGACGTGACGTCGGCTGGCCGGGCGCGCATCGATTCCGGCTTTTATGTTGCCATCGGCACCGAGCAGAATCCGACCGAGCTGCTCAAGCAGATCCGTTTTTACCTGAACGAATGCCAGGCGCGCGGGATCCACTTCGAGCGCTCCGACGTTGCCGCCGAACTGCGTATTTCCTTCCCGTGCGACGCGGGCGCGGCCACGCCGACGCTGGACCTGTCGCTGGCCGACATGGCGATGCTGGTCGAGATGGGCATCAATCTCAGCATCACCGCGTGACCGCGTGACCGCGTGACGCTGGCGATGCGCTTTGCCGAAGACCGGCTGACTGACTTCAGCGCCGCCCAGGGGCAGTCGCGCCGGGTGCACGTGTGGGAGCCGGCCGAGTCGCCTGCGCGCGCGGTGATCCTGGCGATCCATGGCGGCATGGCGCACGGCGGCGACTATTGCACGCCGGCGCGCTGGTTCCGCCAGCAGGGCATCGCCACCGTGGCCTACGATCTGTGCGGCCATCAGGACGCGCGCCGGGTCGACATCCCCGGCTTCCAGGTATTTCTCGACGATAGTGTGCTGTTCCTGGCCTGGGTCAAGCAGCAGTATCCGGGCTTGCCGATTTATGTGATGGGGCACTCGATGGGGGCGCTGATCGCCACCCATCTGGCGCTGGGCCATTTCCGTGACGACGCTGCGATCAAGGGCGTCATCCTGTCTTCCCCGTATTACGTGAATGCGATCAAGGTGTCGCCGCTGCTGCTGGCGCTGGCCGGCGTGCTGGGTGCGCTGGCGCCGCGCATGAAAGTGCCGCTGGCCTCGCTGACCCATTTGCTGACCCACGACAGCGCCATCACCGCCCGCCATTACGACGACGAGCGTGACGGCATCCGCGCCACCGAGATCACGGTCCGCTTCGGCAACGCATTGACCACCGCCCAGCAGGGCCTGGCCGCGCGCATGCCGGGCTGGACGCAGCCACTGTTTGCCGTGGTGGCCGGCGACGATCACCTGGCCGACGCCGATGCGGCCGAGGCCATGCTGCAATCGGTGCCGGCGCACTTGCTGACCTATCAGCGCCACCCGCGCAACTTCCACGAAAATTTCAACGAGCTCAATCGCGAGCAGATCTACGCCGACATCCTGGCGTGGATCGAACGTTAATCCTGCAGGCGGCGCGTTTGTCGGCGCGGGGCTGCGCTTGTCGCATGCCGCCCCGCGCCGGCACTGGACAGGGCACAGTAGCTGCATGACAATCCGTCATGCCCTTGGAGAGCCCACAATGAAACAGACGATCATCGCCGCGTTGCTGCTGACCGCAGCTGCTGTCGCCAACACTGCCACCGCCGCCGAAGCCGGCAAATGGTTCCTGACCGGCGGCGCGCCGCAGGCTTACGAAATCGGCGAAGACAGCCAGGATACGGTTAGCGGCAAGCCGGCGCGCTACATCCGCTACGTCGACGGCGAGGCGAACAAGTTCGGCACCTTGATGCAGCAGATCTCAGCCAAGAACTACAAGGGCCAGCGGGTGCGCTTCCAGGCCATGATCAAGACGCGCGAGGTCAGCGATTGGGCTGGCCTGTGGATGCGTGTCGATAACGGCCAGCACAGCGTGGCTTTCTACAACAGCCAGGACAAGCCGATTACCGGCACCACCGGCTGGCAGTTGCGCAGCGTGACGCTGGACGTGCCGGCCGATGCGGAGACTTTGAACTTCGGCGTCATTGATGGCGGCAAGGGCCAGGTCTGGATCGACCAGCTGTCGCTGGAGGCGGTAGGCAAGGACGTGCCGGCCGATGTGCAGGCGCCGCGCGCCAAGCTGCCGGCGGTGCCAACGCTATGAAACCGTTGCACGTCATCGCGGCCGCGCTGGCGGCCAGCGCCCTGTGGGTCACCGCTGCCGAGTCGGTCGGCAAGCTGCCAGCGCCGTGGTTCATCAGCGGCGACCGCGCCAGTTCCTACCAAGCCGGCATCGACTATGTCGAGACTTCCAGCGGCAAGGGCGCCAAGTTCCTGCGTTACGTGCAGGGCGACGACAAGCGCTTCGCCGCGTTGACGCAAACCATCTCGGCCCAGCGTTACCTGGGCCAGCGGGTGCGTTTCCGCGCCATGATCAAGACGCGCGACGTCAGTAACTGGTCCGGCCTGTGGATGCAGGTTCAGGCCAATGGCCGGCCCAACGCAGCCTTCTACAACAGCGTCGATCAACCGATCAAAGGCACCACCCGCTGGCAGGTACGCAGTGTGACGCTGGATGTGCCGGAAGACGGCACCATCATCTCATTTGGCGTCATCAACTCCGGCAATGGCCAGGTGTGGATAGACGAATTGTCGTTCGACGTGGTGGGCAAGGAGGTGCCAGTCGACCGCGTGCCGCCGGCGCAACTACCGGAACAACCGACACTATGATGGCGCTGAGTCGATGGATCGGTGCCGATCCGGGCGGCGCACCGCAGGCGGTGCAGCGCGTGGCCAACAGCCCGCCGCGCCAGCTGCTGGCCAGCGCTGCGCTGATTGCGCTGGCCGCCGTGGCGGGGCTGGCACTGCATGCCTACACCTGGTTGGCCTTGTTCGCGGCCTTGCTGCTGCCACTGGCGGCGATTGCCGCGCTGCTGCTGGCGCTGCAACGCGCCTGGCCCATCGCCCGCAGCTGGGCCGCCGTCTGGGCTGGGCTGCTGGTGCTGCTGCCAGCCGCAGTGGCTGCCGCCGGTGCGCTGTACGCAGCCGGTCTGGGGGCGGTCGGCATCAATGCCCATAATGCGGTGCAGGTAATGCTGGTCGAGGCGCTGCTGGCGCTACTGCTCTTCGTACTGCCGCTATGGATGGCGCAGCACCGCGCGCGCACCTTGCATATTGCCCAGCTGTCGCAGGCGGCGCTGGCGTCCGACCTGAAGGCCTTGCAGGCGCAGATCGAACCGCACTTTTTGTACAACACGCTGGCCAACACGCGCTACCTGGTGCGGCATGATCCCGCCCGCGCGGTCGACATGCTGGATCACCTGATCGCCTACCTGCGCAGCGCGTTGCCGGACCTGCGCAGCCCGATGTCGACGCTGGGCCGCGAATGCGAACTGGCTGGCCACTATCTGGAACTGATGGCGATCCGCTACGGCGAGCGCCTGAGCATCCGCATCGATTGCGCCGATGACGTGCGCGAGCTGGCATTGCCGCCGCTGATGTTGATGCCGCTGGTGGAAAACGCCGTGCAGCACGGCGTCGAACCGTATGCCGGCGCGGTCATTGTCACCGTGCTGGCGCAGCGCACGGCGGGCATCGTGACGGTCGCCGTGCGCGACAACGGCGCCGGCGCCGGCAACGGCCAGGCGGTGCTGGGCAGCGGTGTCGGCTTGCGCAATGTGCGCCAGCGGCTGGAAGCGCTGTATGGCCCGGCAGCCAGCCTGCGCCTCAGCATGGGCGCGGACGGATGGACCGCCGCCGAACTGACCCTGCCGGCGGCCGCATGACGGCGCCGCGCATCCTGATCGCCGACGACGAGCCGCTATTGCAGGCCGAATTGCGCGCCACGCTGGCCGCGCTATGGCCGGAAGCGCAAGTGGTGGGCGTGGCGAACGACGGCGTGCAAGCCTTGCACATGGCGCGCGAACTGGCGCCGGACATCGCTTTCCTCGACATCCGTATGCCCGGCCTGAGCGGGCTGGAAGTGGCGCGCACGTTTGGCTCGCGCATCCATGTGGTGTTTGTCAGCGCTTATCAGGAGCATGCGCTGGCGGCGTTTGACGAAGGCGCGGTCGATTACCTGCTCAAGCCGGTAGACGCGGTGCGGCTGGCCCGCGCCATCGAGCGCTTGCGCGCGCGGCTCGGCACACCGCCGCCAGATCTGGCGCGGCTGGTACAGCAGCTGGCGCCGAAGAAGGCGCCGCCGGCGTGGTTGCAGGCCAGCGTCGGTAACACCATTCACTTCATTGATTTAAGTGATGTGATTTATTTCGGCTCGGAATTCAAGCACACGCGCGTGGTGACCGACCAGATGGAAGCGCACCTGCGCACGCCGCTCAAGGAGTTGGCCGAGCAGCTGGAAGATGCCGGCTTCTGGCAGATTCACCGTGGGTTCGTGGTGGCGGTCAAGCGCATTGCAGCGGTGAGCCGGGATGCCGATGGCGCAGTGTGGCTCAACCTGCGCGGCCACACCTCCCGGCTGCCCGTGAGCCAGCGCTTTCAGCACCGGTTCAAGGGCATGTGAGCTTACTCCAGCGTCCAGACGTACTGCATCATCTGCCACTTCTCGATCGCCTTGCCGCCCTTGATCGCCGGGCGGAACTGGCATTTTGCGATACCGGCGCGGGCCGCTTCATCCAGATCTGCATGGCCGCTGGAGCGGTCCACCTTGGTGTCCTTGACCTTGCCGTTGGCGCCGACCAGGAAGTTCAGCTGCACAGTGCCCGTATGTTGAGCGGCCACGGCGCCTTCCGGCCAGACAGGCTTGGCGCAGGTCTTAAAATCGACGATTGCCGAACGGTCGCTCGATGCGCTCTTGTCGGCCGCCGTGGCTTCCGCATAGACCGACACGCAGGCCACGGCCACGCCCAGCATGGCGAGCGCGGTTTTCCAGTTCAGGGACTGCGGGGCAGGGCGCAGCAGGTGTTGAATACGCATGACTAAATCTCCTCCATTGGCCGCTTGGGCCAGTTGATGATGGGAGAACCGGAGCCGCTCCAGTTCCGATAAGGCAAGGGCCAGGCGCCGCGGTTCGCCCAGCTGCCTTGCAGCGACATCGTCTGCAATCAGTTCGCGTTCGATCCGGATGCTGCGTGAAATCCACCACACGGCCGGGTGGTAGAACAGCAGCGTTTCGATCACGTTCTGCAACAGGTTAATCAGGTAATCGTGACGCTTGATGTGCGCCATTTCGTGCGCCAGCAAGGCTTGCAGCAGGTCCGGCGGCATGCCGCTGATGAGTGCCGCCGGCACCAGCACTACCGGTCGCCACCAGCCGGCGGTGATCGGGCTGGCCAGCGTGTCGACCACACGCAGGCCGATGGCGCGGTGGATGCCGAAGCGCTGCGCCATGCGCGCCAGTTCGGCTTCCCACCGGTGCTGCTCCGGATGGTTGCCGGGCTGGCGGCTGGCGCGGTCGATCCACAGCAGGCCGGTGGCCATGCGCAGCGCCAGCACGGCGGCGCACAGCGCCCACAGGCTGACGATACCGCGCACGGAGGTATGCAGGTCGAACCAGGTGTCTTCGCTGGCGATGCCGGTGGCCCATTGCAGGCCCTGGAAGCTGGCGCTGGCCGGCGCGGCGTCGCCGCTGAGGCGCTGCCACAGGTCCAGCGCCGGCCAGCCGAGACAGGTCAGCAGCGCGCAGCAGCCCACCAGGTAGCGGTGTTCGGCGCGGCTGTTGCGCAGCAGCGTGAGGACGATGGCGGTGGCGCCGCCGATCAGCAGGCCTTGCCACAGGAAGTGCATCAGCGTCAGGCCGAGGGCGAGGATGAAGGCGCTCATTTGTCCGAGTCCTTCAACATTTTTTCGATCTCGTCGCGCTCCTTTTTTGAGATGCCGCTGCGCAGTGCAGCGAGCACCAGCGCCTTGGCCGAGCCGGCGAAGGCTTTTTGCATCAGGTCTTTGAGCAGGCTGCTTTGCAGCGTGTCCTGCGCCTGGGCCGGCGCGTAGATATGGGAGCGCTGGCTTTCGTCGCGGGTCAGGATGCCCTTGGTGTGCATGATCTGCATCAGGCGCAGCACGGTGCCATAGGCCAGGTCCGGCTTGTCGGCCAGCATGGCCTCGTGCACCTGCTTGGCAGTGGCCGCACCGAGCGGCCACAACGCTTGCAGCAGTTCCAGTTCGCCGGCGGTAGGTTTCGGGATGCTCATGGCTTCTCCAGATCAATCGATGATCGTAGATTAGCCGTTCTAGACAATAATGTATACTTTAATTTTGGGCAAACACCTCGCGCGCCGCCGCCAGTCCGTTGAGGGCGGCGGGGAAGCCGGCGTAGACCGCCATCTGCATGATGGTTTCGACGATTTCTTCGCGGCTGACGCCGACATTCAGCGCCGCCTGCAGGTGCACCTTGAGCTGCGGCGTGGCGTTGCCCATGGCGGTCAGTGCGGCGACCACGGCGATTTCGCGGCTCTTCAGATCGAGTCCGGGGCGGGAGTAGATATCGCCAAACGGGAATTCGATCAGGTAGCGGGCGAAATCAGGCGCGATGTCTTGCAGGCTGTCGATCACGCGCTGGCCGGCGTCGCCGTCAATCTCACGCAGTTTTTCGAGGCCGCGCTGGTAGCGTTGGTTGGAGGTGTTCATCGGCATTTCCTTCAGTATCAGAGGGTGAAGGCGACGCCCGGGATTGTTCCAGCCTGTGGTAATGCGCGATCTTTTCCTGCAAGGCTTGCGCAGATTGGCGCATCGCTTCGATGTCGGCCAGCACCTCGGTCAGGTGCTGTTCCAACAGCTGGCGACGGGCCGGCACGGTGGCGTCCCCGGCGCCGCGGAGATGGGCGAAGGTCTGCATTTTGCCAATTGGCATATGCGTCGTTCGCAACCGCAGCAGGAAAGCAATCCAGTCCATGTCGGAAGCTGCGTAACGCCGCTGGCCGCCGGCCGCGCGGGCGACCGGTGCGATCAGGCCGATACGTTCGTAATAGCGCAGCGTATGGGCTGTCAGGCCGGTGCGTTTGGCAACTTCGTCGATGCTGAGATGTGATTCCATGGGGACATCCTAAAAGTTAGAGCGCACTCCAAGTCAAGCGAAAGCGTTTGCTGGAGGGCGGCGGATATTTCTTCCAGATCGGAAATCGTCAGCACGAAAGCCTCCTGTTGGGCTACCGCTCATTCTGTTCCCGGCAAGCTGCCTTACCAAGCGTGCACTGGGATCTGGCTGATCTTTATCAATACTTCTTGAAGTTGGCCATCGAAGAAGGACAGTCGATCTTGCTGGCGCCGCCGCTTTTGCCGGCGGGGTTGCCGACGGCGCCAGTCATCGAGCATGAGGTTTTGCCGCGAATGGTTTCGGTGTAGTAGGTGGTGCCGTCCGGCGATTCGTAGACACCGCGCGAGTCTTCGCCGGTGCCGATGTAGGCGTCGGAAATTTCGGTGATCACGCGGCCGAAAGGTTTGTCGTTGCCGAAGTCCGGCACCGCCGGTGCATCCCGCAGTTCGCGGTCGATCTTGCCCAGGTCTTTTTTGAGCTTGTCGATGTCCACCGGATCGGCCATGGCGGCGCCGGCGATCAGCAAGAGAAGTAGGGGAGTGCGCATGCTGCCATTATGCGCCTGCCGCATTGCGGCGCGTCGCTGCAACGATGTAAATCCACGAAAAAATCCCCACGAGGCCGGGACCTGGTGGGGATTTTCTGAAGGCGTATCGTTAAGCGGCCAGCTTGGCCTTCAGCAGTTCGGTCAATTGCGCCGGGTTGGCCTTGCCGCGCGACGCTTTCATCGCCTGGCCAATCAGCGCGTTGATCGCCGCTTCTTTACCCGCGCGGTACTGCTCGACCGACTTGGCGTTGTTGGCCAGTACCTCGTCGACGATGGCTTCCAGCGCGCCGGTGTCGGAGATCTGCTTCAGGCCTTTCGATTCGATCAGCGCGTCGACCAGATTGTCGTCGTCCGACTTGGCCGCCCACATATCGCCAAACAGCTCTTTTGCGGTCTTGTTGTTGATGGTGCCGTCGGCGATCCGCTTGATCATCAGCGCCAGTTGCGCCGGCTTGACCGGTGCATCGGCGATGTCCACGCCTTCGCGGTTCACGGTCGACGCAACGTCGCCCATCAGCCAGTTGGCGGCGGCTTTGGCGTTGTCCCTGCCGGCGGCATCCACCACGGCGACGAAATAATTGGCCATGGCTTTTGATTGCGTCAGCACCAGCGAGTCATATTCCGGCAGCGCGTATTCGCTGACGAAGCGCGCGCGCATGGCGGCCGGCAGTTCCGGCATCGCGCCTTTGACCTGCTCGATCCAGGCGTTGGAGATGACCAGCGGCGGCAGGTCCGGGTCCGGGAAGTAGCGGTAATCCTGGGCGTCTTCCTTGCTGCGCATTTCGCGCGTCTCTTTGCGGTCCGGATCGTACAGGCGGGTGGCTTGCACCACTTTGCCGCCGTCTTCAATCAGTTCGATCTGGCGGCGTACTTCGACGTGCACGGCTTCTTCGATGAAGCGGAACGAGTTCAGGTTCTTGATTTCGCAGCGGGTGCCGAATTCAGTCTGGCCTTTCGGACGCACCGAGACGTTGATGTCGCAGCGGAACGAGCCTTCCTGCATATTACCGTCGCAGACGCCCAGCCACATCACCAGCGAGTGCAGCGCCTTGCAGTAGGCGACTGCTTCGGCGGCGCTGCGGATCTCCGGCTCGGAGACGATTTCCAGCAGCGGCGTGCCGGCGCGATTCAAGTCGATGCCCGACATGCCGGCATAGTCTTCATGCAGCGATTTGCCGGCGTCTTCTTCCAGGTGAGCGCGCGTCAGGTTGACGGTCTTGGTGACAAATTCGCCGTCCTTCTCGTAGCCAAAAGTGACCGCGCCGCCGATGACCACCGGGTCTTCGAATTGGCTGATCTGGTAGCCCTTCGGCAGGTCCGGATAGAAGTAGTTTTTGCGGGCGAAGATCGAGGCCGGCGCGATCTTGGCGCCAACCGCCAGGCCGAAGCGGATCGCGCGATCCACCGCCTGCTTGTTCATGACCGGCAGCACGCCAGGCAGCGCCAGGTCGACTGGGCTGGCTTGCGTGTTCGGCTCGGCGCCGAAGGTGGTCGGCGAGCCGCTGAAGATTTTTGATGCGGTAGTGAGCTGCACGTGGTTCTCAATACCGATGACGACTTCCCATTCCATAGTGTTCTCGCTTAGTTAGCTTGTCGTCCTCGCGCATGCGGGGACCCATACTCAGCATGGATTCCCGCGTGCGCGGGAATGACGGTTATTCTCTCAGATGCCGGCCGGAGCGCGGGTGTGCCAGTCGGTGGCTTGCTGGTAGGCGTGCGCCACGTTCAGCAGCTTGGCTTCACCGAAGTGCTTGCCGATGATTTGCAGGCCGACCGGGCGATCTTTGGCGCCGAAGCCGACCGGGATCGACATGCCAGGCAGGCCGGCCAGGCTGGTCGACAGCGTGTAGATGTCGGCCAGGTAGGCGGCCACCGGATCGTCCGACTTGTCGCCCAGGTCCCAGGCCACGGTTGGCGCCACGGGTCCCATGATGACGTCGCAGACGGCGTCCGGGCCGTTCAGCACCTTCTCGAAATCCTGCGCGATCAGGCGGCGGATTTTTTGCGCCTTCAGGTAGTAGGCGTCGTAGTAGCCATGGCACAGTACGTAGGTGCCGACCATGATGCGGCGTTTGACCTCGGCGCCAAAGCCTTCGGCGCGGGTCTTGCGGTACATGTCCTGCAGGTCCTTGTAGCCGTCAGCGCGGTGGCCGAAACGCACACCGTCAAAGCGCGACAGGTTGGACGAGGCTTCGGCCGGGGCGATCATGTAGTAGGCAGGGATCGACAGCGCGGTATTCGGCAGCGAGATGTCGACCAGCGTCGCGCCCAGCTCCACGTACTTGGCCAGCGCGGCGCGCACGGCGTCTTCCACGTCCTTGGCCAGGCCTTCGCCGAAGTATTCCTTCGGCACGCCGATGCGCAGGCCGGTCAGCGGCTGACCCAGTTCGCGGGTGAAGTCTTCGTCCACGCCGCCCAGTTCCGGCGTCAGCGAGGTCGAATCGCGTTCGTCGAAGCCGGCCATGGCGTTCAGCAGCAGCGCGCAGTCTTCGGCGGTTTGCGCCATCGGGCCGCCCTGGTCGAGCGACGAGGCGAAGGCGATCATGCCGAAGCGCGATACGCGGCCGTAGGTCGGCTTGATGCCGGTGATGCCGCAGAAGGCGGCCGGCTGGCGGATCGAGCCGCCGGTATCGGTGCCGGTGACGCCCGGCGCCAGTCGCGCGGCCACGGCGGCGGCCGAACCGCCCGACGAGCCGCCCGGCACGGCAGTTTTATCCCACGGATTTTTCACCGCGCCGAAGGCCGAGTTTTCATTGGCCGAGCCCATGGCGAATTCGTCGCAATTCAGCTTGCCCAGCGTGACCATGCCGGCGGCGCGGAACTTCTCCACCACGGTGGCGTCGAATGGGCTGACGTAATTGGCCAGCATCTTGGAGCCGGCGGTCGAGCGCCAGCCGGTGGTGACGAAGATATCCTTGTGGGCGATCGGCACGCCGGTCAGCGGGGTGGCGGTGCCGGCGGCAATGCGGGCGTCGGCGTCGGCCGCTTGCGCCAGGGTCAGCGCGCGGTCGACGTGCAGGAAGGCGTTCAGGTCGCTCTGCTCGATGCGGTCGAGGAAGTGGGTGGCCACTTCGGTGGCGGACACCGCTTTGCTTTGCAGGAGGGCGGACAGCTCTTTAATGGTTTTGGTGTGCATGGCGTTTCAGTTCATTCGTTACAGCGTCGTCCTCGCGGAAGCGGGGACCCATAGAACGCTGGCTCAGCATGGATTCCCGCTTTCGCGGGAACGACGTACTTAGTCGATCACTTTCGGCACCAGGTACAGGCCGTCCTGGGTCTTGGGCGCGACAGTTTGATAGGCGTCGCGGCGATTTGGTTCGTTGGCGACGTCGTCGCGCAGGCGCAGCGCGATGTTGTTCATGTGGGCGGCCAGCGGATGGCTCAGCGGCGCGACGCCGTCGGTGTCGACCGCCTGCATCTGTTCGGCCAGCGCAAAGATGCCGTTCAGCTGCTCCAGCGCGGTGGCGCTCTGCGCGTCGCTCATCTCAAGTTGGGCCAGTTTGGCAATGCGGGTTACGTCGGATAGGGTCAGGGACATGGCGCGGTTAATTGTGATATTGATAAAAAACTTGAAATTCTGCCTATTCACCAGCAACCACCGGCGAATGCCGCCTAATTCGCGGTCTCTGGCACCACACTTTTGCGTGGATTTTGGATAAATCGCAGTCAAATTATAAGGTAGAATGGCGGGTTGATGCGTTGTCGGCGCTGAATGATTGCTGCCGCCGCATTTCGGACAGAATTTTTTACTCAACGGATTACGCGCACACCGGTAGCGCCACAGGACACTTTAATGTTTGGTTTTTTACGTCGTTACATTTCCTCCGACCTGGCCATTGACTTGGGCACGGCCAATACCCTGATCTACGTTCGCGGCCAAGGCATCGTCCTGGATGAACCTTCGGTCGTCGCCATCCGCCAGGAAGGCGGCCCAAACGGCAAGAAAACGATCCAGGCAGTTGGTAAAGAAGCAAAACAAATGCTGGGCAAGGTGCCTGGCAACATCGAGGCGATCCGCCCGATGAAAGACGGCGTGATCGCCGACTTCACCGTCACCGAACAGATGCTCAAGCAGTTCATCCGCATGGTGCACGACTCGAAATTCTTCCGTCCATCGCCGCGCATCATCATTTGCGTGCCGTGCGGCTCGACCCAGGTGGAGCGCCGCGCGATCCGCGAATCGGCGCTGGGCGCCGGCGCCTCGCAGGTGTACCTGATTGAAGAGCCGATGGCCGCCGCCATCGGCGCCGGCCTGCCAGTCTCGGACGCCACCGGCTCGATGGTGGTCGACATCGGCGGCGGCACCACCGAAGTGGGCATCATCTCGCTGGGCGGCATGGTCTACAAAGGTTCGGTGCGCGTGGGCGGCGACAAGTTCGACGAAGCCATCGTCAACTACATCCGCCGCAACTACGGCATGCTGATCGGCGAACAGACCGCGGAAGCGATCAAGAAGGCGATCGGTTCGGCCTTCCCTGGTTCGGAAGTCAAGGAAATGGAAGTCAAGGGCCGTAACCTGTCCGAAGGCATTCCGCGTTCGTTCACGATTTCGTCCAACGAGATCCTGGAAGCGCTGACCGACCCGCTGAACAACATCGTGTCGGCCGTGAAGAACGCGCTGGAGCAGACCCCGCCGGAACTGGGCGCCGACATCGCCGAAAAAGGCATGATGCTGACCGGTGGCGGCGCGCTGCTGCGCGATCTGGATCGCCTGCTGATGGAAGAAACCGGCCTGCCGGTGCTGGTGGCGGAAGATCCGCTGACCTGCGTGGTGCGCGGTTCGGGCATGGCGCTGGAGCGCATGGACCAACTGGGCTCGATCTTCTCCTACGAATGATCTGAATAAAACGGGGCCGCCACCAAGCGGCCCCGGTGCTTTAGGGTGAGTTGACAGTCTCGTTGGCGCGCGCGCGCCGGATTATTTGGAAGTCATGGAATACAGTCCTCCGCCACTTTTCAAGCAAGGCGCTTCGGCGCGGGTCAAGATGACGGTGTTCGCGTGCATATCGATTGCACTGCTGCTGGTCGACTCGCACATGCGCAGTCTGGAAACGGTGCGTTACTATGCCGGCGCGGTGCTGTCGCCGGTGCAGAAGGTGGCTTTGCTGCCGCGCGACGCCATCTACGGCGTCGGTGATTATTTCTCTACCTTGTCGTCGCTGGAAAAGCAGGTACGCGAATTGAAGACGCAGCAGATCGTCAATTCGCAGGCCTTGCAACAGGCGCGCCTGCAGTCGGCGGAAAACGCCCAGCTGCGCAAGCTGATGGACGCGCGTGAGCGCCTTCCGGTCAAGTCGCAACTGGCCGAGGTGCTGTACGACGCCCGCGACGCCAACAGCCGCAAGATCATTCTCGATCGCGGTACCCATCATGACGTGGTGCTTGGCCTGCCGGTGATCGATAACCAGGGCGTGGTCGGGCAGGTTACGCGCGTGTTCCCTTTCACTTCCGAAGTGACGCTGCTGTCCGACAAAGAGCAGGCGATTCCGGTGCAGCTGCTGCGCAATGGCTTGCGGTCCGTGGCCTATGGACGCGGCAAGTCGGGCAATCTGGAGTTGCGGTTTACCGCGCCGAATGCGGATATTCAGGTGGGCGATGTGGTTGTCACCTCGGGCCTGGACGGTGTGTATCCGGCCGGGCTGGCGGTGGCGCGCGTGACGCAGGTGGAAAACAGCGCCGGCGGTTCGTTTGGCGGCGTGATCTGCCAGCCGCTGGCCGGCATCACCAATAATACGCAGCTGCTGATCCTGATGTCGACGCCGGACATGCCTGCGCGCCCGCCGGAAGAAGCGGAGCGCGCACCGCGCAAACACAATAACAAGATGGCGCCGATCAAGGACGCGCCGAAAGAGGGCGAGGGCCAGCCGGCTGCCGGCGCTACCGGCGCCGCTGCGGCCACGCCGGCGCCAAACGGCGCAGCAGGACTGTTCCCGGTCATGCCGCCGCCACCGAAACCTGCTGCTCCCGCCGACGCCGCCGCCGCGCCAGGCACGACGCCCGCTGCTGCGCCGGCCGA
>NZ_WWCS01000032.1 GCF_009857535.1 Duganella margarita
TGCGGCGCAACGCGTGCAGGTGGACGCGCTGGCGGCCAATGCCGGCGCGCCGCTGCGCATCCTGCGCGCCAGCGTCGGCCCGACGCCGAGTCCGCAGACGGGCACGCTGGCGGCGCTGTGCATCGCCGGCTTCATCGCGGCGTTTTCGATCGGTCCGGGCGTGTGCGTGTGGCTGGCGCTGTCGGAACTGATGCCGACCCGCATCCGCTCGGTCGGCATGGGCGTGGCGCTGCTGGTTAACCAGGGCACCGGCACGCTGATCGCCGGCGCCTTCTTGCCGATCGTCGGCAACTTCGGCTTCCACGTGATGTTCCTGTTCTGGACCGCCTGCACCGTGGTGTACTTCGTCACCGCCGCCTTCTTCCTGCCCGAGACCAAGGGCAAATCGCTGGAAGAAATCGAACGCCTGTTCGCCCGGCCCGCCCCGGGCCGTTAAACTTTCCATCCGCGGTTTTTGTCGCCCACTCCCCGAATCGTGCAGTTCGTCGCAATTCGGGGCGGTGGGCGTTCACGCGCCGGTTATGATAGATGGATCAACATCAGAGGATTCGATAATGAAGAAGCTTTTCCAGTTCGGCTTGCTGTTTGCCGCGTTCTGCGCCCTGTTTGGCCGTGCCAGCGCCGCCGACGACGTGACCGAAACCCGTACCATCACCATCGATGCGCGCGTGGTACGGGTCATGATCGAGGGCGTAATCGACGTCAAATTGCGCCAGGGCGACATGCCGTCGCTCAAGGTTACCGGCGAAAAGCGCTATATGGACAAGCTGACGGCGTCGCAAACAGGCGACACCTTGCATCTGGAAAGCGAAGGGCGCGGCATCAAGGTCGGCCGCGGCACGACCCGCGCCGAGCTGATCCTGCCCAGCCTGCGCCAGGTGGTGTCGGAGGGCGTCGGCAGCACCGACATCAACGGTTTCACCGGCGATAAGCTGGAATTGAGCATGGACGGCGCCGGCAGCATGAAGGTGGTGGGCGACTACCGCGCGCTGAAGGCCAGCCTGGGCGGCGTCGGCAGCATGAATCTGTGGATCAGCGAGAACGACGAGGCCGATCTGGACCTGCGCGGCGCCGGCTACATCACGCTGGGCGGGCGTAGCAAGTTGCTGAAGGCCAACCTGGGCGGCGTCGGCAGCCTGAATGCGCAGCAGTTCCAGGCGGATGCGGTAGATATCGACTTGAGCGGCCTGGGCAACGCCACGGTGACCGCCAAGACCAATGCGACGCTGAACTTGAGCGGCCTGGGATCGGTCACTGTGTATGGCAAGCCGCTGAATCGCAATGTCAGCGTGGATGGCCTGGGCAAGGTCAGCTGGAAATAAACATACCTATATATAACGCGATATGAAAAAATTCATACTAGCGATGGTCATCGCTTTGGGCTGGCAGTCGGCCGCGATGGCCGGATTCGCCGAAGGGGCGACTGCGTACAACAACAAAAATTACGCGGTGGCGTTGAAAGAGATACGGCCGCTGGCACAGGCCGGTAACGCGGATGCCGAGCATCTGCTGGGCCTGATGTATTACATGGGACGGGGTGTGCCGCAGGACTACAAGGCGGCGCTGGAATGGCACCGCAAGGCCGCGCTCAAGGGCAAGGCCGACGCGCAGTACGTGGTGGGCGCCATGTATTACACCGGCAATGCGGTGATCCAGGACCACAAACAGGCGGTGGGCTGGTTCCGCAAGGCGGCCGAGCAGGGGCATGTGCAGGCGCAGCAGGTGCTGGGGCTGATGTATCGGTATCACATGGGCGGGGTGCCGCAGGATAATGTGATCGCCTATATGTTGTGGAACCTGGCGGCGGCCAATGGCTCGGCCAACGCGGCCGAGCAGCGCGCGCAGGTGGTCAAGACCATGACCCAGGAGCAGGTCGAGGAAGGGCAGGCGCTGTCGGCGGCGTGGAAGGTGAATACGCCGCTGCCGCAGAAGTCGCGCACGGGCGGCGGCTAAGCGGCCCGCCTGGCAGCGCGTCGTTCCCGCGCAGGCGGGAATCCATGCGGCGCGGGCGTTCTATAGGTTCCCGCCTGCGCGGGAACGACGGCGGGGGTAAAATCGTGCTTTCCTTGAAAGGTTCCCCATGCGCGCGATTGAAATCACCCAGCCCGGCCCGGCCGATGTCCTGAAACTGTGCGAACGCCCGATGCCGGTGGTAAAGGCCGGCGAGGTGCTGATCAAGGTCCACGCGGCCGGCGTCAACCGCCCCGACGTGTTCCAGCGCCAGGGCAGTTACGCGCCGCCGCCGGGCGCCTCCGACATCCCCGGCCTGGAAGTAGCCGGCGAGATCGTCGACGGCGATCTGGACTACACCACCCTCGATATCGGCGATCACGTCTGCGCTTTGGTGCAGGGCGGCGGCTATGCCGAGTACGTTGTTGCGCCAATACAGCAGGTTTTACCGGTGCCGAAAGGCTGGTCCATGCTGGAAGCTGCTTCAATTCCGGAAAATTACTTCACAGTCTGGAGCAACGTTTTTGACCGTGCCCAGCTGACCGCCGGCGAGACCTTATTGGTGCAGGGCGGCAGCTCCGGCATCGGCGTCACCGCCATCCAGCTGGCCGCCGCCATGGGCCACCGCGTGTTCGCCACCGCCGGTTCCGACGACAAGGTCGCGGCCTGCATGAAGCTCGGCGCCGAGCGCGGCATCAACTACAAAACCGAAGACTTCGCCACCGTCGTCAAGTCGCTGACCAACGACCGCGGCGTCGACGTGATTCTGGACATGGTGGCCGGAGACTACCTGCCACGCGAGGTTTCCTGCCTGGCGGACGACGGCCGCCTGGCCATCATCGCCACCCTGGGCGGCGGCAAGGCCACGCTGGACATGGCCCAGGTGCTGCGCCGCCGGCTGACCATCACCGGCTCCACGCTGCGCCCGCGCTCGGCCGAATTCAAGGGCGCGATCGCCAAAAAGCTGAAGGAGCGGGTGTGGCCTATGCTGGCCGAGCGCAAGATCAAGCCGGTGATCCACACCGTCTTCCCGCTGGAACAGGCCGCCGCTGCCCACGCGCTGATGGAGAGTAGTTCCCACGTCGGAAAAATCATGTTGCAAGTGATCTGAATGGCGATTTCGTTGTAAAATGCGTAGTAAATTTACGGTTTTGGTTAGCCGGGGATGGCCTTTGCCTGTTTGACCCCGCCTTTTTCGGCGCGGTACAATGGCGAGTTATTCATCTTTAGGCTCGCTATGCGTCACAAACTCGTTATCGGTAACTGGAAAATGAACGGCAACCGCGCCGCCAACACGGCACTGTTGTCCGGCATTGTTGCCGGATTAAACGACTTTGGCGCCGATTGTGCAGTGTGCGTGCCGGCGCCGTATTTGGCCCAGTGCCAGGCGGAACTGGCGGGAACGCCGGTCGCGTGGGGCGGACAGGATGTCTCCATCCACGCCGAAGGCGCCTATACTGGAGAAGTGTCGGCAGCGATGCTGCGCGACTTCGGCGCCACCTACGTGCTGTGCGGCCACTCCGAGCGCCGCGCCTATCACCACGAGAGCAATGAGCTGGTGGCGCAGAAGGCTGTGGCGGCGCTGGCCGCCGGCCTGACGCCGGTGGTGTGCGTGGGCGAATCGCTGGCCCAGCGCGAGGCGGGGCAGACCGAGGATGTGATCTGCGGCCAGTTGCAGGCGGTGCTGGATGCGCTGCAGCCGGACCAGGTGGCGGACATCATCCTGGCCTACGAGCCGGTGTGGGCCATCGGCACCGGCCAGACCGCCACGCCGCAGATTGCGCAGGATGCCCACCGCTTCCTGCGCAATTGTATGGCGAACAAGAATGCGGCGGCGGCCGCCACCGTGCAAATCCTGTACGGCGGCAGCATGAAGCCGGAGAATGCCAAAGAATTAATGGCGCAGCCGGATATCGACGGCGGCCTGATCGGCGGTGCAGCTTTAAAGTCGACTGATTTTCTCGGGATTATTCAGGCGGTTTAAGCGCAGCGCTGTAGCGGTAAAACCGAAGTAGAAACAAAACGATACAAAACTTTTAATTTGGAATGGAATAACATGAGCTCCTTGTTCAATCTGGTTATCATCGTGCAGGTCGTTTCGGCCATTGCCATCATCGGTCTGGTGCTGCTGCAGCACGGCAAAGGCGCCGACATGGGCGCGGCCTTCGGCTCGGGCGCGTCGGGTAGCCTGTTCGGCGCCACCGGCTCGTCGAACTTCATGTCGAAGTCGACCGGCGTCGCGGCTGCCATCTTCTTCGTCGCCACGCTGGCGCTGTCGTACATCACCACCCACCAGACCAACAATGTCAGCGGCGGTGTGATGGACAAACTGCCGGCCGTGACCGCCCCGGCGCCGGCCCCGACCAACGCGATTCCTGCGACGCCAGCGGCCCAAACGGCCCCGGCAGCATCGGCCCCTGCTGCACCTGCAGCACCGGCGCCAGCAAACTCCATCCCAAAGTAATATAATTGTGTAGTTAATTAGGCGCAGTTGATAATTTTTTAAGTTGTTTGCACATTGTTTTGGCAGTATCGTAGCGAAAATCTTTTGTGCATCAAAATAGTTAAAGATTTATCGTTTTTCTTCTTGTTTTGACGCAATACGGATTAACAACCGCGTGAAAAAGAAGTAAAATAACGGCCTTATGCCGACGTGGTGAAATTGGTAGACACGCTATCTTGAGGGGGTAGTGGCGCAAGCTGTACGAGTTCGAGTCTCGTCGTCGGCACCAGAAAATATAGGCCAGCAAGGGTGGTACCAAGCTGGCTTTTTTACGAGGATGTGTCGTTCGATCCTGGTCAGAGCAGTTTTACGATTGGGGCGAACGTTAAGCGCACCGCAGAACAGCGCGATGTGTCCTTTAAACTGATCGTTCAACATAAGCTCATCTAATCGTGAACCTCGAAAATTATCTCCCCGTCCTGTTGTTCATCCTCGTCGGTCTCGGCGTAGGTATCGCTCCCCAAGTGCTGGGCCACATTCTCGGCCCGAAAAAGCCTGATGCAGCCAAGCTGTCCCCGTATGAGTGCGGCTTCGAAGCTTTCGAAGATGCGCGCATGAAATTCGACGTGCGTTACTACCTCGTCGCGATCCTCTTTATTTTGTTCGATCTGGAAACGGCATTCTTCTTCCCGTGGGGCGTCTCCATGCGCGAACTGGGCTGGCAGGGCTTCGTTACGATGATGGTGTTCATCGCCGAATTCGTGGTCGGTTTTTGGTATATCTGGAAGAAAGGTGCCCTTGATTGGGAATAAGCCATGGCTATTGAAGGCGTATTAAACGAAGGTTTCATCACCACCTCGGCCGACAAGCTGATCAACTGGGCGCGTACGGGTTCGATGTTCCCGATGACGTTCGGTCTGGCCTGCTGTGCGGTCGAAATGATGCACGTGGGCGCAGCCCGTTACGACATGGACCGCTTCGGCGTGGTGTTCCGTCCCTCGCCACGTCAGTCCGACGTGATGATCGTGGCCGGCACGCTGTGCAACAAGATGGCCCCGGCCCTGCGCAAGGTCTACGACCAGATGCCGGAGCCGCGCTGGGTGATCTCGATGGGTTCCTGCGCCAACGGCGGCGGCTACTACCACTACTCTTACTCCGTCGTGCGCGGCTGCGATCGCATCGTGCCGGTCGACGTGTATGTGCCTGGCTGTCCGCCAACCGCTGAAGCCCTGCTGTACGGCATCATGCAGTTGCAGAACAAGATCAAGCGCACCAACACGATCGCACGCTAACGGGGGCGCTACACACAATGACTACTCATCTGGAAAAACTCCAAACCGCCCTCGGCACTGCCCTGGGCGATCGCGTTACTACCATCGTTGCACTGGGCGAAATCACGCTGGAAGTGAAGGGCGCCGATTACTACGCCGTCATGCAGATCCTGCGTGACAATGCGGAACTCGGCTTCGACACCGCGATCGACCTGTGCGGCGTGGATTACCTGAGCTATGGCGACGGCATCTGGGAAGGCCAGCGTTTCGCTGCGGTCGTCCACCTGCTGTCGGTTAAGCACAACTGGCGCGTGCGCGTGCGCGCCTTCTGCGCCGACGACGACATGCCGCTGCTGCCGTCGATCACGCCGCTGTGGCGCGCGATGAACTGGTACGAGCGCGAAGCCTTCGACATGTTCGGCATCCTGTTCGAGAACCACAACGACCTGCGCCGCATCCTGACCGACTATGGCTTCATCGGCCACCCGTTCCGCAAGGACTTCCCGGTGTCGGGCTACGTCGAAATGCGCTACGACCCGGAACAGAAGCGCGTGGTCTACCAGCCGGTCACCATCGAGCCGCGTGAAAACGTGCCGCGTGTGATCCGCGAAGAAAACTACGGGATTAAATAATGGCTGAGATTAAGAACTACACCCTGAACTTTGGCCCGCAACACCCGGCCGCCCACGGCGTGCTGCGCCTGGTGCTGGAGCTGGACGGCGAAGTGATCCAGCGCGCCGACCCGCACATCGGCCTGCTGCACCGCGGCACCGAGAAGCTGGCCGAGCAAAAGACCTACCTGCAGTCGGTGCCGTACATGGACCGCCTGGATTACGTGTCGATGATGTGCAACGAGCACGCCTACGTCATGGCCATCGAAAAGCTGATGGGCATTGAGGTACCGCTGCGCGCGCAATACATCCGCGTGATGTTCGACGAGATCACCCGCATCCTGAACCACCTGATGTGGCTGGGCGCGCACGCGCTCGACGTCGGCGCCATGGGCCCGTTCCTGTACTGCTTCCGTGACCGCGAAGACCTGTTCGACTGCTACGAAGCGGTGTCGGGCGCGCGCATGCACGCAGCCTACTACCGTCCGGGCGGCGTCTACCGCGACCTGCCGGATGCGATGCCGCAGCACAAGCCATCGATCATCCGTTCGGCCAAGGCCATCGACAACCTGAACAAGGACCGTCAAGGCTCGATGCTGGACTTCATCGAAGCGTTCACCGCGCGTTTCCCGACCTACGTCGACGAATACGAAACGCTGCTGACCGACAACCGTATCTGGAAACAGCGTACCGTCGGCATCGGCGTGGTGTCGCCGGAAGACGCGAAAGCGATGGGCTTCACCGGCGCCATGCTGCGCGGTTCGGGCATCCAGTGGGACCTGCGCAAGCACCAGCCGTACGAAGTGTACGACCTGATGGACTTCGATATCCCGATCGGCACCAACGGCGACTGCTACGACCGCTACCTGGTCCGCGTGGAAGAGCTGCGCCAGTCGAACCGCATCATCAAACAGTGCGTCGAGTGGCTGCGCAACAATCCAGGTCCCGTCATGACCAGCAACCGCAAGGTGGCGCCACCAGGCCGCGTGGACATGAAGACCAATATGGAATCGCTGATCCACCACTTCAAGCTGTTTACCGAAGGCTTCCACGTGCCGCCAGGCGAAGCCTACTGCGCGGTGGAACACCCGAAAGGCGAGTTCGGCGTCTACCTGATGTCCGACGGCGCCAACAAGCCATACCGCGTGAAACTGCGCGCTCCCGACTACGCACACTTGCAGTCGCTGGATGAAATGGCGCGTGGCCACATGATTGCCGACGCCGTGACCATTATTGGCACGCAGGACATCGTGTTCGGCAGTATTGACCGCTAAGTGCGAGAGGCATAAGTATGTTGTTATCTGAGCAGTGCTACAAAAAAATCGATCGCGAGCTGGCCAAGTACCCAGACGATCAGCGTCAGTCGGCCGTGATGGCCGCGCTGGCGCACGCCCAGGTCGAACTGGGCTGGATCTCGCCTGACACCATGCAGGAACTGGCGGACTACATCCGCATGCCGGCGATTGCCGTGCAGGAAGTTGCCACGTTCTACAATATGTACAACCTGAAGCCGGTCGGCAAGCACAAGATCACCGTGTGCACCAATCTGCCTTGCGCCCTGTCGGGCGGCGAGCGCGCGGCGCACCACCTGAAACAAAAGCTGGGCATCGACTACCGTGACACCACGGCGGACGGCGAGTTCACGCTGATGGAAGGCGAGTGCATGGGCGCCTGCGGCGACGCGCCGGTGCTGCTGGTGAACAATCACCGCATGTGCAGCTTCATGTCCAACGACAAAATTGACTCCCTCGTGGAGGAACTTAGTGGGAACAACGCGAAATGACGTCACTCCACGACCGACATATCGATCCAGTCATCCTGGCCGGCCTTAACGGCGACAACTGGCACCTGGAAGATTACGTAAAACGCGGTGGCTACAGCGCCCTGCGCCGTATCATCGAAGAGAAAATCACCCCGGAACAAATCATCGCCGACCTCAAGGCGTCGTCGTTGCGTGGCCGTGGCGGTGCGGGCTTCCCGACCGGCCTGAAGTGGAGCTTCATGCCGCGCCAGTTCCCGGGCCAGAAGTACCTGGTGTGTAACTCAGATGAGGGCGAGCCGGGCACTTTCAAGGACCGCGACATCCTGCGCTACAACCCGCATTCGCTGATCGAAGGCATGGCCATCGGCGCCTACGCGATGGGCATCACCGTGGGCTACAACTACATCCACGGCGAGATCTTCGACGTCTACACCCGCTTTGAAGAAGCGCTGGAAGAGGCGCGCGCCGCCGGCATGTTGGGCGACAAGATCCTCGGCAGCGAGTTCAGCTTCCAACTGCACGCGCACCATGGCTATGGCGCCTACATCTGCGGCGAAGAGACTGCGCTGCTGGAATCGCTGGAAGGCAAAAAAGGCCAGCCGCGCTTCAAGCCGCCATTCCCGGCGTCGTTCGGCCTGTATGGCAAGCCGACCACCATCAACAACACCGAAACTTTCGCTGCGGTGCCGTTCATCCTGAACATGGGCCCGGAGAAGTACCTGGCGATCGGCCGTCCGAACAACGGCGGCTCGAAGATCTTCTCGATCTCGGGCGACGTTGAGCGTCCGGGCAACTACGAGGTGCCGCTGGGCACCCCGTTCGCCAAACTGCTGGAACTGGCAGGCGGCATGCGCGGCGGTAAAAAGATCAAGGCGGTGATCCCTGGCGGCTCGTCCGCTCCGGTGGTGCGCGGCGAGATCATGATGCAGACCGATCTGGACTACGATTCGATCGCGAAAGCGGGTTCGATGCTGGGTTCGGGCGCGGTCATCGTCATGGACGAGACGCGTTGCATGGTCAAGGCCATGGAGCGTCTGGCGTACTTCTACTTTGAAGAGTCGTGCGGCCAGTGCACCCCATGCCGTGAAGGTACGGGCTGGATGTACCGCATGATCCACCGTATCGAAAACGGTCAGGGCCGCAAGTCGGATCTGGACGTGCTGAACTCGATCTGCGACAACATCCAGGGCCGCACGATTTGCGCGCTGGGCGACGCGGCGGCCATGCCGATGCGTGCGTTCATCAAGCAATTCCGCGAAGAATTTGAACATCATATCGAGCACAAGCAATGCTGCGTGCCCGCTTATATCTAAGCTGCGTCAGGTAACGATCACCATGGTTGAAATCGAAATAGACGGCAAAAAAGTCGAAGTCCCTGCTGGTAGCATGGTGATGGACGCCGCCAACAAATTGGGAACCTACATTCCGCACTTCTGCTATCACAAGAAATTGTCGATCGCGGCAAACTGCCGGATGTGCCTCGTCGAAGTGGAAAAGGCGCCTAAGCCTTTGCCAGCATGCGCAACGCCGGTCTCGGCCGGCATGATTGTGCGCTCGCATTCCGAAAAGGCCGTCCAGGCACAGAAGTCGGTGATGGAGTTCCTGCTGATTAACCACCCGCTGGACTGCCCGATCTGCGATCAGGGCGGCGAGTGCCAGCTGCAAGACTTGGCAGTGGGCTACGGCAAGGGCGAATCGCGCTACGAAGAAGACAAGCGCGTCGTGACCCCGAAAGACGCCGGCCCGCTGGTGTCGATGCAGGAAATGGCCCGCTGCATCCAGTGCACCCGTTGCGTACGTTTCGGCCAGGAAGTGGCCGGCGTGATGGAGCTGGGCATGATCGGCCGCGGCGAACACTCGGAAATCACCGCGTTTGTCGGCCAGACCGTCAACTCGGAAATGTCCGGCAATATGATCGACCTGTGCCCGGTCGGCGCACTGACGTCGAAGCCGTTCCGTTACAGCGCCCGTTCGTGGGAACTGTCGCGCCGCAAATCGGTCTCGCCGCACGACGGCCTGGGCGCCAACCTGATCGTTCAGGTCAAGGGCGGCAAGGTCAAGCGCGTGCTGCCGCTGGAAAACGACGCCGTCAACGAGTGCTGGATTTCCGACAAGGACCGCTTCTCGTACGAAGGCCTGGACACCACCGACCGTCTGACCCAGCCGATGCTGAAGCAGGGCGGCCAGTGGAAAGAAGTCGACTGGCAAACCGCGCTGGAATATGTGGCGCACGGCCTGAAAAACATCAAGCATGAGCACGGCGCCAACGCCATCGCCGCTGTGGCCACGCCGCACTCGACGCTGGAAGAACTGCACCTGCTGCAAAAAGTCGTGCGCGGCCTGGGTTCGGACAGTGTGGACACCCGCCTGCGTCATAGCGACTTCTCGCTGGACGTGACGCCATGGCTGGGCATGTCGATCACCGAATTCGGCGCGCTGAACCGCGCTTTCGTGATCGGCTCGTTCCTGCGCAAGGATCATCCGCTGCTGGCCACCCGTCTGCGTACCGCCGTCAAGGGCGGCGCCAAGCTGTCGCTGCTGAGCGCGACCGACGATGACCTGCTGATGAACGTCGCCAACAAACTGATCGTTGCTCCGTCGGAGTGGCTGTCGGCGCTGTCGCAAGTGGTTGTGGCCGTAGCTAAAGCCAAGGAAGTTGCGGCCCCGGCCGGCTTCGAAGGCGTACAGGCTTCGGACGCTGCTGCCGCCATCGCTGCCTCGCTGCTGTCGGGTGAGAACAAAGGCGTGTTCCTGGGTAACGCTGCTGCACAACATCCGCAAGCTGCCGCGCTGCACGCTGCCGCCCAATGGATCGCGGAACAGACCGGCGCCAAGCTGGGCTACCTGACCGAAGCGGCCAACACCGTCGGCGCTTACATCGCCAACGCCAACGCCGGCAAGGCGCCAGTGTTCACCGAGGCCAAATCGGCCTACGTGCTGCTGAACGCCGAGCCTGAACTGGACGCGCACAACCCGCAAGCCGCCATCGCCGCACTGAGCAAGGCCGAGATGGTCGTCGTACTGTCGGCCTTCAAACACGGTATGGACTACGCCGACGTGCTGCTGCCGGTCTCGCCATTCAGCGAAACCTCGGGCACCTTCGTCAACGCCGAAGGCCGCGCGCAAAGCTTCAACGCGACCGTCAAGCCGCTGCTGGAAACCCGCCCAGCCTGGAAAGTGCTGCGCGTACTGGGCAACATCCTGGGCCTGACCGGCTTCGACTACGACACCTCGGAAGCGGTGCGCAACGAAGTGCTGGGCGCCGATGTGTTCGACGTTTCGGCCAAGCTGAACAACGTATCGAAACTGCCACTGGCTGCTTCGACCGTTGCGTCGACTGGTCCGGAACGTATCGCCGACGTGCCGATCTACTTCGCCGACGCCATCGTGCGCCGCGCCGAATCGCTGCAGAAAATGGCCGACAGCGCGGCGCCGCAAGCGCACCTGTCGAGCGCGCTGGCGCAGCAACTGGGCGTGGCCGCTGGCGACAAGGTCAAGGTCACTCAAGGTTCCGGCAGCGCAATCCTGGTCGCCGCTGTTGACGCCAAACTGCCTGCCAACGCCGTGCGCGTGGCCGCTGCGCACGCATCGACCGCCGCCCTGGGCAGCATGTTCGGTTCCATTACCGTAGAAAAAGCAGGAGAGGGGAAATAATGGCTCTGCCTGAATTCGTCACATCGCTTTACACGCTGGGCGAAACCAGCGTGCTGGCGCCGGTCTGGCCGCTGGTCTGGTCGCTGATCAAAGTCCTGTGCGTGCTGTTGCCGCTGATGGGCCTGGTCGCCTACGCCACCCTGTGGGAACGCAAGTTCATCGGCTGGATCCAGATCCGCGTCGGTCCTAACCGCGTCGGTCCACTGGGCCTGCTGCAGCCGATCGCCGATGCGCTGAAACTGCTGTTCAAAGAGATCATCACCCCGGCCAAGGCCAACCCTGGCTTGTTCGTGATCGGTCCGATCATGACCATCATGCCGGCGCTGGCCTGCTGGTCGGTGGTGCCGTTCGGTCCACAGGCGGTGATTGCCAACGTCAACGCCGGCTTGCTGCTGCTGATGGCGATTACCTCGATGGAAGTCTACGGCATCATCATCGCCGGCTGGGCGTCGAACTCGAAGTACTCGTTCATGGGCGCAATGCGCGCGTCGGCGCAGATGATTTCCTACGAAATCCCGATGGGCTTCGTGCTGGTGGTGGTGCTGATGGTGTCCGGTTCGCTGAACTTCGGCGACATCGTCGCCGGCCAGCAAAAGGGCATGATGGTCGAGCACGGCCTGAACTTCCTGTCGTGGAACTGGCTGCCACTGCTGCCGCTGTTCGTGGTGTACCTGACCTCCGGCCTGGCCGAGTGCAACCGTCACCCGTTCGACGTGGTCGAGGGCGAGTCCGAGATCGTCGCCGGTCACATGGTGGAATACTCGGGCATGGCCTACGCCATGTTCATGCTGGCTGAATACGCCAACATGATCCTGATCGCCACGTTGGGTTCGATCATGTTCCTGGGCGGCTGGTCCGCACCGTTTGCCTTCCTCGAATTCTGGGGCGGTTTCGGCGGCTTCTTCTGGTTGTTCGCGAAAGCGTTCTTCCTGGTGTCGGTCTTCATCTGGGTGCGCGGTACTTTCCCACGCTACCGTTACGACCAGATCATGCGTTTGGGCTGGAAAGTATTCATTCCACTGACCCTGGTGTGGCTGGTATTGGTCGCTGGCTGGATGCAGACCTCCTGGAATATCTGGAAGTAAGGAATAGAGACTATGGAACGTTTAAAAGACTTCATCGGCAGCTTCATGCTGACCGAGCTGATCAAAGGGATGGCGCTGACGGGCAAGTATATGTTCTCGCGCAAGATCACCGTGCAGTACCCGGAAGAGAAGACGCCGATGTCGCCGCGCTTCCGTGGCCTGCACGCGCTGCGCCGCTACCCGAATGGGGAAGAGCGCTGCATCGCCTGCAAACTGTGTGAAGCGGTGTGCCCGGCGATGGCGATCACCATCGAATCCGAGCAGCGTGCGGACGGCTCGCGCCGGACCACCCGTTACGACATCGACCTGACCAAGTGCATCTTCTGCGGCTTCTGCGAAGAGTCGTGCCCGGTCGATTCGATCGTGGAAACGCATGTGCTGGAATATCACGGCGAGAAACGCGGCGATCTGTACTACACGAAAGAGATGCTGCTGGCCGTAGGCGATCGTTACGAAGACGATATTGCCGCAGCCCGCGCAGCGGACGCTCCTTATCGCTAACCGGTGCTGTCCTGCCCCCGCCAAGGCGGGGCCATGGGCAGCCAACCGGAAAGTGGATCAATAAACTGTACGTCTCTTGGGTTAGTTATGGAATTTAAAACTGCTTTGTTCTACGTCTTCGCCGCCATCATGATATTGGCTGCGACGCGCGTTATCACGGCCCGCAATCCGGTGCACGCGGCACTGTTCCTGGTGCTGGCGTTCTTCAACGCCGCCGGCATCTGGATGCTGCTGGAAGCCGAGTTCCTGGCGATTGTGCTGGTGCTGGTCTACGTCGGCGCCGTCATGGTGCTGTTCCTGTTCGTGGTGATGATGCTCGACATCGACACCGAAAAGCTGCGCGAGAACTTCTGGGGCTACCTGCCGGTCGCTTCCTTCGTCGGCGTGATCATCGTGCTGGAAATGGCTGCCGTGCTGTGGCGCTCGTTCCTGTCGTTCGACCCGCGTCCGGCGCCAGTCGCCAGCCTGGGCGGCACCAAGGAGCTGGGCATCCAGATCTACACCAAATACATCTATGGCTTTGAAATCGCCGCCGTGGTCCTGCTGGTGGCGATCATCGCCGCCGTGGCACTGACGCTGCGTAAGCGCAAAGACACCAAACACTTCGACCCAGCCGACGCCGTCCGCGTCAAGCGCAATGACCGCCTGAAGATCGTCAAGATCGCGCCGGTGACCACGCGCGGCCAGGCCCCAGTTGAGTCGAATTCCGAAGTTAAGGAGGCACCATGACTTTATCCCTGGCTCACTACCTCGTTCTGGGCGCGATCCTGTTCGCGATCTCGATCGTGGGTATTTTCCTGAACCGCAAGAACATCATCATCATCCTGATGGCCATCGAACTGATGCTGTTGGCGGTGAATATGAATTTCATCGCGTTCTCGCATTACCTCGGTGATGCGGCAGGTCAGATCTTTGTCTTCTTCATTTTGACCGTTGCGGCCGCCGAATCGGCAATTGGCCTCGCGATCCTGGTGGTGCTGTTCCGTAATCTGGACACCATCAACGTCGAAGACCTGGACAGCCTCAAGGGCTAATTTTAACCTCACGAAAAATAACGATTAAGGTTCATCATGGCGGTTACTCTTAACCCTAATCTCCTGCTGGTCGTACCACTGGCGCCCCTCGCGGGCGCGGCGGTGGCGGGCTTGTTGGGAACGAAATTCTTCGGCAACGTGGTCGGTCGCAAGACCGCGACCGCGGCGACCATCCTGGGCGTGCTGGTGGCATTCATCATTTCGGCGATGACGCTGAACGACGTGCTCAACGGCGCAACCTTCAACGGCACCATCTACAACTGGATGACCGTGGCCGGCATGAAAATGGAAGTCGGCTTCCAGATCGACTCGCTGTCGGCGATGATGATGTGCGTGGTGACCTTCGTGTCGCTGATGGTGCACATCTACACCATCGGCTACATGGCGGAAGACGAAGGCTATAACCGCTTCTTCTCGTACATCTCGCTGTTCACCTTCTCCATGCTGATGCTGGTGATGTCGAACAACTTCCTGCAGCTGTTCTTCGGCTGGGAAGCCGTGGGCCTGGTGTCGTACCTGCTGATCGGCTTCTGGTACACCCGTCCGACCGCGATCTTCGCCAACATGAAGGCTTTCCTGGTCAACCGCGTGGGCGACTTCGGCTTCATCCTGGGGATCGGCCTGCTGCTGGCCTACGCCGGTTCGATGAACTACCAGGACGTGTTCGCCAAGCGCGAAGCGCTGGCTCTGCTGACCTTGCCAGGCACCGACTGGATGCTGCTGACCGTGGCCTGCATCTGCCTGTTCATCGGCGCGATGGGTAAATCGGCGCAGTTCCCGCTGCACGTCTGGCTGCCGGACTCGATGGAAGGCCCGACCCCGATTTCCGCACTGATCCACGCGGCAACCATGGTTACCGCCGGCATCTTCATGGTGTCGCGCATGTCGCCGCTGTTTGAACTGTCGGACACCGCGCTGAGCTTCATCCTGGTGATCGGTTCGATTACCGCGCTGTTCATGGGCTTCCTGGGCATCATCCAGAACGACATCAAGCGCGTGGTGGCTTACTCGACGCTGTCGCAGCTGGGCTACATGACTGTGGCGCTGGGTTCGTCGGCGTACTCGGTGGCCGTGTTCCACCTGATGACCCACGCGTTCTTCAAGGCGCTGCTGTTCCTGGGCGCCGGTTCGGTCATCATCGGCATGCACCACGATCAGGACATCCGCAACATGGGCGGCCTGCGCAAATACATGCCGATCACCTGGATCACTTCGCTGCTGGGTTCGCTGGCTCTGATCGGTACGCCGTTCTTCTCGGGCTTCTACTCGAAAGACTCGATCATCGAAGCAGTGGGCGAGACCCATATCTGGGGCGCCGGCTTCGCGCAGTTCGCCGTGCTGGCAGGCGTGTTCGTGACCGCGTTCTACTCGTTCCGTATGTACTTCCTGGTGTTCCACGGTAAAGAGCGTTTCGGCCAGGCGCATGCGCACGGTCATGACGACCATCACGCACCGAAAGCCGCCCACGGCGCGCACGACGATCATGGTCACGACTCCGACGCGCACCACGAAGAAGAGGAAGACGACCACGCGCACCACGGTCTGGCTCCAGGCCAGAAACCGCATGAATCGCCATTCGTGGTCTGGTTCCCGCTGGTCATGCTGGCCATCCCATCGGTCATCATCGGCGCAATCGCTATCGGCCCGATGCTGTTTGGCGACTTCTTCAAGAATGTGATCTACATCGGCGAAAACCACCACGCGATGGAATTGCTGAAAGAGGAATACCACGGCCCGGTGGCCATGGCGATCCACTCGCTGACTTCGCTGCCGCTGTGGCTGGCGATCCTGGGCGTGGCGTCGTCGTACTACTGCTACATGATCAATCCACGCGTACCGGCATGGTTCTTCGCCAAGTTCAAGGCAGTGCACACGCTGCTGGACAACAAGTACTACATGGACAAGTTCAACCAGGTGGTGTTTGCAGGCGGCGCCCGTCTGCTGGGCGAAGGCCTGTGGAAAATCGGCGACAAGACCCTGATCGACGGCCTGCTGGTCAACGGCAGCGCCAAAGTAGTGGGCTGGTTCTCGTCGCTGACCCGCCTGGCGCAGACTGGTTACATCTACCACTATGCGTTCGTCATGATCCTCGGCATTCTGGGGTTCCTGGTCTACTTCCTGCCGTTTTGGCACGCTTAATTAGCTGATACGCAAAGAGATAACGATAACCATGATGCAGCAAACCATATCTACTCTACCTCCGTACCTGAGCCTGGCGATCTGGCTCCCGATTATCTTCGGCCTGATCGTCCTGGCAGTAGGGCGCGACAGCAACGCCGGCTTTACCCGCGTGCTGACGCTGATCGCGTCCATCGTCAGCTTCGGCGCGACGATTCCGCTGGTCACGCACTTTGACAACGCCGCGCACGGCATGCAGTTCGTCGAGCACTCGGCGTGGATCGAACGCTTCAACATCTTCTACTCGCTGGGCATCGACGGCCTGTCGCTGTGGTTCGTGCCGCTGACCGCCTTCATCACCATCATCGTGGTGATCTCGGCCTGGCAAGTGATCCAGAAACGCGTGGCCCAGTACATGGGCGCGTTCCTGATCCTGTCCGGCCTGATGATCGGCGTGTTCTGCGCCATGGACGGCCTGCTGTTCTACTTCTTCTTTGAAGCGACCCTGATCCCGATGTACATCATCATCGGTATCTGGGGCGGCGACAATCGCGTCTACGCGTCGTTCAAGTTCTTCCTGTACACCTTCTTCGGCTCGCTGCTGACGCTGGTTGCCATCATCTACCTGTACAAAGTCACCGGTAGCTGGGACATCCTGCACTGGCACAAAACGCCGCTGACGATGACCGAGCAGGTCGCGATCTTCTTCGCCTTCTTCATGGCGTTCGCCGTCAAGGTGCCGATGTTCCCGGTCCACACCTGGCTGCCGGACGTCCACGTGGAAGCGCCAACCGGCGGTTCCGCCGTGCTGGCCGCGATCATGCTGAAACTGGGCGCGTACGGCTTCATCCGCTTCTCGCTGCCGATCACCCCGGACGCCTCGCACTACCTGTCGGGCTTCGTCATCACCCTGTCGCTGATCGCCGTCATCTACGTCGGCCTGGTGGCACTGGTACAGAAAGACATGAAAAAGCTGGTCGCCTATTCGTCGATCGCGCACATGGGCTTCGTCACCCTGGGCTTCTTCGTCTTCAACAGCATGGCCACCCAGGGCGCCATCATGCAAATGATCTCGCACGGCTTCGTGTCGGCCGCGATGTTCCTGTGCATCGGCGTACTGTACGACCAGGCCCACTCGCGCCAGATCGCCGACTACGGTGGTGTGGTTAACAAGATGCCGCGTTTCGCCGCCTTCTTCATCCTGTTCTCGATGGCCAACTGCGGCCTGCCAGCGACCTCCGGTTTCGTCGGCGAGTTCATGGTGATCCTGGGCGCCACCCAGTACAACTTCTGGATCGGCCTGCTGGCAGCCACCGCGCTGATCTTTGGCGCAGCGTACTCGCTGTGGATGGCCAAGCGCGTCATCTTCGGCAAAGTGGCCAACCACCACGTCGCCGAGCTGGTTGATCTGAATGGCCGTGAATTCCTGATGCTGGGCATTCTGGCAGTCTGCGTGCTGGCCATGGGCTTGTACCCAGCCCCATTCACCGACACCATGCAAACCTCGGTTGCGGACCTGCTGGCACACGTTGCACAGAGCAAGCTGCCGTTCCCGGCGCATTAAGAAGAAAACGGAAACGCATAAATGACTACACCTATTTCACAAGAGGCCGTGAACCTGGTCCCGGCCTACGCCGAGATCGCGTTATTGATCGGCGCCTCGGCCATCCTGCTGATCGACATGTTCCTGACCAAGGCGCAGCGTTCGTTCACCTACGCGCTGTCGCTGCTGCTGCTGGTGGTCCTGGCCGGCATCAGCTACCACGACTATGCCGCCGGCACGACGACCTACACCTTCCACGGTATGTTCGTCTCCGATCCGATGGCCAACCTGCTGAAACTGTTCACCTACCTGACCGTGGGCATGACGCTGGTGTATTCGCGCCAGTACGCGGCGGACCGCGACATGCTGAGCGGTAACCTGGGCGGCGAGTTCTACGTGCTGGCGCTGTTCGCCATGATGGGCCAGATGGTGATGATCTCGGGTTCCAACCTGCTGTCGATCTACCTGGGCGTGGAACTGATGTCGCTGTCGCTGTACGCACTGGTGGCGATCCGTCGCGACAACGTGCGCGCTACCGAAGCGGCGATGAAATACTTCGTACTGGGCGCCTTGGCGTCGGGCTTCCTGCTGTACGGTATGTCGATGCTGTACGGCGCCACCGGCACGCTGGACATTGGCCAGATCTCGGCGGCGGCAGCCAGCGGCACCATCAACAAGACCATCCTGATCTTCGGTCTGGTGTTCCTGGTAGCCGGCCTGGCGTTCAAACTGGGCGCCGTGCCATTCCACATGTGGGTGCCGGACGTCTACGACGGTTCGCCAACCGCCGTGACCCTGCTGCTGGGCGGCGCACCGAAAATCGCTACCTTCGCAATCTGCATCCGCCTGCTGGTGGAAGGCCTGATGCCAATGGCGTTCGACTGGCAGCAAATGCTGCTGGTGCTGGCCGTCATGTCGCTGGCCATCGGTAACCTGACCGCGATCGCGCAGACCAACATCAAGCGTATGCTGGCGTACTCGACCATCGCACAAATCGGCTTCGTGCTGCTGGGCCTGCTGTCGGGCGTGGCAGGCACCACCGACGTGACCGGCCGCGACGCTGCCTACAGCGCCTCGATGTACTACGTGATCACCTACGTGCTGACCACGGTCGGTACCTTCGGCACGCTGATGCTGGCGTCGCGCGCCGGCTTCGACGCCGACAACCTGGCCGACTTCAAGGGCCTGAGCAAGCGTAACGGCTGGTTCGCGCTGGTGATGACCATCCTGCTGTTCTCGCTGGCCGGCGTGCCACCGATGATGGGCTTCGCCGCCAAGTTCGCTGTACTGAACTCGGTGCTGGCCACCGGCCAACTGTGGCTGACCATCTTCGCCGTGATGTTCTCGCTGATCGGTGCGTTCTACTACCTGCGCGTCATCAAGACCATGTGGTTTGACGAGCCGGTCGATACCGCGCCGATCGTCGCCCCGTTCGACATGAAGCTGGTACTGAGCATCAACGGCCTGGCCGTTGTGGCGCTGGGTATCATGCCGGAAGGCATGCTGAAGGCTTGCATGGCCGCTATCAAAGCGACCCTCGCGACCTGATGGATACGTCCACCGCCGGCTGGTTGGTGATCGCGGTTGCACTCGCGGCCGCCAACCTGCCGTTCTTCAACGACCGCCTGTTCGCCGTGATCGGCGCCAAATGGCAGCGCAAGCCGCTGTTTATCCGGCTGCTGGAAATGACGGCGCTGTACATGGTGGTCGGTTTTATTGGCTTCGCCCTCGAAGCCAATATCGGCGTCCGCTTCCCGCAGACGTGGGAGTTCTACGCGATCTCCGCCTGCCTGTTTGTGGTCCTGGGTTTTCCAGGATTCATCGTCCGTTACCTGCGCAAGCCTCACGGCTGATACACTATCGTTCTCATACGATCGTGGAGCAGGGATGGACAACCTCAAAGAAACGCGCATCGACGGTGAACTGGTCTACAACGGCCATTTCCTGAAGGTGCAGCGCGACATCATAGAACTCCCCAACGGCAATCGCACCAAGCGCGAATACATCCTGCATCCCGGTGCAGTGGTGATTCTGCCGCTGCTGGACGACGGCACGGTGCTGATGGAGCGCCAATATCGCTACCCATTGCATGACGTCTTCATCGAATTCCCGGCCGGGAAAATCGACCAGGGCGAAGATCCGCTGGTCGCCGCCAAGCGCGAGCTGGAAGAAGAAACCGGCTACACCGGCGGCGAATGGCAGTTCGTCAGCAAAATCCACAACGCCATCGCCTATTCGGACGAGCACCTGGACCTGTACCTGGCGCGCGGCCTGAAAGCCGGTCCGGCCAAACTGGATGAAGGCGAATTCCTCGAAACCTTCACCGCCACCATCGACGAACTGCTGCAATGGGTCCGCGAAGGCAAGATCACCGACGTCAAGACCGTGATCGGCATCTTCTGGCTGGACAAGCTGCGCGCGGGCGACTGGAAGCTATGAAACCGTGGATGGCGTGTTTGCTGCTGCTTGCCGCTGCTAGCGTGCAGGCGGCGCAGCAACGCACGCCATTCCAGGTCCGCTGCGAAGATACGATCAGCAAGACGGTGTCGGTGCTGTCGTCGAAGCAGAACGGCTTCACCATCAACAACCAGCTGCCATACCGCGCACTGACCGCGCGCACCGGCAGCATGGACAACCGCATGCAGACGCTGGGACTGACCGTCACCAAAGGCATCTACCGCGCCACGCTGGGCGGGCCGGTGCTGCAGGACCCGGCCAGCGGCTATGAATGCGTGGCGCCGCGCGTGACGATCCAGCTGAATTATTCGCCGGTGCTGATCTACGTCGGCAACGAATTCATGCCGGGCACCTGCGCGTACAAGGAAATCCTGACCCACGAGCAGCGCCACCTGAAGGCCTATATGGATAATCTGGCGCGGGTGGAAAAAGTG
This sequence comes from Duganella margarita, assembly GCF_009857535.1. Classification (GTDB taxonomy): domain Bacteria; phylum Pseudomonadota; class Gammaproteobacteria; order Burkholderiales; family Burkholderiaceae_D; genus Rugamonas; species Rugamonas margarita. Next base: position 20,864 of record NZ_WWCS01000032.1, read on the forward strand.
GTGACGGCGGCGCTGAACAAGCGCTTCGCCGGGCAGCCGATGTACGCGCCGTCCGGCACCGCCATGTCGGCGCTGGAGCACGAAATCAACGGCACCTGGTTCCCGTTCATCCAGGCGGAATTCGACAAGGGCAAGATCGAGCAGGCCAGGATCGACACGCCGCAGGAATACGCGCGCCTGGCCCAGACCTGCAACGGCGAGATCGCGGCGATCATGAATCGCCGACGTAAATAGAGAAACTGATGACAGCAACAAATCACCAATCACCGCGCTACTTTGCGCTGCTGCCCGCCGCCGGCGTTGGCGCGCGCATGGCGGCGAACGGCCCCAAACAATACCTGACCGTTGGCGGCAAGCCGATGCTGCGGCATGCGGTGGACGCGTTCCGCGCTTCCACGCTGGTGACGCACACCTACGTCGTCGTCAGCCCGGACGATGGCGTGATCGACTCGGTGCTGCCGCCGGATCTGGATGGCGTGACCGTGCTGCGCGTCGGCGGCGCCACGCGCATGGACTCGGTGCTGAACGGCTTGCGCGCGCTGGCCGGCGTGTTAGACGAGCGTGACCTCGTCATGGTGCACGACGCCGCACGCCCCGGCCTGACGCCGGCCTTGATCGCCAAGCTGATTGACGGTGTCGGCGACGATCCGGCCGGTGGCCTGTTGGCATTGCCGGTGGTGGACACCATCAAGCGCAGCGCGCCGGGCGCGGAAGGCATCGGCGTCAGCGCGGCGACCGTACCGCGCAACGGCCTGTGGTCGGCGCAAACGCCGCAGATGTTCAGCTACGCCTTGCTGCTGCGGGCACTGGGCAGCGCGCCGGACGCCAATGCCATCACCGACGACGCCAGCGCCGTCGAGATGCTGGGCTACGCGCCGCGCCTGGTCGAAGGCCATCCACGCAATTTAAAAGTAACGCTGCCAGCGGACATCCGCATCGCCGAGATGTACCTGGCTAACAAGGAAGACTAGACATGAGCAAACTCCCATTCCGCATCGGCCAAGGCTACGACTGCCACGCGCTGGTGGAAGGCCGCAAGCTGATCATCGGCGGCGTCGACATCCCGCATCACGTCGGCCTGCTGGGCCACTCTGACGCCGACGTGTTGCTGCACGCGATCACTGACTCGATCCTGGGCGCCGCCGCTCTGGGCGACATCGGCAAACACTTCCCGGACACCGATCCGGAATTCAGAGGCGCCGATTCGCGCAAGCTGTTGAAGGAAGCTGCCAGGCGCGTGGTGGCTACTGGCTATAGCATCGGCAACATCGACTGCACCATCATCGCCCAGCGGCCGAAGATGGCGCCGCACATTCCGGGGATGCGCGCCAACATCGCCGAGGATTTGGGCGTGGACATCAGCCAGGTCAACGTCAAGGCCAAGACCAATGAGAAGCTGGGTTATTTGGGACGCGAAGAAGGCATCGCCGCCGAATCCATCGCCTTGCTGATCGCCTCGTAAAAAATCGTCGCATCGTTTTCCAGCACGGCGACCGCGACGTCGCGCGACACGGCGGGGTAGTCATGGAGGAAGTCCGCCATCGGCCGTCCCGCCAACAAATAGTCGAACATCCGCTTGACCGGCACCAGCGTGTCTTTAAACACCGGCATGCCGCCGAGGATGTCCGGCTCCATCTGCACCAATGGCGTAATCGATTTCATAAATGCCAGCACCTCCGGATCAAACGGGTCCAGCGGCGATTGACGGGGCGGAATCACGCGGCCGTTAAAGTAATGTACCGGCTCACTAAAGTATTGTGGATCATATTCCGGACAGTCTTCATCGAAGATGATTTCATCGTCGTGATTGGGCATGACGTTGAACCAGCTATCGGGATCCTCCAAGAAGCTTGAGGGCCTCTGGTCTACTGGCTTTCCTGAATGAGATGATGCGTACTCCATAATTTCTCTCCGTAAAAGTGACGCGCTAACGATATCGCGTGTCTTCGACGACGTACGAACTGCGTTCAATGATCGTGTGCGCGTCAATAAAGTCCAGGCCGTGCTTGCGCAGATTGCTTTTGCGCTTCGCTTCGTCCTACGTATAGATAGTCATCTCAGTGCAGCGGCTTGACGATATCCTTCAAGCGGACTGAAAAGCCAGCGGACTCAGGATATCTTCACTATCGTCCGCCTGCCGTTCGACTGATCTTTAGTTTGGATCAAAGGTGCGTGATTTGATATCCTGGAGATGAAGTCATGCCAGCTCTTCGCATGATCGGCAAGCGCGGCATCAACAGGCCACTGCCGCTGAACAGGAGCGTGTGCAAAAGCGCCAGATGGTCATCGATAGCGAGAATCTGCAAGACCTGAAAGCGATCGTCGCAGCGTGCGGATGGCCCAAGACCACAAAGGGGCAGAAGGCCGCCGGCGTTTTATCCCGGCTGATTGCCCACCAGAGGTGGGCCGTTAGCCAACTTATTTTGGCGCCGCCGTTGCGGTGGTGACCGGCACGCCAAATGCGGCTTGCAGCGTCTCGTAATGATCGATGTCCAGCGCGTCGCCGCCTTCGGTGAAGATCAGCCGGGCGCCGTCCTTGGAGACGAACTGATCGGCGGACGTGGGGAAGATTTCTACAGTGGGCTTGCCCCTGAGTCCTACATAGAAACGCCCGACCCGTCTGCTGAAGCGCACAATGTCGCCGTTATTCAGCACGTACTCGTATTCGAACGCCTTGAAGTCCTGCGGTTCCATGTGATAGCGCCGCGCCTTGACGGTTACGCTTTCAACGGGATCAGCCGCTGCGGCAGCGCTGAGCGCTTGCTCTTGTTGCTGGGCAGATGCGGACGCGACGGAAAAGCAGAGTGCCGCAGCGGCCAGGCCTGAAGCGATTACTTTCATAGGAGCCTCCAATGAGTTGGTAAAAAGATACTATCTCATTGTGATGCCGTGTGCAATTATTTTGAGTTAACGGGGCAGAGGAATGACTTCGTCAATGCCGGAGTGGTCGTGATGGTCGCCGAAAACGCGCTCCAGTTCGACCTGTGCGAATTCGCCCGTGCAGTGGCCGGCGGCGACGCGTTCGATATGCCCGCGCGATTTGAAATTGTTGACCACCTCGCTGACCTGCTGGTCGCTCTTGTCGACCAGATGCAGGCCGCCGACGATCATGCGGATTCCGTTCCAGCACATATGCCAGGCCGCCGGTATGGTCACCATGCCGATGCGAGATGACGACAAAGTCCAGCGTTTTCAGGTCGATATTCAGCTTGCGCACATTGTCCGCAAACGCCTGATACTGACCGCCGGCGTCGAACAGTGTGCGCGAAAAAGTCAGGACAACCCTGCCAGCAAAACCATCAAGCGCAGTAACTTCATTTCAGATCCTTTGGAGAACTCTTTTACCAAGTCTATTTGCGCATATCCTTATTGGTTTCTGAGGACGGCGCCAGGAGACTTTGCAGGCGGTCCGCTGTGCCGGAAATCCGTTGAAGGCGCGGATAGCGCAGGGAGTCGAAGTAGGCGATGCTGACGGTGTGCGATGCGCCGTCGGCGTCGAAGGACAGTTCGATTGGCTGTTTGCTGATCGCGGCGTCGCGGATGGCTTGTTTGAGAATGTCATCCGTGTATGGCTTGCCGGCGACGGCCGTCAGACGGGCGCCAAGGCTGATGCCGGCCTTGAACGCCGGGCCTTCCCACGCCACGCTTTTCACCGCGCCTTTTTTGCCGATCACCAGTCCCAGTGAATTGGAGAGGTCGGTGCCGCCCAGGTCCGCCTCGTGCAGCACGAAGAAGTCGGTCGGCTGGTCGGTGTACACCAGCTGATAGCCGCCGCGCTTCAGGCCATCCAGCAGATGCGTGTCGTCATGCGCGTTCAGCCGCGTATTGAAATAGGCCGCCCAGTCGTACGGCGCGATCCGGTTCAGCGCTTTGCAAATATCATCGAAGTTGTAGGTGGAGATGGTGCGGGAATTGTGCCCAGGGCCGAAGAAGGTGGCGGCAAAATCGAGCATGCTTTTCCGGCCGCCGCTCAGTTCACGCAGCAGCATGTCCACGTCCAGCCATAGCATCACGCCTTCCGGGTAGTAGTCCTCGCGCCGCTGCCAGTCGCGCCAGTGGACTGGCCTGGCCGGCATGTAGAGCGCATCGACGGTGCTGTCCTGCAGCGACTTCCAGGCGCGCCCGGGACGATTCGCCATCAGCGATGCATCGACCGCCAGCGCATCCAGGCTTTGCTCCGCAGTGCGCAGGCCGAGGCGCCGCGACATCACGTGGGCCCAGAATTCGGTCTGGCCCTCGTACACCCACAACATACTGCCGCGCATCGGCAGATTCAGGTTGGGGGTCCACAAATCAGCCGGCTGCCGCGTGCGGCCGTTCCACGCATGGATGAATTCGTGCGCTACCAGATTGGACATCAAGACCTGTTCGCCCACATCGCGCGCATAGTTGGCCGAGACGTTGATCTCGGTCGATTCCTGATGTTCGTAGCCGCCGCCGGACGGCATCACGTCGGACAGGGACATCAGCAGATCGAAGTGGCGATAGTGCTGCGAACGGAATAGCTGCGGCACGGCCGTCGCCATCGCGCGGAATTTGTCCACCAGCGCGGGTGGCAGGTCCAGCGCGGCTTCGTTATCGCCGAACATATTCAGTCGCACCGGGATGGCCGGCGCATTGGTCAGCTCCACCCGTTTGTAGTAGCGGCCCGCGTACACCGGCGCGTCGGCCAGATCCTCGAAGCTGGCCGGCTTGAACGAGACGCGATTGGCGTTGGCCTGCGCCGTCTCCAGCGAGGTGGAGAACTGGAAGCCCTCGGGCATTGTCAATTCCGCTTGCACGCCGATATTGCGGATGAGCCAGCCGGCGGGGTAGAGCGCCACCTTGGACCAGGGCAGCGTCAGCATGTCGCGCGAAATGAGTTTGGGGCCGTTCGCTGCGGGCAGGTACTGGAACTCCAGTTGCAGCTCACGCGTCCCGGCGGGAACGTCGATATGAAACGCAAACGGGTTGACGACATCGCGTCGCCATTCCAGCTTGCGCGCGCCGGCCTTGATGATCAGGCCCGCCAGCGGCGCCGCTTCCTGCGTGACCGAATGGCTGCCGGTCTCCCACTGCGGATACAGCAGCACCATGGCGCCGGCCTTCTGGACCGGAATGGTCTCGCGCACACGGAAGATTTTATGCACGCTGTCGGACGCATCGACCTTGAGCGTGATGTCGCCCTTGAATGGGATATCGCGCGGCGCGGCAATGGCGGGAGCCGCAGGCGCCGGTTGCGGGCCGACGCTGGCATAGACCGGAACCACGCAGGCCAGGGTGAGAAGAGGAAGCAGCAGCTTTTTCATTGCACGCCAAATTAAATCGATGGGATGCCAAGAGTATCTGGACGCCTGCGCGGTGTAAAGCCATCCGCGCGGGCGTTCAATTACATCAGTACGCCGCCGCCGTCGACGGTGTGGACCTGGCCGGTGGCGAAGCCGCTAGTCATCAGGAACAGGTAGGCCGCCGCGACGTCTTCCGCCGAGCCGACGCGGCCCACCGGCAGCTTTGCGGCCAGGTCGGCGTACATGCGCTGGCAGGCATCCTCCGTCATGCCCGACCACAGATTGGTCGCTACCACGCCTGGCGATACCGCATTGACGCGGATGGGCGCCAGTTCCACAGCCAGCGCACGCGTCAGGGCTTCAACCGCGCCGCACACGCTGGCGACCAGCGTCCAGTTGGCATGCGGCTTTTGTGCCGCGATTCCGGTGGTGAGGGTCAGCGAGCCGCCCGGCCGCAGGTTGCGAGCACCGTATTTCGCCGCCGCCATCGCGCCCCAGTAACGGATCTCGAACGCGGAACGCGCCGTCTGCAAGTTGGTACCAGCCAATGGCGCAAGCTGTAGCGCGTCGCCGGCGGTGTAGACCATATGATCGAATGCGCCGCAGATGTTGAAGAAGCGCTCTATGGCACTTTCGTCACGCAGATCCAGCGCGCAGCCTTGCGCCTTGGGACCGAGCATCGCCAGCGCTTTCTCGATGCGGGCTATCTGGCTAGAGACGATCATGACCTCCGCATCCTCACGCACCGCTTCACGCGCCACGGCGAGACCGAGACCGGACGAAGCGCCCAGCACAATCACTCGCTGACCTGACAGGCGGCCGCTCATGCCTGCACCCGCGCCAGCAGTCCTGCGATGGCGTGGTCCAGCGTAACGGCGCCTTTGCGCGAGCCGCTTTCCCCCTTTTCGAACTCGATCCAGCCCTCGTTAAAGCCATCCAGCATTTGCATGCGCGGCGTTGGATTGGTCATGCCTTGCGCGGCAAACAGTTCGGCCCAGGTGTCGCGTGGCACGGCGCGCGCGCTTACTTCGCGGTCCAGCAGGCGGCTGAAGCTGGCGGCGATGTCCGCAGGGCTGATGCGCCGCGGTCCTTCCAGTTCGACCACGCGCTTGCCTTGCCACGTTTGCTGCAGAAGCTCCGCCGCCAGCGTGGAGATGTCCGCACAAGCCACCATCGGTACCGGACGCTCCAGCGGCTGCAGGAAGCTGGGAATGCTGCCAGTGCGCGCCGATGCCACGTCCCACAGGCTGTTCTCGATAAACCATGCGGCGCGCAGGAAGGTCACCGGCAGATCCAGCGAACCCAATTCCTGCTCCATGATGCCCAGCTGATTGAGCAGGTTAGGCTGCGTGGCTTGCGCGCCGATGGTCGACAGCACGACAACGCGTGACGGACGCGCCGTCGCCAGTGCCTGGCGCAGGGCGGCGATGCTGCGGCGTGCCTCCGGAAAGCCTTCGGTTGGATCGAAGGTCGGCGGCAGCAGCACAAACACTGCTTCGGCGCCGGTAAAGGCGTGGGCCAGTGCGTCGGCGTCGTTGATGTCGGCCAGCGCTACTTCGGCGCCGTGGGCGGCCCAGGTCTCGCCTTTGGCTGCGTCGCGAACCACGGCGCGCACGGGCAGGCCGGCGGCCAACAATTGCTTGCCCAGCTCCGAGCCTACTTGTCCCGTAATACCGGTAATTGCATACATCTGATTCCCCTTGTGAAGTTGATGGGGGAATTTTGCTGCAAAATGTCCAATACTCCGATAGCATGGGATGCATATCATTGATGACTAACCGGCATATATGGCATTTGACGAAAAAACCGTGAACGGCATGCGCGTGCTGGCCGCGATTGTGGACAGCGGCAGTTTTTTGCGCGCAGGCGAGGCGCTGACGATGTCGCAGTCGGGCGTCAGCCGCGCCGTCGCCCGGTTGGAGGCGCGGCTCAATATCCGCCTGTTCGACCGCACCACGCGCAAGGTCTCGCTCACCGACGAGGGGCGCCGCTTTTATGCGCAAATCAACCCACTGCTGGCGGGGCTGGAAGATGCGGTGGCCTCGGCGGGCGAGGGCGCTGTCGTGGTGCGCGGCCGGCTGCGGGTGAATGTCGACCCGCTGCTTGCGCGCCTGCTGCTGGGTCCCAGGCTGGGCGCCTTTCTCAAGCAGTATCCGCAACTGGAGCTGGACCTGACCGTGCGCGATCAGTTGGGCGATATGGTCGGCGATGGTTTCGACCTCGCCGTTCGCCTCGGCCATCCGCAGACCTCATCGCTGATCGCCCGCAAGCTGATGGACACGCGCGTGCTCACCGTCGCCACGCCAGCCTATCTGCGCAAGCACGGCACGCCGAACAAGCCGGCCGACCTGGAAAGTCCGGACCACGTCTGCATCCACTTCCGCAACCCCGTCACAGGGCGGCCATTCGATTGGGAGTTTCATCGCGGCGGCAAGGTGACCATTGTGCATCCGCGCGGTCAGGTTACGCTCAACGATCCGGGTACGATGGAGAGCGTGCTGCTGTCGGGTTACGGACTGGCGCAGGTGATCGATCTGGCGGTGCAGCCGCTGCTGCGTTCCGGCGCGTTGACGCCAGTGCTGACGGCATGGCCGGACGAGCGCTTTCCGCTGTATGCGCTGTACCCGTCGCGCCAGCATCCGCCGGCCAAGACGCAAGCCTTCCTGGCCTTCGTCCAGTCTCTGCTACCATGACGGCTTTTGGGAGTAGCACATGGCGCGGGATATGACGGCGTACCGCAAGGTGGCGGTGCATTCGGAGGAATGGAATGGCCAGGTGGAGATCCATCCGATGCCGGGCCAGGCCTATGCGACCGATCTCAACGTGCAGTGTTCGCGCCGCATGTGCGACACCAGCATTTACCCGCTCGGCACCAGCTTTCTGGTGGACGCCAAGCTGACGGACCGCCTGGGCGGCCCGCAGTACCTGTACGTCTGGCATGGCGACGACATCAACGTGATGTCGGATCAGGAAGCGGAAGTCTTCCTCGGCGCTTATCGCCGGGTCAGACTTTAAGCTCAGACTTAATGCACCGCGTGCAGTTTGGTGGCCGGCTGTTCGCCGTCCTGTGCCCAGCGCATGGTGACCGCCGCCATGGCCAGCGCCAGCACGCCGCCCACCACCATGGCGCTCGATACGCCCAGGTGGTCGACCGCCACGCCGCCGACCAGCGCACCGCTTGCCAGCGCGATCTGCGCAGTGGTGACGAAGACCGCGCCGCCGCTTTCCATTGCATGCGGCGCCGCCTGGAAGATCCAGGTCTGCACCGACATCGGCATCATGCCAAACGCGATGCCCCACACGATCACCAGCAGTGTTGCGCCGATCAGGCCGGTGCCCAGCAGCGGTAGCAGTGCCGTCGACAGGCCCATGACCACGCCGGTGGTGATCAGGCCGGTGCGCACGCTGCGCGCCAGGATCTTGCCGCCGATGACGTTACCCGCCAGCCCGGCCGCACCGTACACCAGCAGCAGGATGCTGATGGTGCGGGCTTCCAGATGCGCTACCTGGCTGAGGAAAGGCGTGATGTAGGTGTAGGCGGCAAACTGGCCGATGAACACCAGCATGGTGATGAAGATGCCGAGGGGCGCCTTCGGCACGCGCAGCATTTCCGGCAACTGGCGGAAGGTGACCGAGGACTTGGCCGGCAGCGACGGCAGCAGGCGCATTTGCGTCAGCAGTACCAGCAGCGCGACCACGCCGCCGGCGTGGAAGGCGAGGCGCCAGCCGAACAGTTCGCCGAGCAGCGCACCGGCCGGCACGCCGGCCACGGTGCCGATCGAGACGCCGGCAAAAATCATCGACAGCGCGCGTGGTTCGGAGCCGGGCGGCACCAGCCGCGTGCTGAGCGCCGGTCCCAGCGCCCAGAAGCCGCCGACGCCGATACCCAGCAGCGCGCGGCCAAACAGCACCAGCGGGAAGGAGTGCGACAGGGCGACGATCAGGTTGGACACCAGCATGGTGGCGGTCAGGCTCCACAGCACGAAGCGGCGGTCGGTCTTGCCGATGCCGACGGTGACCAGGATCGCCGCCAGCGCCGCCACCAGGCCGGGCACGGTGACCATCATGCCGGCCACGCCTTCGGTCACGCCCAGTTCGGCGGCAATCGCCGGTAGCAGGCCGACCGGCAGGAATTCGGTGGTCACCAGCGCAAAGGCGCCGATGGCGATCGATATCACGGCCGGCCACGGCGAGTGGTGGTGCGACGGTGAAGGTTCGGCCTCGGTGGCCAGGGTGTTGGTTTGATTTTGCATGATCGTCCTGAAAAAGCTTGAGTTTTTTACTGGTCGGTTCATAATGTGCGTCAGGAGACGCTTTGTCAATGAATATTTAACCGATCGGTATGAAAGAGCGAAAAATCGGCCGTCCGCGCACCTTCGATGCAGACCAGGCGCTGGACAAAGCCATGAAAGTTTTTTGGGAAAAAGGCTACGAAGGCAGTTCCTTGCCCGAACTGACGGAAGCCATGGGCATGAACCGGCCCAGCCTGTACGCAGTATTCGGCAACAAGGAGAACCTGTTCAAGCTGGCGCTGGAGCGCTACGGCGCCACCCACGATCCGCTGTTCAACGCCGCGCTGGAAGAAAAAACTGCGCGCGGCGTGGTCGAGCATTTCCTGCGCGGCAATGCCGATGCCCAGACCGAGGAAGAAAATCCGCACGGTTGCCTGGTGATCAATGGCGCGCTGGCGTGCAGCGACGACGCGCTGCCGATCCGCAATTCCCTGATCGAGCGCAGGGCGGCAGCCGAAGCACGCCTGCGCGACCGTTTCGAGCGCGCCAAGGCCGAGGGTGATTTGCCAGCCGACTTCTGCGCCAGCCAGATGGCGCGCTATGTGATGACCATGTCCAACGGCATGGCAGTGCAAGCCGCCGCCGGCGCCAGCCGCAAACAGCTACAGGAAGTGGTAGACCAAGTGCTGCGCGGTTGGCCGGGCGCCTGACAGTCGCGGCTCAGTCGCCGCCGCTGTCCTCTTCACCATCGCCATCATCGTTGTCGGCGCCATCCTTGACTGCATGGGCGCGGGCAGCGTCCACGCCGGCTTGCAACTTGGCGGCGTTGGCCAGGAACTGGTCGACGCTGCGGTTGTCGCTGTGGCGCACTTCCGGCGGAAGCAGCACCGCCATGTACAGTTCGTCGGCAGCGCGGCCGGTGCCTTGCAGATTGCTGAGCACCACCAGCCCGGAGCCCGCCAGCAGCATCACCGTGGTGGCGATCAGGAAGCGGCGCGGATGGTGCGGCTTGATGGTAATCAGGTGGAAGAAGATCATCGCGCACGCAATCGCCAGCGTCACCAGGTTGCCGTAGCGTGTCAGCGATTCGGCCGACCAGGCATAGGCCAGCACCGCGCTGCCGCCGCGCCACAGGCCCACCACCGCCAGCGCGCTGCCGAGAATGAACAAATGGCGGCCGAGGCGCGCATGGGTGCCGAACAGGCGGTTGGCCAGTGCCCACACGCCAGCCCACAACAGGCCTGCGGCCAGGCTCGAGGCCAGCACCAGCAGGTAGCGGATCAGGGCAAACGGTTCAACATCGCTGAGCCAGGTTTCCAGGCAGCTGAACAGGGCGATCAGCACCAGGCCGATGGTGGCCGGCGTCGCGCCTTCCCAGCTGTGCATGGTGGTGTCGGCGATTTCGGCTGCCACCGGAAAGTCCGACGGCCGCACCCGCAGCCGCGTGTGGCCGAGCCGCACCACGGTGTCGCCGTCCAGCGTGATGCTGGTCTGGCGGCGGCCTTTGTGGATGGTGCCGTTCTTGCTGCCGAGATCGCGCAGGATCACCTGGTTGTGCTGGTCGGTTTCGACGATGGCGTGGCTGGCGGCGCTGTGGGCGTCGTCCAGGATGATCTCGTTGTCGTAGGCGCGGCCGATGCGGATCGGCAGCTCTGCTACCTTGTGCCGGTGCAGCACGTCGCCATTGCGGGCCAGGATTTCAACGAAGTAGGGGGCTTTCATTTGGCGCCGCCTTTCTTCGCTGCTTCAACGGTTGGCTTGAGCGACAGCGAATCGAGGAACACGCGCGACAGGCGCAGGCCGTTTTCATAGGAGACGCCGCGCGCATCCAGCCGGCTTTGCAGGCTCATCAAGCCTTGGTCGGTGCTGGCGGTCAGCAGGGCGAAGTCGTACAGGCCGGCGAACTTGCGGTAGGCACGCACGCACAGCACGGCGCGCAGCGGCAGGTTCTTGTTCTTGACGAAGTCTTCGGTGCAGTTGGGGCCGGTCAGGCGCGCATCCTTGTTGCTGCCGAAGTGTTCGTTGCGGAACGAGGCGCTGGCCAGCTGGGCGAAGCGCAGCTTGTCGAGGCCGGCGCTGCGCAGGAACTGGTGGCGGATGGCGATCTGGCCGGTCTGCAAGGAGCCGCTGACGAAGATCGCCGATTCCATCGCACAGCTGGCGTCGTCCACCGTGAACGGCTTGTCGGCCTTGACGTTGGACCGGCCCCAGCAGCGCATCTGCTCGGATTCGCGCACCGGCACCTGATACGGGCCCATCGGCTTCAGGCTCAGCGGGCTGGCCAGCAGCTGGTTGACCATCGCGCTCTGGTGCGCCAGCAGCTGACCGGCCACCACGGCGGTGAAATCGGTCGGCGCTTTCTGCTGGGCTTCGACTTTCTGCAGCAGGTCCTGGGCGTAGCGGGCCGGCACCAGGAAGCTGACCAGTTCGCCGTCGAGGCGCTTGGAGACGTTGACGCCGGCCACCGAGCCGTCGGCCGTCACGCTGGGGCCGCCGCTCATGCCGGAGTTGATCGGGCCGGTGAACATCAGCTGGTCGTAGAAGCTGCGGGCGATCACGCCGTTGTAGGCGCCTTCGGAAATCGCAAAGCCGAGGTCGAGCGGATTGCCCATCGAGTACAAGTACTGGCCCTGCGTCAGGCGCGCCAGCTGCGGCGGCATCTTGAAGAAGCCGGTGCCGTTGCGGCTGACGCGCAGCACCGCCAGGTCGTGCAGCACATCGACCGCCAGCAGTTCCACATTGCCGCGCTGGCCGCCGGTGTCGACCCATTCGCCGACGTAGGTGTCGGGATCGAGCGCGAACTGCGACACCACGTGGTAGTTGGTCACCACCAGGTTGCTGGTGCCGATCAAAAAGCCGGAGCCGACCGACGATTGGGTGCGGCCGCTTTTCAGCAGCGAGCGCACTTGCAGGATGTCGTTCTTGGCCGAGGCATACAGGTGCTGGGCGGCGCTGGAGGGGGGCGGCAGCGGCGCGGCGTCGCCATTGGCATCGGCGCCCGGCGCGGCGGACGCACCTGGCGGCGTGCCGGCTGGCGCT
>NZ_WWCS01000033.1 GCF_009857535.1 Duganella margarita
ATGAAACAGGCAGGGGTACCTATCTGACCCACGGGCTTAATGGCCCACAGTCTGGTCGGCATCACCCTGCCTGACCGCTTCACCTTTCTGATTATCTGATGGCGACGCGGTACGTTCAATATACGAGACCCTGGCCGCAGTGGTGTGCGGGTTGCGGCAGTGCCGCCAGCGTTAGCGCGCCAGCGCCATCTGGCGTTGTGCTGGACGCTGGGCGGGATGCGCTGCTGGCTTGCTGGCGGCCGGCGCCGCATACTGTGCATCCCCATTCAGCTTGAAGCGCGCCACCAGCGTGGCCAGCATCGCCGCCTGCTCCTGCATGCTGCCGGCCGCTGCCGCCGCCTGCTCCACCAGCGCGGCATTCTGCTGCGTCACCGAATCCATCTCCGTGATCGCCATGTTGACGTGGCCAATACCTGTGCTCTGCTCGCTCGACGCATCGGTTATCGCCGACATGATCTGCGTTACGCGCGACACGCTGGTCACCACCTGATCCATCGTGGTGCCCGCCTCCGCCACCAGCGCGCTGCCGGCGCCGATGCGGTCCACCGAGGCGTTGATCAGTTCCTTGATTTCCTTGGCCGCCGCCGCCGACCGCTGCGCCAGGTTGCGCACTTCAGAGGCCACCACCGCAAAGCCTCGGCCCTGCTCACCCGCGCGCGCCGCTTCCACCGCTGCATTCAAGGCCAGGATATTGGTCTGGAAAGCGATTCCGTCAATCACGCTGATGATGTCGACAATCCGGCGCGACGAGTCATTGATGGTATCCATGGTCTGCACCACCTGCGACACCACCTTGCCGCCACGCTCGGCCACTTCGGAGGCCGACTGCACCAGCTTGTTGGCCTGTACGGCGTTGTCGGCGTTCTGGGTCACGGTCGAGGTCAGCTCTTCCATCGACGCCGCCGTTTCTTCCAGCGAACTGGCCTGCGATTCCGTGCGCGCCGACAGATCCATATTGCCGGACGCGATTTCGCTGGAGGCGGTGGCGATGGTGTCGGCACTGCGGCGGATTTCGCCGATGGTCTCGGCCAGGCGCTGCTGCATCACCTTGACGGAATACAGGATGCTGCTGCGATCGGCCTCGTGCACCTTGACCACCACACTCAGATCGCCGTCGGCAATCTGCTGTGTCACCTCGCCGACATATTCCGGCGCGCCGCCGATGGTGTGACGCAGGCTCTTGTTGACCAGGCTGACGACGGTCCACAACAAGGCGCACACCGCCAGCAGCCAGCCGGCCGACTTCAGCAGCGAGGCCTGGAAGGCGGTGTCGATGTCATCCATGTACACGCCGGTGGTCAGGTCCCAGTTCCACGGCCCGTAATGCACCACACGGCTCATTTTCGGCACCGGCTCGGTCGAGCCGGGGCGCGACCAGTAGTAATTGACGAAGCCGCCGCCTTCCGGCTGCCCGCCCGCCGCCGCGATGGCGCGATAGACGTAGGTGCCTTTCGGATCTTTCAGATCGACCAGGTCCTTGTTATTGTTTTCCGGCTTGATGGGGTGCATCAGCGACATGGTGCCGCTGCTGATGGTGAAGTAGCCATCCTTGGCGTAGCGCAGGTTCTTGATGGTGTCCATCGCCTGCTTCTGCGCGTCTTCCTTGCTGAGCGTGCCGGCAGCGGCCTTGTCGCCGAACTGCTTGACGATATTGAGGGCCATGTCGTCGACATTACGCAGGTCGCTGCTGCGTTCCTCTATCCGCACATTGCGGGTCTGAATAGTTTCAAACAGGAAAATCGTGGCGATACATAGCAGACTGCACACCAGCGGTATCCACAGTTTCTGCTGAAAGGACAACTTGTTCATGGGATGCGTCTCCTATTGTCTTATGGAAACTAGCATACGCCCAAAGCGCCTTGCAGCGTGCAACAAATTTAATTCTTGTGGTTTATCCGCAAATACAACCGGGCTCGGCTTTGGGTGTCGAGCCCGCTTGTTACTTAGTGGGCAGTATTGCCTGTGGCGGCCGGTTTCGCGGCCAGTTGCGCTTTCACTGCAGCACTTTTGGCGCGCGGCGCCATGTAGGCGACGTCCTGATAAGCTTCATTGGTATCCAGCAGACCGGCCTTGCGTGCGGCCAGCGTCTCGGCTTTGACCTGGGCGCGGGTCAGCGTGCTGCTGCCGCTATTGAGGAAGGTCCGGTCGAAGCTGGCTTCGTTGGTGTCGGCGGCGAAGGTGCTGCCGGCTGCCAGCAGGGCAAGGGCGGCAAAGAGGGCTTTGGTGTTCATGGTGATGCTCCTGAAGGGAAGGTCGATGGAGTCATCTTAGTATTAAAAATTCCGATAAAAAAGCGCAATTATCTGCTTGGAATGATTCGTTTATCCAATCTATCCCTGCCACTAGAAATGTGTCCACAAGCAACAAAAATGTGTCAAAATGGTGGCTTAATATTAACAATCGTTCATGCATATGAAATCGCTCCTGTCGACAACGCTTTTGGCCCTGTGTGCGTGCCAGGTCCACGCAACGGCGTTGCCTAAAATCGACGGTGCGGGGCTGCTGGAACAGATCACCACGCTCGCTTCGGACGAATTCGAAGGCCGCGCGCCCGGCACCCAGGGCGAGACCATGACCATCGACTATCTGCAGCAGCAGTTCAAAAAGCTCGGCCTGGAGCCAGGCAATGCGGACGGCAGCTTCCTGCAAAAAGTGCCGCTGGTCGGCATCTCCAGCCATCCGACGCTGAGCTACACCGGCAAGGACGGCAAGCCGACCCAGCTGCGTTTCGGCGACGACTACATCGCCTGGACCGTGCGCGCCGACAAGCAGCTGGATGTCGCCAATTCCGAGCTGGTGTTTGTCGGCTACGGCATCCAGGCGCCGGAATTCAAATGGGACGACTACAAGGGCGCGGACCTGAAAGGCAAGACGCTGGTCATGCTGATCAACGACCCGCCCATCCCCGATCCCAGGCATCCCAAGCTGCTCGACCCAGCCATGTTTGGCGGCAATGCGCTGACCTGGTACGGGCGCTGGAACTACAAGTTCGAGATGGCCGCCAAACAGGGCGCAGCGGCCGCGCTGATCGTGCACGACAACAAGACCGCCGGCTACCCGTATGAATTCGTCGTCAACAGCTGGGGCCGCGAAAACTTCGCGCTGAGGAGCAAGACGCCGGACGCCGGTTACCCGGCCATTCCGGGCTGGCTGAACCAGGAGCGCGCCAGCGACCTGTTCAAGGCGGCCGGGCTGGACTTGCAGCAGCTCAAGGAGCAGGCGCAGACGCGCGGCTTCAAGCCGGTGCCGCTGGGGATCAAGATCAACCTGTCGACGCTGAACGCCATTCGCGAGATCACCTCGCACAACGTGGTGGCGCGCATCACCGGTTCCGATCCGCTGCTGAAGAACGAAGCGGTGGTGTACAGCGCGCACTGGGACCACTTCGGCATCGACGAAAGCCTGCCCGGACCGCGCACCCAGCAAATCTTCCACGGCGCGGTGGACAACGCCAGCGGCGTGGCGGCGCTGTTGCAAATTGCCCGCGCCTACAAAGCGCTGCCGACGGCGCCCAAGCGCACCATCCTGTTCGTGGCGACCACGGCGCAAGAGCGCGGCCTGCTGGGGGCGCAATACTATGTGCGCCATCCGCTGGTCCCGCTCGGCAAGACCGTGCTCAACATCAATATCGACGGTCTGAACATGTGGGGCCGCACCCGCGATGTCGAGCTGAGCGGCATGGGCAAATCGACGGCGGACGAGCTGGTGGCAACGGTCGCGGCCAGGCAGGGCCGTGTCGTCAAGCCCGACAGCAACATCAGCTACGGCAGCTACTACCGTGGCGACCAGTTGGAATTTGCGCGCGCCGGCGTGCCGACCATCTACCTGCGCAGCAGCGCCAGCAAGCTGCTGAACTACACCGCGCACCAGTTCCACACGGTGCACGACACCGTGCAGCCGAGCTGGAACCTGAGCGGCGCGGTAGACGATATCACGCTGCTGTTCCAGGCCGGCTACCAGGCCGCGCAAGGCAAAGACCAGCCCAAGTGGAAAGACGGCGCCGAGTTCCAGCGCCGCTAACCCCGGATTTTTAAAGGGCGGCGGCGAGGGTGGCGGTGTGGGGGCCGGCGGGGATGCCGGCAAGTTTCGGCGCCAGTTTTTGTAGCTGGCTGAGGTTGCGCTGCTGGTGGGCGTCGGCACCGGCCGCGCGCACGTCGGCCAGCAGGCCTTGCGCGGCTTGTTCGATGCGGACGCTGTCCTGCGGCGCCAGGTCGATCAGGCTGTTCAGATAGGTCACGCCCCATTGCAGCCGCGTCGCCGCGCCTGCCGACGCTTGCCACGCTTTGCCGTACCAGTCCAGCACGCCCGCGACGTCGTTGCGGCGCCTGGCGCTGGCCGCCAGACTCAGCATGAAGTAGTACGGTGAATGCGAACGCGGCAATTCCGCCAGCAGCACCTGCTCGGCCTGCGCCGGCAGGCCGGCATCGTTCAGCGCGCTCACTGCGGTGTTGACCAGCGTGTGACGTTCGTAAGGATCGGTCGATTCCGCCAGGGCTTCATTGACACGTTCGCTGATCAGATCCTGCAAGCCCTGCGTCGGCGCCAGCAGGCGCGTCAGGCGCATTTGCAGCCGCACCGCCATCAACCGGTCCGGCGCGCTGAGCCAGAAGTCATCGGCCCATTGCGCCGCTACGCTGCCCAACGCGGCCGCCAGTTCTTCGCGCCGGCTGGCCAGCTTGATCAGGTTCAGGCCGCTGTTGTTGAAAATGTCCATGTTGGAGCGCGCCAGCCGCGCATCGGCCAGCACCCCCAGCAGAAAGGCCGCGTCGACCTTGCCGGCCGCCAGTTGCGCGTGCAGTTGCAAGCGCACCGCTGCATCGGGATTGCTCGCGGCCGCAGCCAATGCGGCCAGCGTCGGCGCCAGCGCGCGCGTGCCCAGCAGCTTGCCTTCGTCGGTGTCCCACGAATAGTGGCTCAGCAGCGACCACTCGTCGGCGCCCAGCGGACGCGAGGCCGACAAGACGGCGTCCAGCGCCGCCGCTGCCGACGAGCCCGCCGCATGCACGGCCAGCGCGGCGTCGAAGGCGGCCACGAACAGTTCGCCATCGAGTTCGCACGGCAGGCGCGTGATTTCGCTGCCGTCCAGCGCGTACAGCACCAGCGTCGGATAGCTGCGCAGCCGATACTGCGCGGCCAGCGCCTGCGCGCCGGCGCTGTCGCCATCGAGGTGATAGCACAGCACGCCGGCAGCGCGCCCCGCGAATTCAGTCCGCGCAAAGATCTCGGATTTGACCCGATTGCACGGCGGGCACCACACCGCGCCCCAGTACAGGAACAACGGACGTTGCTGCGCCTTGGCCAGCGCAAATGCGGCGTCGAGGCCGCCGGTCAGCCACTCGATTGCCGCCATCGCGCTCAGTCCCGCGCCAGCGCCAGGAATTCTGTGCGCATCGCCAGATTGGGCTGCAATTCGCCCAGCATGGCCGAGGTCACCGTTTCTTCGCCGGGCGTGCGGATGCCGCGGCTTTCCATGCACAGGTGACGGCATTTGACGATCACGCCCACCGCCTTCGGCTCCAGCACTTCGAGCAGGGCGTTGGCGATCTGCATGGTCATGCGTTCCTGCACTTGCAGGCGCTTGGCAAAGCAGTCGACCAGCCGGGTCAGCTTGGACAGGCCGACGATCTTGCCGTTCGGGATGTAGCCGATGGTGGCCTTGCCGAAGAACGGCGCCAGGTGGTGCTCGCAGTGGCTGTACACCGGGATGTTGCGCACGATGATGAATTCGTTGTACTGCTCGGCGCCGTCTTCAAACGCCTTCAGCAGCGTGACCGGGTCCTGGCCGTAGCCCGAGGTCCAGTGTTTCCACGCCTTGGTCACGCGGGCCGGGGTTTCCAGCAGGCCAGGACGGTCAGGGTCTTCGCCGATGCTGGCAATCAGGCGGCGCCAGTCGTTTTCCGTAAATTCTTGAGACATGATGAAACACCTTATTTTTAAATTGCCCGACAGTATACAGAAATTGCCGGGGCCTTACCGGGGCCGGTGGGCGTCGATCAGGCGCGCGGCGATCGAGACCTTGACCGGCAGCTCCGGCCAGTCGTCGCCCGCGCCAAACCAGCGCGCCTCGGCGATTTCGCTCTGGTCGACGCGGATCTCGCCGTCCAGGTACTCAGCGGTATAGGCGATCATCAGGGAATGCGGGAACGGCCACGACTGGCTGCCGAAGTATTGCAGGTTGTGGACCTTGAGGCCGACCTCCTCGAATACTTCGCGGTGGATGGCTTCCTCCACTGACTCGCCGGCCTCGACGAAGCCGGCCAGCGCCGTGTAGCGTTTGTAGGGGGAGTTGGTGTGCATCGCCAGCAGCACCTGGTCCCCCTTGCGCACCAGCACCATCATGGCCGGCGAGATGCGCGGATAGGCGCTGTGGCCGCAGTGCGGGCATTTGTAGCAGCGCTCGCCCGCCAGTAGCTGCATCGGCGTCGCGCAAACGCCGCAGTAGCGATGGGTACGGGCCCACTCCACCAGCTGGAAAGCGCGTCCGGCCAGGCCGAGGAAGCCGTCGTCCAACACGCCAAACAGCGAGCGCAGGCCATGGTAGCCGAATGCCGCGCCCGGCAGCAGCGGCTCGTCCAGCCATGCCGCCTGGTAATAACGGCCTTCCCACAGGCCCAGCGGATGGATGCGTTCCGGCGCCAGCGGCAGCCCGGACAGGTCATCCGGCGCCGGCAAGCCCATGATGTTGTTGCGCAAAAGCAACTCACCGCGATGGAAGACAAACGTTATCGGCTGGTCGTGATCCTGGGGGCTGATGAGGGGCTGAAATGTGGCGGGAGTTTGCAGCATGGCAGGGAGAATAAAGGGCTAACGCGAAACCGCATCTTACAGTGTTTCCTGATTACTTATTTTGCACGCCGCGATTTATGACCGGACGATGACAAGATGAGCGCTAAGTCATTGTTTTCAGGCCAAGAACTGACACCTAAACCGGTCTTTTTTCCCGGCTTGAGCCATATTGACGGTAAGATATATTTCCCGTGGGAGATTATCAGACATGTCATTCAACTTATCAGACCTTACTACCGACCAACTCAAGGCACTGCAATCGGCACAGATTGCTTCGCTGACGACGGCCGACGCCGCGACGCTCAGCACCTTGCAGATGACGTTGCTCAGCACGGCCCAGCTCAGCTGGTTCGGCACCGCGCAGCTGCGCGCGCTGACCACGGCCACCTTGCATGCCATGGGTACGCAACAGTTGAATAGTCTGTCGACCCGGCAAGTGTCCGCCCTCACCACGGCCCAGTTTGCCACGCTGAGCGACGACCAGTTGAGCGCCGGCCTCACCACGGTCCAGTTCAGCACGCTCACCACGGCGCAGCTGGCCAGCTTGAACCAGGCCCAGGTGGCGCTGCTCGAAACCCAGGACCTGGCCGCGCTGAAGACCGCGCAACTGGTCGCGCTGAGCACCGCCCAGCTGCGCGCGCTCGGCAGCGACCAGTTGCAGGCGCTGACCACGGCGCAGACGGTCTCGCTGAAGACCCAGCAGATCGCCGCGCTGGCCAGCAACCAGGTCGCCAGCCTGACCACCCGCGAGATGGCCGCGCTGACCACGCTGCAATTGAATGCGCTGGACGCGGTCCAGCTGGGCGCCCTCGGCGACAGCCAGCTGGCCGCGCTGAGCACGGCGCAAGCGGCCGGCCTGTCGACCACGCAGATCGGCCGCCTCGGCACCGACCAGCTGGCCGCCCTGGGCAGCAGCGGCCTGGCCGCGCTGAAAACCCAGCAGATCGCCGCCCTGACCACCACCCAGTTCAGCGCCCTCAGCACCGACCAGATCGTCGCGCTGACCACCGCGCAAATCCAGTCGCTGACCACGCAGCAGCTGAGCCTGCTGTCCAGCGCCCAGCTGGGCGCGCTGAGTGCGCAAGACCTGGCCGCGCTGAGGACCCAGCAACTGGCCGCGCTCGGCACCGGCATCACCGCCATGCTGGGCACCAGCCAGATCGCCGCGCTCAGCACCGCACAGATCGCCGCCCTGCCGACCGCACAACTGCGCGCCTTCAGCACCGACCAGATCGTTGCGCTGCGCAGCGCGCAAGTCGCCGCCCTGACCACGCAACAAGTGCAGGCGCTGAGCACCACGCAAGTGGCCGCGCTGGAAACCGTCGACCTGGCCGCCATGGGCACGGCGCAAGTCAACGCCTTCGGCACGGCCCAGGTCAGCGCGCTGACCGCCGCCCAGATTGCAGCCCTGCGCACGGTCCAGGCCAATGCGCTCAGCTCGCAACAACTGGCCGTGCTGTCGACTGAACAATTAGGCGCACTGGAAACGGCCGACCTGGCCGCGCTGCGCACCAGCCAGCTCGGCGGCCTCAGCACCGAACAGATCGCCGCCCTGCGCACCGACCAGATCGCCGCACTGGCGACCATGCAAATCGCGGCGCTCAGCACCCGCCAGCTGGCGGCGCTGGACGACGCCCAGATCGTCAGCCTGACCACGGCGCAAGCGGCCGCCCTGACCTCGGTGCAGATCGCCGCGCTGACCACCCGCCAGCTGGCCGCGCTGGAAACCCGCGACCTGGCCGCGTTTAAAACCGCCCAGGTCGCCGCACTGACCAGCACCCAGCTGGGTGCGCTCGACGCCGGCCATTTCGGCAGCTTCAGCTCGCTGCAAATCGCCGCCCTGACCACGCAGCAGGTGGCCACGCTGGGCAGCGCGCAATTGGTGGCGCTGCAATCGGCGGCGCTGGCCGGGCTGCAAACGCGGCAAGCGGTGGCGCTATCCATCGACAACATCCAGGCCCTGGGCACCGGCCAGATCGCCGCTCTCAGCACGGCGGTCGTCAACGCCTTCACCACCGCCCAGATCGCCGCACTGTCGACCGACCAGATTGTTGCGCTGAGCACCCAGCAGAGCATGGCGCTGGCCACCCGCCAGATCGCCGCGCTCACCGGCGCCCAGCTGAACGCGCTGCAAACCCAGGACCTGGCCGCCTTCAAGACCCAGCAGATCGCCGCGCTCGGCACCAGCCAGATCGCCGCGCTGGACAGCGCGCACCTGATCGCCCTCGGTTCGCAGCAAGTGGCCGCACTGGGCACCACCCAGGTCGCCGCACTCGGCAGCGACCAGGTGGCGGTGCTGGAAACCCGCGACCTCGCCGCGCTCAGCTCGCGCCAGGCAGCCGCGCTGAGCAACGACGCCGTGGCGGCGCTGACCACCACCCAGGTGTCGGCCCTGACCTCGACCGTGCTGAACGGCCTGACCACCGCCCAGTTCGGCGCACTGGGCACCGACCAGATCGTCGCGCTGACCACGCAGCAAGCCACGCAACTGGCCACGCGCCAGATCGCCGCGCTGTCCAGCGAACAGCTGGTGGCGCTGGAAACCCGCGACTTCGCCGCCCTCAAGACGGCGCAGATCGCCGCCCTGACGCCCGACCAGATCAGCAAGCTGACGCTGGAGCAGATCGTCGCGCTGACCACCGCCCAGGCCAACGCGCTGAGCGGCGTGCAGCTGAACGCCCTCACCACCGCCCAGCTGGGTGCGATGGAAACCCAGGACTTTGCCGCGCTGCGCACCAGCCAGTTGCTGGGCCTGGGCACCAACAGCATCGCCATCCTGTCGCCCAACCAGGTGGCGGCGCTCAAGACCGAACAAGTCCGCCAGTTGACCTCGGACCAGATCCGCGTGCTCAGCAGCGACCAGATCGGCGCCCTGACCACGCTGCAAGTGGGCGCCTTGAGCCCGCTGCAGATCAGCTATCTGCTGGCCAGCCAGCTGGCCGTGCTGACCAATGCCGACTGGGCCGCGCTGAAGAGCCAGCAGCTCAACGCGCTCAGCACCGAGCAACTGGCCGCCGTCACCACCAGCCAGATCGTCGCGCTGACCACGCTGCAAGCCAGCCAGATCGCCGCCAGCCAGCTGAACGCGCTGTCGTCCGAGCAACTGAACGCGCTGGAAACGCGCGACCTGAACGCCCTCACCTCGGCCCAGATCGCCGCGCTCGGCACCGCCACCGTGGCGGCGCTGGACCTGGCCCACATGGCCGCCCTCAACAGCCGCCAGATCGCCGCGCTGACCACCGCGCAGGTGTCGGCCCTGGGCACCGACCGCATCCGCGCCCTCAGTACCCAGCAAGCCAGCAGCCTGGGCACCGCGCAAATTGCCGTCCTCAGCGACGCCCAGTTGCAGGCGCTCGACGCCAACGTGCTGGCGGCGCTGAAAACGCAGCAGATCGCCGCCCTGTCGACCGACCAGATCACCGTACTGGGCAGCGACCAGATCATCGCCCTGACCACGGCCCAGGTGAGCAGCCTGAGCACGCGCCAGCTGGCCGCCCTCAGCGCCAGCCAGCTGAACGACCTGGAAACCCGCGACCTGGCCGCCCTGCGCACCGCCCAGATCGCCAGCCTCGGCAGCGACAGCCTCAACGCCCTCAGCAGCACGCAGGTGCGGGCGCTGACCACCACCCAGTTGCTGGCCTTGGGCAGCAATCAGCTGCAACAGCTGGCGACCGAACAGATCGCCGCGCTGAGCAGCGCGCAAGTGCTGAACCTGGGTACCGCCCAGATCGCCCTGCTGAGCAGCGAACAGTTGAGCGCGCTCGGCAACACCATGCTGGCGCAGCTGAAAACCCAGCAGATCGCCGCGCTGAAAACCCAGCAGATCGCCCAGCTGGATAACGCGCAACTGATCGCCCTGACCACGCTGCAAGTCAGCCACCTGACCAGCCAGCAACTCGCCGCCCTCGGCAGCGACCAGCTGAATGCGCTGGAAACTCAGGACCTGGCCGCGCTGCGCACCGCCCAGATCGCCGTGCTCAGCACCGCGCAGATCGCCGGTCTCGATCCGAGCCAGGCGGCCGCGCTGACCACGCTGCAAACCAGCAGCCTGAGCACCGCGCAGTTGCAGGCGTTCAGCGCCGCCCAGTTGCTCGGCTTCTCCAGCGCCGACATCGCCGCGCTGCGCACCGCGCAAGTGGTGGCGCTCAGCACCAGTCAGCTGGACGCGCTGTCGAGCGACCAGTTGCGCGCGCTGACCACGGCGCAACTGAGCGCGCTGACCAGCAGCCAGTTCGGCGCGCTGGGCAGCGACCAGATCGGCGTCTTGACCACGCTCCAGGCCAGCGGCCTGAGCACGGCCCAGCTGCAAGCGCTGAGCGCGGCGCAACTGGCGGCGCTGTCCACCGCCAACCTCGCCGCGCTGCGCACCGTCCAGCTGGCCGCCCTGTCCAGCAGCCAGATTGCGCTGCTGGACCTGAGTCAGATCGTCGCGCTGAGCACGCTGCAAGTGGCCGGCCTGAGCACGCAACAACTGAGCGCGCTCGGCACCGACCAGGTGCGCGCCATGGAAACCCGTGACGTCGCCGCGCTGCGCACCGCGCAGGTCGTGACCCTCACCGGCGACCAGTTGCAGGCCCTCGGCAGCGACCAGGTGCAGGCGCTGACCGCGGCCCAGCTGGCTGCACTGAACACCACGCAACTGCAAACGCTGCTGACCGAGCAGATCGCCGCGCTGACCACCCGCCAGGTTGCCGCGCTGGTTACCGCCCAGATCGTCAACCTGACCAACAGCCAGTTGGCCGCCCTCAGCACCGATGACATGGCGGCGCTGCGGACCACCCAGGTCAACGCGCTGCTCACGGCGCAGATCCAGCAGCTCAGCACCGACCAGGTCGCCGCGCTGACCAGCAGCCAGGTGGCGGCTTTGTCGACCGCTCAGCTATCGACGCTGAGCGAGCAGCAGATCGGCGCCTTCAGTGCGGCCGATTTCGCCGCGCTGAGCGCCGCCCAGCTGGCGGCGCTGGGCACGCTGATCAAGCTGACTACCGACCAGATCCAGTCGCTCACGCCGGCGCAGATCGCCGGCCTCAGCACCGCCCAGGTCGCGGCCCTGACCACCGACCAGATCGCCGCCCTGACCACCCGCCAGATCGGTTCGCTCAGCACCGCCGCCGTAGCCGTGCTCGGCAGCGACCAGGTGCGCGCGCTGGAAACCGATGACCTGGCCGCCATGAAAGCCACGCAGATTGTGGCGTTCGGCACCGACCAGCTGATGCAGCTGAGCACGCTGCAAGTGCAGGCGCTGACCTCGGCCCAGGTCGGCGGCATGTCGACCCAACAGATTGCCGTCTTCAGCAGCGACCAGATGCATGCCCTCAGCAGCGCGGACATCGCCGCGCTGCGCACCGCCCAGATCAGCATCCTCAGCAGCGACCAGCTGCAGGCGCTGAGCGACGAGCAGGTGCAGGCGCTCAGCGTAGTGCAGATGAATTCGCTCAGCAGCGCGCAGGTGCAGGCGCTGCGGCCCGACCAGATCGTCGCCCTGAGCACCGCCCAGTTCGCCGTGCTCGGCACCCGCCAACTGGCCGCGCTCACCTCGGCCCAGCTGAGCGTGATCGAAGCGGATGATTTTGTCGCGCTGCGGCCGGCACAGATCGCCAGCTTCAGCACCGACCAGATCCAGGCGCTGACGCCGGACCACATCGCCATCCTGACCACCGCGCAAACCCAGGCGCTGACCACCAGCCAGCTGCAGGCGCTGACCGACTACCAACTGGTGGCACTGAACAGCGACGACCTGGCCGCGCTGAAAGCCGCGCAGATCGCCGCCCTCGGCACCAACCAGCTGAACATCCTGCGCGACCTCCAGCTGCAAGCGCTGGGGCTGACCCAGCTGGCCGCGCTCACCAGCACCCAGCTGCAGGCGCTGGGCGACGACCAGATCATCGCCCTGACCAGCCAGCAATTCGGCCTGCTCAGCACGGCGCAGATCGCGCAGCTGAGCACCGCCCAGCTGCAAGCCATCGAACTGGTCGACCTGGCCGCGCTGAAGACCGCGCAAATACAGGCGCTGGGCAGCGACCAGTTGCAGGCGCTGAGCGTGGAGCGCATCGCCGCCCTGACTACACAACAAATCCAGGCGCTGACCAGCGCCCAGTTGAACGTGCTGAGCGGCGACCAGTTGCAGGCCTTGAGTACCGACGCCGTGCTGGCCCTGCGCAGCGCCCAGATCGCCGCCTTGAGCCCCCGCCTGCTGGCAGCGTTGACCACCGACCAGTGGCAACACCTGGGCACCGACCAGCTGGCGGCACTGAGCAGCATGCAATTTGGCGCCGTCACCAGCGACCAGATGGTAGCGCTGACCAGCGCGCAGACGGCGGCCCTGGCCACGACCCAGATCGCCTCGCTGAGCAGCGACCAGCTGAACGCGCTGGAAACCGGCGACTTCGCCGTGCTCAACAGCGCCCAGATCGCCGCCATCAGCACCGCCAACATCGCCGCCCTGACCACCGACCTGGTGAGCGCACTGGGCACCGCGCAAGTCGGCAGCTTGGGCAGCGACCAGATCGCCGCGCTGAGCAGCGACAACATCGCCGCCCTCCGCAGCACCCAAGTCGTCACGCTGAGCGCGACCCAGATCGGCGCCTTGCGCACCGACCAGATCAGCGCGCTGAGCACCGACGACTTCGTCGCCCTGCGCAGCAACCAGCTGACCGCGCTCAACACGGCGCAGTTTGCCGCGCTGACCAGCAGCCAGCTGAACGCGCTGTCGACCGCCGCCTTCACCGGCCTGACCACCGCCATGATCAGCGCGCTGACCAGCGGCCAGTTCGCCCACCTGAGCACCGCGCAAGTGGCGGCGCTGACCGCGACGCAAGCGACCGCGCTGAGCGCCGGCCAGCTGGGGGCACTGGACACCGACCAGTTCAGCGTGCTGGCCACCAGCACCATCGGCAACCTGCAGTCCGACCAGATCGGCGTGCTGTCGAGCGACCAGATCGTCGCCTTCACCACCCAACAAATCCGCGCGCTGAGCAGCACCCAGCTGGCCGGCCTGCAAAGCAGCCAGATCGCCGCGCTGGAAACCGTGGACCTGGCGGCGCTGAGCACCGCCCAGCTCAACCTGCTGAGCAGCGACCAGTTGCAAGCGCTGCTGACCGAGCAAGTGGCCACGCTGTCCACCGTGCAGATCAGCACCCTGTCCACCGACCAGATCAGCACCGGTCTGAGCCTCGCCCAGATCATCGCGCTGACCACCGCGCAAGTGGCCGCGCTGACCACCCGACAAGTCGCCGCGCTGACCACCGGGCAGATGGCGGCGCTGGAAACGGCCGACCTGGCCGCCTTCGGCACGCGCCAGATCGTCGCCCTGACCAGCGACCAGATCAGCGCGCTCAGCAGCGACCAGCTGAACGGTCTGACCACGGCGGCACTGGCGGCGCTGACCACCGCCCAGCTGGCCGCCGGCCTGACCACCGCGCAGCTGGCGGCGCTGGACGCCGCCCATATCAGCGCCTTCGGCGCCAGCCAGCTCAACTACGGCCTTGGTACCGACGCCATCGCCGCGCTGACCACCGACCAGATCGGCGCGCTGCGCACCGCGCAGACGGCCAGCCTGGCGACGCTGCAGATCGCCGCCCTGACCAGCAGCCAGATCGTTGCGCTGAGCACTGACCAGATCGCCACGCTGGGCACGCAACAGGTGGCGGCACTGAGCGCTGACCAGCTGGCCGCGCTGGAAATCGCCGAGCTGCACGCCCTCACCACGCGCCAGCTGAACGCCCTCAGCAGCGCGCAGATGTCGACGCTGGGCACACTGCAGCTGAACGCGCTGACGACCGCGCAGTTCGCCGCGCTGGGCACCGCCCAGCTGGCATACGGCCTCGGCACCGCACAGCTGGTGGCGCTCGATAGCGACCACATCAGCGCACTGACCAGCACCCAGCTGGCCTACGGCCTGAGCTTGGACGGCCTGGCGGCGCTGACCAGCGACCAGATCCAGGCGCTGCGCACCGCGCAGGTCGCCGCGCTGACCACGCAGCAAGTCAGTGCGCTTAGCAGCGAGCAGATCGCCGCGTTGACCAGCGCGCAGGTCGCCGGCTTGTCCACCGCCCAGCTGCCGGCCCTGAGCGCTGGCCAACTGGCCGTATTCAGCACCGAACAGATTGCCGCGCTGGAAACCCAGGACGTGGCGGCCCTGAGCGCCAGCCAGTTCGTCGGCCTGTCGAGCAGCCAGACCATGGCGCTGACCACCGGTCAGGTGCGCGCGCTGAAGACCGCGCAAGTGGCAGCCATCGACGCCGGCCAGATCGGCGTGTTCAGCAACGACCAGCTGCAGGCGCTCAGCACCCAGCAAGCCGCCGCGCTCAGCGTGAACGCCGTCACCGCGCTGTCGACCGCCCAGCTGGGCGTGCTGACCACGGACGATGTCGCCGCACTGGGCACCTTGCAGATCGCCAGCCTGGCGGTCAGCCAGCTGAACGGCCTCAACACCAACCAGGTGCAGGCGCTGACCAGCGTGCAACTGGGCGCCCTCACCGTCGACCAGTTCTTCGCCTTCAGCACCAGCCAGATCAGCGCGCTGCGCACCACCCAGATCGGCTACCTCAGCACTACCCAGGTGGCCGCGCTGTCGACGCCGCAAGTGCAGGCGCTCAGTACCGACCAGATCGCCTCGATCAAGCTCAGCCAGGTGAGCGCGCTGACGATCGACCAGGTCGCGGTGCTGGGGTCCGACCAGTTGCGCGCGCTGACCACGACGCAGATCCAGGCCCTGACCACCACCCAGCTGTTCGCGCTGGCCAGCGAGCAGGCGGCGGCGCTGACCACCACCCAGATGGCGGCACTGAAGAATTCGCAGATCGCCGCGCTGGATGCGACCCAGCTGTACGGCTTCAGCACCGACCAGCTGGCGGTCTGGAGCACCAGCCAGCTGGGTTCGCTGACGGCGACCCAGATCGGCTACCTGTCCAGCGCCCAGATCGCCAGCCTGAGCAACACCCAGATCGCCGGCCTGAAGACCAGCCAGCTGGTGGCCTTCAGCACCAACCAGATCCGCGCGCTGGCGGCGTCGCAGATGCCGGCGCTGACCACCACGCAGCTGGGCGTGCTGAGCGTGGCACAGGCCAACGCCCTGACCGCGACCCAGATCGCCTCGATGTCGATCGCCCAGACCATGGCGCTGAACTCGTCGTCGGTGAACTACGCCACGCCGCTGATCTTCGACCTGGACGGCAACGGCGTGCAGACCCGCAGCATCACGGCCGGCGTGCAGTTCGATATCCGCGGCGACGGCCAGAAAGTCGGCACCGGCTGGGTTGACGCCCACGACGGCCTGCTGGCCCTGGACCGCAACGGCGACGGCGTGATCAACGACGGCGGCGAACTGTTCGGCAGCGCCACCACGCTGGCCGACGGCAGCAAGGCCAAGGACGGCTATGCCGCACTGGCCGCGCTCGACAGCAACGGCGACGGCCAGATCACGGCCGCCGACAGCGCCTACGGCGCGCTGCGGGTGTGGGTCGACGGCAACGGCGACGGCATCAGCCAGGCCGACGAACTGAAGACGTTGGCGCAGCTGGGCATTGCCGCCGTCGACACCCAAGCCGACCATGCGCTGACGCAGCAGAACGGCAACGTGATCGGTCTGACGTCGCGCTACACCAGCACCGACGGCAGCGTGCACCAAAGCGCCGACGCTTGGTTCCTGGCGGACCAGGCAACCTCCACGGCCTCGCTGCAGCAGCAAGTCAGCAGCATGACCAGCGCCATGGCCAGTTACGCCGCCGCCCCTGCGGCGCCGGCGCCACGGCTGACGCTGCCAACCTCGTCAGCGGCGGCGGCGGCAAGCATGCCATTGGCGGCGGCACTCGACCATTACCGCGCCCAGCACAGCCTGCAAGGCGCCGCCACCGGCCCGAGCAAGCCCGCGTTTGAAGAGCCCGCCACCCATTGGTTCGCCGTCCCCAAACGTTAAAGCGGGGCCGGGGGAGCAGCAGTGCTGCCCCGGCCTGCCAACGTTGGAGCAGAGGGGGATTTACAGTGTTGCTCCAGGGCCAAAAGTTGCCCCTCGTCCAGCGACAAAGAGGTATCATAGGGCTCGGACTGATTCCACTTTATGCTCTGCTATGACCTCTCAAGCATCTGCCGCACCCGCTTCTACCGATCCTAGTCCGCTGGCCTCGGTCATGGCCATGGCCGTCAAGGGCCAGCTGTCCATCGCTGACCTGTTCGGCGCCACCGCCGTGCTGCAGGACAGCGGCCAGGTGCCCGCCGCCATCGGCCTGTACCGCGCCTGGATCGAGCACACGCCGTCGCCGCTGATCTACGCCGCCTGCTTCAACCTGGCCGTGGTGCTGTCCAACAGTGGCGACGACGCCGGCGCCGAAGCGGTGCTGCGCAAGGCCATCGCCCAGAACCCGCATTTTGTCGAAGCCCGCCTCAACCTCGGCACGCTGCTGGAACGCATCGGCCGCCCGCTCGACGCGCTGGCCATGTGGCAGTCGATCCTGACCGATCCGATCGAACCGGACATCCAGTCCAACCGCACGCTGTATGTGCAGACCCTGAACAATCTCGGCCGCCTGCTGGAAATCCAGAAGCGCTACCCGGAAGCTGAAGCCATGCTGGCCACCAGCCTGCGCGTCGATCCGCAACAGGCCAGTGTGATGACGCACTGGGTCCACCTGCGCCAGAAGCAGTGCGAGTGGCCGGTCTACAGCGGCCTGGAGAACGTCTCGGTCGCCACCATGATGGAAGGCACCTCGGCGCTGGCCATGCTCAGCGCCTCGGCCGATCCGGCCCAGCAGCTGGCTGCCGCCAAGCGCTTCGTCAAGGAAAAAATCAATGCCGCCGTGGCGCCGCTGACCGGCCAGCACGGCTACGGCCACCCGCGCCTGCGCATCGGCTATCTGTCGTCCGACTTCTGCTCGCACGCGGTCTCGATCCTGACCGCCGAACTGTACGAGCTGCATGACCGCAGCAAATTCGAGGTCTATGCCTTCAGCTGGAGCCGCGAGGACGGTTCGCCGATCCGCGCCCGCGTGGTCAAGGCGATGGACCACTACATCCGCATCGACAAGATGACCGACGAGCAGGCCGCCCGCACCATCCGCGCCCACGAGATCGATATCCTGATCGACCTGCACGGCCTGACCCTGGGCGCGCGGCCGCAGATCATTGCCTACCGCCCGGCCCCGGTGCAGCTGACCTACCTCGGCTTCCCCGGCAGCACCGGCCTGCCCGGCATCGATTACGTGATCGCCGACGAATTCCTGATCACCAAGGAGATGGAGCCGTTCTTCACCGAGAAGCCGCTGCACCTGCCGGACTGCTTCCAGATCAACGACCGCCAGCGCGCCATTGCGCCGACGCCGACCCGCGCCTCGGTCAACCTGCCGGACGATGCGTTTGTGTTCTGCTCGTTCAACAACAATTTCAAGTTCACGCCCGAGCTGTTCAGCGTCTGGATGAACATCCTGCGCCGCGTGCCGGATGCGGTGCTGTGGCTGGTGGCCGACCATCCGGAAGTGCGCGAGAACCTGTACCGCCACACCGAAGAAGCCGGCATCGACCGCAACCGCATCATCTTCAACGGCCGCGCGGTGCCGGCCGAGTACCTGGCGCGCTACCAGCTGGCCGACCTGTTCCTCGACACCTTCCCGTTCAACGCCGGCACCACCGCCAGCGACGCCCTGTGGGCCGGCCTGCCGCTGCTCACCTGCGCCGGCCAGACCTTCGCCTCGCGCATGGCCGGCAGCCTGCTGCGCGCGGTCGACCTGCCGCAACTGATCACCTACAGCTTTGCCGAGTACGAAGACAAGGCCGTCGAGCTGGCCAGTAATCCGCAGCGCATCGCCGCCATGAAGCGCCAGCTGCAGGCCAACCGCCTGACCTGCGCGCTGTTCGACAGCCCGCGCTTCGTGCGCAATCTGGAAGCGGCGCTGCAAAAAGTCGCCAAGCCGGCGGCGCCGCGGCTGCCGGCGCCGGCACATGCGGTGCGCCCCGCGGCCGACCCGGCGGCGCCTGCCACCGCAGCGCGCATCGACCAGATCCCGATCGTCACCGTGTCGTACAACGCGCCCGACCTGATCGAGGCGCTACTGCGCACGCTGCGCCAGTTCTACACCAACCGCGTGTACATCATCGACGGCTCGAATCCGGACGTGGCGGAGCAGATCCGGACCATCGCCGCGCGCCACGACAACGTCGAGTTCATCGCATTTGGCTACAATATTCACCACGGCCCCGGTATGGCCTGGGCCATCCGCCACCTGGGCCTGGCCGGCGAAGTGCTGTTCCTCGACTCCGACGTCGAAATCCTGCAGGGCGGCTTCCTGGAATCGCTGCACAACCAGCTACGCCCCGAGATGTATGGCGTCGGCAACCTGCACCAGGTCAACCGCCTGGGCTATGATCAGGATGACGGCGCCGTGCGCTACCTGCACCCGGCCTGCATGCTGACCAATATCGAGGTGGTGCGCCAGTGGCCGATGCCGATCAAGCACGGCGCGCCGATGATCGCCACCATGCTGGCGATCCATGATGCCGGCGCCCACCAGCTGATCGCCGGGGTCGACTGGGTGGCGCAGGACTTCGCCAGCCGGCCCACCCAGCGCCACTACATCAAGCACGACTGGCAGGGCACGGTGATCCGCACCGGCGGCTACCATTACGACATGCCCAGCGCCGACACCACGGTCAACACCGCGCTGCTGCAGTTCCTGCCGCCGGCGGCGCGCAAGATCGTCGAGCTGCATTGCCGCAGCGGCGCCTTCGCCAAGGCCTACAAGGCCAACAACGCCGTGGTCGACTACACCGGCATCGAAGCCGACCCGGTGGCAGCGCAGCTGGCGCGCCCGCATTGCGACTTCGTGTTCAACGTCGACCTTGAGCACGCGGACTCGGCGCTGTGGGACCACGTGCGCGGCGCCGACGTCTGGGTCCTCGACGAGGCCCTGGAAATGCTCGATGACCCGTGGAGCATGCTGCAAAAAATTCGTGCCAGCCTGCGCCCCGGGGCCCAGGTGGTGGCCTCGCTCCGCAACTTCCAGCACTGGGGCGTGCAGGCCCGCCTGAATGCCGGCGACCTGCGTTACGGCCCCGGCGGCCTGGCCAAATCGGCCAAGCGGGTGTTTACCCGCGGCGCCATGCTGGAGCTGTTCCAGCAGGCCGGCTTCCAGATCAGCGGCGGCGGCGCCCAGATCCTCGACGAACCGAGCCGGGAAAAATACCTGCCGGCGATCCGCGCGATGGCCAGCGCCAGCGGCCTTGATCCGGCCCAGGCGGTCGAGGACGCCCTGGCCACACACTACCTCCTCGTCGGCGTCGCCGTTTGACCCGCCGTGCCGCCCAACGCCCCCCGCTCCCTGCCATGACCACCATGCCCGTCGACCGCATTCCCATCATTTCCGTGTCCTACAACTCGGCCGAACTGATCGACGAGCTGCTGGCCTCGGTGCGCGCGCACTACGCCAACCCGATCACCATCATCGATGGCTCCGACAGCGATCACTACCGCGCCATTGAGGCGGTCTGCGCCCGTTACGCCGACGTCGCCTTTATCCACTTCGACTACAACATCCACCACGGCCCCGGCATGGCCTGGGCGTTCCAGAACCTCGACCTGCACGGCCCGGTGCTGGTGCTGGACTCGGACGTGGTGGTGCTGAACGGCGGCTTCATCGAATCGATGCTGACCCAGCTGCGGCCCGGCATGTATGGGGTCGGCTATACCAACTACGTCAACGAGGGCGGCTTCGATGTCGATTACGTCGACGGTGCGGTGCGCTATCTGCACCCGGCCTGCATGTTGATCAATATCGAGGTGGTGCGGCAGTGGCCGATGCCAACCCGCCACGGCGCGCCGATGACGGCGCCGATGTTGGCACTGCACCGCGCCGGCATGGAGCGGTTGATCGACGGCGTGGCCTGGCTCAAGGAAGACTTCAAGGTCGACGGCGTCAACCACTACCTGCGCCACGACTGGCAGGGCACGGTCAAACGGGTCGGCAGCTATCATCTGGACGACTGGGAGCAGGCGGCGCGCGAAGCGGCCAGCCTGCGCCTGCACATCCAGACCCTGTTGCCGGCGCGGCTAGAGCGGGTCGTCGAGATCGGCGCCAGCGATGGCGCGCTGGCGCGTGCAGTGAAAGGGCGCCATCCGCATTGTGACTACACCGCGATCGGCATCGACCCGCACCAGCGCGATCAGCGCAAAGGCGCTTGCAACCATGTTCTCAACGAGGACGTCGATGCACTGGGCGACGATTTTTTCCGCCCCTATGCCGGCGTCGATTGCTGGGTGCTCGATCAGGTGCTGGAGCGGGTAGCTCATCCGGAGCGCCTGCTACAGCGCCTGCGCAAGGTGATGGCAGCGGGCAGCAGCATCGTGGCGGTGGTGCCGAATGCGCAGCACTGGAGCCTGCAGACTCGGCTCTGCGCCGGCGACCTGCGCTACGCCGAAACGGGGTTGCTCGCGGCCGGCCAACGCCGTCTGTTCAGCCGTAGCACGCTGTTCGCCCTATTCCAGCAAAGCGGCTTCGCGGTCGCGCAGGGACTGCAGATGCTCGACCATCCCCTGCAAAACGAGGCGGTCATGGCCGCCCTGCGGCAACTCGCGCTCAGCGTCGGCGCCGATCCGGATCTGGCCATCACCGATGCGCATCCTACCGCCTACATCCTCCAGGCGATCCCCAACTGATACCCTTGCCCTGACTGCCCCTACTTATCATGACAACCCTCCCTTTTTTCTCCGTGATCGTGCCGACCCACAAACGCGCCATCCTGCTGCGCCGCGCGCTGGCCTCGATCAAGTCGCAAATCTGCCCGGTCGGCTGTGAAGTCATCGTCATCTCCGACGCCGCCGATAGCGCCACCGACGCGGTCTGCGCCGAACTGCTCGGCAAGACGGATATGTACCTGCGCCGCAATGGCGAGGCCGGCCCGTCCGCCAGCCGCAATCTCGGCCTGTCGCTGGTCAAAGGCCGCTACGTGCTGTTTCTCGACGATGACGATGCCTGGCATCCCGGTTGTTTGGCACAGTTGCACGCGCAGCCGCATGTGCAGCTGAGCATGCCCGTGTATTTCAACTGCACGGTGGCCACCGAGCGCCGCCTGGCGCAGGGCCCGGAACTGGTGTCCGAGCTCGAACTGACTTTGCAGCAGGGCCTCACAGCGGAAGTCTATGTCAAGAACCAGGTCCACATGTCCTGCTTCGCTTTCCCCCGGCAATTGCTGCAGGGCCTCGAGTTTGATCCGTTCATGCGCGCCTATGAAGACTGGGATTATCTGCTGTCGGTGTTTGACCGCGCCATGCCGGTCCACGTGCCATTGCTCGGCTCGCGCGTCTTCGAGGTCGCCGACGAGACCACGGATCGCCGCGGCAGCAGCCAGCAGGCCACCGATTTCAACGCCGTGCTCGACTATCTGTATGTCTACCGGCGCCATCCTGCGCCGACGCCCGAACTGCGCCAACTGCGGGCGGCACTGCTCGGTGGAGCCGGGCTGCCAATCGCGCCGAGTTTCTTGTAAAGGCATGCTCGGCGGCCAAACCACAATCTAGCTTGTCAACCAACGCGATGCTCAGCAGGCTAATCTGCACGCATGCCTGACATCAAGTACCGCGTAACAGTCGGGCGGACTCGGGCGGTCGCGCGCGTCGTAAGTGGACGCTCCTGCAGAGTGAGCTGCGGTTTTTCAGATTGAGGACGGGTTTAGCGACGATGTGATCGGATCGGTGCGTTTCGTCGTAGCTGGCGCGACTGTTTTACGCGTGATGGCTGCGCTTTCGCAGGCTTCAAGACCGGCCCCGCCAGACGCGGCGCGCGATCTGCACCGGCACCGCCATCCCAGCCGGGCCTTTTTTTGGTCCTGCGATTCGGCCAGTGCCCCCATTGTTGGCGCACGCCAGCGCAGCGATCTGCCCTCTGCGGCGCGCTATGATGCGGAGGCTTGCTTGCCGCAGACCGCCGACGCCGAGCATGGCGCGCGCAGCGTCGCTGTGGCCGATTCGCATCCGTCCGCAGCCACACTAGCTAGGCTGCTGCAGTTTCGACTGCGCCAGCACGGCGTTGAATTCGCGGTAGTCGCGGATGTAATCGCTGTCGTCATAAAATTCCGAAGCAAACACCAGCAGCACCGCATCGGCCGAATATTTGTATTGCACGCCCCAGGTCAGCGGCGGCAGGTAAATGCCCATATCGGCCGATTCCAGCAGCACTTCGCAACGCGTCTCGCCGTCATCCACCATCACCGCGCAGCTGCCCTTCACGCACACCAGGAACTGGTGGCAGCGGTGGTGCGCATGCTCGCCGCGCGTCTTGTCGCTCGGCACATTCATCACCAGGAAATACCGCTTCGGCTGGAACGGGATATCGTTGAGGAACTCGCCGACCGACAGGTCGCCGCGCGGATCGTTCAGGTATTTGAAGCGGTGCAGCGTCACGCCGCCCACGCCCAGCACCACCGTCGACGGCGTGGCCGGGAAGCGCGCCTGGCGGTACCAGCCGACGTTGTCGTCCGGCGTCAGCTTTTCCACGTAGCCGGTGATGCGCGCCGGCGTGCCGGACACGATCGCGTAGGCCGGCACGTTCTGCGCCACCGTGGCGCCCGGCTCGACGCGCGCGCCGGTGCCGATGTTCACGCCGGCCAGCAAGGTGGCGCCGGCGCCGATCTCGCAGCGGTCTTCCAGCACGATGCCGCAGTCGCCGCCGCCTACCGCCGGCGCCAGCGTCACGCCGGGGCCGACAATCACGCCGGCGCCGAGCTGCGCGCCGGGCCACAGCTGGGTCATGCCATGCACCACGCTGTCGTCGCCGACGCT
Organism: Duganella margarita; assembly: GCF_009857535.1. Classification (GTDB taxonomy): domain Bacteria; phylum Pseudomonadota; class Gammaproteobacteria; order Burkholderiales; family Burkholderiaceae_D; genus Rugamonas; species Rugamonas margarita. The sequence continues at coordinate 23,549 of NZ_WWCS01000033.1, forward strand.
GGCGCCCAGGTAGACCTTCACATAGTCGCCCAGGCGCGCGGTGGCGCTGACGCGCGCACCGGCTTGCACAATGGCTGTCTCTGCTAACTGCATAACTTCTCTCCGTCTGTCTGGTGTGCTGGATCATCGGCAAGCTCTCCTGCCGGACAAGTTTCACAGTATCACAGCAGGCCGTTGTCCGCCACTTGCAGGGCCAAGAGGGACTTGTACTATTGTGTCCGGCGCGTAAATCGGCCATCATGCTTGGCATAACCAACCTCTCTCCGCATTTCCCACAGGCCTATCATGAGCGTCCCTCAAAAAGTTCCCTTTCTCGATCTCAAAGCCATCAACCTGCAACAGGAAGCGGCCCTGCAGCAAGCGTTTGCGCGCGTGCTCAATTCCGGCTGGTACATCCTGGGCAGCGAAGTGGCGCAGTTTGAGGCCGCCTTTGCCGCCTACTGCGGCAGCAGCAGCGCGATCGGCGTTGCCAACGGCCTGGACGCCATCTTCCTGCTGCTGAAAGCCTACGGCATCGGGCCCGGCGACGAGGTCATCGTGCCGAGCAATACCTACATCGCCACCTGGCTGGCGGTCAGCCATTGCGGCGCCACGCCGGTGCCGGTCGAGCCGGTCGAGTCGACCTACAACCTGGATCCGGCGCTGATCGAGGCCGCCATCACGCCGCGCACCCGCGCCATCATCGCGGTGCACCTGTACGGCCAGCCGGCCGACATGGCCGGCATCAACGCGGTGGCGCAGCGCCACGGCCTGAAAGTGATCGAGGATGCGGCCCAGGCCCACGGCGCCCGCGCCCACGGCGTGCGCACCGGTCACCTGGGCGACGGCGCCGCCTTCAGCTTCTACCCGGGCAAAAACCTCGGCGCCCTGGGCGACGGCGGCGCCATCACCACCGACGACGCCGACACCGCGCACGCGCTGCGCGTGCTGCGCAACTACGGCTCGCAACAGAAGTACCGCAACGAACGCCAGGGCTACAATTCGCGCCTGGATGAACTGCAAGCAGCCTTGCTCAGCGTCAAGCTGACCACGCTCGACCAGTTCAACCAGCAACGCGCCGCGATTGCCGCGATCTACCAGAAAGAACTGGCTGGCGTGCCGGACCTGGTGCTGCCGCAAGTGCCGGACTGGGCCGATCCGGTGTGGCACGTGTACGCCGTGCGCCATCCGCAGCGCGACCGCCTGGCCGAACAACTGGCCGAGCGCGGCATCGGCACCATCGTCCACTATCCGGTGGCGCCGCATCTGCAGCCGGCGTACGCCGAATTGGGCTTGAAGGAAGGCCGGTTCCCGATCTCCGAAGCGATCCACCGCGAGGTGCTGAGCCTGCCGATGGGGCCGACCATGACGGCCGACGACGCCGCCCAAGTGGTGGAAGCCGTGCATGCGATCCTGCGCTAAGGAGTGGCCATGAGCAATATCCATGCGTTGTCCGACGTGCAGTCGGCCACCATCGGCGCCAGCACGCGGGTATGGCAGTTCACCGTGATCCTGCAAGGCGCGCAGATCGGCGAGGGCTGCAACATCAACGCCCACTGCTTCATCGAAAATGACGTGGTGGTCGGCGACAATGTAACCGTCAAGTGCGGCAACTATCTGTGGGACGGACTGCGCGTCGGCGCCGGTGTGTTCATCGGCCCGAATGTGACCTTCACCAACGATAAGTTCCCACGGTCCAAGCAATATCCGGACGGCTTCCCGCAGACGGTGCTGGAGCCGGGCGCCTCAATCGGCGGCGGCGCCACCATTCTGCCGGGCCTGACGATCGGCGCCGGCGCCATGGTCGGCGCGGGGGCGGTGGTGACCCGTTCGGTGCCACCGCTGGCGGTGGTGGCCGGCAATCCAGCGCGCATCCTGCGCTACCTGGAAGCCGGCGAAGCAAACTAAGCCAGCATCGCCAGGTCCGCCAGGAAGGCGGGCGTCGCGTGCGCACTGAGGAACCTGTCGCGGCTGGAGGCGGCGTAGCGCGGATAATCGGCCGCCAGCAGCGCCAGCAGGCCGCCCAGCTGGTGGGACGCGGTCCAGCGCAGGTACTGTTCCGGCAGCAGCGTCTTGTGCGCCTCCACGGTGAAGTCATATTCGCCGTCGGTCGCCACTGCGTCATTGAACAGCACCGGCGCGCCGGCGCACAACACCTCCACCAGCACCAGTACGCCGCCCACCGGAAAGCTCGGCACGTACACCGCGTTCTGGATGGTGGCCGTGGTGGCCGATACCGACGCCACGTTACCGTGGTAGACAAAGCGTTCCCACGCCAGCCCCTGCGCCGCCATGGCCGCGCGGATCACTGCCAGTTCGGCATCGCCGAGGCTGCCGAAATGGTGGTGCTGGCCGGCGCCCTGCTTCAACAGTTGCGCCACCACATGAGGATAGGACGCCTCGGCCGGCTCGGCCGCGAACAGATACTTGGACGCGCCGCCGGCGCTGATGGTATTCAGCGGCAAGCCCGGCTGGTAGGCCGGCGACACCACCTCGGTATTGATCAGCGTATCGTGAATATTCAGCACCACGCTCTCGTGACGCGGCGCGCGCGCGCAGCACAGGCGCTGCAATTCGGTGGTGGTGTCCACGTGCGAATATTCGCCCAGGCTGGCGCCCAGGCACGGCCGGTAGTCGCAATGGTGATGGAAGATCTTCTTGCTGACCGGCGCCGCCAGCGTCGCCACTACCGGGATCGGATCGACATGGTGATTGAAACACGAGGTATGGCTCGGCCGCAGGTTGGTGATCAACGCCACCAGGTGCTGCACCTTGAACGCCATATTCCCGCGCGGCAGGAACAGCACTGGCGCCGGGTGGAAGAAATCCATCATCTCCTGGCGCTGCTCGTCATTCTGATCGTTGAAGGCGTCGGTCACCACCACCAGGTTGTGCCGTTTGAGTTGCAGGAAATCGCGCGCGATGCGGCTATGTCCGCCGACATTGGAAAACTGCGACCCGATGATCAGGTGCAGGTCGTTTTCCGCCGGGAACGGTTCGACGCCGTCATACAGCTTGCTGCCCAGTTCCTGCAGGATGGCGTCCAGCTGCGGGTAGAACAGCGCCTTCATGTGGAACATCTCATGCATGAAAGTGTTGTAGACGAAATTGCTGATCAGCGCCAGCACGTCGTTGAGCGGCAGCCGCGCGGCCAGCGCCGGCGTCAATGTCTCGTCATGAAACATCACGTCCTGCTGAATTCGTTGAACAATCATGGTTTTCTCGTGGTGAAGGTGGTCAGACACACGTTGCCGGCGCATGCGGCGCCAGCAGTGGCCGGCGCGGCAGTACGCAGGAAGAGTTGCGGGTTATCCCTGGCGACCCGGCCGGCGGCCGCAAACACCCCTGCGCCGACGTGTTCTTGTCTGCCTTCCGCACCAGGCCGGATACCACCATCGCCGGCTTGGCTTCCAGCAGCACGGCGATAACTTCGGGCAGCAACGCCAGTTCGATCACCATGCCAAGCAGGCGGCAGCTCATGACCTGCCGGTCATGGGTGGGATGATAATGGCACACACGTCGCCGCTCTCCGACAGGTTAATGGGTGGTAATCAGGGTTCGCGGATCGATTCGTCCAGCGCGCGCGTCAGCGGATACAGCAGGTAGGACATCACGGTGCGGTGCCCCACGACGATCTCGGCCGACACGGTCATGCCGGGCAGCAGCCGCACGCCCGGCGGCAGCCGGTTCAGCTTGCCGGTGTACGGAATCCGGCTCAGGTAGTAGGCGTCCAGCCCGCCACCGCTGGTGTCCTTGGTCTCGCGCTTGAACGAATCCTGGCTGATGGTGCGCACTTTGCCTTCCAGCATGCCGTGCTTCATGAACGAGAACGCATCCACCTTCAGGTGCACGTCGGCGCCTTGCTTGATATAGCCGATGTCGACCGAATCGATCTGCACTTCGGCTTCCAGGTCGGCGCCCAGCGGCACCAGCGTGAACAGCGGCTCGGCCTCGCGCACCACCGAGCCGACCGACAGCTTGCCGATCTCCAGCACCACGCCGTCGGCCGGCGCCACCATCTGGATCAGCTTGAGGTGGCGGTCGGCCTTGGCCAGCTGCTCGCTGACGCCGGCGCGGTCGCGCGAGGCGCTCAGCAAGTCTTCCATCGCCTTCTGGCGCCAGCTCTTGCCGAAGGCGGCGCGCTCGGCTTCGGCCGAGGCCAGTTCGCTGGCCAGTTCCACCGCCTTGTTGCGCTGCATGTCCATGTCGCGCTCGACTTCCAGACGGCGGTCGCGCGCTTCCAGCAGGTGCATCTTGGCGCCGAACTGCTCGGCCATCAGCTGCTCCTGCATGGCCTCGACTTCGCGCAGCGATTTGACGCGCTCGGCCAGGATCACCTGGTCATGCTTGTTGGTCAGCATGCTGGCCTTGAGGCGGGCGATGTTCTGGTCCATCTTGTTCTGCTGGGCCGCGAAGTTGGCCTGGCGCTCGCTCGACAATTGCGCCTGCAGCTGGGCATCGGCGCTGCTCTTGCCGACGTCGGCCGCACCGCGCTGGCCGGACAGCTCGGCGCGCAGGCCGGCGGTCTGGTTGTCCAGGCTTTCCAGGCGGCTGCGCAGCTGGCTCTCGTCGGCGGCGTTGAAGGTCGGGTCCAGCGTGGCCAGCACCTGGCCCTTGCGCACCACCTGGCCGACCCGCACGTCGATGCTCTGGATGATCGAGGTGTCCAGCGGCTGCACCACGATGTTCGGCAGCGGATTGACCAGCTTGCCGTGGGCAATGACGATCTGGTCGATCGGCGACAGGCTGGCCCAGACGATGAAGGCGGCAAACGCCAGCAGCAGCACATGCAGCGTGATGCGCACGAAGCGCGGCAGCGGCCCGCGCTCGATGGCGTCGGCATCGGGCAGGAATGCGACCTCGGTCTCGTCCTTGGCGCGACGCGCCCGGCTCACAGGTGACTTGTTTGCTGGTTCCATAAGTGCTGGTAGGTTTCGCTGCGGGTAAGCAATTCTTCATGACGGCCGGCATCGACCAGACGGCCCTGCTGCATGACCATGATCTTGTCGGCGTTGACCAGGGTCGACAGGCGGTGCGAAATCATCACCACCGTGCGGCCCACGGCAATTTTTGCCAGGTTGCTGATGAAAATCGCTTCCGATTCCGGGTCCAGCGCCGAGGCGGCTTCGTCCAGGATCAGGATGCGCGGACGGGCCACCAGCGTGCGGGCGATCGACAGCCGCTGCTTCTGGCCGCCCGACAGGTTCGAGGCGTTCTCTTCCAGCACGGTGTCGTAGCCCTGCGGCAGGCGTTCGATGAATTCGTCGGCCCCGGCCGCTTGCGCGGCGGCCACCAGTTCTTCGAAGCTGGCGTCGGGCTTGGTGACCGACAGGTTTTCGCGCACCGTGCCGCGGAACAGGAAGTTTTCCTGCAACACGACGCCGATCTGGCGGCGCAGATGCGCCAGCTCGATCTCGCGCGCATCGATGCCGTCAAAGCGGACGATGCCTTCCTGGACCGCATACAGTCCCTGGATCAGCTTGGTCAAGGTGGTCTTGCCGGAGCCGCTGCGGCCGACGATGCCGACCACCGTGCCCTGCTCGATGGTGAAGCTGGCCTTGTCCAGCGCCAGCGCCTGCGCGCCGGGATAGCGGAACGTCACGGCGTCGAACTTGATCTCGCCTTCCAGCACCGGCCGCAGGCCGTTGGCGCCGGCGCGGCCTTCCGGCGCGCGGTTCATCACCTCGCCCAGCATGCGCACCGACAGCGCGGTTTCCTGGTATTCGTTGACCAGGCCGACCAGCGAGATCAGCGGCTGGGTGACGCGGCCCGACAGCATCTGGAAGGCGATCAGCGCACCGACCGACAGCGTGTTGTCGAACACGTCGGCGGCACCGACCACGATGATCAGCACCGGCAGCAGCTTGCCGAGGAAGTCGGTGACCGAGTTGCCGGCGATCGAAATCTGGCCGACGCGGAAGTGCATGGTGATCGCTTCGGCCGAGCGCTGGTCCCACACGCGACGCTGCGACGGCTCGATCGCCAGCGCCTTGACGGTACGCATGCCGTGGATGGTTTCGACCAGCATGCCCTGGCGCTGGCCCTCGGCCGAGTACAGCGCCTGCAGGCGGCGGTTGAAGGTCGGCACCATGGCCAGCACCACGCCGGCGATCAGCGCGGCAAAGAACAGCACCAGCGAGGCCAGCTTGACCGAGTAGCTGAACAGCACCGGAATGAACACCAGCAGCGCGATCACGTCCAGCGCGGTGAAGAACAGGCGGCCGGTCAGGAAGTTGCGGATCTTTTCCAGCTGCTGCATGTGGCGCGTGACCACGCCGGCGCTGGTGGTCTCGAAGAAATCGATCGGCAGCGACAGCAGGTGGCCGAACACGCGGCGCGTCAGCCGCATGTCGATCTTGTTACTGGCCGCCAGCGTCAGCGTCTGGCGCAGGAAGCCGAAGGTGGCGTCGAACGCCAGCGCCATGATGATGCCGACCGACAGCACCTGCAGCGTCGTCACGCTGCGGTGGGTCAGCACCTTGTCGATCACCAGCTGGAAGAAGATCGGCGACGCCAGCGCCAGCAGCTGCATGGCGATGGCGGCGATGAAGATGTCGCGGAAGGCGGCTTTTTGTTTGAGGATTTCAGGAATGAACCAGCGCAGGCCGAACGGCTGGTTGGGATCGCTGAGCTTGTGCTGGCGTTTGATGAACAGCACATCGCCGTGCCAGCGCTGCTCGAAGTCGCTGCGGCTGACCAGCACCACCACCGCGTTGGCGCTGGCCGGGTTGAGCACCGCCACATGGTCCTGGCCGCCGTTTTCCCCTGGCTTGACGCCGACCACGATCACCGAGTTGCCGTCCACCAGGCGCGCCATCAGCGGGAACACGCCGCCCTGGGCCATCAGGCGCGACCAGGTCAGCTGGTCGGCCTTGGCTTTCAAGCCGATATCGGCGGCGATGCGCAGCAAGGCGCCGACGCCGGGTTCCTCGGCACGCAGCGCGTTTTCATCGATCAGGCGTTCCGGACTTATCTGCAGACCATGATGCTGGGCAATCGCAGTCAGGCACTGGATCGCGGTATGGGGAAATTTAGCTTGCATAGGCATCGATGTGGGTAAAAAGCGGGAACCAAGCCGACACGCGCACGCGCTCGTTCCAGCTGTGGGATTTTAACCTAGTGCACGCCTTCCTCGGGCGAATTTGTTGTTTGGAAGCACAACCCGGTTTACCCCGCTGTTCCAGTGATGGCGCGCGCCAAACGGCCGGGCGAAAAAAAACGGCAAGGCCCGCAGGCCTTGCCGTTTCTGTTACCGCGCTGTCAGACTACTTGGCTGCCAGCAGGCCGTGTTGCGCGCCGTTTTGCAGTGCTTTCAGACGCAGCGTCTCTTCCGTCGAAGCCGAGTGGCTGGCCGCAGTCAGCTTGTTCTCGTAGCTGCCGATGGCGCTGGCCAGGGCGGCCACCGAACCGTTGCTGCTGGTCGGGACTTCCAGCTTGGTGCTGCCGCTGGTAGCCGGCTGGCTGGTGTAGCTCGACATCGCCGACGACAGGTTGCTGACCGAGCTGGTCAGGCTGCTGCTGGTGGCGCCGGCGCTGAACCAGACGTCCGCTGCGGTGTGGCTGGCGCCGTCGGCGGTCTCGTAGGTCGAGGTCAGACCAACGATGTTGCCGTTGTTCAGCGACGGGTTGTGCTTGGCATCCAGGTTCAGCTTGGTGATGTTCAGATCGGCCAGCGATTTGAGTTCATCAGCCTGGCTGACACCGTCGCCGTTGGCATCGACCCACACTTGCAGTTTCGCGAACTGGCTGTCTTTGGCATCGATCACGCCGTCGCCGTTGGTATCCAGTTCCGCCAGGGCGGCGTAGCCATTCGAGGCTTTGCTGCCGTTGGCCAGCGTGGTGCCCGAGCCGAACAGTTCGCCACCGTTGTTGATGGTGCCGTCACCGTTGCGGTCCAGAACCAGCAGGCCGTCGCCACCGCCAACCCAGCCGGTGCTGACTTTGCTGCCATTGGCCAGCATGTCGAACTGCACACCTGCCGTCGAGCTGATGGTGTCGATGCCGTTGCCGTTCAGGTCCAGGACCAGCGGCGTGAAGGTCGGCAGCGCAGCGATCTGGTCGTTGCTCATGGCCTGGACTTGCGACGACGTCAGTGCATGAATCTGCGCGGTGGTGAACGCATGCACCTGGTTGGTGCTCAGCGCCACGATCTGATCGGTGGTCAGACGCGAGAACTGGGCGGTGCTCAGGGCCGCGATCGTGCTAGTGCTCAAAGCCCCCAGATCCGCCGTTTCGATCGCCTGGACGCCGGCGGTGGACAGCGAGCGGACTTGCGCGGTGGTCAGCGCATTGAGCTGCTCACTCGACAGGGCCACGATCTGCGCGGTGGTCAGGCCGGAGGCCATCACAGCGGTGCTAAGGGCTGCCAGCTGGGCGGTGGTAAAGCCGATGATCTGCTCGGTGGTCAGTGCGGCCACTTGCGAAGTTTTCAGGGCCGCAACCGACGAGGTTTTCAGTGCGGCCAAGTCTTCGGTTTGCAGCACAGCAATACTCACGGTACTGATTGCGGCCAGCTGCGAGGAGCTCAGCACGGCTGCCTGAGTGCTGCTCAGCGCCACCGCCTGGTCGGTGGTCAGGCTGTTCATTTGGGCCGTGGTCAAGGCTTGCACGCCGTTGGTATTGAGCACGGTGAACTGTGCGGTAGTCAGGGCGCGGATCTGGGCAGTGCTCAGGGCAGCGACCGACGCCGTGGTCAGCGCGTTCAGGTCTTCGGTTTCCAGCGCGGCGATCGCATCGGTGGACAACGCCACCACTTGACGGCTGCTCAGGGCGGCAGCCTGGCTGGTGGTCAGCGCCACGACCTGCTCGGTGGTCAGGGCTTTGACGGCGGCGGTGTTGAGCGCGGCAGCCTGGCCCGACGTCAGTTGGCCGATCTGATCGGTGGTCAGGCCGATGATCTGGGACGACTTCAGCGCTGCGATGCCAGCGGTGGTGATGCTGCTGATGTCTGCGGTTTCAATCGCGGCCAGGTTGGCCGACGACAGCGCGCCCACTTGCGCAGTGGTCAGGCCGGCGAACTGGTTCGAGGTCATTGCCACGATCT
>NZ_WWCS01000034.1 GCF_009857535.1 Duganella margarita
GGCCGTCATCGGCGCCGTCATGCATAAGCTGGCGCATTTCATTTACGGCGTCATCAAAACAAACAAGCCCTTTGACCCCAATTACCTGGCGAAAGGGCTTGCTATTCAAGACGGTATCTGACCCCGTCTTTTATGACTTCTTCGATTACCATTCGGCTGGGGCGGCGGGCGCGGGCGCGGATTGCCGCCGAGGGCGTGCAGGCGGCCGATATCGCGATCGTGCCGGCTGCCGCTGGCGGCCCCAAGGGCCTGATCCTGCACGGGCTCGATTGCTGGATGTTCGGCGAATTCTTGCGCCACGCGCCACGCCAGCGCCGCCTGGTCGGGGCGTCGATCGGCGCCTGGCGCATGGCCGCCTCGGCGTTCGATGATCCGCTCGCCGCGCACCAGCGGCTGGTGCGGCTGTATGCCGGCCAGCGCTATCCCGCCAAGGTTACGCCCGATTACGTCAGCCGCACCTGCCGCGCGCTGCTCGATGAATTGCTGGACGGCCGCGCCGCCGAAGCCGTCAACCACCCGCACCACCACGTCTCGGTGCTGACGGTGCGCGGCATCGGCGCGCTCGGCAACACCAACGGCGCCCGCTGGCGCGAACTCGCCGGCTTCCTGCTGGCCGCCGCCGGCAACGCCGTGTCACGCAAGCGCCTGGCGGCCTCGATGGAACGCGTGATTTTCCACCACCGCGACGACGACGCGCGCTGGCTGCGCGACCAGTTCGACGCCTTCGGCGGCCACTTCGTCAGCCTGTCGGCAGACAATCTGCGCGACGCGCTGCTGGCCTCCGGCTCGATCCCGCTGGTGCTGCAAGCGGTGACCGCCATCGCCGGCGCGCCCGCCGGCGATTACTGGGATGGCGGCCTGATCGACTACCACCTGCACCTGCCCTATCAGCGCGATCCCGGCCTGGTGCTGTACCCGCACTTCAGCGACGCCATTGTGCCCGGCTGGCTGGACAAGTCGATGCCGTGGCGCCGCGCGCGCGACCAGTCGCTCGACAATCTGATACTGGTCTCGCCGTCGGCCGATTTCGTCCGCCAGCTGCCCAACGCCAAGCTGCCGGACCGCAAGGATTTCACTGTCTACGGCCAGGATCACCAACGCCGCCAGCGCGACTGGCTGCAGGCCATCGGCGCGAGCCAGCGCATGGCCGACGACTTCGCCCGCTGGTGCGACCGGCCGGACCTGAAGCAGGCCGCCAGCTTCTGACGTTGTTGCCAAAACACAACGAAGCCAGACGAAGACAGCCCCCCGCCGCCGCGACAGGCGCATACTTTATTTTCCGCTTTCTTGTTGGGAGTCATGATCATGAACGTCCTGTCGCAGCTGCGCATCGGCACCCGTCTGGCTATCGGTTTCGCGGTGGTGCTGTTGCTGGCCATCCTGGCCACCTCGGTGGCGCTGGTCAACGCCCGTGCCAACGCCCAGGCCACACGCGCCATGATGGAGCAGCCGCTGGCCAAGGAGCGGCTGGTGTCCGACTGGTATGTGCTGATCTACTCGGCCATCGCCCGCACCGCGCTGATCGCCCGCAGCAGCGACGATAAACTGTCCGACACCTTCGCCGATGTCATCGCCGCCAGCACCAAGCGCGGCGGCGAGCTGCTGGGCCAGATCAAGGAATTGCTGTCCTCGGACGAGGAACGCAAGATGTACGAAGAGATCACGGCGCTGCGAAACACCTACCAGAAAGCCAAGACCGACGTCATGAACGCCCGCAAGGCCGGCGACGCCGCCCGCGCCGAGCAGCTGTTCCAGAACAGCTTCTCGCCCTCCGCCTCGGCTTACCAGGATCGCGTCAAGAGCTTCCTCGCCATGCAGCGCAAGGCCATCGACGACACCGCCCGCGCGATCGACACCGCCAACAACCGCAGCAACGCGCTACTGCTGGTGCTGGCGGGACTGATGGTGGCCATCGGCTCGCTGGCGGCCTGGGTGATTTCGCGCTCGATCACGGTGCCGCTGAAATCGGCGGTCGACATCGCCGCCACCGTCGCCAACGGCGATCTGACCACGCAATTCGCCGCGCGCCACGACAGGGACGAAATCGGCGACCTGATGACGGCGCTGAGCGGCATGAACGACGCGCTGCGCAACGTGGTCAGCCAGGTGCAGATCGGCACCAGCACCATCGCCACCGCCTCCAACCAGATCGCCTCCGGGAATATGGACCTGTCGCAGCGCACCGAGGAGCAAGCCAGCTCGCTGGAAGAAACCGCCTCGTCGATGGAGGAACTGACTTCCACCGTGCGCCAGAACGCCGACAACGCCCGCCAGGCCAACCAGCTGGCGCAAACCGCCTCGGACGTGGCGGAAAAAGGCGGCGCTATCGTCGGCCAGGTGGTCAACACCATGGGCTCGATCAACGATTCTTCGCGCAAGATTTTCGACATCATCAGCGTGATCGACAGCATCGCCTTCCAGACCAATATCCTGGCGCTGAACGCGGCGGTGGAAGCGGCGCGCGCCGGCGAACAGGGCCGCGGCTTCGCCGTGGTGGCGTCCGAGGTGCGCAACCTGGCGCAGCGCTCGGCCGGCGCCGCCAAGGAGATCAAGGAATTGATCGGCAATTCGGTCGATCAGGTGGCGGTCGGCTCCAGGCTGGTGCAGCAGGCCGGCAGCACCATGGACGAGGTGGTGGCCAGCGTGCGCCGCGTCACCGACATCATGGCCGAGATCACCTCGGCCACCAGCGAGCAAAGCATCGGCATCGACCAGGTCAACACCGCCATCGGCCAGATGGACAGCGTGACCCAGCAGAACGCCGCGCTGGTCGAACAGGCGGCGGCGGCGGCCGCCAGCATGCAGGAGCAGGCGGCGCGGCTGGCGGAAGTGGCGTCGTCGTTCCGGCTCGGCCACGACGGCCTGCGCGGGGCGCTGCCGCCGCCGTCCAGGCGCGCCGCGCCGCGGCTGGGCGCTAGCCTTTCAAAAACATCTCTTGCAGGTCATTGAGGAAGCGCTGGCCTAATGCTGTCGGCTTGATGATTTTATAGTCGCGATACAGCAGCCCTTTGGCCTCGGCCGCATTGAGCTGCTTGTCGATGGCGTTGATGCTCAAGCCGGTGCGTTCGCTGAACAGATTCGGATCGAAGCCGCCGTGCAGGCGCAGCGTGTTGAGCATGAACTCGAAGCCCATGTCCTCGCGCTGGATTTCATACTCTTCCTGCACCGGCGCGCCGAGTTTGACTTGTTCCATATAGGCCTTGGGCTGCTTGTAGCGGGCCTGGCGCAGGATGCGGTGCGGGAACGACAGCTTGGAATGGGCGCCGGCGCCGATGCCGAGGTAATCGCCGAACTCCCAGTAATTCAGATTGTGGCGCGCGCGGTGGCCTTCCTTGGCGTAGGCCGAAATCTCGTACTGGTGGTAGCCGTTGGCGGCGGTCAGCTCGGCGATCATGTCCTGCATGTCGGCGCTGGCGTCGTCGTCCGGCAGCGCCGGCGGATACTTGGCGAACAGCGTGTTCGGCTCCATCGTCAGGTGATACAGCGACAGGTGCGGCGGCTTGAACCCCATCGCCGTTTCCACGTCGGCGCGCGCTTCTTCCAGCGTCTGCGACGGCAGCGCGTACATCAGGTCCAGGTTGAAGTTGTCGAAGTTGTCCAGCGCGATTTCCACCGCGCGCCTGGCTTCGCCGTCGTCATGGATGCGGCCCAGGGCCTTCAGGTGACGCGCATTGAAACTCTGGATGCCGATCGACAGCCGGTTGACGCCGCTGGCGCGGTAGGACTTGAACTTCTCGGCCTCGAAGGTGCCGGGATTGGCTTCCATCGTGATCTCGCAATCGCTGTCCAGCGGCAGTAAGGTGCGCATGTCGGACAGCAGGCGGTCCAGCCCTGCGGCCGACATCAGGCTCGGCGTACCGCCGCCGATGAAAATCGTATAAATCTTGCGGCCCCAGATCAGCGGCAAGGCCTGTTCCAGGTCGGCGCGCACCGCGTCCAGGTATTCCTGTTCGGGGAAGGCTTCGCCCTCCTTCGGTTCGTGCGAATTGAAATCGCAATACGGACATTTGCGCACGCACCACGGGAAGTGAATGTACAGCGACAGCGGCGGCAGCGCCGTCAGATTCAGCGCGCCGCCTTGCAGGTATTTCGCAGCGACGCCGGCGGCTTCGCTGATGTCGGCTGCTGGCTTTTTAGTGCCTGTGCTGGCGCCGACGACTTTAATCGGGATCATTTCAGTTTCTCTACCAATGCACGCAATGCCTGGCCGCGATGCGACAAGGCGTTTTTCTCTTCCGGCGCCAGTTCGGCGGCGCATTTGCCGAGCGACGGGATGAAGAAGTAAGGATCGTAGCCAAAGCCGCCCTCGCCGCGCGGCGTATCGACCATCACGCCGTTCCAGCGGCCGTCGGCGATGATCGGCTGCGGATCATCGGCGTGGCGCACGAACACCAGCACACAGTAGTAGTACGCGGACTTGTCTTCATGTTTGGCCAGTTCAACGATCATCTTCTCGTTGTTGCGGGCGTCCGATTTCGGTTCGCCGGCAAAGCGCGCCGAGTACACGCCGGGCGCACCGCCCAGCGCGTTGACGCACACGCCGGAATCGTCGGCCAGTGCCGGCAGGCCGGTGATGCGCGCCGCGTGGCGGGCCTTTTGCAGTGCATTTTCAACAAACGTGTGAAAAGGCTCATCCGCTTCAGGAACGTCGTATTCGCCCTGCGCGTGCACGGAGAAGCCGACGGTGGACAGGAGCTCGTTGAACTCCTTCAGTTTGCCCTTGTTGTTGGAGGCGAGGATCAGGCGTTTGGTCATGGCGTATTTTACTCCGTGATGCCCAGCGCCTGTTTTTGCAGCTTGACGATGTCGGCGATGCCGGCCTGCGCCAGGTCCAGCAGGCGGTTCATGCCGGCGCGATCGAATGCCGCGCCTTCGGCCGTGCCCTGCACTTCGATGAAGTGGCCGGCGTCGGTCATCACCACGTTCATGTCGGTGTCGCAGTTGGAGTCTTCAATATAGTCCAGGTCCAGCACCGGCGTGCCTTGGTACACGCCGACCGAAATCGCCGCCACGAAGTGCTTGAGCGGAATCGCCGGAATCGCGCCGCGCGCCACCAGCTTGGAGAAGGCGTCATGCGCCGCCACCATGGCGCCGGTGATCGAGGCGGTGCGGGTGCCGCCGTCGGCCTGGATGACGTCGCAGTCCAGGTGCAGCGTGCGTTCGCCGAAGGCCTCCAGGTCGAAGGCGGCGCGCAGCGAGCGGCCGATCAGGCGCTGGATCTCCTGCGTGCGGCCGGACTGCTTGCCGCGCGCCGCTTCGCGGTCCATGCGGGTGTTGGTGGAGCGCGGCAGCATGCCGTATTCGGCGGTCAGCCAGCCCTGGCCTTTACCCTTCAGGAAGCCCGGCACTTTGTCTTCGATGCTGGCGGTGCAGATCACCTTGGTGTCGCCGCATTCGATCAGCACCGAACCTTCGGCGTGCTTGGTGAAATCGCGGGTCAAACGCAGGGTGCGCAGCGCATCGACAGCGCGGCCGCTAGGACGGGTTACAACAGTCATGGGGTTTCCTTATTTGAGTATTTGGGAGGATTTCTCGATCGCCCCGCGGATTTCCGCGATGGCTTTTTCAATTTCGTCGTCATCGAAGGCGTCGGCCGGCGCGGCATCATCAGCTGCCGGCGTGTCACGGATGGTGGTGCTGTGCAGGTCTTGCGGCAGCGCTTCGGTGGAAATCATGGTGGCAGTGATCGGCCCCTGATCATCCGCCATGGTGCTGCCCTGCCAACTGATGGCCAGCGCCGTGACGTTGTCGCTGGCGCCGCCTGCCGCCGTCAACGCGGCCTGCAGTATATCCGGTACGGCGCGCACCACGGTCTGCGCGTGCATGCGGCGTACCAGTTCATCGTCCGGCAGCATAGACCACAAACCGTCGGAGCACAACAGCAGCTGGTCGCCCGGCAGCAGGCTGGCGCCGGCCGATACCTCCACCTTGGGCAGGCTGTCGGCGCCCAGGCAGTTGAACAGTTTGTTGCGGTCCGGATGGGTGGCGCGCTCGGACGGCTGCGCCAGGCCGCGCGCGATCAGGTTTTCCACGTGCGAGTGGTCGCGCGTGCGCGCCAGCAGCTGGCCTTCGCGCAGCCAGTACAGGCGCGAGTCGCCGCAATGGGCCCAGGTGGCGGTGCCGTGCTGGATCAGGCAGGCGACGATGGTGGTGCGCGGCGCTTCCGGCATCTGCTGTGCGACGCGGTACTGGTGAATGTCGCGGTGGGCGGCGTGGAAGGCCTCCTCCAGGAAGCGCTGCGGCTTCTTCACGTAGGGCTGCGCCTGCTGCTGGAACAGCGTGGAGATGGTCTGCAGCGCCAGCGTGGCCGCCACTTCGCCGCGCAGGTGGCCGCCCATGCCGTCGGCCAGCACCAGCAGCAGCGCGTCGCGCGTGAAGCTGTAGCCCATGCGGTCCTGGTTGACCTTGCGCCCACCGATGTGGCTTTCCTGATACACGGAGAATTGCATGGTGTCGTCCTCTCGATTCAGACCAGCGTGTCCGGGCCGGCCTTGGCGCGCGCGCCGCCGCCCAGCCGGCCCATCAGGCCGCGCAGCTTGTCGAGCATGGTCGGCGCGGCCGGCGCCGGCATCGCATGAGGCACGACAGCCTGCAAGCCTTTCTGCACCGCGAACAGGCTTTGCGGCCGGTCCAGCGGCTCCACTGCCAGGCACCAGCGCACCAGCTGCACCAGTTCCGCAGAATAAAGTCCTTTCAGCTGCTGGAAATGGCCGGCCATCTTGTCCTCGCTCTTGCGCTGGTCGGCCGGCTGCGGCGGCGAACCAACCATGCAGGCAAACATCGACGCGCCGATGCTGTAGATATCGGTCCACGGCCCCAGGCCGGTCTTGGCGTACAGCTCGGGCGGCGCGAAGCCGGGGGTGTACATCGGCGTCAGCGTCGGCAGGTCGGTGTTGACGGTCTGGCGTGCGGCGCCGAAGTCCAGCAGCATCGGCGTGCCGTCGGTGCGCAGGTAGATATTGGCCGGCTTCAGGTCCAGGTGCAGCAGCTGGTTGGCATGGACTTCGCGCAGGCCCTTGACCACCTGCGTAAAAATGGTGCGGATGAACGCTTCGCCCACTTTGCTGCCCTTGCCGCGCTGACGCTGGATGTGTTCCTGCAGCGAATGGCCCGATTCGTAGGCCATTACCATATAAACGGTTTCATGCGCGCGGAAGAAATTGAGCACACTTACAACATTCGGGTGCGAAATGCGGGCCAGCGCCCGGCCCTCCTCAAAAAAGCACTTGAGGCCGATGCGGAACACGGGAAGATGGGCTTTTGAGACGGAAGGCACCAGTTCGCCGGGCTGCCGCAGCGCCAAAGAACTGGGCAAATACTCCTTGATCGCCACCGCGTTACCATCAGTATCATATGCAAGGTAAACAATACTGAACCCACCGGACGCAATTTTCTTTACAATGCGATATCCAGCAATTTCCAGACCATCTGGTAACGGGGCGTTGTTTTGTGCAGCCATAAGATTCCTCGCCTCAACACCCGGATTGTGTGGATAAATCACTGTTTTGTAAAGATTAAATCGGGGATATCCATTGAGCATTTCCAGCATGACGGGCTACGCGGTCGCCACCAGTGAAAGTGCGGCGGGAACACTGACCATTGAAATCAAGAGCGTCAACTCACGATTTTTGGACTTACAGTTTCGAATAAACGACGATTTGCGAGCGCTCGAACCCGATTTACGCTCCGCGATCATGGGCGCTATCACGCGCGGCAAGGTGGAATTGCGCCTCAGCTTCGGCCGCAAGGCGGCCACCACCGGTACCCAGGCGCTGAATCTCCCGTTGTTGACTGAAATACAACGCCTGCAGGGTGAAGTGGCTGGCCTGTTCCCCGGCGTGCAAACGATGTCAGTAGCAGAGTTACTGCGCTGGCCCGGCGTCATCGAGGAAGCGCAGATCGGCCAGGAGTCGCTGCAGGCCGATGTGGCCAGCCTCGCGGGCCGCACCATCGAAGCGTTTGTGACCAGCCGCCAGCGCGAAGGCGCGGCGCTGGAAACCATGCTGATCTCGCGCATCGAGGCGATGGAAGCCATCGTCAAACGCATCACGCCGCTGATTCCGCAAGTGGTGGCGGCGTTCCAGCAGAAGGCAGTCGAGCGCATGCAGGATGCGCTGGGGCTGGCGTGCCAGGGCTCAAATTCGGCGCTGTCGCGCCAGGATGCGCTGGAGCGGATTCGTCAGGAAGTGATTTTGTACGGCATCCGCATTGACGTGGCCGAAGAACTGGGCCGCTTGTCGGCGCACCTGACCGAAACCCGTCACATCCTGAAAAAAGGCGGCCAGGTCGGCAAGCGCCTGGACTTCATGATGCAGGAGCTGAACCGCGAAGCCAATACCCTGGGCGCCAAGGCATCGGTCAAGGAACTGGCCGATGCCTCGATGGAGCTGAAGCTGCTGATCGAACAGATGCGCGAACAGGTGCAAAACCTGGAGTAATCAAAAAGGAGCTTCGGCTCCTTTTTTTTGGGCGCAAGCGGTGCGCTCAAAGCTGACCCTTGAGCTTGTAGACCGGTTTGTCGGTCTCCCCTTTCTCCGCCATGGCAAGCTGGCGCTGCAGCTCCTTGCGCTCGTCGCCCTCCTTGGCGGACGACACCAGCTTGCGCAGGATGGCGACATGCGCCGTCTGCAACGCCTGCGCTGCCGGCACAGCGACGTCCGGTTTCACGCCGACATGCTCCCAGTTGGTTTTGGTGACGAAGTTAGTCGTGCGCGCCGTCGGGATCGAGGCCACGATGTCGTGTCCCAGGCTATACCAGCTGACTGGATTGGAAGCGCCGGCGGTGGTTTCGCCGACCAGCGTGCCGCGCTTCAGCACCTGGAAGTCGTAGGCGCAGTCCTCGCCGCCGGAACCTGTCCTGGCCGAGGTCAGCACATACACCGGCTTATCGTACCGCTGCGCCACCGTCGGCACACTCCAGATCTGCCGCGTCGTATCGCTCGGGCGATCATAGATATCGATCAGGTGGCGCACATCGCCCGCCGGCAGGAAATGGCTCATCAGGTAAGCCACGCTGGCCGGGCTGCCGCCGCCGTTGCGGCGCAGGTCGAGGATCAGTGCATCCGTGCCCGACAGGAGCGACATCGCCGCCGTGTAGGCCGGGCCGACGAATTCCACGCCGCCGAACCCGCGCAACTCGATGTAGCCGACGTTGCCGGGAAGGCGTTCGATCTTCTCGATATCATAGCCGCGCCGCGCGGTCGCGTCGCGCCATTCATCCAGCTTGGCGGAGGTCGGCGGCTCTGGCGGACCGCTGGGCTCAGTGAAACCCTCGTAACGCGAGGCGCTGAAATGCAAGTCGCCGCTGAATTCGCGCAAGTCCTGCTGCAGCGCCGCACTGAAGGCCTTGGCGCCGGCGGCGGCGGCATAGCCTCCTTCGGCATTTTTCCTGACGATGGCACTGCCGACCCGTTCGGCCTGCGTTGGCTCGATATAATTCGCGTTGATTTTCGCCGCCAGCGTCTGCACGATTGCGGCGCGATCGGACGCGCTCAATGCGGTGTCTTCCGCCGCCAGGGCGCGCAACGACAACAGCGCGCCCAACACGGCCACTGCGACCAGCTTCTTGCTACCTAACATACATTCCTCCAGGTTGGACTACGAATCGGTTTGGGTGTTGAGCTGTTGCAGCGCCTCCGTCAGCGCCGGCATATAGGAGCGGCTGGCGCGCACCACGCTGCCGTCGCGCAGGCGCAGCATGGCGTCGCGGTTGGTCAGCGAACGCAGTTCGGTGATCATGTCCAGCCGCACGATGGACGAGCGGTGCACGCGGTGGAACTGGCGCGGGTCGAGTTGCGTGGCCAGGTTGTGCAGGCGTTCCCGCACCAGCCAGATCTTGCCGTTCGCATGCAGCGAGGCGTAGTCGCCATCGGCCTCGATGCGCTCGACGTCGGCCACCGGCACCAGCACCGTGCGCGACCCCACCCGCACGCTGAAGCTGCGCATCGCCGTCGTTGCTGGGATCGCCGGTATTGCCGGTGCTGCGGCACGGCTCTGGCAGCGGTAGGGAAACGCCTGCTGCGCGCGGTCCAGTGCTTCGTCGAAGCGCTCGTCATCGACCGGCTTGAGCAGGTAATCGAGGGCGGCCAGTTCGAACGCCTGCAGGGCGAAGCCTTCGTAGGCGGTCAGCAGGATCGCCATCGGCCGCTGCGCCGGCGGCAGCGCAGCCAGCACGTTGAGGCCGGACTTGCCCGGCATCTCGACATCGACGAAGACCAGGTCCGGCTTCAGCGCCACAATGCCGTCGTAAGCGCTGTCGCCGTCGCCGAATTCGCCCACCAGCTCGAAGGCGTCGCGCTGCGCCAGCCTGACCTTGACCGCCAGCCTGGCCAGCGGCTCGTCGTCGACGATCACGACGCGGATCTTCATGCCGCCACCTCCGCACGCAGCGGCATGGAAATGCACACGTGGAAGCGGCCGTCCGGACGCCAGCCTGCGTCCACCTCCTGCCCGGCGCCATACAGGTGGCGCAGGCGTTCCCGGACGTTGGCCAGGCCGATGCCGCTGCCCTGGTGCACCGACGGTTGGCCGTCGTTCTGCACGCAGATCAGCAGGCGTGCGCCGACGCGTTCGACCAGAATGTCGAGGCGGCCAGGCGCGGCCAGCGGCGCGATGCCGTGGCGGATCGCATTCTCGACCAGCGGCTGCAGCATCAGGTAAGGCACGACGCTGCCCAGCAGGTCGGGGCCGGTTTTCATCGTCAGCTGCAGGCGCTCGCCGAGACGCGCCTTTTCGATGGCCAAGTAGGCGTCGAGCAGGGCCAGTTCATCGGCCAGCGCATGCTCGTGGCGGCCGTCGTGCGCCAGGGTGGCGCGCAGGAAGTCGGCCACGCACGCCAGCATGCGGTTGGCTTCCCGGTTGGCCTGGGCCGACACCAGCGCCGAGATCGCGTTCAGCGAGTTGAACAGGAAGTGCGGATTGACCTGCAGCCGCAGCGCACGCAGCTCGGCGTCGCGGGCCGCGCTTTGCGCCTGCGCCAGGTGCAGGCGCACCTGCTGCAGCGACAGGTAATAGGCCGCCACCGCATGCACCGCGCAGAACGCGACCAGCGCCAGCCAGCAGCTATCGAGGCCCCGCGCCAGATATTGCCATTGGTAGCCCGTCTCCCGTCCGATCGCGATCCCAAAGCTCTGCCCCAGAAAGGCATTGGTAATCGCCATGGCATAGGTGGTCACCAGCAGTATCGGCCCCATCCGCAGCCACGACCATTCGCGGCGCCACATGGCCCGCTGCATCAGCGTCAGCGGAATCAGCCACAGCAGGCAGGCGACGAAGAACAGCGCACGAAAGGCGACGACATAGCTATTGCTGTAGGCGGGCAGGCCGAGGATGGCCATGCAGACGCAAACCGGCAATGCGGCCAGCACGGGAGCAAGCAAGGGCGTTTCGACTTTCACGCAGGCTTTCCAAAGATGTAAGGAAGCGTTGATCTTAGGTGATGGCCGCATGGCGGTCCAGTGCCATGCGGCGACCCGTGCATTCCCTGCGGCGAGCCGGTCAGTGATTATCCACGTACAGGAATAAACATTTCGTCTTTAACGGATTTATTCAATAATCGACTGGCGTTACAGTGGAGTCACTTCAACTTCTTACCGAAAGAGACATCATGAAAAACGCTAATCAACTGCTGCACGCCTACCTGGCCAATATCCAGACCCCTGCCGCCGCTGCGGCGCTGTTTGCCGACGACGGCGTGCTGGAACTGCCGTCGCTGGGCCCGCAAGTGCGCGCGGTCGGTCCGGCCGCGATCGAAGGCTTCATCGGCGGCCTGCTGAAAAAAGTGCCGGACTTCCGCTTCAAGGATGTGCAACTGTTCATCGACACGGAAGACAAGGTGTTCGGCGAATACAGCGTGGAAGCGCTGGTGCCGTCGACCGGCAAGGTGTACAAACAAACCTACGCCGGCATGCTGGTAGCCGAGAACGGCAAAATCAAACACCTGCGCGAAGCACTCGACACCCTCGCCGCCGCCAAGGCCTTCGCACCAGACTGAACAGCTTGCTTGCGACAGACGTCGTTTCCGCGACAGCGGGAACCCATGCCGCGTTTGCCCAGCCGCGTGCCATGGACTCCCGCTGTCGCGGGAATGACGGTGTGAATTCAGCCCCTGAACTACAACACTTGATTCAGCTTGACGATCTGGATATCGGCCTTGCCGCCGATGGCCTTGACCAGGTCCAGGAAGTGCGGCGTCGCTTCGTGGGCATCCAGGGCATCCTGGTCGCGCCAGGCTTCCAGCATCACGAAGCTGGCGTGGTTGCCGAGGTCGATATTCAGGTCGTAGCGGAGGCAGCCGGCTTCCGCGCGGCTTGGCGGCACCACCCGCTCCAGCGCCTCGCGCACCAGCACTTCATTGCCCTCTTTCGCGGTGATGGTGGCGACGACGATCAGATCTTTCATGGTATATCCCTGTCTAGGCTAAAAAAAAACGATACTATCACCGGCGCACCAACTCAGCAGGAGAGCAGACCATATGGCAGAGATACGGGCCGGCATCGGCGGCTGGGACTTTGCGCCCTGGCGCGAAACCTTTTATCCCAAAGAAGTGCCGATCAAGAAGCAGCTGGAATACGCCAGCACGCAAGTGACCAGCATCGAAATCAACGGCACCTTCTACCGCACCGCCAAGCCCGAACACTTTGCCAGCTGGGCCGAGAAAACGCCGGACGATTTCGTGTTCTCGGTCAAGGCCTCGCGTTACGCCACCAACCGCAAGGTGCTGGCCGAAGCGGGCGAGTCGATCGAACGCTTCATGGACAGCGGCCTGACCGAACTGGGCGGCAAGCTCGGCCCCATCCTGTGGCAACTGGCCGCCACCAAGCAGTTCGACCCCGACGACCTGGAAGCCTTTTTCAAGCTGCTGCCGGCCAAGCTCGGCAAGCGCAAGTTGCAGCACGTGCTGGATGTCAGACACGACAGCTTTCTAAACGACGATTACCTCAAGCTGGCGCGCAAACACAAGGTCGCCACCGTCATCACCGACTCGCCGAAATTCCCCAACTTTACCGAGCTCACCGCCGACTTCGTCTACGCCCGCCTGATGGATGCGCACAGCGACATCGCCACCGGTTACAGCAAGCCGGCGCTGAAGCGGTGGGCCAGCCAGGCGCGGGCCTGGCAGCAGCAAGCCAAGTCCGGCCAGGTCTACGTCTACTTCATCAACGGCGCCAAGGAACGGGCGCCGGCGGCGGCGCAACACTTGCTGTCGTTGCTGTAAATTGCGTTGCGCTTCGTTGCTCTTGGTAAAATACATCTTTGGGCGACGGAAAACGGCGCCCGCTGACGAATTTGAAAGATCAACATGAGCTCAACCAAGGCATTTTCGGGCAGCCTGTTCGTGGTGGCGGCGCCGTCCGGCGCCGGCAAGTCGACGCTGGTCAACGCGCTGCTGGCCAAGGAACCGACCATCAAGCTGTCGATTTCCACCACCACCCGCGCACCGCGTCCGGGCGAAACCCACGGCCAGCAATACTACTTCACCACGGCGGAAGATTTCGTCGCGCGCGCCGACAACGGCGAGTTCCTGGAGTGGGCCGAAGTGCACGGCAATTACTACGGCACCTCGCGCCTGATGGTGGAAGAACAGATGAAATCGGGTACCGACGTGTTGCTGGAAATCGACTGGCAAGGCGCGCGCCAGGTCAAGAAACTGTTCCCGCAGGCGGCCGGCATTTTCATCCTGCCGCCATCGATCGACGCGCTGGAAGAGCGCCTGAAAAAACGCGCCACCGATGAACCGCACGTGATCACCAAACGGCTGCTGGCGGCGGGCGGCGAAATCGCCCACGCTCCCGAGTTCGAGTATGCTATTATCAACGAAGAATTCGACGTCGCGCTGTCGGAATTGACAGCGATAGTCCGAGCGGCCCGTTGCCGGTTTGCGCAACAAGCGGCACGCAACACCTCGCTCTTTGCCCAGCTGGGCATCCACGCTGAATAATTACACAAGATTTTAGGAGTTTTAGATGGCCCGCATTACGATTGAAGATTGTCTGAAAAATATACCGAACCGTTTCCAGCTGACCCTGGCCGCCACCTACCGCGCGCGCCAGCTGCTGCAAGGCCACACCCCGAAAGTGGAAGCCAAAGACAAGCCGACCGTAGTCGCCCTGCGTGAAATCGCAGCCGGCAAAGTCGGTCTGGAAATGTTGAAAAAGGTCCCAATGTAAGTTGGGACCGCGTTCCCGATCCATGCGAATGTGGTATGTTTTGTAGCAGCTAGACATTCTCATCGAGACGGAACGCATACGTATGAATCTGATCCCTGCCGATCCGACACTGAGTGACACCCCGCCCACCAGGGCAAAACGGCCGGCCAAAGTGTCGGCTGTGGTCACGTCTGAGACCAGCGCAGGGGACAACACTGTCTCCGCCCCACCTGCCCCACCCCCAGCCGCTCCTGTGATTTCCTCGTCGCCTTTGGCCACGCCTCCTGCCCTGACGGCCGGTGTTGCGTCGGTAACCCATCTCACCGAAAAACTGGCCGACTACATGTCGGCCGCCGATCTCAAAAAGGTCAAGGAAGCCTATCGCTTCTCGGACGAGATGCACCTTGGGCAATTGCGCAAGTCGGGCGAGCCGTACATCTCGCATCCGATCGCGGTGGCGGAAATCTGCGCCGACTGGAAGCTGGACGCGCAAGCCATCATGGCCGCGCTGCTGCACGATGTGATGGAAGACCAGGACGTCAAGAAGGACGAGCTGATCGAGCGCTTCGGCGCGCCGGTCGCCAACCTGGTGGACGGCTTGTCGAAGCTGGAAAAAATCGAGTTCCAGAGCCAGATCGAAGCGCAGGCGGAAAACTTCCGCAAGATGCTGCTGGCGATGGCCTCGGACGTGCGCGTGATCCTGATCAAGCTGGCCGACCGCCTGCACAATATGCGCACCATGGATGTGATGAAGCCGGCCGCCAAGGCCCGCATCTCCAAAGAGACCATGGAAGTGTACGTGCCGATCGCGCACCGGCTTGGCCTGAACAACATTTACCGCGAACTGCAGGACCTGTCGTTTGCCCACCTGTTCCCGCTGCGCTATCGCGTGCTGGGCAAGGCCGTCAAGGCGGCGCGCGGCAACCGCCGCGAGGTGGTCAAGAAGATCCTGGAGTCGGTCAAGAACACGCTGTCCGCCGCCAATATCGAGGCCGAAGTGTATGGCCGCGAAAAGACCCTGTTCGGCATCTACAAGAAGATGCGCAACAAGCACCTGTCGTTCTCGCAGGTGCTGGACGTGTACGGCTTCCGCGTGGTGGTCGACAACTTCTCCGAATGCTATGTGGCGCTGGGCACGCTGCACCAGCTGTACAAGCCGATGCCGGGCAAGTTCAAGGACTATATTGCGATTCGCAAGCTGAACGGCTACCAGTCGCTGCACACCACCTTGATCGGCCCGTACGGCACGCCGGTCGAGTTCCAGATCCGCACCCAGGAAATGCACCGCACCGCCGAATCGGGCGTGGCGGCGCACTGGCTGTACAAGAACGGCGACGCCAATATGTCGGACTTGCAACAGCGTACCCACGCCTGGCTGCAGTCGCTGCTGGATATCCAGCAGCAGACCGGCGACTCGGCCGAGTTCCTGGAACACGTCAAGGTCGACCTGTTCCCCGATTCGGTGTACGTGTTTACGCCCAAGTCCAAGATCATCGCGCTGCCGCGCGGCGCCACGCCCATCGACTTCGCGTATGCGATCCACACCGGGATTGGCGACCATACGGTGTCGGTCACCATCAACAACGAACCGGCGTCGCTGCGCACCGAACTGCGCAATGGCGACATCGTCGAGATCGTGACGGATTCGGCTTCGCGGCCGAGCCCGAGCTGGCTGTCGTTCGTCCGCACCGGCAAGGCGCGCTCGGCGATTCGCCATCACCTGCGCACGATTAACCTGCCGGAATCGATCGCGCTGGGTGCGCAGCTGCTGGCGCATGCACTGACCTCGCTAGGCATCAGCCCGGATCTGGAAGACCATCTGGTCGAACGATTGCTGAAGGAATCGAGCGCCAAGTCGCTGGATGAGCTGTATGCCGACATCGGCGTCGGCAAGCGCATGGCGGCGCTGGTGGCGCGGCATATCTTCGGCCTGCGCGGCGGCGAATCGGCCAGCGCGCCGATCGATCACAACAGCGCGGCCGAACTGGACCCGGTCACCATCTGTGGCAGCGAAGGCGTGTCGGTGCAGCTGGCGCCGTGCTGCCTGCCGATTCCGGGCGACGCGATCATCGGCCAGCTGCGGCGCGATCAGGGCTTGCTAGTACACACCAGCGACTGCACGCAGGCCAAGCGCCAGCGCGCCAAGGAGCCGGACCGCTGGATCGCCGTCAAGTGGGGCACGGAACTGAACCGTCGCTTCGACAGCCGCATCAAGCTGCTGATCAACAACGAAAAAGGCATCCTGGCGCGCGTGGCGGCGGAGATCGGCGAGTCGGACGCCAACATCACCTATGTCGGCATGGACGAGGACAAGGACAACGTGCTGCACCAGCTGCGCTTTACCGTGCAGGTGAAGGACCGTGTGCACCTCGCAGGCCTGCTGCGCAACGTGCGCCGCGTGGCCGGCGTCAATCGCATTCTGCGCGAACGCAACTAGACCCGCACTGCCAGGCGGGGTCTGACCCCGTACGGGGTCAGACCCCTAAGCGGTAAATCAGACTTATCACTTAAGGTTGCGGGGTGGGACGTTGATGGCTGGCGACAAAGGCTGAGTCGCCCAGCACTCCGCTGCTATTGCCAGCGGCACGAATCTGCTCTATCTGCATTGGGGTGAGGGTCTGCTGAAATAGCCGCAAATACGCCTGCTCACGCTCCGATGCATCCAGCCCCAACCTTTCATACACGGAATGCGGCGTCACCACGCCATCATGCCGCCCTTCTGCGTTCGACCGATAACTGGACCATTTATAATTTCCCGGAAACCGCACCATTCCCGCCCTTACCGGATTGAGCTCAATATACCGCTGACACGTCAACAAATATCCCTCGGTCTGCACCAGACAACTCTTGTACCGTCCATCCCAAGGCGATCCTGACGCCCAGTGCAATTTGTTAAAGCGTTGCGCATACCGCTGCCCCACACCCTTCATCATCCCCGCCAGCTGCTCCACATCCTCCACACTCAACAACAAGTGCACATGATTACTCATGAGCACATACGCATGAATCCGACACCTGGCAATAACAGCTTCCTCATGTAGCCATTGCCGGTACGCGGCAAAATACTCATCCACAAAAAAACATCGCTGCCGGTCATGCCCTCGCTGAATCACATGCAGCGGAACAGCCGGCAACACAACACGAGAATGGCGTGGCATGGTTTATCTCCCCTGTATCCAGCCAAATTAGCAGGCACCGGGTCACCACTTTCTGAGCTAACGCAATTAGCGTTGCTGATCCAGCGGGTCGAACCAGTAGGCCTTGTTGGACAGCGGGGTTTGCGGCGACAGCAGCGGATTGTCCAGCCGGAAGATGCGGCGTTTGCGCAGGCTGACTTTGTCGATCAGGCCATCATAGAATTCATGGAACAGCTGATCGAAGCGACCGTCGGCAATCAATAATTGCAGGCCGTATTCCAGCCGCTGCGCCAGTCGCCGCTGTTCGGCGCCGCCGAGGAAGAAGTAGCGCGGCGACGGCACGTACAGCGCAAAGCTGCGCTCCAAAGCCAGCGTCGGGAAGCCCGCCTGGTACGCCGCCTGTTCATACACGGCCTCGTCGATCGCGCGCGGGAAGTGCTGGAAGCGCCCCGCCGCCAGCATGCTGTGCAGTCCCGCCGAGGTGTTGCCCTCCACCACGTGGAATCCCGCCTGCCTGTAAGTGGTGGTCAGGCTCCACTGGCGGCCGGCGCCCAGCGACAGCGCCTTTAGCTGGTCGACATTGCGCACCGCGCTGAACATGTCCTGGTTGCGGCTGTCGATCAGCGAGATGCGGTAGCACGAGATCCCCTTGTCGAGCGGGATGCGGATCGGCGTCAGCTTTTGCTCCCACTCCAGCGACGTCACCTGCCCGCTCAGGTTGACCAGCTCGCCCTTGAGCATTTCCTGCAGCAGCCGGTCGCGCTCCATGCGCAGCTGCGCGATCTTCAGTTCGTACGGCCCGTACCTGGGCCGCGACGCCTCCAGCGCGGTCTGCAACAGGTGCACGATGTGGCTGTCGCTGTACTGCGATTTGCTGGAATTCATGTCGATGGTGTAGACATCGACCGCACATGCCATCCCCTGCCAGCCGGCCAGCGCCAGCAGGCACAGCCACTTCCCGAACTTAATCAGCGGCCGGCGCAGGATAGCGCACCTCCAGGATGTCCAGTTCTTCCACGCCATGCGGCGCCTGGAAGGTGATGGTGTCGCCTTCGCGCGCCTTGGTCAGCGCGCGCGCCACCGGCGCCACCCAGCTGATCTTGCCGTTCAGCGGGTCCAGCTCGTCGATGCCGACGATGGTGATGGTGCGTTCCTCGCCGCTCTGGTTGCTGTAGGTCACTGTGGCGCCAAAGAATACTTGATCACTGCCAAAATGCGCACTCGGGTCAACGATCGCCGCCGAGTCCAGCCGCTTGGTCAGGAAACGGATGCGGCGGTCGATCTCGCGCAGCCGGCGCTTGCCGTAGATGTAATCGCCGTTTTCCGAGCGGTCGCCGTTGGAGGCCGCCCAGTGGACGATTTTCACCACTTCCGGCCGGTCGACGTCAATCAGTTGCAGCAACTCTTCCTTGATGCGCTGGTAGCCCTCGGGGCGGATGTAGTTCTTCGAGCCAGCCGGGATCGCCAACGCCAGCGCTGCGGCTTCGTCGTCATCGTCCTGGTCGCTCTCTTTGACAAAGGCTTTATTCATACGGGCTATTGTAACGGCTTTCACGTATCATGCTGTCGAAGGAACAACCATGAGAACACTGCACCGCTACCGTCGCTGGCTGTTTGCGCCGCTGGTTTATCTGGCGGCGCTGTTGCTATTGCTGGAAGACTGGCTGTGGAACCTTGGCGCGCGGGTGATGAACCGGCTGGCGCAGTGGCCGCCGCTGCACCGGCTGGAAGCGTGGATCTGCCGCCTCGGCCCGAAGGCGGCGCTGGTGCTGTTCGTGCTGCCGGCCACGCTGCTGTTCCCGGTCAAGCTGCTGGCGCTGTGGGCCATGGCCAACGGCCACCCGCTGACCGGCGTGACGGTGATCGTGCTGGCCAAGCTGGGCGGCGCGGCCGCCGTGGCGCGGCTGTATCTACTGACGCGGCCGGTCTTGATGACCATCGTCTGGTTCGCCGCGCTGCTGGGCTGGTTCCTGGCGCTGAAGGAACGCTGGATCGAACGGCTGCGCGCCACCCGCGCCTGGCGCAAGGTTGAAACGCTGCGCCAGGCCTTCCGCCACTGGCGCCAGCACGCCGCGCCGCGGCCCGGCAGCTGGCTGGCGCGCTTCCGCCGGCTGCTGAAGCGCTTCCGCCGCCGCTGGGACACGCGCTAGAATGGCGGTCACATGAGCGCAACCGTCCCCTCCCCTCTCGATCCGCTGGCCCTGGCGGCGGAACTGGAACAGGTGCGCGCGCGCTTTGCCGCCATCGTCTCCAACACGCCGGGGCTGGTGTACCAGTTTGTGCTGCATGCCGACGGCCAGGTCAGCTTTCCCTATCTGAGCGACGGCTGCCAGGCGCTGCTGGGCCTGACCACGGCCGAGCTGCACGCCGCGCCGCAGCGCTTCCTCGACCTGATTTTGCCGGACGACCGCCAGTCCTACCTGGACGCCATGCGCGCCTCGGCGGCGGCGCAATGGAGCTGGAACTGGGAGGGCCGTATCTGGGTCGACGCCTGGAAAGACGTCAAATGGATCAACCTGCGCAGCACGCCGCACACGCTGGCCGACGGCGCGGTGCGCTGGGACGGCATCATGACGAATATCACCGATAGCAAGCTGGAGCAACTGGAAGTGCGCCACTCGCGCGCGCGCCTCGCCGAGCTGAGCGCGCACACCGACCGCGTCAAGGAACAGGAGCGCACCCGCATCGCCCGCGAAATCCACGACGAGCTGGGCGGCAACCTGACCGCCATCAAAATGGCGGTGGCGATGCTGGCGGCGCGGCTGGAGCACGGCGCGGCCGTGCCGGCGCTGCGCGACAAGACCGATTACGTCGACCAGCTGGTCGACCGCACCATCGAGGCGATCCACCGCATTTCGCTGGACCTGCGGCCGCCGCTGCTGGACCTGGGGCTGGTGGCGGCGCTGGAGTGGCAGGCCAGGGAATTCGCCAGGCAAACCGGCATTCCCACCAGCTTCAGCGCCAACGCGCGCGAGATCGGGCTCGACACCGACCAGGCCACCGCCCTGTTCCGCATCGCCCAGGAAGCACTGACCAACATCGCCAAGCATGCGCATGCGACCAAAGTGAGCGTCCGACTGGCCAAGCTGCGCCATTACGTCAGCCTGAAAATCAGCGACAACGGCGCCGGCATCGCGGCGGCCGACCGCAACAAACCGGCCTCGTTCGGCCTGCGCGGCATGGCCGAACGCGCGCGCGCGCTGGGCGGGACGTTGACGCTGAGCCACGCCAGCGGCGGCGGCACGGTGGTGGCGATCAAGATTAAGCAAGAAATGACGCCAGGTACCGCACAGGACATCCTCATGCCGCCCGCGGCTGGCGCTACAATAGCGGAAGAAAACATTTCTGCTGCGAAATAATGTGCCTTAGCGAACACACGGCAGGAAACACAGGGTAAAAGAGAGTTCATGACAGAAAAAGCCATCATCAAGGTCTTCATCGCCGATGACCATGCCATTGTGCGCGAGGGCTTGAAGCAAATCCTGGCCGAAACCCGCGATATCGTGGTGGCCGGCGAGGCGGAAAACGGCCTGGACGCCATCAAGCTGTTCCGCAAATCCGAATGCCAGGTGATGCTGCTGGATATTTCGTTGCCAGATCGCAACGGTATCGAGGTGCTCAAACAGATCAAAAAGGAAAAGCCGGAACTGGCGGTGCTGATGCTGTCGATGCACCGCGAGGACCAGTATGCGATCCGCGCGCTGAAGGCCGGCGCGTCCGGCTACCTGACCAAGCAGAGCGCGCCGAAGGAGCTGGTGACGGCGATCCGCCAGGTCGGCGCCGGCCTCAAGTACATCAGCGCGGCGCTGGCGCAGGAGCTGGCCAACCACGTCGGCGACGACCACGAAGCGCCGCTGCACGAGACCCTGTCCGACCGCGAATACCAGACCCTGACCATGATCGCCTCCGGCAAGACGGTGGGCGTGATCGCCAAGGAACTGTCGCTGTCGGTCAAGACGGTCAGCGAGTACCGGGCCCGCCTGCTGGTCAAGATGAAGCTGAAAAACAGCGCCGAACTGACGCATTACGCCATTAAAAATCAACTCATTGAATAAGCCAGAGTAAGATAACAACTTCCGCGCAACCACCGTGCCAGGTCAACGTTGCCGAAAGGAAAATGGTTAATGCTTTGATGAAAGCCACCTTCCCGCCCTTTATTCGGGCAATGCCGGCCGGGCGGCGCGCTTATCATCGCTGCAATTGGTAATCCATACAGAGGTACGCGCGTCATTATGTCCAGCAAACCCATCACGCCCGAGCAGAATCCGGCCGATATCGCCCGCGAGGCGTTCCGCCGCCTCGCGGTGCGCCGCATCGCCCCGACCCCGGAAGCCTATCGCGACATCTACAACGAAATTGCCGGCATTCCGCCCGAGCCGGCCCCGGCCGCCGCTGCGGCGCCGCTGGGCAGCGCCGATCCCGGCCCGGAATCGGTGCTGAGCCAGTTTGCCACCCGCCTGACCGAAGGCGCCGGCGAACTGGGCGAGTACGGCCGCCGCTTCAACCGTGCCGTCAAGACGCGCGACTGGGAAGGCTATGCGCGGGCGCTGTCGCAACTGGTCGAAAAACACTTTGTCAGCCCGAAAAAAGGCATCGAAGTGGCCGGCATCGGCGGCGAGGAAAGCGAACAGTCGCGCAGCCTGCGCGACCTGCTGGCGCGCACCCTGACCTTTGCCGTGGCGTCGCTGCTGGCCGGGGCGCCGGTGCTGGCGGCCGAGGCCGAATCGCTGGGCAACGCCACCAAGACCGCGCACAGCGAGGAGGCGCTGGCCGAGATCGCCGTGCGGCTGAAACAGCTGTGCTACCAGATCGAGGTGCGCGGCGGCGACAGCGGCGAACAGCAGGAACTGCTGCTGCGCCTGTTCCGCCTGCTGCTGGAAAACGTCAGCGAACTGCTGGACGACGACAGCTGGCTGCGCGGCCAGATCGAGGCGGTGCAGAACCTGATCGCCGGCCCGCTGGACGTGCGTGCGCTGGAAGAAGCCACCCGCAGCCTGAAGGAAGTCATCTATAAACAGGGGCAGCTGAAGCACAGCCTGTCGGACGTCAAGCTGACCGTCAAGAACATGATGATGACGTTTATCGACCGGCTCGGCCAAGTGGCGGCCTCGACCGGCGACTTCCACGAGAAGATCGGCGGCTATTCCGACAAGATCAGCAAGGCCGACAATATCGCCGAGTTGAACAGCATCCTCGACGAGGTGCTCAAGGAAACCCGGCTGGTCCAGAGCGAAGCGCTGAAGGCGCGCGACAAGATGATGCTGGCCAAGCAGGAAGTGCAGGACGCCGAAGCCCGCATCCACTCGCTGGAAGCCAAGCTGCAGCATCTGAGCGAACTGGTGCGTGAAGACCAGCTGACCGGCAGTCTCAACCGCCGGGGCCTGGACGATGTGTTCGAGCGCGAGACCGCCCGCTCCGACCGCCGCGGCACGCCGCTGTGCATCGCCGTGCTGGACCTGGACGATTTCAAGAAGCTCAACGACACCTACGGCCACATCGCCGGCGACGCCGCCCTGAAGCACCTGGTCAAGATCGTCAAGGACACGCTGCGCTCGATGGACGTGATCGCCCGCTTCGGCGGCGAGGAATTCCTGATCCTGATGCCGGAAACCTCGGTCGAGGCGGCGGCCTCGACCATGACCCGCCTGCAGCGCGAGCTGACCAAGCACTTCTTCCTGCACGATAACGAGAAAGTGCTGATCACCTTCTCGGCCGGGGTGGCGCTGCGCCGCCCCAACGAAGAGCAAACCGAACTGGTCAAGCGGGCCGACAAGGCCATGTACACCGCCAAGCAGACCGGCAAAAACCGGGTGGTGATTGCCGAATAAATAAGTTTCTCAGCTCCAGCAACGTGCCCGGCCCCTGCGCCGGGCATTTTTTTTGCGCAAAATAAATTTTTTTTCACCCTCAAGTTTCGTTTTCCGGCGTCGTTTAGACGCTTGGGCAGGGCGAACTTGAGGCCCGATCATAAAAATTTTCCTGCGTTTTTTGCCTAAACTTTCCATACGGGAACCCGTTACCAGCAATAACTGCGGTGTGATTGTCTCGGAACAAGGAGACACACCAAAGGGAACTGAGGCACCGAGCCCACAATACGCAGTACCAGTTTTGGAGAATTACCATGGCACAAGTCATTAATACCAATGTTGCATCGCTGAACTCGCAACGTAACCTGTCGTCCTCGCAAGCTAGCCTGCAGACCTCGCTGCAACGTCTGTCGTCGGGTCTGCGCATCAACAGCGCCAAGGACGATGCTGCCGGTCTGGCCATTTCCGACCGTTTCAGCGCGCAGATTCGCGGCAACACCACGGCTGCACGTAACGCCAACGACGGTATCTCGATGGCGCAAACGGCCGAGGGTGGCTTGAGCACCGCCGGCGACCTGCTGCAACGTATCCGTGAGCTGGCTGTCCAGTCCGCCAACGGCACCAACTCGTCGTCGGACCGCGCCTCGATCCAGGGCGAGGTCGCCTCGCTGTCGCAAGAGCTGGACCGCGTCGCCAACACCACCCAGTTCAACGGCCAGAACGTGCTGGACGGTTCGCTGACCTCGGCCCAGTTCCAGGTCGGCGCCAACTCCGGCCAGACCATCAACATCGGCATCCAGTCGGCCAAAGCCACCGACATCGGCAACAACACCCTGTCGGCAGTGTACGGCGATACCGCAACCCAACTGTCGTCGGCCGCTACCGGCACCGACTGGAACCAGAATAATGCCACCGCGCAGACGCTGAGTATTACTTCCGGCAACGGCACCACCACCAGCGTCAGCGTGGCCGCCAAAGACAGCGCCAAAGCGATTGCTGCCAACGTCAACGCCGTCAGCAACCAGAGCGGCGTGAGCGCGACTGCCAGCACCAGCGCCACGCTGGGCGGTTTCACCGCGACCAGCAGCGGTTCGGTACAGTTCCAGCTGCGCGGCGACAACTCGAACACCACCGACACCAACCCGGTCACGATTTCGGCCCAAGTGAAAAACGGCGACCTGTCGGCGCTGGCGCAAGCCATCAATGCCCAGGTCGGCACCACCGGCGTCAGCGCATCGATCGAACTGGACCAGGCTACCGGTAACAAAACCATCAAGCTGGCCAACAGCTCGGGTTCCGACATCCAGATCGCCAACACCAACACCGCGACCGACGACGTCATGTCCGGCAAAACGCTGGCCGGCGCCGCCAAACCGGCCGTGGGCACTACCGCAGCGGTGCCAGGCGACGCCTCCATCACCATCTCGGCTGGCGCCGCGCCAACCGCAGGTGTGCCGGCTTCGGTACAAAGTGTCGGTGGTCACCTGGACTTCTCGTCGGCAGCGGGCTTCTCGATCGTCGGTGGCGATTCGACCATCATCAATACCGGCTCGGCTGGTTCGAACCTGCAATCGGTCGCCAAGATCGACGTCAGCACCGTGGACGGCTCCAACGCCGCCCTGAAAACCATCGATGCAGCGCTGGCCCAGATCGACAGCAACCGCGCTTCGCTGGGTGCGATCCAGAACCGTTTCACGTCGACCATCTCGAACCTGAACACGACCACGGAAAACTTGACGGCGTCGCGTAGCCGTATTCAAGATACCGACTTTGCTTCGGAAACGGCCAACCTGACCCGCGGCCAGATCCTGCAACAAGCTGGTACCGCGATGCTGGCGCAAGCCAACTCGCTGCCGAACGGCGTGCTGTCCCTGCTGCGTTAAAATCCGGACCAGCAGTGACCGGCTAACGGTCACGCTGATCGGGGTCCCCGGCTGATTTATTCAGTCGGGGATTTTTCACAAAGGAACAATCATGACTATCGACACGATAGGCTCCGCCAGCACGGCGCGCCCCACCGACCGCGCGGTCGGCGGCGACTCCCCGCCGGTCAGTGGCGCTGCGCGCG
Organism: Duganella margarita; assembly: GCF_009857535.1. GTDB lineage: Bacteria > Pseudomonadota > Gammaproteobacteria > Burkholderiales > Burkholderiaceae_D > Rugamonas > Rugamonas margarita. The sequence continues at coordinate 25,160 of NZ_WWCS01000034.1, forward strand.
CCCCGGCCGCCCCCGTCGAGACTGCCAAAGCGGTCAAGGCGCCCGACGCCCTGCCCAGCGAACAGCAAGTCAGCGATGCACTGTCCAAGTTGAATAAAACGCCGCAGGCGCAAGCCAACAACCTGGAATTTTCGGTCGACCAGGACACCAAACGCACAGTGGTCAAGGTGATCGACCAGAACACCAAGGAAGTGGTACGCCAGTTTCCCACCAAGGAAGCACTGGCCATCGCCAAGGCGCTGGACGAGGAAAGCAAAGGCAGTCCCGGCCTGTTAATTGACCATACCGCCTGAAACGGCGCGCACCGCCCGGTGCGCGCCGTTTTTTTCTCATCTGTGGCATCCTGTTCCGGGAGCGCCTGCCTGCGGGGTGATCCAACCTCCGCGCCGGGTTGTTACCCGCTTTGACAGCTTGCGCCAAACAAGCCGGTATTTCCCCCTCTCAAGTCCGGTTTGATTCTGCCGATATCAGCTTATATTATTGCTTTACTTAGGAGCGCATCGTGGGCATCTCATCACCCGGCATCGGTTCCGGCCTGAACGTCAATGACATCGTCAGCAAACTGATGGCCGTCGAGTCGGCGCCGCTGACCGATTTCGACAAGAAGACCGCCAGCTTCCAGGGGCAGATCTCGGCCTTCGGCACCATGTCCAGCGCGCTCGGCAATTTCCAGAGTACGCTGACCAGCCTCAGCTCCCTCGCCAGTTTCCAGGCGCTCACCACCACCCCGGCCGATCCGAGCGTGGTGACCGCCACCACCACCAGCGCTGCGCTGGCGGGCAACTACCGGATCAATGTCACCCAGCTGGCGCAGGCCCAGACGCTGGCCTCGGGCGGCTACAAGAGCAGCACCGCCACCATCGGCACCGGCGCCAAGACCACCATCAGCTTCGCGCTGGGCACCGTGTCCAATGGCGAATTCGGCATTGCCGGCACGGCGCTGGCCAACAATATGCGCACCAGCGGGCTGTCGGCCGGCTCGGTCAGCATCAACGGCACCGCCATCGTCACCAACAACAGCACCCGCAGCGCGCGCGCGCTGGCCGACGCCATCAATGACAAGACCACCACCACCGGGGTCTCGGCCAAGGCCACGGCGGCCACCACTGACAAGACGCTGTTCAGCACCTTCGGCAACATCGACACCAGCGGCGGCGGCACCTATTCGCTGTCGGTCGGCGGCGTCGATATCGCCATCCAGGGCGCCAACGTGGCCGGCGGCGCCGGCGTCACCGCCGCCTCGCTGGACGCCGCGCTGAGCGGCGACACCGCCATCTCGCGCGCGCTGGCCGACGCCAACATCACCGTCACCGGCACCGCCGCCGGCGGCGACCTGCAATTTAGCAACGCCGACGGCAGCAACGTCGCGCTGACCGAAAGCGTGACCGGCAGCGTGCTGGGCGGCATCGGCAACAGCGGCAGCGCCAACATCGGCTCCAGCACCACGGCGGTCGGCACCATCACGCTGGTCTCGGCCGACGGCAGCCCGATCACGGTGGGCGGCAGCAACCCGGCCGCAGCCGGCCTGACGGCCGGCGTCGGCGGCACCTATCTGGACGCCGACTTCGCCGCCGACTCGACCCGTACCGCCGGCAACATCGTGATCGACAGCACCAACAACAGCCTGCAAGGCATCATGGATGCCATCAACAAGGGCAACTTCGGCGTCACCGCCTCGATCGTCTCGGACGGCAGCACCGGCACCGGCGCCACCCCGAACCACCTGGTGCTGACGTCCAGCGCCACCGGCGCCAGCTCGACCATGAAAATCTCGCTGGCCGGCTCCGGCGGCGACCCGGCCGATCCGGCGCTGGTCAGCCTGCTGGGCTACGATCCCGGCGGCACCCAGAACCTCAGCCAGAAAGCAGCCGCGGCCGATACGCTGGCCACCGTCAACGGCATTGCCGTCACCAGCAGCGGCACCGGCATCAGCGGCGCGGTGACCGGCGTCACCTTCAACGCGCTCAAGGTCGGCAGCACCAGCGTCTCGGTGGCCAAGGATTCGTCGACGCTGACCAACTCGGTCAACTCCTTCGTCAAGGCCTATAACGACCTCAACACGCAGCTGTCGGCGCTGGGGTCCTACGACGCCGACACCAAGGCCTCCGGCCCGCTGCTGGGCGACAGCACGCTGCGCAACCTGCAATCGTCGGTGCGCGCCACGCTCAGCAGCGCCATTTCCGGCCTGCAAAGCACCAGCCTGACCAATCTGTCGCAGATCGGCGTGTCGTTCCAGAAGGACGGTTCACTGGCGGTCGACAACGCCAAGCTGCAAAAAGCCATCACCAGCAACTTCAACGACATCGCCGGCCTGTTTGCGGCGGTCGGCCGCGGCACCGACCCGGACGTGACGTTCAGCACCTCGTCGAGCAAGACCCAGGCCGGCAACTACGCGATCAACATCACCCAGCTGGCCACCCAGGGCACCTTGCAAGGCAACAAGCCGCTGCCGGCCGAGACCACCATCGACCAGGACACCACCTGGACCGTGACGCTGAACGACACCAAGCCGGCCACGCTGGCCAATACCGCCACCATCACGCTGCCGGCCGGCACCTACAATCCGAGCCAGCTGGCGACGCTGCTACAATCGAGCATCAACGGCGTCAGCGCGTTTTCCAACGCCGGCGCGTCGGTCACCGCCACGCTGGGCGACGACGGCTCGCTGAAGTTGCAATCGGCCGCCTACGGCTCGGCCTCGAACCTGAAGATCGCCGGCGCCACCGGCTCCGACCCGTCGGCCATTTTCGGCACCGGCGCCTCGGTCGACGGCGTCGACGTCGCCGGCACCATCGGCGGCTACAGCGCCACCGGCAAGGGCCAGGTGCTGACCGGCGCGCCGGGCGCGCCGGTCGACGGCCTGAAACTGACCGTCAAGGGCGACACCACCGGCTCGCGCGGCACCTTCGGTTTTTCGCAGGGCTACGCCTACATGCTCAACACGCTGTCGGCCGGCTACCTGGGCGGCAGCGGCACCATCGCCAGCCGCACCAAGGGGCTGAATGCGTCGGTGACCGACATCGCCACCCAGCGCGCCAGCTTTGCCGATCGCCTGACCGATATCGAAAAACGCTACCGCGCGCAATACACGGCGCTCGACACCGCAGTCGCCAGCATGAACAGCACCCAGCAGTTCCTGACCCAACAGCTGGCGCAGCTGGCCGCCAACAGCTAAGCACGACCGCACTGAAAAGGAGTAATACGTATGTTCGGATCTCGACAAACTGGCGTCAACGCCTATGCCAAAATCGGCATGGAAACCGGCGTCCTGGCCGCCAGTCCCCACAAGCTGATCGTGATGTTGTTCGACGGCGCATTGACTGCGCTCAACGATGCGGCGGCCGGGATCAAAAACAGCGACATCCCGCAGAAAGGCAAGTCGCTGTCGAAGGCGATCATGATCATCGACAGCGGCCTGCGCGCCGCGCTCGACAAGAAAGCCGGCGGCGACATCGCCGAAAGCCTGGACGCGCTGTACGAGTACATGAGCAACCGGCTGCTGGCCGCCAACGTCAACAGCGACCTCGGCATGGTCGAGGAAGTGCAGCGTTTGCTGATCGAATTGCGCGACGCCTGGAACGCCATCGCCGACACCCCTGCCGCCAGCGGCATCCCCCAACCTAACCTCGCGAGCGCCTGATTTATGATGACGATTCAAGACGTGCTATCCGTGTACGCCGCCATGGCCGACCTGACCGAACAAATGGTGCAGGCCGCCACGCGCAGCGACTGGGATGCCTTGGTCCTGCTGGAACAGCGCTGCGCCGCCCATGCGCAGGCGCTGCGCGAACAGGAAACGCTGCAGCCGATGCGCGGCGCCGACCGCGAACGCAAGATCGAACTCATCCGCCAGATGCTGAACGCCGACCGCCAGATCCGCGACCTGACCATGCCGTGGATGGCCCAGTTGTCCAAGCTGATCAACTCCACCGGCACGGAACGGCGCGTCGTCAACGCCTACGGTAGCGTCTAACGCAGGCGCGCGCCATGTTGCCGCGCCTGGACGCCGCTCTCCCGCCGGTTACACCGGCTGACGGCGCTGGCGGCGGCGCGGCGGTTGGCGACGGCCGCCAGGCCGCCTTCCAGCGCGCGCTGCAAAGTCTGGTCGGACAGACCGTCAGCGCCGAGGTCATATCCAGGATGAAGGACGGCAGCTACCTGGTCAAGGTGGCCGACAACACCGTCCGCATGGCGCTGCCGGGCGACACCCAGATCGGCAGCAATGTCGCGCTGACCGTGCTCAGCGCCCAGCCGCGCCCCACCTTCCAGCTCGGTAACAGCACGCCCGGCGCCACGCCCACCGTGGTCACGGCCGACGGCGGCGGCGCCGATGGCGGCGAACCAGCCGCCACCCTGCCCTCGCAAGGCGCGGCCGTCTACCTGCCGGGCGGCGGCAAGCCGGCCAGC
>NZ_WWCS01000035.1 GCF_009857535.1 Duganella margarita
CGGGCGGAGGCGGCCGGCGCGTTACGGGCCGGCCGCCGCGCGCCGGTCGAGCTGGCGCCGCTCCCTTGCGCCCGTCAGAGCGGATGTGGCGGCGCCGCGTTGGGCCTCGGACGCTTGCGGCCGGCCGCTGCGGAATTAGCGCTGTTCCCACGCCCAGGCATGGGCGATGATCTCGCCCAGGTCGGCGAACTGCGGTTGCCAGCCCAGCGTCTGGCGGGCGGCGCTGGCATCGGCCACCAATCGGGCCGGGTCCCCCGCGCGCCGTGGGCCGTCGTGCACCACGATGTCGCGGCCGGTGACGCGGCGCGCGGTCTCGATCACCTGGTTGATGGAATAGCCGGCGCCGTTGCCCAGATTAAAACGCATGCTGCCGGCCCCGGACAGCATCGCCTCCAGCGCCAATAGATGGGCATCGGCCAGGTCGTTGACGTGGATATAGTCGCGGATGCAGGTGCCGTCCGGCGTATCGTAATCGCCGGCGCCGCCGACCACCAGCACATGGCGCGGGGTCTGGTCCGCGGCGCTCATGATTTGACAGCCAGGCTGGCGGCTGCGCTGGCGCGGGCCTGGGTCACTTTTTCCGCGGCCTTCTTGCCGGCCAGGAAGGCGTGGTCGGAATTGTAGTACTCCCATTCGCTGTAGCGGCCGGCCAGCACGATGTCGTGCTGCTCCATCCACGCGCGCACGGTGGCGACATTGGCGGCGCGCGCATGGTCGTACACCACGTAGGCATACGGCATGTCGGTCAGGTTGGCCGTGACGATCTCGTCGTCGGCGCGCAGGAAGCCGACCTTGATGCAGTCGGCGATGCAGCGGGCAATCAGCTCGTCGCCATCGACCGGCAGCGGCTTCCACGGCGAGTAGGAAATCTCGCAGGTGAAGCCGAAGCCGCCGGGCGCGTTGCACTCGGGGCTGGCGTTGCCCTGGACGAAGATACGGTGGAAGATGCTGTCCTCAGGGTAATAAATCCAGTGCTTGTCGGTGATGTTGGCGCGGTTGACGCCGATGTTGACGTTGCGGATCGACACATGACGCAGGCCCTGTGCGGCCTCGCGCACCGCCGGCGGCACGTCGGTGCCGGCCAGGCGCACCAGCTCCGGCAGCGGCATGGTGCTGATCAGCTGCTGGTACGGCATGCGGCGGCCGTCGGCCAACACCACCGTGTGTTCCATTGGCAGCACTTGCACCACGTTGGCGTTGAGTTCGACCTTGCCCTTGATGTGCGGCAGGAAGCCGTTCATCAGCGCCTGGAAGCCGCCCCGGCGCGGGTAGCCGAAGCGGGCGTTCGGGCCCATCGGCTTGGCCACCGGCTCCAGCGCGCCTTCGATGATCTGGCCGAGGTCCGGCAGCGGCACACGGCCGCCCAGCCACGAGGTTTCCATGTCCTTGAGCGGCACGGTCCAGATCTTCTTGTTGTACGGAATGGCGAAATGCTTGGCGATGCCGGCGCCCCACACGCGGTAGATGAAGTCCTCGAAGTTCTCGGTGCGGGTGCTGGCGGCGCCGGCGCTGCTGTTGGCGACATCGGCGGTGCCGTCGGCGCAGCAGTCCTCGACGGCCTGGCTGTCGCACTGCGGCGCGCTGTCGGTCAGGCCGTAGCGCGATTCGATGGCGCCGACGATGCATTCCTTGATCACCGCTGGCGGCAGGCCGTACAGCGCGCCCTGGAACGGGTAGCGGGTGTAGACCTGCTTGCTGTAGACCCAGGCCTCGCGCATCTGCCAGTGCTGGTTGTCGCCCAGCAAGATGTCGTACAGTTTGAGCACATACGGGTCGTTGGAGAACATGATATGGCCGGCGTAGTCGAAGGTGAAGCCGCGGTCCTGGATCGAGCGGCACCAGCCGCCGACGCTGGCGTTGCGTTCCAGCAGCACGGTGTCGGCATCGCTGTGGTAGGCGGCCGACAGGCCGGTCGGGCCGCCGCCGATGATCAGGCAGCCGACCGGCCGGGGGGCGGCGGCGCCGCGCAGCGGATTGATTTTGCCGGGTTCGGCATAGCTGACCTCGGGCGTGGCGGCGCCTTCGGCCGGGCTGCTGCCGGCGCCGCGCCGGGCCGGGTCGCTGGGGGTACGGGCGATCAGCGCGCGCATGTGCTCGGCCGTGGCATCCCACGAGGTGGCGGCGATGATCGCGCGCATGCGCGTGGCCATGGCGGCGGTCTGCTCCGGCGTCTGCGCCAGCGCCGCCTCGCAATGGCGGATAAATTCCGCATGGTCGTGGCCGATGGCGACGATGTCGCCATACGGCACTTCCACATCGGTGATCGCGGTGCTGACGATCGGCAGCGACGCCGCCATGTATTCCAGCACCTTGGTCGGGCTGATGAAGCGGGTCGATTCATTCAGCGCGAACGGCAGCAGGCAGACATCCCAGCCGGCCAGGAACTGCGGCAGCACCTGGTAGGGCTGCTGGCCGAGATAGTGGATGTTCTGGCGTTGCGGCAGGTCGGCGGCGTCGATCTTGACCACCGGGCCGACCAGCACGATCTGCCACTCGGGGTGAGCGTCGGCCATTTCGGCGATCAGGCCGGTATCGAAGCGCTCGTCGATGACGCCGTAGAAGCCGAGGCGCGGACGGGCGATGTCCTGGTGCAGCGGATGGCCGTTGCTGCGGTCGAGCGCCTGCTCGAAGTGCACCGCATCGACGCTGCTGGGGAAGCAGTGGGCGTTGGCGTGCCGGCTGCGCTTGGCCGCATACAGGCTGGGACCGCCGGTGAACACCAGGTCGGCGGTACCGAGCAGGGCGGTTTCACGCTGGAGCAGCTGCTTGGGCGGGTTTTTGAACGCCGACAGTTCGTCCATGCAGTCGTACACCACCAGCGACGGGTGCTGCTGGGTCAGCAGCGGCAGCGCCATCGGCGTGTAGAACCAGACGATCGGGTCCTCGCCTTCGGGCAGCAGGTTGGCCAGCAGCGCCTGCAGCACGGGAATCTGGTCGTCGTGGAAGCCGGGCGCCTGCACCGGGGTATGCGGCTGGATCACGGTCAGGTTGGGCGCCGGGCTATAGGTGTGCAGGTGGGCCGGACCGGCGTCGAACAGGGGTTCTTCGATGAACAGCACTTTGTATTGCTCGGCCAGTCGGGTCAGCAGTTGCTGCGGACGCTGATAGACGAAGTCCCAACGCAAGTGACAGAACACGATAATGGTTTGCATGAGACTCTCCTCGATATGCCCTTGCGGGCCGTTGGTTAAACAGAGTTGATCGGTCAGCCGCTGCGCCTGCCGCAAGGCCTGCGCATACGGTTGCACGAGTTGACGGGCCAGCGGATCGGCACCGTTACGGTCCAGGTCCCACAGGCCGCTGTGGTGCCAGTGCTGCTCATCTTCCCAGTCGGGACGGTCGATGGCGGGGTACAGGCAAATGCCGCGCAGGTCGACGCCACGCTCCATGGCGCGCGCCGCCTCGACCGCCATCTCGCGGATCCAGACGCCGCGGCCGCTGCCGACATGGCTGGTTTCGGCCAGCAGCAGCGGCCGCCCGTAGCGCTGCTGTAGTTCCACCAGCACCTCGTGCAGCGGCTGGCGGCGCGGGTCCGCCAGGTGCCACCACAGCCGCAGGTTGGTGCCGCTTTCCCACTGGTTGGTGTGGTAATAGTTGCCGCCGATCAGGTCGAGGTAGCGCGGCGCGCCGCCCAGTTCGGATTCGCGCCGTCCGCACAGCATGTCCCAGGCCTCAAACTGGGACTGGCGCCAGACGTGCGCCTGCTCGGCCCATTGCGGCTGGCCGGGCGGCGCGATCACGTGGATCAGCGGATCGCACTGCAGCATGCGCGCGTCCGGCGTGACGGACCAGATGGCGTCGCAGCCGGCGATGCTGGCGCGCACCAGCTGGCGTTTGCCCTCGACCGCCGCGCGTTCGTCGTACATGTTTTTGCAACGGAACATATGCACCGATAAGCCCCAGCTGGTGAAGGAGATCTCGTTGATCGGCGAATACACCGGCGTGTCGCCGGCGAACGGCGCCAGGTACTCGGCCGCGGCGCGGCAGAAGCGGGCAAAGCGGGTGACGAATTCGGGACTGTAGATGTCGACGTCGTCCGGCCAGCCGTAGTGGCAGAAGGTCCAGCAGATCTGCAGGCCGAATTCCTGCGCCGCCCGCAGGCGCGTGTCGAGCACCGAGAAGTCGAACGCGCCGTCGCGTTCGGTCAGGCGCCAGCCGATCGACTCGCGCACGGTGCGGATGCCGAACTGCGCCAGCAGGGCGTAATCGTCGCGCGCGCGCGCCAGGTGGCCGGTCGCCAGATTCATGTCGAGCGCGCGGCCGGCATGGTTGACATGGTCGGCCCCTTCGTAGCCGGCCTGCCAGAATGTCGAAAAGGGCGGAGCGGAGCGGTGGCTTGGCATGGCCTCCCCTTAACGGCCGACGTTGCGGGTGGCGGCGCTGATCTGTTCCAGCGGAATCTTGGGGGAACGGTCGGCGTTCAGCAGGCCGTTGGTTTCCTGGAAGGTGTCGGCAAACTGCGTGTAGCAAAAGCCGCTGAACATGGCGGTCTCGTTGGCCACGCGCAGCAGCTCGCGGTACGAGGCGTGGAACGCCTCGGCGGTGTTGGCGCGCGAATAGCCCCAGGTGTGGTGGGCCGGCGCACTGGGGTCGTAGGCGACGCCGCCAAATTCGGTCAGCACCACCGGCTGGCCGCGGTGCGGGAAGCCGTCCAGCGTCAGGATGCGCCCGCCCGGGCGGCGGCGGTCGAACAGCGTCTGCGATTCGTGCGTTTCGTAGCGCGCGCGCAGCCGTACCGGGTCGCCGTCGTAGTCGTGGATGCCGAGGATATCGGTGGCCGACGCTTCCCAGCCGTCGTTGCCGATCACCGGGCGGGTGGCGTCCAGCACCCGGGTCATGTGGTACAGCGCCTCGACCGCGTTGCGGTGGGCCTGCATCGCTGTCAGGTTGGGCACGCCCCACGATTCGTTGAACGGCACCCAGACGATGACGCACGGGTGGCTGTAGTCGCGTTCGATCGCCTCGGTCCACTCGCGCACCAGGCGCGTTACCGCGCGCGGGCTGAAGGCGTAGGCCGACGGCATTTCCTCCCACACCAGCAGGCCCAGCCGGTCGGCCCAGTACAGGTAGCGCGGGTCTTCGATTTTCTGGTGCTTGCGCACGCCGTTAAAGCCCATCGCCTTGGCCAGCTCGACGTCGCGGCGCAACGCGGCGTCGGACGGCGCGGTCATCAGCGACTCGGTCCAGTAGCCCTGGTCCAGCACCAGCCGCAGCTGGTAGGGCCGGCCGTTGAGCATGAAGCGGTCGCGGTTGATCGACACCGAGCGCAGCGCCGTGTAGGAGGTGATCCTGTCGAGCACGCGGTCACCGTCGCGCAGGGTCAGTTCGGCGTCGATCAGCGTCGGCCGCTCCGGGCTCCACAGCAGTTCGTTGCGCGAGTCGTCGATGCCGGGGTCGGACAGCGCGATCTTGCGGTTGGCTTCCTGTCCGACCAGCATATAGACGTCGTCGGCCAGCACGCGCTCGCCGATGGTCAGGCGCACCTCGACCGACAGCCCGGTCTTGAGTGCGCCGGCGGCCAGCACTTCGCAGCCGATCTCGAAGCCGTCGAAGATCGGGGTCCAGCGCAACTGCTTGATGTAGGTGGCGCCGACGGGCTCGAGCCACACGGTCTGCCAGATGCCGGTGGTGCGCGGGTACCAGATCGAATGCGGTTCGCGCAGCCAGTCCTGCTTGCCGCGCGGCTTGGCGAGGTCGGCCGGGTCATCCTCGGCCCGTACCACCAGCACCTGGTCGGCATCGGGGATCAGGGCGTCGGTGATGTCGGCGGTAAACGGCGTGTGGCCGCCTTCATGCTGCGCCACCAGCAGGCCATTGAGCCAGACCCGCGCGGCGTAGTCGACCGCGCCGAAGTGCAGCAGGATACGCTCGGCCGGCGGCGGCGCGGCAAAGCGCAGCCGGTACCACACGCACGGGTGGAAATCGCCGTCGCCGAGGCCGCTGGCAGCAGACTCCGGGGCGAACGGCACAATGATACGGTGGTCCCACTCGATCTCGTCATCGGGACCGCAGTATTGCCCCTCGTCATCAAATGTGAAATCCCACTCGCCGTTCAGTGATACCCACGTTTCCCTGGCCAGCTGGGGCCTCGGATACTCAAATTGGCTCAATTTGTCGCCTCTGAAGTGGTTTCCAACGGCACCAGTGCGCGTTAGCATTTAACACTTTTGAGGTTAGACCCGGTAGCTCAGATGGAATGTGAGGCGTTTCACAGAAGAGATGAATTGCTGCAAATTGCAACAGCGCGTGGCACCCCCGTTTATTCCGCCAGCGGCGCTTCTGCGATGGCGGTCCGCCGGGCCGAGATAGGCGTCGCCGCCCAGCGCGCCGTCCTGGAAAGTGAAGTGTGCGCCTTCGTCATCCACGACGACCCAGGCGTCGGTAATCAGGCGGTCGGTCGGTTCGTTGGGATTGATAACATCGATCTTGCGCCGTTCGCCCGGTTGCAGGTCTTTTACCGCGTCCTTGGTGCGCTCGGTGGCGAGTGGAATATATTTACCATCATGCTAACATCGCCGCTTTGCCCGGCGGATTAGAAATGGCGTCTGAAAAATTGGTGAAGATGGGACTGGCGGTGGCGATGCTCGCCGTGGTGCTCGGCGTGGCCGGCTATATCCTGGTGTTCTGGCATAACTACCAGGGGTGCCAGCAACTCGAGGCCGCAGCCGCCAAGAATGGCAAGCCGATGTCCTGCACGGAAATCAAGGCGGCCGCCAAGGCGCAAGGCCGATGAGGGGGCAGTCCTTGCGGCGACGCCATAAAGAAAAGCCCCGAGCAGGAGGGGGAACCTGTCGGGGCTTTATGATCCGGCTGGATTCGGTCCCATTCAGGCCTCTGAAATTTGCAAGGATTTGCCACCATTTTAGCCAAAGCCTGCAAATCCCAGCTACTGTTTTTCGGTCTTTCGCCAGCAGACTCAGATGGCTAGGATCTGTTCAGGCCCGACTAAGTATTTGATTTTAAAGCGCACAGCGGCAGACTTGAATTTCCAGCCGCAACGCGTGCCGGTGCGATCCCGGCTCTGGGCATCACTGCAGGCTTGCAGTAACTAATTTACTTGCTGTTCCACGTATTTTTATTGTGATAATATTATTATCGGATTATAAGTTTTTCTGGAGACTGCCATGTTTAAGAAGTTTGCTGCTGTTGTATGTTCGGTTTTGTTGTCCATGTCTGGGTCGATGGCGCATGCCAACGATTACAAGGTGAATTTTTCGATATCGGGCTTTGGTGCTACCCAGTCGGGGATTGGCCAGGCACCGTTTAAGACCGCTTTCGGTAGCGTTATTTTTTCCGCTGCTTCGCCCAGTTCCGATTGGGACACACTCAAAGCCTTCAGTCTGACAATTGGTGACGTCAGTTACTCGATGAGCGATGTAGCGTTTGCAAACCACGCCAATTACACGAACGTCGGCGGCCTCAGCGATGAAAACCACCTTGATACCGGCACGAATGACTTTGCCTTTTCGGTTTTTCATGACGACGAAACTGCTACGTTGACCTACTCAAGCTTGGTCGCGCCCGGCTTCTGGTCCAGCGGCTACCGGCCGTTGACGATCACCCAGGTGGGGGTGGTTTCCCAGGTTCCTGAGCCAGAAACGTATGCGATGCTGCTCGCTGGCATCGGCCTGCTGGGTGGTGCCACGCTTCGTCGCCGCAAGCTTAAACGTTAGCCGCCGCTGCGGCGCTGGTCAGTCCTGGCGCCGCGTCAATCCGCCAGCGGCGCTTCTTCAATCGCGATCCGTACCTGATCCGCTGGTCCCAGATAGGCGTCGCCACCCAGCGCGCCGTCCTGGAAGCTGAAGTGGGCGCCTTCGTCATCCACCACCACCCACGCATCGGTGATGATGCGGTCGGTCGGGTCTTTGGGGTTGATGACGTCGATTTTGCGCCGCTCTCCAGGTTGCAGATCTTTTACTGCATCTTTGGTGCGCTCGGTTGCGAGTGGAATATATTTGCCGGTCAAGTGTTCGTACATAGTGTTCCTCCTTGTGTCCGATTCTATTCCGAACTATTTTTTTGCGACGCGCAAATGGCGGGGTGCTACCATTACTCCTTTGTCTGGCAGGCTAGAAGGATCGGAAATGGCGTCTGAAAAAGTGGTGAAGGTAGGATTGGCGGCGGCAATGATCGCCGTGGTGCTGGGCGTGGCCGGGTATGTGCTGGTGTTCTGGCATAACTATCAGGGCTGCCAGCAGCTGGAGGCGCAGGCCGCAAAGAATGGCAAGCCGATGTCCTGCGCGGAGATCAAGACGGCGGCCAAGGAGCAAGGCCGCTAAGCACAAAAAAACGCGCCGTAGCGCGTTTTTTTGTTTTTAGGCGCGACGGCGCCGGCGGGGGCGACCGCGTCCGTGAGGCCATTCCGGCTAGCATGATCGCATGGGTTTCAGTGGTTTTCTTTAATTTCCATATTGAAAATTAATGTTGTGAAAACAAAAGAAAAGCCCCGAGCAGGCGGGGGACCTGTCGGGGCTTTAGTCAATTTGCGGAGAAAGCACGTTTGACTGGTTGAGATAGTAATGGTGGTTTCTTAAAATTGCCTTAGTTACCAATGTTGCAGTGATCGCCATCCTGCAAGTTGATGCTTTTGGCGGACCGCCGGATGGTGTAGCATGCTGTTCGGCGTGCGGGCTGGCATTTACACGCCCCCGGCGCCGGTATTTCAAGGATAGATATGCAAATCAAAATTAATGACGTGCTGCGCGCTTACATCGAGCCGCTGACCGAGAGTGAATATCAGGCGCTGGAGCGCAGCATTCTGACGGAAGGCTGCCGCGATGCGCTGGTGCTGTGGGAAGACGTGCTGGTAGACGGCCACAACCGCTACCAGATCTGCCAGCAGCACGGCATTCCGTTCAAGGTGACGGAAAACACCAGCTTCCGCAGCATGGAGGACGTCAAGCTGTGGATGATCGATAACAACTTGGGCCGCCGCAGCATCTCCGATTACCAGCGCGGCGTGCTGGCGCTGCGCAAGAAGGAAATCATGACAGCGCGTGCGTTGGAGCTGGCCGCCGAAGCTGCCGCCGAAGATGCGCGCATCGCGCCGGAAGAGGGCGACGCGCCGAAGAAGCCGGCGGCCATGCCGCTGGCGTCGCGCGAGGACATCGCCCGCGCCGCGCGCCTGAGCAGCGCCACCATCGGCCAGATCGAAAGGATCCAGAAGACGGCCACGCCGGAGCTGGTGGAAGCGGTCCGCGCCGGCACCATTTCGATCAATGCGGCGGCCACGGTGGCGTCGCTGCCGGAAGAAGTGCAGCTGGCGGCAGTTGCCGGCGGCAAGAAGGAATTGCAGAAGGCCGCCAAGGAAGTGCGCGAGCTGCGCGCCGCCTCGCGTCCGGCAAAGGAGCCGAAAGAGGGCAAGGCCGCGCCGGAAGTCGATTACAGCGATATGCCGACCGACGTGCGCGAACTGCGCGCCGAGAACATGGCGCTGCGCGAAAAGAACGCCGCCCTGCTGGAAGAGATCACCAACCTGCAACGCCGTATTTCCGAGCTGGCCAGCGCGTGATGGTGACGCGCGCTCCGCTGGCTTTGATCTGTGCCGCGTCGGTGTGCGTTGCCGCCGTCGGCGAGGCGGTTGCGGCGCCTGCCGTTGTGAAAGCCGCTTCGGTAGCGGAGCCGGCGCGCCTGAAGGCCGCCGCCCAGCGCGTGACCATCCTGCGCGACAAGTGGGGTATCCCGCACGTGTATGGCAAGACCGATGCCGATGCGGTGTTCGGCATGGTCTACGCGCAGGCGGAGGATGACTTCCCGCGCGTGGAGCTGAACTTCATCAACGCCATGGGGCGTCTGGCGGAAGTGGAGGGCGAGGCCGAACTGTATAAAGACCTGCGCATGAAGCTCTTCATCAATCCCGATGAATTGAAGCGCCAGTATGCAAAAGCGCCGGCATGGTTGCAAAAGCTGATGAACGCCTGGGCCGATGGCCTGAACTACTATTTGCAAACGCACCCGGATGTGAAGCCGGCGCTGCTCACGCACTTTGAACCATGGATGGCGCTCAGCTTCAGCGAAGGCAGCATCGGCGGCGATATCGAGACCATCGACATCAAGCAGCTGCAAGCGCTGTACGCGGATGGCGCCAAATTGCCGCTGATGCCGCCGGTGCTGATGTCGTCCAGCGACGGCATCGACCTGGATAGGGAGCCGGGCGGCTCGAACGGCTTTGCCATCGCGCCGGCGCTGACCAAAAACAAGCACGCGCTGTTGATGATCAACCCGCACACCTCGTTCTACTTCCGTCCCGAAGTGGCGGTGCACAGCGAGGAGGGCCTGAACGCGTATGGCGCGGTGACCTGGGGCCAGTTCTTCGTCTACCAAGGCTTTAACGACCGTGTCGGCTGGATGCATACGTCCGGTGGCGGCGACGTGATTGACGAATACCTTGAAACGATTACGGAGAAAGACGGTCAGTTCTTCTACCAGTACGGCAACGAGCAGCGGCCGCTGAAGGCGGTCGACATCGCGCTGCCTTACAAGACCAAGGACGGTATGGCCAGCAAGACGGTGCGCGTCTACTACAGTCACCACGGCCCGATCGTCCGCTCCAAGGATGGCAAGTGGGTGGCGGTGCGCCTGATGAATGAGCCGTTGAAGGCGCTGACGCAGTCCTTCAGCCGCACCAAGGCGCGCAATTACAAGGCTTTCTATAAGTCGATGGAGTTGCGCACCAATTCGTCCAACAACACCGTGTATGCGGATGCCGACGGCAATATCGCTTACTTCCACGGGAACTTCATCCCGCGCCGCGATCCGCAATTCGACTGGAAGCATCCGGTCGATGGCAGCAATCCGGCCACCGAGTGGCAAGGCCTGCACGAGGTGAAGGAGACCATCACGCTGTTCAATCCAAAGAACGGCTGGATCCAGAACACCAACAACTGGCCATACACGGCGGCAGGCGCCTACAGCCCGAAGGTCAAGGACTATCCGGCGTATATGTCGATGAATCCGGAGAACCCGCGCGGCATTCATGCCGTGCGCGTGCTGGAAAATAAGAAGGGCTTCACCATCGACAGTCTGATCGCCGCAGCCTACGACACGCAGCTGCCGGCGTTTGAACCTTTGCTGCCGCAGCTGTTCGCCGCCTACGACGAACTGCCGGCCGACGATGCGCGCAAGGCGGCGCTGGCGCCGCAGATCAAGGCGCTGCGCGGCTGGGATATGCGTTATTCGCTGGAGTCGACTGCCACCTCGCTGGCGGTGTTCTGGGCGCAGGATTTGTGGACCACGTATCAGCCGGCGGCCAAGGCCAAGGAAGTGCAGGTACTGGATTACATGCAGGCCGCCATCACGCCGCAGCAGCGGTTGGAAGCGCTGGAGCGCGCCACCGCCAAACTGACCAAGGATTTCGGCAACTGGCAGACGCCGTGGGGCGAGATCAATCGCTTCCAGCGTCTAACCGGCGATATCGTACAGCCATTTGACGACAGCAAACCGAGTTTGCCGGTGCCTTTTGCGTCGGCCAACTGGGGATCGCTGGCGGCGTATGGCACCACGTCCAAGCAGAAGACCAGGCGGATTTACGGCGAGCGTGGCAACAGCTTTGTGGCGGCGGTGGAGTTTGGGCCGCGCATCAAGGCGCGCAGCATCCTGGCCGGTGGGCAGAGTGGCGATCCGGCTTCACCGCACTTCAACGACCAGGCGGCGATGTACGCGCGCGGCGAATTCAAGGATGTGCTGTTCTACAAGGCGGACGTGGAGAAAAACCTCGAACGCCGCTACCATCCCGGCGAATAGTCAGGGACGCGGGTAGACCACCGGCTCGGGATGTTCCACTTCTTCGAGCCGGACCCACTGCAGGTTCTCGACCTTGTTGTTGCGGACATTGCCATCCCGGTGGCGCACCGCCGGCAGCTTGTTCGGATTGGGCAGGAATACTTCCGCCACCAGATCGTGTACGTAGAATTCGCCCTCGCGCTTACCGCCGCGCAGCTTGACCTTCAAGCCCTCCGGATACAGGGTTGGCTTGATGGCGCTGACCTTGGGGCCGGCCGCCAGCAGCACGCGGCCGTCCTTCGAGACCTTGTAATAGTCGCTGCCGAGCACCGGTTTGGCGTCCGCCACCAGGATCGAATAGGCGAAGCCCAGGGCCAGCACGGCGATGATGATGAAGATGAGATAAGTCATGCGCCGAATCTTAGCAGTTAAATAGCGTCGAGCGAACGACGAATATCGGCCCTTAAATCCTCTAAATCTTCAATTCCCACTGACAGCCGGATCAGACCATCGCCGATGCCCAGCGCCGCGCGCTGCGCCGCCGGGATGGAGGCATGCGTCATCAGCGCCGGATGTTCGATCAGGCTTTCGACGCCGCCCAGGCTCTCGGCCAGCGCAAACACTGCGCAGCTTTCCAGGAAGCGGCGCGCGCCCGGCAGGTCGGTATTCAGGTCGATCGAGATGATGCCGCCGAAGCCCTGCATCTGGCGCTTGGCCAGTTCGTGCTGCGGGTGCGATTCCAGTCCCGGATAGAACACCTTGCGCACCTCCGGCTGCTTTTCCAGCCAGCGCGCCAGTTCCAGTGCGCTGGCGCAGTGGCGTTCCATGCGGATCGCCAGCGTCTTCACGCCGCGCAGCGCCAGGAAGCTGTCGAACGGGCCGGCAATGGCGCCGACCGAGTTTTGCAGGAAGGCCAGCTGCTCGCGCCATTCCTCCTGGCGTTCCTCGCCGCCCACGACCGCGATGCCGCCGATGATGTCGGAGTGGCCGTTCAAGTACTTGGTGGCGGAATGCACCACGATGTCGAAGCCGTGTTCCAGCGGACGCTGGACGATCGGGCTGGCGAAGGTGTTGTCGGCGATGGCGATGATGCCGCGCTCGCGGCAGATGTTGGCGATGGCCTGCAAATCGGCCAGCTTGAGCATCGGGTTGGTCGGCGTTTCCACCCACACCATCTTGGTTTCCGGCTTGATGGCGGCCAGCAGGTTCTCGGGATTGGTCAGGTCGACGTAGGTGAACTGGTGGCCGGCGCTGCGGCGGCGCACCCGCTCGAACAGGCGGTAGGTGCCGCCATACATATCGTCGCCGGCGATGATGTGGGAGCCGGCATCGGCCAGTTCCAGCACCGTCGATATCGCCGCCAGGCCGGAGGCGAAGGCAAAACCTTGCGCGCCGCTTTCCAGGTCGGCCACGCAGCGCTCCAGCGCCCAGCGGGTGGGATTGTGCGAGCGGCCGTAGTCGAGGCCTTTGTGCACGCCAGGGCTTTCCTGCACGAAGGTGGAAGTGGCATAAATCGGCGGCATGATGGCGCCGGTCGATGGGTCGGGCGATTGGCCGGCGTGGATCACGCGGGTGGCCAGGGCGGCTTTGTGGGTGCTCGGTTTGTCGCTCAAGATAGCGTCCTTCGCAGATGGTTAAGCAGGTCGTAACGGGTAATCAGGCCGTAGAAGGTGTCGCCGTCGGCAACGACGGCCGTCAAGCCGCGGTCCAGCGTGGCGCGCAGCGCCTGCATGTCGGCCGATGGCTTGAGGATTTCCAGCCGCCTGGTCATGGTGGCGCCGACCGGATTGTTGAAGCGCTCCGGCTCCGCGCCGACCGTCAGCAGTACGTCGGATTCGTCGATGATGCCGGCCAGCTGACCGTTTTCCAGCACCGGCAGCTGCGCCACGTCGGCGGCGCGCATACGGTTGAAGGCGATCATCAGCGTGTCTTCCGGCGTGACGCTGATGACTTCTCCGGCGTCGAAGCGGCGGCCGATCAGGTCGCGCAGGTCGTTGAAGCGCTGGCGTTCCAGCAGGCCCTGATCGCGCATCCAGCCGTCGTTGTACACCTTCGACAGATAGCGGGTGCCGGTGTCGCAGACAAAGGTGACCACGCGCTTGGGCGTGGTCTGTTCGCGGCAGTAGCGCAGCGCGGCGGCCAGCAATGTGCCGGTGGAGGAGCCGCCCGGTATGCCTTCTTCCTTCAGCAGCGCGCGCGCGGTGGCGAAGCTTTCGACATCGGCGATGGTGTAGGCCTTGGTCACGCCGGTCATGTCGGCAATGGCGGGAATGAAGTCTTCGCCGATGCCTTCCACCGCCCACGAGCCGCTGGTTTCGGCGACGTGGCCGGTTTCCACGTATTCCGCCAGGATGGAGCCGGCCGGATCGGCCAGGATGAATTCCACCTGCGGCGCGACCTGGCGGAAGTAGCGGGTCAAGCCGGTCAGCGTTCCCGATGAGCCGACGCCGACCACGATGGCGTCGATGTCGTGGCCCATCTGCTCCCAGATTTCCGGACCGGTGGTGGTTTCGTGCGCCAGCGGATTGGCGGGATTGTTGAACTGGTCCGAGAACCAGGCGCCCGGCATTTCGGCGGCCAGTCGCGCGGCGTAGTCCTGGTAATACTCGGGATGGCCTTTGCCGACGTCGGAACGGGTGGTGCGCACGTCGGCGCCGAGCGCCTTCAGGTGCAGCACTTTTTCGGTGGACATCTTGTCGGGGACGACCAGCAGCACGCGGTAGCCTTTCAGCCGTCCGACCAGTGCCAGGCCGAGGCCGGTATTGCCGGCGGTGGCTTCGATAATCGTGCCGCCGGGCTTGAGCAGGCCCTGGGCTTCGGCCGCTTCGATCATGGCCAGACCGATACGGTCCTTGATCGAACCGCCGGGGTTTTGCGATTCCAGTTTAAGGAATAACTGGCAAGGGCCGGTATCGAGGCGGGTCACCTCGGCGAGCGGCGTCTTGCCAATCAGGTTGAACAGTGCAGGTTGGCGCATGAGTTCTCCTATGGGCAGGTCGGGCAAGTATGCTCTATTTTTTATTTTCGCGGTTTATAATTCGCCTATGGCAAAACTCTATTTCCGATACTCCGCGATGAACGCGGGCAAGTCCACCGCCATGTTGCAGGTGGCGCATAACTATGAAGAGCAGGGGCAGAAAGTGCGCCTGTTCACGGCCGCCATCGATAGCCGCTATGGCGTGGGCAAGGTGACGTCGCGTCTGGGCCCCCAGCGCGATACCGAAGTCTTCGACGCCAATACCGATTTTCTTCTAACGATAGACGAAAAAATCGCATGCCTGCTGGTCGATGAGGCGCAGTTTTTGAGCAAGGAGCAGGTCAAGCAGCTGCACCAGCTGGCGCAGGTGCGCGGCATTCCCGTCATTACCTATGGCTTGCGCTCGGACTTCCGCGGCGAGCCGTTCCCCGGTTCGGCCTATCTGCTGGCGCTGGCTGACGATATCGAGGAAATCAAGAATATCTGCTCGTGCGGCAAGAAGGCGACCATGAATATTCGTGTCGACGAAAACGGCAAGCGCATCAAGGAAGGTGAGCAGATCAGTATTGGCGGCAACGAGAGTTATCGCCAGGCCTGCGGCCGCTGCTTCTACAGCGAAACGCATTAGGCGTGGCTGGCCTGCGCGCGGCGCCAAGGATGGCCGCTAAAGCGGTTCCTTTGGCTGTATTGGCCGCGCTATGCGGCGTGTTGCCGGCGTCGGCCGCTGCCACGGTTGCCGATCCGTTGGCGGCCTGCCGCTTGCCGGAGATGCAACTGCGCAGTGATGTCGGTCTCGGCTTCCACGCAATCCGCTGCGGTTGAAGACGCTGGGGGAGGTGCGCTTCCGCGTGCTGTTTGTCGACTTTAGCGACGCCCCGGCCACAGTATCGCCGCAGCAGGTATCTGCCCATCCTGCGCGGCGGCTGGTTTGTGCATGAGATCGGCCATGCCTTGTCGCTGGTTGACCTGGCCGGACCGCTGCCGTCGAATCAGCTGTGGCTTACCTATGTCGGCCAGTTCAGCGTGATGGGCGAACCGGAAGGGCTGGCGCCCGGCTATCTCGGCTGGGAGCGCTGGCAGCTGGGGTGGCTGGACGATCAGCAGGTCGCCTGTGGCACTGGCACCTTGCAATTGACGCCGATTGAGCGCGCGGGCGGCATCAAGCTGGCTGTCACGCCAACCGGGCCGCACACGGCGGTGGTGGTGGAAAGCCGCCGCGCCGAGGCTGAAGACCGCGCCATGCCGCGCAGCGGTGTGCTGGTCTACAGCATCGACACTGCGCGCACCTCGCACGAAGGTCCGATCCGCGTGCAGCCGGTGGATGACAAGGACGAGCGCCATTGGCAATCGCTGCTGTCCGCCGGCCAGTCAGTCCGGGCCGGCGAGGTGATGGTCACCGTCAAGACCAGCGATGCTCAAGGCGATGTGGTCGAAGTAGTGCGCCGGCAGCCGGCTCACACCGCGCAGTAGCGCTCCTGGATGGCCGGATCGGCCAGCATGGCGTCGGCCCGTTCGGTGTAGACGATGCCGCCCTGGTCGAGCACATAGGCGCGGTCGGAAATGCCCAGCGCCGCCTCCACGCTCTGCTCGACCAGCAGGATGGTCTTGCCCTGGCGCTTGAGCTGCTGGAATAGCTCAAACATTTCGTCGACCAGCACCGGCATGATGCCTTCGGACGGCTCGTCCAGCAGGATCATGTCGGGATCGGCCGCCGTGGCGCGGGCGATGGCCAGCATCTGCTGCTCGCCGCCCGACATGGTCACCGCCGTCTGCCCCAGTCGCTCCTTGAGGCGCGGGAAAGTCTCGGCGATGCGTTCGATGATGTCCTTTTCCTGCGCCAGCTTGCCGGTGGCGACGATGCCGAGCCGCAGGTTTTCCAGCACCGTCATGCCGGGCACGATGCGGCGCTCTTCCGGCACGTAGGCCAGGCCCAGTCCGAAGCGCTGGTGCGCCGCCAGGCCCAGCAGGTTGACGCCCTTGAACGACACCTCGCCGCTGGTCTTCTTGATCAGGCCCATGACGCTCTTGATGGTGGTGGTCTTGCCGGCGCCGTTGCGGCCCAGCAGCGACACCACTTCGCCGCGCTGGACGTCGAGGCTGACGTTTTGCAGGATATGGCTGGTGCCGTACCAGGCGTTCAGGTTTTTAATGGTCAGCATGGTAGGTTCCTCAGTGTTGGCCCAGGTAGACGCGCTTGACTTCGTCGTTGGCGCGGATGTCGTCCGGCTTGCCGGTGGCCAGCAGTTCGCCGTGGTGCAGCACCACGATGCGGTCGCTGATGCCCATCACCATCTTCATCTTATGCTCCACCAGCACCACGGTACGTTCGGCGGCCAGTTGCACGATCAGGTCCATCATGGCCCGGGTTTCCTCGGGGCTCATGCCGGCGGTCGGCTCGTCCATCAACAGCAGCTTGGGATCGGCGGCCAGCGCGATGGCGATTTCCAGCGCGCGCTGCTGGCCGTGCGCCAGCTCGCGCGCCGCCCGCCGCGCATGGGCGCCCAGCCCGACCAGGGCCAGCAGTTCGCGGGCGCGGTCGTCCAGGCCCAGCGCCGCGCGCCGGCTCCAGAAATTCAGGCGGCCGACGCGCGCCTGCAAGGCGATGCGCACGTTCTCCAGCACGCTGAACGCCGGGAAGATATTGGTGATCTGAAACGACTTGGAGACGCCGACATGGGCGAATTCATGCTGTTTCAGGCCCGACAGGTCGCGCTGCTCGAACACCACCCGCCCCTCAGACGGCGGAAAGGTGCCGGACAGCAGGTTGAAGAACGTGCTCTTGCCGGCGCCGTTGGGGCCGATGATCGCGGTCAGCTTGCCGCGCTCGAAGCCGACCGAGACGTTGTTGAGCGCGGTAAAGCCGGCGAAGCGGCGTGTCAGGTTTTCGGTGCGCAGGATCAGGTCAGCGGTCATGGAGTTTCTCCAACAGGGTGCCCCAGACGCCTTTGGGGAAGAACAGCACAAAGAAGATGAAGATGGCGCCGACGTACAGCTGCCAGTGTTCGGTCCATTGCGAGAACAGGTCCTGGATCAGCAGGAACAGCGCGGCGCCGACAAACGGGCCGAAGAAGGTGCCCATGCCGCCCAGCAGGCAGATCATCACCACCAGCCCCGAGGTTTCGTAGTGCAGGCTTTCGATGGCGACGCTGGACAGGTGAATGGCGTTGAGCGCGCCGGCCAGGCCGCAAATGGCGCCGGACAGGATGAACGCCAGCAGCTTGGTGTGCTCGACATTGAAGCCGCAGGCGCGGGTGCGCGCCTCGTTCTCGCGGATCGCCTCGACCACGCCGCCGAACGGCGAGGCCAGCACGCGCGACAGGGCGAACAGGGTCAGCGCCACCAGCGCCAGGAAGGCGTAGTACTTGGTGGTCGGATTGAGCAGGTCCAGCGTCAGGCCGGCGAGGTCGATGGTCGGCACGTTGACGCCGCGCAGGCCGTTCTCGCCGCCGGACAGCGGGAACTGGTAGACCAGGAAGTACACGCACTGCGACAGCGCCAGCGTGACCATGGCGAAATAGATGCCGCGGGTGCGGATCGCCAGCAGCCCCATGGCCAGCGCCAGCATGGCGGAGGCCAGGATGGCCAGCGGAATCGCCGCCCACCAGGCCAGTCCCGCGTGGGCGATCAGGATGCCGGCCGTGTACGAGCCCAGTCCCAAGAAGGCGGCGTGGCCGAACGACAGCATGCCCATGTAGCCGAACAGCAGGTTGAAGCCGACGCCGTACAGGCCGTAGATCAGGATGTTGATCGCCACCGACTGGTTGGGCAGCAGCCAGGGCAGCGCCATCAGCGCGATGACGGACGCCAGCGCGCGGTGGTGGCGCAGCAGGTCCAGCGGACGGGCGGCCACGCTCGCCGGCGCCAGGAAATCGGATTTTGCATGCATGATTTTCACCTTTTAACTCATCAGGCCGGGACGGCCGAACAGGCCCTGCGGACGCACCAGCAGCACCAGCGCCATGATGACGAACATCGACACCTTGGCGGCCTCGGGAAAGAAGAGCACCGCCAGGCTCTCGACCACGCCGACCAGCACGCCGGCGACGATGGCGCCTACCAGCGAACCCATGCCGCCGACCACGGTCACCACAAAGGCCACTGTCAGCACCGGGCCGCCCATTTCCGGGCTGATGCCCTGCATCGGCGCCGACAAAAAGCCGGCCAGGCCGGCGATGCCGGTGCCCAGGCCGAACACGATCAGCCACACCTTGGCGATATCGACGCCGAGGATGCGGACGATCTGCGGATCGCGCGCGCCGGCCCGCACGATCAGGCCGAACGAGGTCTTCTCGATGAACAGCCACAGGCCGAACAGCACCAGCGCCGTGACGCCGATGACGAACAGGCGATACAGCGGGAACTGCCCGATCAGGATGTCGGCCGAGCCCTGCAGCAGTTCCGGCGTATCGACCGGCAGGCCCTGCTTGCCGAAGGCGATGCGCACCAGTTCCACCATCACATAGGCCAGTCCGAAGGTCAGCAGCAGCGGATAGTCGATGCCGCGTCCGTACAGTGGCCGCACCAGCACGCGCTCGACCGCCATGCCGAGCGCGCCGACCAGCAGCGGCACCAGCACCAGGCACAGCCAGAAATTCGGCGTTACCTGGTACAGCGCGTAGCCGGCGTAGGCGCCGACCATGAAGAATGCGCCATGCGCAAAGTTGACGATGGTGAGCATGCCGAAAATCAGCGACAGTCCCACCGCCAGTAACACGTAGACCGCGCCCAGCGCCAGTCCGGTAAACAGCTGTAATCCCACCAGCTCCAGCGTGATGCCTTCCATGATGCCTCCTGCGGATAGGTGAGGGGATTACTTGTGGCCGAGTTCGGCGCAGCTGCGCAGCGCGGCGGTCGAGGCCGGCGCCACGCGCAGCACGGTGAACAGGTCGCTGCTGTCCTTGGGCGCTGGCTTGGCTGCAATCACCAAGACCGACTGCACCGATTGGTGGTCGCAACCGCGATAGAACTGCGGGCCCTTGTAGGTGTCGTATTGCAGCTTGGCCAGCTGGTCGACCACCTTCTCGGTGTCGCTGGTGTTGGCTTCCCTGACCGCCATCAGCAGGGACTTGACGGCCGAATACGCCATCGAACCGTAGTCGGACGGCAGCGCGCCGTTGTTGGCCGCCTTGTAGCGCTCGTTGAGCGCCCTGGCCGCCGGGATGCTGTCCTGGATCTGCCAGTAATACGAACTGCCGCCGATGACGTCCTTGTACACATTGGGGCCGGCGGCGATGCGCGAGGTATAGGTCAGGATCGGCGTGACGAAGCGGATCGACTTCTTCAAGCCGAAGTCGCCGGCCTGTTTGATGGAAATCTGGTTGTCGCGGCCGAAGTTGTTGAACACCAGGATGTCCGGCTTCATCGCCATCAGGCGCGGCAGGAAGGTCGAGAAATCGGTGGCGCCCAGCGGGTGCTTGATTTCGCCCACCACGGTGGCGCCGACTTCGCTGGCGACGCGGGTGAAGCCGCGCGTCATTTCCTGGCCGTAGGCGTAGTCGGCGGTCAGGAACGCGATGCGCGCGCCCTTGGTGAAGGCATACTTGCCCACCGCCTGGGTGGTCATGTGCGGATTGAGCGACTCGTGGAAGGTGTAGCGCGAGAAGTCGGCCGCCTCGTTGATGGCGTCCGACTGGCTGATCGAAATGTACAGCACCTTGCGCTGACGGGTGACGTTGTTGACCGCCAGCTGGGTGGCGGCCGACAGGCTGCCGACGATGAAGTTGACGCGGTCTTTCTCGATCAGCTCCAGCGCGCGGGTGGCGGCCTCGGCCGGGTTGAGCTTGTCGTCGCGCACCAGCAGTTCGGCCTTGCGGCCGTTGAGGCCGCCGGCGTCGTTGAATTCCTTGATGGCCAGTTCGGCGTTGCGGACCTGGTCCTTGGCTTCGGCGCCGTAGGGGCCGGTCAACGGCACCGGCAGGCCGATGCGGATCGGCACGGTTTGCGCGTGGACAGCGGCCGAGAGGGTGGCGGCCAGGGCGAAGCAGGTCGCGCCAGCGAGCGGGCGTAGTGGGTGCATGGATGTCTCCTGTGTTTTTTAGTGAGCGGTTGATAAATAATCGAATGTACAGACCGCCATGTCAAGAAAATCTTCAATTTTTCTTCTTGCTAGTTATCGATCGATAACTTATATTGAGTCAAACATCACCAACAATGGAGGAGCACATGGGTATCAGAAAACTGGGGCATTACTCGATCCGCACCGGCGACCTGGAGGCGTCGCGGCGGTTCTACACCGAGATGCTGGGACTGCGCGAAGGTTTCCGCCCGCCGTTCAAGTTTCCCGGCATCTGGTTGTACGACAGCAACGATGAAGCCGATTTCGGCGTGGTGCATATCATCGGCATCGACGCCAACGATCCGCAGGGCCTGAAGGACTATCTGGGCGACAAGGACGAGGCCAGCCTGTTCGGCACCGGCGCGGTCGACCACGTGGCCTTCCTGGCCACCGACCTGGCGGCGATGCGCGCCAGGCTGCATGCGCGCGCCATGGATTACACCGAGCGCACGGTGCCGTCGCTGGGGTTGTACCAGGTGTTCATCACCGACCCCAGCGGCGTGACCATCGAGATGAATTACCCGCACGACGAGGCGCGCGCCCTCGGCCTGGCGTAACCACACAACGGAGGAGACCATGAAACGTGTAACGATTATCGGCGGCTCGCTCGGCGGCCTGTTTGCCGCCAACCTGCTGCACCGCTCCGGCTGGGACGTGCAAGTCTACGAGCGGGTCAACGAACAGCTGGCCGAACGCGGCGCCGGCGTGGTGACCCACCCGGAGCTGTTCGAGATCCTGGCGCGCATCGGCATCACCGACGACAAGATCGGCGTTGAGGTGCCGTCGCGCATCACGCTCGACCACGGCGGCGCCGTCATCGGCGAACATCCCCACCCGCAGATCCTGACGGCGTGGGGCCGCCTGTACGCGCTGCTGCGCGCGGCGCTGCCGGAGCAGCGCTACCACTGCGGCAAGCATCTGGTGGACGTGACGCCGGCGCCGGGGCTGGCCAAGGCCCATTTCGCCGACGGCACCACGGTGGAGGCGGAACTGCTGATCGCCGCCGACGGCATCCGCTCGTCGGTGCGCCAGGTGCTGGCGCCGGCGATCGCGCCGACCTATGCCGGCTACATCGCCTGGCGCGGCCTGGTCGAGGAGCACACGCTGAGCGCCGCCACGCACCGGCAGCTGTTCGGCCACTTCGGCTTTTGCCTGCCGCCGCGCGAGCAGATGCTGGGCTACCCGGTCGCCGGCGCCTTCAACGCGATGGAGGCCGGCCAGCGCCGCTACAACTTTGTCTGGTACCGTCCGGCCGACGAGGCCGAAGTGCTGCGGCTGTCGACCGACGCCGCCGGCCACGTGTACGAAAAAGGCATTCCGCCGCCGCTGATTGCGCCCGGCGTGATCGGCGAGATGCGGGCGGCGGCGGAACAGACGCTGTCGCCGCAGTTTGCCGAAGTGGTGGCGCGTACCGTGCAGCCGTTCTTCCAGCCGATCTACGACCTCGAGTCGCCCAGCCTGGTGTACGGGCGCGCGGTCTTGCTGGGCGATTCGGCCTTCGTCGCCCGGCCGCACTGCGGCATGGGCGTGACCAAGGCGGCCGGCGACGCGCTGGCGCTGACCGAATGGCTGAGCAAGCTGCCGGTGGACGCGGCGCTGGCCGCTTACTCGGCCGAGCGGGTCGCCTACGGCAACCGCATCGTCGCCCATGCCCGCCACCTGGGCGCTTACATGCAGGCGCAACTGCGCACCGAGCAGGAAGTGCGCATGGCCGAACGCTACCGCACGCCGGAAGCGGTGATGCGCGAAACCGCGGTGCCGCCCGGCGCGCATCTTGTCGACGCCTGACGGCCGGCGGCGCCTGTCCTCGGGCGAGCGCGAGCAGCAGATTGTGCGGCAAGCCATTGCTTACTTCGCGAACCACGGCTTTGCTGCCAGCACGCGCGAGCTGGCGCGGGAGCTGGGCGTGTCCCAGCCGCTGCTGTACCGCTATTTTCCGAGCAAGGAGGCGCTGGCCGAACGCGTCTTCCGGGACGTGTATGTGTCGCGCTGGAATCCGGAATGGGACGCCTGGCTGGCCGATCGCAGCGTGCCGCTGGGCGTGCGCGTGCGCCGCTTCTACCGGCAATACGCCAGCGTCATCCTGACCAGCGACTGGATCCGGATTTTCATCCAGGCCGGGCTGACGTACGAGGGCATCAATGTGCGGTATCTGGCGCGTCTGCGCGAGCAGGTGTTCGACGTGGTGCTGGCCGAATTGCACCATGAATGTCAGGTGGCGGCGCCGACGCCGCAGCAGCACCAAGACGAGATCGAATTCATCTGGGGGCTGCATGCGGCGATTTTCTATATCGGCGTGCGCAAATGGGTGTACCGGCTGGACGTGCCGGAAGAACTCGACCGGCTGGTCGGGCGCCAGGTCGAGGACTTCATGACCAGCGCGCCGCTGGTGCTGCGCCATTTGCGCCAGCCGTAATCAGCGCTACAGCCCCAGCACGCGACGGGCGTTGCCGCCGAGGATGGCGGCCTTGTCGGCGTCCGACAGCGCCGGCGTGTCCAGCACGCGCTTGACCGGCTGATCGGCCCACGGGAACGGGTGATCCGATCCCAGCATCACCTGCGAGACGCCGACCTGGCGCACCAGGTTGGTCAGCGCTTCCGGCGTGAACACCAGACTGTCGAAGTACAGCTGGTTGACGTAGTCGCCCGGTTTCTTTTTCAGCGCCGGCCCATGGGCGCAGGCGCCCGGGTTGACGAAGCAGCCATGGTCCATGCGCGCAGCCGAGGTGGGCAGGTAGCCGCCGCCGTGCGCGCTGCAGATTTTCAGCCGGGGATACTGGTCCAGCACACCCTCGAAGATGAAGTGCTGCAAGGCCACCGTGGTTTCGAGCGGATAGCCGATCACGTTCGCCATCCAGCCGTTGCCGGCGAAATGCCGCGCCATTTCCGGCGTGCCGGTGGGGTGGATGAACAGCGTGGCGCCCAGCGCCTCGGCCTTGGCCCAGACCGGATGGAAGCGCGGGTCGGCGAACGGCACGCCGGCCACGCTGCCGCCGATCGCCGCGCCGCGCAAGCCCAGCTTGCGCACCGCATGCTCCAGTTCCTGCACCGCCAGGTCGGGGTGTTGCAGCGACAGCGAGGCGAAGGCGGCGAAACGGTCGGGCCTGGCAGCGCACAGCTCGGCCAGCTTGTCATTTTGCAGGCGCACGATGCTGGCCGACAGCGCGCGCGGCTGCTCGTACCAGAAGGGGTTGATGCTGAGCACCTCCATATCGACACCCTGCGCATCCATGGCGGCCAGCCGGTCGGCGATCACCACCACATTTTCCTGGCCGCCTTTCATGGTCTTGGGATACAGCGAAAACACGTCCATGCCGATCAGGGCCAGCGCGGCCGGAATCATGCAGTGGGCGTGGACGTCGATGGTCTTGACCGCTGCGCCGTTGAGCATCAGCGGGGCGCCCGGCGGGGCGCCGGCATCGGGTGCGCGCAGCGGGCCGTGCGCGCCGCAGCCGACCATGACGATGCCGCCGACGCTGGCGGCGCCGTGCTTGATGAATTGTCTCCTGCTTGTCATTGTGCTTTCCTGGTGGTTGTAAGAGTGCATTAATAATAGATCGATCAATTATGGCGTGGCGGCGGTTTTTACTGTTTGCTGCGTAAACGAGACAAAAATTGCGCGCCATCGGGTTTATGTTTCCCAATTCAAATTATCGAACGATAATTAAACCTCATATAAAATCGGAGGCGATATGAAATTTCCTGGTATTCCGGCGGCGCTGGCGCTGCTGCTGTCGGGGGCGGCGTCGGCGCAATCGTCGGTGCAGGTCTACGGCGTGCTGGACATGTGGGCCGGCCGCTCCGAGACCAGCGCCGGCGGGCCGGCGTCGAGCGTGGTCAACAGCGGCGGCCTGCAAACCTCGTACTGGGGCTTCGGCGGGGCGGAAGACCTCGGCACCGGGCTGAAGGCGATCTTCGCGGTGGAAGGCTATCTGCTGCTCGACACCGGCACCGGCGGCCGCACCCCCACCGACGCGCTGTTCGCCCGCAACGCCTATATCGGCCTGCAGGGGGCGGCGGGCGAGCTCAAGATCGGGCGCGTGCTCAATCCGCTGTTCGTCGCCACCGCGCAGTCCAATCCCTTCGGCGGCTCGATCCGCCTGGCGCCGCTGCTGGCGCAGGTCTGGTCGATTCCGATGGGACGCACGGTGTATGGCGACACCAGCTGGGATAACGCGGTGGCGTACACCACGCCGGTGGCCGGCGGCTTCAAGCTGGCCTCCATCATTGGTCTCGGCGAGACCCGCTCCGGCACCCGCACCAACAACCTCGGCGCCACCGCCACCTTTGAGCGGGGGCCGTGGATGGCGACGTTGACGGCGCAGCGCGTGCGCGTGGGGCCGGGGCTGGCGACGGTCGGCGAGTCGGAACAGCGCACCTATTTCGCCGGCGGCAGTTACAACGCCGGCGCCGCCAAGCTGTTCGCTTCGTGGAATGCCGCCGTCAACCAGGTCGAACCGGGCCGCGGCCGCACCGCGCAGGCCGGGGTCGCGGTTCCCGCCGGGCCGGGCAGCATTTTGCTGTCGTGGGCGCAAACCCGCAACAGCGGGGCGCCGGTCGCCGATACCCGGCGCGACACGGGCGCGCTGGGCTATCAGTACTTCCTGTCCAAGCGTACCGAGCTGTATGCGGTGTTTCAGAATGACAAGCTGAGCAGCGCGAGCCTCGGCAAGACCTACGCCCTCGGCATGCGGCTCAAGTTCTGAGCCGCATGCCGTCAGCCGCGCCTCGTCAGCCGCGCCAGGACAGGGCGGCGGGCGCTTCGCCCCGCTCGGTGTTGAGCAACTCGGCCAGCGCCTTGACGGTCTGGCGCTTGTAGACGGTCTTGCAGGCGTCGCGGATGGCCTCGCCGGCGCTGGAGGCGGCGCAGGCGGCGGTCGCGTACATGGTCAGCGGGGTGCGGCCAATGAGCAGCGGCTGGCCCACCGCCGCCATCGTCAGCTGCATCGACTTTAGCGTGAACACCAGCGCCGAGCGGATGAAGATGACGGCGTCCAGCCGGCCGACCCGCAGCATCTGCACGCTCTGGCGGTAGGAATTGGTGTCGTACTTGATGATGTCGGTGGAGGCGGCGAATTCCGTGGCGTATTCGGCATTACGCAGGCGGCCCACGACTTTGCCCTTCAGGTCGGCCATCGCGCGCAGCGTCGTGCCGGGGCGGCCGACGACCACGATGTCCTCCATCGACAGCGGCGCCAGCCGCACGGCGCCCTGGTCCAGCTGGTCCGCCTGCAGCGCCACCATCAGATCGACCTGGCGGCGCGCCAGCAGCATGGCGCCGCGCGGATAGGGGAGCAGCCGCAGCTGCAAGCCGACGCCGCTCAGCGCCGACAGCGCCTCCGCCGTGTCGATCAGGATGCCGGCCTGCCCGCCGTCGGCGGTGGTGGCGGCCCAGGGCATCAGTTCGATCAGCGCCAGCGACAGCGACAGTGGCGGCGGCGGCGCGCCGCGCGCCGTCAGCGGCAGGCCCAGCAGTGCAGCGGCCAGGCCGAGCGACAGCTCCCTGCGCAGTGGGTCGACGCTGTCTGCGGCATTCGGTATCTGGTGCATGGCCCTGTCCTCGCAATTGTCGGCGGTATCCTCTCAATATAGTTGATCAAACGATTAATTAAAGGCGACATTGCGTCTACGTGGGAGGGCCGGTCGCGCTCCATGGCGGATTTTCTTGTACCATGGCCCCATATCGGATACGGAGGGCCCGTGGGACTGAATAACTTTGGCGAAATTGCGACCTTCATCGCGGCCGTCAACGCCGGCAGCTTCAGCGTGGCGGCGCAGCAGCTGGGCGTCACCCGCTCCGGCGTCGGCAAGAGCATCGCCCGGCTGGAAGAGCGCCTGAATGTTCGTCTGATAAACCGTACCCCGCGCAGCCTCAGCCTGACCGACGACGGCGCCGCCTTCTTCAAGCGCTGCGTGCAGCTGATGGACGACCTGGAAGAGGCCGAACTGGCCATGGCCGAACGCAGCGGCGCGCCGCACGGCCGGCTCAAGCTCAGCCTGCCGCTGGCGCTGGGGCACGCCCACGTGCTGCCGGTGATCGACGGCTTCCTGGCGCAGTGGCCGACCTTGTCGGTGGAGGTCGGCTTCACCGACCAGTGCGTCGACCTGATCGACGAGGGCGTCGATGTCGCCTTGCGGGTCGGCGCGCAGCTGCAGGATTCCGAGCTGATCGGCCGCACGGTGGCCCAGCAGCGCATGGTGCTGTGCGCGGCGCCGGCCTACCTGGCGCGCCAGCCGGCGCCCGCCGCGATCGCCGACCTCAAGCAGCACCAGTGCTTGTTCTACCTCAGCGGCGGCAAGCCGCAGCCATGGGTGTTTTACGACGACGAGCTGGAAGTCGAGTTCAGCGCCGCCAGCCGGCTGGCCATGAACAGCACCGAAGCGCTGCGCCTGAGCGTGCTCGACGGCGCCGGCATCGGCAACCTGCCGTCCTACCTGATCGAGGAGGACCTGCGCGCAGGACGGCTGCAGGCGTTGCTGCCTGGCCACAAGCGGCCGCGCATGCCGATCCGCGTGCTGTACCCGACCCGGCAGCATCTGTCGCCCAAGGTGCGGCTGTTCATCGATGCGCTGATCGCCGCCTAGGGCGACGTGCCGCCGTGGGAGCGCGACCTGCCCGGCGTTCCGCCCAGATAGCGGCAGCCTGCTGTTGTCCATGCAAAACGCGGCGCCAACGCCTCGGGCGCCAGGTCGCCACTGTCGCCGCCGTGTAGACATTTTGTCGCCGCCGACCGCTTGATAATGATCGACTGATCAATTAAGGTGATCAGATGCCACCGCCGGTGGCGCGCCGCTGTCTAAAAAAGGGGATGGTATGAAAAAGATCACGTTCAAGCAAAAGCTCTGGTTGCCGCTGGTGGCCAGTCTGGTGTGTCTGTGTGCGATTTCAGTTTTCCACATCATGGAGGCGCGTGAGCTGCGCTACGCCGAACGCAAGGCCGACCTGGCCGACGTCGCCAAGGCGGCCCTGACCATCGTGCAGGGGCTGGCGGCCGACGCCGTAGCCGGCAAACTGAGCGAGGCCGAGGCGCAGACCCGCGCCAAATCCGTCCTGAAAAGCATCCGCTACGGCGAGGACGGTTATCTGGTGATCATCGGCATGGACGCGCGGCCGATCCAGAATCCGGCGCGCCCCGACAACGACGGCAAGGATCTCAGCGATTTCACCGACCCCAACGGCTTCCACGTGTTCCGCGAAATTTCCCGCACCGCCTCCTCGGCGGCCGGCGCCGGCTACCTGTCGTATTTCTGGCTGCGTCCGGGCAGCGCCGAACCGTCGGAAAAACTCAGCCGCATCGTCAGCTTCAAGCCGTGGGGCTGGGCGCTGGTGACCGGCCTGTATGTGGACGACATCAACCAGGCGTTCTACGCCTCGCTGCAGAAAGTCGCCCTGATGGTCGGCGCCGTCTGCCAGCTGCTGTCGGCGATCGTGGTCGCGGTCAACCGCAGCCTGCACCGCACCCTCGGCGGCAGCCCGGAATACGCGGCCGAGATGGCGTTGCGGATCGCCGCCTAGGACCTGAGCGTGGCGGTGCGCACCGACGCCGGCGACCGCACCAGCCTGTTGTCGGCAATGAGCCGGATGCAGCACAATCTGGCCGGCATGATCGGCGAGATCCGCGGCAGCGCCGAAACCATCGCGGCGGCCTCGTCGCAGATCGCCTCCGGCAACCTGGATCTGTCGAGCCGCACCGAGCTGCAGGCCGGTTCGCTGGAAGAAACCGCCGCCTCGATGGAGCAGCTGACCCAGGCGGTGGCGCAGAACGCCGAGCATTCGGCCGAGGCCAACGCGCTGGCCCAGGCGGCGGCCGGGGTGGCGCAGCGCGGCGGCCAGGCGGTGACCGAGGTGGTCAGCACCATGGCCGCCATCAACGCCAGCGCCACCCGCATCGAGGCGATCATCGGCACCATCGACGGGATTGCCTTCCAGACCAATATCCTGGCGCTCAACGCCGCCGTCGAGGCGGCGCGCGCCGGCGAGCAGGGGCGCGGCTTCGCGGTGGTGGCGACCGAGGTGCGCAGCCTGGCCCAGCGCAGCGCCGCGGCGGCCAGGGAAATCAAGGGTTTGATCGACGACGCCGTGCGCAATATCGGCAACGGCACCCTGATGGTGGAGCGGGCCGGCGCCACCATGGGCGAGGTGGTCACCAGCGTCGACCGCGTCACCGGCGTCATCGCGGCGATCAGCGCGGCCTCGGCCGAGCAGCGCACCGGCATCGGCCACGTCAACACGGCGATCACCGAAATGGATAGCGTGACGCAGCAGAATGCGGCGCTGGTCGAGGAGGCCGCCGCCGCTGCGGCCAGCCTGCGCGACCAGGCGGGATCGCTGTCGGCGCTGGTCGGCAGCTTCCAGCTGGAACCGCAGCCGGCGACCCCGGCGGCGCTGGCGGCCGG
>NZ_WWCS01000036.1 GCF_009857535.1 Duganella margarita
CGCGCCGCCGTCGGTGCCACGCTGCCGCTGCTGCGCCAGCTGCAGCAGGCGCTGGCCGGCTTGCCGCCCGAGCTGTGGCACGACGTGGCGCAGTTGCGCGCGCTCGCCGCCTATCTGCAAGCGGCACGGCCGCTGCTGCAACGCCGCCTGCCGGAACTGCTGGACGCCGGCCAGCCGCGCAGCGCGGCCTTCCTCAAGCTGCGCCAGCAGTACGCGACACAGCGCGCGGCCGCGCAGGCGGCAGCGGCGCAGAGTGCGCACTGGCGCGTGCGGCTGTCCGCCGCCGAGGTGGCGGCGGCGCTGCCGCAGGCGGGCGCCGTCGAGCAATCGTGGCTGCCGTGGCTCAAGCCGGCCTGGTGGCAGCTGCGCGGCCTGTTCCAGTCGCATTACGATATGGCGGCGCATGCGGTGCGACCGCGCTGGAGCGATGCGCTGCGCTGGCTGCAGCAGGACTACGACGCGGCCGCCGCACTGGCCGCCACCGTGGCCGACATCGAACGCGGCTGGCAGGTCGACGATGTGGATGCCTTCAGCGCTCAAATCGAGCAGCTGCACGCGCGCAGCGCCGCGCTGTCGTCGGCGCTGCTGCTGTTCCAGCACGCCCTGAGCAGCGGCGCCTACGCCGACTTGCCCGGCCTGCTGGCGCTGGAACCGCTGTGCACCGCCGCCCTGCGCGCGCTGGACGCCGGCTGGACCGATATCGAACACCTGACGCTGCGGCAATTGCAGGACGAGGTGGCGGCGGGCGAGGCGGCCGGCGCCTGGCTGCCGCTGGTGGCGCCCGGCCTGGCGGCCTTGCAGCAGACGCCGCCTGCGTTCGCCCACGCCGCCCGCACCTGGCAGGGGGCGCCGGAGGCATTGGAGCTGGCCATGGCGCGCGCCTCGCTGGCGCGGCTGTACCGTGACGATGCCGCGCTGGCGCGCCAGGACGGCATTCAGCTCGACCAGTTGTGCGCGCGGCTCGGCGGCCACCTGCGCGAGTTGCAGGCCCTCAACGCCCGGGTGATCCTGGAACGTCGCCGCAACCACTTCCTGGCCCAGCTGGCGCTGGCCAACAGCGGCGCCGGCCAGCTGGACGCGGCGCAGAAGGAATTCAAGAAGGCCTATACCGCCGGCCGGCGCGAACTGGAAAACGAGTTTTCCAAGGTGATGCGCTACAAGGCCATCCGCGAGCTGGCGTCCGGCCCGTCCGGGCTGGTGGTGCGCGACCTGAAACCGGTGTGGATGATGAGTCCGCTGTCGATCTCGGACACGCTGCCGCTGGAAGCCGATTACTTCGACGTCGTCATCTTCGACGAAGCCAGCCAGATCCCGGTGGAGGAAGCGGTGCCGTCGCTGTACCGCGGCCCGCAGGTGATCGTGGTGGGCGACGAAATGCAGCTGCCGCCGACCAATTTCTTCGGCACGCAGGCCGATCCGGACGAGGCCGATGAAGAGCTGCTGGCCGATCTCAGCAGCGACAGCTTCCTCAACCAGGCCGCCAAGAGCCTGCCGTCCACCATGCTGCGATGGCACTACCGCAGCCGTTCCGAGGCGCTGATCACGTTCTCCAATCACCGTTTCTACGACGGCAGCCTGGTGACCATCCCCGACCACGCGCTGGTGCAGCCGGCCCTGCCGATCGCGCTGCGCGCCGGCGATCCGGTGGCGCCGGCACTGGCGCAGGCCTTGCAACGGCCGATCAGTTTCCATTACCTGACCGACGGCCTGTACCGCGATCGCCGCAATCCGGCCGAGGCCGGCTATATCGCGCAGCTGGTGCGCCAGTTATTGAATGACAGCCATGGCCACGGCCTGACGCTGGGCGTGGTGGCGTTCTCCGAGGCGCAGCAGGATGAAATCGTTCAGGCGCTGAAGACGCTGGCCGGCCAGGATCCGGCGTTCTCGGCGCTGCTGGACGCGGCCTACGAGCGCGAGGAGGATGGCCAGTTCTGCGGCCTGTTCATCAAGAACCTGGAGAACGTCCAGGGCGACGAGCGCGACCTGATCATCATGAGCGTGTGCTACGGCTACGACAGCCAGCGCAAGATGCTGATGAACTTCGGACCAATCAACCGCGCCGGCGGTGAAAAGCGGCTCAACGTGGTGTTCTCGCGCGCCAAGCGGCATATGTTCCTGGTGTCGAGCATCAAGCACAGCGATATCCGCAACGACTACAACCCCGGCGCGTTCGCGCTCAAGGCCTATTTGCAGTTTGCCGAACTGTCGTCGCTGGGCGACCAGGCCGGCGCGCGCCAGGTCATCACGCTGATGGGCGGCAAGGTGACGGTGCAGCGCCGCGCCGAGCTGCATCCGGTGGTGGCCCAGTTGCGCGCAGCCTTGCTGGATCGCGGCTGGCTGGTCGACACCGGCATCGGCGAGTCCAGCCTGCGCTGCGACCTCGGCGTGCGGCACGTCGGCGACAGCGCCTATCGCCTCGGCATTCTGGTCGATACGGACGCGCATTACGCGGCGCCCGATCTGGTCGAGCGCTACCTGCAGCAGCCCGGCTTGCTGTCCGGCGCCGGCTGGCGTTTGCTGCGCGTTCTGAGCAAGGATTGGGTGGCGCAGCCGGAACTGGTGCTGCAACAGGTATTGGACGCGCTGGCGTCGGCGGAGACGGTCGCCGGCGACGCTGACGCCAATGCCTAGCCGAGCAGCCGCGCCAGGGCCTGCACGGCGCGGCTGGGCGGCCGCTGCCGGTGCAGCAGCAGCGAGAACGGCCGTGGCGGCAGCGCGAGGTTGACCTTGCACAGCAGCCCCGCCTGCAGATGCGGCGCCACCACCAGTTCCGACACCACCGTGGCGTAGGCGCCGGCCATGGCGGCGCTGCGCACCGCTTCGTTGGACGGCAACGCCAGCGCGACCTTTAGCTGCCCCGGCGCGATGCCCAGCGCCGCCAGCTGCGTCTCAAACGCCGAGCGCGTGCCGGAGCCCGGTTCGCGCAGGATCCAGTCCGCCGCCAGCAGCGCCGCCGCATCCACCGCGCGGCCATCGGCCCACGGATGCGATGGCGCCACCACCGCCACCAATTGGTCGTGCGCCACCACGGTGGCGGTCAGTTCTGGCGCATCGACGCCGTCTTCCACCAGGCCAAGATCGGCTGCGCCGTCGCGCACCGCCTGCGCCACGCTGCTGGTGTTGCCGATGGTGAGGCTGAGCGCGATCTGCGGATACTGGCGGTGGAAAGCCAGCAGCAACGGCGGCAGCCAGTAGCTGGCGATGGTCTGGCTGGCGTGCAGCGCCACCGCGCCGCGTTGCAGGCCGGCCAGTTCGGCCAGCGCCAGTTCGGCGTTGCGGGCGGCCGCCAGCGTGGCGCGCGCCTCGGCCAGGAACAGCCGGCCGGCATCGTTCAGTTCAATGCGGCGGCCGACGCGGTCGAACAGCGGCGTGTCGTAGCGTTCCTCCAGCGCGCGCAATGCCGCGCTGACGGCCGACGGCGTCAGCGCCAGCACCGCCGCCGCCTGGGTCAGGTGTTCGCGTTCGGCGACGGCGACAAAGATGCGCAGTTGTTCCAGCGTCATGCGGCTTCCTTAGGCGATGTGCAGAAAATGAATCAGGCCGAGGCTGATGGCACACAGCACCAGCAACGACAGCACGACCACCATGGTAACCCGGCCGCCGGCGCGCAGCACGCTGCGGGCGTCGACACCCAGGCCCAGCGCCGCCATCGACATCACGGTGAGGAAACTGCTGGCCGCCTGGGCGGGCTTGAGCAGCGCCGGCGGCAGCAGGCCGGCCGAACGCAGCGCCATCAGCGCCAGAAAACCGGCGATGAACCAGGGCACCAGCGCCGACAGCCGCACCCTTGGACGCGGGGCGTCGCCAGTCTGCGGGCCGAACAGCGACAGCAGCAGCACGACCGGTCCCAGCATCAACACCCGCACCAGCTTGACCAGCGTGCCGACATGGGCGCTGGTCAGCGATACCGCGCCGGTGGCGGCCAGCACTTGCGGCACGGCGTACACGGTGAGGCCGGCAA
Organism: Duganella margarita; assembly: GCF_009857535.1. Lineage (GTDB taxonomy): Bacteria > Pseudomonadota > Gammaproteobacteria > Burkholderiales > Burkholderiaceae_D > Rugamonas > Rugamonas margarita. Next base: position 3,962 of record NZ_WWCS01000036.1, read on the forward strand.
ACACGCCGTACTGGCTGGCCGACAGCGACAGCAGCGGCATCGCCAACGGCAGCAGCAGCACCACGATGACGCCCAGCACGGCGGTGAAGGAGATCGACGCCGCCACATCCTCGCCATCGGCGTCGATCACCGGCGCCACGGCGGCGATGGCGGAATTGCCGCAGATCGAGTTGCCGCAGGCGATCAGCAGGGCCAGCTTGGCGGACAGGCCGCTCAGGCGGCCGATGGCGTAGCTGCAGCTGATCGCCAGCACCACCACGCCGGCGATACCGGCCAGCAGCATCCAGCCATTGGCCAGCAGGGCGCCGGCGCTGACGGTGGCGCCAAGCAGCAGTACCGCCAGTTCCAGCAGGGTCTTGGCGCTGAAGTGGATGCCGGCGTCCCAGCGCGCCGACAGCGGCGTCAGCGTGCGCAGCGCGGTGCCCAGCAGAATGGCCAGCACCAGGCTTTCCAGCCAGGCGCGGCCGAACAGGGCGGCTTCGACATATTCAAGGCCGGCGGCGGCGGCGGTGACCGCCGCGCACAACAGCAGGCCGGGGAGGATTTTGCGGACCATTTCATACTCCTTATTACATTTCCGAATAAGTAAAGTATGAAACCGTCCATCATGTGCAGTCTATTGATATGTTTTGCACATTTTGTTCGATTTAGGCGAACGATCTAGCGCAGCGCCAACTGGCGCCGGCCGCCTGTGCGCACCTGGTCGCTGGTGCGGAACACGCTGATGGCCTGGTCCAGGCGGCTCGCCTCGTCCTGCATGCTCATCGCGGCGGCCGAGGCTTCCTCCACCATGGCCGCGTTCATGCGGGTGGCGTTGTCCATTTCGGCGATGGCCTGGTTGATGTTGCTCAGGCCGGCGCTTTGCTCGCGGGTGGCGGCGGTGATCTCGGTGATGATCTGCGCCACTTCCTTGATGGCGCCGACAATGTCGGTCATGGTGGCGCCGGCGTCGTCGACCAGCTTGCTGCCGGCGTTGACCTGGTCCACCGATGCGCCGATCAGCACGCTGATTTCCTTGGCCGCCGCCGCCGAGCGCTGCGCCAGGTTGCGCACTTCCGACGCCACCACGGCAAAGCCGCGGCCCTGTTCGCCGGCGCGCGCCGCTTCCACCGCCGCGTTCAGCGCCAGGATGTTGGTCTGGAAGGCGATGCCGTCGATGATGGCGGTGATTTCCGAAATACGCTGCGAACCCTGTTTGATTTCGGCCATGGTGGCTACCGCCTGGCCGACCACCGCGCCGCCCTTGCTGGCCAGCGCGCTGGCGCCCAGGGCCAGCTTGTTGGCCTGGCCGGCGTTGCCGGCGTTGTGCTCGACCGTCGAGGTCAGCTCTTCCATGGCGCTGGCGGTTTCCTCGATGCTGGCGGCCTGCGATTCGGTGCGGCCCGACAGGTCGGCGTTGCCCTGGGCGATTTCGCCGGCGGCGCTGGTGATGGTGCCGGCGCTCTGCATGACGTCGCTGATCAGGCTGCGCAGGGCCACGGTCATCTCGCCCAGCGCCGCCAGCAACTGGCCGGCCTCGTCGTGCGAATCGGTGCGCACGTCGGCGGTCAGGTCGCCCTGGGCCACGCGGCGCGCCACGCCGATGGCGTACTGCAGCGGGCCGACGATGCTGCTCTTGAGCGCCATGCCGCACACCACCACCACCACGGCCAGCAGCACGGTCAGCGCCAGTTGCAGGCGCAGGCTCATGGTGGCGGCCTGGTCGATGTCGACGGCGCTGTGGTCGATCTGTTCGCGTTCGAACGCCACCAGTTCGCGCAGGCGCTGCTGGTAGACGTCGGCGGCGCCGATGAATTTGTCGTTGAGCACGGCGCTGGCGGTGTCGTTGTCGCCGGCCGCCTTGGCCTTGGTGATGGCGGCCTTGTGCACGTTGTAGGTGTCGCGCGCGTCGCTGATGCCCTTGAGCAGCGCGGTTTCCTTGTCCGAGGTCAGCAGCACGCCGACCTTTTTCAGGATCTCGCCGGCCTCGGTGGTGCCCTTGAGGGAGTCGGCGGCGAAGAACTCGACCAGGCCGTTGTCGTTGCTGCGGGCGATGGCCAGTGTGCGGCGGGCGCCGGCGAAGATGATGCGGTACCAGTCGCTGACCAGGCGTTCCTTGGTCAGCGACATCTCCAGCAGTTCCTTGGTGGACGCCCGCATCTTGCCCAGCTGCCACAGGCTGACGCCGGTGGCGAGGCTGGAGACGATCAGCACAATGCCGAAGACCAGGGTGATTTTTTTGCCGATGTTGGCATTTTTCATGAAGTTCATGGGGTCCTGATGCGCGCGCGCGAATGTCCACAAGGGGAAAAAGGTTATCACTGTTTTTCCATGTGGAAACACTACTTGTGGTAAAAGTTTTGTATCAACGCTGTTACATTCCGTAATGTTCAGCTCAATTTCCTTGTGGAAATAATGACGTAGCATCGGTGGTTTTCCCCGATGGATCTTCCCGGAGCCCTGCCATGAGTGATACCCGCGATCAGCAACCCCGGCGCGACTTTCTGTTGCGTTCCCTGGCGGCCGGCGCCAGTGCCGCCAGCCTGCCCCTTGCTGCCGCCACCGCAACCGCCGCCACTGCGGCGCCCACGCCCGCCGCCGCGCCGTCCGGCTACCTGTGGCTGCGGCCCGACGAGCAGGTGTTCGTCGAGGCGCTGGTCAACCACATGTGCCCGGCAGACGGCCTGACGCCGGACGGCGTTACGCTGGGACTGGCCGTGTTCTACGACCGCGCGCTGGGCGGCAACTGGGGCCAGGGCGACCGGCTCTATCTGCAAGGACCGTTCAAACAGGGCAGCGCCAACCAGGGCTACCAGCTGGGCATGACGCCGGCCCAGCTGTTCCGCGCCGGCACCGAAGGGCTGGCCGATTACTGCCGGGCCACCCACGGCAAGCCGTTCGACCGCCTGCCGTCCGAGGCGCGCGAAGCGCTGCTCAAGGAGCTGCAGTCCGGCAAGGCGGCGCTGCCCAACGGCGTGCCGGCGGCCGTGTATTTCGCCCAGCTGCTGCAGATGTTTTACGAAGCCATGTTTGCCGATCCGATTTACGGCGGCAACCAGGACAAGCAGGGCTGGAAGCTGGTCGGCTATCCGGGCGTGAACACCGCCAACAAGGTCAACATCATCAAGTACGCCAACAAGCCTTACCGTCCGGAACCGGCCGGCATTGCCGATCTCAGCTAAAGGAACACGCATGAAGACTTACAAGGAAGTGGATGTGGTGCTGGTCGGCGGCGGCTGGACCGGCGGCATTCTGGGCAAGGAATTTTCCGAAGCTGGCATGACGGTGGTGTGCCTGGAGCGCGGCGGGCCGCACACGCCCGACGATTTCAGCGTGCCGCGCATGCGCGACGAGCTGGCCGTGGGTCAGCGCATGTCGATGATGGTCAACACCACCGACAACACCGAGACCGTGCGCAACAAGAGCGCCGAGACGGCGCTGCCGTACCGCCGCCTCGGTTCCTACCTGATGGGCACCGGCGTCGGCGGCGCCAGCACGCACTGGAACGGCCACACCTGGCGCTGGAACGACAACGACTTCCAGATCCGCAGCCGCTACGAGGCCAAGTACGGCAAGCAATACATTCCGGCCGACATGACCATCCAGGATTGGGGCGTGACCTACGCCGAGCTGGAGCCCTACTACGACAAGTTCGAGAAAGTGGCCGGCATCTCGGCCAAGGCCGGCAACGTGCAGGGCCGCAAGATCGCCGGCGGCAATGTGTTCGAGGCGCCGCGCCGCAGCGAATACCCGATGCCGCCGCTGGTGTACGGCTATGCCGGCGAACTGTTCGCCGAGGCGGCCGGCAAGATGGGCTATCACCCGTTCCCGCGTCCCACCGCCAACGCCTCGGTGCCGTACACCAATCCGGACGGCGTCAAGTTCGGCGAGTGCCAGTACTGCGGCCACTGCGAGCGCTTTGGCTGCGAGGCCAACGCCAAGGGCGGCGCGCAGATGACGGTGATTCCGGCCGCACTGCGCCAGAGCACGTTCGAGCTGCGCACCTACGCGTGGGTAACCAGGGTCGAGCGCGACGCTTCGGGCAAGAAGGCCACCGGCGTCACCTACACCAACACCGTCACCGGCGAGGAATGCTTTCAGCCGGCCAAGCTGGTGGTGCTGTGCGCCTTTGGTCTGAACAATGTGCACCTGATGATGTTGTCGGGCATCGGCGAGATTTATGATCCGGTGTCGGGCAAGGGCCTGCTGGGCAAGAACTACTGTTACCAGACCGGCAGCGCGGCCATGCTGTTCTTCGAAGACAAGCACTTCCACCCGTACATGGCCACTGCCGGCATCGGCGCCATCATGGATGACTTCCACGGCAACTGGGACTTCGACCGCGCGCCGTTCGGCTTCGTCGGCGGCTCGACGGTGGGCACCGCCATGTACGGCGGCCGGCCGATCCAGTGGCATCCGACGCCGGCCGGCACGCCGGCCTGGGGCAGCGCCTGGAAGCAGGAGACCGCCAAGTGGTACGACCGCAGCATGAACATCACCGCCACCGGCACCGTGATGCCGTTCCGCGGCAACTACCTCGATCTCGATCCGACCTACCGCAACCGCTTCGGCGCGCCGCTGATGCGCATGACCTTCGACTACCAGGACAACGAGCGCAAGATTTCGGCGCACTCGGCCGACGTCATCAACCGCATCGCCGCCGCGCTCGGCCCGACGCATTTGAGCAAGGCCAGCGCGCGCCAGTCATGGAGCAGCGTGCCGTACCAGAGCACCCACAACACCGGCGGCACCATCATGGGCACCAACCCGGGCAATTCGGTAACGAATAAATACGGGCAGGTGTGGCAGGTCGACAACCTGTTCATCATGGGGGCGTCGCTGTTCCCGCACAACTCGGCCTACAACCCCACCGGTCCGGTGGCGGCGATCGCCTACATGGCGGCCGACATCATCAAGAAGGTCTATGTCAAACAACCGGGGAAACTGATCCATGCGTAATGTACTGATTGCCGGGCTGCTGTGCCTGGCTGCTGCCGGCGCCGGCGCCCAGGACCTGGGCAAGAAGACTTTCGAGCAATGCGTGGCCTGCCATTCGCTGCAGGCCGGCGAGAACGGCGTCGGCCCGACGCTGCACGGCCTGCTGGGCAGTACCGCCGGCACGGTCGAGGGCTTCCGCTTTTCCGGACCGATGAAGCGCAGCGGCATCGTCTGGGATGAGAAGAACCTGACCGAGTTCCTGCGCAATCCGCAGGCGGTGGTGCCGAACACGCGCATGCCGTTTTCCGGCATTACCGACGAGGCCGCATTGAAGGCGCTGGTGGGCTACCTGGCCACGGCGACCAAATAGCCGTCACCGTCATTCCGCAGCGGCGGACCGCCGCGCTAGCGGGAATGACGCGGGGTTAGCTGCCCAGCGTCAGCGTCAGCGTGGCGCCGCCGTAGTTCGGCGTCACGTTGGCAAAGCCGTCCACCGTGATGGTGGTGAACTTGCCTTTCAGGCTGCCGGCGGTGATGACCGTCAGCACGTCGCCCGCTTTCGGCTTGTAGCCGTTGGCGAACTTGATGCGCAGCGTGCCGCCGGCGATGGTGGCGGTGCCGGCCACGTTCAGGCTGCCCTGGCTGCCGGCGGCGGCGCCGCCCAAGTCCAGTTCCAGCGTGGTGCTGCCGCTCAGCTGGGTGTACTTGCCGGCCACTTGCAGCGCGGCCGGCGCGTTGGCCACCAGCGTGCCGCCGCTGACGTAGACGTCGCCCTTGCCGAAGGCGGCCACCGAGTCGCCTTGCAGCGCGCCGGCGGTCAGTTCGGTGCCGCCGGTCCAGGTGTTGGCGCCGGCCAGTTTCAGCGTCCCCGTGCCTTGCTTGACCAGCTTGCCCGCGCCACTGATGTCGTTGCGCCAGCGGTCCACCGCGTTGAAGCCGCCCTTGCTGGCGTCCATGACGATGGTGACGTTGCCGCTGAACGAAGCGTAGCCGTCGGCGGCCGCGAACAGGTTCAGGCGACCCCAGCCTTCAGCATCGTCCATCACCGGGTAGCCGGAGGCCAGCGCGGTGGTTTTCAGCACCACGCGGCGCTGGTCGGGGCTCAGGTAAGGCTGACGGGTTTCCAGCAGCACTTCGGCGCCTTTCGGCACGGCGGCGGCGGCGTTGGTGGCGGCCACCGGCGCGAAGCCGAAGGTGCTGCGGCGCAGGTAGTTGGCCTTGTTGGTGGCGTAGTCGGCGAAGCGGTCGTTGGCCACCGTGCCCGATTGCGCGTAGGCGGCAAAGGTGTCGGCGGTGGTGCCGGTGGCGGCCATCAGCGCGCTGTGCGCCTGCGCCACGGCGGCGGCTTTCTTGGCGGCGTTGGCCGGGTCGGCCAGGTTGGCGGCGGCGCTGGCGATGCCCAGCATGCGGCCGCTGACCACGTCCAGCGGCGAGTGCATGCCGGCCAGGATGCGCATCTCGCCCAGTTCCAGGCCACGGCTCAGCATTTCCTGATAGCGTTCCGGCACGGCGTAGGCCATGGCGACAGCGTCGCGCACGGCTTCGGCGGTGTGGCCGCTGGTGTAGCCGCCGTCGGTGGCCGGGGTGGTGCTCTTGGCCGGGACCAGCGCCGGCAGCAGCTGCACGCTGGTGCTCCAGCGGTATGGCCGAGCGTATTTGTAGAAGCGCTTGGCCGGTTCGGTCGAGGCGTTGTTGCCCATCAGGTTGACCAGGTCGACTACGTTGCCGAAGCTGGTGTTGGTGGCGCTGCCGACGCCGGTGTTGTTGCCGCCGTCGTTGTACAGCGTGGTGGTTGCATTGTCCGCCACGCTGGTGATGGTGGTGGTTTGCTGGGCGGCGGCGCGCCAGGCGCTGGTCAGCGGACCCATGCCGTCGGTGATGCTGTAGCCCTTGCCGCGGCGGTCATCCAGGTAGGCCTGCACGGCCTGGTCGGCGGTGCGGTTGGTGGTGGCCTTGACCACGTAGTCGATGTTGGCCTGGTGCACGGTGGCGTTGAGCACGGTGCCGTCCGGCGTGCCGTCGCCCGGCACGCCGGTCCAGGTCGAGGCTACCACGGCCGGAAAGGCGCCGTTGGCCGGTGCGGTCACGCCGGCGTCGACGATTTGCGTCAGCGGTTTCCAGACGCTCAGGAAGCCGCCCAGAATACGCACGGCGGCGTTGGTGTCGAGCGTGGCGTAGCGGGCGTCGCCGCGCTGGTTGGTGGCGATGGTGTCGACAAACGCGGTGGCGGTCGGCACAGCCACGCTTTCCGCAGCGCCCTGGTCGGCGGGGGCGGCTGGAATGACCAGCGGCTCGTCGTTGGAGGAGCCGCCGCAGGCGCTCAGCGCGGCGGCAATGCTCAGGGCCAGGATCAGGGGGCGGGCGGGAAGCAGGTGCATGTCGGTATCCGTTGTGGGTGGAAGTTGAAAGAGGCCACAGGGTAATGAGCAGATATGACAAGGTTGTTACGCAGCGTCGCTGGCAGCGCTTCCAGCTGAAAATATTATGGCTGATGTGGAAAAGCTGATGGCGCGCGGGCTGCTACAATGGCAGTGTGAAGAAAATCCTGCTCATTCTGCTGCTGACTATCCTGCCGATCCAGTACGCCTGGTCGATGGCGGCCGTGTATTGCCAGCATGAAGAGAACAAGGTGTCGCACTTCGGCCACCATGGCCATCAGCACCAGGCGCAGTCCGACGATGACACCGACCACAGCAAGCCGTCCAAGCATGGCGATTGCGAAGTTTGTCATCATGCGGTGCAGGCCTCGGTGCCGGCCGCCGAGCCGCTCATGACGGTGGCGCCGGCCGCCGTGTTTGCGCCAGCGGGAGTGCCGCGTTATCACTCCTATATCGCCGACGGGCCGCCACGGCCCAACTGGACGCTCGTCGCTTAACGCGGCGAGGCCTGATCTTTTCCCTTTCACGTCTCGTCGAATTCCTGTTCTGTTAACTCGGAGAATTCGATGTTCAAGATATTTTTGCCGCTATGGTTAGCGGCGTGGCCTGCGTGCGCGCAGGCCGTGGTGGAGCCGTGCGCGCCGTTGACGCTGTCCGCAGCGTTGGCGCTGGCGGATACGTCCCATGCCGATCTGGCGGCGGCGCGGCATGCGCTGCTGGCGGAAGACGGCGTGGTGCAGCAGGCGGGCTTGCTGCCTAATCCTTCCCTGAGCGTGGAACGCGTCGATACGCGCCGGGATACGCGTGAGACCACTTTACAACTGAGCCAGCCGCTGGAACTGGGCGGCAAGCGCGCGGCGCGCATGCAGGCGGCACAGCGTGGCCGCGAGGGCGTGGCGGCGTTGCTGGTGCAGCGCCGGGCCGAGGTGCGCGCGGAGACGGCGGCGGCGTGGTTTGCGGTGCTGGCGGCGCAGGAGCAATTGCGTCTGGCGCAGCAGGCGTCCGAACTGGCGCAGCGCGCGGCCAGCGCGACCGGACGGCGCGTGGTGGCCGGCAAGGTGTCGCCGGTGGAGGAGACGCGCGCGCAGGTGGCGGCGGCCACGGTCAAGCTGGACCTGATACGGGCGCACAGCGCGCTGGCGACGGCGCGTGCGCGGCTGGCGGCGTTGTGGAGCAATCCGGCGCCGTGCTTTGCGCAGGCTGCCGGCGAGATGGCGGCGCTGCCGGAGTTGCCGTCGCTGGCGGCGCAGCGCGCGCTGTTGGCGCAGGCGCCGGCCATGCAGGTGGCACACGCGGAGTTGGCGCAGCGGCAGGCGACGGCGCAAGTCGAGTTGTCGCGCCGCGCGCCGGATGTGGCGCTGACGATCGGTAGCAAACGCTCGGAGGAACTGGGGCGCACGCAGGCGGTGTTTGGCGTGTCGCTGCCGTTGCCGCTGTTCGATCGCAATCAGGGGGCGGTATTGGCTGCATCGCGGCGCGTCGATCAGGCGCGTGACGGGGTGACGGCGACGGCGTCGCGGCTGGAGGCGGAGCTGGTGCAGGCGCGGGAAGAGTATGCGTCGGCGCGCGCGCAGGCGCTGGCCTTGCAGGGCGAGATCCTGCCGGGGGCGCAGAGCGCGTATGACGCGGTCAGTACTGGCTTCGAGTACGGCAAGTTCGGCTTCCTCGACGTGCTGGATGCGCAGCGCACGCTGTTGCAGGCACAGTCCCACTACCTCACCACGCTGGCCGACGCGCATCGCGCGCAGGCCGCCATCTTGCGTTTGACCGGAGCAGCATATGAGTAAGAAACAGACCATCATCATCGCCGTCATGGTGGTTATCGCGCTGCTGTTGGCGGCGCTCCTCCTCAAGCCGCGCGGCGACGCCCATGACGACGACGGCCACGGCGATGACGGCAGCGCTGTGGCCGCAGCATCGACCGGCGTAGCGGGCCGCGTCGCAGCTGCCGACGCGGTACCGGAGGTCATCGCGCTGAACGAGGCGCAGATCAAGACGGCCGGCATCGTGCTGGCGACCGCCGCGCCGGCGCAGATCAGCACCATCCTCACGCTGCCGGGCGAGATCCGCTTCAACGAAGACCGCACCGCGCACGTGGTGCCCAAGCTGGCTGGCGTGGTGGTGGCCGTACACGCGGAACTGGGCCAGACCGTCAAGCGCGGGCAGTTGCTGGCGGTCGTAGCCAGCAGCGCCTTGTCGGAACAGCGCAGCGAACTGCTGTCCGCGCAGCGTCGGCTGGCGCTGGCCAGCACCACGCTGGAACGCGAACGCAGACTGTGGCAGGACAAAATCTCCGCCGAACAGGATTACCTGCAAGCCCGCCAGGCGATGAACGAAGCGGACATCGCCGTCCAGAACGCGAAGCAGAAACTCAGCGTTCTTGGCGCCGGCGCGGCAGCAGGGGCGCAGCTCAATCAACTGCAGCTGCGTGCGCCGTTCGACGGCGTGGTGATGGAAAAGCATCTCGCCCTCGGCGAGGCGATCAAGGAAGACGCCAACGTCTTCACCATCTCCGACCTGACCACGGTGTGGGCCGATTTCGCCGTGCCAGCGCAAGACCTGAACCGCGTGCGCGTCGGCGAAAGCGTCATCGTGCGCGCCTCGGCGTTCGAAGCGCAGGCCAGCGGCAAGATCAGTTACGTCGGATCGCTGCTGGGCGAGCAGACCCGCACCGCCAACGCCCGCGTGGCGCTGGCCAATCCGCAGCGCGCCTGGCGTCCCGGCCTGTTCGTCAACGTCGACGTGCAATCGGGCCTGAGCGAGGCCGCCGTCACCGTGGCTTCAGGCGCGCTGCAAACAGTCGATGGCCAGCCCGCCGTCTTTGTGCGCACCAGGCAAGGCTTCGTGGCGCAGCCGGTAAAGCCGGGCCGCAGCGACGGCAAGCTGACCGAGATCCTGCAAGGACTGTCCGCAGGCGCCGTCTACGCCGCCGCCAACAGCTATGTGCTGAAGGCGGAACTGGGCAAGGACAGCGCGGAACATGAACATTGAGGCGGGAGACGACCATGTTTGAACGACTTATCCGCTACGCCATCGACCAGCGCTGGCTGGTTCTGCTGATGGTGGCCGCGATGGCGGCGCTGGGCGTCGTCAGTTACGGCAAGCTGCCGATCGACGCCGTGCCGGACATCACCAACGTGCAGGTGCAGATCAACACAGCGGCAGCCGGCTACTCGCCGCTGGAGACCGAGCAGCGCGTTACCGTGCCGCTGGAGATGGTGCTGGCCGGCCTGCCGCGCATCGAGCAAACACGCTCGCTGTCGCGCTACGGCCTGTCGCAGATCACCGTGGTGTTCAAGGACGGCACCGACATCTACTTCGCGCGCCAGATGGTCAGCGAACGGTTGCAGGAGGCGCGCGCGCAGCTGCCGGCCGGGATCACGCCGGCCATGGGTCCCATCTCCAGCGGACTCGGTGAAATCTATCTGTGGACTGTGGAAGCCAGGCCCGATGCGAAGAAGGCCGATGGCACACCCTACACGCCGACCGACCTGCGCGAAATCCAGGACTGGATCGTCAAGCCGCAGTTGCGCAATGTGGCCGGCGTCACCGAGATCAATTCCATCGGCGGCTACGCCAAGGAGTATCAAGTGGCGCCGCAGCCGCAGCGTCTCGCTTCCTATGGGCTGACGTTGCAGGACGTGGTGCTGGCGCTGGAGCGCAACAACGGCAACGCCGGCGCCGGCTACATCGAGAAGCGCGGCGAACAGCTGCTGGTGCGCGCGCCGGGCCAGGTGAAGTCGCTGGAAGACATTCGCAACATCGTGCTGCGCAGCGTGGACGGCGTGCCGGTGCGCGTGCGCGACGTGGCCGATGTCGATATCGGCCGCGAACTGCGCACCGGCGCCGCCACCGAGAACGGACGCGAGGTGGTGCTGGGCACGGTCTTCATGTTGATCGGGCAGAACAGCCGCGCGGTGTCGCAGGCTGTGGACAGGCAGATGGCGGTCATCAACCGCAGCCTGCCGCCCGGGGTGCAGGCGGTCACGGTGTATGACCGCACCACGCTGGTAGATAAAGCCATCGGCACGGTCAGGAAAAACCTGCTGGAAGGCGCGGTGCTGGTGATCGCCGTGCTGTTCCTCTTCCTCGGCAATCTGCGGGCGGCGCTGATCACCGCGATGGTGATTCCGCTGGCGATGCTGTTCACCTTCAGCGGCATGGTGGCGTACAAAGTTAGCGCCAATCTGCTGAGTCTCGGCGCGCTGGACTTCGGCATCATCGTTGACGGCGCGGTGGTCATCGTCGAGAGCTGCGTGCGGCGGCTGGCGCATGCGCAGGCCACACTGGGCCGGCCTTTGACGCGCGCGGAAAAATTCGATGAGGTCTTTGCGGCGGCGAGGGAGTCGCGCAGGCCGCTGCTGTTTGGGCAGCTGATCATCATGGTGGTGTACCTGCCGATCTTCGCGCTGACGGGCGTGGAAGGCCGCATGTTCCATCCGATGGCGCTGACGGTGGTGATGGCGCTGGCCGGCGCCATGATCCTGTCGGTGACGTTCATTCCGGCGGCGGTGGCGCTGTTCATCGGCGACAGCGTGGTGGAGAAGCACACGCCGCGCATCGACCGCTGGTATGGCGTGCTGCTGGAACGCGCGCTGGGCAACGCGCCGGTGGTGCTGTCGTTCGCCGGCATCGCGGTAGCGCTGTCGCTGCTGCTGGCGATGCGCATGGGCAGCGAGTTCGTGCCGTCCCTGAACGAGGGCGACATCGCCATGCAGGCCTTGCGCATTCCCGGCACCAGCCTGACGCAGTCGGTGGAGATGCAGAAGCAGGTGGAGTTGACCCTGATGCGCCAGTTCCCCGAGATTGAGCGCGTGTTTGCGCGCACCGGCACGGCGGAAATCGCGTCCGACCCGATGCCGCCGAATATCTCGGACGGCTACATCATGCTCAAGCCGGAGGCGCAGTGGCCCAAGCCGAAGAAGTCGCATGCGCAGCTGCTGGCGGCGATACAGGCTGCGGTGGCGCAGCTGCCCGGCAATGCGTATGAGTTTTCGCAGCCGATCCAGTTGCGTTTCAATGAGCTGATTTCGGGTGTGCGCAGCGATGTCGCGGTCAAGCTGTTTGGCGATGACGATGCGGTGCTGAACGCTACCGCGGCGCGCATCGCGGCCATGCTGGGCAAAGTCGATGGCGCGCAGGAGGTCAAGGTGGAGCAGACCAGCGGCCTGCCGGTGCTGACGGTGGATATCGACCGCGCGAAGACGGCGCGTTACGGCCTTAATGTCGGCGATGTGCAGGAGGTGGTGGCGACGGCCATCGGCGGCAGGGAGGCGGGCACGCTGTTCGAAGGTGACCGCCGCTTCGATATCGTGGTGCGGTTGCCGGATGCGCTGCGCAGCGATCTGGAAGCGATGAAGCGCTTGCCGTTACCTTTGCCCGGTGGCGGCAATTTCATTCCGCTGGGTGAGGTGGCGACCTTTGCGATTGCACCGGGGCCGAACCAGATCAGCCGCGAGAACGGCAAGCGACGCGTGGTCATCAGCGCCAATGTGCGCGGGCGGGATATGGGATCGTTCGTGGCCGAGGCGGAGCAGCGTTTGCAGCAGGTGAAGATCCCGGCCGGTTACTGGACTACGTGGGGCGGGCAGTTCGAACAGTTGCAGTCGGCTTCGCAGCGCTTGAAGATTGTGGTGCCGGCGGCGCTGGCGCTGGTGTTGCTGCTGCTGTTTGCCATGTTCGGCAATTTGAAGGACGGGCTGCTGGTGTTCAGCGGGATACCGTTTGCGTTGACCGGCGGGCTGGCGGCGCTGGCGCTGCGCGGCATACCGTTGTCGATATCGGCGGCGGTGGGGTTTATCGCGCTATCCGGCGTGGCGGTGCTCAATGGGCTGGTGCTGGTGTCGGCGATCCGCAAGCTGCGCGAGGAGGGACGTAATGTGGAGCAGGCGGTGCGCGAAGGGGCGCTGGCGCGACTGCGGCCGGTGTTGATGACGGCGCTGGTGGCGTCGCTGGGGTTCGTGCCGATGGCGATTGCCACCGGCACCGGTGCGGAGGTCCAGCGTCCCCTGGCCACGGTGGTGATCGGGGGGATACTGTCCTCGACTGCGCTGACGTTGCTGGTGCTGCCGCTGCTGTATCGCTGGCTGCACCGCGCCGGACTGACTACTCCTGCGGCGTCAGGGCCAGCGCCGCGCTGAAGTCGCCCATCGGCTTGGCGCCGTTGGCGGCCAGCGCCTTGTCGCGCACCGTCAGGCCATCGAGCACCGGCAGGTTGAAGCGATGGGTAATCGCGCGCAGGATCGACGCCGAGTCATACTGGGTATGGTCGACCGAGCCTTTTTTCACGAACGGCGACACGATGATCGCCGGCACGCGGGTGCCCGGACCCCAGCGGTCGCCTTTTGGCGGCGAAGCGTGGTCGTAGAAGCCGCCGTTTTCATCGTAGGTGACGATCACCAGCATGTTCTTCCACTGCGGGCTCTTTTTCAGCTGCGCGATCACGCTGGCAATGTGTGCATCGCCGTCGGCCACCGAGGCGTAGCCGGGGTGCTGGTTCAGGTTACCCTGCGGCTTGTAGAACGCCACCGGCGGCAAGGTGCCCGCTGCGACATCGGCCACGAACTGGGTGTCGTAGTCCTTCAGGTGCGCCGCGCGATACGCCGGGTTCTTCACCGGGTCCATATTGGCGTAGTAGTTGAACGGCTGGTGGTGGAACTGGAAATTAGGCGGATTGGCAAACGCGCCGCGGGTGGCCGAGGTGGCGTTGGCGGTGGTGCTGTTCCAGGCGCCCGAGTACCAGGCCCAGTCGACGTTCTTGCTGGTCAGCATGTCGCCGATGTTCTTCTGCGTCTGTGGCGGCAGGGTGGTGGACTTGCTGGTGTCGGCAAACAGGTGGCTGCTGTCGCTGGCGGCCGGCGCATTGCTGCTCGGCTGGTACGGCGGCTGCATGGTGTTGACCGCGTAGAACATGCCGGTCGAGTCGGCCGGGGTGATGGCGCCGTCGTTGGCGTAGGCCGGTGCGCCGTTCAGCACGCTGCTTGGCGCGGTGGCCGATGGCGTCAGGCGCACGAAGTTGCCCTTGCTGTCGACGTCGATCTTGGCGATCGAGCCGGCCGCGACCGAGGTGTCGGCGTTCGGGTACTGCGGCGCGCAGGCGCAGATCAGGTACTGGTGGGTCAGGAACGAGCCGCCGAAGGCGCCGATGAACAGGTTGTCGGCCAGCGCGTATTGCTTGGCGATGTCCCACATTTTCATTTTGCTGCCGTCGTAGTAGCCCATGGTCAGGCCGCCGGCGTCCGAGTAAGCGGCGAACTTGTCGTTGGCGCCGCCGTTGATCTGCATCTGGTTGTTGTAGAAGCGGTGCACCAGGTCGCGCGAGATGACCGATTGCGGCATCGCGATCGGGCTGTTGGCGTCGTCGATCTGGAACGGCTTGTTCGGCAGGTTGGCGGTTTGCGCCTGCGTGATCACCAGGCTCTGGCCTGCGGCGGTCATGCCGCCCCAGGTTGGCGGCAGCACTGGCAGCGTGCTGTTGTCGTAGTCCTTCTGCGGCACGTAGGCGCTGGTCGAGGTCGGGTTTACGCCCGGTACGCCGTTGGCGCCTGGGAACAGGCCGTACAGATTGTCGAAGCCACGGTTTTCAGCGTAGATGACGACGATGTTCTTGATGTTGCCCAGCGCGGCGCCGGCGCTGATGGCGTTGGCCACGTCGGCGGTGGCGCTCTGCGTGCCGGCGGCGGCGATGACGGCGGTGAAGTTGTCGTTTTCGGTCTTCAGCCTGGCCTGGTCGTCACCCGATACTTTGTTGACGTCGGCCAGCAGGTTGGCTTCGCTGACGCCGATGCGGGCGGCCAGCTGGGCGCTGGCTTTGGCGAAGTCGCCGCCGTTGGCGTCCATGATCGCGGTCAGCTCGGTGCTGATGGCGTCGATGATGCCGGTGTGACCGTTCGGTGCACGGAACACCAGTTTCTGCGTGACCTTGGTGCCGGCGTCGCCCAGCGCGTCGTGGCGGATGGCGTCGGTGCCGACGGTGACCAGCAAGGCGCCGCTGTTGGCGCCGGTGACTTTGAAGGAGCCGTCGGCGCCGGTGCGCACGGTGCCCGAGCTGCTGTCGCAGGTCAGCTTGGTGCTGCCCTCCAGACAGACCACGGCGTTTTCATAATAGCTGCCGACCACCTGGCCGGACATGGACGGCACGTCGCCGTCGGAAGAGCTGCCGCAAGCGATCAGCCCGGCGCCGATGCCGGTCGCCAACAGCAACAGCGGCACAGGACGCAGTGCCGTTTTCAAGTTTGTTTTCATCATTCTGCCTTGAGGGTGGTGGGTGAAAGCGGCTCATGCTATTTAGCAAATATGTCAGGACGATGAAATGGGAAGGTCGCAAAAGTATCGTTTTGTATCGTTCTATGACTGTCATGTAGCGGTCACGTCATTTTGCTAGGCTGCGCGCATGAAAATTATTTATACAGTTGCTGTGGCTGCGCTGCTGAGTGCGTGCCAGCCATCCACCCCTGAGCATGCCGCCGCATCTTCCGCCACCGCTGCCGCCGCAGCTGCTGACGCGCCCCGCGCCGCCTACGCGCCGCCGGTGGGCCGCCGTCCGACCGTGCCGGAATTGACCGCGCTGGGCCGCGCCATGTTCAATGAGCCCAGCCTGTCAGCGTCGGGCAAGCTGGCCTGCGCCAGCTGCCACAGCCCGGCCAACGGCTACAGTCCCAGCAACAATCTGGCGGTGCAGCTGGGCGGTCCCGACGGCCGGACCGAAGGCACGCGCGCGACGCCGTCGCTGCGCTACATCCAGAACGTGCCGGCCTTCACCGAGCACTATCACGACGATGACGGCGATGACAGCGTCGATGCCGGCCCGACCGGCGGCCACAACTGGGACGGCCGCACGCAGACGGCGCATGAGCAGGCGCTGGGGCCGCTGCAGTCGGCGCGCGAGATGGGCAATAAGGATGAAGCAGCCGTGCTGGCCAGGCTAAAAGATGGCGCGCTGGCGCCGCAGTTCCGCAAGGTGTTTGGCGACGATATCTTCAGCCGGCCCAATGCCGCGCTGCAGGGGGCGCTGATGGCGCTGGAAGTGTTCCAGGAAAGCCCGACCGATTTCTATCCCTACACCAGCAAGTACGACGCCTACCTGCGCAAGCAGGTCACGCTGAGCCCGCAGGAGCAGCGCGGCCTGCGCGTGTTCAACGATGAGACCAGGGGCAATTGCGCGTCCTGTCACATCAGCCAGATTTCGCCGGGCGGCGTGTTTCCGCAATTCACCGACTACGGCCTGATTAATATCGGCGTGCCGCGTAACCGCAAGCTGGCGGTCAACGCCGATCCGGCGTATTACGACCTCGGCCTGTGCGGGCCGGACCGCACCGACCTCAAGGATCACAAGGAATACTGCGGCGCCTTCAAGACGCCGTCGCTGCGCAATGTGGCCACGCGCAAGGCGTATTTTCACAACGGCAGCTTCAGCAGCCTGGAGCAAGTGGTGCGCTTCTACGCCACCCGCGACACCGCGCCGAAGAAGTGGTACCAAGGCCGCAAGTTCGACGACCAGCCGGAAGGCATGGACGGCAACGTCAACATGGAAGCGCCGTTCGGCGGCAAGGCTGGCGGCAAACCGCTGCTGAATGAAGGCGACATTGCCGACATCGTCGCCTTCCTCAAAACACTGAACGATGGTTATCAAGTGAAAAATTAGCAAATTTGTCATAGAATGCGGATTCCATTGCTCTAAAGAATTGCCATGAAATCCAAGATCATCATTGTCGCCGCCGTGGTGGCCGCGCTGGCCGCCGTCGGCGTGGTATTGCGCAGCAGGCCGGGCGCTGCGCCTGCTGCTGCTCCGGCATCGGTCCAGGCCGCCGCCGTGCCGGCCTTGCAGCCGGAACTGCAGGCGCTGCTGGCCAATTACCGCAAGATCATCGTGCTGCTGGCCGATGAGAAAACGCTGAACGACGCCGACCGCAAGGCTGCCAACCAGGTTGGCCAGTCACTATTCCATGAAAACCTGGAGCGCCTGACGCGCATCCAGCCGCTGCTGGCGCAAACCCAGGCGCTGCCGCCGGCCCGGCGCGACGCCGCCTACGATGGTCTGCTGTCGTATATCGAATCGGCGTCCGACCTGTTCGATGCCGACCGGCTGGCGTTCCGCGAAGTGCTGCTGTCGCTGCAAAAGCTGGCGGCTTCCGACCAGACCTTGCCGGCCATCAAGCTGCACAAGCGCGTCAGCGAAGACCTGGCGGCGCTGGAAGAGATCGAAAAGCAGTACGACAAGGAAATCAGCGATATCTTCTCGCGCTTTGAAGCGCGCGCCATCACGCCCAGGCGCGAGAAGTGGGACGACTATGTCGCCCATCTGCGCAAGCTGTACACCCGCGAGCAGATCATGAAGGACTACGGCGTCATCGTGCCGTATCCGGAGCCGCCGGCCGCCGCGGCCGGGGCCGCTGGTGCTGCCGCCGCGCCGGCCAAGGAAATCTTCGGCAACACGCTGCCGCCGAAAACCGTGGTGCTGACCTTTGACGACGGTCCGCATGGCACGTACACGGAAGAAATCGCCGCCATTCTCAAGCAATACAATGTGCCGGGCGTGTTCTTCGAGGTCGGCCAGAACGTCGGCCGCTACAAGAACGAGAGCAAGCGCCTGATCGACGCCGGTCATACCGTGGGCAACCACAGCTTCAGCCACGCGCTGCTGTCGAAGCAGAGCGGTGACAAGCTGTACGGCGAAATCGCCAACACCGACACCGCGCTGAAGGCGGCCGACGAGCGCCGCTCGCCGCTGTTCCGCTTCCCGTACGGCGCGCACAACGCCGAAGGGCTGGCCATCCTGTCCAGGCTGGGGCTGCGCTCGGTGATGTGGAATGTGGATTCGATGGACTGGGCCGATCCGGTGCCGAGTTCGATCGCCAACCGCGTGCTGGGCACGCTGGCCAAGGAGCAGCGCGGCATCATCCTGTTCCATGACATCCACGACCGCAGCGTCAAGGCGCTGCCGATGGTGCTGGATAAATTGATCGCCGACGGCTACAGCTTTGCCGCCTGGGATGGCCAGGAATTCACGGTGGCCAAGGGCACCAGGCCGGCGCCGGAGCAGGTCGCCATCAGCACCGGCTATGCCAACAGCTACGCGGTGGTGATCGGCATCAACGATTACCAGAAGTGGCCCAAGCTGCAATACGCGGTGCAGGACGCCAAGGCCATCCGCGACACGCTGGTCAACCGCTTCGGCTTTGCCGGCGAGCGCGTGTTCACGCTGACCAACGGCGAAGCGACCCGCAACAACATCCTGGCGCTGTTCCACGACAAGCTGGCCGAAGCCAGGCTAAAGAAGGATGACCGGATCTTCGTGTTCTTCGCCGGCCACGGCGCCACGCGCCAGCTGTCGTCCGGCCGCAATCTCGGCTACATCATCCCGGCCGATTCCGATCCGCAGCAGGTCAGCGTCGACGCGATTCCAATGACGGATTTGCAGAACATTGCCGAAAGCCTCAACGCCAAGCACGTGTTTTTCGTCATGGACGCCTGCTACAGCGGCCTGGGCCTGACGCGCGGCGGCGGCAGCGAAGCCTTCCTGCGCGACAACGCGCGCCGCGTCGGCCGCCAGATGCTGACCGCCGGCGGCGCCGACCAGCTGGTGGCCGATGGCGGCCCCGGCGGCCACTCGGTGTTCACCTGGACCTTGCTGCAGGCGCTGAACGGCAAGGCCGACCTCAACGGCGACGGCATGATCACCGCCACCGAGCTGGCCGCGTACGTGGCGCCGGCGGTGGCCAGCGTGTCGCAGCAGACGCCGGCGTTCGGCAGCCTGCCCGGTTCGGAAGGCGGCGAGTTCGTGTTCCAGCTGCCGGTCGAGGCCGAGTTCCTCAGTGCGCAGTCGACGCAATTGCCGGCCGACGCCATTGCGCTTAACAGCAAGCTCGATAGCGCCCGCAGCCAGCAGGGCGACGGCAATGCGGTGGTGGTCAAGAACCTCAACGGCGGCGAGCAGAAACTGGCGGCGCCGAAGCCGGTTGATGTGTCGGCGCGCCAGCTGGCGCAGCGCGCCAACGACCGCGGCTTGCAACTGTATAAAGAGAAGCAGTACGCGCAGGCCGAGGCGGCGTTCACCGAGGCGCTGAAATACCGGCCGGACTTCGGCCTGGCCGCCAACAACCTCGGCTTCGTCTATTACAAGCAGGAGAAATATGCCGAGGCGGCGCGCTGGTTTGAGAATACCTTGCAGATCGACACCTCGCGCGCCATCGCCTATCTCAACCTCGGCGACGCCCGCGCGCACCTGAACGACAACGAGAAGGCCAGGCAGGCCTACACCAGCTTCCTGGCGCTGGCACCCAACCACCCAAGCGCCATCTATGCGCGCGAGCAGCTGAAAAAGCTATGACGGCCTAGTCGCGGCGCCAGTCGTAGTCCATCAGGTGCGCGGTGCGTTCGGCCAGTTCCTGGCCTGCCAGCCGCGCCACCAGGTGCAGCGACATATCGATGCCGGCCGAGATGCCGGCCGATGTGATTACGCGGCCGGTGTCGATCCAGCGCCGGCCATCCGCGACCTTGACCTTGGGCCAGCCCGCGCGCAACGCGTCCAGGTCATCCCAATGGGTGGTGGCTTCCAGTCCGTCCAGCATGCCAGTCTCGGCCAGCACCAGGGCGCCGGTGCAGACCGACGCGGTCAGTTCGGCGCGGCCGGCGCTGGCGGCGATCCAGGCGATGACTTCCGGCCGCCCCAGTTCGGCATCCACCACGCCGCCCGGCACCAGCAGGACATCGATGTGGCCGGTATCGGCAAAGTCGGCTTCCGGATGCAGCACCAGGCCAGCGCGGGCGCGCACCGGTGCGCGGCTGGCGCCGATGGTGCGCACGGCGAACGGCGGCGGCGCATCCGGCGCCATCTTGGCCGCCATCCGGCTGGCGCAGGTGAACACCTCATACGGGCCGGCAAAGTCCAATACCTCCACGTTGTCGAAAATATAAATGCCTACGGTGCGTGTCATGGCGATCTCCTTTAGCCCATGTTGGCATGGCGGCGATTGACACAAATGACATCCATGGTGGAATATCTGCCAACATGAAACCCATCCCGATCTGGCTACTGGTGTACCCCGGCTTTTTGCTGCTGGACGCCACCGGCCCCGCCCAGGTGTTTTCCACCGCCAATGACGAGGCGCGTGACGCCGGTCTGCCGCCTCCTTATCAAATCAATATGATCGCGGCCGAACCCGGCCTGGTGATGTCGACCGCCGGCGTCGCCGTGCAGGCCGCGCCATTGCCGCAACCGGCGGAGCTGGCCGGCAGCACGCTGATCGTCGCCGGCGGCCGTGGGGTGGAACTGGGGCCGCAAGGCAGTCCGGCACTGGATGGCGCGCTGATCGACTGGCTGGTGCAGGCGGCCGGCCAGGTGACGCGCTGCTGCTCGGTGTGCACCGGCGCCTTCGTGCTGGCACGCGCCGGCTTGCTGGACGGCCGCCGCGCCGTCACTCACTGGCAGGATGCCGCCGCGCTGCAAGCACAATATCCAGCCATCACCGTGCAGGAAGACGCCATTTATATCAGAGACGGCGCGCTGTACACCTCGGCCGGCATCGCCGCCGGCATTGACCTGGCGCTGGCGCTGGTGGCGGAGGACCAGGGGCGCGCCGCCGGGCTGGCGGTGGCCAAGCGGCTGGTGGTGTTCTACAAGCGCCCCGGTGGCCAGCGCCAGTTCAGCACGGAATTGCTGGCCCAGGCCGAACCGCAGGGCCTGCACGGCCGCCTGACCGCGTGGCTGCGGCCGCGCCTGCAGCAGCAGCTGGATGTCGAGCAGATGGCGGCCGCGCTGGCGGTGTCGGTGCGCACCCTGCACCGCCACTTGCAGCAGGAGGCCGGGCTGTCGCCGGCGCAACTGCTGCTGCGGCTGCGGATGGAGGCGGCCTGCGGCTTGCTGGAACAGGCCGGCATGACGGTCAAGCGCGCCGCCCGCCAGAGCGGCTTCGGCAGCGAGTACAATCTGCGGCGCGCGTTTGCCGCGCAGCTGGGCGTGGCGCCCAGCGACTATCAATCGCGCTTTGGATGAGGACAGGATGCAGGCACTGGAAAAATGGCTGGCCCGGGTATTGTTGCTGAACAGCGGCCTGGCGCTGGCCGTCAGCCTGGGCCTGCTCGGCGCGGCGTCGCCGACCGGCGACCTGATGCTGCACGCGGTGGCGCTGCTGGGTTTCCTGGCCGGCGTGCTGTCGCTGCGGCGCTCGCGTTTCGGCCTGTGGGGCGGGATGCTCTATTATAGTGTGCAGTTGATCAGCTATTTTCCGCATGGCGACGGCCCGGCCTTCAGCGTCAAGGCCGGCGTCAGCCTCGGCGTGGTGATGCGCTTCGCTTCCGCCACTGTTGTCCTGAATGCCTTTGCGCTGGTGCTGCTGGCCGCCACCCTGGCGGTGTTGTGGCGGCGCCGCCAACAACCCGCTGCGGCGCAATAGAAAATTTCCATACGTCATCATCGCGTCACATCTCTGCGGCACAGTCTAGCCTTATCCTCCCCGCTCGCCGACGTAAACAAATCAACATGGTTGATAGCCTCTGAACATTGTTATTTTGAGCGTGGCGGCGTGGCGACAGGCGTGCAAATAAATTCCTTGCGGAAATTTATTACGCTATACTAGCCCTCCGTAGCAAGTTTTTTACGCCGTTTTACATCCGTATAAAAGAAAAAAATGAGTGATTTCAAATACTTGGCGAAGTTTTGCGACAGGATGAAAGATTACATGTGTTTTTTTTCCGTATGGGAATAAGTTTACTTAGTGGAAGACTCGCGGCGGTCGCCTTGTAAGCAAGCAGGACGAGTTTCCGGCCTACGGTTGGGTTGGGGAAAAGCAATAAATCTTCTTCAGTTTACTCAAGTTGAACAGGATGTTGACGTTAAGAATGTGTGCGCACGCGGTTTTGCGTTCGCGGCAAGTAGCACCTAATAAGTAGTTAAACGGCAAATATGCCACTGGCGGAAGACGCGGATGCAACGGTAGGGCCGTGCACCAGATGTTTTCGGACAGCAAATCGAATCAGCGCCCTTCTAGGAGAAATGCAATGAGCGTCATTACCAGTATGTCCACCAGCCAGATCGCAGGTCTGAGCACCCAGCAGGTCGTGACAATCGCGACCGCCGATATCGCGGCGCTCAGCTCCGATCAGATGGTAGCTTTGACCACCAATCAATTCCAGGTACTGACCTCGAACCAAGTTGGCGCCATTTCGAGCGCCAATGTTCCATTGCTGAGTACGACTAATTTTGCCGCTTTGAGCGCCAACGGTATCCTCGGGCTGACCACCGGCCAGATCAAAATCCTGACCACCGAACAGATCGTCGCGCTGACCACCAACCAGGTTGGTGCACTGAGCAGCCGTCAGCTGAGCGCGCTGACCACGCTGTCCATCGCCGCGCTGGAAACCGAAGACTTTGCCGCGCTGAAAACCGCGACCCTGGTTGGCCTGAGTAGCACCCAGATCGGCGCCCTGACCACCGAGCAAGTGGTGGCCCTGACCACCGCCCAGGCCAACTCGCTGAGCAGCGCCCAGGTACGCGCCCTGACCACCGATTCGATCGCTGTGCTGCAAACCGAAGACCTGGCTGCGCTGAAGACTGCCTCGTTCGCTTCGCTGAGCACCGCCCAGGTCGCTGCCCTGACCACCGATCAGATCCAGGGTCTGACCAGCGGCCAGTTCGCCGCGATGAGCACGCTCGACGTCGCCTCGGGCCTGACCACCAGCCAGATCGTGGCAATGACCTCGAACCAGTTCGCCGGCCTGACCACTGCGCAAGTGGGCGCGCTGTCGTCGGCCAACCTGGCCGCGATTGAAACCGCAGACATCAGCAGCATCACCACCGCTGGCATCGCTGCGCTGAAGTCGTCCCAGATCATCGGCCTGACCACCGATCAGATCGGCCAGCTGACGTCGGGCCAGGCTGCCGCGCTCAACACCGCCGCCGTCAAAGCCCTGACCACCGACCAGGTCGTGGCTCTGACCACCAGCCAGGCTGCCGCCCTGAGCAGCGCCCAGGTGAACGCACTGACCAGCGCCGCCATCACCGCGCTGGAAACCGAAGACTTCGCTGCGCTGAAAACCGCGACCATTGCCGGCCTGAACAGCACCCAGATCGGCGCCCTGACCAGCGCGCAAGTGGTGGCCCTGACCACCGCCCAGGCCAACTCGCTGAGCAGCGCCCAGGTACGCGCGCTGACCACCGACTCGATTGTTGCCCTGCAAACCGAAGACCTGGCTGCGCTGAAGACTGCCTCGTTCGCTTCGCTGAGCACCGCCCAGGTCG
>NZ_WWCS01000037.1 GCF_009857535.1 Duganella margarita
GAGGCCTGGCCGGCATGCGGCTGCGCAGCGGTGGCGAGGGCAGGGGCGTGGTTGTCGGCAGCGACGGCGGCGAAGCGATACTGCGGGCAGCGCGCGGTGGCGGCGCCTTGGCTGGCACGCGTGGCGCAGGCGGCGCTTGCGTCAGCCTGGCCGGCACGGCGACGTCCTTGAGCAGCCCGAAGGCCTGGTTGTACGACAGCGGCGTGAAGCCATGCTGGCAGAACGACGGCACTTCCGCGTAGCCGGCGAACAGCTGGCCGTCGTCGGCCAGCAGCGCGCGCAGCTTGGCGATGGCGGCTTTGGTGGTCGGCTTGTCGAAGTAGATCAGCAGGTTACGGCAGAACACCACGTCGTAGTAGCCGGTGCGCGTCGACAGGTCGAACTCCAGCAGGTTGCCCTGCTTGAAGCGCACCTGCTGGCGGATGCTGTCGTTGACGCGGTAGTCGCCGTCGCCGGCGCTGGTGAAGTGGAGGTCGCGGAACGCCAGGTCCTGCGCGCGAAAGGCGTTGCGGCCGTAGATGCCGCTCCTGGCGCGCGCCACGCAGGTCGGGCTGATGTCGAAGGCGTCGACCATGAAGTTGGCGGCCGGGATGCCGGCGTCGGTCAGCACCATGGCGATGGTGTAAGGCTCCTCGCCGCCGGCGCAGGGAATCGACAGGATGCGCAGCAGCCGGCCGGGTTCCGCCGCCAGCCGCGCGCGCACCAATTCGGTCATCGCCGCGAAGGCTTGCGGGTCGCGGTAGAACCACGATTCCGGCACCACCACCAGTTCCACCAGCGCCGTCATTTCCTGCGGCGTCATCTGCTGCAGGTAGGCCTCGGCGTCGGCCGCCGCAGTTTGCTCCATGCGGTTCTTGATGGCGCGATCGACCACCGCCTTCGACAGATTCAGGCCGGTGGCGGCGCGCAGCAGGGACTGGGCCGGCGTCATGCGCTGTTATCCGTTGACTGGAACAGCAGCGCGCGCAGCTCGGCCGGCAGCAGCTGGTCCAGTTCCACCAGTTGCAGCATGCCTTGCTCATCGCTGACCACCTGGCCGAGAAAGGGGGCCGCCTGCACGCCGCTGTGGTTCAACTGCTCGTCGCGCACCTCCTGCACCCCCAGCACGCGTTCGGCGCGCAGGCCCAGTTGGTGGTGCACGCCGTCCGGCGCCACATAGTCGGCGACGATGATGCGGGTGTCGAAGTGGTCGGCGCCGGACGGCAGGCCGCTGGCGCGGCACAAGTCGATCACCGGCACCGAGACGCCGTGCAGGTCCATCAGGCCGGCCACGCTGTCCGGCGCCAGCGGCAGCTGCTTGAGTTCCAGCAGCGGCAGCACGCGCACCACATCGCGCAGGCGCAGGCCGTAGCGGTCGGCGCCGATGTGGAAGACGAGGAGTTTCATCGTATGCGCTCCGCCGGTCCGCTTACACCGCAACCGCGAAGTTGGCGACGCTGGTCTGCAGATCGCCGGCCGCGTACTGCAACTGGTGCACCGCTTCGCTGGTGGCTTTCAGCGATTCGACCGTCTGCTGGGTGGCGTCGTTCAGCTGCATCATGGTGGCGGTGATCTGCTCCGCGCCGACCGCCTGCGACTGCATCCCTTGCAGCACCGCGTCGAACTGTGGCGCCAGTTTCTGCACCTGGTCCATCACGCCCGACAACTGGTCGGTCACCTGGCGCACTTCGCCGACGCTGCGGCGGATCTCTTCGGAGAATTTGTCCATGCCCATCACGCTGGCCGATACCGCCGACTGCATCTCTTTCAGCATCTGCTCGATGTCCCAGGTGGAGACCGAGGTCTGGTCGGCCAGGCGGCGGATTTCGGTAGCCACCACCGAGAAGCCGCGTCCCGCCTCGCCAGCCTTCTCGGCTTCGATAGCGGCGTTCAGCGACAGGATATTGGTCTGGTCGGCCACCTTGGTGATGGTAATCAGCACGCTGTTGATGTTGGAGGCCTTCTCCGACAGGGCCGCCAGCTTGGCGTTGATCGAGTCGGTGGCCGAGACCATGTGCTGCATGGTGCTGTCCATGCGGCGCAGGTT
Source organism: Duganella margarita (assembly GCF_009857535.1). Classification (GTDB taxonomy): domain Bacteria; phylum Pseudomonadota; class Gammaproteobacteria; order Burkholderiales; family Burkholderiaceae_D; genus Rugamonas; species Rugamonas margarita. The sequence continues at coordinate 2,027 of NZ_WWCS01000037.1, forward strand.
GTTCTGGGCGTCGGCGGTGGCGCTGGTGGTGTAGTCGGCCACCGCAGTGGCGTCCTCCATGGTCTTGAGCAGCTGCGAGGTGTTGGCCGAGATTTCCTTGGTGGTGCTGAGGATCTCGACGCTGGTCTGCGCCTGTTCGATGCCGGTGGCTTCCTGCTGCTTGGCCGAAGCGGCGATTTCGGTGGCCGAGGTGGTGACCTGGATGCCGGCTTTCTGCACGTTGTTGAGCAGCCCGCGCAGGTTGTCGAACATGCGGTCCAGGCCAGCGGCCAGGCGGCCGATGGCGTCCTCGCCGCTGACGTCGATCCTGCCGGTCAGGTCGCCGGCGGCGGCCTTCGACACCACGCCCAGCAGCGAATCGACCTTGGCGCGCAGCGCATTGGTTTCGGCCAGCTCCCTGGCCTGGTTGTCCTGGATCGATTGCGCCATGCGGTTAAATTCCGTCGACACTTCGCCCAGTTCGTCTGCCGACAACACCTCGGCGCGCGCCGCCTGGTCGCCGCCGGCGATGCGGTTGACCGCGTGGGTCAGGTTGTTCAACGGCGACAGCAGCGCGCGCACCAGCAGCCAGGCCACGCCCAGCGACAGCACCACGCACACCATGCCGCCGCCGGTGAGGATCATGCGCATCGATTCCTGCAAGCGTTCCGACGCCTGCGAACGTTCGACCAGCAGGCGCTTCTCTTCGGCCGCCGCGTCATTCATGAACTTGTAGATGTCGCCGATGGCGGAGCTGGTGGTGCCCGACAGCTGCGGCGTGCGGCCCATCGCGTCGGCGGCGCCCGGCTTGTCGCCCAGTTCCTGGCGCATCTGCAGCTGGGAGGTGATCACATCCTTGCTCCAGACGTTGATCATGTCCTCCAGTTTTTTAAAGCGCGCCACCTGGTTCGGATTGTCGGCGGTGAGCTTCTGCAGTTCGCTGATGGAGTTTGGCAGGTCGCTCATCTCCTTGCGGGTGCGCTCCAGCCGCTGCGCGCTGCCGGTCAGGTAGTAGCCGCGCGCTTCCACCTGGACTTGCAGCAGGTCGTTGCGCAGCACGTCGATGGCCTGGATCACGTCCATCGTGTGGCGGTCCCACGCGTTGGCTTCGGACAGGCTGTTGAAGCGGTTGTAAGCGATGGATAACAACACCAGGATGATGGCCAGAATGGTGCTAAAACTGAGGTACAGCTTCTTCTTGATGCTCAAGTCGTTAAACATTTTTTCTCCAGGGCTGGCGGGGACCAGATTGCAAGCGGCATTCTCCCACACCGGCCAGATTTAAGGTGTTGTCAGGCCGCGACCGAGAAGGTGGCGACGCTGGTCTGCAGGCCGCCGGCCGCATACTGCAACTGGTGGACTGCCTCGCTGGTCGATTTCAGCGACTCCACGGTCTGTTGGGTGGCGTCATTCAACTGCATCATGGTTTCGCTGATCTGGGCAGCGCCGACGGCTTGGGACTGCATGCCCTGTAATACCTGATCGAATCGGGGAGCCAGCTTTTGTACCTGGTCCATCACGCCGGACAGTTGATTGGTCACCTGGCGCACCTCGCCGACGCTGCGGCGGATCTCTTCGGAGAATTTGTCCATGCCCATCACACTGGCGGAGACGGCGGACTGCATTTCCTTGAGCATCTGTTCGATGTCCCAGGTGGAGACGGAGGTTTGGTCTGCCAGCCTGCGGATTTCGGTGGCGACGACGGAAAAACCGCGTCCCGCCTCGCCGGCCTTTTCGGCCTCGATGGCGGCGTTCAGCGACAAGATGTTGGTCTGGTCGGCCACTTTGGTAATTGTAATCAGAACGCTGTTGATATTGCTAGCTTTTTCCGACAATGCCGCCAGTTTGGCGTTGATCGAGTCGGTCGCCGCCACCATGGTCTGCATGGTGCCGTCCATGCGCTGCAGGTTGCCCTGGGCGTCGGCGGTGGCGTGGGTGGTGTAGTCGGCCACCGAGGTGGCTTCCTCCATGGTCTTGACCAGCTCCGTGATGTTGGCCGAGATTTCCTTGGTGGTGCTGAGGATCTCGACGCTGGTCTGCGCCTGTTCGACGCCGGTGGCTTCCTGCTGCTTGGCCGAGGCGGCGATCTCGGTGGCCGAGGTGGTGACCTGGATACCGGCCTTCTGCACATCGTTGATCAGCCCCCGCAGGTTGTCGAACATGCGCGCCAGGCCGCTGGCCAGCTGGCCGATGGCGTCGTCGCCGTGCACCGTGATCTTGCCGGTCAGGTCGCCGGCGGCGGCCTTCGACACCACCGTCAGCAGCGCATCGACCTTGGATTTGAGCAGGTTGGCGGCCGCCAGTTCCTTGGCCAGGCTGTCCTGGATTGCCTGCGCCATCTGGTTGAAGGAGACCGACATCTGGCCCAGTTCATCGCGCGAGGTGACCTCCACGCGCGCGCCCTGTTCGCCGCCGGCGATGCGTTCGACCACCGCCGCCAGCCGGCCGATCGGCCCGCCCAGCGCCTGCAACAGCAGCGCGCCGATGATCAGCGCCAGCAGCGTGCACACGCTGCCGCCGAGGATCAGCAGCAGCATCATCGACTCCGACAGGTCGGCCGAGTTTTTGGTGCGCAGCGCCAGCAGGCGTTTTTCTTCGTCGCTGACCTCGCGCAGCAGCTGGCGCACGTCGGCGATGGTTTTGGCGCCATTCAGCACGTCGGCCGATGTCGCCACCTGCTGCGACACGCCGACCTGCTGGTTCAGCGCGCGGCGTTTTTCCAGCAGCGGATGGATCACATTGTCGATCCAGTTTTGGATCATGGGGCCGAGCCGTTGCAGGCGTTCCTGCTGGCTGGGATTGTCGGCGGTCAGACGCGTGATCTCTTTCAGATGGTGGCGCACTGCGTCTTCTTCGCCGCTGATCGGCGCGGTGGTGCTTTCCTCACCGGTCAGCATGAAGCCGCGGGTCGAGGTCTGGATCTGGATCAGCGAGGTTTCAATCTGCCCGGCTTCCAGCAGCACCTGCATGGTGTGCAGGTCCCAGGTGCTGGCGGCGGAAAGCTTGGTGAAGTTGGTGTAGGCGAGGGCCAGCAGGACGACGATGATGGCGACGATGGCGCCGAATCCTGTAGCGAGTTTTTTCTTGATACTGAGATTCTTGAACATGCTGGCTCCACTCCCGATCAGGACGTTGGACCAATGTATCAAAAAAATGGCCGCTCAGCGAGCGGCCATTGCTATCAAGCGGTATCGACGACGTTATTGACCGCGTTTCAGGCGCGCGTTGGCGGCGATGCGCATGCGCAGCGCGTTCAGTTTGATGAAGCCGCCGGCATCGGCCTGGTTGTAGGCGCCGCCGTCTTCGTCGAAGGTGGCGATGTTCATATCAAACAGGGAGTCGGTTTTGGAATCGCGCGACACCACGATCACATTACCCTTGTACAGCTTGACGCGTACCCAGCCGTTAACGGTGGATTGGGTGTGGTCGATCAGGGTTTGCAGCGCGACGCGCTCCGGCGCCCACCAGTAGCCGTTGTAGATCAGCGAAGCGTAGCGCGGCATCAGGTCGTCCTTCAGGTGGGCCACTTCGCGGTCCAGCGTGATCGACTCGATGGCGCGGTGGCCTTTGAGCATGATGGTGCCGCCCGGGGTTTCGTAGCAGCCGCGCGACTTCATGCCGACGTAGCGGTTTTCCACCAGGTCGAGACGGCCGATGCCGTGCTTGCCGCCCAGGCGATTCAGTTCGGTCAGCACGGTGGCTGGCGACATGCGCACGCCGTTGATGGCCACGATGTCGCCTTTTTCGTATTCCAGGTCGACGTATTCGGCTTCGTTCGGCGCCTGTTCCGGGCTCACGGTCCAGCGCCACATCGATTCCTCGGCTTCGGCGCTCGGGTTTTCCAGGTGGCGGCCTTCGAACGAGATGTGCAGCAGGTTGGCGTCCATCGAGTACGGCGCGCCGCCGTTCTTGTGTTTCATGTCGATGGCGATGCCGGCGTCTTCCGCGTACTTCAGCAGTTTTTCGCGCGACAGCAGGTCCCATTCACGCCATGGCGCGATCACTTTGACGCCTGGTTTCAGCGCGTAGGCGCCCAGCTCGAAGCGCACCTGGTCGTTGCCCTTGCCGGTGGCGCCGTGCGAGATGGCGTCGGCGCCGGTCTCGTTGGCGATTTCGATCAGGCGCTTGGCGATCAGCGGACGGGCGATCGAGGTGCCCAGCAGGTATTCGCCTTCGTACACGGTGTTGGCGCGGAACATCGGGAACACGAAGTCGCGCACGAATTCTTCCCGCACGTCGTCGATGTAGATGTTCTCCGGCTTGATGCCGAACTTGATCGCCTTGGCGCGTGCCGGTTCCAGTTCTTCGCCCTGGCCCAGGTCGGCGGTGAAGGTGACGATTTCGCACTGGTAGTTATCCTGCAGCCATTTCAGAATGACGGAGGTGTCGAGGCCGCCCGAGTAGGCGAGGACTACTTTTTTAATATCGCTCATGATTGATCCCAGTTGGTTAATTTGACTGTCGTCGTTCCCGCGCAGGCGGGAACCCATACTCAGCATGGATTCCCGCGTGCGCGGGAATGACGGATTGCTTTACTTGTTGTCGATGCGGCCGAGCAGCAGGTACTCGATCAACGCTTTTTGAATGTGCAGGCGGTTTTCCGCCTCGTCCCACACCACCGATTGCGGGCCGTCGATGACGTCGGCCGCCACTTCTTCGCCGCGGTGGGCCGGCAGGCAGTGCATGAACAGCGCGTCCGGCGCGGCGCGCGCCATCTTGGCGCTGTCGACGATCCAGCCGTCGAAGGCTTTCAGGCGGGCGGCGTTTTCTTCCTCGTAGCCCATGCTGGTCCAGACGTCGGTGTTGACCAGGTGCGCGCCTTCGCAGGCGTCGGACGGGTTATCGAAGAAGGTGTAGCGGTCGGTCGAGACCAGCGACATGTCCATGTCGTAGCCCTTCGGCGTCGACACGTTGACGTGGAAGCCGAACACCTCGGCCGCCTGCAGCCACGAGTACAGCATATTGTTGGCGTCGCCGACCCAGGCCACCGTCTTGCCGGTGATCGAGCCGCGGTGCTCGTAGTAGGTGAAGATGTCGGCAAACACCTGGCACGGGTGGTGCTCGTTGGTCAGGCCGTTAATCACCGGCACGCGCGAATGGGCTGCGAAACGCTCGATGATGTCCTGGCCGAAGGTGCGCACCATGATGATGTCGCACATGCGCGACATGACCTGGCCGGCGTCTTCCACCGGCTCGCCACGGCCCAGTTGCGAGTCGCGCGTGTTGAGGTAGATGGCGGCGCCACCCAGCTGATGCATGCCGGCCTCGAACGACAGGCGGGTACGGGTGGAGTTCTTCTCGAACACCATCACCAGCGTGCGGTCGATCAGCGGGTGATAGATCTCGTAGTTCTTGAACTTGCGCTTGATGAGGTGCGCGCGTTCGATGACGTACTCATACTCGTCCAGCGTGAGGTCGGAAAACTGCAGGTAATGCTTGATCGGTTTTTGGATGGGCATAATAACAACTGACAGAATGGCTACGGCTTAGCCGAACAATTATAAAGGCAATTCGGCGAGTAGGGCTAATTACCGCAGATTATCCTGTCTATACAGGCACTTAGCTGTGGTAGCCCGGACGCGTTTTGGCACTCTGTCAGTCGGGGTTCAGACTGTCTTGCGCGAACGGCGGCGGGCGACCATGCCCAGCATGCCGAGGCCGGCCAGCAGCATGGCGTAGCTGTCGGCTTCCGGCACCGCGCTGACGGTGATGTTGGCGTCCGGTGCGAAGTCGGCCAGGCGGCCCAGGCCCTGCACGCGGTTGTCGATCGACCACACGGTCCAGGTGTAGTCCTTGAAAGCCAGGCCCTTGGACGGCAGCAGCGCGGCCGACACGGTGGAGAAGATCTGGTTGCCGACGATATGGGTAGTGACGGCGTTGGCGCCGATGCTGCCGGTGCCATCCGCGCGCAGCGTGACGGTGGAATTGAACGTCACGCCCGGCAGGCCGACCGAGGCGAACGGCGCGTTGGTCGAGCCGCCGACATCGAGCCCGAACACATAGGCGGCGCCGGCGACGCCGGAGATCGGGCCGGCGGCGGTGGTGCGGAACACGAACTCGTTGCTCGCGGCGTTGTAGGCGACATCGGCCGACAGTACGTCGAAGGCGGCGTCGTGGCTGCCGGTGTAGACCGACAGGAAATCGTTGGCGGCGTCGGTGACGGCGTACGCATTGGCTGCGGCGGCGAGGCCAGCGACGGTAAGCGCTTTCAGAAGCAGTTTTTTCATGTCAGTTATCCGGGTTATGGTTGTAGGAAGCGCGCCTGGGCACGCAAACCGTGTATTCCCGATAACATTCAGAAAGTTCAAATAAATTTACATAAGTCGTCGCTCAGTGGCATGATGAGGATGGCTCTGCACTGAAGTTTGCGCCTATTCTCATCCAGGCTCAAGCCAGGCTGCGAAACTACCGCGCTCGGTTTAATAATAGAGTTACCTTCTACAAAGATGGAAATGAATCGATACAGGATCAAAAGTTTCTTGATGGCCTGGGCAGTTTTTGGTCTCAGCCTCCCGCTTGCCGCACTGGGTGCCAATCCAGGCCCAGACAAAATAACGTTAGAAAAGATGGTTTGCCCAGCCTCAAGCATAAAGAATGCTGTGTGCATGAAAGCCATTGTTCCTGAAAACTACGATTTACCAGGTGGACGACAAATCAGTCTGGATGTGGTCATCCTCCAGGCAGCCAATCCGGTCAGCCCGTCGCGAGCAATTTTCCTGCTCCAGGGCGGCCCGGGTCAACGAACGACGTCGACGATCGAGGACGAATCCGAGGTGTGGAAAAAGGTGGGACGGACGCATGACCTTGTATTTATCGATCAGAGAGGCACAGGCATTTCTCCAGACCTCCATTGCGCCAACCCGAATCAAGACAAAAGCGTCTTGCTGAGAGATTTATGGCCAGCTGAAAATCTCGTCAAATGCGCCCGGCGTTTGTCCGCCACAGTCGATCTGACGCGGTATACGACGTCCGAAGCCGCCCGTGACTTAAACAATGTCCGGGCAGCGTTGTCTTACGACCAGATCGGTATAATCGCCTATTCCTACGGCACCCGTTTAGCGCAGGAATATCTTCGCCATTATGATCATTCGGTGCGCGCCACATTGCTACTGGGACCAGAAGCGCCAGGGGCATATGTCCCCGCCGGCCTGGCCCGCGAGGCCGAACTGTCGTTGACCGAAATATTAAACCGGTGCAAAGCCGACAAAGAATGTTCTACCGCGTTTCCGGATGTCTTCGGTGATCTGAAAAAATTGAAGGCGATGCTCAACGGAACAGGTCTTGTTTTGCACAAAGGGTCGCAGGACCAGGCCCACGTCCTGCCTATTTCTTCCGGTGTTGTGGCGTCCTATTTACGCATGTATCTTTATGCGGTATCAGGCGCCGCTTCCTTGCCGCGATTGATACACACGCTTGCCGACGAAGACAAGAATCAGGCACTGCTTGCGTCGATTGCCACATGGCGCGAACAATTCGAAGATGCGGCGCCCTGGGGCTTGTACATGGCCATCACCTGCAATGAGGATTTACCTTTCCTCGATGAGGGGAAGGAACGCGCCCTTGCTGCAGGTACACTCATCGGATCGTTCCGCATCGATCAGCAGATTGCCGCGTGCCGCAACTGGCCGCGTGGTCAGATCAGTCCGCAACTTCATACTCCGGTCCATTCCAACACGCCCATCTTGCTACTTGCTGGACAATTTGATCCAGCGACTCCCTCCAGCAACAGCGAAAAAATTATCTCTCACATGCCGAATGGCAGGTTAGTCATTGTCCCCAACAGGTCGCACACCATGTTTGAAGATTGGGGCGCGTGCCTGGAAGATGTCACGGCCAATTTTTTGGAAAATGCCAATCCAAGAACAGTCGACACTGCGTGCGTGAACCGCCTGAGATTGCCGAAGTTCGAAATCGCCTCCCAGTAGATTCGGTTTTTTTTTGCACACAGGCTCGGGCGGAAGCCGGCGCAGGTGAGGGCGACCTCACCTGCGGTGGCCAGGCATGTCAATGGTAGATGTGGCTGGTCGACGGCAGTTTGTTTTCGGGGGCGGTGAGCGGCAGGTCGAGGGTGAAGGTGGTGCCGTCGCGGGAGCTGTGGACGGTAATCAGCCCGCCCATCAGCGAGGTGACGATGTTGTAGCTGATCGACAGCCCCAGGCCGCTGCCGCCCTGGCCCAGCTTGGTGGTGAAGAAGGGATCGAAGATGCGCGACATGTGTTCGGGCGCGATGCCGCCGCCGTTGTCGCGGAAGCTGACCTGCACCCGGCCGTCGACCGGCGCCTGCGCGCGCAGCCACATGCTGCCGCTGCCGTGGCTCTTGCCGGCAAAGGCGTGCAGCAGGGCGTTGTTGATGAAGTTGGCGATCACCTGGCCGTAGGGGCCGGGATAGCTGTCGAGGGACACCGTGTCCGGCATCTCCAGTTCGATGCGGTGGCCGGCGGCGCGGATGCGGTTCATCATGGTGGCCACCACTTCCTGCGACACCTGCGCCAGGTTGAATTCGCGCCGCTGCTCGGTGGTGCGGTCCACCGCCACCTGCTTGAAGCTGTTGACCAGGTTGGCCGCGCTGGTCAGGCCGCGCATTACCAGCTCGTGCGCCTTGCGCGCGTCTTCCAGGTAGGCGGCCAGCGCCGAGCGTTTCAGGCCGCTGCCGTTCATCTGCGCTTCCAGTTCTTCGGTCTTCTGCACCAGCGTGCTGGCGATCAGCAGGCTGTTGCCGATCGGCGTGTTCAGCTCGTGCGCGACGCCGGCCATCAGCGCGCCCAGTGCGGCCAGCTTTTCCTGCGACACCAGCTGGGTCTGCGCGTCCTTCAACTGGCGGTAGGCTTCGGCGTTGTCCAGCGCAATCGCGCCATACGCGCACAGCGTGCGGAAGATCAGCCGATGGCGCTCGCCGTAGGCATTGGCCATGGTGCTTTGCACCGTCATCACACCGAGCGTGCGTTCGCCGACGCGCAGCGGCACGTACAGCGCGCTGACCATGACCTGGGTGCCGGGGGCCAGGAAGATGTCGTCCGGGCCGGCATTGGCGACGTAAATCTCGCTGCGTTCGCGCAGGCTGCGGGCGGCGTTGGCGCGCGGGTTGGCGACGTCGATGGTATTGCTGGCCAGCGGCTGGCCGTTTTCGATGCCAAACACGCGGCTGATGGTGTCGCAGCCGGGATCGCACAGGTAGATCGCCAGCGAGTTGGCCGGCAGCAGCGCTTGCACGTGGCGGTGCAGCGCCTGGAACACGGCGCCGGCGTCGAGGTGGGTGGTGATTTCCTGGCCGATCGCCGACAGGCGTTCCAGCGTGGCCTTGGTCTGTTGCAGCAGGTCGACGCGGCGCGCTTCGGCGGCCGCCAGTTCGCGGTGGTGGAAGCCTTCGGCGCGCGCGTGCTCGGTCTGGTGCTGCACCTGCATGGCGATGGCGCGGTTGGTGGCGTCCTGGCTGTGGGTCTGGGCGCGCGCGGCGGCGGCCCGCTGCGCCGCAGCGTAGGCTTGCCGGTAGTCGCCGATGTGGGCATATTCGCGCGCCAGCGCTTCGTGCAGGTCGGCCGGCAGCGTGTAGCCGTTGATGTGGCCGGCCACGGCCAGCGCCTGGTGCAGGAAGTGCAGCGTGGCGTTGGGTTCGGTCATGCCGGCCGGCGGCGGCAGCTGGTGGCGCAGATGGATCAGCGACATCACGCGCAGTGCGGCCACGTGGTGGTAGCGGTCGGCCTGGGCTTGCGCCAGTTCGGCCGCCTGGACCGCCATCGCCAGCGCTTCTTGCGGCCGGTCGAGGAAGCACAGCGCGTGCGCCTGGCCGCGCCGGGCGATGCTCTGGAAGTCGGCATGTTGCAGCGCGTCGCCGCGTGCTGCGAGCTTGCGGAAGGCGTCCAGCGCGGCCGGGTAGTCGCCCTGGTCGAGCGCCAGGTCGCCCAGGTACTGCAGCGCGGTGGCGTAGCTGCGCGCGCCGGACAGCGGCGCCAGCAGCTGCACCGCTTCCTGCAGCAGCGCGGCGCTGGCGTCCAGCCGGCCGAGGCGGCGCATGCTGTCGGCGGTGTGGGTCAGGCAGGCGCCGATGCTGCGCGGCCAGCCGGTCGGACGCGCCAGGTCGAGCGCGCTTTCCATCCATTCCAGCGCCGCTTCGTGGTCGTTCAGCGCGGTGAAGTCGAGGCCGATGTTGATGGCGGCGGTGATCGCCATGCGCAGCTGGCCGCTTTCCAGCGCCGCCTCGTAACAGCGCAGGTAGTGGCCGGCGGCGGCGCCGAAGTCGCTGGCGCCGCTGGCGGCCAGGCCGTAGTAGTCGTAGATCCAGCTGGCGACGCCGGGCTGGTTTTCTTCCGCCGGCGTGAAGCGTTGCGACCAGCGCTGCTGGGCGCTGGGCAGGTCGCGCAGCACGGCCCAGCGGGCGTTGACGGCGTCGGCGATGGCGCTGCGCTGCAGGTCGCCGCCGGCGCGGGCCACCGCCGCCATCTGTTCCAGTTCGGCTTCGGCAGCGACGTGGTCGCCGCGGTCGATGGCGATCCAGGCGCGCAGCCAGTGGGCGTCGGCGTCGCCGGCGGCCAGCTGCAAGGCGGCGCAGCGCTGGCCGGCCTGTTGCGCGAGGGCGTCGGCGGCCTCCAGCTGGCCGGACAGCCAAGTGGCTTCCGCGCGTACCAGTTGCAGGCGGGCGCTGTGGGCGTCGCGTTGTTCAGCGGGTAGGGCGGGGACCGCGCCGGCCAGCAGCGCTTCGGCTTCGGCCGCCAGCTGCAGCGCGCGCGGTGTGTCGCGCTGGCGCAGATGCCAGGCCAGCGGCAGCAGCAGCGACAGCCGCGCCGGACCACGCAGCGGCGGCAGGGCGGCCTCCCACTCGGCTAACGCGTCGTCCAGCGCAAACATGTCCATCGGCTTCCCCAGGATACTTGCTCCAAGGCATTATAGACGCAAGCTTGTTATTAATACAGTGTTTGTGATGACTCGTGCAACAGCTGGCCGTACAGGGTGTGGCGCATCTTGGCGATCTTGCCGGCGGCGACGGCGTCCAGCACCGCGCATTGCGGTTCGATCAGGTGGCGGCAATTGTAGAACTTGCAGTGACCCAAGTATGGGGCAAATTCTACAAAGGCGCGCTCCAGCATGCCCTCGCTCAGATGGTAGAGGCCGAACTCCTGGAAGCCGGGTGAATCGATAATCGACGATTCCGGCCCCAGGTCGGGCAGCGTGTACAGCCGCGTGAAGGTGGTGGTGTGCTTGCCGGTGTCGAGCGCAGCGGAGATTTCGCGCACGGCGATGTCGGCGTCCGGCACCAGCAGGTTGATCAGCGAGGACTTGCCCATGCCGGACTGGCCGATCAGGATCGACGACTGGCCGGCCAGCAGCGGCTGCAAGGTGGCGACCGCGTGTTCCGGCGCGGCGGTGGCCGACACTTCGTGCACCGGGTAGCCCAGGTTGGCGTAGAGCTGCACCCGTTCGCGGGCGCGCGGCAGGGCGGCGGCGACGTCGGTCTTGTTGAGGATCAGGTGGGCCTTGATGCCGGCCGCTTCCGCCGCCACTAGCGAGCGCGACACCAGGTCGTCGGTAAAGCCGGGCTCGGTGGCGACCACGATGAACAGCTGCGTCAGGTTGGCCGCCAGCAGCTTGGACTTGTACTGGTCCGAGCGGTACAGCAGGGTCTTGCGTTCCTCGATCTTGTCGATCACGCCCTGGTCGGGCGAGGTCATGGTGATGTGGACGATGTCGCCCACCGCCACATTGGTCTTCTTGCCGCGCGTGACGCATTGCAGCTTGACGCCGTCCGCTTCCGCCAGGTAGTGGCGGCCGTGGGCGGCGATGATGATGGCGGTGCGCTGCTGGTTCGGGGCGTCGCTCATGCCGGCACCGCCGCTTGCTGGTACAGCGCGTCGGCCTTGGCGGCGCAGATGAAGTCGTTGTCGGTCAGGCCGTGGGCGGAGTGGGTGTCGTAGCGGACGATGCAGGTGTTATAGGTAACGGTCATTTCGGGGTGGTGGTCTTCAGTGTGGCTTACGTATGCCAGGGCGTTGACGAAGGCCATGGTGCGATGATAATTCTTGAAGGCGAAGCTGCGCGTCAGGCGGCCGTGGTCGATCGTCCAGTCCGGCACCAGCGCTTGCAGGCGCGCGGCCGCGCTGGCGTCCAGCGCGTCCGCGCGGGGATGGCAGCGGGCGGCCAGCAGGTCGGCGCGGGTGGTCATCATGACGCCGCCAGATTCAGTTGCCGGATGCGCACGCTGGCCGGCGGGTGCGAGTCGTAGAAGGCCGAGTGCAGCGGATCGGGCGTCAGCGTCGAGGCGTTATCCTCGTACATCTTGACCAGCGCTGACACCAAGTCACGCGCATCGGTGTGCTGGGCGGCAAACGCGTCCGCCTCGAACTCGTGCTTGCGCGAACCCAGCGAGGTCAGCGGATTGAACAGGAAGGTGAACACCGGCAGCACCAGCATGAACAGCAGCAGCGCCATGGCGTCGTTGCCCTGGCCTGGCAGCAGCAGCGGGTTGACGCCGAGGCCGTCGTAGAACCACGGCTGCGTCTTCAGGTAGCCCAGCAGCGCCAGGAAACCCAGCGAAATCGCGAACATCATGCTGATGCGCTTGATGATGTGCTTGAGTTTGAAGTGGCCCAGCTCGTGCGCCAGCACCGCCTCGATTTCCTGCGGTTGCAGGCGCGACAGCAGGGTGTCGAAGAACACGATGCGTTTGTTGGCGCCAAAGCCGGAGAAATAGGCGTTGCCGTGCGCGCTGCGCTTGGAACCGTCCATCACGAACAGGCCCTTGGAGGCGAAGCCGACGCGCGTCATCAGGCCTTCGATACGGGCTTTCAGCGACTGGTCTTCCAGCGGCGTGAATTTGTTGAACAGCGGCGCGATCACGGTCGGGAACAGCACCATCATCAGCAGCTGGAAGCCGCTCCACACGACCCAAGTGTATAGCCACCACAGGTCGCCGGTCTGGTTCATCAAGGTCAGCACCACCCACGCCAGCGGCAGGCCGATGGCCGCCGCCAGCAGCGAACCCTTGATCAGGTCGCCGAAGAACAGGCCCTTGCTCATCTTGTTAAAACCGAAACGCTGCTCCAGGCCGAATTGCTTGTAATAGTCGAACGGCAGGTCGATCAGGCCGGAAATCAGCGCGAACGCCGCCAGCAGCACCAGCTGGTACACCATGCCGGGGCCGGTCAGCTGGAAAATCTGCAGCGACAGCCATTGCAGCCCGCCCAGCAGCGTAAAGCCGACCAGCACCAGGGTATTGACCATCAGCGTCAGCAGGCCGTATCGGGTGCGGGCGATGGTGTAGTCGGCGGCCTTTTGATGGGCGGCCAACGGTATCTTTTCGGCAAATTCCGCCGGCACGGCGCTGCGGTGCGCCAGCACATGACGGAGTTGACGCGACGCCAGCCAGAAACGCACCAGCAGCGTCAAAATAATGAAAGATACGAACAAAATCGAAAACGCGAGTGAATACATTCTGTGCCTGTGAGAAAATGGCAGATTCGGATTAATTTAGCCAAGAGAAGAGAATTATGTCACAAGCTACTGATTTGCCAGAAGGTTCCGCCGCTGTACCAGCCGCGCCACGCCCGAATGAATTCAACCTGGTGTGGGTGGACATGGAAATGACCGGCCTGGAGCCGGACACCGACCGCATCATCGAAGTGGCGGTGGTGGTCACCGACATGCACCTGAACGTGCTGGCCGAAGCCCCGGTATTCGCCATCCACCAGTCGGACGAAACCCTGGACAAGATGGATGCCTGGAACCGCGGCACGCACGGCCGCTCCGGCCTGACCGAGCGCGTCAAGGCGTCGACCGTGACCGAAGCGCAGGCGGAAGAAGAGCTGATCAAGTTCATGAAACTGTGGGTGCCGAAGGGCAAAGCGCCGATGTGCGGCAACACCATCGGCCAGGACCGCCGCTTCATGGTGCGCTACATGCCGAAGCTGGAGGCGTTCTTCCACTACCGGAACATCGACGTGTCGACGCTGAAGGAACTGGGCAAGCGCTGGAAGCCGGAAATGGTCAGCGGCTTCAAGAAAGCGCAAAAGCACACCGCGCTGGCCGACATCATCGAGTCGATCGAAGAACTGAAGTACTACCGCGAGCATTTCATCAAGCTGTGATGATGCGCCGTCTGCTGCTGGCGCTGGGCGCCCTGGTTGTTGCCGGTCTGGCCGAGGCGCAGGAGTTCGGCTACAAGGATTGGTCCGGCGCCTGCGACAACACCTGTCATTGCGAAGTAGTGGGCTACCAGCGCGAAGAGGCCGAACTGCCGGTGACGCTGATGCTGGCGCGCGACGCCGGCGGCAACGCGCCGGTGCAGGCCTGGCTGATGGCATTGTCCGGCGACGGCGAAGCCGCCAACCTGAGCATTCGCGCCGGCAATGTCGTCATCCAGGGCATTACCGGCGCGCTGAAGCCGGAGCAGGTCGCGCGCCTGCTGCCGGCATTGAAAAAAGCCGAGACGGCCAGCGTTACCGACGGCAAGCAGCAGTGGGAACTGTCATTGGCCGGTCTGAATGCGACGCTGCTGAAGATGGACGATCTGCAAGGCCGGGTCGATACCGTGACCGCGCTGGCGCGTCCGGGTAACAAGCCGGCAAGCTCGGTGCCGGCGGCGCTGCCGGCGCCGCTGCTGCGTGCCTTGCCGGTGCCAGCGACGCGCGCCAGCGATGCGGCGCTGCTGCCCAAGCTGCTCAAGGCGCTGCCGGCCAACGAGTGCCAGGATGGCCCCGGCCCGGACGCCGGCCCGAATCATCAAGTGGTGCGGTTGTCGTCCAGCCAGGTGCTGCTGTTCGTCGAGTGCGCGCGCGGCGCCTACCAGTCGTCCTACGCGATGTGGCGCGCCAGCGATAAGCCGCCTTACGCGCCGCAGCCTGTGCGGCTGCCGCTGCCCGGCGGCCAGTGGGACGACGCGCCGATGGAGCCGGAATTCAACAAAGGCGTGCTGCATACCTACGGCAAGGGCCGGGGCATCGGCGACTGCGGCGACGCCACCGAGTGGCTGTGGACGGCGGAGGGTTTCCAGCTGCTGTCGGCGGCCCGGGCGCCGATGTGCCGTGGCATGCCGGGCGGCGGCTTTCCGTTGCGGCTGTGGACCGCCCGGCGCTAGCAGCGCGCGGTGATGGCGGTGGCGTGCCGCACGGTGGCGCGCTTGCTGCCGGGCTAGAGTAGCCTGTCGCCACTTCCTGATTGCCTTGCCATGTCCCGATCTTCCCTGATGCTGCTGGTCGCATTGCCGTTATTGCTGCTGGCGCTGGCCGCCTGTTCGCCGTTGACGACGCTGAATGCCTTGTCGCCGGGCGGCGCGTCCGAACGCACGCCGGACCTGGCCTACGGCGATGGCCCGCGCCGCAAGCTGGACGTCTACCGCCCGCGCGAGCTGCCGGCTGGCCGGACTACAGCGCCGGTGGTGGTGTTTTTCTACGGCGGCAACTGGGTGGACGGCGAGCGCGCCGACTATGCGTTTGTCGGCCGCGCGCTGGCCTCGCGCGGGATCGTGGCGGTGATTGCCGATTACCGCTTGTATCCGGAAGTCCGTTATCCCGATTTTCTCAAGGACGTGGCGCAAGCGGTGGCCTGGGCCCGTCAGCATGCACCACAGTACGGCGGCGATCCGCAGCGCCTGTTTGTCATGGGCCATAGCGCCGGCGCCTACAACGCGGCGATGATTGCGCTGGACCCGCGCTGGCTGGCGGAGCAGGGCATGGCGCCGTCGGTGTTGCGCGGCTGGATCGGCATGGCCGGCCCCTACGATTTTTTACCCATAGAAAACCCGACCACCAAGCCGGTGTTTCATTTTCCGGCTACGCCGCCGGCTTCACAGCCGGTCTATCACGTGACGGCCGCAGCGCCACCGGCATTGCTGATTGCGGCGCGCAGCGACCGCCTGGTGGACCCGGCGCGCAATACCGGCCATCTGGCCGCCGCGCTGCGGGCGCAGCAGGTGCCGGTCAAGGAGCTGTACTACGATCATGTCAGCCATACCACGCTGGTGGCCTCGCTGGCGGCGCCGATGCGCTGGCTGGCGCCGACGCTGGATGATGTCGCCGCCTTTGTACTCACGCCCCCAGCCAGGTGAATCGCGCGCCATCTTTTTCCTTTTGGCATTAATATCCGTAGATATCAACTTACTAACAATGATCTACAGAAACCATGTCCGATATCCTGGAACCCGTTCCGCCGGTCGTTTCGACCGAACCTCCGCCACCTGAGAAAAAGCCGCGCCGCTGGGGCCGCTACATACTGTACGTGCTGGCCACGCTGGGCGTGCTGGCGATTGTGCTGGTCGGCGCCGCCTTCTACAAAGCCAGCCAGGGGCCGGTGCTGGTCAAGATCGACGAGGCTGCCTCGATCGACGAATCGATGACGCGCAACTACGGCAAGTATTCGGCCGAGAGAAAAGGCTGGATGTACGTCGATCAGAACAACCAGCCCTTCCTGGTGCGCGTGGTGCAGCAGGCGCGGATTGAGGCGGTCGGCGCCAGCGATGAACTGTACTTTGTCACCAGCGGCATTCCGCTCAGCGGCGAAGCCACCGCATTCTACGGCGTATTCCAGATCCGCTCGGACGGCAAGGGCAGCGACGGCCTGGTCGAGATCAGCGACCCGGTGCGCGAGCTTTACGAAGTGCCGTTGAAGCCGGAAAACGTCCACTTCGAGGCGCTCTCCGAGACGCTGTGGGGCTGGGTGATCAAGGTGCAGAGCGGGCTAGAGCCGAAGCATGAGCGCGTGACGGTAACCAATGTGGTGCTGGCGCCGCACGGCGAGAGCATCGCCGAACTGGCCAGGTTCCGTGCCGCAGCCGACGCCGATCCCGGCAAGGATTGCGCGCAAGCCAATGCCGAGTACGCGGAATGGGAAAAGCTGGTCGAGCGATACACCAAGCGGTCGCCGGACGCCACCGACGAGGAAGTCGCCGCCGGCGCCGAGGCGGTGCAGCATCAGCCGGTTCGCTGCGAGCACGCGCGCTGGACCTATGCCACGGCGCCGGTAACCGGCCCGTTCCCCGGCCCGTTGACGGTTACCGCCAAGGGCTCGCAATACGGTGCGCCGATGGAACCGAAGCGCTGGAAGGTGATGTTCGACAACAAAGCGTTTGTCTACAACGTGCCGGAAGAGTTGATGCACGAGGACCAGTACGGGGAAGAAGAGTAGCGCAGGCCGGTCATGCGTTATTCCTCAGCCAGCGCCAGCGGCACGCCGCGCGCCCAGCGGTTGGACGACAGCGAAAACGTCAGTGCCCGCACCTGGTGATACCAGCCGGCCGGCACATACAGCATGTCGCCCGGCTGCACCAGCATCTCGATCAGCGTGGCCTGGCGCGCCAGCGGGTAGCGTTCGTAGTCCGGCGCTTCCGGATCGAACGGCGAACCAAACAGCATGGCGCTGGCTTCCCTGGTGTACAGGAATTCATCATGATGGGGCGGCGCCAGGAAGATGCGCTTGCGGCCCCAGATCTGCGCGAAGATATTGTCGTCGTAATCGCAATGCAGCGGCGTCAGGGTGCCGGCCGGGCCGACCCAGAAGCGGGCCGGGCCCATCTTGTCGAACCAGGTCGGCCAGTGGCACATGCGGTTCAATTCGCGCAGTTCCAGGTTGCCCAGATAGGGCGGCAGACCTTCGGTACGCTCGGCCAGGTCGAGATACTCGGCCATGGTCATGTCCTGCATGGCGCGGTCGGGTGCGAAGGCGGTGTTGATGTAATCGCCGACGCGGGCGCGCACCGCCATGTGGCCATGCTTGTCGCGCAGCAGGTCCGGCGTGTGTGCGCTCAACGGCCAGCGGCCGACCACGCCATCGATCAGGAACGGCAGGCCCAGCGCGGCCCGGCGGCGGAAGTCTGCCGCGCCAAGACCACGCACGCGCGGCACCGTGGTGATGGCGGGCAACGCGCGCGCAGCCTGCTTGATCGCCTCGCGCATCGCACGGATGGAGCTGACGCCGCGCACCTGCGCATCGCGCTGCTCGCGCGCCAGCTTGTTGGCGGCCGCCTGCGCCGGCGTCTCGCTGGCCAGCACGCGCGGTGGCAGGGTCTTTTGCTTTCTTAACATCGTCTGACTTGTACTTTCGGTAGGGGCGCCGCCATTGTAGCGCCGGCTCACTCGCAGACAAAGGAAACGACCTCGCCGGCCTGCGGGGCGGGCAGGGTGGTGGTCAGCCGGCATTGCCTGGCCTCCAGCGGGACCGGCCTGGCCAGCAGGATGCGCGACTGGCGGTAGACGCAGGCCATCCAGTACGGCGCCGAATCGTGCGGCAGGCGCCACAGCGTGACTTCGGTATCGTCCTGGCGCCCGGTCTGGTCGGGCACAAGATTGCCGCCGTCGCTGGGATGCTGGGTGTACATCGTCACGGTGGTCAGCGTGGCCGGCGGCAGTTCGCTGTCGGCCACCTGCTCCCACGAACGATCGCTGGGGCGCGTGGTTTGGGCGATGTCGATCACGCGTGGGCAGTCGAAGATGACCGGTGCTGCGGCTGCGGGCAGGCAGGCCAGCACGCTGGCGGCGACAAGCGGTGGGTAGCGCACGGCGGCTCCTTGGTGAAGACGGGCCTTCCTTTATAGCGCCGCGTGCCGCCGCGCATATTGCGCTGGATTCAGGAAAACGCCTGCCACACCAGCCACGCGTTGGCGGCCGAGATGACGGCGAACAGGAACCAGGCCAGCGCCGTGGTCCACCAGGCGTTGACGAAGTTGCCCATGATGCGGCGCTGCGAGGTCAGGCTCACCAGCGGATACATGGCGAACGGCAGCTGCATGCTGAGCACCACCTGGCTCAGCACCAGCAAGGTGCCGACCGAGTGCTCGCCCAGCACGATGACGCCGATCATGGCCGGGATCAAGGCCAGCCCGCGGGTGATGGCGCGCCGCTGCCAGCACGGGATCTTCAGCTTCAAAAAGCCTTCCATGATGACCTGGCCGGCGATGGTGCCGGTAAACGTCGAACTCTGGCCGGACGCCAGCAGCGCCAGGCCGAACAGGATGGCGGCCAGTGCGGTGCCGGCCACCGGTTCCAGCAGGCGGTAGGCGTCGTCGATGTCGAGCACGCGGCCGCTGCCCGGCTGGTAGAAGGCGGCCGCCGCCAGCACCAGGATGGCGCCGTTGATCAGCAGGGCCAGCAGCAAGGACACCACGGTATCGATGCGCGACAGGCCGATCGCTTCGCGTCGCGCTGCGTCGTCACGGCGCACCACGCGCGTCTGCACCACCGACGAGTGCAAATAAAGATTGTGCGGCATCACCGTGGCGCCGAGAATGCCGATGGCCAGGTACAGCGGCTCGCGCGACGACAGCGCGCTGAGCGACGGCACCAGCCCGGCAGCCACCGCATGCCAGTCCGGCTTGACGAACACCAGCTCGGCGAACAGGCAGACCGCCACCGTCAGGATCAGCCCCAGCACGATGGCCTCGACCTGGCGGAAGCCTTTGCCCTTCAGCCCCAGCACGATCAGCGTGTCGAGCGCGGTCAGCGCCACGCCGACCGGCAGCGACACCCCCAGCAGCAGCTTGAAGGCCAGCGCGCAGCCCAGCACTTCGGCCAGGTCGCAGGCGATGATGGAAATTTCGGCGAAGCCCCACAGCGTCTTGCCGACCGCCGGCGGGTATTGTTCGCGGCAGTGCACGGCCAGGTCCTTGCCGGTGACGATGCCGAGCCGCATGCTCAGGCATTGCAGCACAATCGCCGCCAGGCTGGATAGCACGACCACGAACAGCAACTGGTAGCCGAACTGCGAGCCGCCCTGGATCGCCGTGGCCCAGTTGCCCGGGTCCATATAGCCGACCGAGACCAGCAGGCCGGGGCCGGCGAAGCGGATGACTTTTTTCCAGAACGGGTCGCCCTCGGGCACGGCGACGGTGCCGGCGACTTCGGAAGGACAGAACGGCGCGGTGGCCGTGGTGGGCAGCTTGAAGGGCAGGGAGAACATAGGCATCCTGAACAATGATGCCTGCATTTTACTGGAGACAGAGGGACGCCGTCCCTCTGGCATTGCGCGGATTATTCGGCCGAGTCAGCGCCGTGGCACTTCTTGAACTTCTTGCCGCTGCCGCAAGGGCAGTCGTCGTTGCGGCCGACTTTCGGCTCGTCGCGCTTGACGGTCTCGACGGCAGGCTTGCGGCGCGGCACCCAGAACTTGTAGATGGCCGGCAGGTTGGCTTCCAGTTCCTGCGCCAGCTTGTGGGCCTTGACCGGATCTTCCACCAGCGGCAGTTCCTCTTCCTCGATCTCGTCGGCGCCCAGCAGGTAGATAGGACGCATCAGGTCGCCCACTTCGGACTCCCAGATCGGGTCCCACGAGCCGGGACGCAGCTCCATGCCTTCCCAGAAGCCCCAGCACCAGGCTTCGGCGTCGATCAGGGTCTGGCCTTCGTGCTCGTGCTCGACGAACAGCGGCTCGAATTCCTTCGGCGCTACTTCAAACGTCACCAGCACTTCGTTCATGAAGCGCATGATCAGTTCGACGATGCGCTGTTCTTCCTTTTCGTGCTTGAACTTCGGCACATCGGTTTCTTCCTTGCCCCAGACCTTTTTCAGCCATTCGGCCGGCATGATGGTTTCCGGGCCGATCGCGATGGCGGTCAGGTAACCGTGCAGGATGTCCATGGTCATGGCATCTTCAGGGCTGCGGTCGGACAGCAGGAAGCTGTCCAGTTCGTCGAATTCTTTTTCGCTCAAAGGCTGGTCGAGTTGCATATTTTGCTCTTTTTATTTGGGGTAAGCAGACAGTATACACGCCGCGCCCCGTACAATGGCGCTTATGACCGAATCTCACCCGCAATCCCACCCTTATTCCGCCTTGAGCCCGGACTGCGTGCTCGACGCCCTCGACAGCATCGGCCTGCGCGGCGACGGCCGCCTGCTGGCGCTCAACAGCTATGAAAACCGCGTCTACCAGGTCGGCATCGAAGATGACAAGCCGCTGGTGGTCAAGTTCTACCGGCCGGGCCGCTGGAGCGACGACGCCATCCTCGAAGAACACGCCTTCACGCAGGAACTGGCGGACGCCGAAATCCCGGCGGTGCCGCCGCTGGCGCTGCATGGCACCACCTTGCACCTGCATGCCGGCTTCCGCTTTTCCGTGTTCACGCGCCATGGCGGCCGCGCGCCGGAGCTGGGCGACCCGGCGGTGCTGGAGTGGACCGGTCGCTACATTGGCCGCATCCACGCGATCGGCGCGGTGAAACCGTTCGCCCACCGGCCGGCGCTGGACATCGACACCTTCGGCACCGAGCCGTGCGCGTTTTTGCAGGACAATGATTTCATTCCGCTGGACCTGAAAGCGTCCTACGCGGCGATTTCCCAGCAGGCGCTGGACGGCGTGCGCCGCGCCTATGACCGCGCCGGCGAACTGCCGCAGCTGCGCCTGCACGGCGACTGCCACGGCGGCAACGTGCTGTGGACCGACGCCGGCCCGCATTTCGTCGACTTCGACGATGCCCGCATGGGACCGGCGATCCAGGATCTGTGGATGATGCTGTCCGGCGAGCGGGCCGAGCAGGTGCGCCAGATGAGCGACATTTTGGCTGGCTATGAGGATTTCGGCGACTTCAACCCGCGCCAGATGCACCTGGTCGAAGCGCTGCGCACCTTGCGCCTGATCCATTATTCGGCCTGGCTGGCGCGGCGCTGGGATGACCCGGCCTTCCCGCAGGCGTTTCCGTGGTTCAACACCCAGCGCTACTGGCAGGACCGCATCCTGGAGCTGCGCGAGCAGGTCGCCCTGATGGACGAGCCGCCGCTGGCGATCTGACCAATCCGAGAATAGGCGGGGTTTTCCGCCTCTTCTTACGGTTCGGCTAGCCTGACCGGTCCGTGATAATGAGAGCTCGGAAAATCCTCTTAGCGAGACTCTCATGCAAGCACAACTGGTCAAACAAGAACGCGACGATGCCACCCTGCTGCCATTGCCGATGGCCAGCGTGTATGCCGACGACAGCGCTGTTCCGGCCCAGTTGCCGCGCGCCGCGATGGAAATGAAAGCCATCCAGGAAGCCATCGCCCGGGTCGAAGCCGAAGCCAAGGCCGCCTGCGCCGCCGAAAGCCGCGCCCACGCCGAAGCCCGCGCCCGCGCGCTGGCCGAAGACCGCGCCGCCATCGACGCCGCCGCCGCCGCCGTGGCGCTGCAAAATGCCCAGGCCTCGGAAGCGGCGATCAGCGCCAACCAGGAACGGCTGGAATCGATGCGCGCCGCCGCCCAGGCCAGCGTGGCCCGGCTGGACGCCGTCAAGCAGGAAACCGCCGGTCTGCGCGCGCGCGCCGAAGCCGACAACCTGATTCGCCTGGCTGCGGAAGAACGCACCCGCGCCGAAGAAGAAAACCGCAAGCGCGCCCACGAACAGATCGCCACCGACGCCGAACTGGCGCAGCAGGCCGCGCGCGCCGCCGCCGAACTGCAGGAACAGACCGAACAGGCCCGCCTGCAAGCGGCCGAACGTGTCGCCGCAGTCCAGGCCGCCAAGGAAGAAGTGGTCGGCATCGCCTCGGCCGACGCCCGCGTCGCCACGCTGGCGCGCGAACGCGAGCGGCACGCCGCCGGCGCCCGCCAGACCGCCCAGCAACTGGCCGAAGCCGAAACCGAAGCGCTGGAACTGACCAAGCAGCGCGAACGCGCCGACAAGATCGCGCTGGAAGCCGCCTACAAGCGTTCGGCCGCCGAAGCGCGCGCGCTGGAAGAAGCCCGCGCACTGGCCCACCTGGAGCAGGAGCGCGAACAGATCGCGCAGGCCAAGGCCGAATCCGAGCACAGCGCCGCGCAATCGCTGCGCCTGCGCCTGCAAACCGAAAAAGAAATCCGTGACGCCGCCATCCACCGCGAACGCATGGAAGCGGTCGCCGCCGCCAGCGCGCAAGCGCGGCGCGAAGCCGACGCCCGCATCCTGGCCGCCACCGAAGCGCGCCTGGAAGTCGACAATCAGCTGCGCGCCGTCGCGCTGGCCCGCGTACAGGCCGAAGAGGATGCCGAACTGGCTACGCTGACCAAGGTCGAAGCGGAAAGCGCCGCACTGGATCAGGCCAAGCAGCGCCAGGCCGCCGACGCCGCTGCGGCCGAGGCCGCCCGTGCCGACAGCCTGGAACAACAGCGCGCCGCCGAGCTGGCCAACGAACGGGCTGCGCTGGCGCGCGCCGCCACCGAGCTGGCCGCCAGCCAGAACGCCGCCGAGCAGGCGGAAATCGCCACGCTGGCGCAACACGTCGAAGCGCAGAACGCCGCCAGCGCGCTGGCGGCCGAACGCGCCGGCCGCGCCGCCGCGCTGCTGCAAGCGGAACAGGAACGCGGCGCCGCCGAACAGCAAGCCATCATCGCCCTGAACGCCAAACTGGACGCCGAACAACGCGCCACCGACGCCGCGCAGCAGCGCGTGGCCGCCGAGCGCGCGCAGACCGAAGCGCTGCGTCAACAGCAGGAAGCCGAGCAGCGCCTGGCCGAAGCCGCCGAACAGCAAGCCGAAGCGTCACGCGTGATGGCGGCGCAAGTGTCGGCCGAAGCCGAACAGAAAGCCCGCTCCGCCCAGGCGCTGGCAGCGCAGGCGCGGCTGGCGGTGGAACTGGGTGCGGTACATGCCGAGCGCGCCCGCGTGGAACAGGAAAAAGCCGCCAAGGCCGAAGAACTGCTGGCTGCCGAACGTGAATTCATTGAAGCCGAGCGCGCGTCGCTGGCGCTGATCGACCAGAAACTGACGCAGCAGCGCATTACCGCTGCGTCCGAAGTGCGTGCTTCGCAAGCCATCGCCAGCCGGCTGGAAGCGGAAAAGAACATCGCCGCCAGCGCCCGTCAGCGCGCCGACGCAGCCCAGGCCGAAGCGCAGGCGATGCAACAGCGCGAGCAAGCTGAGCAGGCTGCGACGCAAGCCGTGGCCGACAAAGCCGCCGCCCAGCAAGCGCTGCTGGCGACCGCACAGGCGCACGCCGCCATGCAACGCAAGGTCGCCGACACCACGGCCGCGATGACCGCCGCCAAACAACACTTGCTGGAACTGGAAACCCGCCGCCTGGGCGCTGCGCAAAAAGTGCTGGCGTCGGTGCAGGCCAAGGTGACGGCCGAAGAAAACAACATCACCACGCTGGACGCCGTCCGCGCCCGCAAAGAAGCGGCCCGCCAGAGCCAGCCAGCCGAGAGCGGCAAAGCCGTCTGGCGCGCCCGCTAAATTCCAAAATTCGGGGTCAGTTCTGCCAAATGCACACGAGCTCATGTACATTTGGCAGAACTCGTATATTGAACGTACCGCGTCGCCATCAGATAATCAGAAAGGTGAAGCGGTCAGGCAGGGTGATGCCGACCAGACTGTGGGCCATTAAGCCCGTGGGTCAGATAGGT
>NZ_WWCS01000038.1 GCF_009857535.1 Duganella margarita
TCAAAGCTTGATGACCATAGTAAGTCGGTCCCACCCCTTCCCATCCCGAACAGGACCGTGAAACGACTCTACGCCGATGATAGTGCTGCAACCAGTGTGAAAGTAGGTTATCGTCAAGCTAGTTATTAGAAGAAGCCCCGTCCGGTAATCCGGTCGGGGCTTTTTTGCGTGTGTCACAGGCGTGTAACGTAACGCCGCTAAGCTTGCTGATCTTATAATTAGAGTAGAGATCAGCATGAAAAAATTCTCCTTGGTGTCGCTTGCGGTATTTTCCGTCCTGGCAGGCTGCGGGGGCAGCGATGACAGCAGCCAACCGGCCGCTAAACCGTCGATCACCGGCGTCTTCCTGGACAACACGGTAGAGAACCTCGACTACGTCTCCGGCACCTCCGCAAAGGCCACCACCAATGCCAAGGGCGAATACACCTGCTACGCCGGCGACACCGTCACCTTCAGCGTCGGCGGCATCAACCTGGGCAGCGCACTGTGCGCGCCGAGCATCACGCCGCTGGAACTGGCCGGCACCACCGACATCAAGAACGTCAAAGTCATCAACCGCCTGCTGGCGTTGCAATTGCTGGATGACGACAGCGACCCATCCAACGGCATCAAGCTGAACGCCGACGTGAAGACCGCGCTAGCCGGAAAGAGCGCCGACTTTACCGCCACCGCCGATGTCTTCAACACCGCGATGAACGCCAACCTGGCCGCCGCCGGCGCCAAGTACGCCGCGCGCACCATCGACGATACCCGCCGCGCGCTGGTACGCGAACACTTTGAAGACACGCTGGCGTCCAAGCTCGGCGCGCCGGTCAATGAAAGTTTCAGCCAGACCACGCCGCTGGGCGCGGTCGCGGTGACCGTTACCCGCTACCAGATGCAGGCCGCCGCCAGCTATTACATCCCATACGAAGGCACGAATGCCAAGGTCAAGGAAGAATTCCCGCTGGGCTTCCTGCCTTCCTACGGTTCTTCGCTGGCGTTCAAGGGCGCCAACGCCAATGGCGACCTGGAGTTCTACGGCCTGACCGACCGCGGCCCGAATGGCGACGGTCCCAACCTGCCATCGCTGAGCGGCTCCGGCGTTACCGGCGCCAAGATTTTCCCGTCGCCGAGCTTTGCGCCATCGTTCGGCGTAATCACCGTCGGCAAGGCCGGCGCGGTGCTGGCGTCGTCCACGCCGATCAAGGCATCGGCCACAGTAAAGACTTCCGGGCTGGCGATCCCACCTGGCACACTCGGCAATTCGGCCGAATTGCCAGTGATGGATGAGATGAAATACAACGCCAACAGTAAAGCCACGTTTGACGCTAACGGCCTCGATACGGAAGCCATCGTCGTCGATAAGAAGCGTAACGTGCTGTGGGTTTCGGATGAGTACGGTCCATTCATCGTCAAGATCGATCCGGCCACCGGCATCATTCTGAACAAGTACGCACCGGGCAGCGGCCTGCCGGACATTTTCCTGAAACGCCGCGCCAACCGCGGCATGGAAGGTCTGGCGCTGGACACCAGCACCGACAAGCTGCACGGCTTCCTGCAAAGCCCGCTGAGCGATGGTAGCACCGCGTATACCGTCACCGGCAAGAGCGAGCTGATCGAACGCTATGCGCGCTTTACCCGCTGGACCGAGTTCGATCCAACCACCGGGAAGGCCGGCAAGATGTACGCCTATCCGCTGGACGG
Source organism: Duganella margarita (assembly GCF_009857535.1). Taxonomy (GTDB): domain Bacteria; phylum Pseudomonadota; class Gammaproteobacteria; order Burkholderiales; family Burkholderiaceae_D; genus Rugamonas; species Rugamonas margarita. The sequence continues at coordinate 1,687 of NZ_WWCS01000038.1, forward strand.
CGCCGATTATCAGGACGGCCGTACCGGCAACGCCAAGTTGGGCGACGTGGTCGCACTGGGCAACGGCAAATTCATCGTGATCGAGCAGGGCGCGGCGCCGAGCGGCAAAGTGTTCAACAAGCTGATGCTGGTGGAGATCGGCAGCGCGACCGATATCGCGGCGGCCGGCTTCAACGTCACCACCTCCGACCTGGAGAAAAGCAGCATGGGCGGCGCGGCCGTCAACGGCGCCGACTGGAAAGCCGTGACCACGCTGAAGAAAACCCTGCTGCTGGATCTGAACGCCATCGGCTGGCTGGCGGAGAAGGCGGAAGGCCTGACCATCGTCGACGGTAACACGCTCGCACTGGCCAACGACAACGACTTCGGCATGAAGACCAAGTTGTTCGACGCCAGCGGCAAAGCGATTGAAGATGCCGATGTCACCAAGTGCAATGTCGATGCGAACGGCGTCATCATCACCAGCAGCGCGGCTGGCTGCAATGCGGCCAACACCATTCGCGTGGCGCGCGGCACGGATGCGGAGCGTCCAAGCCGTCTGTGGCTGATCAAGTTCGGCAAGGCGCTGACGACGTTCTAAGTTTTAAGCGCGGCGCGGGAGGCGTTCCGTCATACAGTTGTCACAAGCTTGTAATAACTCTATGGGATATTGCACGTTTGCTCATAACTCAAACGGGACGCCACCATGTCGATCGCATTGCCGAAATCAGCTTCTGCCATTCAATTCCTGCTGCTCGCAGCCCTGCCTATGGGAATGGCGACTGCGGCCGATTTCACCATCAACGGCGCCAGCAAGACGCTGCAAACGCTGAGCACGGGTGAAAAAGGCACGATTTTGGCCGGCAGTTCGCTGACCAATGGCGACGAAAAAGTCGCCATTACCATCAGCGGCGATAACGCCACGCTGAACAACTTCGGCACCATCCTGCAGACTGGTACTGGCCGCGCGATCCGCGACAACACCGGCGTCAAGAACCTGACCATCAATAACGCCACCGGCGCGGTGATGCAGACCGCCGACGCCGATGTGATTCAGATGAACAAGGCCAAGGCCGGCGTGACCCTGAACAATTCCGGTTCGATGATTTCGCTGAACGCCAGCGCAGGCGGCGCGCAGGCGGTGGACTTCGGCAGTATGACCAGTGGCGCCAACGTGATCAACAATCTGGCCGGCGGCCTGCTCAAGGCCACCGATGCCGACGCCGTGCGTACCGGCGTCAACGGCGTGGTCAACAACAGCGGCAAGATCCAGTCCAACATCACCAAGGCCGACGGCAAAGGCAGCGACGGCATCGATGCGCAAAACGCCTCCGGCTTGCAGGTATTTAATCTGTCAGGCGGCGTGATCGAGGGCGGCCGGCACGGCATTACCGGCGCCCAAGTGGACACGGCCACGCTGTTTGCGCTCAACGTGAGTAATAGTGCCGGCGCCACGATTCGCGGCCTGAACGGGTCCGGCATCAATGTGGACGGCTTCAACAGCAAGCAGCTGGCCACCATCGTCAACTACGGCACCATCACCGGCCAGGGCATCACCGGTGACGGCGACGGCATTGATGTCGATGGTCTGGTCGACATTAGCAACAGCGGCACCATCCGTTCCATCAACGCCTTCAGTGCGGTGGCCGACGGCGTGGCGTTTAGCGAAGGCATCAGCGTGGGCGGTGGCCGCATCAGCAATTCGGGCCTGATCGAAGGCCTTGTCAGCGCTGGCAACACCAATGCGGTAGGCCGGGGCATCACCCTGGCCGGCAACGACCTGGCCGCCGGCGGCCGCGAAGGGCTGTACGCCGATGCCACCATCACCAACCTCAGCGGCGGTGTGATCCGTGGCCAGAGCGATTCCGGCATCGTGGTGGTGGGCGCGGCCAGCGGCCATACGGTGACGATCTACAACAACAGCGGCGCCTCGATCTTCGGCGGCGGCGCGCTCAATGCCGCTATCCTTGGCAATGCCGACAATACCGTCATCGTGAGCGGCGGCATCATCAACGGCGCCAGCAGCGGCAAAGCGATTGCGCTGGGCAGTGGCAAGAACAGCGTGACGATTACCGGCGGCGCTGTCAGCGGCAGCATCGACGGCGGCAGCGGCAGCCAGAACACGCTGACCATCACTGCCGGCGCCGGCAACAGCTTTGCCTACGCTGGCGCAATCAGCAATTTCAGCAAGGTGGAAATCCAGAGCGGCAACGTGACGTTCTCCGGCGTCAGCAGCTACAGCGGCACCACCGAACTGAGCGGCGGCATGCTGACGCTGGACGGCGCACAACGCCTGTCGGCAAGCAGCGTGCTGGTGCTCAATGGCGGCACGCTGCGCCTGACCAACGCCGGCACGCAAGGCCAGGCCTTCGCCAGCCTGTCGCTGAGCGGCGACTCATCGGTGCTGCTGGGCGGTTCGTCGCTGACCTTCGGCGGCCTCGGCGCGATTGTCAGCGGCAAAACGTTGACTTTCACCGAGGCGGCCTCGGGCGTGTATGCCTTCCGCCTGCTGGGTGATTATTCGGCCGACACCAGCTTCCTGGCGTTGCTGGGCGCCACCCACATCAATGGCGGCGGCGCGACCTACGCCTACGATGGCACTTACACCACGGTGCTGGCCGCCGTGCCGGAGCCGGGCACCTACGCCATGCTGGTCGCCGGCCTCGGGCTGATGGCCGTGATGGCGCGTCGCCGCCGCACCAAGGTTTAGCCGATATCAAGGCGGGCTCGCCGCCGGATTGCTACCTTCTCAGGGATGACCCTGGGAGGAAAACCCAATGGAATATGCGCAGCTGAAACCCGGCCGCCGTTTTGCCCCGCTCCAGAGCTTGTTGTATTACAGTCAGCGCATCGTGACCTATCCCACGCTGCGCCGGCTGGTGGTGCGCGCGCTGAGTGGCGCGGTACGGCTGCGGCAGGGTTCCGGCAAAGAACTTTACGCGGATACGCCTGCCGAAGATGCGGCGCTGGCCGATTTGCGCCGCAGCGGCTATGCCCCGCTCGGCAACCTGCTGGACGGCACCCAGTGCGATGAAATCCGCGCCTGGCTCAGCGACAAGCTGCTGACCGACCGCGACCGGGAGCGTCCCGGTTTTACGCTGGCCCAGCGTGTCGATGGCGTGCGTGTGGCCGACTATCAACTGGGCGATGTGATTGCTTGTCCGCATATTTTGGCGCTGGCGAACAGCCCGCCGCTGCTGGGCCTGGCTGCGCGCTATATGGAGTGCAAGCCGACCATTTCCGCGCTGGGTTTGCGCTGGTCGTTTCCGGTGCCGGGCGACGACAGCGCCTTGCAAGCCTTTCACCGCGACTCCGAGGACTGGCGCTACCTGAAGGTGCTGGTCTACCTGACCGATGTGGATGACGGCGCCGGGCCGCACGTCTATCTGCACGGCAGCCATCTGACGCAGGCGCCGATGCGGCTGCGCTTCTACAGCGACAGCGAAATCTCCAGCGCGCACAGCGCCGACATGCTGCTGACCGCCACTGGCACGCGCGGCTTCTGCTTTGCGGTGGATACCGCTGGCATCCACAAGGGGGCGGCCCCGGCCCTGCAGCCGCGCCTGATGTTACAGATCCAGTATTCGCTGCTGCCGAGCTACGCCTATCGCTACGCGCCGGAACGTTACCTGGGCCCGCTGCTGCTGGACCCGTATGTCAATCGCCTGATTCTTCGTCCTTCTGCTTCGCATGGCTGATGGCTTCGCCGTCGGTCTTGCGCAAGGTCCAGAAGGTGAACGACGACAACACCGTCAGCACCGCCAGCGCGATGAACGCATGATGCAGCGCCGAGGTCAGCGCCACGCGGTTGGACTGCGGCAGGTCGCCGAGGAACCAGCCGGTGATCAGCGAACCAGCCGCCAGGCCAAAGCTGGCCGACAGCTGCTGCATCGAGCTGGCGATGGTGCTGGCCATGCTGGAATTGCTGCCATCCACGTCGGCGTAGGCGATGGTGTTCATGCTGGAGAATTGCAGCGAATTGAAGAAGCCCAAGCACAGGCTGATCGCCACGATCACATACAGCGGCGTGCCTTGCTGCACAAAGGTGAACATGCTGATGGTGACGCCGATCAGCAGCGTATTCACAGTCAGCACCTGGCGATAGCCGAAGCGGCCCAGCACGCGTGATGCGATCGCCTTCATGCCCATGGCCGCCGCAGCGGACGGCATCATCAGCAAGCCCGATTGCCACGCCGGCAGGCCGAGGCCCAGTTGATACAACAGCGGCAGCAGGAACGGCAGGCCGCCGACGCCGATGCGCGTGACGAAGCCGCCGGCCACCGACACGCGGAAGGTGCGGATCTTGAACAAGGCCAGTCGCAGCAAGGGGAATTCCGCATCCTGCGCATGCCACACGTAAGCGGCGAGCAGCGCGCAGGAGATGAACAGCAGCACCGAGGCGGAGGTCACGTCCAGCTTATGTTCGCCGAAGACTTCCAGCAGCCATGACAGCAGCGCGATGCCGGTGCCGAATAAAACCAGTCCAACGAAATCCAGCGGCCGCGGATTGTCTTCGCGGTAGTCGGGCATGTGTTTGTGCGCGAGGAACAGCGCCACCAGCGCCACCGGCACGTTGATGAAGAAGATGTCACGCCACGTCATCCAGTGCACGATCAAGCCGCCAATGGTGGGACCGAGCAAAGGACCGATCAACGCCGGGATGATGACGAAGTTCATCGCCGCCAGCAGCTCGTTCTTGGGGAAGGTGCGGACGATGGTCAGGCGCCCGACCGGCATCATCATCGCCGCGCCAAAGCCTTGCAGCAGCCGTGACGCCACCAGCATCGGCGAATTGACCGACAGCCCGCACAGCACCGAGGCGATGGTGAAAATGGCAATCGCGGTCATGAACACGCGGCGCGTGCCGAAGCGGTCCGCCATCCAGCCGCTGACGGGAATCGACACCGCCAGGCTGAGAATGTAGCTGGTGACCACTGCCTTCAGACTCAGTGGCGTCACATTCAGGCTGGCCGCCATCGCGGGGATGGCGGTGTTGACGACGGTGGAGTCCAGCTGCTCCATGAAGAGGGTAGTAGCGACGACCCAGGGCAGGTAGCGCTTGGCGGAGGCGGTGGCGATGGGATTCATAGGCGTGATTGTCACACAAAACAAAACCTGTCGTCATAAGGGTGTCACGATTAGGGCGTAAGTTGCGGACATCGCCAGATCCAATGGGGAGTAGACATGGATAGCAAGTCACCACGCCGCACCTTTATCCGCCAGATGGCTGCATCCACTGCGTTGCTGGGCGTTGGCGCAGCGGGTCTGGGCGGCTGCACCAGCACCGCTTCCGGCATGGCCGACGGCGTCGCGGCCGGCTTCCGGCATGGCGTGGCCAGTGGCGATCCACTGAGCGACCGCGTGATCCTGTGGACTCGCGTGACGCCGGCGCATACGGGCGACATCGCCGTGCGCTGGCAGATGGCGACTGACGCGGCCATGCAGCAGGTGATCGCGCATGGCAGTGTGGTCGCCTCCGCGCAGCAGGACTACACGGTGAAGGTGGACGCTGCCGGCCTGTTGCCGGGGCACGTCTATTATTACCAGTTTGCGGTGGATGGCGACAAGTCGGTTGTGGGACGCACCAAGACGCTGCCGCGTGGCGATGCGCGGCAGGTCAAGCTGGCGGTGTTTTCATGCTCGAATTATCCGGCGGGGTATTTCAACGTGTACGCCGATGCGGCGCGCCAGAACGACATCGACGCCGCGCTGCACATTGGCGACTACATCTACGAATACGAAAGCACCGGCTACGCCTGCGGCAATGCGGAAACTCTCGGACGTTTGTCCGAACCGCGCGAACTGCTGCTGCGGCTGGAGGATTATCGTCGCCGCTATGCGCAGTACCGCTCCGATCCGGATTTGCAGGCGGTGCATGCGGCCATGCCCTTCATCGCAGTTTGGGACGACCACGAATTCGCCGACGATACCTGGCGCGATGGCTCTGTCGATCACAAGACCAGCAAGTATGGGCCGTTCGCGCTGCGCAAACAGGCGGCGCTGACGGCGTATCATGAATGGATGCCGATCCGCGTGCCGGATATGGCGGCGCCGGACAAGATCTATCGGTCATTCGACTTCGGCGGCATCGTTTCGCTGCATATGCTGGATACGCGTTTGATCGCGCGTGACCAGCAACTGATGATGTCGTCCTATTACGACGAGCACAGACACTTCGATGCGGAGAAGTACAAGCAGGATGTGTGTTCGCCGCGCCGCCAGATGATCGGCCATGAGCAGATGGCGTGGCTGGAAGGACAAGTCAGCCGCTCCACCGCGCGCTGGCAGATGCTGGGGCAGCAGGTGCTGATGGCGCGCATGGAGTATCCGGCCGCCGTGGTGATGGGCGAATGCAATCGCTCCGATTATGCGGCGCTGAAGAGGCGCGTGGCTGCCGATCCTTCCTGCGTCAATGTCAAGGAGCAGCGCTGGTTATCGGGTTCTACCTTGCCGTGCTACCTGGACTCGTGGGACGGCTATCAGGCCGACCGCGAACAAGTATTCGAGATAATGCAGAAACACCGCAAGAACCTGGTGGTGCTGGCCGGTGATACGCACAACGCTTGGGCCAGCGATCTGCACGACGCGCAGGGCAAGCAGGTGGGTGTGGAGTTTGCGACGGCGTCGGTGTCATCGCCGGGCATGGAGGGCAGCTATCCGGACCGGGATCCGGAAGACGTGGCGGCCATGATGGTGGAACTGATCGAACCGTTGTACTACGCGCAGACCAGCAAGCGCGGTTACATGATCGTCACCGCCAGCCATGAGCAGGTGCGCTGCGACTGGCGCTTTGTCGATACGGTGTTCAAGCATGAGTACACGGCGGCGACGGAGCGCAGCCTGCGCGTGCTGCCTGGGCCGGGCAACCGCCGCATCGAGGAATGCCAGGGAGCTTAGTTGGCCTATGTGGCCGTGTTGTCCCAGCGGTTCTCGAACAGGATTTCGGTGAGCGGGCGGCGCTGGTCCCACTTTTCCAGTTCCAGCATCGGCGCGGTGTAGAACTCATGCACCTGCCCGACGCACAGCACGGCGATTGGCTGGCTGCCTTCGGGCATGCCGACGATGTCGCGCAATTGCTGCGGATCGAACATCGACACCCAGCCGGCGCCGATGCCTTCCGCGCGCGCGGCCAGCCAGAAGTTTTGCAGCGCGCAGGCGGCCGATGCCAGATCCATTTCCGGCATGGTGCGGCGGCCGAAGATGTATTGATCACGCTTGTCGATCAGGCCCACCACCAGCACCTCCGCGCATTCCAGTATGCCTTCCACCTTGAGCTTCATGAAATCGTCGGCGCGCTGGCCCAGCGCTTCGGCGGTCTTGATGCGCTCTTCATTGACATGCTGGTGAATGCGCGCGCGTAGCGCCGGATCGGTGATGCGGACGAAGCGCCATGGCTGCATGTAGCCGACGCTGGGACCATTGTGTGCGGCGCCGAGGAAGCGTTCCAGCTGGCCCGGTTCCAGCGGCCCTGATTTGAAGTGGCGCACATCACGGCGTTCGCGGATGGCGCGGTAGACGCCGGAGACTTCGGCGTCGCTATAGGCGTGCGGATTCATTGAATGGCGAGTAGTGCGTCAAGGAGGGGCTGGGTGGCGTCGGCGATACGATCCAGGCTGGCTTCGCGCAGGGCGGAGGTGTCCACCGTGTTGTCCGAATTGAGGCCGGCCCATTGCAGCAGGGCGCTGATGGCTTGCGGCGTGTCGAACAGGCCATGCAGGTAGGTGCCGAGTATCTGGCCATCGGCCGACAGCGCGCCTTCCGGGCGGCCATCAATGAAGAAGGCCGGCGTGGCCAACGCGCCGCCGGTGGAGACGCCCATGTGGATTTCGTAGCCGATGACCGGTGCCTGCGTGTCGCCGAATGCGCATACGCCCTGCACCTGCATCAGCCGTTTTTCCGGACGCATTTCGGTGGCCATGTCGAGCAGGCCGAGGGCGGTTGATGCGCCGGCCTTGCCTTCCATGCCCAGCGGGTCGGTGACTTCGCGGCCCAGCATCTGGAAGCCGCCGCAGACGCCGATCACTTTGCCGCCGTAGCGCAGGTGGCGCTGGATGTGCGCTTCCCAGCCTTGCGCGCGCAGCCAGGCCAGGTCGCCGCGCGTGTTCTTGCTGCCGGGGAGGATGATCAGGTCGGCTTGCGGTATCGGCTGGCCTGCGCGCACGAAGTGCAGGTCAACGTCCGGGTGGGCGCGCAGCGCGTCGAAGTCGGTGTGATTGCTCATGCGCGGCAGGCTGGGGACCGCCACGCGGAAAGCGCCGCGCGAAGCTTGCACCGGCTGCACGGCGTCTTCGGCGTCAAGGAACAGGCCATGCAGATAGGGCAGTACCGCCAGCACCGGCTTGCCGGTTTGCTGCTCCAGCCATTCCAGGCCAGGCTCCAGCAGCTTGATGTCGCCGCGGAAGCGGTTGATGACAAAGCCGATGATGCGCCGGCGTTCGCTCTCCGACAAACAGGACAGCGTACCGACGATGTGGGCGAACACGCCGCCACGGTCGATGTCTGCCACCAGTATCACCGGGCAGTCGACTTTTTCGGCGAAGCCCATGTTGGCGATGTCGCGGTCGCGCAGGTTGATTTCGGCCGGGCTGCCGGCGCCTTCCACAACCACGCAGTCGTATTGCTGCAGCAGTCGTTCATGCGATTCGAGCACGGCCTGCATGGCGACGGTTTTGTATTGGTGATAATCTCGCGCGTTCATCTCGGCGCGTACCTTGCCGTGGATGATGACTTGCGCGCCGATGTCGCTCGATGGCTTGAGCAGGATCGGGTTCATATCTGTGTGCGGCGGCAGGCCGGCGGCGATGGCTTGCAGCGCTTGCGCGCGGCCGATTTCGCCGCCGTCCGCCGTGACGGCGCTGTTGAGCGCCATGTTCTGCGGCTTGAAGGGCACAACGCGCACGCCACGGCGCTTGAGCAGACGGCATAGCGCTGCCACGACCGTGCTTTTGCCGGCGTCCGAGGTGGTCCCCTGGATCATCAGGGTGGAGTAGGGAAAGCTCATATCAATTCTTGCGATGCTGGCGGGCTTCGTCGATTTTTTCGCACAGGGCTTTGGTGCCGGCCAACATGCGCGGGCCCGCGCGGTTCAGCTGATCGCCGTCCAGCCGGAACAGGTTGTTCTTCTGGACCGCCAGCAGGGTGCCGTATGGCTTCCACAGATCGACGCTGCCGTAGTCTTTTTCGCTGGTGCCGATGATGGCTTCCGGATTCGCTTGCAGCACCGATTCGATGCTGACTACCGGTGCGGTGACTTTCTGGTCGGCGAAGATATTGACGCCGCCGCACAGGCGGATCGAGTCGCTGACAATGGACTTGCCGTTCAGCGTGTACAGCGGCTTGTCCCACACTTGATAGAACAGGCGCACCGGCGGGCGGTTGGAATACTGCTTGGTCAGCGTGGCGAATTGCTGGCGGATGTCGGCGGCGGTGGCGTTGGCGACAGTGTCGGTGCCCATCAACTGGCCGAGGCGCTCGACGTTGTCGGCGATGCCTTCCAGTTTGGTCGGCTCGCTGTGGAACAGCGGCACGCCCAGCTTGTGCAGGCCTTCGATCTGGCGTTCAAAGCCGCCGTGCATCCAGATCACGATCAGGTCCGGCTTCATGGCGGCTACGCGCTCCATGTCGATCAGGCGGTTGTCGCCGACACGGGGGATTTTCTTGGCGGCTTCGGGATAGTCGCTGTAGGTGACGGCGCCGACGATCTTGTCGCCCGCGCCGGCCGCGAACAGCAGTTCCGTCACATGCGGCGCCATGGCGATCACGCGCTGCGCAGGCTTTTGCAGCGTGACGACGTTGCCGTCGTCGTCGCGCACGGTGATCGGGGCAGCGGATGCTGATGCTGATGCGGTGACCGCTACAGCCACAGTCGCGGCAAGCAGCGCGGCGGCGGCAATGCGCATTGCCAGCGAGGCTGCGCTGCGCTGCGTGATCGGTTTGGTGTTCATCGTTTGCTCCATTCGTTGAGTGCTGCGTGCAGGCGCTGCCAGCCTGCTTCGTCCGGCGGCAGGCCGAGGCGGATGCCGCGTGCCGCGTGTGTGAAGAGTCGTACCCAGATGCCGCGTTCCGCCATGTGCTGCCAGAACGCTTCCGGCTGCGCTTCGGCCCACCACTGGAATAGCGGCGTGCCGCTGGACTGGATGCCATGTGCGGCCAGCAGCGCGCGCAGGCGTTCGCCGTTGGCGTGCAGCTTTTCGCGGGTGGCTGCCTGCCATGCGTTGTCGCTCAGCGCCGCATGGGCGATCTGCTGCGCCGGGCCGCTGATGGTCCATGGGCCCAGCAGGTCGGCCAGGTCGCTCAGCAGATCCGCATGCGCGGCGACGAAGCCGAGCCGGATGCCGGCCAGGCCGAAGAACTTGCCCACGGAGCGCAGCACGATCAGCCCTGGCTGCGCAGTGTGCGCCGCCACGCTGATTTCCTGCGCCGTATCGCCAAATGCTTCGTCCACCACCAGCCAGCCGCCACGCGCTGCCAACTGGCCGGCCCATTCCAGCAACTGCGCTGCCGGCACTACCGCACCGGTGGGATTGTTCGGATTGACGACGACCACTACGTCATGCTGCGCGATGGCCGCCGGCAGTTCGTCGTACGGTGTCAGCGTCATCGTGTGTCCGTGCCTGGCCCAGTGGTGCGCATGCTCGGCGTAGGATGGCGCGCTGACTGCAACGCGCGATGGCGCGCGCAGGCGAGGCAGCGCCTGTATCGCCGCCTGCGTGCCGGCCACCGGCAGCATCTGCGGCGCGCCGTAGAAAGCTTGCGCTGCTGCGAGCAGCGCCGGATCAGGCTCCGGCAACCGGTGCCACGCATTGCCGGCTACCTGCGGCGCAGGATACCAGCGCGGATTGATGCCGGTCGACAGATCGACCCAGTCATCGTGGCCGAAGCGCTTCGCGGCGTCGCGCAGATTGCCGCCGTGTTCAAGCATGCGCGTACTCCATCAATACCGCAGCCGTGCAGGCGATGGCCAGCCACAGCGCCGTTGTACGCGCCACCAGTTGCCAGGCGCGGTTGATGTCCGCGCCGACTGCGGGCGGACCGTCGCCCAGCGTCGGACGATGTTCGAGTTCGCCGTGATAAATCGCCGCGCCGCCCAACTGCACGCCCAGCGCGCCGGCGCCGCTGGACATCACCGGGCCGGCGTTCGGGCTATCCCAGGTCGGCGCTTGCGCGCGCCAGCACTGCCATGCGCGGCGCTTGCCTTGCAGGCCGGGCGCCAGCAGCACATAAGAAAGCGCCGTTAATCGCGCCGGCATGTAATTGAGTGCGTCGTCGATGCGCGCGGCGGCGCAGCCGAATTTCAGGAAGCGCGGCGTGCGATAGCCCCACATCGCATCCAGCGTATTCGCCATGCGGAACAGCACCGCACCCGGACCACCGGCGACGATAAACCAGAACAGCGTGCCGAACACCGCATCGTTACCGTTCTCCAGCAGCGATTCGGCGCTGGCCTTGGTCAGTTCCATTTCGCTGGCGCTGGTGGTATCGCGGCTGACGATGTAGGAGGTGAGACGGCGCGCGTTCGGCAGGTCGTGCTGCGCCAGCGCGTCGGCGATCGGCAGGTTATGGTCGCGCAGGCTGCGCATGCCGAGGCAGAAGTAGAGCATCAGGACGTGAGCGGCGGCTTGCGCCAGCGGCAGGGCCATCGCCCACACCAGCAGCGCGGCCAGTGCGGTTAATGGCAGCACGGCCAGCATCCAGGCCAGCACGCCGCGCGCGAAGCGATGGTCGTTTTTGTTCAGACGCCGCTCCAGCGCGATCGCCCAATTGCCGAAACCGACCAGCGGATGCCAGCGGCGCACTTCGCCCCACCATAAATCCAGTAGCACGCCCACCACCATCAACAACGCGATGGTGGAAAAACTCAATCCACTCAGCACAGTTATCCTTTTAAGACCAGCGGCAGGCCGGCGGCGACAAACACCGCGCGGTCGCAGATAGCGGCAACCGACTGGTTCAGACGTCCCTGTTCATCCATGAAGCAGCGCGACACCGCGCCCATCGGCATGATGCCCAGGCCAACTTCGTTCGACACCAGCACCACGTCGCTGGCGCATTTGGTCAGCGCGCTGGCCAGCATGTCCTGCTGTTCGTGGAACAGGGCGGGCAGCGCGATCTCGCCGACATCCGGATATTGCTGGCCGCCGCTGAACAGCAGGTTGCTGAGCCAGAGCGTCAGGCAATCCACCATGATCAGCCGTTCCGGCGAGGACCAGCGCAGCAGCTGGTTGCCGAGTGCCAGCGGCTCTTCGACGGTGATCCATTCGGCGGGACGGCCGGCGCGGTGATGCGCGATGCGCGACGCCATTTCGCTATCGCCTGCGGTGGCGGTGGCGATGTAAACCACTTCCTTGCCCGATTCGGCGGCCAGGCGCTCTGCGTAGGCGCTTTTGCCCGAGCGCGCGCCGCCCAGAACCAGTGTACGTGTCATGTCTCACTCCTCAAGAACAAGGCGGCGACTGCCGCCGGATTGGATGGGAAATAGGCGTGGAAATACGAAGCCGTCAGCGAACCAACGCGATACCAGGCTTCGCCCTGTATAGCGGAGGGATGTTTGACAGTGTACGCCGCCGGCGCCACTTTGGTCTCCAGTTTGGAGTAGTGAAAAGTGTGGCCGCGCAGGACGCCCTGTGGCGTCGGCAAGCCTTGCGACCCGAGACCGGCCAAACGTGGCTGCATTGCCACAGCGCCGGGCAGCAGGCCGGCCATCGTCCACACTGCGCCGGCTTGGTCGGCCAGCGTATCGGCCAGCGCCATCATGCCGCCGCATTCGGCGACGATTGGCGTGCCGGATGCATGGGCGGCGCGGATCGATGTCTGCCACGCGGCGGCCTGCGACAGCTGCTCCGCATGCAGCTCCGGGTAACCGCCGGGCAGGTAAACCGCATCGGCTTGCGCCGGCACCGGCTCATTGGTCAGCGGCGAGAAGAAGGTCAGCGTCGCGCCGAGCGCGCGCAGCATGTCGACATTGGCTGGATACAGGAACATGAAAGCCGCATCACGCGCGATGGCGACGGTTTTGCCGGCCAGCGCTGCGGGCAGCGCTTCGGCGGCCGGCGCCGGGGCGATGTCCACGTCGCGCAGCTGGTTCCACGCGGCTTCGTCAAACGCCAGCTGGTCGGCCAGGTCGTCGAGCAGCTGGTCGATATCGCTGACTTCACCCGGCAACACCAGACCCAGATGACGCTCCGGCAGCGAGCGGGTTTGTTTCGGCAGCGTGGCAAACAGCGGAATATCGCGCAGCGAGGTGGCCACCATCCTGGCGTGGCCTTCGCTGGCGATGCGGTTGGCGATCACGCCGGCCATCTCCACCGGACCGTAGTCGCGCAGCCCGTGCACCAGCGCGCCAGCGGTTTGCGCCATCGAGCCGGCATCGATCACCGCCATCACCGGCACGCCGAACGCGCGCGCCAGGTCGGCGGAAGAGGGCGTGCCATCGTACAGCCCCATGACGCCTTCGATCAGGATCACGTCCGCCTCGGCGGCGGCTTGCGACAGCTGCTGGCTGCACAGTTCCTGGCCAACCATCCACAGGTCGAGCGAACGCACCGGCGCGCCGCTGGCGCGTTCCAGCAGCATCGGGTCGATGAAATCCGGCCCGCATTTGAACACGCGCACGCGCTTGCCCAACCGGACCAGCTTGCGCGCCAGCGCGGCAGTGACGGTAGTCTTGCCTTGTCCCGACGAGACGGCGGCAATCAGCAGCGCCTTTACCATTCGGTCCCTGCCTGCGCCCCGATGCCCGCCTTGAAGGCGTGCTTCACCACATCCATTTCGGTGACGGTGTCGGCGATCTCGATCAATTCCGGCGGCGCGCCACGCCCGGTGATCACCACGTGCTGCAGCGCTGGGCGCGCCAGCAGGTCGTTGATGACGGTGTCCACGTCCAGGTATTTGTATTTGAGGGCGATGTTCAGTTCATCGAACACCACCAGGCCGATTTCGGGATCGGCCAGGAACAGTTTCGCCTGTTCCCACGCCAGCTGCGCCTTGGCGATATCGCGTTCGCGGTTCTGCGTCTCCCAGGTGTAGCCTTCGCCCATGGCGTGGAAACTGATCTCCTCGGGGAAGCGGCGCAGGAAGCGCTCCTCGCCGGTCTGCAAAGCGCCTTTGATGAACTGCACCACGCCGACTTTCATGCCGTGGCCCATGGCGCGGATGGCCATGCCGAAGGCGCTGGAGCTCTTGCCCTTGCCGTTGCCGGTGTTGACGATGATGATGCCGATCTGTTTGTCGGCGGCAGCGATCTTGGCGTCGATAATCGCTTTCTTGCGTTCCATGCGCACGCGATGGCGTTCGTTGATGTCGTCGCTCATAGGGTGTCCTCTTTTGGAATAAATATAGTGCGCTTGCCGTGCTGGATAGCTTCGATAGGGTGGCCGAGATAATCGCCTAGCAGGTCGGCCTGCATCACGTCTTCTCGGGTGCCGGCCAGCCAGCGGCCGTCGCCCTTCAGCAGCAGCGCGTGGGTTGAAACGCTGTGCGCCAGCGTCAGGTCATGGCCGATCATGACGGCGGTCTTGCCCTGCTCGCGGCACAGGCGCGCCAGGATGTTCATCACGCTGACCTGATGCGCCAGATCGAGCGCGTTGGCCGGTTCGTCGAGCAGCAGCAGTGGCGTATCCTGCGCCAGCATGGCGGCAATCGCCACCCGCTGACGTTCGCCGCCGGACAGCGTGCGCACATCGCGCGACTGCAACTCTGCCACTTCCATCGCTTCCAGCGACCTGATGGCGATGGCGTGATCGTCGCTGTCTTCCCAGTAGCGGTTGCCGTGATACGGATGGCGCGCCGACAGCACGGTTTCGATCACGCTGTAGGAAAAGGCGTCGCTGCGGCTCTGCGCCAGGAAGGCGCGCTGACGCGCCAGTTCCTCCAGCGGCCATTCGGCCAGCGGGCGGCCGCTCAGCGAAACGTGGCCGGCTTCCGGCGGCCGCAGTCCCGCCAGCGCGCGCATCAAGGTGCTCTTGCCGGCGCCATTGCGGCCGATGATGCTCCAGCATTCGCCTTCGTGCACCTGCCAGTCGAGATCCTTGACCAGCTGGCGCTGGCCGGCGCTCAGTGAAAGTTGGTGGGTGCTGATCATCATTTGCGTAGGCGGTGCAGTTGGTACAGGAACACCGGCGCGCCGATCAGCGCCGTCACCACGCCCACCGGCAACTGCTGCGGCGCGATGGCGGTGCGGGCCAGCGTATCGGCCAGCATCAGGAAGGTGCCGCCGCCAATGGTGGCGGCCGGGATCAGGATGCGGTGATCGGGACCGACCGCGAAGCGGCAGGCGTGCGGCACGATCAGACCGACGAAGCCGATGCTGCCGGCGCTGGTGACGGCGCTCGCGGTTAGCAGGCCGGAGACGAAGAACAGGCCTTTGCGCAGCGCGCCGACGCGGATGCCCAGCGTGGCGGCGGCTTCCGCGTGCAGCGCCATCACGTTCATGGCGCGCGCGTTGCGCAGGGCGAAGGCCAGCGCGGCGATCAGCACCACCCACGGCATCCATCGCATCTGCGTGCCGGACAAATCGCCGATGATCCAGAACACCATGCCGCGCAGGCGGCTCTCCGGCGCGATGGACAGCATCAGCGTCACCAACGCCATGCAGGCGGAGGACAAAATCGCGCCGGTCAGCAGCAGCAGGGCGGTGCCGCCTTCCGCCGCCGTACCGCCGCGCAGGTCGCGCCGGGCCAGCACGTACAGCATCATGGAGACGGCGACGGCGCCGCCGAATGCGGCGGCATCCACCATCCAGGCGGCGCACATGAACAGCAGCGCGGCCAGCGCGCCGACAGAGGCGCCGGCAGACAAGCCAAGGACATAGGGATCCGCCAGCGGGTTGCGCAACAGCGCCTGCATCATCGCGCCGGCCAGCGACAGCGCGGCGCCGGTAACGAACGCGGACACCGCGCGGCTGAGGCGCAGGTCGAGCAGGGTGGCCGCGAGCGACGCGGTCTGGCCATGCAGCAGCTCATTGAGCGCTGCGGGAATATCGGAAAGCGGAATAGGGACCGAACCGGTCATGCCTGAGAAAATCAGGCCGGCAAACGCGAACAGCAGCAAGCCGGCCATGGTGATGACGGCGCGCTGTTGCAGATTGCGGGAGAAAGAATGCATGCACTGCTTTCAAAAAGAACTGCCGGGGCGGGAATGCAACCCCGGCAGGTTACACCATTATTTGTAGCCGTAACGCAGTCCGGCAAACACCTTGGAACCCGGCGTGGCGTAGAAGCGCGCCAGGTCATACTGCTTGTCGCCGATGTTGTTCCAGCGGACCAGCGCCGACCAGTCACGCGTGAAACTGTAGGTAGCGTACAGATTCACCAGGCCGTAGCCGCCGAGGCGATTCTTGTTGGCCGCGTCATCATAGCGGTCGCCGGAGAACTCCAGTTCCACGCCGGTCTTCAGCGCGCCGATGCTGTAGTCGGCAGTCACGTTGCCGTGCTTTTTGGCGCGACGCGCCAGACGCTTGCCGCTGGTCTCGTCCTTTGGATCTTGCAGGTCGAGGTTGGCGGCCAGGTTGACACCCGCCACGCGCGTGGCGCCGGCGATGGTCACGCCTTCCAGCAGCGCCTCATTGACGTTGTAAACGCAGCTGGATTTGTAGCCGGCATAAGGACATGGCGTGGTGCTGACCAGCAGATCGGTCAGGCGGTTATGGTAGTAGCTGGCGCTGAGCGCATTGACGCCATCGTCCCAGCGCAGGCCGAGTTCCGCATTCTTGCCTTGTTCCGGCTTGTTGGCCGGATTGCCGTAGCCCGAGTAATACAACTCGTTGTAGGTCGGCGCGCGGAAGCTGGTGCCGTAGCTGGCGGTGGCGCGCAGCTGCGAGGTGATGTCGTAGCCGTAGCCGATCGAGCCGGTGTTCTTCGAGCCATACACCGAATTGTCGCGGCGGATGCTGGCGTTCAGCAGGTTGGCGCCACGGCGCGCGTTGTACGAAGCGGCCCACGAGTTGGTAGTGCGGTCGCGGTTCAGCGCAGTGTCGCCGTTGGTCGAGACTTCTTCCTTGCGGTGGTCGTACAGCACTTGCAGCACGTCGGCGCCGATGCGCACATCGTTTTGCAGTGTGATGTCGGTCTGCTTGGTGTCGATGCGCGAGTAACCGGCTGCGGCGGCGCTGCTCCAGTTCTGGCCCTTGTCCTGGCTTTCCGCGTATTGCAGCAGGGTGTCTACGTTCGGCAGGAACTTGGCCTTGCCGTACACGGCGGCGGTTTCCAGTTCGGCCTTGCTGCGCACATCGTAGGCGGAAGCGCCGCTGTCGTACTGCGATTCCAGTTTGCTGTGCAAGAACAGCGCGCCGGCTTCATAGCCAGGTGCGATCTGCACGCCGAACTGGCCGGAGGCGTTTTCCTTGTCGTAGCCGTCGCGGTCCGCGTTGTACGAGGTGGTGCCAGGGCGGGTGGCCGAGAAGCCGTCCGACTTTTCTTTGCCTGCGCTGATGGCGTAGTTGAAGCTGTGCTCACCGCCGGTGGCGCCGGACAGCGTGGCGTCGGCTTCGCGCGTCTTGTCGCTGCCGTAGCCGGCGAAGGCCGTCAGTGCCGGCGCGCCCTGGCCCTTCTTGGTGAAGATCTGGATCACGCCGCCGATGGCGTCGGCGCCGTACAGGGAGCTCAATGGGCCGTAGACGATTTCGATATGGTCGATGGCGGTCAGCGGAATCGCGCTCCAGTTGGCGGCGCCGGTGGTCGAGGAACCGATGCGCACGCCGTCGACCAGCACGATATTCTGGTTGCTGTTGGCGCCGCGGATGTAGACGCTGGACGCGGTGCCGGCGCCGCCGTTACGGGCGATCTCGATGCCGCGCTGGCGTTTCAGCAGATCGATGATGGAGCCGGCGCCGGCTTGGGCGATCTGCTCAGGGCCGATGGTGATGGTGTCGCTGATAACGTTGGCCAGCGGCTGTGGCGTGCGGGTGGCGGTGACGACGACGGCATCGGTGGCGGTGACTGGTTCAGCGTGCGCATGGCAGGCGGCCATGGCGAATGCCAGCGACGTCAGGGTCGCAGGACGGGAAATACGAAGGGTCATGATATTTTTCTATTAATGCCAACTGGCCTACGTCCCCGTGGGCCAATTGTGAACAGAAGCGCGGCATTGGCGTCGCTTCCACCTGGTTTGGCCGGTATCCGGGCTGGCAAGTGGCACCGCCTCACCTTCCCATGCCGTGGCACAGTGGTTGCTGGAGGAGGTTTGTCGCGCTGAACACAGATTGCGACACTTGTTTACCGTTGCGGGGGCAGCACACGTTAGCGTTTTTGTATCGCTTCGTGTTTCCCGTTTAACTGCGCGCCTGGACAGGCACGCGAGCACCAAAACCCGCACATTATACGGGGTTCAGGGTCAACATGGCGCCGTAAGGGATTTGATGGGCGGCTTGCGCGGCTTGCAGCGCCATCGCCGCAGGCGGCAGTCCGGCGTGGCAGGCGGTCAGCAAACGCATGGCGCCGGCGTGGCAGATGACGATGGCCTGAGCGTGCTGGCGCTGCACGTCTATATAGAAGGCGCCGATGCGTTCGGCCATCTGCAGCACGCTTTCGCCGCCGCCTGGATGGTAGTGGACCATGTCGGCGGCCCAGGCGTCGATGTCGGCGCGCGGGATGCTGTCCCACGGCTGCATCTCCCAGGCGCCGAAGTGCATCTCCACCAGGCGGCTGTCATAGAGCGGCGCTGGCGTCAGGCGCACGGCCAGTTCGGCGCAGCGGCGCAGGGGACTAGAGTAGATAGGGAGGCCGGCGGGCAGATGGAGTGCGGCCAGTGTCTGTTCCAGCTGGCCGGGCGCGATGGCGAGGTCGGTGCTGCCGTAGCAGACGCCCGGCGCCACCAGCGGCTTCGGGTGGCGGACCAGTATCAACTTCATACCGGCAGGGCGCCATGCTGGAAGCTGGCCAGCGCGCACAGGTAGAACATAACTTCAGTGACTTGCTGGACCGCGCCGAGGCAGTCGCCCGTATAGCCGCCGATGCGGCGCACGCATTTGCGCGCCAGCCACCAGGCGGCGATGGCGGCGACGATCACGCCGCTGACCAGCGCGGCCGGCGGCAGCCAGCGCAACTCAATGACTACCAGCGCCGGTACGATGGCCGTGATGGCGGCGATCAGGAATTCGCTGCCGCGCATTTTTTGCGCCAGCGGCTTGGCCTTGCCTTCGGCGCGCGCGTAGTCGAGACGCCAGATCAGCGAGGTCGCCATCAAGCGCGAAAGCGGATGCGCCACCAGCAGCGCGCCGATGGCGGCCAGCGGCGGCAGCAGGGACAGCGTCACCAGCTTGAGGCCCAGCATGCAGATGGTGCCGATGGCGCCATACGCGCCGATGCGCGAATCCTTCATGATCTCCAGCACGCGCTCCGGCGTCATGCCGCCTCCGAAGCCGTCGCACATATCGGCAAAGCCGTCTTCGTGGAACGCGCCGGTGGTGTAGATGCCGACTGCGGTGGAGATCACCACGGCCACCGGCGCCGGCAGGAAACAGGCGGCCAGCGCGTAGGCCGCCCCGGCGATCAGCGCCACCAGCACGCCCACCAGCGGGAAGTAGCGCGAGGCCTGGTTCAGCCACGCAGGATCGAAACCCACCCAGCGTGGAATCGGCAGGCGGGTGAAGAACTGCAGCGCGGTGAAGAACAGGCGTAGCTGGTGCATGCTGTGTGCCGGCCTTACTCGGACTTTTCGCTGACCTGGGCCGACTCGAAGGTGGCCATCTGGTTCAGGAAGTTGACGGCGGCGTGCAGCAGCGGCAGCGCCAGCGCGCAGCCGGTGCCTTCGCCAAGGCGCAGGCCGAGATTGAGCAGCGGCCTGGCGCCCAGCGCATCCAGCATTTGTTTGTGGCCGTTTTCGTCCGAGCAGTGGGCGAACACGCAGTAGTCCAGGATCGCCGGATGCATGCGGGCGGCGACCAGCAGCGCGCTGGTGACGATAAAGCCGTCGATCAGCAGGATCTTGCGCAGTTCCGCCGCCTTCAGCATGGCGCCGGCCATCATGGCGATTTCCAGTCCGCCGAAAGTGGCCAGCACGTCCAGCGCCTCGGTGGCGTGCGCATGCCTGGCGACGGCCGCCTCGATCACGCGTTGTTTATGCAGGATGCCGTCGGCCGACAGGCCAGTGCCGGCGCCGACGCATTGCGCCACCGGGATGCCGGTCAGCTTGTGCATCAGCGCGGCGGCAGCGGTGGTGTTACCTATGCCCATTTCGCCGAAGCCGACCACATTGCCTTCCAGTTCCGAGGCCAGCGCCATGCCGGCCGCCAGCGCGGTCTGGCACAGGTCGCGGCTCATGGCCGGTTCGTGGGCGAAGTTGCGGGTGCCGTGCGCCAGCTTGCGGTCGGTCAGGCCGTCGCGCGGGCCGAAGTCGTGATTGACGCCGGCGTCGATGACGCGCAGCTCGCAGTGGTTCTGCGCCGCGAAGACATTAATGGCGGCGCCGCGTGCCAGGAAGTTTTCGACCATCTGCCAGGTCACGTCCTGCGGGTAGGCGGAGATGCCTTCGGCTACCACGCCGTGGTCGGCGGCGAACACTAGTATGGAAGGCTTGGTCAGTGCGATGTCGCGGGTGTTCTGGATCAGGCCGATCTGCCTGGCCAGCGCCTCCAGCACGCCCAGGCTGCCCAGCGGCTTGGTCTTGTTATTAATAGCGCGATCGAGTTGGGCGGCGAGTGCTTCGTTATGAGTAGGGGAGATGGACATGAGGCAGCATATGAATCGAAGAATTTCGTATTCTACCCTTGCCAGACTGGCTGGCCCTTGTTATGATTCTGTCCCTCACGAAACAACACATGCAAATGCAGCGTTGAGTGAGAAAAAAAGAAGGTTGACGAAATGCTGAAAATGCTTCATACTCTTCCTTCTTGGCTGATGAACAAAACGCTTCCTCAGCTAGCAATACAAGACAACGATCTTTAAAAATTTACAGTCGATAAGTGTGGGCATTTGGTGCTGCAACAAAAAGCATTAAATGCTCAACAAAGAAATATTCAGTAGAAATACTGTCAGTATTTTTGAGAAGAGCGAACCAGTGACCAGCAGTGGTCACAAACAGAGATTAAACTAAAGAGTTTGAT
>NZ_WWCS01000039.1 GCF_009857535.1 Duganella margarita
CGATGCGGCAGCGGCAATGGCTGGCCGTTTCGGCGCGGCGGCCGGCTTGACCACGGCACGCTGCGGCGCCGGCGCCGGCGCCCGGCGCACCGCCGTGTCGTGCGACAGCTTGAAGATGCTGACCGCCTGCGACAGCAACTCGGCCTGCTCCTGCATGCTTTCCGCCGCCGCTGCCGCCTCTTCCACCAGGGCCGCATTCTGCTGCGTCATCTCGTCCATCTGCGAAATCGCCTGATTGACTTCCTCGATGCCGTTGCTCTGCTCCTGGGTGGCGGCGGTAATCTCGCCCATGATGTCGGCCACCTGGCGGATCGACGTCACGATCAGGTCCATGGTCTGGCCGGCCTCGTCCACCAGCTTGCTGCCGGCATCGACCTTGTCGACCGAATCGGTGATCAGTTCCTTGATTTCCTTGGCCGCACCGGCCGAGCGCTGCGCCAGGTTGCGCACTTCCGACGCCACCACCGCAAAGCCGCGGCCCTGCTCACCGGCGCGGGCCGCTTCCACCGCCGCGTTCAGCGCCAAAATGTTGGTCTGGAAGGCGATGCCGTCAATCACCGAAATAATGTCGGCGATCTTGCGCGACGACTCGGTGATCGAACCCATGGTCTGCACCACCTGCGACACCACGGTGCCGCCCTTCTCCGCCACCGACGACGCCGAGACGGCCAGCTGGTTGGCCTGGCGCGCGTTGTCGGCATTCTGCTTGACGGTCGAGGTCAGCTCTTCCATCGACGACGCCGTCTCTTCCAGCGAGCTGGCCTGCGATTCGGTGCGGGCCGACAGGTCGGCATTGCCGGAGGCGATCTCCTGCGACGCGGTCGAGATCAGTTCGGTGCCCGTGCGTACATCGCCGACGGTCTTGGCCAGGCTCTCGTTCATGTCCTTGAGCGCCTGCAGCAGTTCGCTGGTCTCATCCTGGCCGGACACCTGCACGTTGGAGGTCAGCTCGCCGCTGGCCACTTTCTGCGCCACTTCCACCGCGCCCGACAATGGCACCGTGATCGAACGGGTAATAATCGTCGCGCACACCACGCCCAGCGCCACCGCCACGCCGCCCAGCACGAACAGCACCACCATCAGGCCGCGGTCGGCGGTGACCGAGCTGTCCATCACTTCCTCGGCGTTGGCGCGCTGCATGGCGACCAGCTTGTTGATCTGCACCAGCGTCTGCGTATTCAGCGGATCGATGCGGCCGGAAATCACCTTGGCGCCGCCTTCGCTGTTAAACGCCAGAATCTGGCCGATGGCTTCCTTGAAGGCGGTGCTGGTGTCGGCGTCCAGCACGCTGATGTCGGCCAGCACCTTTTTCTCGCTGTCGTTCAGGCCCAGCGCCTTCAGATCGGCCAGCGCCTTCTCGTAACGGGCGCGCTGGTCTTTCACTTTCTGCTCTTCCTTCTGCATCAGACTGACGTCCGATTGCAGGCCGATGTTACGCATGGCGATACCGGTTTCCAGCATCGCGCTCTTCATCACGTCAGCCTGCAGGTTCTTGGCCGTCGCCGTCTCCAACCCTCTGGTCAGCTTGCTCTTGTTGCTGTAGTTCAGGTAGTTGGTCATCAGCACAATGGCCACCAGGATCAGCAAAATAATGCCGAAACCGATGCGCAACCGTGCGCCGATTTTGAAGTCGCGTAAATTCATGGTGGTACTCCCCTTTTCTGTGCTCTATGTGGTGGTGCGGCGCGTCCTTCTTTTTGGGACACGTCCGTGTGCTGCAAGAGCCGGCGCGGGGTTGAGGCGCCGGCGGGGCGGAACGGCTTACGCCGCCGCCAGCTGGTCCATCAAGCCCATTTCCGGGCTGGACATCAGCTTGTCGATATTGACCAGGATCAGCATGCGCTCGTCGATGGTGCCGAGGCCGATCATGTAGTCGGTGCTGAAGGCGGTGCCCATTTCCGGCGCCGGCTTGACTTGTTCCGGCGTCAGCGTGGTCACGTCCGACACCGAGTCCACCACCATGCCGACGATGCGGCCGTTGATGTTGAGGATGATGACCACGGTGAACTGGTCATACACCGGGTCGCCGAGGTTGAACTTGATGCGCATGTCCACCACCGGGATGATGATGCCGCGCAGATTGATCACGCCCTTGATGAACTCCGGCGCGTTGGCGATGCGGGTCACCGCTTCGTAGCCGCGGATTTCCTGCACCTTCAGGATGTCGATGCCGTACTCTTCCGTGCCCAGCTTGAAAGCCAGGTATTCGTGGCCGGCGATCTCGTTGGCCTGTGCGACGTTGGATTGGATCTCTGCCATGATGGCCCCCTATGAAGAAAAAATCGATTCGTCGGCCAACTGGCGCGACGAGCGTATCAGCGCGGCCACATCCAGGATCAGCGATACGCCGCCGTCGCCCAGGATGGTCGCGCCGGAAATGCCGGCTACTTTGCGGTAATTCGATTCCAGATTCTTGACCACCACCTGCTGCTGGCCGACCAGGTCGTCGACGAACAGGCCGGCCTTGCGGCCGTCGGTCTCGACGATGATGACGATGCCCTGGCACGGGTCAGTGAAGCGCGGCGCAATGTCGAACATCTGGTGCAGCGGCACCAGCGGCAGGTACTCGCCGCGCACCTTGATGACGCGGCCCTTGCCACTGATTTCCTTGACGTCTTCCGGCACCGGCTGCAGCGATTCGATCACAAAGCCCAGCGGCAGGATGTAAATCTCGTCGCCGACGCGGATCGACATGCCGTCCAGGATCGCCAGCGTCAGCGGCAGCGAAATCGAGATGGTGGTGCCGAAGCCCTTGGCCGAGCGGATGTCGACCACGCCGCCCATGGCGGTGATGTTGCGCTTGACCACGTCCATGCCGACCCCGCGGCCCGACACGTCGGTCACCACGTCGGCGGTCGAGAAGCCGGGCGCGAAGATCAGCTGCCAGACTTCGGCGTCGCTCATGTTCTCGGTCACCGGCAAACCGTTCTGTTCGGCCTTGGCCAGGATGCGCTCGCGGTTCAAGCCGCCGCCGTCATCCGACACCTCGATGATGATGTTGCCACCCTGGTGCGAGGCCGACAGGAACAGGCGGCCGGCATCGCTCTTGCCGCCGGCGCGCCGCACTTCCGGCATTTCGATGCCGTGGTCGATCGAATTGCGCACCAGGTGCGTCAGCGGATCGACGATGCGCTCGATCAGGCCCTTGTCCAGTTCGGTGGCGGCGCCGTTGGTGATGAAGTCGACCTTCTTGCCCAGCTTGTGCGCCAGGTCGCGCACCATGCGCGGGAAGCGCGAGAACACGAAATCCATCGGCATCATGCGGATCGACATCACCGCTTCCTGCAGGTCGCGGGTGTTGCGGGTCAGCTGGCCGACGCTGTTGAGCAGGCGCTCGTGCACCATTGGGTCCAGCGTGTCGACGCGCTGCTCGATCATCGCCTGCGTGATGACCAGCTCGCCGACCAGGTTGATCAGCTGGTCGACCTTCTCGATCGACACCCGGATCGAGGCCGACTCGGCGCCGGCGTGCGCGGGCGCCTTCTCTTTTTCCTTCTCTTCCTTCTTGACGACTTTCTTTTCTTCTTCCGGCGGCGTGTCGATCACGATGCCGGCGGCGGCGCGGATCTGTTCGACCGGCTGGAAGAAGCCGTAGCCCTGCGCGTCCTCGCTGCCGGCGGCGGCGTTGGCGCGGATTTCGTCGAGCGGCTGGAAGAAGCCATAGCCCTCGCCGGCGGCGGCCGGCTTGAGTTCGGTGGTGTCGAAGAACCCGTAGCCGAGATCCGCCTCGACCTGGTTGCGCGCGGCGCGTTCTTTTGCCGCCTGCGCGTCGTCCAGCGCCGGCAGTTCGGTGACCACCATCTCGTCTGGATTGAGCACGAACGAGCAGATGGCGATGATGTCGTCCAGGCTCTCATGCGTGGTGACCAGCATGGCGTTGCGGTCCTTGTCCAGCGGCGTGATCGAGACGTGGCCCATCAGGCCCAGCTCCTCGCCCAGCGCCTGCACTTCGCGGTGCGGCATGGCCGGCAGTTCCAGGCGGTAGCGGCGCCCGCCGCTGTGATCGACCACCTTGGTTTCACTTGCATTGTAGGCCGGCGCCACCGGCGCCAGCGCCACCACCGGCACGTCCTGCGCCAGCGATTGCAGCATCATGCGCACATTGCCGACCGCGTCCTGATCGACGGCGCTGCCCAGACGGTGACCGTCCAGCTGCATCTTGAGGATGTCCTTGGCGGCCAGGAAGGCGTCCACGTGTTCGCTGGTCAAGGCCATCTCGCCTTTGCGGATGCGGTCCAGCAACGTTTCCAGCACGTGCGTGATTTCGCTCATGTCGGTCACGCCAAACGTGGAGGCGCCGCCCTTGACCGAATGGGCGGTGCGGAAGATCGCGTTCAGATCTTCGGCATCGGGGGCGTCCAGATCGACGGCCAGCAGCAGCCGCTCCATTTCAGCAAGCAGTTCCTCCGCCTCATCGAAAAAGACCTGATAAAACTGGCTTATATCGATGGTCATGGGGATACTCCGTTACGTTCGCTTCGCATCATGACGCGCCTTATCAGCCGATGACCTTTTTGACAACTTCGATCAGCCGCTGCGGATCGAAAGGTTTGACCAGCCAGCCATTGGCGCCGGCGGCGCGGCCCTTGGCCTTCATCTCGTCGGACGATTCGGTGGTCAGCATCAGAATCGGGGTCTTGGCGTAGCTCGGCAGCTCGCGCAGCAGCTTGATCAGTTGCAGGCCGTCCATGCGCGGCATGTTCTGGTCGGTCAGCACCAGGTCGACGTTCTGCAGCCTGGCTTTTTCCAGGCCTTCCTGGCCGTCTACCGCTTCCACCACCTGGTAGCCGGCCGCCTTCAGGCTGAACGCCACCATCTGGCGCAGGGAGCTGGAATCATCAACTGCAAGTATAGTCTTGGCCATCTTATTCTCTCTTGTAAATCACGTTATATAGTTGTTAGAACAGCTCGATGTCGCCGCTCTCCAGGTGTTGCTGACTGACTGCTTTGCGCAACACGCTGCGCAATTCCAAACTCTGTATCGCCAGCGCCATGCTGACCTTGCCCAGCAGCTCGACGATCTGTTCGTTGTCGCTCTCGGGCAGCATCTCGTCGCCATGGGCGCCCAGCGTGCCGAGGAACTCGCGCAAGCCGGTCACGCGCTTCAGCGTGCGGTCCAGCAGCTGGCTGGTCATGTCCTGGAATTGCAGGCTGGTGATGGCGGCGTTCACATAGCCGCCGACCTGGCCTTGCAGCGCCTCCAGCTGGGCGCGCTGCTCGGCGGTCGCGGTGCCGCCGTCCAGCAGCAGCTGGATGGTGGCCTGCTCGGCCTCCACTGTCTTATGGATCGCCATGAAGTTGTAGGACAGCTTTTCAATCGCTTCCTCCAGCAGCAGGCCGGTCTGGATGAGGTCGGTCTCGACTTCGGTCAGATGCCGGCGACCGTGGTCAGCCACGCCGGACAGCAGGCGCTTGACGTGGGACCCCAGAATTTTTTTTCTCGTCATAACAGTCTCGTTTACTTCTGTTTACTTCTACTGGCTTATTTGCGGACCGGCGGGCCGGACGGCCTGCCCTGGGCCGCCGCTGCAGGGGCGATCTCGGCAGCATCCTCGGCGTCGCCGACCTCGATCTTGCGGCCATCGCGCAGCACATTGTCCTCGGCCTTGCGGTTCATGACCACAATGCTGATGCGGCGGTTGATCGGATTGAACGGGTCGGCCTTGTCGAGGTTGATGGCCGAGGCCAGCCCCACCACGCGCAAGACCTTGGAGTCCTGCATGCCGCCGACGATCAGCTCGCGGCGCGAGGCGTTGGCGCGGTCGGCCGACAATTCCCAGTTGCTGTAGCCGGCGTCGCTCATATACGGCGTCGAATCGGTGTGGCCGGACAGGCTGATGCGATTGGGCACGTCGTTCAGCACGAAGCCGATCTCGTGCAGGATGTCCTTGGTGTACGGTTGCAGCTCGGCCTTGGCCAGCGCGAACATCGGCCGGTTCTGCTCGTCGACGACCTGGATCCGCAAGCCTTCGCTGGTGATGTCGAGCAGCAGCTGGTCCTTGTATTTTTTCAGCAGCGGGTTGGCCTCAATCTTGTTCTCGATACGTTCCTTGAGCGCCTTCAGGCGCTGGTTTTCTTCCGCTTCCAGCGCCGCCTTGGCGGCCGTCAGGTTATAGGTCTTCTTGACCTGCGGGTCGTCGCTGGCCTTGACCTGGCCGTCGGTGCGGGTCAGGTCCTTGCCGCCGCCCTTGATCACCGACGAACTGTCGCCGCTGCCCGAGCCGCCCGACATCGCCACCTTCAGCGGCGTCTTGAAGTATTCGGAAATGCCGTTGAGGTCGCCCTTGGTGGTCGAACCGAGCAGCCACATCAGCAGGAAGAAGGCCATCATCGCCGTCACGAAGTCGGCGTACGCAATCTTCCAGGCGCCGCCGTGGTGACCGCCGCCGCCCTTCTTGATGCGCTTGACGATAATCGGCCGCAAGCCCTCTTCAGCCATGATTCATCCTTAAACGAGTGATAGTGCGCGGCATGGCTTACTTCGACTTCGATTTCTTGATATGGTCTTCCAGCTCGTTGAAGCTCGGGCGCTCGGTCGAGTACAGCACCTTGCGACCGAATTCCACCGCCAGCGCCGGCGCGTAACCGTTCAGGCTGGCCAACAGCGTGACTTTCACGCACTGATACATTTTGGTCGACTCTTCCAGCTTCTGTTCCAGCAGGCTGGCCAGCGGACCGACGAAGCCGTAGGCCAGCAGAATCCCGAGGAAGGTGCCGACCAGCGCGTGCGCGATCAGGATGCCCAGCTCGGCTGGTGGCAAGCCCACCGATTCCATCGTGTGCACCACCCCCATCACCGCCGCCACGATACCGAACGCCGGCAGGCCGTCGCCCAGCTTGGCGATGGCGTGCGACGGCGCGGCGCCTTCGTGGTGGTGGGTCTCGATCTCGATGTCCATCAGATTCTCGATCTGGAACGCATCCATATTCCCGGACACCATCAGGCGCAGGTAATCGGTCATGAATTCGACGATGTGATGGTCTTCCAGCACGCTCGGGTACTTGCTGAACAGCGGACTTTGCTCCGGGCTGTCGATATCGCCTTCGATCGACATCAGGCCTTCCTTGCGCACCTTGGACAACACGTCGAACAGCAAGGACATCAGCTCCATATAGAGATCCTTGGTGTAGCGCGAGCCCTTGAGCAGCGTCGGCAAGGCGCCCATGGTGGCCTTGATGGTCTTGCCGTTGTTGCCGACCAGGAAGGCGCCCAGCGCACCGCCGCCAATCATGACCAGTTCCAGCGGCTGGAGCAGCGCGGCCATGTGGCCGCCGTTGGCTGCATAGCCGCCGAACACGCCGACGATGACCACTACATATCCGATGATGACTAACAAGTGTCCTGACTCCCCAGAGCGAAAACCGGCCGAATTGTGACGAAGTGGGCCGGTTTTTCAATAATTTACATATAGAACTACAATAGCCTGACTAAGGGGGGGCGGGCAAGTGAATAACGTCAAATGATGCTTAAAAGTACCATATATAGAGGGGAATTTCGCTCTGTGTGGCTCTAATGATGCTATCCGGTGTTCTTTCCTCAATGACAAATTCATAGCTCACAAGCATCGAACCAGGACACATTTCAGCGGCCGCCTTGCGCCACAATCCGGACATCGCGGCCGGTGACAGATAAGCAAATACCATGTCGAACTGGCTAAAATCCAGACTTTCGTAGTCGCCCCGCAGGAAGCGGGCGCGGCTGCCGCCGAGCCGGGCCCGCAGCCAGCTGACCAGCCATGGCAGCGGCGCCAGCTCGATGCCGGCGGCCTCGGCGTCCGGCCGCACCCGCGCCAGGTACAGGGTCAGGCCGCCCAGGCCGCTGCCGATGTCGATCACGCGCGGCGCCCTATCGGTCGGCAGCAGCTGCCGCACCGCATCCCACACGGCCGGGCCGGACGGGTAATACGGCACCTGGGTGCGGAACGTCGACCAATACCAGCCCAGCAGCAGCAAAAACACCGCGCCGAACAGCCAGGATGGCAAGTTCAGCGCCAGCGCGCTCAGCACCGCCAGCGGGAACAGCAGCTGGATCGCGCGCCACCAGGCCGCCAGCGCCAGCTTCCAGGTGAGCGCGGCCGCCAGCAGGCCCTGCACCACCGCCACGGTCAGATAATCGACAGGAAAACGAAAACTGGCCATCACATAAATGATGGCCAGCGTGAGCGGCAAGGCGCCGCACTGGATCAGCATGGCCTGCACGGCGGGCGCGCGGGCGATGCGTTGCAAGGAAGGTAAGTTCACGGGCGTATTATGCCCGCGATTGCATTACTTTAGGCAGCCAGCGCCTCGACTTCACGGGCTTTTTTGGTCTTGCCGGCGCGCGACGGCATGTGGCACAGGCCGCAAACGTAGCTACCATGCAGGTCCATGGCGTTGACCACGAATTTGCCCTGGCATTTGCCGCATGGGGCGGTTTCCAGCATTTTGCTGCTGAAGAAGCGCACCAGGGTCCAGGCGCGAGTCAGCGACAGCAGCGGCTCTTCGCCCGGCTCCGGCGGCATTTGTTCGAGGTACAGCTTGTAGGCCTTCATCACTGCTTCCACGCCCGTCGCACCGGCGTGGGTCACCAGGAAGCTATGGATGTTGATGAACAGCGAGGAATGGATATTCGGTTGCCAGGTCAGGAACCAGTCGGTCGAGAACGGCAGCATGCCTTTCGGTGGCGACACGCCCTTCAACTCCTTGTACAGCTTGAGCAGGCGTTCGCGCGACAGCGACACTTCCGACTCCAGCAGTTGCAGGCGGGCGCCCAACTGGATCAGTTCGATGGCCAGCTGGATTTCCTGGGCTTCCGTGACAACGCTTTTCTTGGCGGCCATGATCTGTGCTCCTGACGATTAAACGATTTCTTCGACCGGCTGGCCGGCCATCAGGATGGCGGCGTGCGACTGGGCCAGCACCCGGTCTTTATTGTAGTTCGTCAGCATCGACAGGATGGCGCTATCGTCGAAGCGGAAGCGGGCCAGCATCATATTGCCGCCTGCCAGTTTGAGAATCTGCGCATTGCTCATGCCTTCGATCAGGTCGGCGATTTCAGCAGCGATGCCGAGACGGAAGATTGCGGTGACTTTGTCGGCGCGGATCATCTGCTGAGCCAGCATCAGGTAGCTCAGGTTGGCGTCGCGAATTTCGGCCATCATATCGTTTGCAGTCATTTTCCCACTCCTAGCGTTTTTCTCTCGTTGGAACACGTTTGCGTTTCCATTGAGATACATTCTGCTTGAGCAACAAAAAGCGGAGAAGAGGTGACTCTCCGTATTTTAGGTCGGGAAATAGCGGGTGCGACCCGTCGGTGTTTGTCTTACAAACACGCGCAGATCGGTCTCAACGCCCTTGCGGCGTAGGTTTCTTGCGGGATACAAGTTTTCAAAACATCCCTTTTTGAAGCGAAAAATAAAGCGGCAAAGCGACTCTTTTTTGCTACATCTAAACCGGTAACGGCAGCCATTTGAGGAACTTTAGGGTTTTTGCGAAATATTTTTAAATTTTTTCGCCCCTGCTACCGGATTAGCGATGCACGGTTTTCTGCGCATCTTGAAACTGGTAACGGCAGGGGTTGAGGGAACTTTAGGGTTTTTTTGAAAAAATCGAAAATAATTTAAAAAACCCGGAAAGCGAGTATTCATGCGGGTTTGGCGCGCCTGGGGTCAGACCTCGCAGGGGGTCTGACCCCGGCTTTTTGGGTTAAACTTCAACTTTCTCCTCAAGCAATTACCCCAATGACAACCCGCAACCACTGCCTGGAACGCGATGTCCAGGACGCTCTGGCCCCGCTCCGCGATCAGTTCGACCTGCCTGCAGGCGTTATTTATCTGGATGGAAACTCTCTTGGCGCCCTCCCTAAAGCCGCCCTCGCCCGCGCCCAGCACGTCATCGCCCAGGAATGGGGCCACGACCTGATCCGCAGCTGGAACAGCGCCGGCTGGTTCGACCTGCCCAAGCGCCTCGGCAACCGTCTGGCACCGCTGATCGGCGGCCTGGACGGTGAAGTGGTGGTCACGGATACAACCTCCGTCAACCTGTTCAAGGCGCTGGCCGCCGCCCTGCAGATGCAGCCGGCCGACACTGGCCGCCGCGTCATCGTCACCGAGCGCGCCAACTTCCCGACCGATATCTACATGGCCGAAGGCCTGACCAGGTGGCTGGACCGCGGCTACAGCATCAAACTGATCGACAGCCCGGACGAACTGCCGGCCGCCATCGGCGCCGACACCGCCGTCGTCATGCTGACCCATGTCAATTACCGCACCGGTTATCAATATGACATGCAGGCCGCCAGCGCCCTCGCCCACGAGGCCGGCGCGCTGATCGTCTGGGATCTGGCGCACTCGGCCGGCGCCGTGCCGGTCGACCTGAACGCCGACGGCGCCGACCTGGCCGTGGGCTGCACCTATAAATACCTGAACGGCGGCCCCGGCGCGCCGGCGTTCATCTGGGTGCCAAAGAAACACCAGGCCGCCTTCCAGCAGCCGCTGTCCGGCTGGTGGGGCCACGCCGCGCCGTTCGCCATGGCGCCGCACTACACGCCGACCGACGGCATCGGCCGCGCGCTGTGCGGCACCCAGCCGATCGTCTCGCTGGCGATGGTCGAGTGCGGCCTCGATGTGCACCACCAGACCAGCATGGCCGCCATCCGCGCCAAGTCGCTGGCGCTCACCGACCTGTTTATCGAACTGGTGGAAGCCCGCTGCGGCAGCCATCCGCTGGCGCTGGTGACGCCGCGCGAGCACGCGCGCCGTGGCAGCCAGGTCAGCTTCACCCATCCGCACGGCTATGCGGTGATGTCGGCCCTGATCGCGCGCGGCGTCATCGGCGACTACCGCGAACCGGCCATCATGCGCTTCGGCTTTACGCCGCTGTACACCAGCTACGCCGACGTATGGGATGCGGTGGAGATCCTGCGCGACATCCTGGACCGCCAGGACTACAACGTCGACGCCAAGCGCGACGCCGTCACCTGACAACGAGATCAATCATATGAGCGAAAACAAACCCGCCAGCGGCTGCCCGATGCACGCGACCGCGCCAGCCGGCGACGCCGAGTGGCATGGCGCGCAAATGGACTTCAGTAACAAGATGAGCTACGGCGACTACCTGGGCCTGGAAAAAATCCTGCACGCCCAGCACCCGCTGTCGCCCAACCATAATGAGATGCTGTTCATCGTCCAGCACCAGACCAGCGAACTGTGGATGAAGCTGATGCTGCACGAGATGCGCGCCGTGCGCGTCCACCTGCGCGCCGGCGACCTGCCGCCGGCCTTCAAGATGCTGGCCCGCGTGGCGCGCATCATGGACCAGCTGGTGCACGCCTGGGACGTGCTGGCCACCATGACGCCGCCCGAATACACCGCCATCCGCCCTTACCTGGGCGCCTCGTCCGGCTTCCAGTCCTACCAGTACCGCGAGATTGAATTCATCCTGGGGAACAAGAACGCCGCGCTGCTCAACGTCCACGCCGGCACGCCGGAATTCCCGCTGCTGGAAGAGTCGTTGAATACGCCGTCGCTGTACGACGAAACAATCCACCTGCTGGCGCGTCACGGCCTGCCGATTTCCGCCGAACGCCTGAACGCCGATCCGACCCTGCCGACCGTGGCCGACGCCTCGGTGCAGCAGGCCTGGCTGCAGGTCTACGGCGACACCACGCGCTACTGGGCGCTGTACGAGCTGGCTGAAAAACTGGTGGACATGGAAACCGCGTTCCGCTTCTGGCGCTTCCGCCATGTCACCACGGTCGAGCGCATCATCGGCTTCAAGACCGGCACCGGCGGCACGGCCGGCGTCAGCTACCTGCGCAAGATGCTGGACGTGGTGCTGTTCCCCGAACTGTTCGCGCTGCGCACCGAACTCTGACCACGGAACTTGGGCGCGGCGGCCTTCTCTAAGCTAAACACTTGGGAGGGACATCATGACTCAACAACGCATCAGCGCCTGGGCGGCGGCAGCAATGCTGTGCGCCGCCACCGCGGCGGCCGGCACAGCCAGCGCCGCCACCTATACCACCATTCTCACCGGGCCAAAGGAAGCACCACCCAACACCTCGACCGGCATCGGCGCGGCGGCGGTGCAGTTCGACGCCGGCACCCACGTGCTGGTGGTCAACGCCGCCTTCAGCGCCCTGCTGGGCGACAGCACCGCAGCCCACATCCACTGCTGTACCGATGCGCCGGGACTGGGCACCGCCGGTGTCGCTACCGAGACGCCGACCTTCGGCGACTTCCCGCTGGGCGTAAAGACCGGCGCCTACAGTCATTCCTTCGACACCTCGCTGGCGGCCAGCTGGAATCCCGCCTTCCTGAGCGCTAACGGCGGCACCACGGCCGGTGCCGAAGCGGCCTTCCTGGCCGGGCTGAATGCCGGCGAGGCCTACCTCAACATCCACAGCACCAGCTATCCTGCCGGCGAGATTCGCGGCTTCCTGGCGCTGGCGCCTGTCAGCGCCGTGCCGGAGCCGGGCAGCTTCGCCGTGCTGGGCATAGGCCTGCCGGCCATGCTGCTGCTGGCGCGCCGCCGTCGCAAGGGCTAGTTACCTGACGCTGGCGCCGACCAGCGGCAGTTCGATAAAGCTGTCGTGGTAGATGCGCTGGGTCGCCTTCCTGTAATCCGCCGGCTTCGCGTAGAAGATATTCGGCACGAAGGTCTGCGGATTGCGGTCGTACAGCGGGAACCAGCTGGACTGGATCTGCACCATGATGCGGTGCCCCGGCAGGAATACGTGGTTGGCGGTCGGCAGCGCAAAGTTGTAAGGCAGCGCCTTGTCGGCGGTGACCGGCTTGGCCGTCGACAGGCTCTCGCGATAGCGGCCACGGAAGATATCAGCCGAAATCATCAGCTGATAGCCGCCCATCTCCGGCTGCGCCGCCACCTGGTCCGGATAAACGTCGATCAGCTTGACCACCCAGTCGGCATCCGTGCCGCTGGTGGAGGCCAGCAGATGCGCCACCGGTTCGCCGCTGATCTTCACCGGCGCCGTCAGCACGCCGGTGGTGTAGGTCAGCACATCGGTGCGGCCGGAGGCCTCGCGTTGATCGTCCACCAGCCAGCGCGGCCAGGTCTGGCCCTTGGCCTCGTCGTAGCCGTATGGTGGAATCGGCCGCTGACGGTACGGCACAGGCTTGACTGGATCGGCCACATATTCGTCGTAATCGTTCCGGTGGGCCGGCTTGGACAGCGTGACCGGCGCGGTATTGGTCAGCATCGCCTTGCCGTCGACCGACAGCTTCAGCGTGGCCGGCGCGATAAAGCAGCCGCTGACGCAACCGGCCGGCCAGCTATTGAGCGCGCGCCACTTGTTGGTGCCGGTCTCGAACGCCGTCACCGGCGCGATCTTGGCGGCCAGCGCTTCCGGCGACGGCTCGTCCTTCAGATAACGCTCGAGAAACGGCATCAGCACCTCTTCGCGGAAGTGCAGCCCCGTGTCGCTGTTGAAGCGGATCGGTCCCAGCTTGCTGCCGTCGCCATCCTGGCCGCCGTGGTTCCACGGTCCCATGGCCAGGAACACCTTGTTGTCCTTGTCGTTCGGCTTGATCGCCTTGTAGACGGCGATGGCGCCGTAGATGTCTTCCGCGTCCCACAGGCTATGCACCAGCAGCGTCGGCACCGTCACCGGCTGCTTGGCCAGCAGGGTATCGACGGCCTGGCTTTGCCAGAATTCGTCATACGCCGGATGGGCCGCCAGCTTGCGCCAGAAGCCACTCTGCTCGACGCCGCGCTGGCGTGCCAGTTCCCCGGCCGAGCCGGCGCGCATGAAGGTATCGTAATCGTCGTAGTGGCTGGTGAACCAGTGCGCGTCGTTGCGGCGCGTGACCACCTGCTCCATGATGTAGGACAGATTAATCTGACGGAACGCGCCGTTGTGGAACCAGTCGTCGCCGCGCCAGCCGTCCACCATGGGATTCATCGGCACCGCCACCTTCAGCGCCGGATGCGGATTGACCAGCGCGATCAGCGGCAGATAGCCGTCATACGAACCGCCGATGATACCCACCTTGCCGTTCGACTCCGGCACATTCTTGCTGAGCCAATCGAGCGTGTCCCAGGTATCGGTGGAATGATCGACCGGGGTCGGATTGAAGGGTGTGCCTGCAATCGGCCGGTTCATCACGTAGTCGCCCTCGGAGCCGTATTTGCCGCGCACGTCCTGCACCACGCGGATATAGCCGCCCTTGACGATCACGTCCGGCATATTGTCGTAGCCCAGCAGGACCGACTCCATCTGCGAGCTTTCCGCGTGCGCCGTCATGTCGGCGGCGTTGTACGGCGTGCGCGTCAACAGCATCGGCGCGTGATGGGCTTTGCGCGGGAGCAGCAGGACAGTATTGAGTTTAACGCCGTCGCGCATCGGTATCATCACCGTGCGGCGGACGAAGTCGAAGCTATCGACCGGCGCCTTGAATTCTTCCGGCGTTTCACTCGGTAGCGCGGGATACTGCGGCGCCTGTTGCGCCATACTGGCGTGGATGGAAAAAACGCCGGCCACCAGGGCCAGCGTCAATGCGGATTTCTTCATGATCACTCCGGGGTCAGGTCCCCCAATTCTACACGGCCTCGGCCCTAGCAAGCATTAGCGCTCAGCTGGTGTAGAAATGTGAGACCTGACCCCGGATTGGTTACTTCGCCAGCAGCAGCTCGTTCAGGCGCTTGACGAAGGTGGCCGGGTCACTCAGCGAACCGCCTTCGGCCAGCAAGGCCTGGTCGAACAGGATGTTGGACCAGTCGCTGAAGGAGCTGGCTACGTCCTCGTTTTTCAGGCGCTGCACCAGCGGGTGATCCGGGTTGATCTCCAGGATAGGCTTGGATTCCGGCGCGTCCTGGCCGGCGGCCTTCAGCATGCGCAGCAGGTTGCCCGACAGCTCGTTCTCGTCCGCCACCAGGCAGGCTGGCGAATCGGTCAGGCGGAAGGTCACGCGCACGTCCTTGGCTTTGTCGGCCAGCGCTTCCTTCATTTTGCCAACCAGATCCTTGTACGACGATTCGGTTTCTTCGTGTTCCTTCTTCTCGGCTTCATCTTCCAGCGCGCCCAGATCCAGGCCGCCTTTGGCCACCGACACCAGTTCCTTGCCTTCAAACTCGGTCAGGAACGACAGCATCCATTCGTCCACGCGGTCGGTCAGCAGCAGCACTTCAACGCCCTTCTTGCGGAAGATTTCCAGGTGCGGGCTGTTTTTCGCGGCGATGTAGTTATCGGCGGTGACGTAGTAGATCTTGTCCTGGCCTTCCTTGACGCGCGACAGGTACTGCTCCAGCGAGGTGATTTGCTGGTCGTTGTCGTTGGCGGTCGAAGCAAAGCGCAGCAGCTTGGCCAGACGGTCCTTGTTGGTCGCGTCTTCGCCGATGCCTTCTTTCAGCACCTGGCCGAATTCGGTCCAGAAGGTCTGGTACTTGTCTTTTTTCTCTTGCTCGTCGGCGTTGGCCAGTTCTTCCAGCATGCCGATCACGCGCTTGGTCGAACCATCGCGGATCACCTTGACGTCGCGCGATTCCTGCAAAATCTCGCGCGAGACGTTCAGCGGCAGGTCGGCCGAGTCGATCACGCCTTTAACGAAGCGCAGGTAGGTCGGCATCAGCTGCTCGGCGTCGTCCATGATGAACACGCGCTTGACGTACAGCTTGATGCCGCCACGCTTGTTGCGGTCCCACAGGTCGAACGGCGCCTTGGCCGGGATGTACAGCAGCTGGGTGTATTCGCTGCGGCCTTCCACCCGGTTGTGGGTGTGCGTCAGCGGCGCGGCGAAGTCGTGCGACACGTGTTTATAGAACTCGTCGTACTGCTCCGGCGTGATGTCGGATTTGCTGCGGGCCCACAGCGCGCTGGCCTGGTTGACCGTTTCCAGTTCATCCTTGACCACGTTTTCGCTCTTCTCGGCGTCCCACTCTTCTTTCTGCATCACGATCGGCAGCGAGATGTGGTCCGAGTATTTGCGGATGATGGACTTGATCTTCCACGACGACAGCAGCTCGTCCTCGCCTTCACGCAGGTGCAGGATGATGTCGGTGCCGCGGCCGATTTTTTCGATCTGTTCGACCGAGTAGTCGCCCT
Source organism: Duganella margarita (assembly GCF_009857535.1). Lineage (GTDB taxonomy): Bacteria > Pseudomonadota > Gammaproteobacteria > Burkholderiales > Burkholderiaceae_D > Rugamonas > Rugamonas margarita. The sequence continues at coordinate 16,040 of NZ_WWCS01000039.1, forward strand.
GGCCTTCCGACTCCCAGCGCACTCCTTCCGAGGCTGGCGCGCCGGCGCGGCGGGTTTCGACGGTGATCTTGTCGGCGACGATGAAGCCCGAATAGAAGCCCACGCCGAACTGGCCGATCAGGGCCGCGTCCTGCTGCTGGTCGCCCGACAGCTTGCCGAAGAATTCCTTGGTGCCCGACTTGGCGATGGTGCCTAGGTGCGAGATCGCCTCGTCGCGGCTCATGCCGATGCCGTTGTCGGAGATGGTGATGGTGCGCGCGGCCTTGTCGAACGAGACCTTGATCTTCAGTTCATGGTCATTGCCGTACAGGGCGTCGTTGTTGATCGCTTCAAAACGCAGCTTGTCGGACGCGTCGGAGGCGTTGGAGATCAGTTCGCGCAGGAAGATCTCTTTGTTCGAGTACAGGGAGTGAATCATCAGCTGCAGCAGCTGTTTCACTTCGGCCTGGAATCCAAGGGTTTGTTTTTCGGTATTAGCCATTTTGTTGGGAATAGTCTTTTGGTTAAGATTTCAGGAAAATGGGGATTATAAGAGGCTTTTCAAGACCCCGGATAGTCAACTGAGTTCCCGTTCAAGGAAACGCCACACGGCCGGCTCCTGCATGGCCGCCACGTTGAGCCGCATGCGGGTCGACGGCAGTTGCTTCGGCGAGAACAGGCTGCCCGGCGCCAGCAGCAGGTTGTGCGCCATGGCGCGCTCAGTCAGCAGATTGGTGTCGCAGCCGGCATCGGCCCAGACGAACATGCCGGCCGACGGCGAACCGTCCACCTTCAGGCCGACCCGCTCCATCTGGCGCAGCGTCTTGGCGCGGAGGCCGTCCAGCCGCGCGCGCAGGCGGTCGGCGTGCTTGCGGTAGGAGCCTTCGGACAGCACTTTATACACCACCCGTTCGCCGATGTCGCTGGTGGTCAGCGTCGACAGCATCTTGCGGTCGGCCAGGCGCTCGGCGCGCTCCGGCGAGGTGGCGATGAATCCAACCCGCAGGTTGGCCGCCATGGTCTTGGAGAAGCCGCTCAGGTAGATCACCCGCTGCAACTGGTCCAGCGCCGACAGCCGCGTGGCCGGCTGCACCGCGCTGCCGGGGTGCAGGTCGCAGTAGATATCGTCTTCCACGATGATGAAGTCATGCTCCTCGGCCAGCCGCAGCACCTGGAACGCCTTGGCCGCCGACAGCGAGGTGGAACTGGGGTTGTGCAGCACCGAGTTGATGATGTACAGCTTGGGCTTGTGCAGCGCCGCCAGTTCGGCCAGCCGCGCAATGTCCGGGCCATCGCCCAGACGCGGGATGCCGACTACCTTGGCGCCCAGCGCGGCGAAGGAGCCAAACATCAGAAACCAGGCTGGATCGTCAACGAAGATGGTGTCGCCGGGGCGGCTGAATTCGCGCGCCACCAGGTCAAGGGCCTGGGTGACGCCGACGGTGGTGATAATCTGCTCGGGCGCGGCGGCGATTTCCAGTTCGGCCAGTTTGTGCTGCAACTGCTGGCGCAACGGCAGGAAGCCTTGCGGCACGCCATAGCTTAATAATAGCGTCGGGTTCTGGCGGCTGACGGCGCGCAGCGCGTTGGCGATGGTCGGACCGTCCAGCCAGTCCGGCGGCAGCACGCCGGAGCCGGGCATTTGCTGGTGCGGCATCTGGCGGAACATATTCCGCACCAGCCAGACCACATCGATCGGCTTGGCGTCGAAGCCGGATTGCGCGCCGCGCGATGCGGCGCCCGCGCCTGCACCGCCAAACGCGCCGCCGCCCGTCCCCAGATCGGCCGCATTGAGTGCCATCGCCGGCCGCTCGCGGACGAAAAAGCCGGCGCCGCGGCGCGACTCCAGATAGCCCGTGGCCACCAGCTTGTCGTACGCGGCTACCACGGTGAAAGCCGACACGCTATGCGAGGCCGCAAACGCCCGGATCGACGGCATGCGCGCACCGCCGCGCAGCAAACGGTCGTCGATACGCGCCGCCACCGACCGCACAATCTGGTCGATCAACGTCTCGCCCGACTCGCGCAGCAGCAAGCCAAGCATTGGCCCCGCCGCACCACGACGCGCGCGGTCGCCCTCTCCGGCGGCGACTTCATCGCCCGCAGGCGCTGCGGCAACCGGGGCGCGGGTGGGCGTGCGCGCGGCGCCACGGCCGGAGGTGGCCGGC